>BBDJ01000012.1 GCA_001312325.1 Lysinibacillus pakistanensis | reverse complement strand
AAAGCACTCAGTCGGAACGGAGATCAACCCCTCGTTTTGAAAAAGGACTATACTTTTAATTTGTCACCTTGATTTCATTGACATAATAGTATTTCAACAACATGATTCATTACTATAGTAATGAAATTATTTTTTTATCCAAGTGGAGATGCATTTCTGCCTCTAAGTAGCTAGGAATGGAAGCTGATTCCCTCACATTTTATAGAGCTAAAAAATTTGATTTATATATTATATTTATACAAATCCAAAAATAATATATTAGATTTATCAATCAATTCCATCTACCCTTTAACTAGCAAAGCTAAAGGAGATGCATATGAAAAAATCTTTTATTTTAATCGTCACTCTTATCATTGTAATTGGACTTTTTTTATACTAATCTTTCCCTAACACTCGTTAGTATAGGAATGATTGCTGCCTTTATTGGTACCCTTGCTGGGGGTGGCGGGCTTATAACAATCCCAGCCATGATGCTTGTGGGTATACCTATACATACCGGTATTGCTACAAATAAATTTTCTACAGGCATTTCTGCATTATCTAGTATCTTCTACCTTCTTTATCAGCAGGAGCTTCGTCTAGCTTCTATTCTGAAATATGTCACTATTGCATTTACTGGAGGTGTTTGCGGGGCACTTCTAACAATAGCCATGTCAGAGCAGATCATGAATATGATAGCTTGTCTACTACTCATTCTCGTATTGTTTCTAACGTTAAAAAGAATAGAATGGGCTGCACAGTCACACGAAAATGAGACAAAACAAGGCTATATATTATGGCAGCCATTTTTAATTGCGGTATATGATGGTGGTTTTGGTCCTGGTTCTTCCACCTTCAGCATATTACACTATTTACGCCAGCACTATTCTTACATAAAGGCTGTACAGCTTACGCGCGTGCTTCTGTTTGGAAGCTGTACAGGGGCATTTTTAGTCTTTTATCAATCTGGTTTTATACAATGGAAATATGCGATTGCGATGGCAATAGGCTCTATTATTGGCTCTCAGCTGGGGCTTTTAGTTTTACCAAAAATACCTATGAAGGCAGCGAAAATACTACTAACACTCATCATTTCGTTGTTGCTTATTCAAGTTATAGTAAAAATCTTAACTACTTAGATGCTCATGAATTAACTTCCATTTATCATTTTCTTTTATAAATATATTTGTAGCCCTTCCGCTACCTGATATAAATTCCCCCTTATGGTAGCCCTCATAGTGGTATGTATAAATACAGGTAGCTGATTTTCCATCCACCGTAAGCCATTGAACATCGGTTGCCGAATATACCTCTTGCTCGATTACCTGCCATGCGTGATTAAAGTAATTCCCTATATCCTCTAAGGTAGTGCATGTTTTATCGGTAAACCAATAGACCGCCTGTGGATGCAATATTTCCTTTACATTATTAAAATCATGGGAATTCGTAGCTGTAATATATTGTGCTAAAGCTTGCTGATACGTCAGGAAAATCCCTCCTTTTTTTAACAATAGTAACGGAAAATATGTCGCCATGAAATACTTTATTCACCTTCACAAGCGGTTAACTTAGGTTTATCCAATCTGTGTTGATGGCTTAGACAGCAAATAAAGAGCTCCTAAAATAAATACAAATCCTCCGCATTGTAGAAATGAAATTTTTTCACCTAAAAGTAACGAGGATAACACGATGCTACTAATCGGTAAAAAGCTTGTTAGGATGCCCGCTGATGTTGCAGAAATCCTTGCAAGCCCTTGCTGCATAAGAATAAATGCCAGCACGGTTACAATGATTCCGAAATAGACTACTAACCCCCATTCAGCAAAAGTCACTTCTTTAAAAGCAAAGGAACGACTTTCGGCTATAGCAAAAGGAAAAAAACAACACTACTCCAAAGCAGCTTACCATCGTAGCAACAGTGAGAGCACTTACTCGCTTAGAGTGAGATTTTCCTAATATAATGAATAAGGATTCACAACAAATAGCTCCCAAAATAAGAAGATTACCGGCTAATGATGTCAAATCTATCGTAGATATGCTAGTAATATTTATTAATACTGTTCCAAAAACAGCCATTAGTACACCAAGCCCGATATTTCTCGTAAAATTCTCCTTTAATAGGAAAACTGACAGAATAGCTGTACAAGCTGGTAGTGTACTTGTAATAATACCAGCCTCGATTGCTGAGGTTTGTGAAAGACCACTGAGCATTAGAAGATTAAACAGAAAGACACCAAACAATGCCTGCAAGAAGATCGATAAATAATCTTTTCTATCTAGCACTGAAAAACCCTCTACTTTCATCCATAAAGGTACTAGAGCAGCAGATGCAACAAGAAATCTCAGTTCATTTGCTAAAAATACAGGAAAGCTTTGTATGATGATCTTACCTGCTACAATCGAGCTACCAACAATAGTCATTGCCAGTATAACTCTTCCACTTGCCCACATTTGGGTATTCAATAATCCTCACTTTCTATGATTGAAGGATTAATTATATCTGTTACGGCAAGATATAAATTTTCAGGATATTCTGCAATACGGTGGCATAGGTACAAAAACCACTCAGTTCCATAAGTCAAATAAACTCTGCATGGGTACCCATTCTTTTTTAATTGCTGTAACAACGTTGGCTGTACACCGTATAACATCTCTATCTCCACATTTGGCTGTTGAAAATATCGACGCTTCTCCATTTCTAGAATAAGCGCCTTATCATGTGTTGCAATTGAAATTGGATGCTTTGCTTCTATTAATTGTTCAACAAAATGAAGATAACGTTCGTTTAATTTCCTTGACCTTGTTATCGCAATATCGTCTGACTCCTGAAAAGCGCCTTTTACCAGCCTTATTCTCCCTGGATATTGGGTTAACTGTTGAATATCCACTTCTGTACGATAAAGATGAGCTTGCAGCGTAATCCCTATATTCGGATATTGCATAGCTATTTTTTTTATAGACTTCGATTATACTGCTCGTCTTGGAGGACTCCTCCATGCTAATCATCAATGAAATACCATATTGCTGCGCTTTCTGTGCAAGCTCCTGTAAATTTGTATAGGCAAGATTTGCGTTTACTGAAAGGCCAATATGGGATAAATCAAAAGATACAGTTTGGTTGAATGAAAGTGCCCCAGTGTCCTCTATAAGCTGTAAAAGCTCCTCCTTTGCCTTTTGACATTCCGCAATATCCTTTGTATTTTCTCCTATGAATTCTAGTGATATTTGATAATCCTTTGAGATAAAATCCTGAGCAATTCTTAGCGCCTCCTGTCTCTTTTCCCCAGTAACATAACGTTTAGCCGCCTTCCATAATAACGGATAAAGCTCCGCTGATTGCTGAACAGTATGCTTCATTTGCTCATTTCTTGCTGCTGATTTTAAGGCCTGTATTACTAATTCCTCCATATTTCTCATCTTTATTCCTCCTAATTGCTATTTGTCAGTACTTTAACATGGTAAAATTGGTAGCTGTAGAGCCACTTTATAGAAATTTTTAAGGTACCAATTTTAAGAGGAGGCGAAATACAGTGTTATGGATACCGATTGACCGTTCTTCAGCTATACCTTTAAATCGGCAAGTCTATCAGCAAATTCGTGAAAAAAATTTTATGCAGCGAACTGCAAGCAGGCGTAAGGCTAGCATCAACCGTGAGCTTTCTACCGAGCTAAACGTTTCAAGAAATGTCATATTGGAGGCTTATGACCAACTTTTAGCTGAAGGTTTTTTAGTTGCACAGAGAGGTTCGGGTACATTTGTTGCAGAGGGGGCCTCTTTATCTAGGACAGATCCCTCACATGAAATACAGAAAGTCGATCATAAATATGCAGAGAATGGCATCATTAATTTTCGTTCAGGAATTCCAGCATTAGACCTTTTTCCTCGCAAAATCTGGGCAAAGCTCTCACATCAGCTATGGAATGATAGCGAATCAACGAATTTGGGCTATGATTTACCTGAGGGTCGTCTAGAATTAAGACAAACCTTGGCATACTACTTGAAGAGAACGAGGGGAGTACATTGTCATCCAGAGCAAATCATCATAACGTCTGGTGCTACACAAGCAATGACGTTAGTATCGAGATTACTTTTGTCGCCAAATGACATAGCCATAATGGAAGATCCTATTACGAATGATATTCAAACAATCTTTACATCCTCAGGTGCTACGATTTATCCTATCCCTGTTGATGAAGATGGAATGAAAACTGCATTATTGCCGAAAAACATAGTGCCAAAATTTATATTTCTCACACCCTCACACCAATTTCCGTTAGGTGGGACATTACCAATACAGCGCAGAATTCAATTAGTCCAATATGCAAGAAATCAGCACTGTTATTTAATTGAAGATGATTATGATAGTGAATTTCGCTTTGAAGGCTTGCCCATAAGCTCCTTACAAGGTTTAGATCCAGAACATGTACTGTATATTGGGTCCTTTAGTAAGATTCTCTCTCCTGCACTACGCATCGGATATATCGTTTTACCAACACATCTTATTGAAAAATGCAGACAGCTAAAGTGGTTTACAGATTTACATACACCCTCTTTAGAACAGCTTATTCTGGCACGTTTTATAAACGAAGGCTACTTGGAACGCCATATCGGGAAGATGAAGAAATTTTATAAAAGGCAACGCGATTTTCTTATACAATGTTTACATACAGCCTTTTCTACTAACATAAAGATACTTGGTTACTCCACAGGCATGCATTTAGTTGCTGAATTTAAGGACATTCATTTTTCCCAAGAGATATTGTTAAAAATCGAACAATTTGGCGTTAAAGTATACCCAGTGGAGAATCATGCCATTACAAAGGGAAACTATCATAATCGAATAATTATTGGCTATGGACATTTGAAGCAGGAGGAAATTGAAAAGGGCGTAGAAAGACTACTGCAAGCATTGAATTCAATAGTAAAATAGAGGAATCACCTTTTAAAAAGAAAACGTGAATATAATTACTTTTATAGGGAACCTTTTAAAAATAGATAATCAATATTATGAATCTAAATGAAATAAATACATTGAAGAGCTTATAGTTTAAAAAAATTAGGAGGTTACCCCATGATTGCTACAATTCAAAAACAACATAATCATTATATCGTCAAGTTCAGTCGCTCATTACCCCATCCAACGGAGACGGTTTGGGCTGCTTTAACGGAAAATGATAAGCTTCAAAAATGGATGAGTAATTTAGAAATCATCCATCTACAAAAAAATGGTAAAATCCATTTTAATATGAATGATGGCACAGCTACCTTTTTAGAAATCCAGATTACAGATTATGTGAAAAAAGAGGTACTTGAATTTGATTGGGGCAATGATACGGTCAGATTTGAGCTCTCCCCTACCGACAACGGCTCGGTACTTCTACTGGCAGAATCAATTGGTGAATTAACGGCGCATACTCCTAAAGATTTAGCTGGCTGGCATATATGCTTGGACCTACTGTCAGACTTATTAAATGGAACGATACATGAGGAATATCCAATGGAAGAGTGGGAGAAACAGTTTACAGCATATAAAAAGCTTGTAGCAGAAGTAGAAAAGATTTAAGCGTAATTGCGTCTGGATTTTAAAGAGTTGCTGTATCTTGCTCTAAATCAAGATCCAAAAACCCTCCTAGAGCGCTATTCTCTGCTCTAGGAGGGTTTTAATTAGTGATAAAATGCTGTTGCTATTTCAAGTGCTTTTAGTGGATCTTTTATAGTATCCAGCGTATAGACAAGGGTTTCATCCTGCCATACAATTAAATTTCCTGTTTCATAAACATCTAAATGGGCGGAGCCGTTTTGCTTTGGAACCGGAAGCATATGCGTTTCCAAAAACTGTATTGCCTGCTTTGCAAGCTTTACACCAGCCTCTGGATTGTCTGTTCGAGTATGAGTTGCTATTGCCCATCTCCCCTCATTCCAGCCAGTCCATAACGAACCAACGCCAGCATCCTGATAGCCTTTAATTTTATTGCCAAGATCGACCTCCTGACCACCATTTTTACTAAAGTTCTCAAAGGCAATTTGCTCATTGGCTTCTTTGGTACTTCCATACTGCTTCACAGTAAGTCGTGCAAGCACTGTCGCAGATTCTGGATTTTTAAGCTTAATATCATTAATCGGCAAATACTGTTCACTTTCATAAAATATTATTTCAACTTGTTGATTCTCAGCCTTAGTCGTCGCCGTTAGGAAAGCACCCTCTGGAATTGGAAGCTTTGCTGGCAAATAAATAGGAAGGTTTGTTTTAAGCTGATCCTTAATATTTTTTTAAAGCTTCAGCCTGTGTAATGGATGCCACCGTATTATCGTTATTGCCATTGGTTGCTGGCTTTTCATTCTGCTTTTCAGGTGTCTGTTGCTCTTCCTGTTGTTGATTTTCTTGTGATGGAAGGTCTTTTTCAGATTGTGTATTATTTTTTTTCATCACTGTCAGAGCAGGCACTGATGATAGTAAAACTAAATAGCATGAATGCAAAAAGTAGTTTTTTCATGATATTGCCTCCTTTTCAAATGCTTTATTATTTTATTTTTCCCTATCCATTATCGGCATAAACGTTTATTTTAGTTTATTAATTCGCTGCGTTAGCTCCTGAAACTTTTGATCTAGTAATGCATATTCCTTATTCTTTGCTGTTAAAAAAACTCAGCTTTCCTAATATCTCCTGTTTTTCTGTCTCAAGCGTTAAACGTAGTGCCTCTTTAGCATCAACTGCTGAGGGAGAATTATCGCTCCATTTTTTCTCGATACGCTGATGGCATAGCTCCCACACGCTATTCGTCACCTTCTCAAGAAAATATCGATCATGTGATACTACAAATAAGGTACCCTTGTATTGAGCAAGAGTTTTCTCCAGCTGTTCACGTGATGGTAAATCAAGATGATTTGTTGGCTCATCCAAAACTAGAACGTTTTTATCTTCTATAATATACGCCATCAGTTTGCATTTCACTCGTTCCCCCATACTCATCTTACCTATTGGTGAAGACCAATGTGCTGATGTAAATCCCAAATGCTTCATGAGATTTCTAACCTTACCGCGCTCTTCAAAGGTTTCTTTATAAAAGAATTGCTCTGGTGTCTGCTCAAGTGGCAGATCAAATACCTCTTGTGTTAAATAGCCAATATTTGCTGCAGGAGATATCCAAATCTCCCCCTCAGCCTTTAACTGACCTAAAAGTATTTTTAATAATGTCGTTTTTCCACTGCCATTGGTTCCCGTTATAGCAATTTTATCACCAAATTTAGCTGTCAAATTAACATCCTGAAACAGTATCCGTTCTTCAAAACGCATCTTTAAACGCTTTGTCTCTAGCATCCTCTTACCTACTCGTTGATTTGTACCTAAGGTGAAACGTATTTCATCTTCAGGGGCAATTTCTTCTACCTTATTCTTTGCTAACTCCTTCTCCAATCTTTTTTTTCTTTGACTTAATTTGTGAATCCATTCGCTTTGCTTTGACACGATGATACTCCTTAAATCCCTCTTGCTTTGTAGATTGCACATGTGCCTTTTGAGACCAGGATGTTAATGCTTGCATTTGGTCCTCTATTCGCTCTATATTTTTTTTGCTGCTTTTCGAATGCTCGCTGCTGCGTTAGCCTTCGATGCTCTTTGGCCTCCATATAGCTCGAATAATTACCACTATGCTCAATAAGCTTTCCCTCTTCTAATGACCAAATTTTTGTTGCAATCTCATCTAGAAAATACCGATCATGGGACACTACAATGATTGTGCCAGTGTAATCTTTTACTTGCTCTATTAATAAAGCCGTACTCTGCTCATCCAAATGATTTGTTGGTTCATCAAGTAAGAGTAGCTGGGCATTTTGGGAAAAACCTTCTGCTAGTCGCATTTTCAGCTTTTCTCCACCACTTAATGTAGAAAAGGGTACGTTGGGAACCCGCCATTTCGCAAGTAAATCAGCCTCACTCGTGGTAACCTCCGTTAAATCAAAATAAGCCAGCTCTTGCTCGACATATACAACTTTTACAGAATATAGCCAACGTAGCTTTCCTCTAGAGGGCTCTAATAAACCTGAGATCAATTGTAATAATGTGGATTTACCAGCACCATTTCTTCCGATGATGCCAATTACCTCGCCTTGTTTAACAGCACCTGAAACATTGTTAAAAATCATTGTATCGTTAATTTCATATCGAACATCCTGTAATTGCAAAATTTCCTTCATACGTATCCATCCCTCTCTATCTTAGAGGGACAAAAAAATCCCTCCAATTATTTTGGAAGGATTAGTCGCAACAATATCATGCACAAATAATTGAATGCTATCTTTGTAATCCATTACTAAAAATGCTCGGTTCCCTATTTTTTTAACATAGGAAAAACAAGCTCAGCTATGCATTAACAAATTAATAGCGAAACAACTATAGTTATGGAAAATGGGCAGACTAATCCTATTTTTGAGTCATTGAAAAACCTTTTTCATGTACAAAAATTAAGATTAGTTATTCATTAGCCACCCATCGTCCCTTCATTTTTCGTTACAATCATTGTAACATCATTTTTCTAAAAGCCAACTATTTATCTTCATTCACGTAGCAAAAGCTTCCATTAGCCAAGGCGAAATTGATACTACCTAAAGCATTCAAAGGAACGTATGCTATTTCTAGTAATGGTACGGAAGCGCCAGCCATATCGATTGCTCCATCTAAAACCTGCTACAAACTCCCGCCCTATTGCAGTTGGGAAAAACCAAAAGCTTCTCCCGTTATTCATCCAAATAAACGTATTTCTAAATAAGCAGGAGCGGATACCACTTGAGCCTACTTGCCAGGCTGGAATAGGTGGTGAAAAGCCTGGTGGTGCGCTCATCGGCATTTGACCTGCTGGTGGTGGTCCAAACGACGACTCAAAATTAGGTTCGTTCCAACCTGGGCGTTGGAAGTTCTCCCCATATGGATTATAATACAATACAAACTCCCCCCTTTTACTTAAGTCAGTATATGAAAAAGGGCAAATAACTGTTGAACTATTGCCTAAGGGATACATTTATACCTAATCAACTAACGAATCTGTATAAATAAAAGGTAGTTATTTCAAGGAGAGGGGAACTTATGCGAAAAGCTGCTTTTATTATTACAATAATTCTATTATCCTTGGGCATTTGCATCTATTTTTTTCTCGGCAAATAATAAAGCTGAATCTATCAGTATTTCAGAAAAACTAGCGGCAGTGAAGGATTACAAATATTATTTAGATAAAGGTAATGAAACAATCGGGAAAGAAATGGCTAAAGTTGACCTAGTCATAGTGGAGCCTATTGAAATGCAACAGCATTATATTGATCAGGCTCAAAGCAATGGGACATTAGTGTATGGTTATATAAATGCTATGGAGGCAGACAAGTGGAACTCAGAGCTATATAATCAATTATTGGAAGAGGATTTTTATAGGGATGACCATGGAGAAAAAAATGTATTTCTCAGAATGGGATTCCTATTTAGTGGATATGACCTCTGCACATTATCAAGAGCTTTTACTAGAAGAAATTAAAACACAGATTGTACAAAAAGGGTTAGATGGGGTTTTTTTTAGATACAGTTGGCAATATTAATTCTTTCTTACCTGAAAAAGAACAACATCCACAAAATGAAGCAATGCTGTCCTTTATTAAAGAGATAAAGCAACAATATAATGGGCTATCCGTTGCACAAAATTGGGGCTTTCAAACGCTAGCTGATTATACGGCTCCCTATGTCGATTTTATTATGTGGGAAGACTTTACATATGGGGTAGTTGAGAAAGATGAATGGTCATTGGATATGATGAAGCAATTAGTTCACATTCGTGAAAAGTTTGGTACACAGGTTATGACAATTGGATTTAATAATGAAGTGAAAAGTCGTGCATTGGCTGAAAAATATGATTTTAAATTCTTCTTTAGTCCAGCGGGGTCTTACTACAATACATGGCAGTAAAAATAACCTCCAACAATGGAGGTTATTTTATGTTAGGTAAATAGGGGCACATCACTTGCCAATCCTTGAGCTTTTCCTCTAAAGATTTAATATTTTTACCAGGTATAGGGCTAGTTGAGGGCATTTTTTTGATAGGCACGCTTAGCTAAAACTTCAAAACCAATATGCCTTTTAAAAACATCAAAAGCCTTTGCTCCATTAAAAAGTATTAACTCAATGTTAGGATAGTGCTCAAAAAGCATTTGAAAATCATTCGGCTTTTCATTACGAATAGCCGCATCTAAGCTCCCCTTACGCTCACAAGATGCTATTGTATCCCAAAGACCAATATGGTTACTCTTTAACAACTGCAACCTTTGTTCATAGTTATCTGGAATTGCTGTCTCTAATATTTCCCCAATAATCGCCCAAAAGTGATTGCGTGGGTTACCATAATATTGCTGCTTCTCTAATGATTGTTTTCCAGGCATTGAGCCCACGATTAGCACTTTTGTTGACAAGTCAATAACGGGCGGTAATACATTTTTTTAGTTGATCTGACACGCCAATCACTCCTTCCCTCTATTGTAACGGAAAATCAGAGCCCGTAAGTATCTCCTTCGAATCTTTTAAAAGAAGTTTGTTTGGTGAATGATTTTTTATATACGTCCTTACAATTTCATAGCCAATGCAATATCCAATCCACTGAGGTAGCTTTCCACCATATAAAAATTCCGCATGATGCGCCAATCCCTGACTATTCATCTGAGATAAAAAATACTTTTTCCATATTTCCAGCATCTTTTCAATCGAATAATTCCCCAACCACGGTGTTAACCACTCATCTCCATAAATTTCTTCTACTGCACATTCTGCCAAGCCCTCTAAAATTAAAGAATCTAACAAGGTCACTTCGTTTAAAGATTTATTTATACAATGCAGGCGACAAACATGGTTGTATTCATGTGCAAATAATGCTCGAAGTTCCTGTTCTTTAAGTTCCCCAACAAATAAAAATAGGGCATTAGGATAGGCAGTACCATTTTTATTAGTCATTGTTTGTTCCTGTGTTATAGGGAGTATATAGATTGGTACATTAGGACCGTTCCATTTTTCTTTTAAGTAATTAAATTCTTCTTGCACAATTAGCCAAACATTCTGTTTTTCTAACATTTGAATAGCTAAGTTTTCATGTGGCAAATATAGCCCCTGCTGCTGCAATTCAAACTGTATTTCTTCCGGATTTCCACTATTAAAGACCTCTATTAGACGATTACAAATGATAGAGCGCTGTAATTCATAGATGTTTCTCTTAGGCACAAGCTTTTGAATCTCCATAATTTCATGTAACCACTCATTTGTTGGTATAACTGACATCCTCACACCTCCAACTATAGCTTATGTGTTCAATAGACAATCGGCTAATGGTGGGTAGAGGAGACAGCATATATTAGTTTGTAAGGAAGCGGAAAGGAGGGATAATTGTGAATCCAGCTGATACTTATAATCTTTGCTGTCAATATCAAGGTAAACGTGTAAAAATTACTGAATCATGCGGAAAAGTACATTATGGAGAAATAACTAGAGTGGATAGAAGACAGGTATGGATTCTTCCTGATAGACGATTTGGTGGTTATGGTTTGGGTTTCTGGGGTTGGGGTTTTAGAGGAGCAGGCTTCGGTGTTGGTATCGCACTTGGAACAATTGTTGGGATTGCACTTGCACCACTTCTATTTTGGTAATTAATTCGCTTTAGTAAATTGAGGAAAATAAGCCATATCAAACAACTGTTGAGATGGCTTATTCCTATTATTGCACTTGCTCTTTCTGCTGTTTGCTTTCTATCAGCTCGGATATCGTGACAAATGTATAGCCCTGCTTTTTTTAACTCTGGCAATATTTCCTCCAGCGCTTTAATGGTTTGACTGCGATCGCCGCCTCCATCATGGAATAAAATAACATCTCCAGGCTTTGATCCCTTCAGAACCTTTTGTGTAATTTTCTTTACACCCGGCTCCTTCCAATCCTGAGTATCCTGATGCCAAGACCACATAACTACTTTGTATCCATCCTTAACAGCGGCATTAATCATTGAATCATTATAGTTACCACCTACAGGACGGAATAAAACCGGGGAAAATCCAGTTATGCTATAAATTATTTCCTTTGTCTGCCGCAGCTCCTTCTGCAAATCAGTAATGGAAACTTTGAACGGATGTGAATACGTATGATTGGCTAACTCATGTCCTTCAGAATAAGATCGTAAAACAACCTCTGGATATTTTTCTGCATTTTTTTCCAATAATAAAAAAAGGTAGCCTTTGCATCATACTTTGCCAATAAATCTAAAATAGCTGCCGTATACTTAGGATGTGGTCCATCGTCAAAGGTGAGGGCAATTATTTTGTCTTCTGTATTGATATCCCACACAACTTCTCCTGTCTCTTCATAATAGGGGCGGCCTTTATCCGCATACGTTATCAGCCCTGTAGAACAAACCGATATGATAAAAAAACAAATGCTTAGAATCATTACATATTTACGTGTCATAGCATCACCTCCCAAGTCACATTCACATTACTCCGTCAACTTACTATTTACGAATTACAATGAATTATACTTGAGAAGGATTGGCGGTTTTCCCCTTTAAATATTACAGAAATCCCCTTTTGATATATCAGAATTGTCACAGGAATTAATAGTTGAGCAAGATATTTATCTAACAAAAAACAAGTGATCACACTAAAAGCTCGTCTTTTCAAAGCAATGATGAATAATCTAATTGTATTTTTTAATAAAAAAATGTCGAACACCTTTTTAGCTCCTGCCATATGTATATAGAGAAAAGGAGTGATTTTGATGGTGACAATAGAGCCTATTATGATTAAGGGACATTTCTTCACTGCGGTGGCTGTTCAATTACCCAAAACAACACTACTGACGGTTTCAAATAATACGGGCTATATAATGTGCGGGGCATTAGATGTCGGTTTGTTAAATGACCGCCTAGCTGATCGGAAAATTATCGCTGGGCGAGCTGTTGGTGTAAAAACAATTGATGAACTATTGACAGCTCCTCTAGAATCAGTAACCTATGAGGCACAACAGTTGGCATTACTGAAGGAATGTCTGGAGTAGAGGCTTTATTAAAAATGATCTAAAGCCTTCAATTATACCCCAGCGTAAATGGGTCCGGATTTTTTTGAGCTTGCTCGAAAAGCTCCTCTTCAAAATCCGTAGCTGTCTCTGCACTTTCGCATTAAAGATTTGCTAAATCAAGATAAACAAAGCGTCAGTGCACCACTCAACTAGACGCTTTTTTTAGCTGATGTCATATTTTTGTATAACATAGCCGCGCCTTCCCTATACTTTAGGCAAAGGAGTGTGCGTGATGGGTAAAGATAAGAAAATACATGTCATTTTATTATTAATCGTCATCATTATTTTTCTCTGGTCTGTAATAAAACCAGCTTCCTATTTGGATTGGCTAGCTGAGGTAAGTCCTGCCGTTGTAGCAATTATCTTTGTTACTGTCATCTATAATAAATTCCGTTTCACAACTTTTTCATATTGTATTATCGCTTTTTTTATCCATCTTAACGTTTATTGGTGGACACTATACCTATTCAGAGGTCCCTCTTTTTAATTGGATTAAAGAAGAATTCCATTTACAGCGAAATAACTATGATCGCTTTGGACATTTCTTTAAAGGTTTAATGGCGATTGTTATAAGGGAAATATTAATACGGAAGACGCCATTAACAAAAGGGGCTTGGTTATCAGGCATTACAATTAGTATAATGCTTGCTATTGCAGCTATCTTTGAAATCATTGAATGGTTAAGTACAAAAATCTCCAAAGGTAGTAAAGCATCGAAGGATTTTGTCGGAATGCAAGGCGATCGCTGGGATGCACAATGGGACATGTTTTTAGCCCTTATTGGAACACTTTTAACATTGCTGCTATTTACCAAATTACATGATCAATTATTAAAAAATCTGAAAGATAAAGGATAGCAGGTAGCATTGAGCATTTAGAAGGGTGGTTTTCATGTATTATTCAACTGGTGGTCAGCAAGTTCCTTATGCACAACGTGTTATCATTGTGAATGGTCATGGAAAAGTAATGGCAAAGCCAGGCTTTGTACAGCTGCAAGTTGAAGTAAATACACAAGGGAAACATGCTCAGGATGCACAAAAGGAAAATGCGATAATAATGAATCGTGTCATGCAATCTCTGTTAGCACTTAAAATCCCAAGAGAACATATTCAAACAACAGACTACACGATTTTACCTCTTTATGATTTTGAGAATGGTAAACAAATTTTTAATGGCTATGAAGTGACCAATGCCATTACAGTAAAGGTGATGGACACGAATCAGGTTGGTTCCGTTATTGACACAGCTGTGCAAAATGGTGCAAATCGGATTTCCTCCATTCAATTTAACATTGCAGATGTCGATGCCTATTACCAGCAAGCACTTACTTTAGCTCTCCATAATGCCCAAATGAAAGCTAAAACAATTGCAGATGCGATGTATTTGCCTTTACAGCCCCAGCCAATTGAAATTGTTGAGGAACATGAAAATAGCCCCGTCCTCTATAAATCCATGTCGATGGCCGATTCAACAATTGCTACACCTATTGAACAGGGGCAAATGGCTATTAATGCGACTGTTAGAGTGAAATTTCAATATTAAGACAAGAGCTTTCTGCCCTTTTGAATTGCAGAAAGCTCTGATTTAAAAATCACGCAGGTGTCATCTTTTAAAAAGCAAATAGTGTTAAAACTCAGTAGTTAGATGCCTAAAAAACCACCATGTATCTGTAAATCTTCTTTAGAGTTACTATTCATGTAATATATTTCCTTTCTGTTTAATTTGTCCGTTTAAAGACCAATTTGTCCAAACACGTAATACAGTTTCGAATGGTCCCCGTTTAAATCTCTTTAAATAGAAAAGGCTGAAAACACATTGCATGATATATACGACGATACCAAACAAAATACCACCAAACACGCCGAGCTTACCGTATAAGCCTAGACCATAACCAAAAAATACTGTTGTACAAATAATCGTTTGCATTAGATAATTAGTTAAAGATAGTTTACCGACACTTTCGAAAGCAGGAGCGAGACGTTGTACAGGGCGAGTTTTATAAAATAAAGCTGCAAGAAAGACATAGCCAACTGCTAATAACAAAGATCCACCCGTTAACAACATGCTAGAAAAATTGCTTTCTACAAAACTAAAACTCAAACTCTTCAAAGCTAGACCTATTGGAACAAGCAGAGTACCAATCTTATACCATTTCTTTTCGTCCTCCATATTCACAAAAGCTTGCTTTTTAGCGAGGCCCATGCCAAAAAGGATCAATGTAGTGCCGAATATTGGTTTAAGGATAGTTGATAAGAAAAAGGCTAACCCTGTATCATCTGTGCCAGGAGGTGTAACGTTTGCGCGGAAATCATAAAGGTCTAAGTAGCTTCCATTAGCGTATACGTTGTCGGCTTTCTCTATATAGGTTGCCATTTCTCTCTGCTCTTTTTTTGTTCCTTCTATGGAGCCAAATGATAAGGCGTTAATTAATAATAAGAAAATGCCAGCCAGATAAATAAAGTTTTCGGTTTACGATTAACAAATGGGATTAAAAAGAATGTCATAAGGCCGTAGGAAAATAAAATATCGCCTCCCCATAAAAAAAATTGAATGTAGTAAACCTAAGGTCATTAACCCAGTCGCACGACGAAAAATGGACCATCGACTCTTATCCTTTTTTTTAAGAATAGACTCTATAAGTTTAATAAAAGAAAACCCGAATAAAATAGTGAAGATCGGCAAAAAGGATCCTTCAATAAAGACTTTTATAAAATAGAAAGCTCCGTAATCAAGGGAGGATAGATCCTTTAGTTCATCTTTACCAAAAAAACCAAACTGGAAAATCAATAAATTTGCCATTAAGATACCAAATAAACTAAATCCACGCATTGTATCAATGAAGGCAACACGATTTGTTTTCATTACGTTTTATCTCCTCAATTGGTTATTTTATGGCTCTTCACCATAACTTGTGGTTGACTTCCGCTTCGCCAGTGTGCTTTCCAGGGGGCGTCCGAACCGCTTCACTCACGCTCCAGTCAATTACTATTACAATTAAAAATGTCAACCACATCTTTTGGTGATGAACCTATTTTAGTATTTAGTAAATAATTCCTTTTTAACTTTATCCCCTCTTTACTAATGATAGATTTTAAGTTAAATCCACTTTATCGACCTTTCGATAAGATAGATAGCCAATTAAAAATCCTAATCCGCACAATAGAATTGGTACAGCCATAATTTGATATAGACTAGATGTTGTCGTTCCATCAGAAACAGATGCATTAATGATAAATCCAATAATTACAGCCGATGTAATGGTAGAAGCAGTAGATTTTTTCCGCATACCAAAGTACAAAGGTATTAAGCTTACGCCAGCAGTCATAAAGGCACTCATAAAAGTAGAAGGTATTGTTACGATCATATCTTGTATATCTGCTGGTTGCTGAAATAAACTCATCATCGGATTCAAAAAGTAAATCAGTAAATTAATCATGAAGGTAGCACTAACAATACTGACAAAGCAGAAACCAAAAACGAGAGACAGCTTGACAAGTATAATTTTTTTTCTTTTCAATGGGTACGTAAACAATAACTGAACAGTTTTATTTTTATATTCATCTATCACCAAGCGGGATAGGATTACACTTGAAAAAAATAATAAATACAATACGAATTAGAATATTTGTTAAGGACATAATTTCCGTATAGTTTAAAAACGCCCATTCTCCTTCTCCCCCTATAGCCATCAGAGCAACAGCTACAAAAATGCTGATAATACAAATCAATAAGCCCTTTATATAACCGGACATACGATTCTTTTTCCATTCAAGTTTTAGTAATTTAAGCATGTGGATGACCTCCATTAATTAATTGTAAGAAATACTCTTCTAAATGTTGTTGTTGCTTTTCAAGACCATTGACAACTATACCACTGAGAATAAGCTCTTTATTAATTTGAGATTGCGAAATATTTTGCTCAAAAACCCGAATACAATGCTCATTGACCACTTCGTAATTTCGAATACCAAGATTATTCTCAAGAACTTTAATTGCTCCCCTGAAATCATCTATTCGGATTTCTAAATAAGCCATTGTTTCTTTACGAATATTCTCCATTTTAACTTCCTTTAATAATTTTCCATCATGGAGGATGCCAATTGTGTCTGCAATCGATTCAATTTCTGACACGATGTGACTGGAAATTAAAATGGTGATACCATGCTTTTCTTTTAGTTGTATTAAAAGTTCTCGTATATCTTTAATACCAATTGGATCAAGACCATTGATGGGTTCATCTAAAATAAGAATTTCAGGTTTTGTCACAATAGCTCGTGCAATTCCTAATCTTTGCTTCATTCCCAATGAAAATTCATGTATCTTTTTATTTTCCACACTATTCAGACCGACGATTCTCAGCGCTTCCTTTACAGCCCCCTTGTCATTAACGCCACTATATTCGCAGTGAAGCTCTAAGTTTTCCTTAGCTGTCAGTCTTTCATAGAATTCTGGGTACTCAATAATGCTCCCTATTTTCTTCAAGTATTGATAAGAGGTTGTAGAGATTGGTGTATTAAAAATCTTTATTGCTCCTGAGGTTGGCTTTACCAGGTTTAAAATCATTTTCATAACCGTTGTTTTCCCAGCACCATTTGGACCTAAAAAACCATAAATCTCTCCTTTTTTTAATGTTCATATTGACATTCGAGATAGTTTCCGCTCCCTTATAGCTCTTGCATAATTGATGTGTTTGAATAATGGTTTCCATTTTACTTTCTCCTTACTGTTTTTGGTTTCATTACACTTAGCTTAATAAGCGAAAGTAAAATCAAAGTAAAATCAACGGAAAATAACAGTAATTTTTTTATTTGAGGGAGGCTATACAACTCAGAAGCTGTTATGATGAAATTGAAATGAGGGATACAAATGGAAGGTGTAAAAATCTTAACAGTAGATGATGAAATCGGCATTTTAAAACTTTTAGACATTACGCTAAGGAAAGAAAATTTTACTAATATTGATTCCGCCTCTAATGGAAAAGATACGCTACAGCTTATCAAGGACAATCATTACGATATTATTTTGCTGGATATCATGCTGCCAGATATCAGTGGCTTTGAGCTTTGCACAGCTATCCGTAATCATACAAATACCCCAATTATTTTTGTTAGTGCACGCTCCACAGATTTTGATAAATTAACAGGGCTAGGATTAGGCGGTGATGATTATATAACAAAACCCTTCAATCCTTTAGAAGTGGTTGCTCGTATAAAGGCCATCCTTAGACGTCAAAAAAATGTATGAAAATACACAGCAACAACTTGAGGCAAAATTTGATTTTGGTTATTTTACGCTCAACCCTGAAACTGCCACACTCATTGTTAATAAGCTGCCTGTAGAATGCACCGCTAAGGAGCTTGAGCTACTACAATTCTTTTGTAAAAATCCAAATCGGATTTTTACAACCTCTCAGCTTTATGAACTCGTCTGGGGTAATGATGTCTATGGGGAGGAAAAGACTGTAACCATCCATATTTCAAAGCTACGGAAAAAGCTTGGAGATGATACACGAAAACCAAGAATAATTGTGAATTTAAGGGGTATAGGCTATAAATTTATCCCACCAAAAGAGGAATCCCTATGCGAATAAATACACGTTTTACCATACATCTTACGTTGGGCATTATGCTGTGGATGCTTGTAACTGGAATCTGTATTCTCATAGGCATCGAAGGAATCATACCACTCTTTAAGGAAAACGCTAGTGAGGAGTATGAGAATTTATGGGTACTATGGATCTTTGGATTTAGTACTGTTGCCTGTATAGCAGTATTTGGGTGGTATTTTGGTGGTCCTCTTGGTTTTATCATGACTTGGATTCAGCAATTATTTGAGGAAAATTATACACTGCCCAATGGACTGACCAACATCTATAACCGTAAAGGAAAGCTCCGTATGCGTTATATGCTCTATCAAGAGGTTCTTCAGCATCTAAAATCCTTATCAGGCAAATTAAAGGCTGCAGAGACAGAAAGAGAAGAAGTGGAACAGGCAAAGCAAGAATGGATTGCAGGTATTTCACACGATTTAAAAACGCCATTAACCTATATTACTGGCTACTCTACGCTATTATTAAACGATCAATACGAATGGTCCAAGGAGGAAGCACGTTCCTTTATTCAAGAAATTGCAGACAAAGGAAGGCATATGGAGGAACTGATCCAAGACTTAAGTCTCTTCATTCAACTTGATCATCCAAATCAATTACCTTTGCACAAAACGAAAGAGGATATTGTGGAATTTACCAGAAGAGTTGTGGCTACTATTAGTAATTATCCACAGGCAAACGACTATTTTTTGCATTTTCAAGCAGATACATCTGCCATACAGGCTGAATTTGATGCTAAATTCATGCAAAGAATTTTACAAAATGTTCTTATGAATTCCATTATCCACAATCCTCCTAGCACAAATATTTATACACATATTTTTGATCACCCTGAATATGTGGATATTCACATTGTGGATAACGGTGTAGGTATGCCTCCACACATGGTCGAAAATATATTTCAACAATATTATCGTGGAACGACTACTGAATTTTCCTCTGAAGGCACTGGCTTGGTATGGCAATCGTTCATAAGCTTGTACAAGCTCATAAAGGAACCATTTCTATAGAAAGCCAGCCTTCAGAAGGAACAACCTTTCAAATTACCTTGCCTAAAAAAATAAGAAACCCACCTCTTGGCTGCAAAAAGCATTGAAGAGGTGGGAGTATATTACTTTGATAAGATTAATAGTTATTTAGGAAACGAATATACACTAAGTAAAAGATTTATCATGAAGCTCCTCTCTTATTTCCAAAATAATTAGTTCCGATAACACCAATAACAATGCTAACTCCACCAATTAAATGATACAGATGAAAAGCTTCCTTTAAAAAAAATAACGCCCGCAAGTATGGTAATGAATGTAGCTAAATTACTAAAAACACTCATTTTAGAGGCTTCCAATATTGATAAGGAATAATTAGATAAATAGGAAGTCACAAGTGAAGATAAAATACTTAAATATACAATAGCAATAACAAAATCACCGTACAGAAAGGGCTTAAAAAAATTGAGGAAGTGTTTGATTCATTACATGATTTCCTATTGCTACCCCATTGAAAATAACAAACCCACAAAATGTCATCATATAGGTTAGTGATATTAAAGAATATTGCCTTGTAAGCTTTCTTGCAAAAATGTTATAAAATGATACTGCCAATGCTGAAAGTAAAATTAATCCGCGGCCTATTAAATTGCCTGTGTTTGCGCCCCCATTACTCATACAAAGCATAAAGATCACGCCCGCCACCGAAAGACCAACGGAGAAAAGCTGCAGCTGTGATGACTTTTCCTTTAAAAGCACACTTGCAAGAATTAATGTAAAAACAGGGATCGCTGCTTGAATAATGCCCGCCTCTGTGGAAGATATTTGAGCAAGTCCGAGTACTTGAAAAGTAAAAAAATGCAAGTGGATACAATAAAGCTAGTGGTAAAATCCTCATTATATCCTGCTTACCTATTTTGACACGTTTTTTTTGTACAGATCATAAAAATCAAAATGCTGATAAAGGCAATGGAAAAACGATGTGCCAATGTATCTATTGGACTTGCTACTGTTAAAGCTACTTTTACAAACATAAATGACAATCCAATAATTAGTGCATAGCCGATAGCCGCTAAATAGGCTTTTCTTTGTGCTGTCATAGCAATTACCCCTTTTTTTTCAAATGTACGTTAAACAGACTAATAACGTTCTGACTGACGTAAAGCAATCGTAATAAAAAAATCAAAGCTTCCACGATATAAAAAAATACCCATCTGTACCGATACAGATGAGTAGGAGGTAGTTTATGCTTAAATATGAAATTATCTATTTCAATCTATTGAACCAAATACAGCTAGGGGCTCTACAGGCTGGTGCGAAGCTTCCTTCTATTCGTCAGCTATCTCGGGAATTTTCCTGTAGCAAGAGCACTATTTTGACAGCACTTAGAAAACTGGAAAATCAGCATTTTATTTATGCTCAACCAAAAAGTGGATACTACGTTGTGGATCACCAACTCCCTTCTACTCCAAATACGAGCAATGTAATAGATTTTGCAACATCATCGCCTAGCTGGTATGCATTTCCGTATAAAGATTTCCAGCATTGTATCAATAAAGCTATAGATACCTACCAAGCAGACTTATTTCGCTATGGTACACCGAAGGGCTTACCTTCGTTAGTTAGAGAAGCTCAAAAATTGTTAGAAACTTATCAAGTATTTACAAAACAGGAGAATATCTTTATCACATCCGGTGTTCAGCAATCTCTTTTCTTGCTAAGTATTATGCCATTCCCTACTAAACGCACAACCATTCTAGTTGAACAGCCTAGCTACCATTTATATATGGATTATTTTAAAACATATCAAGTACCAGTCGTCGGCATTAAAAGGACTTCTAAAGGAATAGACCTGCAGGAATTAGAAACTATTTTTAGTAAACAGAATATTAAGTTCTTTTATACAATGCCAAGACTACAAAATCCTTTAGGTACCTCCTTTTGTAAGAAGGAAAAGGACGATATTCGTAGACTCGCCTATAAGTACAGCGTTTATATTGTCGAGGATGACTATTTGGCAGATTTCGACCTCAACACAAAATCAGATCCATTATTCACAGATGATATGGAGCAGCATGTAATTTATTTAAAAAGTTTTTCCAAAATCATGTTTCCAGGCTTACGAATTGGTCTTGCTGTTTTACCAAATGCACTTATTGATAGTTTTCAGCGTCATAAAAATACGGCTGATATTGATAGTTCTATGATTTCACAGGCTGCTCTAGAGCTATATCTAAAAAGTGGAATGTTTGAACGGTACCAAAAGGTGGTTAGCGAGGCTTATACACAACGTGCCAATATACTTCAACAATCTATTACTAAATATTTGCCTGATTTTCAAGCATCCACAGTGATTTGCATGCATAGCCATATCGTATTACCAAAGGAAATCAATACCAATAGGCTTATTCAGCATTTAAAGCTAAAAAAAATCTATCTAGACACCATTGAACGCAATTATTTATATGGATTTTATCGCGAGCGTATTTTAAAGCTCAATGTTTCCAATGTAGAGGACTATAAAATTGAAAAGGGGATTCAAGAAATAGCTCATGCCCTCAGCCATCCGCAAAATCACTTTTAATATACAGCGAATTTATTCATGAAAATTTATAACGGGGCATATATATAGACATCATAAATTGGTCTATAAGGAGGATTCCATGCAATCTGAAAAAAATGCGACTTAGGACGATTCAACACCTTGCTTATGAAATCATGGATGAGATGAACAAAGGCAAGGAGCTTACACAGTTGGAGATCTTAATCCCTATTATTGATAATTTATCACGAGCAATAGGGGATTTAACAGATTCATATGGAAAATATTCATTAGATTATGTAGAGGAAAAAGTGAAAAATGCACATGCACTTTTATTTCAAAAGGAAAAGGTAGATGTCTAATCAATTATGCCTCGGCATAATTGCGTCCGGAATCGGCTTTATGCTTACACAAAGAACTCCTTTTCGATTCCGTGACATCCGCCAGAGGCTTTGGGCCAACACGATGTTGGTCACTCAGGCGTTTTCACAGGATGTGAAGATCTTAGCCTGAATTCCTCTATTTCAGCGGGTGTTTGAATACCCTCTGAAAAGTAGCTTAAATTCGCATTCATCTCACCACCTATATAGGCCGGAGACTTCTGCTGAAAGAAGTTAAAAAGCTAATCGGATAAAATGGGGAGAAAAGGGTAATCATATGCTTGATTACCCTTTTGACCATTCATTAATGCGTTTCAGGTTCAAATGTTTTACAATCTGTTTCTTCGCTATTTGAAGCTTGTTGCCCCTTCTGGCTGACAACGTAAATTTTTTTCTGCTGTACATTTATTACCAGAGTCCCAAAATGTGCAGTTATTGACCTCACAAAGAATTTCTTGTGCCATCGTTTCACACCTCCTCTTTGTTATCTTTAACAAATTAGAGATAAACAATACGCTGTTATGCCTTTTTGCAGGTAGCTTATATATACTATTCAATAATTTTTGTTGGTGTTGCTTCTTGTACAATGATTATGCCATCATATGCATCAGCTGGTGTCATTTTTATTGTATAGAGCATTTGAGTAAGCTTATACCAAGGGCGGAAATCATCCCCTATATTGCCCATTCTTTGTGCTTCAGAGAGGATGTTTGCAAGCTCATTCGATTTTTTTAGCATGTTCAAAATCTACATAGAAAATGTTGTCTTGGACATCACTAAAAGCATCCACCAAAGCGTTATGATGCTCAATTGTGTAATTTTCCCTTTCACCAGACCCAGCATTTTGTGCCTGGAATGTATTTTTTACAAAGTCAGTCCCAATAGCAAAATAATCGTCCTGGTACATTTCCTCTAAATATTGTCCCATTGATTTATAGCCTGCTGCATTTGCAGAAGTTTTCTCTATATGCCATTATGAGCAGACATTAGTACTTTACTATGGCCCTGAGTAGCTTCAAATTCAACAATCCACTGTAAGTTTTCAGCTAAATATTTATCACGAAGATTCATATAATCACTGTCATTTAAAAATAATTGTGTGCGCTGCTTCATAATTTGTGCATATTGTGCAGCAAATAAATAAGCTTCTTTTGATGATTCTTTTATATAAGCATCTTTATTACTTTGCAAATCCTTGATGATGGCGTCTATATTTTCATCAAGCTCTTTTAGCTGACTATTTGTTAAATCTCTCATAGTCTTGTTTGTCACATCTTCAAGCTGTGCCCTATATTCAGCAGCTTCTTCACTATTAACTATTTCATAATAATCTAACAGCCCTTTTTTGCTATAATCATAGCGCTGCATATCATTACCATAAAAATAGACTTTATTGTTCTCATCGGCTGTCATATTATAATCGTGCATCCATTGCACAAACTCAATCATTTGATCGGTTTTATAAATACCATAATCAAGAGCTTTAACAGCTTCCTCCGCAGTACCAGCACCAGTTAAAATAAATTGATTAATTTGCTGAGCTCCTCCAAAATCTCCTTCTAAAACAAAGACACGAACATCTTCATTTTTAACCAGAGCCTGAAATAAGTCTTTCTTTAATGATTGAAATTCAACATTCCCATGAGTCGCTTCTCCGAATCCAATTATTTTTACATCATCCGGAATATCTATATCTTCTATAGTAGAAGTATATGTGGAAGCATCTTTAATAGCTTCTCCCCTGCCACAGCCCGTTAATGCTAGCAAAAGAAAAAGTACTGAAATGAATAAAAAAACTTCTTTTAACAAATATCATTTGAAAATCTCCTTAATTTATAGAAAGTTTATACAGCTTTTCTCTGAAAATATAAATAGCCTCCAAGGAAAAACAGTAAGAACCCTCCGCCTACAACCGTTATTAATTGCTCCCAAGGCACAAAGAATATATCGTCTGTATTACCGCCTACATACATCATAGCAAATGGCTGTGCCCATGGATAATAAGGTCCAATAGTCTTAGAATTAATGGCTAATATAGAAGGTAATGTGAAAATAACATTAACTGCAAAGGGTGCCGCAAAGCTCTTAAACATAATGGACATCCATAATTGTAGGGCTACTAAAGGAAGTGTTGCTACCCATCCACCAAAAATGCTTTTCCATACAATCTCCATTGGAAAAGGGTCCACATACCCTTTTATCATACCTACTGCAATCATTGAACATAAATATAATAATTGCATTGCCATCACCAAAAGCATTACTAAAACATATTTAGCTACAAATACTTTCCCTCTTGTCACTGGTAATGCTAAAAGCTGTTTCCAGCCACCAGATTGATGCTCATACCTACAAATAATGCCTGTAAAAACCCCTGTAATTAACGGCAAAAATAATAATGCATACGTTAAATTCATTGAAAATAAAGGAATGTACCAATTATTTATAGGTAGACCTTCCATATCCGATTCTAAATTCGATGTTAATCCGATAAAAAGTCCTATTATGGGCCCAGCTAATATAATTGGTACCATTTTTGACTTTCGTAGTTTAAACCATTCAGCGCTCACTATTGACCACATTTACTTAACATCCCTTCTAGCAAAATCTAGCATTCCTACTATATACAGCAAAACACCTATGCCTATTCCAAGCATGACATTCATAAGGGCTCATCCCATTCATTCATTAAAGATGGCCATTTCCAAATCATCCAATCAGGTAATACATATGCAGAATAAGTAAACATCACGCCAAAGATACCGATTGTGATAGGAATCCCCTGATTATGGAAAACACTTGCCACCCAAAGCTGAAGTGCTAAGATTGGCAATGCAGCAAAATAAGGATAAAATCCATATTTCATAATCTCTGAATATGGGATGCTATCGCCTAGATCTAAAAACACTCCATAGGCTAGTGTCAATATCGTTAAAAGTGCGGAAGACAGCAACAATAATATGGCTAGCACAGAAAATTTAGATAAATACACCGTAAATTTAGAAACTGGCAGTGCGATTAATTGCTTCCATGCATTTGTTTCATTTTCAATACTTGCCATAAATGAAGTTAAAATAGCAATACCCAGTACAATTGCAAGTGGGGTAAATGAATGGATATTTAGTAAATAATAGCCCCAATCGTCCTCACTTTGCTCTAACAAATAGTCCTTCCTTACACCGTAATTCACCATTTGTAGGGCAACAACACCTATTGGGCCTAACGCCGTCAAAAACCATAATCCTTTGCGTTTAATTTTCAAAAAATCAGAAGTTAATAGTTTCCCCATCATATCAATTGCTCTCCTGTTGTCATTTGTAGGAATATATCCTCTAATGAACGCTTTTCTTCCTCTACACGATAAACCAAAATTCCTTCTTGTACGAGAATTTGTACAATATGTGCTACCTTTTCATCTGAGCATTCATCTAACGAAATGAGCCCTTCCTTATGTTCTGCCTTTATGCCATGAGCTACTAAAGAACGCCAGCCCTTTTCAGCATCACTCACCTTAATAAATACCTTTGGCTGAGCAGATTTACGCATTGCTTCAATGGAATCTTGAAAGATCATTTTCCCCTTTGATACGATACCTACTTGTGTTGCCATTTGATCAATTTCTGATAAAAGATGACTTGAAATAATAATTGTCATTCCATATTCAGCAGGAAGTCGCTTTATTAGATTCCGAATTTCGATAATACCAGATGGATCAAGACCATTCGTTGGCTCATCTAAAATTAATAATTCAGGATTATGTAACAGCGAAGCAGCAATCCCTAGTCTTTGCTTCATACCTAGCGAAAAGCCCTTTACCTTTTTATTAGCTGCATCCTTTAACCGAACGATTGCTAATACTTCATCAATGCGTGACTTTGGCACACCTAGAATCTTTCTTAACGCCTCTAAATTTTCATAGGCTGTTAAATGGGGATAATAGGAGGGGTTCTCTACTAATGAACCAACCTTCGCCAAAATATTGATTCGATCCTTCGTTACATCCTTTTGAAAAATTTTAATTGTCCCTGAAGATGGCTTCATCAGCCCAAGAAGCATGCGTATTGTTGTCGTTTTGCCCGCTCCATTTGGTCCTAAAAATCCATATATTTCTCCTTTACGAATTTTTAAATTTATATTAGATACAGCCTGCTCTTTTCCAAAACTTTTTGATAGATTTTCTGTTTGTACGATATATTCCATTGTCCTCACCTCTATAAATATCATAAATTTCGAAGTTTAAAAGCAGGTATGGGGCAAGTTTAAATTTTGTTTAAAAAAAGTCATAAAAAAATCTGTGGACACGGGGTCTCACAGATTTATTTATGATTAAATTTTGTTGTCACTCTATTTTACTTTATAGCGTTTTATCTTGATTTCTGTACCAGATTCACTTGAGCATATATCCCAATCTAAGGACATGCCTTTTACCATAATATCAACGATAGATAGACCAATACCCGCTCCTTTCGCATTCGATTCATTTTTCATGCCGTTTCCGCAATCCCTTATGATAAATGCATCATAGTGCTCATTTGACTCTGTTTTAACGCCAATATATTTTCCGCTGTTAGCATGGCGTAAAACATTTTGAAATAAATTATCAAAAATACGCCCAAGCCAAATTGGATCAACCTGCCATGCGTTGTTCTCAAAAGAATGCAGCTCAATATCAATGTTAAAGCCTTCCTTCTCAAAGACGGTATACCACGTAGACATTTGCTCACGTACAAATCGCAGAACATTGATTTCCTTTGCTTCATATTTATATTTACTTGCCATCAGCAATGTATAAGACATTAGATTTTCTATTAAAGCATCGATGCTTATGATTGATGTTTCCATTGCCTTCATAGCCTGCTGTCCTTCTTCGGTGAGTTCTTCTTTACTAATCGAATAGGATTGCGCTCTAATTTTTGTTAAAGGGGTACGCAGGTCATGTGAAAGATTAGCAATCAATTCTCGTCGTAGCTGCTCCTCCTTCAGCTCACGATTTTTGCTGTCCCTAAGTTCACAGACCATTTTGTTAAAGCTTTGCTGGAGCTGACCGATTTCGTCCATCTTTTTTTACATCTATCTCAACAGGTAATCCATCAACATCACGAATCTCCATCGCTTCCTGTAGATGTAATAGTCGTTTTCTAATACCTTTGAAAAATAAAAAGGAGACTACAATGAAAAATAAAATAATGGCAATAACACCGATAAATAAAAAAAGTTCCATATGTTTCATAAATATGTTTAAGTGGTGGAGTGAATACATCTCTAGGAATCTCAATGACGATAAATCCATTTGATTCATCCCCACCTAAAAAGGTAATAATGGTGAATGGATCCCCTCCATACCGTTCTTTAATGAACTTTGTAGTAAAAGCAGGTGTCCATTTTGATGGTAGTTGTTCCATTACATTTAATGTGGTGAGCAATGTACCATCTTGTCCTACCCAAAACATCGATGCTTTAGGATATCGCTCCTGCCATTTTTCAAAGTGTTGAGAAACTACTTCATCTGTAAAGTTTTTTTATATTTTTAGCTTCAGTATGCCATTTTTCCTCCACTTCGCTTGTGATTTCTGCTTTAGTTACTATATCCCCATGTTCTTTTTTAGCAATCTCTAGTACAAATATAGCCAAGGTGAAATAAGCTATTTGAACAATAGAAATGGCTAGAAAAATAATCAGCATATACTTCGCTAATAGGGATCGTAGAAATTTAAACGGACGGAAAATTTTCATAGCTTCACCCTATAGCCAATGCCTCTAATCGTTTCAATAACTGCTGGCTTAGCTGGATTTATTTCTATTTTTTTCCCTTAAGTAGCGTATATGTACCATTAACGTTTTATCGCCCTCTATATAGCTTTCACCCCACACACCTTCATAGAGCTGCTCCTTTGTTAGAATTTGATTTAAATGGCGAATAAAATATTGAAATAAATAAAATTGCTTACCTGTTAATTGAATCTCCTCATCTGTCTCTGTATGAATAATTCTCATTTCTTTTGTAAAAATCTTAAGATGCTGAAGCTCTAGTACATCATCATTCTTTTGATATCTTCTTAACAATACCTCAACGCGTGCAACAAGCTCATCAGGATGAAATGGTTTTGTTAAATAATCGTCAGCAAAGTTCAGCCCCTCTATTTTATCCTCTACGGCAGTACGCGCAGAAAGCATTAAAATGGGGATTTCCTTATTTTCTCGCTTAATTCTTTTACCAATTGAAAAGCCATCTAATCCTGGTAGCATAACATCTAATATCGCGATATCCTTAAATGCTATATGCTTGTCGACCTCTTCACCCGATTCCAGCCACGTTACCTCGTAGCCTCTCTCCATTAAATCCTTCGTTACCCATTGTCCAATCTCTTTTTCATCTTCTATGTACAGTATACGAAACAAGGCTCATCCTCCCTATCTATCGGAAAAGTTATTGTAAAGAACCATATTTTGCATTATACATTTATCCTTAAATTAAAGACAATATAATAACCAAAAATCAGAAATACATATAACACTCTCAAAATCTATAAAAACTTACCGGAAATCATAACAAAAGATAGCAACCTAGCTCTTCTAGTTTGCTACCTCTGCATCAAATCATTATTGAATAATCAGCATATCATTTTCGTCAAACTGCCACATGTCACCATAGGCTACTTCCCAGTAGTAGCCATTTGGGTCTTGGAAGTAGCCGCTATAGCCACCCCAAAATACAGTTTCGGGCTCTTTCACAATCTTAGCTCCAGCCTTTTTAGCTAATTCAAATACCCGATTAACTTCTTCTTTTGATTTGCCATTATAAGCAAGAGTAATGCCTCCAAAGCCATGGCCAATTTCTGGTGGATTAGCTTCATTAATATCTTTGACCAAACGTTCAATTGGAAATAGTGATATTTTTGTTCCCCCATTATTAAAGAACATAACATCAGGGGCAGTTTCCTCTCCATACACCACAACCTCAAAGCCAAGCCCTTCTCGGTAAAAGTTTAGTGACTCCACCATATCCTTAACACCCAATGTGATTAAATTTAAACGATTCATTTTCCAATCCCCTTTATAAAGTATTATTACTTAAATTCTCCTTTAAGCCAAAAATTCCTTTTATGGGGATTATTCCGTTAATAATATCGAATAATTCGTTTACTTCGGTTCAATTTTATGCCACAACATCCCATATTAATTTTGGCAAATATTTTGCATTCATTTCATATAGGTAAGAGCTTTCTAAATGCCCATAATTCTGTCATGACTTCTCGTATTTCCGCCTCTACTTGCTAAATTAATCTTTTAATTGTATATATCGAAAACTATATTTTAAAAAAAGTTTTTCACCCCAATCGTTGTCAACTCACAAAAGTAACCTCTACGTTCTATGACACGAAAAAAGTGCGTACTTTTTTTTGCCTAATCGGGACATCATAATGAAATAGCAAGCAAGTCATTAAACAATTGGAGGAATTAAAATGATTAATCATTTACAAGATACAATTACATTAAATAACGGCCTACAAATGCCTGGTATGGGTTTAGGTGTTTTTCTAGTACCGAATGATGCTACTACTGAGATGGTTAAAGACGCTATTGAGGTTGGCTATCGAAGCATCGATACTGCCGCTATTTACGGCAATGAAGAAGGTGTAGGGGAAGGAATTAAACAAGCGCTAGCATCTACTGGTTTACGTCGTGAAGATCTGTTTATTACATCAAAAGTATGGAATGACGGATTAAGCTATGATGAAACGATTGCTGCCTATGAAGAGAGCTTACAAAAGTTAGGTTTAGATTATTTAGATCTTTACCTTATTCATTGGCCAGGAAAAGATAAATTCGTTGAATCTTGGAAGGCTCTTGAAGACCTTTATGAACAAGGCAAGATCAAAGCAATTGGTGTATGTAACTTCACTGTTGCACATTTAGAAAAATTATTATCATTTGCTCGTATTAAACCTGTTGTGAATCAAGTGGAATTCCACCCTCGTTTACAGCAAGTGGAGCTTCGTTCATTCTGTGACAAACACCAAATTCAACTTGAAGCATGGGCACCTTTAATGCAGGGTGGACTTCTAGAAGATGAAACTATTTCAAAAATAGCAACAAAATATGGAAAATCCAATTCTCAAGTTATTTTGCGCTGGGATGTACAAAATGGAGTGATCACGATTCCAAAATCAGTGCGCAGAGAACGCATGATGCAAAACGCTGATATCTTTGACTTTACTTTAACAGACGAAGAAATGGCTATCATCAATGCGATGAATCTTGAACAACGTGTTGGACCAAATCCAGATGAATACGACTTTGCTCTATAAGCATTAAAAAGGAAAAAGAGACTGTCTTATGTTTGACAGTCTCTTTCTTCCCTCATTACGATGTTTGCTGCATGGCTATATCGTCGTCATGTTGTTTTAAAATGACATCTTCGCCTTTATCCTGTAATACTTCAACATGTTTTTCGCCCCAAGTGCAAAGCATGTTCAAAATAGGTTCCATGCCCTGTCCATAGGGTGTTAATGAATATTCAACCTTTGGCGGCACTTGATTAAAGACTTTTCGATTGATTAATCCAGCTTGCTCTAACTCTCTTAATTGACTTGTAAGCATCTTTTGTGAAATTCCTGGAATCAATCGTCGAAACTCATTTGTTCGAATTTTACCATGGTGGTTTAAATGACAAAGAATAACCGGTTTCCATTTACCACCAATGACTTCAAGTGTAGCTTCAACACCAATATTATAAATTTTTTTGCATTGTAACCTCCTGTAATATTCAAAAGTAACTAAAAGTACTCTACATAACTTTTGGGTATGTATGAATATTACTACACATAATATAAAAAAATCAAAGGAGATATTAGTAGTATGTCACATTCAAAAAAAGCCAAGTGCTAAATTAACCTTACTGGCACTTGCCATCAGTGCATTTGGTATAGGGTCCACTGAATTTATTAGTGTCGGACTTTTACCATTAATTACAGATGACTTTGGTATATCTTTAAGCACGGCTGGCTTAACTGTTTCTATATACGCACTCGGTGTAACTGTTGCCCATTATTAACAGCCTTAACATCTCGTCTTAGTCGAAAAACTGTTTTATTGCTGGTTATGACTATTTTTATAGTTGGGAACTTAACCGCAGCTATAGCGCCTAATTTCTCAATTTTATTAATTGGACGTATTATTTCAGCATTAGCACATGGTGTGTTTATGTCCATCGCCTCTGTTATAGCAGCCGATGTAGTTGAACCAAATAAACGAGCAAGTGCAATTGCTTTTATGTTTACAGGCTTAACATTAGCTACGGTGACTGGTGTCCCACTTGGTACGTTTATTGGACAAGTAACAGACTGGCGTATGTCGTTCATCTTTATCGTCATTATTGGGATTATCGGTTTAATTAGTAATGCGTTGTTAGTACCTAGCCAATTATCAAAAGGTAATCCAATCTCTTTACGTGATATCGGCAAAGTATTAGGCAATATTCGTATGTTATTAATCCTTTTCATTACAGCAATTGGATATGGTGGTGCCTTTGTTGTGTACACATATGTTTCTCCAATTTTAGAGCAATATATGGGTTACTCGCCACATGCTGTAGTCATTATATTAATTGTCTATGGGATTTGTGTTGCCATTGGTAATACATTAGGCGGTCATTTCGCTAATCAGAATCCGCTTCGTTCCATCTTTATTATTTTTGTGGGACTTGCCTTAGCATTACTTGGCATTGGCTCCACTCTTGAATCGCCAATTATCGGATTAATCATGGTTCTAATAATGGGGCTATTTATGTTCATGAATGTCCCTGGATTGCAGCTTTATGCGGTTCTTCTTTCTGAAAAATATGTGCCATCAGCTATTTCAATGGCCTCAGCATTGAATATTTCTGCTTTTAATATTGGTATCTTTTTAGGATCATATATTGGCGGCTTTATTATTCGTCATCAATCGTTAGCTCATACACCTTTATATGGATTTCTAATGGTAATGCTTGCAGCGATTGTTACACTATTATGGTTAATTTTTGATAACAAAAAAACAATAATCCTTGTACTTTATTTTGTATAAGAAAGAAGTAGAGAATGTGTATTGTTTGTTTAAAAGATGTGCCCTATAATTTAGTAGAATTAATCGAGAATGATTATCATTCCAAATTACTAATACCTTTATTATAGGAGTGAATGGCAATGCATAAGATTCGACCATTTTCGTTAGCATTATTTTGTTTAATCGTGTTGACGTTTGTTTTAGGAGCTTGTAATTCGAAGGAGGAAGCTGGTGTTGCTAAAGGGGTTCAATCAACAGTGGAAACACGGATTGTGGAAGATGAATTTGGGGAAGTAGAGATTCCCGCAAACCCTCAGCGAGTAGCGGCCATATACATGGAGGATTATCTAACAGCCTTAGAGGTAAAGCCCGTTGTCCAATGGTATCACCCAGCTTGGGGGAAACAGGATTATCTAAAACTGGATGCACCAGAATTTGATATTACAGGAAGCATGGAGGCTTTATTGCAAGCCAAGCCAGATTTAATCATTGTAGATGGTGCGGCTGATAAAGCAAAATACGAGGAATATTCTAAAATTGCACCTACCTATCGCTTAAAAGAGGAAATCCTTGCAGATCCACAGGCAATTGTTAAAACGATTGCTGATGTCTTAAACATTCCTGATAAAGCAGATGAGGTTGTTAAAAATTATCAGCAACGTATTACGACTTTAAAGGCAGAGTTAGATAAGTCCGTTGGGGATGAAACAGTCGCTGTGGTCCGTTTAAATGTAGCCGATAAAACACTAGCATTATTTGGCGTTAAAAATCGATATTCTGGCTATATTTACACTGAGGTGGGACTTACACCTCACCCACTAGCCCGTGATATGACTGAATTTCATGAGATACTTTCAGAAGAAGCTATACCTAAATTAGACGCTGATCATATTATTCTTTTCCCTTCTAATGGAACATGGGAATCTGAAGAAAACCAGGATGCGATTAAATGGTTAGATAGTACGCTCTGGAATACAGTTCCTGCTGTAAAAAAACGGAAACGTGTATATTGCTGACCGAACATATTGGCAATCTGGAGCTATAACTGCAAATCTACTAAAATACGATGACCTTGAAAAATGGTTCGTAAAATAATTTTAAAGAAAGCTCTCTTAGGGCTTTCTTTGTGTTGTTTAATAAAATTATTTATAGAAAGGTAGAAAAATATGAGTGGTTTATCGAAAATATTTCACTTACAAGAAGTTTCATATTCTATTCCGTCAGCAATGTGGCAACTATATCATTGTGACCATCATAGCCTTGTTGTAGTTATAAGCGGCCATGGAGAGCTAATTTGTCATCATGAAACTATCCATCTTACTGAAGAAAAGTGTGTGCTCATTCCTCCTAATCAAAAAGTAAATGTTCACAATGAAAGTGGGGTGCTGTGCTTTTATCACTTAACATTTAAAATCATCCAACTGCAAGAAAGTCAGACGGATTGCTTTTCTATGTTTACACAATTTCAAGAACTAGGCTGCCATCCTTTTTCTCAATGTACTAATTTGTTAGAAATCATTTATCGACACCGTCTAGCAATGGATGAGCTATCGCTATTTGAGCAACATGTACGCTTCCAAGAATTTATGTTATTCATTATGAATCAAAATATACCTAATCAGCAGCAGAAAAGTGTTCGTCAGTCCGTTGAGCAATCCATCAAATATTTACAAAAGCATTATGAACGGGATTGGACTGTTGAGCAATTGGCAGAATTAGCGGCTGTCCCACGCTGGAATTATTCTCGTATATTCAAGGACATTACTGGTCAGATCCCACTAAACTTTTTAAACAATGTTCGTCTTGAAAAAGCCAAGCAATTACTAGTAACAACGAATGACCGTATTTTTGAAATCAGCCAAACGGTTGGATTTAACAATGAATATTATTTTAATCGCCGCTTTAAAGAGCATGTCGGTATCTCTCCTGGACAATATCGTCGTGGCCAAAGTAATAACCCTCGTATATTCGCACCATTTTTAGAGGATTTTTTTAGTGGCATTAGGTATTACACCCATCGCCCAATTTAGCCATTCAAAATGGGGCAAACAGGATTATCTAGGGTTACAAGAAATACCTGATATTGATATTGAAAAAGGACAAATGGATCAACTTTTTCATTATAAACCAACTTTAATTATGCTAGATGAAGGGATAGAGCGCTGGAAAGCTTGTCATCAATTAGATCAATTGGCTCCCACTTATCATCTCTCACATCCAGGTGAAGATTGGCGAACTACATTGTTCCAAATAGCTGACTTAACAGGTAGAACGGCTATTATGAAGGATGTCATTAACCAGTATGAGGTAAAAGTGCAAAAGGCAAAAAAAAGTGCTTCAAAAATCAGTATATGGACAAAGCGTAGCCTTTCTTCGTATCTCCGCTATTGGCATCAGCTCTATGCAGGACCCGAATGCGGCTATACGGGCCCCATTCTATATCGTGATCTCGGCTTAATGCCCCATGAATCTGTATGGAATATCCCACATTATACACGAAAAACACATCTAACAATTGACCAGCTTATTCACTTAGATGCCGATCATTTATTCATTACCTTTGACAAACAACACTCGATTTTCGAGGGAGAGGAACGAGTAATACTAAAATCTCCTACCTGGAGCAACCTTCCCGCAGCAAAAAAACAACTGTGTCTACGAGGTTGATTTCTTAACATGGATGAACTACGGCATTCTCTCCCATAACAAAAAAATAGATGATGTTTTACGTGTTCTTGGATAAAAATTTATGAAAGGAAGGCTTATACACATGCGAAGCCTTCTTTTTTTGATTGGGTGAGTGTTATTCGTTTTTGATCGGCTTTCCATTTTGATTAGGCTACGTTCGTTTTTGATCAGGTGCCTTCCTTTTTTTGATCAGCCTGAACCCTTTTTCGATCAGGTTGCCTTCACTTTTGATCGGCTTAGACTCCTCTTTGATCAGGTTGCTTCACTTTCGATTAGCTCTAACCCTTTCTCTTATCAGGTTCCTTACTTTCAATCGACTAAATTTTCTCTTCACTCATCCTAGGTATTGATTTGATAATTCCCTAGACGTGAAACCCTAGAAGTAGCGAACACCGAAAGCCCCCGCTGCACATAAGATATAGTATTAGCAAGTGGATAGGAGGAATTTAGTTGTATTACAACCCTTATCCGATTTTTGTCTATCCTACCTATTATCCAACATTGGCAATAGTAAATCCTCCAGCGCTTCACCAACCAGCTAGATATTTAGCTATGCCGACAAACCCGACAAATACCAATCCATTTCCAGCCGTCAATACAAATAAGCTGAAAATTTCCGCCAAGCGAGTAAAGAGAATTATGCAGCAGATTCAGCTACTTACAGATAAAATTGACGGATCAGAACAATTTGCACATGATCTTATGGATGCCGCACAAAAATCAAATAAATCAGAAGTTAAAAGGTTAATCATCTCGACTGGTATTACTATGACATTTGAAACAAACTATACACCAGATAATATTCGGATAGTATTTACAGATATTGAATGTTGTAAGCTTTCATTAGTTTTAAGCTGGTGACAGCACCTTTTCTACAAGTGGGCTCTTTTCATAAGAACCTCTTGTCCATTTATCTTGCACCTAAAAACCTCTAGTGAGCATGGTTTTTCTGCCAGTTATGAATCTCTCTAATCCTTTTTGTTAATATAATTGCAAATCTATGTATCCCTATTGAACTTGTAACTATAAATAAATATGCTAATGTATTTGTATCGTTATTTCTGAAAATTCTTATATTGCATTTCTTATCAAGAGAGACGGAGGGATTGGCCCTATGAAGTCTCAGCAACCAGCCTTTAGGTATGGTGCTAACTCCAATTGGCAAAAATGTTTGCCTTGAAGATGAGAAGACTAACATTTGTTGCTTTGCACAAGAGTCCTCTCTCCATGGAGGACTCTTTTTTTGTGGTTATGATTGGACAAGAAAGACAAGCAGGGAATAACTCATACTATTAATAGAAAGCAGGTAAATACGATGTCGAATGAACTTTTACAAGCAGTGCAGCTATTAAAATCAAGAAAATGGGTGGATTTAACACATACATTTGGACCAAATTCACCTCACTTCTTTATGTTTGAGGATGCAAAGTTTGAAACCCTATTTTCACATGATGATGGTTTCTTTGCGCAGCAATTCACTTTTCCTGGACAATATGGAACACATATCGATCCACCTATCCACTTTGTTAGGGACACACGTTTTTTAGAAGAATTGGATTTAAAAGAATTAGTACTACCCTTAATCGTGATTGATAAATCGAAGGAAGCCGAGCAAAATAATGATTTTACCTTAAGTGTTCAGGATATTCTTGACTTTGAGGCTGAGCATGGAGAAATTGAAGCAGGTACGTTTATTGCCCTACGTACCGATTGGAGTAAGCGTTGGCCTAATAAGGATGCCTTTAATAATAAGGATGCTGAGGGTCATAATCATATACCAGGTTGGGGATTAGAGGCATTACAGTTTTTATTTAAAGAACGAAAAATTAACGCTATTGGTCACGAGACTTTCGACACTGATTCAGCAGCGGATTTTCGCAAAAATGGTAAGTTAGATGGTGAATATTTTGTACTTGAGCAAGACACTTATCAAATTGAGCTTTTAACAAATTTGGATCAGCTACCGCCAAAAGGGGCTGTCATATTCAATATTGTACCGAAACCAGAAAGAGCGTCTGGATTCCCTGTTCGTTCATTTGCCATCTTACCTTAAAAATAAATAAGGGTCTTATTCGAGACCCTTATTTATTCATTCTGTTGAAAAACAAAATCGTCTATAGACAAAATGTGAACATTCCAATAAAATCCTCTCATTAATGAAATAAGTGAAGTGAGGGGATTTTTTTATGTACGTTACATACTCCAGAAGAGAGATTGAAGAGAATCGAAAGTTCTACGAGATGATGTACGACCCCTCGCATCAGTTAGTGAAGATGGATCAAGTGATGGACTGGAATTTTGTATCGAAACAATTGGAAGTTTTTTTATCCACACAGTATTGGTCGCCCAACAAAAGATCCGATCATGTTGGTGAAAATCTTATTGATTCAGTATTTAGAAGGCTTTCGTTCAGTTCGTTTTACGTGTAAGCAAGTGAAGCAACACGCAACGTATCGCTGGTTTTTAGGCATTTCTCCTACAGAAAAAATTCCAGATCACTCAACCATCTCTAAGTTTCTTTCGCAACGTCTGCAGGGTGTGGCGTTTTGGGAGGAACTTTTTCAACATTGTCTTCTTTCCATTCACGATGAAGGATTTATTGCGAACGAAACATGGGTGGCAGATGAAACGGAATTAAAAGCGAATGCCAATAAACGGGTGCGTAACGTACAGATTGAAGAGAAAATCATAGAAGAAAAAGAGGATGATTTAACGCTTATTAATGAACACCGTGCGCGTCATGGGAAGAAACTTCTTATGACAAAAGAGCCAAAGGTAGAAGAAAAGCGAACAAATAGTAGCCCTGTGGATCCGGAAGCACGTTTGTCTGTTAAACATGATGAACGTGGGCGCTTTGCGTATTTTGAGCACCGTATTGTGGATTCGTTACATAACTTTATCATTGCGACAGATGTCACAGCTGCGAATGTACCAGGGCATCGTAAATTAGTAGGACAAGTGGATCAATTAAAGCAATTATTTGGGCAATACGCGAAGGAAATAGCGCTCGACTCAGGTTACTACAATGCCCCTCTTGCCCGAAGATTGTTTGAAAGGAAATTCTTCGTTTATATGTCTTATCGACGATTCGCAACGAAGGACCACCCGAATTGTCGCCGTTATCAGTTTAAACAGGTGAATGAGGATCTCTATGCCTGTCCATGTGGTGTACCATTTTATTATAAAACAACGAATCGACAGGGCTATCACGAATTCAAACCACCAAAAGGAAGTTGTCAATTCTGCTTTTGTAAAAAGGGAAAACGAAGACCGTGTGTTACGAATTTCGATTCACCAAGAAATTTATAATCAATTACGAGGGCAACGCTTGTCGTATCGGGGGAAAATTCTTCGTTCTGTACGTCCAGCCACTGTCGAACTTAGCTTCGCACATAGTAAAGAACTCCACGGTTTACGCTATGCGCGTTACCGTGGAGTCCAAAAAGTAAAAAGACAAGTTTTGATGACAGCCATCATACAAAACTTGAAAAAGTGGACCAAACTCCGCTCACTCAAGCAAATTGGTCTACACCTAACACATGAAATTATAGAAGAATCTGTTTAAAAAAACAAATAGAATCATAAAAATGCCATAAAAAAATTTGTGGCATTTTCATTGACATAATCTTATTTCAACACTATGAATAAATAAGGGTCTTATTCGAGACCCTTATTTATTTCTTTTTTTTGAAAAAAATAATAAATGACCAACATTAATATGATGAATACTACGATAAGATAAATACTGTAGTGAGATAAGTAAAATCCCACATAGCGCCATTTCTCACCTAATACTTTTCCTAATGTAATAAAAGTAAATGTCCAAATAAACGCGCCTGCATAAGCAAAAATGGCAAATTTTCTATAAGGATAGTTGTTAATGGCTGCTACATATGCGGTAAGATGGCGTACACCTGGAATAAAATAACCGATTAGTAATAAGGCTGGTCCTATTTTCGTAAATAATTTTTTTAGTAAAATTAATTTTTTTGCTTAGTAATATGAATCTTCGGACCATATTTATGTAACAAAGGTAGCCCGAATCGAAAACCTTGAATTGTGCTGGCACAATTCATTCCTTTGAAAATCCGTGACATCCGCCTGGAGCTTTATCTTCATTCAGTAGGTGTTTGGACACCCTCTGAAAAGGAATCAAAACATATTCATCTCAAAATCTATAGAGGTGGGAGTCTTCTACTGAATGAAGATAAATTTCCTGCTCTACAATATTTTCATGAAATTCAGGAAATTTAGATAAAGATAATGTTTCTTGCAGGGCTTTAAGTGTCCTTGGCTTGTGTACGTTATTCATAAATAATTGTTCTGTAAAAAATGAAAGACTTTGTTTATTCTCATTAGCAAAGGCATGAACTGCTTGGACTATATTTTTGTCAATTGGTACTTTATGTATTACCTGATTTTGATGCTTAACATATGCACCATTTGCGGTTATAAATGTCTCTATACCCATGTTTCTTAAACTTTGACACATTGATAAAGGTCTACCTGTAGCCGCAACAATACGAATTCTCCTCTGTTTTAGCTCATCTATTACCTTCCTTGTGCTTTCTTCAATACAGCCATCTTCATAATTAATAAGTGTTCCATCTACGTCAAAAAAAACAATTTTGCAATCCATCATACACACTCCATTTTCATCCATCAACATAAATAGTTACAAATACCTACATTAAAGCATAATCCATTTAACTTTTATTCATTATACTGAAAAACACTATTGCAAATACATATAGAAACCTCAACAAACAAAAAAAGTAATAATATTTTCACTTTAATAATGCTAAAGGAGTATACCAAAGAACATAGAATTGTTAAAATAAAAGATAATCAATTAAATACATTGAACGATAATACCAATCGTAAATATAGAACAAAAGAAATAATTAATAAATCAGGGTAAAGGAGTTGATTCTTATGGCATTTAACATTTACTACTATGAAAGTAGTGTGGATTGTAAGTTTTGCAAAAAGCACTTTACCACTTATAAGGTACGTCCTAATCGTTATAAAATTGTCGAAGAGCAAACAGATTTCATGCCCGTCTATGAGGCTTAAATCCATTGTTATATGAAGTCGCTGTTTGTCCGTTTTGTGGCTATGCCTACCATAAATCCATGACTAGAACCTATGGGCCTTTCATGCTCCTTATCGATGAGCTGTACATTAAAGAGCTTCAAAAACCTATGAATATCTGTCAAGAGCGTACAGTGGATGATGCCATTGTAAGTTTTAAGCTTGCTTATTTAGTGTCCAGAGCCTCTATGGAAGAATCACTTCTTATGGCAAATTTCGCTTTAAAAATTGCCTGGTTATATCGCTTAAAAGAGGATCAGGAATCAGAAATGCGCTACCTTTTTGCGGCAAGAGATTTTTACAGTAAATCATTTGCATCCAATCAAGAAGGTAGTGAAAGAATTCAATATTTACATGCAGAATTAAGCCTACGACTTGGCGACATGACTGAAGCGAAAAAGGGATTCTCTCGATTAATTGCAGATCGAAATGTTTCCAATAAATATCGTAAATTGGCTCGCAATCGCTGGGAAAATTATAAGTATGATGAACAGTCAATCATCTTAAACGAAGATATTGGAAAAATTATCAATTGAAAGGATAAGGAGAGAAGATACTATGCACCGATTTGTCAAAACAATTGATGTGAGAGAGGAAGATATATTTTCGGAACTACATCACTTTTTACTTAGAAAAAAATAATCGCTATTTAACAAATGATGAGGTCGTTGCATTAACGGGGGTTTCCGTTGAGCTGCTTTATAAATGGGTGAAGGCAGGAAAATTAAAAAAAGTCTATTTTCCCTAATCTAGGCGCCCCTTGTGAACGATGTGGGCAAATTACACAGAAAAAAAATTTGTATTAGCTGCTCATCAACAATCGTTAATACATTAAAGCAGGAAGAAAAGGATCGTGCATGGTTTAATCAAATACAACGCAACAATCACAGGGCTAGTACATACCACTATAAATAAGTTAAATACAACACCTCCAAAGTGTCCTATCTTTTCGATATCACACTTTTGGAGGTTTTTTAATCTATCTTCCTGATTCAAGACGTAAATCCAAATTTAAACAAAATTTAAACAGAAATCTCCTTAACTTTAAACTTACCTGCGTATAATTGGGTTCAATCTATTGCGAGGGATTGATGCACAATGACAAAAGGGAAAAGAAATAAAATGCTATTATCTTTAAGTATTGCATTGACAAGTTTTATAGCATTTAATGGGAATGCAAATGCGGCAGTGGCTGCTCCAAGGATAGCAGAGCAGACAAGTTTAGAGCAGGGATCAGAAGTAAAGCAAGCTCGTACATCCAATGAAGCACTACAAGACTGGAAGAATTGGGTGGATGACCATGCATATAGTTTAAATTCCATTCAGCCTGAATCCTTTGAATCAAAAATTGCATCCAATAAATTTGAAGATTTAGAGATGCTAAAGCCCTTATTACACGATAAGCGTATTGTTTTTTTAGGAGAAAGCTCGCATGGTGTTGCAGAGTTTAGCCTGGCAAAAACACGTATCATTCAGTTTTTACACCAAGAAATGGGCTACAACGTCCTTGCCTTTGAAAGTGGTATGGGGAACGTTATGAATGCTCAGGGGAAAATTGATAAGCAATCGGCTCAGCAGACAATGAAGGATGGAATTTTTGGTGTATGGTGGTCAAAAGAGACCCTACCGTTATTTGAGTATACTAAGAAAACCCAATCTACAGAGCAGCCTCTTATGTTAGCTGGCTTTGATATTCAACAACAAGGTGCCTTTACAGATGGGGGCTGGCTAGAAAATAATCAGCTTGCTAAACAGTTCAGTGAAGTAGAGAATCAGCTTGTAGATTGGACCTACAGCAAGGATTTAAAAGGTTATCAAAAGGCCAAACCAAGCATTATCGATGTGTATAAACAAGTAAAATCACAAATACCGCTTAAAGAGAAAGAGTTAAAAGCAGCTTATCCGAGCGAGCCTCATATTACAAAGCTTATGGAGCGTACATTAGCTGACCGTATACGCTTAGCAGAAGAGTATGTAGAACTGTCTATTCAATCAAACGTTGATATTGAGCAAAATAAATATGATTCATTCTTTAAAACTATGGAATGGCGGGATCAAGGCATGTTGGAAAATTTACTTTGGCTAGCAGAGGAGATTTATCCGACTGAAAAGTTTATTGTTTGGGCACATAATGATCATATTCGCAAGGCCCAATCTGAAGTAATGGGCTCCCCTTATGCGCTAAACTTAATGGGTGAACGTCTACCAGACATCTATAAAAAAATATAGCTATGTACTTGGTCTATATATGGCAAGTGGAGAAAATGCAAGCAATGCACGTGAAACTTGGTCTGTATTACCTCCAGTCAAAGGATCTACTGAGGATATCCTTTCCTCAACGAAGAAGCCATACACATTTATTGATTTACGAAATCGCCAAAATGAAAGAGGGAATTCATGGATGTTTGAGCCACGTATATCCTATAGTTGGGGAGTTATACAAGAGAGCTTTGTTCCTCGTGATCAATTTGATGGCATCCTTTTAATCGATAAAGTAAGTATTCCAAATTACATCGAATAAATTTTATAGCATTTAGCAAACTAGTTTTTCTAGTTTGCTATTTTTAAGTATCCATTGAAATCGTATCCCAGTCTTCATTGTGATGACCAATCAACCAGAATAGGCCTCTGCGCCTTTCCACAACAATACTTTCATTTATACCAGCAGGAGCCGTTCTGTTTTGTATGCGATTGTCTACGCAAGCCCAGTGTAGCCTGTATATTTTGTCGGCTTCATCCAAAATTTCTTCCTGGCTACGCATCGTAGTTTGAAAATAAAATTGCTCAAACGTTTCGCAGTTAGAAATAACTTGAATAGCATACTCACAATCACATACTTCATCAGGGAAATCAAGCTTGTCAACAAATCCAAGTACCCAAATTAGTGTCCAATAAGCCTCATATTGCCATGAAATATTAATGGCTTCCTGTGCATTTGGCTGTTGCCTATATAAAAAGGCTCTTTCTTTGTCAGTTAGAATGTCTTCTACTTCATATTTACGCAACATACTGATAAAAAAAGTCTCTTGATTCCTCTACATTTTCTCCTTGTGCCACATCACAAGCAAATTGAATAACAATTAGTAAAGCTGCAGCTCTCCTAGCAATATCCTCTTTGGTTTTAAACTGACAAGCCTCAATTGGTGGAAGTTGCGGGAGTGAATCTGTATATGGAATACCCTTTTCTTTTAAATAGGCTATTGTTTTATTCTTTCTTTGATGGCCTTCTTCCGATGTCACCTCTTGTCCCCTCACCTTTTGTGTACAGGCATAAGGTCTAAAGTTGGTTGGTCCCGATTGTCCATCAGGATAAACAATAACTTCTCCTTCTTTGTCTAATAAGGTGCCATTTGGTACAAAGCCAATACCCCCTATCACTGATAGTAGGTTTGTAAATAACTGCATCTGTTCATCCTTTATCTCTTTTTCAGATTCAATTGCAATTACTGTATTTAACACAGAAATTTGCGTTAACACTAATTCTTTTAAATTGTCATCTTCAAAAGGAATACTGTTGTAAAAGCCCATCATTCCAGGAATATTATTCGCAAAGTATTCTGGGTTTGTATCTTCAGACATCACCCTAATTATCAATTTGTATTTATTAAATAATGCTTTGGATTTTATGAGATACTCATCTTCATTTTTTTTCAACGGTAAAACCTTTACTAAAAACATCAGAAATCTTACAATCGATATCCTCTATATTATTCAAAGAAGCAAATATAGTAAAATAGTTCAAGCGTTTCTCCTCCTTACAATCAAATAGGTTTCACCAATGATTCAAGCCTTCTAGAGCTTGGTTAAATAGCTGTTTATTTTTTCGTAGTACCTCATTGTCCTTCCAAAATGCAAGCAATGGCAGCCATTTCTCCTTATCTACTTGAGCTGAAGGCTTAATTTCCTGCTGCATCATTTGACATACTGCTCGTATAGCTGTTAGGCGCTCTGGTTCGCTACCATTCAACCACTCAAATAATGTTTCTGCACTCGGCCGTGATTCGACTAAAAGCTGATCCCAACCACCTATCGGAAAGGAAACATAGGGTTTCATCCAAGCTATCGTTTTTGAGCTATGAAAATGACGTAGTCGATGTAAAGCTGTATAGGAATCGATTTGCTCTTTCTCAATATCTTGAAGAACAAGAGGTAGCCCCTCTTCTTCTGGTAGACAGAAGGCTGTTAAATAATCTCGAATCCGATTAGGCATACTATTTTGGTCTTTCCAAAATGTCCTTACCCAATCACTGGCCTCAGTTGCACAAACCTTTACTAGAACCTTACACCATGCTTCTTTATCTACTAGACGCAGTGATTGTTCAATTTGATTTCGAAGTGCTGTATACACATTTCTAGAATCGAACCGTGTAAATGCTTTTTGAACTTTTTCCTCTTTCACACCATGCATCGATACATATATCAGTAAAGAATCCAGATGATATATAGCTTCCTTCCATGTTGTAGTTACATATTGTTCAAGCCACTTTAGCCAGATTTGAGAGTTGGTCAGGCTTAAATCCAGTCCATCCTCACTACAAAACTGTCGATGCTGTCCACAATCTACTCCTATACATCCTAAAGTTGTAACCCTCTCTATATAATCCCTAAAACTCCAGGCTAGCAGGTCGAACTCATCCTCCTCATGACTCCAATACCAAACGGAACCATCCTCAACTTTCATAAGAAGTGCATCACCGTTTCCAGCCGTATGAAATTGTAGGTATAGTTGTTCATCTTCACTTTCACTGTCTCCACCAAAATCAGGGAATTCGAGTTCCTCCAAGCTCCAACCAAAATTACCTAAAGGCGTGTCCAGCTCAATAGGAAGTAGTGCCTCATCAGGTAAAGACCAATACACTCCCACTTGTCGAGAACAATGAAGTAATACATCACGGAACTCAGAAGGAATCGGAACACCAAGCCACATCTCTACCATTGATAGCTCTTGCTCAGTCGCTACAGGCTTTATCTCAAGTGGATGCATCCAAGCTCCTTGTTGTTCAAGCTGTTTTAATAAATGTGTCCATCGATCAATCCATATTTGCATGACTATTCCTCCATGTAAAGAAAAGTACTTTCGGCTAAAGTGTGCTACATTTTTTTCTCCATTAAATGTATCGTCAGAAGCCCATTTACTTATTAGGAGTAGACTTTAATTTACCTAAAAACACGCGGATCTTACCTCCATTCAAACTCAAAATATATGCTAAATGGCTTACCTCTACTAGTTCTTTTCTAATTTTCTTCAGTGATTCTCACAAATAGTCTATTGTTGACAATTTAGAGAACTGCATCTAGTATTATAAATACATTCGAATGTATCTATAAGGAGATATTTTATGGCCAGAAATAAATATCCAGAAGTTACGAGAAAAAGAATAATTGAATCAGCTGTTAAATTATTTACTGTAAACGGTTGGGATAATGTAACGATTCAAGAGATTGTAGATGATGTGGGGGATATTACTAGAGGAGCCTTCTATCATCATTTTAAAACCCGTGCTGATGTTATTGATGCCATCACAAAGGAAATGCTAACAGCAAATAATTATTTTAACGACATATCAGATTTAAAAAACTTAAATGCTTTAGAACGTTTAAGACAAGGCATTTCCTATTCAATTTCTCAAAGCGTAAAGGAAGAAGATTTATCCACAATTCCTTTTAAAATGAATTCTGCTGAATTTGTTTATAGTCGCATCACAGAAGGCGTACAAGTTGTTGCACCAGGTATTCAAAAAAATTATTGATGAGGGCAATCGAGACGGCTCACTGCAAGTTGCTTTTCCCAAGCAAGCAGCTGAAACCTTTACAATGCTTTTTGATATTTGGATGAATCCTGAAATATTTCGTGTAAGCCGAGCTGAATTTATTCAAAAAAATTGAACATATAAGTTTGATGTTCAAAGGAATCGGTATGCCACTTATGAACGATGATTTGAAAGATGTTTTTTTAGCATTATTTGATAAAGTTCAGGAATAGTAGACTACTTTATGTAGTTTATTATTTTAATCTTTTACATTCATTCGTATGTATATATGATTGAAACATTTTTAACTAAATACATACATTCGTATGTATGTTAAAGGAGATAAATGATGAAAACCTTAGAAGTACTATTTACAATTATTTTATTACTATCGAGCATCTCACTGACTTTTAGACAACGTGGGGTAACTAGAATAAATCTATTTGTGATAGCAGCCAATTATAGTTTGTTATTTGGAACAATTATGACCATTGGTGCTAACTGGCGTATGATCCCTGCTTATATTGTTTTGCTGTTATTAACACTACAGGTTTTTGTGAAGCCAAAAAGTACAATTGTTTCAAAGAAATTAAGCATGAAAATAATTAAAATTTTAGGTGTTGCTGTAGCCACTTTTGCAATGTTCACATTACCAAAGTTGTTTCCAATCATGTCTTTTCCAGAACCAACCGGAGAATATACAATAGGAACTCAGACATTTCACCTTATCGATAAGAATCGCAAGGAATTTGTCGTGCCTAATCATCAGGTGAATCGCGAATTAATGATTCAGGTATATTATCCTGGTGAAAAAGGGACAGGACAGCCTTCTCCCTACTTTGAACATATAGATGCGTTAACAGAGCAATTGGCAGCGACACAGGGATTTCCCTATATTGCTACAACACATTTAGGATTGACGAAAACCCACTCTTATCAGGATGCGACACCTATAAAGTCCAAAGAAAAATTCCCACTTCTATTATTTGCACATGGCATGAGTTTATATAGTCGCCAAAATACCTTTCAGCTAGAGGAATTAGTGAGTCATGGCTATATTGTTGTTGCTCTAAATTTTACAGGTGACGCGACAACAACCATATTCCCTGATGGCGATCGAGTTGATTTTACACCAATTGAAAACACAATTACATTCTTGAATAATCGCATCAAACTTTGGGAGCAGGATGCATCATTTGTTTTAGATGAGGTTATCAAAGCTGATTTTGATAAAAATTTCCATACAATAGCCTCACTAATTGACTTTGACAGCATTGGTATGTTGGGTCACTCTTTTGGCGGTGCTACTTCTACTCAAATGCTAGTAAAGGATAGTCGTATTAAAGCAGCAATTGATATGGATGGTGGATTATATGGCGATTCAATGCCTGCAAATGGACCTGCAAAGCCCTTTATGCTGATGAACGCTGAGGCATCCATTAACTTTATGAAGGAGCATATAGCCAGCAACCTGGTAATCGTGATGAATTGTTTGTAGAATCTTATCTAAGAAATAAAACAATTGAAAAACCTGGTGTCTATACAGCTATTATTCCGAAAACAAATCACGGAAGTTTTACAGATTTAGCAGCCGTTTCGCCGATTATTAATGAATCCGGAGCTGATGTAAATGCAATTTATAAATTAATTAATGAATTATCACTTGGTTTTTTTTGATAAAAATTTAAAAGGAATCCATGAAAATAAATTAAATGAAATACAGAAGGCACATCCGGAAATAAACTTAACTTTACACTAAAGCATATAAAGAATCTTGTATAATTTTGGCTGTTGATAGGCAGAGATGCATCAACAGCCTTTTTTTTATTTCCACCATAATTTTTGTTACGTATTCCTCTTCTCGATTTTTAATAACTGCATCATAAATATATTCCTCATAAACGTATTGCCCCAGTTCAAAGCCCTTTTCGCTCATGACCTTAAATAATCTCTTGTAGGATTCTCCAAGTGTCGCGGATGTCCCAACATGATATCCCACAATAAAATCCCCTTCAATCGCTTCGAAATAAGGATGACCCTCCTGTGGATGTGGCTGCTCAATATACAAGTAACTATAATTATCATAGTTACCCGCTAACACCTGCTCCCTCCTTGTAATCCCCCAATTGGGTAACCTGTGTCTAGTTGAGAACGATCCAACTCATCAATAAAATCGGAGACAGCCTTAACAAATTGCTCCTCCGTTGAATCCTCAATATTTCGACTTAAATACAATGTTGCCTCTGGTAAATGCTCGATCGTAATGCTATCAAAATCAAGATGTAGAGCCTCCTGTGTTAAATCAATTTTGACATCGATAATGCCTTCAATCATCTCCAACTCTCTACGCTTTTTTTGTGACAATCTCCTTTTGCTGATGCATTAAGTCTAGAAAATTTTCAGGTGATTTTTCAGCCATATATTTTTGAATTTCCTTTAAAGACATACCTACCGCCTTTAACAGCTCAATAACACTAAAAAATTCATATTGAGCAATGGAATAATAACGGTAATCCTTATTATCCTTCATGATAGGTGATAATAAGCCAATTTGATCGTAATAAATAAGTGTTTGTTTATTAACCTTACATATTTTAGCGAATTCACCAGTTGTAAAATATTTTACATTTTATTAAACATTTTTTAAGTTTCTCCCCTTGACTATATAGTAACTATATACATTAGATTGTAGCTATTCACATTAAAATTAGAAAGGTTTTGACATTATGTTCACGGAAATACGTGACATCACAGCTTTAAACAAAGAGGAAATTTTAACGTTACGCATCGCGGATAATCAGCAAAATTTTATTGAAAGCACGGATCAATGCTTAGCAGAAGCTGAAATCGATAAACGATTTATACCTGTTGGCTTGTACAGAGGGAATACGGCAGTCGGCTTTGCTATGTATGGTATGTTCCCTCATGTGGACAATTCTGAACGCGTTTGGTTAGATCGCTACTTTATTGATGAACGATATCAGCACAAAGGATTGGGGAAATATTTTTTTTACAGAAGCTTATTAATCATCTGGTAGCTACATACGGCTGCCAAAACATTTATTTAAGCGTTTATGACGACAATCTTGCGGCCATTCAGCTATATAAAAAAATTTGGATTTATTTTTAACGGAGAGTTGGATGATAAAGGGGAAAAGGTAATGGTCAAGGAGGTGCATGACCATGACAACCATTAATCCAATCGAAACAACACCTCTAAAGCCTTTGTTTTTATCATACCTATTCCCAGCTATGGTCGGTATGCTATTAATGTCAGTAAATATTTTAGTTGATGGCATTTTTGTGAGCCATGGTGTTGGACCAACAGCTTTAGCAGGTGTAAATATCGCTGTTCCCATATTTTCTATTCTCCTTTCCATCTCTCTTTGGATTGGAATGGGTGGCGCTACACTATATTCTATTTCTCTTGGAGAGGGCAATAAAAAAACGAGCACATCAAATCTTTACATTAGCATTCACAGTAATGATTGTTGTCGTTCTGACACTGATTCTATTCCTTTTATTGAATCTAAAAGAGATCTCCTATATATTTGGAGCCAGTGATGCTACCTACCCTTATGTTCAAGAGTACCTACACGTTATTTTAATCTTTGGTGTGTTTTATACAATTGAAAATTTACTAAGCATTTTTATTCGTAATGACGGCAATCCAAAGCTTGCAATGATAGGTTTAATCACTACATCTGTTTTAAATATAATCTTAAACTATATCTTTATTTTCGTATTCAATTACGGCGTAACTGGCTGTGCATTAGCTACAGCACTCTCCACAATTATCGGTATGTCAGTACTCTGCCTACATTTCTTCAGAAAGCAATCCGAATTAAGATTTGTACGTAATTTTTTTCAGCATCTCTGATTTAAAGAAAATATTTTCAATCGGGTTACCAAGCTTTATTGTTGAAGCATCCGTGGCAGTAATCGTCATTCTTTATAACGTGACATTCTTACATTATTTAGGTTCTAATGGAGTCACTGCCTACGCAATGGTAAACTATATCCATACGGTACTGCTAACAGTTTTTCTTGGTATTGGAATGGCGCTTCAGCACTAGTTAGCTATCATCATGGTGCAAGATTAGTAACAAGATTAACGGCACTTCTGAAAATTGGCACTGCCACAGCACTTATTTTTGGATTAACAACTGCTATTATCGCCATGTTATTCCCATCACAGTTAATGGCACTGTTCGGAGATAGTACATTTGAAATTCGTAATTTGGCTTCACAGGGCTTCGTTCATTTTGCTATCGGTTATGTATTTCTTGGCATTAATATGGTGTATGCAGAATTCTTCCAGTCGATTGAAAAAATTCGGCTTGCCACATCTATTATGTTATTAAGAAGTATTATATTATTCATACCTATACTTGTGCTGTTGCCTAAGATTCTTGGCCCTCAAGCTATTTGGTGGACCTTCCCTGTTGCTGAGGGGATCACTGCGCTGCTAATTTTTATATTTATGAAAAGAAAATCACATACAATTTTAATTTAAATTACATGGAAAAAACCCCTTTCGTATTTTGCAACGAAAGGGGTTTATATTGATTATTTTTCACAAGCCCAGCCATCTTTATCTCTATCAAGATTTGCTGAATATGCTGAATGACCCTTTTTTTACACCTTTAGGGTATTTTTTTGTTTAATTCTTTACAGCTTTTAAATGTCTCTTTTGCTTCTACCTCAGTATTTAATGATGTGAACGAAAATACTAATGTTGCTGTTAATAAAGTTAAAATTACTTTTTTTCACTATAACACCCCCTCTTGGATAATTTTACATAATCTAGTGTAATAATACTATAGTTATAGATGAAATATAAAAGGAGCCCCTAAAAAGAAGCTCCATTTTTATTACTATTCATTATTCTATATATCCAATAGCCCTCTAATTACTTCTATTATGACATTAATGTATGTTCAAACTTTGATTGTGCTATTGAAATAGAATATAATCATGTTGGTTGTCCGCAATTCTATCGAATCAAAATACTCCACTTGTTAATGAATTTCTTGTATAATTCCTTTTCCCTAAATAAAAGAAATAGCTACCTAAGAGGGATATGAAGGCCATAAATAAAAACATTGTTGTTCCTCCATACACTGACAGCAAGATGCCTCCAAACCAAGGACCCAGAAAATTTCCAAACTCTCCTAAGCTTTGAGCGCCATAGTAAGTTCCACGTAAATGTGATGGTGTAATTTCATCCACTTGAGCATATTCAGCAGGAATAACAAGTATTTCACCTAAAGTAAATATAAGCATCGAAATAATGAAGGGTATCCAATTAGTTGAAAAGGCAAACCCAGTTTCACCGATAGCAAATAAAATACATCCCAATAAGATTCTTTTTGTAAATGTAAATCGCTCTGACCATCTCGTTACTGGAATTTGAAGTATTAGTACAGTGAAACCATTAATACTTATCAATGCTGCAAATAATTTTACTCCATCTATAATATTTGCTTGTAGGTGTTGGGAAAGTGTCACGGACATTTGACCATGCACGGTAGTTAATAACATTCCCCCAATAATAAATAATAGTAATGGCGTATCCTTACGCATTGTATTCCATAATAATGATAAATTAATGCTCTCATCAGATACTGATTCATTATCATCAATAGCTCTAAGCATAAAAAAAATAAAACAACCGCATAGATGATATACACAACGGAAGTTAATACAAATGCTATCGTACTGCCGCCAATACCTAAAAGAGCTCCAAGCATAGGACCTACAGAAAAACCCATATTCAATGCTAAATAACGATTAGCGAACATTTTATATCTTTTATGATCTGGTGTTAAATCAGCCATTAGTGCCTTAGAAACAGTGCCAAAAAAAAGCCTGAGCTACTCCTCTAAGGATACTAAAGAAAAGTAAACCCATAAAATTTGTTGTAGTAATGAAACCTACAAAGGCTATACTTAACCCTATTAAAGAAAGAAGCATTAATTTTTTTTCTTCCAATAAAATCTGAAAGTACTCCCCCAATTAACCCACAAAATGTTCCAGCTAAAGGACCTACACCAATAATAAATCCAATGGTCGCAAAATCTAAGCCTACAGATTGACTTAAGAAAATAGCTAAAAAGGGCATACTCATAGAGCTTGTTAGGGTAATTAAAACCGTACCAAAAATTAATACATGAACAACCGGATGATATTCCTTGATATAGCTTTGTATTTTATTCATTGTAAACCTCTCGTTTTATGAATTAACCAATAAGACGGTTTTGAATTCTAGCAAAACTTAATTTCCAGTTTTGTTCAATTTCATTAAGTACTACAGATAAATCTTTTTGTCTAATAGCTTCGATAATACGTAAATGTTCCTCATAGGAAAAATGAACATCCTCTACTAAATCAAAATAATACAATTCAACACGCTTAAGCTTTTGTCTGACACCAGTAAGTATTCGTTTTAATTCTTTATTTTGAGATAACTCGATAAAAATTTCATGAAATTCATTATCATATTCCACCGCTTCTATTTGATTTCCTTCAGTAATTGCCTTTTTAAGTTTAAGATTAATTGTCTCCATCTTTTGTAGATGATCATCTGCTAAATGTTCAAATATCTGTTTCATCGCTAATTGTTCAAGCGTCCAGCCAATAGAATAGAGATGGAATACTTCGGTAGCATCAATAGGAGATACTGTTGTTGAACGATTGGGCTTTGTTTGTACAAACCCTTCATCCTCTAAGCGCAATAATGCTTCTCGAATCGGTGTTCGACTAACTCCTAATTGCTCTGCTAATTCCTTGTCTCTCAATTGTTGATTGGGCTTTAAAGTTCCATCAACAATCCAATCTCTTATAATTGTATATGCCTCCTCACGAACGAACGTCCGTTTTAAGTTTTTTTCTTAGTATCAAATTGTTCCATCATCAATGCCTCCCAAAACTTCACCTACTGATATGTAATATATCACATATCAGTATTATTTTCTTTATTTTTTTTAGTATAGGATAATACTAAAAGGAATCATTTAAACTCTTTTGATTCCTTTTTGAAAGATAATTCTATTCGATTTGTTTATTTTCATGCACTGTCGTAGCCTTTTGTAGTTCATCCTCTGAGGACGTAACTCCCAGAATATCAAGTAGAAACATGAATAATGGAATACCTATAATCAATCCCCATACACCAAGGAAATGCTCCGAGAAGAGAATGACGATGAATGTATAGAAAATAGGAAGATCTGTCTTTGCAGACATCAGCTTTGGATTTAAGAAGTATGCCTCGATAGCATGTAGCACCATCACTATTACTAAGATATAGACAATATACATTAAACCACCAATACTATAGGCAATAATACTAAGTGGAATTAAGGAAATAATGACCCCTGCGACTGGTACTAATCCTAATATAAAGAGCATGATTCCTAAGGCAATTAAATGTGGGAAGCCCATAATAGAAAGAGCAATAACTGATAAAACACAGTTTACTGCTGCAATAATAAATTGTGCTTCAATCACTTTACCAAAAGAGCGTATGAAAATTCTTGAAAAATATTTTAGTTCGTCGTAAAGAGGACCAATTTTACTTTCTTTGAATTTAGCCGTAAACTCAGTAATTCTCTTTTTCTCAAGCAAAATAAACAAGCTCAAAATCAATGAAATAAAGATGTGTAAAATGATTTTACCAATATTCGTAATATTTTTAAGAGTTATGTCCACACCCTGCTCTAAATATTTACCAAGTTCAATCTTCTCAAAGGTAGGTGCCAAATATCTGGCAATTTCATTATCATCTGGATCCAAATTAAAGCTAGAGATAAGGTCAAAAAGCTGTGTAATCTGTTGGGTAACAACTGGTAAATACTTGTAGATTACCGCAACGATTCCTGCTACTAATAACAAATAAAGGGTAACAGTTACTGCTTTTTCATTCATCGGGACATACTTACGAACTCCTGCCGTTGTCTTGGTAGCCAATTGATTCATCAAATAGGTAATAATAAAGGTAAGAAGAATAAGATTAATCATGCTACGCATTAAATAGAGTGCAATAGCGATTCCGACTAGAATAATAAAACGTTTAAATCCATTGCTCCGAAAGAAATTACTCATGTATTCACTCCTTCTACAAAACGGCTTCGCTGTTTTTATTGCTCCAGTTTCGCTATCAAATGAACATAAGTAATTAATAAATTGATGTAAAACATTACGTATCATTCTTATGTAAATACTCCCCCTTCTTTGGATTATTATTTCCATCATCTCTTGAAATAAGACTTACTTATATCGCCTTACAAGTGTCTTAGGAGATGAATGCATAAATCCAAGGAGCGGAAAAGAATTGTATGCCTTATCAAATTTAAAATGAAGAACAATACTTTTGTACTTTATTGAAAGCTATATCAGCGTTATAAGCCTTAATTCTATTTCTCTATTATAACCTTTTGAATGAGCATATCCAATTTATGTTCCTTTATAATAGTATTAAATATAATTTTTAATCTTTAGAATCAGTATGTTATTTTTAACATAATTTTAAACTAAAAAATAGATAGGATGATTTTTATGAAGATTACAAGAAACCCGAAGGAAATTCATCAACCAGTCGCTCCTTATGTACATCAAATTGAAATAACAGGACCTCAGAAATGGTTAACACTATCTGGACAAATCGGAATGGAAGAAGACGGAACGATACCTGAAGAATCAACAGCTCAATTAAAGATTGCACTAGAAAATATCCGAAAGAATCTTGAAAGTGCAAATATGGAAGTTCAGGATTTAACGAAGCTAGTTTTTTATTTGGTTGGGGAGATGGACGCAGAGCAACGAAAGCAAATAATTGGTGATTTTCTTGGACAACACCTTCCATGTACAACCTTAATGTATGTGGTAGCCTTGCTGCACCTTCTATAAAAGTGGAGGTTGATGCCTGGGCATGTCAGGAAATGTAATCTTATAATATGTAGATTTTCGCAGAAGTGTGCTTTTGATTTGCAATTTATATATTTCTATAGAAAAAGTACCCCTATAGAGAATTCTAAAGGGGTACACATTACATTATTGATTTTTACTATTTACTTTAGCATGTTTGTATCCATAGGCTATATATATAACCAAGCCTATTGCTAGCCATATTAAAAAGCGCAGTATCGTAAAGATGGGAAGACTGAAGATTAATGCAAGTGATCCACCAACACCTATTATTCCTACAAGCCAAATTGCTGGTACTTTAAATGCACGGGGTTGATCTGGTCGCGTGTAACGAAGAACTATTACGCTAATTGTTGTTAATGCAAACGCAGTCAAGCCTCCAATGTTAGCAAATTCCGCTAATTCACCGATTGATAAAAATCCAGATAGTAGAATACCTGTCAATACGACGATGAAGATTGATAGTACAGGAACACCAGTCTTTTTATTCGTTTGTGCAATACGCTCAGGAAGAAGTCCATCACGGCTCATCGCAAATAGAACGCGTGTAGCACTAGTTGTATTTGCAATCATTGTAGCAAGCAATCCAAAGATAACCGCTACTGCGACGATAGCACCTCCCCATTGAATACCTACAGATTGTAACGCGAATACGGTAGGGTTTGGAACATCTAAATCAGGGAATGGTACAATCCCTGTCAAAATCGCTGCAACAAGGGCATAAATAAGTGTTAATACGCTCAGACCACCAATTAAAGCTTTTGGTATTGTTTTTTGTGGATTTTTTACTTCTTCAAGCACTGTTGTTACACCGTCAAAGCCTGTAAAAGCAAAGAATACTAACGCTGCACCAGCCATGACACCTGACCAACCAAATGGTGTAAATGGTGTCCAGTTTACAGGATTTACGTGGAACGTACCGATAACAAGGAACAATATAATTGCCCCAACCTTTGCAATTGTAAATAATGTATTCGAACGACCCACATTCTTAATTCCGCTCAATGCAATCCAAGCTACGATAAGCCATCCAATAACAGCTGGCAGATTGACGATCCCGCCATGAGCAATGTCTTTTGTGAGAGCCCCTGGTAAATGAATACCTATAGATTGTAAAAATGAATCTACGTAACCACTCCAGCCAACTGCGACGGTACTAGCAATAACCGTAAATTCTAATAGTAAATCCCACCCTATCATCCATGCGATAATTTCTCCTAACGCAATATAAGAATAGGTGTAAGCGCTTCCGGCGACAGGTGCCATTGCTGCAAATTCTACATAGGCTAGTCCTACTGCAATTGTGACAATCCCACCGATTAGAAATGAAACAATAACTCCAGGTCCAGCATGTAGAGCAGCAGTAGTTCCAGGTAAAACAAATATCCCTGCTCCGATTGTGGCTCCTAAAACATATAGCATTAATTGCCATGACCCAAGTTCACGTTTAAGTTTAAAGCGCTCAACTTCGGTTATTTTATTGGCTTGCTCGATTGACTTCGTTCGTAAAAACTTCGCCATAATAACCACCTCATTTTCAAAAAAGAATAATAACTAAAAATATAAAATTTTATAATAACTAGTATATTATACATTTTTTAGAATTGAGTCAACAATTAGATTATTAGAAAAATTAATTCTTCATTAGATTATAGTAAATTTCATTGCTTAATACAGAAAAATAAAATAAATAACTAAATATTTATCTTTTTTTATTTATAAACTAGTACTGTTAGAGATTCCAAGTAAAATATAAAAATCTATGAGTCCCCTCAATTAACTGAGGATTCTCATAGATATTTTTTAAAACTATTTTACAGGAATTTTGACTATAGCAGATGGCTCTAGTTCCATATATGGCGTCGTTACAGTATGAACAATTGGTTTCCCTACATTTGCTTGATAAGATACCTCATACTTATTGGGTCCAACTGCATGGACATAATCAGTGATTAGACTTTCTCCTGAATCAGACACAATCTCAAAAAAAAGAAGGTGTCAGTGTATCATCAAAAGGAAATTCACTATCGATATAAAAGGAAAGTGTAGCCTCATGTTCCTTTTTTGTTACTCCAGTTATAACATAATCCCCCATCTTGTCCTGTGATATTCGCTGTGGGAATGAGTTTGCTAGTGGGACAATTAAATCCTTACGATTTAAGTTAAACGGGAAGAAATAGTAAGCTATTCTTACCTCAGTAATATCTTGACGTAAGGGCTCTATTAAGTAAGTGTAAGTTGTACTTTTGTCATCGCCACCTCCTGTTTGATCCAATATTTTAAGTGGCGTGCCATGCTGATCCATTATTGTCGCATTTAGTACACCGGACTCTTCAGAAAATAATTTATCCATAGTTGTATCAAATTTCACATTGATCTTTGTCGTCGTTGTTGAAATATCCATACTTTCTACAACAAAGGCGTTACCTTTCACTTCACCTGTTTGACCAGCAATTACTTTATTGCTATGATTATTTACTTTTTTTAATAGGCGTAGAAAATACCCATTCTCCTTTTGTTGAACCCACCTGTAAAAACTTTATGGTTAAATCAAATTTATCAGGTAGTTCTTCAGCGATCGGAAATTCTAATAACCCGCGAAATATATTTTTATCTTCTAAAATTTTTAAACTTTCAGGAACATTTAGTTCTCTTTCGTTGACAGTTAGAATTGCTTGTGAAAGTTCCTTATATTCTGGCATCGAATAAACTACATTTAATCGTGCTCCATCAAACACAATTTCCTCTATCGTAAGAGCTGTACCATTACTAGTAACTGTCTTATTTAAGACTACCTTATTGTCATCAGAAAGCGCTGTTTCTAATCCTTTATCATGTTCTTCTATATTAAACATAAAACCAATAAGTGGCACGTCCGCCAATACACTTGCCATTTTAGGAGAAATAAAACCGGAACCCACGATTAAAGCTATACTTGCCACACTTGAAAGGATGACTCTTTTCCATATTTTCTTGTCTTTTTTTCTTTTGTATGCCCATACCTTTTTCAATAGCAAAATTTAGCTTTTCCATGGGGACATCAATGCTCTCTATTACTTCTTTAATATTGTTCTCCATAATTCTCTCCCTCCTTATTAAAATATTTTTTTTAATTGCTGTATGCCTCTATGCACATTTGTCTTAACAGTGCCCTCTGGACAATCTAATAAATCGGCAATATCCTTTGTAGATAAATCACGATAATACTTCAATAGAATGACAGTTTTATATTTCTCTTCAAGCTGCTCTATAGCTTGTAGTAAATCTAACCTTTCATCATAGCTTGAAACTTGGATTTGCTCCGATTGTTGTTCCAAGATAGGTACTATTTTTTTGATTTTTTCGGAGCATCTCGATAGCTGTATTAATTAGGATCCTCATCAGCCATGTGGCAAAATAGCGCTCTTCTTTCACTGTATGGATATTGCTATAGGCTCTTGCTATCGTCTCCTGTACAACATCTAAAGCATCATTTTCATTTTTCATATAAATATAGGCCATTTTATATAGCTTCAATTTTTCATTCTGCAAAAGCTCCACAAAAGCTTTGTTATTACCCTTTTTCGCCTTTAGTAATAATGACTTTTCTTGCAACTTTTCCATCCTCCTTTCTTGTTTCTATACGTTAGATGATACAGATTTGTAAATCGTTTCAATAAAATGAGAATTTATAGCATAAGAAATCTCCTTTAGAAAATTTACTCTAAAGGAGGACCTAGGTTTGTAACTATTTAAATTTGGTTTTCCTGATTTGATGCTCAATCGAATTACTTTAATAAGGTGAGTGTTGCTGCAATTGCATTGTCAACAAAGGAGCGTTGTGGTCGAGATTTCATCATAACTGTTATACCAATTAAAGATACAATCAATGCCTGTGCTAAAGACTTTGCATCTGTGTCAGCATCCAGTTCCCCTGTTTGAATTCCCCGCTCAATTGTTTCCTGAAAAATAACGGCTAAATACATTTGATGTTCTCTAGTCAGGATTTCAAATTTCTCATCATGAGGTGCTAGCTCTACCATTGTATTGATACAAAAACAACCTTTACTGAGATCTTCTTCGTATTCCTCAGTAATAATATCTGCAAAGAAGTTTGAAAATGCCTCTTTTACAGACGAGTATTTTTGAAGTCTAGATCGTATATCAGATGCACGAGATGTTGTATATCTACGAAGTGCAGCTTCAAATAATTCTCTCTTGTCTCCAAAAGTCGAATAGATACTAGGGCGTTGAATACCCATTCTAGAGGTAAGGTCACTTAATGAAGTTGCCTCATATCCCTTCTCCCAAAATAGTTGCATCGCTGCTTCTAAGACTTGACCTTCATCAAATTCACGAGTTCTTGCCATAAGAGCACACCTCTACACTTTAATTTTTAAGGATTATTTTTTATTGACATTAAATTCATATCAAACAGTACATAATTATTATAAATACAGGTAGTATTCATGTCAAATTTGAATTAAATATTATTATTCATATAAATATTTATTGACATAGCAAATGAAATTAATATATATTTACCAATAATTATATTGTACCGAACGGTATGTTATAATTACAATCTAATATGAACGGAGGGAAAAGCATGTGTAAAACACAGACAAATTTAGTACATCGTCCTCTTAACAACGAAATAACAGATTCTTCATCATCCACAGCCGTATCTAACACGAAGAAACCGTCATCTATAACACGAGCTGTTACATTGTTGTTTGCTGCTGCCTGTGGAATATCTGTCGCCAATATTTACTTTGCACAGCCCTTGCTTGACCAATTGTCTGAGGCATTTGGTATTAATCATTCCACTATTGGTATCGTTATTACCATCACACAGATTTTTTTACGGATTAGGCTTACTATTGCTGGTACCTCTTGGAGATTTACTGAACCAACGGCGATTAATAATTGGTCAAATGCTGTTATCTACAATAGCTCTAGCTATCGTTGGTACTGCCTTCTCAAGCATCGTACTTTTTGCAGGAATGGCTTTGGTGGGGCTACTCGCAGTTGTGACACAGACACTTGTGGCATTTGCAGCAACAATGGCTTCCTCTGCCGAAAGGGGCAAGGTTGTTGGTATTGTAACAAGTGGCATTGTTATTGGTATACTTCTCGCTCGAACATTTGCTGGTATATTAACCGATCTTGCAGGCTGGCGCTCTGTATATCTGGTATCTGCTGTTGTTATGCTTTTGATGGTTTGTATGTTTGCCAAGGTGTTACCTCATGCTGAACGCGAGGTAAAATCAGTGCCTATATTCGGTTAATTAGATCAGTGCTTGATTTGTTTATGCAGGAAAGAACATTACGAATCCGCTCCTTTCTAGCCATGCTGATTTTTGCTGACTTTAGCATTTTGTGGACTTCACTAGTACTGCCGCTTAGTACACCTCCGTTCGCTCTATCTCACAGTGCGATTGGAGCATTTGGCCTTGTAGGAGTAGCTGGAGCATTGGCAGCAGCGCGAGCAGGGAAATTGGCCGATCAAGGTTATGGACAGCGAACGACAGGTATTTCTTTAGCTCTACTACTGCTTTCATGGTTGTTCATCCGTTATCTTGAACATTCTTTAATGGCGCTAGTCATTGGCATAATTCTTCTTGATTTGGCGGTGCAAGCCGTTCATGTTACAAATCAAGCTATGATTCTTCCTCTGCGAGCTGAAGCACGAAGTCGACTTACAGCTGGCTATATGGTGTTCTATTCTATTGGCGGTGCAAGCGGATCAATTGCTTCAACACAAATGTATGCATACTTTGGCTGGGGAGGCGTTTGTTTACTTGGAGCCTCAATTAGTGCCTTCGCCCTTCTTTTTTTGGGCAATGACCAGCCAAGTAAAGACAAAATGAACATGGAGTATACACCCACTAATAATTCGTCTATATATATTTATTGAATGGAGCAGCAAGCAATATGCAAATAAGAAACTAATCTGACAAGGAGAGATAATAAATGGAAATAGGTATTACTTCTTTTGTAGAAACGAAATCAGATGTTCACAGTGGGAACGTGATAAGTCACGCACAACGATTACGTGAAGTTGTTGAGGAAATAATTTTAGCTGATCAAGTAGGACTAGATGTCTTTGGCGTCGGCGAGCACCATAGGGTGGATTACGCGGCTTCGTCCCCAGCTATGGTTCTATCAGCGGCGGCACCTCAAACGAAAAAAATAAGACTAACTAGTGCAGTGACAGTGCTCTCTTCCACAGACCCTGTAAGAGTTTTTCAGGATTTTTCTACACTCGACGGTATTTCAAACGGTCGCGCAGAAATTATGGCTGGACGAGGTTCCTTTATCGAATCCTTCCCCTTATTCGGCTATAACTTGAAGGATTATGATGAGCTATTTGAAGAGCATTTAGCATTATTGCTTAAAATACGTGAATCTGAAAAAGTCACATGGGAGGGTGTACACCGACCAGCGATTAATGATTTAGGGATATATCCTAGACCTGTCCAAAACCCTTTACCAGTATGGATTGGCAGCGGTGGCAATCAAGAATCCGCCGTCCGAGCAGGTCTTCTGGGATTACCTCTTATGCTCGCTATTATTGGAGGTAGTCCAATGCAATTTTCTCCCCTTGTACAGTTGTATAAAAAAAGCTGCCGCTCATGCTGGTCATGATCTATCAAAGCTTCAGGTAGGCTCACATTCAATAGGTTTCGTTGGAGAAAACACAGAAAGGGCAGCAGATATATTTTTCCCATCAACTCAGGCAGGCATGAACAAATTAGGAAAAGAACGAGGCTGGGCTTATTATGATCGCTCTAGCTTTGATGCTGCACGCAGTTTTGAGGGAGCCTTATATGTTGGTGATCCCGATACAGTGGCTAATAAAATTATTCATCTTCGTAAGCATGTTGGAATTACACGTTTTATGCTGTATGTGCCTTTAAGTACGATGCCACATGAACAGGTGATGCGTGCGATAGAGTTACTTGGAACAGAAGTTGCTCCTCGTGTACGTAAGGAAGTTGCCAAATGGGAAGAGGAACAGGAGTCACATTCACTCCTCTAATAGCATTAATTTCGCCTTGGCGTAATTGTAGCTGTCGCTGCCGCTACGCTTTCGCGCAAAAAAAACATCTGCCGCTTTGCTTTCGATACAAAAAGAACATTTGCTGAATGAAGATAAAAAGAATCCTATTTTATATCAGTATTTCATTGGGGGAATATAAATGAAAATCGACAGTCGGATATTACCAGAATTGCAGGAGAGTTTCTCTCAATTTCCAGGATTTCAGTTGGACAATCTAGAATTTAGTAGGGGTCTTTTGTCAAATCCACCCTTAGAGGCATCAAAATATGTAAAAATCACCCATCGAATGATTTCAAATGCTGTCGGCGAAATGTTAGTAAAAATTTACGAACCGATTGGGCGAAACCGTGATAAACTTCCAGCCATGTTATGGATACATGGGGGTGGATATGTAATGGGGCACCCTATTATGGATGATGTTTTGTGCGAGCGCTTTGTTCAGGCAGCAAATTGTGTTGTAGTGTCTGTCGATTACCGACTCTCACCTGAGCATCCCTATCCAGCGGCTATTGAAGATTGTTATGCCTGCCTAGTGTGGATGAAAAATGAGGCAGAAATGCTTGGTATTGATGTTAATCGAGTAGCTATTGCAGGGGCAAGTGGTGGTGGTGGACTAACAGCTGCCCTTGCACTTATGGCACGAGATAAAGGAGGCCCATCTATTATATTTCAGATGCCACTATATCCGATGCTTGATAACCGCAATACCACACCTTCAAGCTATGAGATTACAGAAAACCATGCAACATGGAACAGAACAAATAACATAACAGCTTGGAATATGTACTTGGGTGAGAAATAGAATGACAATGAGCTTTCTCCTTACGCTGTACCTTCGAGAGCAGACAATTTAGTGGGACTTCCTCCTATGTATACGTGTGTAGGGCAACTTGATTTATTTAGGGATGAAACCATTCACTATGTAACACAGCTTGCTCAAGCAGGTGTAGACGTTGAATTCCATCTCTATCCTGGCTGCTTCCATTGCTTTGAAGTCTTTGTACCAGAAGCCGAGGTAAGTCAGCGTGCAAGTCAGAACTATTTAGATGCAATGGCTCGCGCTCTTCACCCATGATTCAACTCTTTATCGAAAAATGCGAAAATGTTGTAATTCAACATTTTCGCATTTAATTGCTTATGAAGCAGTTTATTGTGGACGCTCTATCGCAAAAACATCACCAATTTTTGCATAGTTAGAGCCTGCTAATCTACTAACTGCCCTTAATTTTTCTGGATCAATGCGCCCTTCATGATAAATAGCCTCATCTATATGAAACTGGGCAACCTCTCCTATAAACAAATCGCCTGTCTGCTCCTCACCATTCATCAATGGAATTGTTTGCACTAAACGACATTCCATACGCACTTTGGCCTCTTGAATTCCTGGAACTGCAATTTGTTGACTCTCTACTATTGTAAATTGCGCTCTATCAATTTCGCTTTCTGTAACAGGTAAGGAAGCCGCTGTTTCATTCACCTGCTCAACATTATCTTCATCGACAATATGCACAACAAATTGCTGCTGATAATGAATATGTCTTGCTGTATCTTTTAAACGTCCATTTGGTCTTTGAATCGCTAAAGAAATCATTGGCGGATTTGATGACACAATATTAAAATAACTAAATGGTGCACCATTGATAACATCTTTCTCTGATTTTGTTGTCACAAAAGCAATGGGTCTTGGAATGATACTACCAATCAAAAGTTTATAGTTTTCACGCTCTGTATTCTTCTTAGGATCTATCGAAATCAAGCGACTCACCCCTCTTAATCAAGCTCACGCACTTTAATCGGGATTAATGTTCTTTCTAATTGCTCTCGATGCTGCTCATACTGAGGTGGCAACATTAATTGGTTACCCATTGTCTCTGGTGTTTCATCATGAGCAAATCCAGGAGGATCTGTAGCGATTTCAAATAAAATTTCGCCAGGTTCACGGAAATAAATCGCATTAAAATAATTACGATCTTTTACTTCCGTTACATGTTGTCCATGATTCATCACATACTCTTGCCATTCTAAATGATCTGTATTATCTTGAGCTCTCCATGCAATATGGTGAACTGTTCCTACACCCATTTGACCACGTTGACCTGCAACTGTTTTTAAATCCATTGTATTGGCAATCTCTGCACTAGATTTATAACGCGTATAGTCACCTTCTGTCGCTACTTTTTCAAGACCCATTACCTCTGTTAAAACTTTTGCCGTTTCTTCAGGGTGGCTTGAATATAGAGTAGCTCCACCAAAGCCTTTAATGGCAACTTCAGGTGTGACTTCACCAAATGTCCATTCATTTAATTCACCTTCAGCACGTGCAACGAGTTCAATATGCAAACCATGCGGATCATCGAATTGAATGACTTGCTCACCAAAACGTTCAGCTTTTTGGAAAGGAACAGAGAACTTCGCTAAGCGGTTAACCCAAAATGGTAGTGCTCCTTCTGGTACAACATACGTTGTGACACCGACCTGACCGTCACCAATACGTCCTTGATAAGCATTAGCCCAAGGGAAGAATGTAATGATTGTTCCCGGTTTCCCACCTTTATCACCGAAATATAAATGATATGTGCCTGGATCATCAAAGTTTACTGTTTGTTTTACTAAACGTAAGCCTAACACTCCTGCATAAAAATCAATATTTTCTTGCGGATGTCCTACGATCGCTGTGATATGGTGAATACCTGCTGTATGTTTTTTCATGTTAACAAGCCCCTTCATGACTAATTTTTCTTACCTATACTGTGCCCAATTACAACCTACCTCAAACTATATAAGCTTTAGCGAATTGTATATAGCGCTTTAGACCAAGGGATTAATTGATCTAACATTTGGTTTACTGAATCTGTTTGTACTTCTTTTGGTTTAAAGTCTGTTCCATTTTCAAAATCTGTGAATAATGATAGTGCTGGGTGAACACGCACATCTGCGATTAAAAGCTCGCCCATAATGCCACGTAAATGTTCTGCCGCGCGAGCACCGCCAACAGAACCATACGATACGATTCCAGCCGCTTTGTTATTCCACTCTACTCGTAAATAATCTAGTGCATTTTTTTAATGCCCCTGTAATAGAGTGATTGTATTCTTGCACGATGAATACAAAACCATCTTGTTTAGCAATAATTTCTGACCAGCCTTGTGCTCCTGAAGCATCTTGTCCTGGTTCGCCTAATAAAGGTAATTTATAATCAGCTATATCAATTACTGTATAATTTGCGTCACCGCGTTGATCTGCGATTTCCTTTACCCATTGTGCTACCTGAGGCTTACTCGACCTCACGAGTTGATCCAATAATAATACCGATATTTAATTCTGCCATTGTTTGTTCCTCCTCTTTTTTTGAACTAAATAATTTATTCAAAAAACCCATAATTGTACCTCCTTGCGAGAACTAAAGGTTCGAATTCATTTATCTTGAATTTATTTATCTTGAATTCGAGATAATAATAACACGATAATTTATTAAACGTCAACACCTTTGTTTTTAAAATTTTAAAAGGCAGAGAAATTTAGCTCTCTGCCTTACTTAAAATCCTATTCACTTGTGATTTTAAATAGCTATATTGGTCATCATTCGTATACTGGCTTTGGTAAAAATGCAGAAGAAGGTACAAAACGTTTACGTAGAGACAAAAGTGCACAAAAAAAACACTAGATGATTTAATAAACGAACGTTTAGGAAAAGATGAACAACAAACTATAATGTTTATAGCGTGTGAAGGTGGCGGTACTGGAACATCGGTGCTAAACGAAGCAGTTCAAAAATTTTATGAGGCGTATCGTGCTCCTATACCTGAAATAGCCAAACTAATGATTGCTAATGCAAGAGCAAATTTTATTGGTCAATTTGGTGAAGAAAAAGGATTACAGTTATTTAATCAAAAGAAACCTGAGTTAATGGATAAAGTTAACTATTTCATGGAAACTGAATTGGATAAAAAAACGATTGATCATAGTCATTACAATTCCAACTCGTTCAGACGGTGGAGATATTTTACGCCAAGTAAGTAACTACACTTCTGAAGTATGGAATATGGCTATGGACAAGAAGTATGGTATAGGCCATGTAGTCATTGTTGATAATCAACATCTTGAAGATGAGTACAATAAATTAAATGAGCCTAAAGAGAACCTTTGGAAATACATTAATCAAAAAAAACAGCAGATATTATTCATGAAATAAATGTGGGTGCAGGCATTGGTGATACTAACATGGTACTCGACGGAACAGACTTACAATCAATTTGGTTTACTGGTCAAGGAGCAATGTTCTACTCAAAAACAGCAAAACCAGTTGCAGAAGTGAAGTCAAATGAGGACATTATAGAGATGTTTAACGCAACTTTCAAAAAGCCTTATTTACATGGTGATATTAACTATATAGAATCAGCAAAAGAAGATGGAGAGAAAAAAAGCAGATGTAAAAATGATCCATCACGCGCTTTTATTTGCGGTTGTACCAGATAAATCAAAATTTGATGGTGCTGTATTCTTACCTGAAGCAAAAGAGAAACTGCAACAAACTTTATATACATCTGAAAAAAACTAGGGTGTTCCCTGGATACATTGAAGATAAAGACGCAACGGACGTTTCAGTTTATGTTGCTTACAAAATCGAAGGTCTACCTGAGAGGTTAGAAATCGGTCTTGTAAAAGAATACGAAGAGTTTCAAAAGCGTAGACAATCAGTTAATTTTTCAACTGGAAAGATTCAAACAATTGAAGGAACAAAAGAAGATAGTCCATTTGGTGATTTAGATGAATGGTTTGCTGAGCCAGTAGCCCCTCAAACAAGTTCGTCAAGTAATAATGATTTGGTTGACACTATGTTTGATGAAGTGGCTGCAACTTCATCAAATTCATCAAAATCGGTAGATCCTACAGAAAAACAATTAAAAGCATTGATGGACGGTTTTTCAATTGATATGTTTAATAAAAAAATAAGATAGTGAACAAAACTATAGCCACGTTCTATTAGAGCGTGGCTATTTTTTTAATAGCACAGAACGAACAGTTACAGACTTTTTTTTCTAGTAAACCCGGTTCAATTAGGTGAACCGATGAATGAGGAATAGAAATACCAGGCGCTTTTTGTTTCACCTTATCTATCAACCTCTTAAAAGCATCTTTAAAGGCCATAGCATTGCTTGTAGGCGAATTTGAGAAGGCTCATAAGCGTGAAGTGAGTAAAGAACGTGATAAGGGGTTGGAACGCTGATTTGTTGAACAACCTCATATCCTTTGTATGCTCTTGGAATAGATGATACAATAATGGTAATAATAGGGTTTAGTTTATGATAATCAACAAATCGGCTCTATTTTGTTTTAAAAAAAAAAGGGGGGATTCTCCTTCATGTTCATGACACTAACTACAACTACAATTGTCGCATATTTAACACTAGCAAGTTTATTATTCACTATACCTCAAGTAAGGGAATTAAAAGTCGAAAACAAAAAACTAAAAGAAGAAATAGAAAAGATAAAGAAGCAGATTTCAGATTCCAAATAAATAACAAGAAGAGTTTTACAAAGCAATCGGACCATTTAATTAGATTTTACTTATAATTCCATATATACTATTAAATGTAAACTTTAATTGGAGGAGATAAACTTAAAAATCAAATTACAAGATTTGCTTCCTGTTTTTTTTGGTTAAAAAATCTAACTAAAGGATGTGGTTACCATGAAGAAAAACATAAAGAATAAAATTGTAGTTCTAATGTCAGCAACGTTGTTCTTATCGACAGTACCTTTTAGTTCTGCTAACGCAAGCGAACTTCCAACAAAAGTTATCGAGGAGTCATCAAGTTTAAATAGCAGCGAGCTCTCCTTATTGGTAAATGAGATTTCCTCACAATTCGCAAATGAAAACAATCTAACTAAAGAACAAGAGATTCAGTTTGAGCAGGAGTTTAATAAACTTTTGAAAGATAATGATGGTGTATATCGTGCAAGCTCGGGTCCTCTAAAGGATCTCACAGCGATAATAACTGGTTTGGTTGCTGCAGGCGGCGCTATCGTTGCAACTACATACGGGCTCGGAAAATATGTAGGTCAGCAATTAGAGGTTAAATATGGCATTACTCCTGCACATTACAAAAGTTATAAGTATGTATATCAAGCTGCTATGTATCTTGTCGCTGGACCTATAGCAGCACAAGGATTAGATGACTACTTCTATGGTATTTAATTTATTTAATAGGTTTTAAAGTACATTCCACAATATTTTGCTAAAAAAAAGGGTCGCAATCGCTGCTCTTTTTTTTTCGGTTTGGAGTATAAAGACAAACTACGAGAGTGTACGCACACTCCCAAAAACTTCGTCTTCACTTGGCAGGAATTTTCCTACGACCTTTACAGTTTCCCAGAGTTTTTTTTCAAAATATCCTCCAAAATCTATTGTCGTTTTACTCGAATATTAAAACGAGGGAATTAAACGATGAATAATAAAAGTTGGCAAGTCTATTTAGACTTGATAAAAACAAATTAATCATATGTACTATTTAAAAATTGGAATGGGACTTTTTGCTTTTATTTCTTCTCCTGTAAAAGGATCAATGAATTCTTTCATGGTCATTTGATCCTCAAGAATATCCTCTTGTAATTGATTTTTTATATATTCCTGAATGATTTTTCTGTTTCGCCCTACTGTATCTACATAATATCTGCGACACCAAAACTTCCTGTTTCCATATTTGTATTTCAGATTCGCATGTTGATCAAATATCATTAAACTACTTTTCCCTTTCAAATAACCTACAAACGATGAAACACTTAATTTTGGTGGAATACTTACCAACATATGAATATGATCAGGACAGGGGAACTGTAAATGGTGTTAGAATTAATCAACCATACGCACCTCACTATGAAACTCCGGACTATAATTTTCATGGTAGTATGAAAGTTTATCAAGTATCAGGTAAAAATGATTTTTTATAGCTATTAATAATTCTTTTTTTTGTATACATTCCTCAACAACCTTTTCCAACTATTTTTAGCGAGGAATTTATTATTTTCCACACAAAAAAAATCGGATTAATACTTGAATAAAAAGCATGTTTTGATGGAGATTTATCAAAACATGCTGACACTTACCTATTATCCACCATGTCTATAGCCTTCTTCTGAGCCCATTGCATCTGATTTTGTTACATGTACAGTACCAAACGGATGATTTGGAGGAGCATAAATTGTGAAAAGCTTTAACGGTTTATTTCCTATATTTATGATATTATGCCATGTTCCCGCTGGAACCATTATGGCAGAGTCTTCACTCACATTTCTTTGAAAGTTTAAATAATCCTTAGTTGGACCCATTTGAGCTATGCCTTGCCCTTCTTCAATACAGATAAATTGATCCACATGAGGATGCACCTCTAAGCCAATATCATCCCCAACATTGATGCTCATAACGGTTACTTGTAAATGCTTCCCTGTCCACAATGCTGTGCGATAATTTTTATTTTGCTTTGAAGCCTCTTCTATATCAACAACAAAGGGTTTCTGTCCAAAATCCTTCTGGACATTTCTCCAATCATCGGAATAATCACTTCGCCCCCTTGTTCCATCTGATTGGGATAGGCCCAATAAGCGGTTGGTAATTATAATGATACATTTGATAATTTCCATAATAAGGATGATACATTGCCTCAATCCCCTTTCACATTATAAATTTATCCTATGCAAGTAGGGAAAGGAATGTACATTCATGAAATTACTTAACAGTCGAGCTTATAAAAATTAAAGGGGTGGAATTACATGTATAATCGTTTAATGGAAAAATTAGAAGCAAACTACAGCTATAAAATGGTTTTCAGGACGAGGGGTTGAAAAGAATTGGATTAAAGAAGCAGAGGAGGAACTTGGATTTACCTTACCGCCCTCCTATTGCTGGTGGCTGAGAAACTATGGTAATGCATTTCTTGATGGTAGCTATATGCTAACGTTAACTTCACCAGAGTTTCGAGATATTCTGGTAATGATCTTCTCTATATTCATCGTCTCAATGTGGCTGATGAGGATTGGTGTAAACAGCATCCTCATAGGCTCTGATGTTCTGTACTATTTTGATACCTCATCAAAAAATTCAGATGGTGAATTTAAGATTATGTGCTATGACCTAATGAATGGAATTATATATGAATATGCCCCTCCTTTTGCAGATTTTCTTGAAAAATTAATCGGTGAACGTATCTGAGATGACAACATTAAAAGTTGCCTGGATTCATTTAGCTACCGAGGCAACTTCAAGTTATTGGGACAATTCCTTTTGTACATGTAATCGAAATTTCTCATCTGTTAAAAACTTCAATTGAAAGCTATTCATGTTTTTAGATAGCTTTGCCTGTTCTATCCTATTAAGATTATTGGCAAAAAAAGGCGATTTCCGTTTGATTCCCCTCCTTATCCTTTGTATACGCTGCTAATGTCAATACAAAGGCAGTAGAACCTCCCTTTTGACCCCCATGTAAAAGCCATTTTTGATTTTTGGGGTTTTGCATTAATTGTTCCATTACAGGATCTAGATATTTATGCACATCTTCATTAAAGTAATTTTTATGATTTAGCTTCTCTAAAATTGTTATATAATCTGCCGTTGTTGCCCTTATCAAACGATCAGACCAGATCTTTTGAAAATCCATATCAAGGGTTTGAAGAGATTTTTTTCTTTTCCTCATTGCTTAGGGGCTTTTTTTAACCAAGCTTCATGAATAGACAATGCCCTTTCCCTATATTCTGTCATATCCATAGCCTTCATAGCTGTTAAGGTTTCCTTTTTTGTTAGACCCTTTTCTTTCATGAATTGAGTAGGTATGTACAATGAACTTACTATTGGATACAAAGGTTCATGATCCACTAAATTTAATTGCTCTAATACCTTATTAATATTTTCTAGGCCTAATAGCTCCATTAAAAATTCTGTATTTGCATTCGAACTATAGGCTATCATACCATTGGCTACTTCACTCAAGGATACAAAATTATTCTCTATTTTGTTATCTTGCTTTAATTGCTTTAGCCATGCTTCATGTGCCCACCATCTGTTTTGGGGATATAAAAGGTTTGTAGATCCTCTAACTTACTAGTTGTTGAGAATTTATACGCCCCTCCGCTGCCTGTTGTGCATATTCTATCGCTACAATAATTTTAACTGTACTCGCTAACGGAAGAGGCTTCTTTGTATTCATCTCTACCCATTTTTGTTGATTGTAATGAATCGCTAAGGATACTTGTTCATTATCTTTATTTTCCTTTATGAATTGTAGGACATAGTCGGGGTTATCCTTATTGAGGTCTTTCTGAAATATCCAAAATACTATGCCTATTGCTATTCCAATACAAGCAAATAGACCTCCAATAATCCAAAAAAACTGTTTTCAAAATTACTACCTCCATGATTACCAGCAAAATGAAACTCTACTACCTTGTGGTTATTAATCATATTATACCCGAAATTATCATAATTATGGTAATTTTACTATATTCTAAACTGACATAAAGGAAGGCTAGCTCATTTTTAACCAGCCTTTACTAATTAATACTGCCTTAATGAATCAAGGAGGCTCTTAAATTATTGATTCCGTTTTCAACATAAGCCTTTAAGCACGTTAATGTATACACCCAGCCTTCCTTTTGCTGCATCATTTTAGCTACAACATCTGGATCTTCTTCATTTAATCCTGATTCCCTGACTTCAATAATTGTCCCTGACCCAAGCTCTGTAAGTGTAATGGTTACCACTGTCCCCTCGCCATGCTCCTCACCCCATGAAAATACTATTTTCTGATTGTTTTCCATTTCAAGTACAGTTATAACGCCTTTTGCATTGTATTCTTCATATCTTAATAAGATTCTTTTATCCTTTTCCCATCTTTCCGAGCTGCTGGAGAACCAAAAGTTTCCGATTTTATCTGGAGATACAATAGCTTCAAATACCTCGTTGGCAGGCATATTAATGATTAATTTAGTCAATACAAGTGTATTTAGCATTCTTCATCATCCTTTTTTTTCATTAGTATGCTCCATTGTTATAGATTTCTTTAAAAATTAGGTTTACGATTAATAAATATTATTGATAAACGTTCTAAAAACGATATAAACTTGATATAGAAAAAATCAAACGTTTTGGTGGTGTGTGTAATGAAAAAATACTTTATGGATATATTCATTATTGCCGTTGGGTCACTGCTTTTTGCACTGGCTGTCAACCTATTTGTCATTCCAAATGATTTAGGTGAGGGTGGCGTTACAGGTTTAACGATTATTGCGTATTATCTGTTTGGATGGTCACCAAGTATTGTAAGCTTTGTGCTAAATGCGGCTTTATTAGTGGTTGGCTATAAATTTTTAAGTAGGCAAACAACGATTTATACGATTATTGCCGTTTCTCTCCATTCACTTTTCTTACATTTGACAGAATCATGGTCCATTGCTTCTGATGAGATTATTGTGAATACTATTTTTGGTGGGGTATTTGCTGGAGTCGGCATCGGTTTAATAATTAGAGTTGGTGGAACAACAGCAGGTTCTACAATCTTAGCAAGAATAACAAATAAGTACCTTGGCTGGAGTATTAGCTATGGTCTTTTATTCTTTGATTTAATTGTCGCTTTTTCATCGTATTTTATTATTGGGGCAGAGGCATTAATGCTGACTATTATTATGCTCTATGTCGGAACAAAGGTGATGGAATTTGTTATTGAAGGTGTCAATCCTAAAAAAAGCAGTTACCATTATTTCGAAAAAGCCAGAAGACATTGCGAGTCATGTAAATGGCTTTATGAATCGTGGCGTTACAGTGCTATCAGGACATGGCTATTATACAAAGGAACAAAAAGAAATTCTTTATATTGTAATTAGTAAACAAGAGGTCGTAAAACTCAAGAAAATTGTTAAAGAAATCGATAAGGATGCCTTTATTGCCATTCACGATGTCAGAGATGTTTTTGGACATGGATTTATAGAGTTATCTAAATCTTAGTTAGAGCGTCTAAACACCTTTTGTTGAAGCATAAAAGGTGTTTTTTTATACCAAGCAACCTACCACTGATTTATCGTCTTATCTGTAAGGATGTTTCTATTATTTTATCTAGTAGGTTTGCATAGCCTATTCCCGCCCCAAGTGCGCTTTTTGGGAGTAGGCTGTTTTTTGTCATACCTGGTAATGTATTGACCTCCATAACATATGGAATGCCATCTTTGATTAACATATCAATTCTAGCATAAACACTGCATTTTAAAGCGTTATAGCTGGCTATTGCAGCTTCCGCAACACGTTCATGTATGGCAGTCGGAAGTTCAATTACCTCCTCCATTGTAGAAGCATCATTATATTTCGCCTCATAGTCAAAAAAACTGTGCGGTATGTCGAATCGACAATATTGGTAATAGCTCACCACCCATGATCGAGCAGGTTATTTCCTCCCCCTCAATAAACTTTTCGATAATAATTTCAGTATCCCATTTGAATACTTCTGAAACCGCAGATACTAAGGCATCTTTATCATTTACTATTTTAACCCCTACACTGGAGCCACCCGAATTTGGTTTTATTACTAACGGATACCCCATTTTATCCACTTCATCTAGCCGCAGCTCCTCCATAGTCGAAAGATGGAGCCAATCTGGTGTTTCAATTCCTTCATAACGAAGAATTTTTTTCGATATATTTTTATCCATACAAATACCACTTGCTAGCATACCACTGCCAGTATACGGCACATCTAAGGTCTCAAGTACACCTTGTATCATGCCATCTTCTCCAAATTTGCCATGAAGCGCTAACAGAGCAATATCAATGTTTCTTACCTTCTCTATAAGCTCTGTTTTGTCGTGTAGTTCAATTGCGACAACTTCATATTTATTTTTATCTAAATGGGCAATCATTTCATTCCCTGTCATGATAGAGACCTGCTTTTCAGAGGAAATTCCACCCATAATAACGCCAACTCGCATTTATTCAACTCCCCATTTCATTTTTCAAGGTATCTCCAATAATCTTAATTCCATGGACAATATCCTCTTCTTTTAACCGAGAAAAACCTAATCGAAAAGTATTACTACCTTCGCCATTGCTATAAAAAACATCCCCGGGATAAAAAACAACCCCTCTTTGATAGCACTTTTCCAATAGTGTACGAGCATTTATTCCTTGCTCTAACTCAATAAAGAGATGAAGGCCACCATCTCCAGTCATTCTTTTAAAGGGAATGTATTGTTTGCAAGCTTGACGGGCTAGTTCATATTTTTTTCTTATAGACTGACCTAGCCTTTTTTTAAATATTTTTCGAAATAGCCATCCTGTAAATATTGATAAAGTACAGCTTGATCTAATGTTGATGTATGAATAGTCCGTGCCCTTTTCACACTTTCCAAACAATGAATAAGCTCCCTATCTGCTAAAATCCAGCCAACCCGTAAGCCTGGAAAAAGGATTTTTGAAAAGCTACTGATATAAATAACATTGTTACCTGCACCAATAAAGGTTATTAGCGGTGCTAAATGAGAGCCTGAATAACGTAATTCCTCATTAAAGCCATCTTCTACAATCGGAATTTGATATTTAGAAAAAAAGGCTAATGATTTCAGCCCTTTTTTTCAGAGGAGGTCACAATTCCTGTTGGATTATGATAGGACGGAATCAAATAAGCAAAATCGAAATCCTTTGCTGCCAAGCTTTTTTTCAACCTGATGTATATCGATACCATCATCCCTCATGTCAATTCCGTGGATATCAAAGCCATGCAAACGAAAAAGCTTTAAAGCGGCGTGATGAGTAGGATTTTCGCAAATCACACGCCCAGATTTTTTAGCAAAGGAAGATAGCAAAATGTCCAAACCCTCGGTAAAGCCATTTGTAATTAAAATATCCTTATTGGAAATATCGACACCCTTCCTTTCCATATAGTGAAGAAGGTATTCGATTAGCGGTTTATAGCCCTTGGCATAGCCGTAATTCAATACGATATCTCCTTCAAGGGACATCCGAGTTAAAAAGGCTCTTTTGAAATTTTCCATATCAAAAAGCTTTTCTTCTGGGGCGACACTGTTGAAGGAAATCATGCCTTTTTCCCAGTGACTATCCTCCTGCTTCATCAAATCTAATTCATCAGCTAATAAAGTAACCTTATTAAGCCTCTCCCTCCAATGAAGCTCCACAGATGTGGTTTTCACTGTTACGACCTTTCCTATAAAATTCCCTTTTCCTTTCACTGCATAGATAATGCCATCTTGCTCTAAATCTGCATATGCATTTAGTACTGTATTTCTACTGACCGATAATAACTTACTAAGTTCACGGGTAGATGGAAGCTTCTGATGCTCCAGCAGATGTCCCTTGATAATCATTTCTTTTAAATAATCCTTTAATTGAATATAAACAGGACGATCACCCACAAGCTTAAAATCATTAAACACTTCCTGACCCCCTTGCTTTATTTTTGCATAACTGTCTTTCACTCAAAAGGTCCACAGCATATGGAATTTTCTTTAGCAGTGGTTGTTTAAAATAATAACAATTCTAAGTTTATTAATCTTCAAAATTAAACTACCCCATACATGTTAGTTAAATGTTAAACATGTAGGGGCTAATGAACCTTCTTCTTATTGGTTAATAAACCATTCGTTCTATCTTAGCTCTATCGATTATCTTTCTAATGAACGGTTCCTTTTCCTTGGTATAGATTGAACGATCATTTTGATATTTAGTCGCCAGTTGTTTTTTTTAACAAAGCATATTCATTTGCTGCTTGAGGATGTGTTCGAAGATAATCACGAAACAGTATTTTTTCAATCCATTCCCCACTATTGAATTCACAAATATGTAAATGACATGTTCCCTGTCCCCATAACCCTTTTCTAAAAAAATTTTCTATCAGCAAATTCGGGTTTCGGAACATATTCATAGTCAATTAAAGTTAAAGCATCCATGTATTCTGGCATCTCATCTAATTTTTGTACACCTACAAGTATGTCAATGATAGGTTTTGCGTCTAGTCCCTTAATTGATGTACTTCCAATATGTTCAATACCAATAACCCTTTCCCCAAAAGCTACTTGAATTCTGTCTTTTTCATATGCATATTGTTGTTCCCACTTCGGGTTATACATAGACAGTTGAACTTTTATTTTCTCCATGTGCTCACCACCCTCATAAACCTAAAACTGAATATCGAACTTCCATATTGAATTATTCTAATCTTTATTATATGGCATAGTTTTCTATTCAAAAAAAAACACTAATATATCTTGCCATTACCATCACAATTAAATTCAATGGTAAATGCTTTTTCATAATGTAACCCAACATAATCAAAGTATCCTTCAATTCTGATACGATAGGTCCTTCCACCATCTATTAAAAAAACATTATAAGAGGTTTGTACCCAATCGCCCTTGGGATAGGTTAATGTAGTTGAGATATTGTCAACACTTTTAAATAATTGTCGTTTAGAAACTTCATTATATTGTGTTTCAAAATATCCTGTTACTTCGATTGTTTTTAAAAGGTTTGGGAAGTAAATATAAGTTGTTTTAGTTGTACTGCCATCTGCATTGGTAATTACAGGTTCCGGTGTTATTAACATATTATCAATTTTCTCACGTTCTGTAGCCAAGTGCTCCTCTAACCATGATTGAACGTCATTTTCAAATTGTTGTGGTGTAATCCAATATTCATCTTTATATTCCTCTATTGGTACAACCCCAAAGGATAAACCTGTTTTTTTCTGCATCGCTCTATCTATAATTTCTAAATATTGCTCATAATATTGTCTTTTTTTCTTCATCCGTAAGCGAAAGTGGTTCTTTTGGAGTTTCTTCCACAGACTGCTGATGGTTCAATATTTTGCTGTTGCCCTTCATCCGTAATAGACATTGAGGTATCATTTAAGGGCGGGCTAGCTTTTTCTACCGATTGAATTATAGGTAATAGGCTAATTCCTATTAGAATAGCAGCAACTATTGAAACAATTAAGGGCTTAACATGATATTTAGGCTGATGGGACTTCTGTATTTTTGTACGAATATTTGCCTTTTCCTTCTCTGATAATTTTATAGAAGCAGGAAGAGATCGCTCCAGTTCATGTTTAATATTCATATTCAATTTCTCCCTCCTCTATCGTTATTTTTGCTAATTTTCTCCCTCGTGCTAGCCGTGTTTTTATTGTGTTAGGAGAGCATTTTAAAACATCGGCCATTTCAGTAATTGAAAGTTCAACATAATAATGTAGCCATAATACTTCTCGGTATTTAATTGGTAAAGAGCTCACTAGTTCGCCTATTGATTGATTTTGCTCCTTCTGCAAATAGTCCACTTCAAGGGATTCACGCTTTAACCATGTCCTTACTTTTTCCGTCACTTCCAATTTTCTATAGTGCCAGCTTTTTAAATAATTTTGACACTCGTTCACAGCTATTCGATATAAATACGTTTTTATGGAAGAACGCCCTTCAAAGGTCTCTAAGCTTTTATAAAATTTAATAAAGACATCCTGTACAATATCTTCTGTTTTCTGTAATTCTTTTACATATGTATAAACCAACCGCTTTAAATAATCACCATGTTGCTCCATAGCCTCATACAGCAATTGCTCTTTGTCATCACTAGTCAAAGCATAACCTCCCCTCTTATGAAGTTAGACAAACCTGGAAATGAACTGGTTTCATTTTATCAAAAGGAAAATACTCTCTTTTTCTATGGTATAGTATGTTTATGGTTAATTTTTCTAAGATTGAAAGGGGCTACGAAATGGAAGAGATTTTAACGATTTCGAATTTAACGAAAAGTTATGGGAACAAAGAAATATTAAAGGGGATTGACCTCCATGCATCTAGAGGAGAAATTATAGGCTATATTGGTCCTAATGGTGCTGGTAAAAGCACAACTGTGAAAATAATTTTAGGGCTAGAGGGTGACTATGGTGGAGATATCAGGCTCTTTGGTGAGAGCATTAAAGAAAATCAACTAGCCTATAAACGAAGAATTGGTTATGTGCCAGAAATCGCTGATGTTTATGATAATTTAACAGGCTACGAGTATTTAACCTTTATTGGACAGTTATACGGACTTGATTTAGATGTAGCCGCTGACAAATCAAAATCCCTAATGGAATTGTTCGGTGTTGGAGAAGCCTACCACGCTAGAATTTCCTCTTATTCTAAGGGAATGCGACAAAAGCTATTAATTATCGCCAGTCTATTACATAATCCAGACATCCTATTTTTAGATGAACCCATTAATGGCTTAGACGCAAATAGTGTCATGATTTTTAAGGAAATCTTAACACAGTTAGCTGCCCAAGGAAAAACGATATTCTATTCATCCCATATTATGGATGTCGTAGAGAAAATCAGTAGCCGAATTATCCTGTTGTACGACGGGAAAATTGCTGCTGATGGTACGTTTGCGGAGCTGCAAGCAGAGAATACAGAGGGAACATTGGAAAGAATTTTCAATCAATTGACAGGCTTCCACGAACATCAGGAAATTGGTGAGAAGTTTGTTTCCATTGTACAAGAGGTACAATGATGACAGATTTTAAAACCCTACTGTTGCTTGATAAATTCCGCATTATTTTTATCAAATTGGGCATTGATTATGACATGATGAGGAAAATCCTCCATGTAAAATTAACAATGGATGAGCGTAAAGTACCGACAATATTTAACCAGAACAAGAAGAAGGAAGATCAAAAATACGGCTATATTAAGTCCTTATGGATTTATGTTTTGTTCGGGCTTATACTCATTCCACTGATGAGCTTTGGTCAAAATTTCCTTTTCCAGATGAGTATTTCATATGGCATGATTATTTTTTTAATTATGACATCCTTGATTTCGGACTTTTCATCAGTCCTACTGGATGTACGCGACAGAAGTATCCTTTCGACTAAGCCAATCTCTACAAAAACGATTAATGCCGCAAAGTTTATGCATATTTTCATCTATTTAACTTATTTAACAGTGGCATTAACAGCCATTCCACTTGTCGTTAGCCTCATCAAACAAGGCCTTGCATTCTTTATTTTAACAGTGTTTGAAATTTTTCTAATCAACCTATTTATTGTAGCGCTTACCGCCATTCTCTATATGATGATTCTACGATTCTTTGATGGAGAAAAGCTGAAGGATATGATCAATTATGTTCAAATTGGACTATCCTTAATGCTGATGATTGGCTATCAAGTACTGATTAGATCCTTTGAATTTGTCAATTTAGATATGACGGTAGTATTTCATTGGTGGAGTATTTTCCTTATACCAATGTGGTTCGCCGCTCCCTATGAGTTGCTATTAAATGGTAACCAATCCTTAATGACTATAGTTTTTTTGTTTGCTAGCAATCATCATACCTATTATTTCAATATGGCTATATATCAAACTAGTGCCAACCTTTGAACGTAATTTGCAAAAGCTATTAAATACAAGCAAGTCAAAAAAAAGAAAGGAAGAATCGACTAAAGACATTTTTGTTAAACATCATTTGTGGAACTAATGAAGAAAGAGCTTTCTACCGCTTCGCCTCCCTGATGATGAAACAAGAGCGAGAGTTTAAACTAAAAGTATATCCATCTTTAGGCTTTTCCTTTGTCATTCCATTCATTTTTATGTTTACTTTTTCTAGGTCTGAGGAAGTTGATTATTCTGTTAGCATGAGCTATTTAAATATCTATTTCAGCATGATAATTATTCCGTCAGCTGTGCTTATGCTTAGTTATTCAGCGAAATATAAAGCTGCTTGGATTTATAAGGTCTTTCCACTTAAAGATTATACAGACCTAAAAAAAAGGTAGCTTAAAAGCATTTTTGATTAAATTGTATATTCCATTATATATTGTACTAAGCCTCATATTCTGCTTCATCTACGGTCCGAGAATTATTCCAGATTTACTGATTGTTTTAGTGACGAGCTGCTTGTACACCGTCATTTGTTATATCACTATAGGAGGTAACATTCCTTTCACAAAGCCCTTTAATGATGTTGCGATGCCCAGAGCTGGAAATCTCTTATATTGCTTCCTCCGTTAGGTGTTCTAGCGGGATTGCATTACTTCCTTGCAGCTCAAGTTTCTTATGGAGTATTAATTTATTTATTCGTGCTTGTCATCACGAATTTCTTTCTATGGAAACTTGTATTTAAGCGCACATAAAAGGCTTGAGCCTAGATTACTGGGCTCAAGCCTTTTTATTTTAAAAAAACTTTCTTCTCATATATACGAATAGATAATAGCCATGATCCAATATATAAAATAACAGTTGTAAGAATAGCTAAGAAATACATTTGCGCTTCTTGTAAAGTCAGGAACTTTCGTGCTAGTTCTCTTAATATATCATTTACAGGAACTAGTAAACTAATTGTTAACATATAGATACCCAATAAAACACCTAAAGCAATCAATAAATAATGCGTTTTAAATTTATAGGAGATTGGAAACATGAATGATATAGCGACCATAACTAGGCCAATAATAAACAACATTTCTTTCCATATAAAAAGATCCCCTTTTCCATTTATGAGGAAATCCCCCGCATAAATCATGAAAACAAATATTGTTGTAAATATCAGTGAACCTATATATTTTGAACTGACAATTTCCTTTCTCGTATATGGTAGAGAATTGAGCAGAATATTAGCGTTGTCTTTTTCATCGTAAGCGAAAGCATTTAGTATAAATATTACACTATAAAGAAATCCCAAAGGTATTAGGGAGGGTACACCTGCCAATAAGTAGATTATTATAGTAGCAATGTAAAATAAAATTATTTTCTTTTGTATTAAAACATCCTTAAGTATAAGGTTAATCATCCAATTACCATCCTTTTTTTCGTATATTGCATATGAGGGTACGCTTTTTCACAATAACCGTATCTCCAAATATATTCACCACACGAATTTAACATCTGTCTCCATCACTCATTCTCTGTATACAATAGTGTGAGCATTTCTTTGAGCTCTGCTAAGTCAATGTTCATTTCTTTAGCATTTTGAATGGCAATCAACAGATTTTCTTCGACTACCTTTATTTTTCTTTCTCTCATCATTTCCTTATTTTGTTCAGAGATGAACGAACCTTTTCCCACAATAGAATAAATAAACCCGTTTTTCTCTAGCTCTTCATAAGCACGTTTTGTTGTAATAACGCTAATTTCTAAATCCTTTGCAAGCTGGCGCATAGAGGGCAATGACTGCCCTTCTTGTAGTTCACCTGTTAAAATAAGCTTTTTGATTTGAGCATAAATCTGCTCATAAATCGGCTCTTTTGAACTGTTTGAAATAATAATTTGCATACAAATACCTCTTCTTTATTTTTATGTGATTAGCACATGAAGACATCAGTTATTTTCGTTAGCATGAACCATTAGAATTTTTATTTCAACACACTAATTATTTCGTCCGCTGTAAAATGGAATTTATAATGTCTTTCACATAAAGATTACATTGTATATTGTTTAGAGTATAATTTTCTGCCTCACGGAAATTATCCGTTTATTGATAGAGGACCTTGTTTAAGCACGTAAACAGCTTGAGCCTACATCCCTGGACTCAAGCTGTTTCTTTTAAAAAAACTTTTCTCGCATATATACGAATAGATAGTAGCCACGATCCAACATATAAAATAATGATTGTAAGGATAGCTACGAAATACATTTGCGTTTCTTGTAAAGTCATGAACTTTTGTATCGATTCTCTTAATGTAGCATTAAGACTAGGGGATAAAAATTTAATGATTAAAATATATATTCCAAATAAAGCACCTACAGCAATCATTAAAGATTGCGTTTTAAATTTATAAAAGATTGGTAGTATAAATGACAAAGTGACCATAACAAGACCGATAATTAACAATATATCTTTCCATAAAAACAGTACCTCTTTTCCATTTAAAAAGAAATCACCTATAGAAGTAATGAATATAATTAGTGATGTATATACCAATGAACCTATATATTTCGAACTAACGATTTCCTTTCTCGTATATGGCAGCGAATTAAGCAAAATATTAGCGTTATCTTTTTCATCATAAGCAAAGGTCTGAGTGATAAAAGCCATACTATATAAGAATCCTATCTTTACTAGGGACACATCTATAAATAAATAAAGTATAATTGTAGCAATGTATATTAAAATTAACTTCTTTTGAATTAAAACATCCTTAAGTATTAGATTAACCATCCCATTACCATCCTTTTTTTCGTATAGTACATAATATCTTCAAGCGTCGGTTTTTCCATAATGACAGAATCCCCAAATATGCTCGCCACACGATTTTTATCCGCAGTTAATGCCTCAAAGCCTGTGTTCGATTTTCGGATGGCAACAAACTCTCGTTCCGTTTCCTGATCCAATAAATTCAATGTCCCTTTTACAATGGCATACTCCTCTTCAATCTTGTAAAATTCCTTCGTGAATATATGCTCACCATTATGAACAAAGGTAATATAATCCGCAATTCGATCTAAATCAGTTGTTATATGAGTCGAGAAGAAAATCGTTTTATCTTCATCTTGCATTAATTCATGTAGAATATTTAGTAGCTCTCTACGAAATATCGGATCAAGCCCAGCAGTTGGCTCATCCATAATAATTAATTCTGCATGATGAGCTAGGGCTATGGCCAATGAAGCTTTCATCTTCATCCCCTTCGAAAAGGTCTTCATATTTTTATTCAATGGTAGTTCGAACTGATCAACATAACGTTGAAAGGCGTTATCATCCCAGTTTTTATAGGCTGGTTTAATAATCCTTTTCATATCCTTTAATGTTACATTTTCATAAAAGACATTTTCGTCATAGACAAAGCCAATACGTTCCTTTATTTCTTTTTCATGCTTCTTGTAATTCATGCCAAACACTGAAACAGTGCCACTATCCTGCTTTAGTAAGTTCATAATCAATTTGATTGTTGTAGATTTCCCTGCACCATTTCCACCGATAAATCCAGTTACAAAACCCTTTTTCACGTTGATAGAGAAATCCTTTATCTGAAATCCCTTAAAAGATTTATGAACATGCTGTAATTCAATGACATTTTCCATCATCCATCCTCCGTATACAATAATGTAAGTATTTCCCTTGAACTCCTTAAGGCAAATGTTCTTCGCCTAAACAATGTATATATACTTTATATACAATATACACACCATGAATTTATTTTGCAAGTTTTAATTTTTTTAATGTTCAATATAAAATTTCTATTCACATAGTAAATCAATATGTAATTGTTACGTACGTTTCTCTTATCGAAGTATAAAGGCATACAGTCAAATTAAATGACTGTATGCCTATAATCCTTTCTTCTCCGATGGCAATTTAAATCAACACACAAATAGCCTAGAGATTATTACATTTTAAAGATTCTGCTTAAAAGTTAGAACTTTCTATAAATTTTTCTGACTCGTCAGCAATTCGCTTAAATTCAACATCATGAATATAGTGGGGGCAATCTAATTTTATGAATTCACCATCTTTATTCTTACTAATAAAATCCTTTTGAAAGTCAAGCCATGTATTCTTATCCCAGCCTGTTCCTTGCCCATTCGATGAAAATAAAAGTATAGGGACATTTGGGGTTTCTAAGGTCTCTACCTTTTTTGCATTTGCCTTTATGTTCTTCACTTCATTAATCATATTTTTAGTTGCTGTTCTGCGATAAAAAAATTACCCTATACAGTTCCTTCTCTTCCTCAGTCAGATTCCCATACTTCATCGCATCACTCTCAGAAAGATCTGGAATCCATCTTGTAATACCAATCTTTGCAGCAAGGGCACTTAAATGAACCATTGGCATATTTATAGCATAATCCTCATATGCAGCAGGAACAGCCATATCCAATCCAACAATTGCTTTTACCTCGTCTGGATAAATCTGAGCCCAATACAGAGCTTCAATCCCAGACATTGAATGAGGAAATAAAATATAGGGTCCCTCAACACCTGATTTTAATAGAGCTTCCCTTGTTTCCTGTAAAATCGTCTCTATATCTCGATTAGCATCTGTAATGTCACTAAATCCATAGCCTGCCTTTTCAACGACAGCAATTTTATATTTGTCACTTAGCAAGGAATACAATGATTTAAAATCTAAAACAGGTGCACTGGTGCCGCCTCCAGACATAAATACTAGTGTTTCTTTACCTTTTCCTTCTATGTATACATGCATTTTATGGTCATTAACCTCTACCATCTTCCCAAAGGTATAAATCGATTTTCTTCTTTTGATAATTGTATTTGATGATACGTATAACTAGTTGTAATGGTTAACAAAAATAATGCCATTAATATGAGTAACACTTGTACAATTCTTTTGAACACCCGCTTGTTATTCATCCCTCTCCTAAGCTAACCAGAATTATTTTGATTTTTTAAAGTCACCTCTATCTAAATACATTAAAAATAAGAAGCCTACAAAGCTAATTCCTAAAAGGATAGCTGCCCATGTTGTTTTAAAGTTTACAATGAAACTAAACAATGTAAAGATAGCTAATAAAATATAGCTATAGGGTTTTTTTCAAAAAAATTCACTGTTTTAAATGTCACTCCCTTTTATTCTTAACGTTCTAATATATAGGAGACAAATCGTAACTCCTGACCATTCATTTCAAATTTCTCGTCACTGATACTTACCTGTTTAAATCCATTTCTTTCAAGGACTCTCTGGGAAGCAATATTATGAGTTGTTGTTTTTGCCTTCAACTTCTTGATAGTGCCCTCTGTTTCTAATAATAGCTTTAAAGCTCTAGCTCCTATCCCATTTCCTCCGTACTCTTCACCCACTCTATAGCCGATTTCAGCAGAATTATTAGTTGCATCAATATCCACTAAATTTATTCTTCCTACAATATTACCCATGTTGTCTCTAATTAAATAAAATATTGATTTTTGTTCCTGTTGCTCTGCTAAAAGCTCTTTATGTCTCTCTTGAAATGTTTCAAATTTATAATAATCTTCCCCACGGCTTGGTACCATTTGCTCAAAAAATAATCGATTATTCTTTTCAAAAATAAATAATTCTTGCGCATCATTTTCCTGTAATTTATAAATAGATATTTCCAAATCTACTCGCCCCTCTTGTCTTTTTCAAAAGATGTTTTCTGTTGTATAATTTGTTACAAAATAACAAATAATCTTTAAATATTATCTTAACGAAGAGTTAGATATTATCAAACTTTTAAAGAAGGCTCGTTAGTTGATAGAACTTATATAGAGGAGAAATGATTTTATGAAACGCATTTTAGCATGGATTGTCGCTCTTGCTTTGCTAATTGGTACAGGTGTCTATTATTATGTAAACGTAGATAAGCATTATGTGTACTTACATGAATTCTATGATTTCCCTATCCCAAAGGAGGCAACGTTAGAGAGTGAAAGTGCGAATGAAAATGGCTTTACATGGGGAAAATCCACAGGTACAGAGGTTCCTCTTGGCTATCGTATAATGATTAAAAAGAGTGGATGGAAGCAGGTTAAAATGGATGGTCATAATGTCATTTATAAAAAAAGATGACAAAGTAATAAATCTATCATTAGCAAATAAATATATCGGCGTCCTGAAATAGAGGATAAAAATTTACTTCTATAATCTAGTAAAGCTGATTCATCATTTTGAATCAGCTTACTGAGCAACATAATTTATATCAATTTACTTTCTTTCAGTAAATCATACATGATGGTATCTTTCGTTTTATGAATACCTATTTTCCCTATTTGCTTTAAGATAATGGTGCAACTATGAGATATATTAACAAATAATACAAATTTGCTTGCAACACAAGTTGGTTCTAACATTAGCATGAGCTGTTAAGCGTGTATTAATTCTTACTGGTTAATGTTAATTTTCCAAAGCCTTTAATAGTTAAACTTACTTGCTTTTTTTTCATCCCAAATACTATAAGGATATACTAAATTAACTATAGTTTTCCCATCTATTGATTTTATATTGGCTCCTCGTGCATAAAAGGACTCTCCCTTTTCATTTGTTAATGCCCATTCAAAAATTTGATTTTCATCCTCATAAAGATCTGCGTCGACTATTAAAGATACATGCATAGAGCCATTCGTAAGGGTTGCTGATTGAAGTTGAATGCCCTCAACAGCTTTTTCCGCTTCAAATGATTGTGTTTCAACCTTCATTGGTTTCAATGTAAATGGCCATTCTCCATTAATTGAAACAATCCCTTTATTTTCTGTAATGAAATGAATTGTTTCAATTACTAATCGAGCGTTATCTAGAGAAGGCCACGCCCGTTCATTCGACTGTAATAGAAGTTCATAAATTATGGTTTCATTGGTTCCTTTCAGCATTTGCTCCTCAGCATTATCCGTAAAACCTTTTGAAGTAAGAGGCTTTGTATCTGAAATAAGGGCATCAATTTCTTTTCCTTTAGAATCATACATACGGTATTCAATGCCTACGTGATTAATATCCTTTATATCCATATTTTTCGGCAAAATTTCCATTTGCAACCCTACACGGTAAGCATCAGTAAATATATTTTCAAGTGTAACCGTAATATCTTGTGAACTTTGCGATACACCGACATATTGTACTTCTCCATTTTGACTAGCAAGTTCAATCCCAGCGTCATCAAACCCTAAAAATGCTTTTAGTTTGGCCATCGCTGTATCATTAGACAAAATCACACCCAAAGCGAGCACTGCACATGCTGCCGCAGCTGAAATAGGCTTCAACCAACGTTTTTTTTGTCTTTTTCTTTGATTTAGAGCGAATCTCGGTATAGGAACGATTAAAAGCTTTCTGCACAATATCCGGTATTTCTTGCTCTCTATTCATTTCCTCATGTAAACGCTCGTCTAATGATTTTTTCATAGTAATTGTGCCTCCTCAACATAATAATTATTTTTCAGATATTGCTTCGCTCTGGAAATCCTCGACTTAATCGTCCCTTCTGATTCATGAAGAAATTCGCTTATTTCTCTTGTCGTGAGTCCATTCACATAATAAAGTGTTAAAGCAATGCGATAGCTCTCATCTAGACTCTCTAATGCTTCATCGAGCTCAAGAGAAATTTGATCTTGGTGTCGCAGTTCATGCAATGTCGTCTCATCCAGAGGTACAATACGCTGATCCTGCCTCATAAATCGGTAGCAGTTATTTAAAAGAATTCGACAAATCCATGTATTAAAATATTTCGCTTCTTTTAGAGAATCTATTTTTTTCAAACGCTGTCAGAATCGTATCTTGTAGAAGGTCTGCAATATCCTCATCTTTCAAACCAAGTCGTTTAGCCGTCCGATAAAGTGTCATTTCGTATTGACGGATTAATTGTATAAAAGCTTCTCCATCTCCCTTCTTTGCTTTTTTCACTAGAAACTCGGATTGCATGTCATCACCTCTTTTTTCTCTTATATACCGTTAGAGCATTTTGATTGTTAGTTAGTTGCATTCATTGATTGATTATTTAATAACACTAAAAAGCAACTAACGAAACAAATTTTCAAGCAATTAATCCTTCTATTCATGTACTTAAAAAAAGCTTACTGTTTATCTCCAAAAATAGGTATTTTTGACGTATTTAAAGCTTCATAAAATTGTCGGAAAATAAAAGGACTTTTAGACCCCGATTCGTCACAAACTAAATAATAAGTCTATTAATTTTTATTGACATCCCTGTTTCATTGAATAATACTATACTTAAAATTTGAGTTTTTATAGGTATAAAGTTCCGAAAAACTCGAAGGGGGAAAAATATGAAAAGTAAAAGTATTAAGCGACGATTATTGTTTTTTTACATTAGGTTTGCTGTTATTGTCATCTGTAATCAATTCTGTATTAGGCGTGTGGATTGTTGGGAAAAATAGTAAAGAAGTTTTAATTGAGAAAGCCAATGAACAGGTCTATGAAATCGCAAAGCAAGCAGAAACTATATTAAATTCCAAGAGTGATCCCATCCAATCTTTACAAGACTTTGTGGAGTTAAAGGCACAACAAGATAATGTGACCTATGCCATTGTCATTGATACCAATGTAAAGGCTGTGGCGCACAGTGATAAAGGAAAATTAGGAAAAACATATGATGATACATACACAATCGATGGTGCTAAACACGGAAAAAAAGCAATTTACAAGATGGTATGCGGAGGTTCAAGGTATATGGACATATGACATCATGGAGCCTATATATAAAGATGGCGAGCTGTATGGAGTAATTGATATAGGAGTGCCTGAAAGTGGTATTCAATCTATTACAAACTCCGTACTAGGCTATCAGATTATTACGGGGATAGTAAGTTTTTTTAATTATAGGTGCTTTAATGTGGTGGATTATTGGTCGCATTGTTGCTGCCATTAAGAATCTCGAAAAGGTTATTCATCAAACAGCTGGCTTAGATTTTACTGAAAATCCTGAGTTAGATAAGCTATTAAATCATCCAGATGAGATTGGTCTCATGGCAAAAGGCATCTCTAGCATGCGCTCTGCATTAAAGAATGTTACCATCAACATACATAATACTAGTTCCGAGTTATCAGATTCCTCAAAAATTCTTATTCAAATAGCAGAAGATACAGTACGTACGACTGACGAAATTAGTTCAGCCATTAATGAAATAGCAAAAGCTACAGAAGAGCAGGCTCATGATACAGAAAAAAAGTGCTGAACAATTAAATCAACTATCTGGAAATATTGATCGTGTTATTGAGCATACAGAGAAGATTGCTTCCATGACAGAGGATATTGATCATTTAAGTAATCAGGGTGTAGAAACTGTCAGCCAACTCTCTATTTGGTCAGAGAAGAATCGTGAATCTTCACAACAGGTAAGTTACATCGTTCAAGAAGTAGATAAAACTTCATCTGATATATCAAGTATTGTTAATACAATCACAGATATCGCTACGCAAACTAATTTATTAGCTCTAAACGCTTCTATTGAGTCAGCTCGCGTCGGTGAAGCAGGTAAAGGTTTCGCGGTTGTTGCTGATGAAATTCGAAAATTATCTGAACAGACATCTATTGCCACTGAAGATATAAAAAATAAAATCTCCGCCATTCAGGACATTTCTAAAAGTGCTGTACAGGAAATTAGTACAAGCCTTAGCATTGTTGAACAAAATGCAAAAGCTACAAAGGATACTAGTGAGATTTTTAATACAATAAAGACAGCTCTAGATCAAACAAGTGAAGTGGCACAAGAGGTGAAACATTTATCTAATGAGATGGATGAACGCAAGGAACAAATCATAAGTGCAGTTCAAAACATATCAGCTTCAGCCGTGGAAACTTCTGCAGGAACAGAACAAGTTTCTGCCTCCGCAAATGAACAGCTTAAAAGCATCGAGACAGTCTCTGAAAAAGCTAAAGACTTAAATGCTATTGCTGATGCTTTAAGAGACGAAATGAAAAAAATTCACTATTTAATGTAAAAAGCTGATTCAATTATGAATCAGCTTTTTTAGTACATATCTCTATATCAATTTACTTTCTTTCAGTAAATCATAGATGATCGTGTCTTTCGTTTTATGAATACCAAATTTACCTATTTGTTTCAAGATAAATGGGGCATCTACATCTGTTAATTTTTTTCCATCCAGTAAACGAGCAGTTGAAGATAATAAAGTACGAATGTCAAAAGTAGATGCAAATACTTCTGGAACGCCTCGATCAATATCTAATAATTGATAAACTGCTTCCATCGCCGTCCTTACTGAATATTCTGTTGTGAATACAGTGTCTCTTTCTGTTTCACTAAAGTTCCCTATGAAAGCTAAGTTAGCAGATCCTTTAGGGACAACTAAAGGACGATCTCCCATTGCTCTAGGCATGAAGTAAGATGTTATATAAGGCATGTAACATGGAATTGTATTACAAGAATTCTGTGCTAAATCTGGTATTTCATCTACAGGTACACCCATATGGTACAGCCACTCTTGTGCTATCTCGATTCCAGAACATTCAGTGATACTCTTTTTAATAAAATCACCAGGTTTATTAGATAGTAAACCATAAATCCAAACTACTAATTGGTCTTTTGGTTGATCTTTAAAATGAGGTTGTCTGTTCAACGTATAGCTTAGCATCCAATTAGAATCTGTAGCCGTTACAATACCACCTGTCACTACCTTACCTGCATACGGATCTCTTTTACTAATTTTTTTCAATATACGGAGCAACTCGATCATCCAATGTAGTTAGTGTTGCTGAAACAAACCAACTTTCTTCAGGAAGATTATCGCAGAATTTTTCTGGTCGACCAAATTCAGAATCTTGAGAAGCGATGTTTTTCCAAAGTGACCAGCTTCCGCCTAAATCAGTACTTACAGGGGCTGGTGTATTATTGTCACCATAAGTTGTACTCTCCGTGATACTACCATTTGTAACAAACACTAATTCATTTTCTGTTAGCTCAATATTCTTTTTCACACCATTTTGTTTTAATACTAAAGTGTGTGCTACTTTTTTATCGCCAACTTTATCAACTAAAACATTCTCTACAACCGTATTAAATTGGAAATCAACATGATGGCTTTCCAAATATTTAATCATGGGAAGTACTAAAGATTCGTACTGATTATATTTTGTAAATTTCAAAGCAGATAAATCAGGTAGGCCCCCAACATGATGAATGAAACGCATAATATAACGACGCATTTCCATTGCAGAATGCCATTTTTCAAAAGCGAACATCGTAGACCAATAAAGCCAGAAATTAGATTCAAAGAACTCTTCAGAGAAAACATCTGTAATTTTTACATCCTCTAATTTCTCTTCAGGCGTAAAAAAATAATTTAATCATTTCTTCAGATGCTTTATCAGATAATGTAAACTTCCCATCATCCTCAAGTCTTTGTCCCCTATTTTCAATTAATCTACATTTTGAATAGTTAGGATCCTCTTTATTTAACCAATAAAATTCATCTAAAACAGAAGCGTTTTCTATTTCTAAAGATGGGATGGAACGGAATAGATCCCATAGGCATTCAAAATGATCTTCCATTTCTCGACCACCGCGGATAATAAAGCCTCTTGTCGGATTTAGAATACCATCAAGCTACCTCCTGAGATATCTAGCTCTTCGAGAATATGAATATTCTCTCCCTTCATTTGACCATCACGAATTAAAAAAACATGCGGCTGACAGTGAAGCTAGCCCCGAACCAACAAGATACGCTGACTTCTCATCAACACCCTCAGGTTTTTTAGGACGTGCGAAAGCCTCATAATTACCATTACTGTAATACATAATACCGCCTCCATAAACTATTATCGTGATATAGCATACCACCAATTCACATGATAATGGTAAAATGAGAGAGAAATTAACAAAAAAATTCAATTTTGGAGTTAAACTCAAGTTTACATATACCCTATTATTGGACATAACAATTCATTGCATTTTTATAAATTATTCTTTATACCAAAGTGATTATGCAAAGCCTGAATATTAGATTACCCTTGTAACGGATAACCTTTAGAGCACTTGGATTGATAGCATGATTTCCTTTATAATATAACCATAAAGCTGTTAAAGCATACAATCTTTTCAGAATAGCCTTGCATAATTATTATATCAAGAAAACAAAAAGATGATTCAACAGTCAAACTTTATTTTTTTGTCCTCCCCTTAATTACCATAATTAAATGTTAATAAGCAGATGGCAATATAGAGGCCCATTATAGAGCTTCTAAACCATCTGCTTTTTGTTGGAGGCGTTTTTAGAAAGATGAGAGAAGTTAGTAGCTAAGTGTTCTTCTCTACACTTCCCCTTTTTTACGTGCTGCCATTTCATCTTTCATTTCTTCTTTTAAACCTTCAATTGACTTTTGACGTCGCTTATTCTTTTCTTTAATCATTTCACTTTGCATAGGATCTGCAAATTCCAAACTAATTTCCGCTTCATGAAGTTTTTCTTCAGTGTTCTTAATGATATCACCAATTCGTTCAACGTTATTGGATCTATCATCTGGTTTCGAGTGTCTTGAATTAGCCAAGGTAACCTCCTTAAAATTTTGACGTAAAATTAGTTTGGATTTTTTTTATGTTTATATGTGCACTATTTTGAAAAGTGTGTTTGCCACATGGAGAGACTCTGGAAGTAATCAGGCACTAAAGCGTATACCTAATCAAAAGGCAGAATCCACCTTTTTGGTTAAAATGAAAGCTCTGACCCAATCAATCCATCAAAGTAGCGTATCTGACTGATGAATAGATTAACACAGACAAATCAATAAAGAATTTCATGATTGGCAATTGCTCTTTATGATGCTTTTTGGCTTCTCCTAAATACCGTCGTCTTCGCTGCTGGGCATCGGTGAAAAATTGCACAAGATGAAAGCGATCCAGCACATGAATCGCAGTTGGATAAACGGCTTGTATCGCATTTGGCTATCGAAATGAAGACCGTTTATTTCTTCGTTTACGTTTAGAAACAGGTCGCTGATTTTGTCATCCACGACTTTTGGTGAAGAACCGATTTATTGGTATAATTAACAAAATTAATCAAATGAAATGTGTTAATTTTAATTTACAATGGTATCAATTAGGAAGTTAAAAAGGAGAGGATATATTGATAAATTCACTTAATTCTAAACATTTGACTGAACGCGAGATTACAGATTTATTAAGGGGGCCTCAAAAATGTTTGAAGGAAATTTCTGACAAGGTAGAAGTTACAGAAAGAGCTGCTTTGAGAGACTCTTTAGAGAAAGCGGTGGGGGTGTTTAAGAAGGAAAATGATTTTAAGAATGTTGAGCTTCTTAGTAATTTATTGTGTAACTTTGATGATATAACTTTTTTTGTAGAATTTGCGGATGAAAATTCTATTGTTTATTCTTTTGAATGGATTACAAATTCTGCTTATTATAGTATGAAGGATAGTATATTTTTCACATTACAGAAATAATAAAAATTAAATCAGAACCACCAGTCTAATGAACTAAGCCCCAATTGTTAGACGCACCATCTAACAATTGGAGGTGCAGTTTTTTGCCTAAATTTCTCCGCAAGCAGTGGTATTGGACTCATCAAGATTATTGATAGGAAATATAAGAGAAGGGTGGCTCTAAAAAAAGCTACCCTTCAATCTTTCTCATGCCCCCTTACTAACCTCCACCGGCTAATAAGATACTTGAACTAAAAGTCCAGATTATAAGAGCAAATAGAAATGATGTTAATGCTATTCCTTCGTTTTGTTTGGAGAAATGCTTTAAAAAGCGGAACATAAAAAAAAATGCAATTACAGGCATTAAAAGTAATGCAGAGAATAAAACTATTGCCTCCATATCCCTAGTCCTCCTTAAATATCAATAATAAAGTTAACTAATATGCCCTAAATGAGCAAACACTCTTCAAATAATTACCATCAAACCAAATAAAAAGACAGAAACCATCTTTTTTTAGTTAAAATGAAAGCTTTAACCCAATCAATCCACTAAAGAAGCGTATCTGTCTTTTGAATAGATTAACATATCACCAATAAATCAACAAAGAATTTCATGATTGGCGATTGTCCTTTTACTTTTCAAAACCCATTTTCTGTCAATCATTGAGGCAAACCGAAGGAGATTCATGCCTTAACCCACCACCAAAATTATCTTACAACACTTGGGCATTTCCTTAGGAATGAAACCTATCTTCTAAGACAATTTTAAAAATACATGTGGCAAAAATCGCCAGAGAAGAACCTGTATCTTACCTAACGACACAATCGCCAAGAAAACAAATCCTTCTTCACGGGCGACTCGACCAACTGTAGTTGCAGTTATCACGTCTCGCACACTGATGGGAAAAGTATTTGGGGGCATCAAGTCGTGCAACTAATGATGATATTTGATTATTCGATAAAGAAATAACCAATAGTAAAATTCAATTTTCGTTAGATATGATGAATCAACTGCAATAGTATAGAACTACACAGCCTGACATTAGTATCTCTTTTAGAGTTTATTGATAAAACGGCTTTACTTCGTATCCGTTTTTCTCCAAATGGTAGCGAACGCTTTTCTCGATTAAAAAGTGACCTGAACCAACAACAACAAAGTACGTACCTTTTTTTCTCTTCAAGTAATTTCATGATTTTCTTTGCCATTTGTTCATCACGTAAACCAAATAGCATTTCGTTGTATTCTGAAGATTCTCCTTCCATCGCTCGGAAGCTTTTTGCGAAGTTTTCAACTTCCCCTTGCTTCCAGCTTGTAAACCACTCTCCGAGGAATTCAGACTGATTTTCTCCAGATGGAGTTAGTATGCTATCCAGTACAGCGACTAAAGATTGTTCCTGTGCTTCTGGTGATAACCCGTCAAACATATCAACTTGTGCTTTAGTACCCTCTAATTCAATCACTGGCTTTTGTTTTAGCTGTGCATTCAATAAAAAGTATATATCAATACCATGCATCGCCATTTCTTGTGGCGTCATACCATAGGAATCATCCATAGCCAACAATGATAACGTATTTGAAAGCATCCAAGGCTTTTGTAATGCCAATTCTTCCATCGGGAGATCATAAAGCGCTGCAACTTTCTCTAGCTTTGCATAAGTTTCTGGCGCAACAGCATCTTTCAGTGTTAAGCATCTGAATACATTGCTTTTTCTGAATAGTATTCAAGCCCTTTTGTATCCAGAATATTTGCCTCTACTAACAGTGCATCCGCTTCTTCAAACGCTGTCATTAGTTTTTTATTGAATGGATATAAATCTGGTGTACCTAGATGAATGGAACCCAGTAAATAGACAAGTGTATCCTCATCCTCCACTACCCAGCTACTCCCTTCGATCCTTGCTCTGCAAGCTCATATGTATTTTTAATAAATCGAACAGCTAGTAGAACTGCCTGCTGTGTCGTTGCCTTTTTCTCTAACTGTAATCCGTTTTTAGAGCCTTGTAATATGTTATGCTCTTTCATAAATTGAACGGCATCTGTGCCAACAGGTAAATCATAGCGTGCCACGATATTATACAAGCGATTCACAATATCACCACGTGTGTTATCATTTTTCACACTGACTGGCTTATATTGTTTATTTTCTTTTAAGCCCAAAGAGGCAATTTTCTTTTCTGTTAATGCCAGTAGTTCATTTACCTTCTCCACCGGAATTTCTTGAAGGAAGCCCTTATAATACCAATCAGTTGGATAAATTCCGTATTTTTCACCCTCGTTTAATGTTTCAATAGCCCAATCACTAATCAAAGGTACTAGGGGTGGTGATTGCTCCTCCGCACGAACCGCTGGCATAACCGCAGTCAGCATTAATGAAGCGCCAAGCAACGCAGCACTCGTTCGTTTCATTATCTTTTTCATCATATCTTTTCTCTCCCTTTTATTCATATTTGCTAAAGCAACATTTGAAATTATACCATATAAAACCCATCTATTTTATACTTAATGTGGTAATGTTTACAATATTGTATGACCTTGAAAATTAGATCGAAATAACGAGAGATTAGCTGTACATTCTGGAATAATTCTATAAATCATTTTAGTTTTTAGGTCCATTTCTACTTTTCTTAAGGTTATTTACATTTACCAAATGGGGAATAGAAAAAAATCCTGCATATAAACACAGGATTTTATAAATTATTAGCTACTACATCATATGTAGCTTTTAGTATAAAAATTAATTAAAAATTTAAATCTATCTAGCATTAATGTAGAAATTAATGTAATAAACAGTCTTAAACATATAAGAAGTTTAACAATTAAGGATGCAAATATTTTTCCAGAACAAGAGCTGCCAGATTGTTTAAATAAAATTCCGAAATATAAAGAAATTATTGTTCACTGCTGGGATTCAGGTATAACACAGCTGCTAAAGTAGCTATATTTTTATTAGAACGAGGTTATAAGGTAAAAGAGTAACCAGTGGGATTGTGGCTTAGTAATGGGGTTCCCGGTCCCAAGATGTTAATCTTTCTAACAGTTGTGGGTGCTGACTCTAGTACTGTATTGTTGTTGCTTCATATGATTAGGTAATGTGGAAATTATCATTGAAAGTAATAAGCCACAAATATAACACTCTCAACTTACTAGAGAGTGTTTTGTTTATCATTTTGAAAATAAGATTAATTTTGCAAACGTAACCATAAAAAATAGGTTCCTAGAGGTTTAGTAGTCGAAGCAAGAATTGAATATTATTGGGTCTTCATTTCCTCAATATAATTTAAAGATTCTAGTTTCCGTTTTAATATTTCTTCTTTGCTGTCTGCCATTTGACCATGGCCAGTGATGAGGAATCGGATATCGTGATTTTCTAATATAGACTCCGTTTTTTCAAGTGTTTCCACAAATGCCTCGTTACTTTGAATAGACGGATTTTCTACGTCAGAAAAGTAATCACCCGCGATCCATAATCCTAAAGGTTCTACGACGATAAATAAACCATCATCACAGTGTCCATCAGCTTTATAAAATGTTAAAGAAGTATTGCCAAATTCTAATACTTGTCCTTCTTTAGACACCACAATATCTACATGCGGATAGATGATCGGATAGTCTCGAGAGATATAATGTTTTACATCAAAGTCTTTCAACTGTTGTAAAATATTTTCCTTATCCTCTCTATCTTTAAAAACATCTCTTGCAATAACAGTTGCTTCTGGAAAAACACCATATCCAATAATATGATCCCAATGGGAATGTGTAAAAAGAAGATAGATAGGACGACTATCTTTTATTCCGTTTACGAACTGTCGAATTTCTTCTACCTCAATAGGCAATAAATTAGGATCTACAATTACGATACAATCATCTGTATGTATGACAATTGAAGTTGTTTGGTATAATTGACTTTCAAATAATGTAAAGTCCTTTTCTTGATATCGAATCATTATTTTTCTTTTCCTTTCATTGTTCACTTTTTCCCTCTTTTTATGTTATTATTTACTAATTCCCTAGTTAATGCAACATTTACTATTTTCATTTTACATCCTCTTTACAATCTACAAGACGTACTGTACTCTGATAAATAAATTTTTGTTTTGGGATTAACTAAAATAACAAAATATAAAAACCCCTAAAATGTACATAAGTTGAATTTTTTGCTATAATTAAACTCAATAATCAATTGTAAATTCAAAATATAAATAGCCTTGATAATGAGCTTTATGCAAAATGGTATCTAGCAGTTTTTAAGTGGTTGGGTGTTGTAAAATTTGCAAATGAAAATTCATTGTCTATTCTATCAAATGTAGGGCATGAAATTGCAGAATATTTAGATAATAAAGACTCTAACCTTACAATGGTTGGATTAATATTTATGAGTTTATAATCGGAGGTAGATTTAGACGAGAACGTTAGTAATCCTTTTCTGGGTATTTATATACATTTATTTCATGAATAAAATAGATGTTGAAAAAAAATATCTTTTACTTAATTTATTCATTAATTATTGTTCTTAGCGGTATAGTGATTATATTTAAATTATTCACAAAAAAATAGGAAATGTATAAACTAGTACGCTGTAGATCACATTTTACTTATAGGGGATACTTCTAAAATAATAGAAGTGGTACAAGCTTATGAATTTGGAAAATATGAAATAAATGTGATTAAAGTAACAAAGTGATTTAGTTGAAGATTTGTATTCCAAATTAATCAATTTTTATTATAAACAGGTGAAGCCACGTATTTTTGATCAAACTCCGTTCAAAATACGTGGCTTATTTTTATTCAAAAACGAAGGACGTCGGCAACATTTATAAAAAAATATCACCTATGTCGCGTAAATTTTAATCGAATTCGCTGTTTTCTACTTAAGATTCTATAGCTCGAATTTATACAAATAATAAGTTACATTGTTCAGAGTAGTACACCGCTGTATGATTACATCCGGGTTTTGAATTTTCAAGACACATAATTGAATTGATAATGAGTTACTAAGTAATCACAAAGTCCTCTTCTTAAAAATAGACGGTAGAACCTCTAACAACCGTTCACGTGTAATAGGATCACAATGATTCCATGTAAAATCTACGAAATGAGTCTTACTGGGAGTTAACTCGGCTAAAGTGGCGATCTGTGGACAGTGAGTAATAGTTTGTAATTCTTTGGGAGAAGCCAAGATAAAATTACGCTCTCCAGCATAATGATTTATTTGATGCTGCTGAATTTCTACCCATGCTTGCCCTTGCTCAATTAGCTGTATTACTTTGGGAGTGGGACGAAAACCAAGAGATTCATACAAGCTGGCAGCGAACCCGGTCTGACACATAACATAAAATTTTGCACCTAACTTGAGATAAACAGTAGCCGTCTCTCCAGCAACATAAACATCTGCTAATTGCCTACGTACTAGCCTTACTTTGTCTTCATATGTAGTAATCCACTTCTCTGCCGCTTTACTCCGTTCAAATAGTTTAGCGATATACCGTAACCGCTCGAACAGTCTAAACTTCTTGTCTAGTATAACAGTTGGAGCAAGCGCATCTAGTTCCTGCAAATCTTGTGGATAGTAGCTAAGCAATATGAACTCAGGCTGCAACTGTGCTATTTTATTCGGATCTGCCCAATGCCCGATACTATGAATATTTCGTAGCCTATTGTGATATATCACGTTATCTTTCATAATAGAGATGGCCGCTCCTATAGGAGATATGCCTAAAACGAGTAATTCCCCAAGTGTAAATTTGCCATCAGTCACAATACGTGTCGCATCTTTAGGAACATGAATCTTTCTACCAAATGAATCTATAACTGTTCTTTCTGGAGTATGAAGATGAACATTCGCATATTCACGCGGAGTGTTTCCAGTTAATTTATGAAAGCACCGACTGAAATAGTATTCATCTTTAAACCCAATTTGTCGAGCTATTTTTCTCAATGGCTCAGTGGAATTACTCAGAAGTTTTTTTGCCTGGTTTATACGTACATGGGTCAAATAATCAGTCGGCTTTTTACCGGTCAATGTTTTAAACTTTTGACTATATTGCCATCTCACCATTCCAGCCATGTTAGCTAGTTGTTCAACTGTCAAGTCCTCATCATAATGCTGTTCTATGTACTGTACAGTTTGTTGAACCAATTTTGTCTTTTCTTCGTTCTGTAACTGGTTAGCTTGTTCATCTAACTGAACCATCATAGCTAGTATTTGCTGAAGTCTACCTTGCAACATCGCCATTTCTAATGTGGATAGAGAGGAACAAAATCGATTATTTATCCATGCTTCATTTCCTAATACCTGCTTGACTTGAGAAAATAACAGATGATAAGGATAACCGTAAAGCATGGGTGGATGAGCAATTCGGTTCAAAGTCATTCCTTCTACTTCAAAGGTTTCAAAGGTAAAGCGAGCAAGCTGTGCCTCTTTGTTTCTTGACTCTACCGTGTAGCTTTGTACAGGTAAAATGAGAGCGCAGCTTCCTTGTCGTAGATCGATTGCCATTTTGTCTACATACAGTCGTATGTCATGACTGAGTGCTATCAATAATGTGCATAAATTTGTTTCATGATTATTTATTCCCTCATTATGGCTACTAGCTGACATTATTCGATCAACTTGAAATCGATCATAGTGTTGTAGCCTAATATATAAGGATGCTAGATTCATAAGCAACTCTCCAACTATTGAAAATGATTCTCATTATCGTTATTGTAACATATAATGACCCACTATCAACTATTGTTCGAGTATGTGCTATTTTAGAAAACTAGCGGTTTAAAAATTGATTGGACGGATATAATTTTTACTGTTTGCGCATCCACTCTGGTAGCTTTTGGAACAATTGCTCCAAAGCTAATAAATTATCTGTATTCCATTCATTAGGAACAACATAAACAGTTCCCTTTTTGACCGCAGGCAAAGTTCCCCATATCGGGCTTTGTAGCAGCCGATCAGCTTCTGCTTCACTTTCACTATCCTCTTGTACAATTACAAACAAATGATCACCAGCAAACTCAGGAAGCACCTCTTCGGAAACCTCTAGGAAAGATACCCCTTCTACATCAATAATATTCTTCTGTACTGCTGGTGGGACAGCAAAGCCATTTTTCCCATAAATAATAGCACCTAGACTACGATCACCCATAACATAAAGCGTCTTTCCTAGCTGATAGAAAACTGTTGCGGTCTCCCCTTCTGTTAATTGAAACTTGTCAAACATTTCTTTAGACTTTGTTTCAAACTTAGCAAGCAATTGAGCTACTTCTTCCTGCTTACCTAGGATATTCCCCATCTCTTTTACTCGTTCTGTATAAGGAAGAGCAGGATTAAAGGGAATCGTAGTAGCGATTTTTGACAATTCTTCATTAAGATTTGGATCAGCCTTGTAATAGCCATTAATAATCAGATCAGGTTTTAAAGTCAAAATCGTCTCTAAGTCAGCAGGATTTCCAATATCAACGATTCCTTCAAGTTTGCCTTCATAGTAACTAGGAGAATCTTTGGGAAGATTATTACCAACAATTGGAATATCCATCACCAAGAAATCACCAACTGTCTGACCAATATAAACCACTCGTTTTGGATCTGCAGGTATTTCAACCTGTTCATCTGTAATCGTTGTATATTGAACTGTTTTCTCACTTTCCTCTTCCTGCTCATTAGACTTGTTGCTATTAGCATTAGAAGTACTGCATGCCGATATTATCAACAATAGGAGGAAACTCCCTACCCATAGTATAATTTGCTTTTCACGATGTTTCTTCACACTTGTTGCCCCTTTCCTTTCTTACTCTTAATTGAAAATGATTATCATTTACAACATTATTATAGTTTGTGTGAATAGGAGAAACAATGGAAAAAAACGCAATGATTTAATTGGATAAATGTCAATAATCGTTTCAAAACAAAAATCTGTTCACTTATTTCGTTTATAAGCAAACAGATGCACATTACACATATATTTTGTATTTTTAAAAAGACTTATTATATTGTAACAAACTTAATTGTCTAAAAACATATTCTCCACACGGGTGACGGTTAACCTTTGTTTAAATGTTTCTGTTTCGGAAAAAAAGTATCTGCCCAGCAACGTTTTTTTTCTTCCTGCTGTCGGGCAGAGGACAGATTCTGCAATTACAAAATCAAATGGCCTTTGGGAAGATTATGAATCAAGTCATATCATCCCGAAGCGCGTCAATAATATTTTCTCTTTTTATCTTGCTAATGGCATACAGCATTGTCATGAACACCACAAAGAGCACGCTGAACACGCTGATTGCCATACTGCCCCATGGAAACACAAAATCGATATTGTCCGCCCCTCCGACGAACATTCCTTTGTAAATCAACCAAGAAGAGATTGCTGCTATGGGAAGTCCGAAGAGTAGCGCCCTCATGCCATAAAAGGCACACTCGAAATTCATCATCTTTTGGAAATCGCGTTCAGACATCCCCACAAAGAGATGCCCTTTAATTTTAAAGTCACCATGTTGATTCTATTCGTAACTTGTGTTGCTTTGAAACATGATATTTCTTGCTTCACGTTTATAACCCATCATTCAGCTATAGGTACTTGAACACTCCCTCGTATATCATTTCAATAAAAACAAAAAAAGGACCACTACTGCGTTTAGCAAGTGATCCTGATTTATCCTAAAGAAGTTGTTTTTCGTGGAAAAGTCATCTTTATTATCGTGCAACAGAATTCAGGGTCTACTCCTGATTTGATATTGTCATATGAGTTCCTTTATAAGAAGTTGTATTATGAATATATGTGATACGAGATGTGGGCCTCTGCTCGAAAAGCTGCTACCAAAAGATAAAATCCAAATATAGCAATATAAAAGGGGGGAACGATTGATGGATCGCATTCAATATTTGTCTCAGTTTAACCTGCTGCGTTCACTTTCCATGGAAGATTTGATCACAATGGACGAATTGACTTCGATCACAACTTTTCCAAAACATACGTTCATTCAAACACCTGAAACGTTCACTGAAGAGCTGTACTTTGTGAAGAAGGGAAAAGTGCGTCTTTATCAACTAAATAATGAGGGCAAGCAATTCACTTTGGATATCTTGAGCGAGGGGAACATCTTTGGTGAGATAGGTGATATTTCATTGGGTACACGGGAACTTTTTATTGAAACGATCGAAGAAAGTGACATTTGTGTAATGGACAAAGAGCGGTTCGAGAGCTACCTCATTCGATGCCCACGATTCATGATGAATATGATTAAAGCCATGAGTGAACGGTTATCATACATGAGCAGCCTAGTCCAAAATCTAGCCATTGGAAAATTGCATGATAAAATCATTCATGTTCTGGTGGAACTTTCTGATCGGTTCGGAGTTTGGGATGAAGGTAATGATTACTGTCGAATCGACATGCTTATTTCCCATCAGGAGATTGCTCACTTGGTTGGAGCTTCAAGAGAAGCCGTGTCCGTGGCTCTAAAGGAACTTTCGGAGACCGGTATAATCCGTACAGGATTCCGTACAGTGGCCATTTGCCGTACCATTCTCGCGTCAGGGCAAAGTTTGCTCAAATGATAGAAACTTGTAACCTAAATTACATCTTTTCATTTCGTCCACCCCGTATTATTGAGAAGAGTTAAATAATATGACGAAATGGAGAGATCTCGATGAAAAATTCACCTCTTTCACCCTTACACTTTGAATTGGATAACGCCACTAAACAGATGGAAAAAAATGCTCACTCCAGAAACGGTAACGATGTTTGAACAATCAATCATTCAATTGAGAGCATCAGTCTCGCCACTGGCCTGAAGGTTGGAACAAAAGCTCCCGATTTTTCGCTGAAAGATCAGAACGGTACAAATGTTACCTTGTTTGATTATACGGCACACGGCCCTGTTATCCTGCTGTTCTATCGCGGAGTTTGGTGTCCGTTTTGCAATATTACTCTACGCGCTTATCAGCAAGCATCAGAACTATTTGAAGCGTCAGGAGCTCGGATACTTGCGATAAGTCCGCAATCCCCAGACTATTCAACTACTATGCAAACGAATAACAGTATCAGCTTTCCAGTTTTAAGCGATACTGGTAACAAAGTTGCATCCCGATACAACATCGTATTCGAGCTTTCCGAATCGATACGCAACGTTTACCAGTCCCTTGGTATTTCACTTGACGATTATAATGGCGATTCCTCTTGGACGCTTCCACTTCCAACAACTTTTGTCATTGATCGCACGAACATCATTCGCCTAGCCTATATCGAAGCTGACTATAAACGGAGACTGGAGCCTTCAAAAGTATTGGACATGCTGGCCTCCCTTTAAGGTCTGTAATCATAATTGGGGCTTCTCATGCAATTTGATGATAGGATTCCGAATTCTATTGTAAATCTGAAGGGCGCCTGACAGAATCATATACATCTCAATCTTCTTCAGCCTGACTTGGTTTTTTTCTCATAACAGAATGTGGGTCTTATAATTCATAACTGTTCCCTCCTTACTACATGACAAAAGCGAAGAGGCAAGTATAAGACTGATTAGTGAAGACCAATCAGTGGAGAATGGAAAACCCCCACTGATTGAAGTTTCACTTTATTATTTTTGTACTAATTTAATAATTTGTTCTGCCATGTGCTCTGCTTGATTGATAACAGAGATTGGATCTGCTGAGAAGAAGTACTTCCCATCAAAGGTAATCACTTTGTTATTTTTTACGACATTCAAGTTTTCCCATGTAAAAGTCGTTTCATATTCTTGACCATAATCTAAAACACCTACATAATCACCTACATAGTCACCTACAATTTCCCATGAAATACGTTGCTTCTGCCAATCTCCGTTGCTATCTTCAATTAGCTTTTGAATAGATGTCGGTGCTTTAAGCTTTAATAAATCATACATTGCTTCACCGCCTGAATTACCACTTGGAATCACCGCAATTTCTTTCTCTGCTAACGTAAAGAGTGAGAATGTTATGCCTTCTGGGATTACGGCTTTGATTTTTTCTTCAGCTACCTTTGCACGTGCCGTGTAATCTACTATAAACTTCTTCGCATCCTCTTGGTGATTTAACATTTCGCCAATTGCTATAATTTCTGCTTCCACGTTGTCGTAGCTCGCCGTACTGAACACAATAGTCGGTGCAATTTTTTTTATATTGCTCTATATTTTTTTTCAGCAAATGTAATAATTAAATCTGGTTTTAGACTAGCAGCAGTTTCTAAAGATACAGCATCTTCATTTCCAAGATCTACAATGTCCTTTCCTTGATAGTAATCCTTTAAAAATTCTCCATAATCAATGACCTTTGTTGTTGAAGCAACTGGCACAACACCTACAGCTAATACGTGGCCTAGATCCCAATCCACAATTACACGTTGTGGGTCCATTGGTATTTGTACTTTACGCCCAACCGAGTCTGTTACAATACGTGTTGTTGTAGATTCCTTGTCATCTTTTGTACCTTCTTGTTCTTGAGATGTATCCTCATTTTTGCTACCACAAGCCGCCATTACCAGCAGTAGACTTATTAACAACATTATCATTACGGATTTTTTTTATGTACTTATTCATTATCCTTCTCCTTTAAATATGTATTGTATTTCATTATATTGAAAATGATTATCATTTTCAATTACTTGTTTTAGAATATTATGGAACTATACAACATTTGAACAACTATATTTTTTTTATCTACAGATTCCGAAACCACGAAAATACCATCTACTCAATGAGCTTTAACGATAAGCAAAATCCTTGAAAATTAATATTTGGAAAAAAAATATTACTTAAAGGTGGTATAAGGGGCTTTCTCAAGAACAATGGGAAGAACAAAGTATTTTACGTTAAATAAAAAGAATCCATTTTGAAAAAAAGACTGATCAAAATAGATTCTTGTAAGTAGATATTAATATCGGTTTTATATAAAAATTCGATCATTTTCCACCTGTGTCCTTCATAATTGGGCCCTTTTGAATTTTCTTCAATTTTGGCTGAGTTGTTCCGCCAAACCGATTAGAAGTCCTTCGATTCCACGAATGTAGCAGAGCCGATACGAGTCCTCATACTGAACCACTTCGCCAACGAGCTGAGCACCATGCTTAGTGAGTCTGGATACCATTTCATCAATGTCTTCAACGGTGAACATGATGCGTAGATAACCGAGTGCGTTTACAGGAGCATTTCGGTGATCTGAAATAGTAGATGGGGTGAGAAATCGAGAAAGTTCAAGTCTGCTGTGGCCATCTGGGGTAACCATCATAGCAATTTCTACGCACTGAGAACCCAATCCCGTTACGCGACCAGCCCATTCACCTTCGACAGTGGCTCGCCCTTCGAGATTCAAGCCAATCTCCTCGAAGAAAGAGATTGCGTCATTAAGGGATTCTACAACGATGCTGACATTGTCCATTCTTAGTAATTTGTTTTTTTCCATAGTCTAATCTCCTTATGAAAATTTATTATCTAATCACCTTCATAATTATTCTATTTAAAAATCAATCATAAAGTTGTTTGATTTTGTTTTAAAAATATAAGAGCCTGCTACAATTTAGTTGGCAGTTATTCGACTAAAGCATCTGTTAGTTTAACTTAAACCCTTTAGCTCTCTCGCCTACATTGTATAGCGCTTTCTTTTTCAGAAATACCCTTTTGTATTGTAACTTTATTTATTTTAACACCATTTTCTGGAGTATCAGTCAACGTGATATGGATTCTGTCAAAGGGAGTGTCACCATGATGTGCACTATAGTTTAACGCACTTGCATGAACAATATGTCTCCTTGTATCGCCATCTATTCTTTCAACTTTATCTATTTTAGGACACATGATAAAATCTGAGTAAGTTTCATCAAGATAGGAAAAATATCTGGTATATAAAGTTTCTTCAAGCAACTCATCTTTTGGTGCCCCAACACTTTCATATTTCCAGCCAACTAAGAGCCAATCATAAAGTTCTACTGATTTCAATCGAACCCTTTTATTATTACTTGTATATATAACCTCACCATCTGCAATTGTGCATGTCTTCAATTGGTTTAGGGATACACAATTATAAGCTGGTTCAATAACTGCAACATCTGCGTTTTTCATTTTTATTTTCAATATCGAGATAATGGAAGTTTTATTTAACTCTAACTCAATTGCTTCTTCGGAAGGACTTGATGTGTTTATCCAGTTAACAACCTTACCAATAATCACTTCCTCATATCCATCATTATCCTTAAACAAACGAGTTTCTCCGTTTAAACGGTTTACTTGAATAAATGAAACATCCTCTTTTTCTAATTCTGGTTGAATACTCGCCTTTACTAACAGCAATTGCATCGGGAAAAATAATCCAAAAATCACCATGACTGGTATGACTAACTTTCTCAAGAATTATCGCCACCTCTAATGTGAATTTTGTAGGTATTTTCCCCTTATTATGATAAATAAATACTTAAAGAACATAGATGCAAATAATCAGATTCCGATACAAAACTGAACGTCATTCAAAAGCCTCTCTTGTTACTCAACTGCCCCTTTAATTCAATAAAATATTAAACAATTTTATTATGTTTTAAAGAACTTTTTTTGTATATTAAGCAACTTTTGTCTACACATACCTTAGCCGTGTTGTAAAATCACTGCAAACACAGATTCTTACGCAAGCTAAAAATTATGAAGAACACACCTTGACGTAACTTTCAAAATTAAAGATTTTGAAGAAGTGTAATCAAACCAACGGCACAGGTTAGCAGCCGCTTCTTGTGTTACCGGAGAAGGAGTTAAATAAGAATTAGAAATAAATAACTACAGTATATTAAAAAAACCACCTTATAGTGTAAAATTACACTATAAGGTGGTTTTTCCTTAATAATTTAATATGGGGGATATATAAATTGAAGAGGTTGATTATAGGTATTTTATCTTTATTTCCAGTTCCTTTCTTATTTCATTTCTACGAATATAATAGTCATCTTGCTAGGCAACACGCTGATTTTTTGTTTCCGGTATTTTTAGTGTTCATGATTGTTGTAGGTATATCATCGAGAAACATTAAACTTCCTTTGTTCTTTGGGTTGAATTTTATTATGGCCGTTATTTCTTTAATATTTGGCTATTTTTTTTATAGCTGATGATGGAGGTTGGTTTAAACCCTTTGGCAGAGGTGCCGCCATTATATTTGTTTCAATTATTTATATTTTAGGGCAATTAATTATAAGAGTATTTAGCAAGCACAGTCATACTAACAGCCAAAGTAATAAGTAAATATGAAATGAAACGAAATGAAGTAATTCTTCGTTATGATGGGTTGCTAATGGGTGCTTTTCTTCAACATGGAATTCCACTGTAGCTTTAAAATAAAGTTTGGTTAAATTAACCCAACCTTGATATGTGAAAAAGTTTAAAGAGCATGGATTGAAAAAAAGATCAATCAAAACATGCTCTTATTTAATGTGGTAGATTAAATTCTTTATAAAAAAAGTTTGATTATTTTTGAAACCCTTGTTGCACAAAAGCCCCCATTAGCCATCCATGAAGCGTAAAAATCAGCACTTCATCACTGAAAATGAAAGATGATTATGTTCTTTATTGGGAGTTCAATAAGTAATGCCATTCATTTAAGAGAGGGCTATCACCATACGCAGCCTCAGCGATGTTGACCTGTAATCAGGGAGCAAAGACCTCTGGATTATCGTTTCGCCATGCGCCTATGCAGCCAATTAGACAGACCGTGTAGCTTCTCATTACACTATCAATTTCACTATCCGCATATTCAATTGCGATATTTATTCCCGGCTTTCGCCATGCCAAAATTCGACCGGAAAATCCAGGCCACTTACATTCTTCATCCATTTCAGGTTGACCATATGCCTTTATTAACTGATCTGGTGTTGAGCTCATCGTGATTCCCTTGGGAAGCTTTCCGGAAAACGGAGCTTTAATTCTGTCATCCGACCCGGGCGCAAGAAAATGTATGGCGCCAATGATCCATTCATCTTGAACTGTATATTTGAGTCCAGTCAGATCATTTATTTTGGGCGCGCGATAAATATCGATGCGTATTGATGTTTTCACAGACCAGATAATATCGTCTTTGAAATAGCTGTTCGGGGTTGGCATTCGCTTGACACCGAATGATTGCAGCAAAGCTTGAATATTTCTGGGATTATACGGATGGCCAAGCATTTCAATAAGCAATTCAGATGGTTCTTTCATGCGTATATCCACTCCTTTCGCTTCATGTAAGAGACACAACGTGATGAAATCGTAGTATCCTTGAGCGAACTTTTTTTCTGATAATACCATCCCCGTCTCGATGCCAGGGTAAAATAGTTGGCTCTGTATTAATCCTTATATTCTACATTGCTAACAATTTCCCCTTTTTCTACTATACTGCGCAGTTATACAAGTAGGGGGTGAACAGTTTTGCGGACGGGATCAAGTCCCATGGGCCAGACGTTCTACCCCGACTACTGTAATAATAAGACCTATAAGAAAATGGTCAACCAGAAAAATCTGGCTAACCTTATATTACGAACAGGCCATATTGTGAAGTAACTTGAAAGGTATTAAGGAATTTGTATTTTTCTGTTAAAGTATTGTTGAGATTGTGAAGGATTGTCCTTAAACTAAACAATAGAAAGAGATTTAAAGGGGTATTCTAGATGGATTATAACTTTATTGAAAACATTCAATCGTTTTATTCTGACCTTTCCATTGAAGACTTCGGGCTCCTCATATTAAAACAGTCGGTAAAAATGGTGAAATTCGCTGAATATGAGGGGAAATTATCTTAGCGTGAAATGGTCATTTATTGGGTTGAGCATTTCATCCAGAATTAAACGTGATTCAAGAATTCTAGAATATTTTGTATCCTATGGTATGACTTGCGAAATCTGTTTTCATATAGTACAGTATGGTTAAAATTTAAATAACTGAACACGATGATGGGAAGTAGTAGCAAGCACGTTTTTTTTAAGAGAGTCAGCGGTTGGTGGAAGCTGATAGAAGCACTTGTGAATCCGTCCTGGAGTTGCACAGTCGAAGTAATGTAAGTAGGCTGTAGCCGGCTGAAATGCCGTTATGAAATAAGTGGATTAGGTATATGCCTAATCAATTAGGGTGGCAACGCGGGTAGCTCTCGTCCCTTTTTAGGGATGGGGGCTTTTTTTGTGTTTACTTTGATTCAAAGCGGAGCTATTCGAGTTTAGCTTGCAACGCAATTACACCAAGACTTAATGGATGCAGTGTCATTAAACTACTGGAGGTATGACTATGTTAGATATTAAACGCGTACGCGATAATTTCGCGGAAATTAAAGAAATGCTATTAACACGTAATGAAGATTTAGGCAACTTAGATAACTTTGAAGATTTAGATGCAAAGCGTCGTGAGTTAATTGCTAAAACAGAAGAATTAAAAGCAGAACGAAATAAAGTATCTGAACAAATTTCAATTATGAAACGCAACAAGGAAAATGCAGATGAAGTTATTGCTCATATGCGTCAAGTAGGCGATGAAATTAAAGAGCTAGATGTTCAACTAAATGATGTTGAAGAGCGCTTTAAAGATATGATGATGCGCTTGCCAAACATTCCACACGAATCTGTACCAGTAGGGACAACAGAAGACGACAATGTAGAAGAATATACTTGGGGTGAAATTTCAACATTTGATTTTGACATTAAAGCACACTGGGATCTTGCTACAGATTTGAAGATTGTTGACTTTGAACGAGGTGCAAAAGTAACAGGTAGCCGTTTCTTATTCTACCGTGGTCTTGGAGCTCGCTTAGAACGAGCACTGATGACTTTTATGATGGATTTACATGCAGAAGAGCATGGTTATGAGGAAATGCTGCCACCTGTCATTGTTAATCGCGATAGCTTAACGGGTACTGGAAACCTTCCTAAATTTGAGGAAGATTTATTTAAATTAGAGGAAACAGATTATTTCATGATTCCAACAGCAGAGGTACCTGTAACAAACTTCTATCGCGATGAAATTTTACTGGCCGAGGCTTTACCCCAAGGCTTTGCTTCTTATAGTGCGTGCTTCCGTTCAGAGGCAGGCTCTGCGGGTCGTGATACACGTGGTTTAATCCGTCAGCATCAATTCAACAAAGTGGAATTAGTACGCTTTGTAAAACCAGAGGAGTCATATGAACAGCTAGAGTTGTTAACAAGTCATGCTGAAAAAGTACTGCAATTACTAGGCTTACCGTATCGTAAACTAAAAATGTGTACTGCTGATTTAGGATTTACTGCAGCGAAGAAATATGATTTAGAAGTTTGGATTCCAGCACAAAACATGTACCGTGAAATTTCTTCTTGCTCTAACTTTGAGGATTTCCAAGCACGACGAGCGAATATCCGCTTCCGTCGTGAGCCAAATGCAAAACCAGAATATGTTCATACATTAAACGGTTCAGGTCTTGCCATTGGTCGTACAGTTGCCGCTATCCTAGAAAATTTTCAACAAGCTGATGGAAGCGTAGTAATTCCTGAAGTTTTAAGACCATACATGGGTGGTAAAGAAATAATTGCACCAAAATAAATAACGGGTAAAGGCTATTTTAGATATCCTTTAACAGGTAATTGTATTGCCTTTTTATCGATTTACAGATGCTTTTAATAGTATCAAGTGGTGTAAACGCCGTGGAATTGAAAAAAAATGCTTTATTTCTTAAAGGAATTTTAGCGAGACTAAAAAAAGATGTTACTATCATCAAGGATGGGGTGCATTAGAAAAAAAATTTAGAAATGACATTTTGCAGCTCTTTCGCATTTTCCACTATTCCGCAATCTGGCGCTTTTCTTTAATAAGGAAAGCGTCTTTATTCATGGAAAGGACCAGATTGTTGAGGAACGTTTTCAATAAAATTGGATATTATTGTTGAATTATAGAGTAAGATTGTGAAGTTTCTCACTTAAATTAACGTACAGATTAGTTTAATAAAGACTGGACAATAAATAGATTGCCATGTATAAAAATCTAAGGGAGAGACGCAAATGGAAAACTTTGAAGATCTTTTGCCAAGACATAAGCATGATCATGATAGAGTAGAAATGATTAAAAAAATGGATAGAGATAAAATATTGCCTTTACTGCCTAACCTTCTCGAATGGATTCAAGATATGAATTGGCCAGTGACACCAAGGGTATTAGAATTACTTTTAACTTTTCCAGAAGAAATTGCCCCACATGTGCAAGATGTTTTATCTTCAGATGATGATAACTGGAAGTGGTTTATTCTACATTTTTTTAATTATCAAATTGCCAGTAGAGTCAAGAGTTCAGTTTAGAGAGTATTTAACAAGAGTGGCTGAAACACCTACAGATAATGAACTCGCAGAAGAACTTAATGAAATTGCAAAAGAGATTTTGGAAACAATCTAGAAAAATATCCCTATTTAATTAACGAGGTGCTTTACTTTAACAAGCAAAAGACAAATCACAGAATTGATATTCAGCGATCAGGTGCATTTCTCTAATAAGGAATGCGTCTATTTGCATTGAAGGGCTATATTTTTGAGGAACGTTTTCATTCACTTTAAGGAAACATTTACCCCCCATTTTCATTCTCTATATTGAGATTATGAATAATTGTATTTAAAACAAAAAGGGAGCTGAGATTATATTTCTAGCTCCCTTTAGTCTGTATTTGTAACAAGTCCTTAGTCGATTTTTTTTAAGGAAAGTACTTGTGGCATCATGGATCTCTGTGACATGCGTTTGAAAGAATCCATGAGAGCGTCAATCATTTGGGACTCGGCATTTGCACCAAGTCGTTTTACGTGACTTTTTTTGAATCTCATCTCCATCTTTTACTCGTTTTTGAAAGTCTGAGGATATTAGTTTCAGTACAGGTACTTCTGAAGGGAAGACGATGCTGTTTACCTCATTGACATTGTCATTTAAACTCAAAGCCTGATTAATGATCGTATCGTTGACAACATGATAAGAAAATAATTTATTATCACTGATTTCTTTTTCGGTATAGCCATTTTCAACAGTTTGATCAGAAAATAGCAATCCATTGATGATTCGATTAAATCCAGTTGCTTGAAGTAACGTATTAAAACCATATAGGATTTAAATTGAGGTTAACATACATCTCAATTTATCGGCTTAGCGTCTGGCTCTTTAACTATGATAATTTTAAATTTTTTTTATGTTTACTAAACTTTCTTGTTTACATTTTGGACAGTAAAGAGGAAAACTAATTAATATTGTATTTGCATATACTTTAGTGCGTGTTTTTGAACTACAAATTGGGCAGTATATCCATTTGCTTTTTTTCAATCATATACCCTTCGCCTTTCCTGTCTAGCTCCTCATATAGTTATATTTTACACAAGCAAATTTTCAAAGTGTATATGCACCATATATATTTTTACATAAAAAAAGGAGACAATCAACATTAGAAAATGCATGGCAATATGAGCAAACATATGTGCAAGCATCGCAAGTTCTAGATTGTGCTTCCAATAAATCCAGCCAAAGAAGAAGCCGGGTAAACCATTCAATAAGATCATTCGGAACCAAATAAATGCGGTCATTTCTGTCACACTTGCAGTTCCACTATAGTGACCTATTGCAAATAATAATGTGCTAATAAATATTGCAAGGATAAAGACCCAGTTCGAAGGTTTTGCTGATTTTCGATCAAATAGTTTCCAAAAAATAAAAACCAACAAGCTCATAAACCCAAAACGCATTAATAGTTCCTCAACAATCCCTCCGTAGAGTAAAGCTGCTAAAAATTCTATTGCATTATAAGGATGTATTAGTTCTTTTAGACCCTCCGGCATGAGTGGGAATAAAAGATAATCGATTCCTCTTATAACAACTCCTGCAATCGAACCGAGTATGATAGCTAGTTTAATATCTTTTATCCACTCTGACTTTGACTTTTCTCTAGCATTCGGGTGCATAATCACAGATTTTAAACCAACTTTATGAGCAGTAAAAAAACCTATAACAAGAGCAATGATTAAGAAAATATAATTGGGAAGTGCGCCAAGTAAGGCTAACATTTCAGGTGATCCTGAAATCCCCATCATTTCCCTCGCTTGCTCTAATTGGGCCGGGTTTGTCGATAGTGTCGATAGTGCCTTAAGATATAAGGGAACGAATGCAATGATTCCAAGCAAGAGATAAATGAATAGTCCTTTAACACTTTTTTTGCTTTGTCATAAGTAACCTCCTTGATTTCAGTATAAGATTCTTATAAATATCAATATTTGTTTTATTTACTATAAGACTCTATTAAACAGATCATTCTTGTTTCCCTCCTTCAAATTGTTTATTCACCCTTAATACGATTACGTTCTTCTAATCGTTCACTCAAGAAAAAATAAACAGAAAAATCTCAGGAATTTGATCCTGAGACCTTTCTTTTAAATATTTTTCTTGCAAAAATAAGATAGATAATAAGATACATTGGAAATGTAATAAGGCCTAAAAAGCCCCATAGCCAAGCATTGTGTCCCCTCTTCCGTGCATCCCAAAACATCCATGAGCCCTGGCAAATCAGAATGAATGCAATCAAGACCAATAACCAAAGCGGTGTGTTACTTAGTTCGTTTGAGCTCATTCATTACTGACCTTCTTTCTAGTTTCGTTAAGAGCTAAGGGCAATAAGATAATCCCCACAAGCTGAAAATAAAGAAAAAGAATTGGCTGACGATAAACGACAGCAATCCCAACCGAAAGCACAAATACTGCAACAGAGATAAACATGAGGAGGTCTTTCCATTGTTTTTTTTCGTATTCTTTTTTTTCTCTAATTCGACATTTTGTTGAAACCATTGTAAGTTTGGAGTAGATACTGGATTCCATTGATCCAGTTTTTCTAAACCATCTATTAATTGCTTAACCGTTAATTCATCTTCATCATCCAACATAGAATTATTATTTTTAGAATCATACTCCTTCAAGTTCAGCCAACTCCTTTCGTACACTTTTTAGACCATTTGAAACTCGAGATTTTACTGTTCCTTCTGCAATACCCATCATTTTTCCAATTTCCTCATATGAATATCCGTAATAATGCTTTAACACGATTGGCATACGTATTTCTTCATTAATTTGAGCAAGTACATCAAGTACATCAGTCCATTCTTCATTCATAATGGCTGCATTCCATTTCATTTTTCGGAGCGCTTGTTCCTGCTCTAGCCAGTTTTTCTCCCGCTTCTTTCTACGCTGTTGATCGATAAAAAGGTTCGTTGCGATTGTGATGAGCCACGAGGAAAACTTGGATTCACCATTATACAGTTGGATTTTTTTCAATACACTTTATCATCGTCTCTTGTGTTAAATCTTCTGCGATTTGTGGATGAAGGGTAACTTTCATTAAATACTTTACGAGGAACGAATAATTCTGTTGTAGCAGTTTCGAAAGAGCCAATGTATCTCCTTTTTTTCGCCTTTCGAATTAAATCCTTTTCATCCATGAGATCTACTCCATACAATAATGATTTATATGTAATACGACTAACTGGAAAAAAATCGTTCATTTTCACAATAAAGAATTACAACAAGAAAGCTTAGTCACCTATTAGTATTTATTAAGTTTACTTGAAAGCTATATATTTGACCAAAAACCAAAGTATTGTTGCTCATTCATGTGTTTGTCCCTTATGTTGGATTTGGATTGGTTACTACAGCCAAACCATTATAAAGGATTTTTTTTATGGAGAAATATAATTACAGAAAATTCAGACTTAAATTGAAACCTAAGCTATTTTAATGCGACGCTAGTGTCCTGATATAAATGAACAATAGATAACATTAATTCTTTGGGATGTTTATAAAAGGCCATACAAAAATGCCCCCAATTAGATAGACAGATGAATTTCTTTATTTCATCTGTCTATCTAATTGAAAGCATATCAATAATAGCTGTCTGTTTTTCTTAATACGTATAATTAAAACAATAATTACTTTTTAAACAGTTACTTATAGTAGAATTAATAATAACGTTATTGTAAGAAATGGAGTGAATAAAGTTGGGAAGGGAAGAAAAGAAAAGACAAACTAAATTAGCTATAACAAACGCTGCTTTCAAATTATTTTCAGAAAACGGATATGAGTCCACAAAGGTTGAAGATATTGTGAAATTAGCTGGAGTTTCTAAGGGTACTTTTTTTTAATTATTTTCCGACAAAAGAGGCAGTCATAGAGGATTTCGAAAGAATTTCAATCTATTCAGAAGCTGAAAAATTAATGAATATCACAAGTCCAGTAGTACCTAAACTACTCTCTTCGTTAATTAATATCGTACATAATTTAAACTATACAAGGTCATTAAGAAGAGCAACTTTAATGGCAACTCTCTCAAGTGCTAATAATTTAAATAATCACTTAGATAATATGAATAATCTTCGTGCTTTATTGATTCCAATTTTTAAGCATGGACAAGAAACGGGGGAATTTACACAAAAATTATCCCCTGAAACACTGGCAGACTTAACTATTCAAATGTTTATTGGTGTATTAACCACTGGTGTCTTGGTGGAGGCGAAGATGATCTTATTACACAACTTATGATGAGTTTTGATGTATTCTTTAAAGGAATATCTTCATAAAGATCCTGTTGATTTCCAAAGTAATCCTGCGAGAATAGCCTGGGTTATAAAAACTCGCAGGAATGTTGTCAAAGAGAGAATTGGAGACAAGCAGAGAACTAATATATACTCTTCTTATTAAATTTATCGTCTAAACTTTGAGAACGTCTATGATTTGTACCAGAGAATAGTAGACTAATAATCGGTAATTTTCGAATAATAAAATACGATATTAAATGGCTAAATACAATCCCCAATAGTGATGCTAATACGAATTTTATATAGCCTGAAACAGGTACACTAATTAAAATATATTGAATTCCAATTAAAACCGGAATATGAATAATGTAAACACAAAAGGAATTTTTAGCTAGCGTCTCAATCCATTTTGATTTTCTATTTAATTTACGTTGAAATAATTCAATTAAACCAATTGAAAGTCCTGTACATAAAAAGGTCTCATAGATTGCATAAATAAGTGAACTACTATCCCATCCACCCCTTGAATGTGGTACAAACCCAATGACATTTAAAGCAATTAATAAAATCCCTATAAATAACCATAAATTACCAACACCTTTAGGGATATGATAAATCCAGTTACTATTAGCAGCTGTTATTCCCAAAACTACAAATGCTAAATATTGAGGAAAGTGTGCATACTCCATTTGGATAAAACCTAGTACACCAATCCATTCATCAATCGAATAACTTGTTCGAACTAAAAAAAGTGATTAACGATATGATAATAACAAATATAAAAATATGTTTATGTGTTGGGGAAATTGAAATTTTCGGTAAATTAATATTTTTAAAAAGATTCATTAATATAGATATATCAGTGAATAAATAAGAAGATGTTCAATAAACCAAAGATGGCCAAAATTTAGGTCTGGCCAAGATGGCCCTGCCCAATTTAATGGTTTTTCACCAAATCCTAGATAAATATTTTTATAGTATTCATATAACGATAGGTTAGGGTAACCACGAAATTCATTATAATAAAAGTACATTATTAAAGGAATTATTACTATAAATCCAAACAATAAAGGTATACCAATTCTCTTCAACCGATCTTTCAAAAAACCTATATTCCCTTTGTGTTTATACGCAAGTTGAATAAAATAAGCAGAAAGAAAAAAATAAAAGACTCATATTAAAGGCAGAGTTTATCCCAAAAAAAATGCCCAAGTCAGAATCGACACCCAAATCTCGTACATACCAAAAACCATTTGCCCCGCCATAAGGTTGACCTGCATGGTGAACGATTACAGTGCAAGAAAGAAACACTTTTAAAAAAAATCCATAAAATGAATACGTGTATTAGACAACTTACATTTCACCCTTTTTTTCGGAAATAACTACTAAACTAGTTATAATACTTTTTAGACTCACGGTCAATATTTATCTTGTTATTTTATTGATTAAATTTTAGAATATTTATTTTACAATTATAATTTATGACTACGGGTCAATTTATATATGATTAATTATGTGGAATTTCACTTTAATATAAAATGTTTAGTGCAAAATAAAAAAGGAGCAGAATGTAACTGGAAATTCTAGCAGTTATGGGTCCTTTAAAACGTACAAAAATATCATTGTCCGTACCCTTCAAATCTACTAACCTTCTAATTGGCAAAAAAGTCAATTTGGAGGAATATGGAAAGGATACTTACAATGATACAAGTTCATCATATCAAATTTTTGTATGAGGAGAAAATGCAAGAATATGGCCCAGTTGCGGAAAAAGGTACAATTCACCTTCAAGAATTGCGCCCGATTGTTGAAAATCGTTATTGAACTAAAGCACTACATTTAAGTGAATTTTCTCACAAATGTATGTTATTATACAGTTGAATAGAAAGACAAATTAGAATTTGGAGGTTCACTATGAAAAGTGAAGATAAACAATATGCTTTAACTGTTATTACTAATATATTAAAAGTAATGCACAATAAAGAATATGAAAACATTTTAAATTATGTGGATGAATCTGAAGTGGATGATATTAGTGAGTTATTCTATTATGTTCAAGAAACATTAAACTTAAATGGATTTGATTCATTTGATGAATATGGCGCTCCCTGTAATTTCCACCCAAAATACGAATATTCACAAATCAACTTCTATGAATTCAATGATAACAGTGGATTTGCTGTTGATTATGCTTTAACTTCAAATTCAAAATTGGCAGATATGTGTTTACAAATGGAGTTTTTATATACGGATGACGGATTAAAAAGTGTTTTTATCACAGTTGACCCACAGTAAAACAATATATTAAAAGGAGAACATATGGAAATATACAATATTAATTTGAATGTTCATTATTCTGCCCCACAAGAAGTTTGGGATAAGTTGGAGCGTTTATATAGAGAAATGCCTAACTGGAACAACTTTGTAAATCGCTGTCCACAGTGGTATGGTTCAGATGGTAAATTGATAGAAGTAAGTATTGAACCAAGTGGATTACAATTCTATGCTAAGTTACCATCAGAAGAATGGAATGAATGGATTACAATATTTAAGAATAGAGCTACAAAATTATTGGGATATGAAGTTGGCGAACCAGAAGATGGTTTTGAATTTCATTATTATGATTAACCCTACAAATTCTAAGTTGTCCATAAGTTTAATTTTAAAATACATATGACACTTCGGTGTTTTTTATATCATCACCAACTCTTCCAGTCACACCTAATTGCTATTCAACTAAATGCTTCGTTAGCTCAACAAGAAAAAAAGATGCCCCTTTGCAACACCTTGTTTAACTCTTGCACCCCGTTAGCTTTATAAGATGTTATCATTTTCTATGTAATACAAATTGTGATTTACTGTATTTAAAGTTGTTTTTTTTGTAAAAAGGAATTAAATGTTCTTCACAAAACAAGCTAATAACATCAATATGAGATAGTTCGTCTAACAATTTTGATACAAGATTCTTTCCAATGCCTGACTTTTGATATGCTTGATGTATAACAACGTCTTCTATATAAGCCCTAAAATTTCCGTCCGTTATAGCCCTTGCAAACCCAATAAGAGTACCCTCTTTCCATACACCAATTGAAATTTCCCTTTTTAACATTTCTTCAATATCTTGTTCTTTTCTTTCCTCCCACCAACCTGCATCTTTATAAAGTTTCATAAGTTCGATTGCTTTAATTGGTTTTTCATTAAATTTAAAATATTCAAGTTCCAAGTCGTTATCCCCGATTCGTTTTTATTTTAATTTTATATAAATAGTACAGGGTTGTCTTCTTAAACTAACCTGCTTCGTTAGTACAATAAGAAGAAAGAGCTGTCTAAAACAGCACAATGATCTTCAAGGTAAGCACCCCGTTAGTTTAAGTGTACTAATTCACAAACTATAAATTTTTCATTAAAGTTGGGTTTGCACCAAACCAAGTTTGAATATCATTTTCTTCTGTCCATCCACTCTTTCTTTTTGCCATACATACACAACCCCATTTTTGTAAAATAAAAAAATCGTATTTAAGGTAACAATTACCTTAAATACGATTATAATCAAACAACTTCATTAGTAAAGAACTTTATTATCCGAAAATAACACATTATTAAAAGACAAACAACCTTATTCCACTGTCACCGATTTAGCCAAGTTACGTGGTTTATCGACATCGCAACGGCGGTGTAATGCAGCATAGTAGCTAATTAACTGTAATGGCACCACTGAAACAAGTGGTGTTAGTAATTCATGGACATGGGGAATCACTAAGCGATCACCATCTTCATCAACGCCAGCCATCGCGATATTGCATGGATATGCGCCACGGGCTGTTACTTCTTTCACATTACCACGAATATTCAGTGCTACATCTTCTTGTGTAACAAGGGCGAATACTGGTGTCCCTTCTTCGATTAAGGCAATTGTTCCGTGTTTAAGTTCACCACCAGCAAAGCCTTCTGCCTGGATGTAAGAAATTTCTTTTAGCTTTAGAGCACCTTCAAGACTTACATAGAAGTCAATATTACGACCGATGAAGAATGCGTTGCGTGCAATTTTTAAATAGTCTTCTGCGATATCTTCTAATACATCCTTAGAATCGATAATTGTTTGGATACCATTAGCGGCAATTGCAAGCTCCTGTTTTAAATCGAATTCTAAGCCTGTGCCATTTGCCTTAGCCGTTACATAGGCTGCTACAGCAAGAACGGCTACTTGTGCTACATAAGCTTTTGTTGAGGCTACCGCAATTTCTGGCCCTGCATGTAATAACAATGTATGATCTGCTTCACGCGATAGTGTAGAGCCAGGTACGTTTGTAATCGTTAATGTTGGATAGCCGAGCTCTTTAATTTTTACAAGTACTTGACGGCTGTCTGCTGTTTCACCTGATTGTGTAATAAAGATAAACAATGGTCTTTCAGATAGTAGAGGCATATTGTAGCCGAATTCACTTGAAATATGCACTTCTACTGGGATACCCGCCATTTTCTCAAAATATTGCTTTCCGATTAGGCCTGCATGGTAGCTTGTGCCGGCTGCAATAATATACAGGCGATTTGCTGCTCTTAATGCTTTTAAAATATCTGCATCAATTGCTAATTCGCCATTCTCCCCTTCATACGCTTGAATAATTTTGCGAATAACCGTTGGCTGTTCATCCATTTCTTTTAGCATGTAGTGAGGGTAAGTTCCTTTTTCAATGTCGCTCATATCAAGCTCTGCTGTATATGGTGCACGTTCTATTCCTGAACCATCTAATTTTGTAATTTCCACACTAGCCTTGTGTACAATTACGACCTCTTTATCATAAAGCTCAATGTATTGATCTGTTACTTGTAGCATTGCCATTGCATCAGAAGCCACAACATTGAAGCCCTCACCAACTCCAACTAATAGAGGTGATTTATTTTTTTGCTACAAAAATTGTATCTGCCGCTTCCGCATCTAATAGTGCAAGTGCATATGAACCATGTAATAAAGATAAAGTTTTACGGAATGCCTCAGCTGTCGTTAAGCCTTCTTTTACAAATAACTCTACTAATTGCACAATGACCTCTGTATCTGTATCAGATTTCATTGGAATACCTTTTAAATAAGTTTTTTGTAATAAATGATAGTTTTCAATAACCCCATTATGCACAAGTGTAAAACGTCCTGATGCACTTTGATGAGGGTGAGCATTTAAACGATTTGGCACACCATGCGTTGCCCAACGTGTATGACCAATCCCAATTTTAGCTGTAATTTCTTCGTCCACTGCCTCACGTAAGTCAGCAATACGTCCTTTTTCTTTAAAAACCGTTACGCCTTCTTCATTACGTACAGCAATTCCTGCTGAGTCATAGCCCCTGTATTCTAATTTCTCTAAACCCTTTAATAGGATTTCCTTTGCATCCGATTCACCAATATAACCTACAATTCCACACATAAAATTTATTTCCTCCGATATCGTCAATTTCATGCAATGACAAATTAGACCTCAGCCTATCGAATTTTTGTGAATGTAGAAGTAATGCTTTTTTTTCTTAGAAAGAAAGCATACAACTACATGCACCTTACTACTACTTACTCAGCCGACTGAAAAGTAGCCAATCGATACGTGAAGTTTCTCTATTTATCTTTGCTTTCACTAATACCTTTTCCATTTTCTGTACATTCAATCACTCGAATGCTTTCAAAATGAAAAATGACAATCGGGTATGTCGATCGGGAGGCATCCGCCGAATTTTCGATAAACCTCCACCTCGTCTGCTGAAGATTTCTCCGTCCAATTTCCTCAGCTCAGGCGCTATAATTGTTTTCCGATTTAACGCTTTCTTTCCTCCTTCTGCGTTCGTTAAAGGATAAGGTCGGACCTTATCTTCAACTTCTCCATCATACTCAATCATATGCTATCCGTCAAATTATCGTTATAAAAATATCTCCCTTCCCCCTTTATATTGACAATAATGAGACAACTATTAAAAATTTACTAGTTGATCAGAGCAAGCTGTTGATTTAAATGAAAGCTTCCAGCAATAGTACGAAACTCATGACAATTCGGATTATGCATTGGCTGTTTTTAGTAGGGCATGTTGATGGATAAGACATATCTTTGTAGAGGATTGTTTTATATTTTAATTGCGGGGATTGGTATTATTAAATGTCTGGAACTTAAAAATGAATATCAAAATAAGGAAATATTCATTTTTCCTTATTTTGATAATTTCCCTCTTTTTTTATCGCCCTTTATGTTCAAGTAATTTCACAATTTCTCGGTTAAAAGCTGGCAAGTCATCTGGTGTACGACTTGTGACTAATTGTTTCTGACAAACAAATACCTCCTCATCATGAAATTTAGCACCAGCATTTTCTAAATCTACACGAATCGATTTATAGCCAGTTGCATCGCAGCCATTTAAAGTCTTAGCCGTAATGAGTAATTGAGGTCCATGACAAATAGCAAACGTCGGCTTCATATCATCCATAAATTTCTTTACAAAGGCAACCACACGATCATCTGCACGTAATATATCGGGAGAAAATCCACCTGGAATAAACAGTGCATCAAACTCAGCAGCCTTCACCTCGTCAATTGCTTTATCTATTTGTACTTTCTCCCCATGCTTGCCCTGTACGTCTTTCCCAGACTTCGTATCAATTGTTACTAGTTCATGACCTGCTGCTTCCAACGCCTCTTTTGGACTTGTATATTCTATATCCTCGAACATATCAGTAATGACAGTAGCAATTTTAGCCATATTCATCAAACACTCCTTGTTTTTGTGATTCTGTACTACTATTCCCAATCCCATTACTTTCAAACATTCTATTTAGGTACGTATGTTTCATAGAAAAAACTCGATTTCCATTAAAGGAAATCGAGTTTGACTGATTCTTATTCTGCTAGACCCATTTCAGCGCGGACGACATCAGCAATGCGCTCTACATAACGTGAACAGTCTGCCTCTGTTGCAGCTTCCACCATTACGCGTACAAGTGGCTCTGTACCAGAAGGACGAACTAACACGCGGCCGTTGCCTGCCATTTCCGCTTCAACCTCGGCAATGACAGATGCAACCTTAGCATTCTCAGTTACTGCATGCTTGTCAGTTACACGAACATTTACTAAACGCTGAGGGAAAATTTTCATTTCAGATGCTAACTCAGAAAGTTTTTTTCCAGTCGCTTTCATAATATTCACTAGCTGAATACCTGTTAGTAAGCCGTCACCCGTTGTATTATAGTCAAGGAAAACGATATGCCCTGACTGCTCGCCACCTAAGTTATATTCATTGGCACGCATTTCTTCCACAACATATCGATCACCAACTGCTGTTTGAACACTTTTCATACTATTGCTTTCTACAGCTTTGTAGAAGCCCATATTGCTCATTACCGTTGATACGATTGTTTGTTTTTTCAAGCGTCCCACTGCATTTAAATGCTTACCGATGATGAACATAATTTGATCACCATCTACAATTTTGCCATTTTCATCAACCGCGATCAGACGATCACCATCGCCATCGAATGCTAGGCCAACATCTGCATCTTTTTCAGTGACAAATTTAGCTAGTCCTTCTGGATGTGTAGATCCTACACCATCATTAATATTTAGACCTGTTGGTGAAGCACCCATTGTTGAAATATCCGCTTCCAGATCAGCAAATAAATGTGTAGCAAGGGAAGATGTAGCACCGTGTGCACAGTCTAATGCTACATGTATGCCATCAAACTCTTCATCTACAGTTTGTTTTAAGTATTGAATATATTTTTGTCCACCCTCGAAGTAGTCACTTACGGAACCTAAATCTGCCCCTATTGGACGTGGCAATGTATCTTCTTGTGCATCAAGTAATGCTTCAATTTCATCCTCTTGCGCATCTGTTAGTTTAAAACCATCTGGACCGAAAAATTTAATGCCATTATCTGCAACTGGGTTATGTGAAGCTGAAATCATGACGCCTGCATTTGCACTCAGAATTCTCGTAAGGTAAGCTACACCTGGAGTTGAAATAACTCCTAAACGCATCACCTCTACACCGATTGATAAAAGGCCGGCCACAAGTGCACCTTCTAGCATTTCACCTGAGATACGTGTATCACGACCAATTAAAACCTTGGGACGGTCAGTTGCATCCTTTGTTAAAATATAGCCCCCTACCCGGCCAAGTTTAAATGCGAATTCCGGTGTTAACTCACTGTTCGCGACACCACGGACGCCATCTGTTCCAAAATATTTACCCATTTTGATTATTCTCTCCTTCAATGCATGTCGGTGATCAGTTTATCCATGTGACAAAAAGATCGCCCATCTGCTTACTTTTGGAAAAGTCAATTTTCGTTTATTCACTGGTAACTATTAATTAAATTTCTATGCTTATTATCTGAATTTGAACAAGTCTCTATATTTTATAAGCAACTTCTAAAAATGCAAAGAATAAACATAGAGTATTTCGATTTAGCTTGAGTATCTATTATCGTTCGTGCTTTTTCTTATCCGAGAAAGAATACTCTACCGATAGAGAATGAATCTCTACTGAATCAAAATAAAATTATAGTCAGTTATTGTTTAAGAATCAATATCTTCTGTTTTCTCAGTAGGAGTATTTTCATCAGAAGGTGTGGTATTTGGTTCCTCAGTAGGAGGTGAAGGTGGAGGAGTAGAAGTTGTTGGTGTTGTTTTCTCCTGCTCTACCTTTGTAATATCTGCCTTTATTTTAATTTTTGAGTCAGATATTTTTGTCACGCCTTCGGGTAATTTTACATCATATTCATACGTTTTAGATTCTGTAATTTTTGACAAATCCACTTCTACAGGAATTCCATTTAAACTGTCTATAATTGATTTTCTTCCATACACTTTCACCATTTTTTTGATTAAGTGTTAATTCATTAATGGTCACATCATCTGGCGCTTTTCCAATTTCCTTCATAACAACAGGGAGTTCCTTACTATATTCTGCTATATCAACTTTTACTTTCACAGTCTCTGGTTCTATTGTCACGTCTAATTTATTTAAATCACGATCTAACACTTTAACAGCTGCTACCTGAGAGAATGGTTCCGTTAAACCTTGCTCGCCTGTTACAGTAGCTTTGACATAACTAATGCTTTCAATTGCACTTTTTGCACCTGTAACATATACGGTTGCTGGCTTAGCAGTCATTCCTTTTAAGAAAAATCCTTCTTCGATTAGACGATTATTCATCTCAGGGTCAACACGAAATTCCTGCGTGACCTTTTCTTCAATATTTACATTTACCATTGCTGGGTCTAAAGTAACCTGTAATTTATTAGAAATGTTTTCGTACTGCAGCCTAACATTATGCTTTCCTATTAGCAAGTTACTTAAATCCACAAATACCGAGAAATCTTTTGCTGCCTTTGCCTGTAAAACAAGTTGCATTGGGCCTTTTATTGTCACATCAACAGTTTTCGGCAGACCTGTAACAATAAGATTCTCATTGTCATAAAAAAACATCGACAGGCACATCGCGAATTACATCTGTTTGCTCATTGGAGGTTGTTTTATTTGAAGAAGTTAGCTCCGTACGAACAGAGAAAAAAAAGCAAACAGGCAAGAAATAGTGCGATGATTCGTAACACCCATGGACTATCCATCATTTTATCCATTCTTTTTCCCCCTCCAAGTCAACTTAGAGGCTGCATTTGATTCTTGTGCTGTTCCAAACCACATATTACGTAACAGTGTTTCAAATTCCTCTAGAGAAAGATTTCGGTGTAGATTGCCATTTAGTGTAATACTAATAGCACCAGTTTCTTCTGATACAACAATCGTTATCGCATCTGTCACTTCACTTAGACCAAGTGCGGCACGGTGGCGTGTCCCAAGCTCCTTTGAAATAAACGGACTTTCAGATAGTGGTAAGTAACAAGCTGCTGCAGTTACTTTATCCTTCTGGATAATAACGGCCCCATCATGAAGTGGTGTATTAGGTATGAAAATGTTAATAAGTAATTCAGAAGAGATTGCAGCATTTAGACCAATGCCTGTCTCAATATATTCATTTAAACCTGTTTCCTTTTCAATAGAAATTAACGCCCCTATACGTCGTTTTGCCATATAACTAACAGATTTTTTTCATGGCCTCAATTAGCCTTGTTTGTTCTTCCTCGACCTGGCTGGTAGAGCGTTGGAATAGCTTACCTCGACCGATTTGTTCAAGACCACGTCTGATTTCCGGTTGGAAAATGATAATTATCGCTAAGAAACCAAACTCGATGACTTGATTGAGCATCCAGCCTAACGTTTCTAACCCTAAAAAGTCCGTAATGATGCGCGCAATAATTATTACGAAAATTCCTTTTAATAATTGGACAGCCTTCGTACCTTTAATGAGGGTTAAAATTTTATAAACAACGTACCAAACAAGCAGTACATCTAAGAAGTTAATAACAATATTCACAGGTGTTAAATCAGCGAAATGTTCGATAATTTGCACGTGGCATCCCCCACTTTTCATTGCGAATCAATACACATTTAAGTATAGCACATTCTTATCAAATGTAACTTTTTTTCAAATGAAAAGTCTACTCATAAGAGTAGACCTTTCAGCCTCTCACGTGCACTATCTTTTAGGACGTATAGAGTGTTATTTAGTTTCTTCTTTATCCTCGAATGTCAAAGCGGTTTTTACTGAATTTTTGATTGTATACCATAACCATTCAAATGCTTCGTCAATTTCCTCAATTTTACCTGATACAACTGCCGAAGAAGCCATATACTGCCCGTTAATAACAGTGACATTGCCATCAACTTCACCCTCAACAATTAAATCACCATTTTTAACAACAATATCGCCTTTCACCACTTCTCCCTCAGGTACAATAACTGTCTGACCATCAACAACTAAGTTTGGTTGCTTGGTCACAGAGAAATGTTGGTCATCCATGAAGTTCCCAATTAAAGTTGCACTCATGAATAAGCAAAATACTGCTGCTGCCACAAATAATGGATGCCGGCGAATCCATTTTTGCATGCCTACACGACTTTTGGGTTTCGGTAAACGAGCCATCACGGATTCTTCAAAATGCGGAGGTGCTGTAATATGGGAAGCACTCTTCACAAAGGCGATTGTTTCACTCAATTCCTGCATCAATTGTTTACAATCACTACATGAATGCAAGTGTTGTTTTAACTCTTGCTCATGCTCACGACTAATGTCACCGTCTAAATAATCATGCATATAGTCTATAATATGCTCTGGACAAGTATTCATGACGCTCCCCTCCTACAGATTGTTTAATTGCTTACGTAATGCTTCACGTCCGCGGTGAATTCTCGTTTTCACCGTTCCAAGAGGCATATCTAAAATCTCGCTAATTTCTTGCAACGATAACTCTTCAATATATTTCAATACTATAACTGAACGATATTTATCTGGCAAACGTCCAATTTCATATTGAATGCGATCCTGTAGCTCCATTTGCTCTATTTGTTCCTCTGGTAGCTGGTCATCTGCTGCGATTTGCGAATACATATCAAGCCCTTCTGTACCAGCTACTTCTGCATCTAAATAATAATCCGGCTTTTTTTTCCGAATACGATCTATGCAGAGGTTAGTCGCTATGCGATAAAGCCACGTAGAAAATTTTCGTTTCTGATCAAAAGTATGCAAATTCATGTAGGCACGAACAAATGCTTCTTGAGCAATATCCTCAGATTCTTGTTTATTTCCTAACATCCTATAGCATACTTGGTACAGTTTGTGCTGATAGAGACTCACAATATCGGCAAATGCGTTTTGATCGCCTTTAAGCACTTGTTTTATTCTCTTATTTACTAACGCATCCATTGTGTTGACTTCTCCACCTTTACAACTGTCTTATACTATACGAGGTTCTGATAAGAAAAGTTTCAATTTATTTTTATTATTTTTAATTATAGCAAAAGATTTTTGTTCATTGTGGTGAAAGACAATTTTTTTGTTAATTTTCTTTAAACTAGTGTTTCTCCGAATAAAGAACCCATTAAGGCAACAGCAACATTAGCTGTTGTGTTTTTTTCATCTAAAATCGGATTAACTTCAACAAATTCAGCGGATGTTAACATACCTGATTCTTGTAGCATTTCCATAGCTAAATGACTTTCACGATACGTAATTCCCCCTGGTACAGGTGTCCCAACTCCTGGTGTATACAATGGGTCCAGACCATCTAAATCAAGGGATAAATGCAAGCCATCAACATTCCGTTCTTTTAAATAGGCAAGAGCATCTTCCATAACACGCGTCATACCAAGGCGATCAATTTCGTGCATTGTGTACACCTTAATCCCTTGCTGACGAATAAGCTCACGTTCTCCCGGGTCTACAGATCGAGCTCCGATAATAATAACATTCTCAGGTTTAATTTTTGGCGCAAAGTCGCGAATACGAACTAAGCGCTCATGACCAAGCCCAATGCTTACAGCTAAAGGCATACCATGTATATTGCCAGAAGGTGTTGTCTCAGGTGTATTTAAATCAGCATGTGCATCATACCAAATAACACCTAGGTTTTTATAATGCTCTCCAAGACCAGCAAGTGTACCAATAGCAATACTGTGATCTCCACCAAATACTAATGGGAACCTTTTTTTGTTCTAATACTGCATGCACATTATTTGCTAAAGCTGTGCTAACATCAATAACTTCCTCTAAATTAAGTAGTTTTTCATCTACAACGGCATTTTTAAGTGTTTGACTAACTCGAATATCCCTAGATCTTGTACCTTATGACCAATTGCTTCTAAGCGTTCCACAACTCCCGCATAACGGATCGCACTGGGGCCCATGTCTACGCCTCTACGTGCTTGCCCATAATCAGTTGGAACCCCAATAATAGAAATATCAAGTTTATTCATCTTTTTATACCTCCTTCTAGTTGTAAGGATATTGTAAAGCCTATATCCGCCTTGGCTCAACTGTACATTTTTTTTGCATATTTATACATATATTTGAACATAAAAAAAATCTCCTACTGTTTTAAGCAAGAGATTAGTATCTGTAGTTAATGTAACACTTCTTAAAATAATTTATACTAAGAAAAGTGAGCCATGAAGGACTCGAACCTTCGACCCTCTGATTAAAAGTCAGATGCTCTACCAACTGAGCTAATGGCTCATAAAAAGAAAAAAATGGCTGGGGTACTAGGATTCGAACCTAGGCATGACGGAATCAAAATCCGTTGCCTTACCGCTTGGCTATACCCCAATCATTTATAAAACTGGTGGAGGGGGACGGATTCGAACCGCCGAACCCTAAGGAGCGGATTTACAGTCCGCCGCGTTTAGCCACTTCGCTACCCCTCCGAAATAACACTATATGGTGGAGGATGACGGGCTCGAACCGCCGACCCTCTGCTTGTAAGGCAGATGCTCTCCCAGCTGAGCTAATCCTCCATAGAAACAGGTGTTCATTTCTTAACAGCTTATTTTCTTTTTAAGCCTTTGCATTACTACAAAGCTTTAAAATGGTGACCCCTACGGGATTCGAACCCGTGTTACCGCCGTGAAAGGGCGGTGTCTTAACCACTTGACCAAGGGGCCATTTCATTAATGTTCCAAACAGGACAAGATTTATATTACCATTATTTCTAACTTAATGCAATACTTTTTTTATATTTTCTTGAACTATGTATAAAAGCATCCTAAAAATGGGCAAAAAAAATGGCTCCGAAGGCAGGACTCGAACCTGCGACAACCTGATTAACAGTCAGGTGCTACTACCAACTGAGCTACTTCGGAACAATGCTATTCAACTAAGTTTTCTAAAAACTCTTAAGTACATTTATTATTATAGCAAGCATTGTAAATTATGCAACACTTTTTATAAAAAAATTTTATATTTTTTTTGTCGAATGGTATTATAAAAACCATTAAATATCAAAATAGTTCTCTATTAAATCTAATATTTCTATTTTGCGTATTTAATATTCTTGCTGTATATTATTGTAATTGATAAAATAAATATAGTTTTACGAATTTTCTATTATTTCCGGGGAGGAATGTTCAAATGGTTACAAACGATTTAATTGCACCAGAATTTTATAACATTACTGAGGAATTACAGAAATTTTCTCAGGATAGTGAACGTCAAGCAATAAGATGGTTAAATACTCAACAGGAGCATCGAACTGTTTCCTATGTTGAGCTTGTTCAAAAAATGAACCAATACGCACATGCTTTTACGAAGAAGGGGCTTCAAAAAGGCGATTGCGTATTAGTCATTACTCCACGACTACCTGAGGCATACTTTGTCTTTCTTGGCTGTCTAAAAGCTGGGATTGTTCCTATATCTTGCTCTGAGATGTTACGTGCAAGTGATTTAGAATATCGTATGGAGCACTCCTCTGCAAGTGCAGTGATTGCTTTTGAGGCATTCACTGGTGAAGTAGATCGTATTACTTCTTCTGTTGAGGCTTTAAAAAAAACAAATTGGTTATCGGAACTGCTCCAGGTAATTGGACGTCGTTAGATGAATTAGCTAGCACGCAACCAGATACATTTACTGCAGTTCCTACAAAACGTGATGATATGGCGTTTCTTTCATATACTTCTGGTACAACTGGTAAACCAAAGGGTGTTGTTCATTCGCACGGCTGGGGATATGCACATATTCGCACAGCAGCCTCACAATGGCTTTGTGTACGTGAAGGTGACTTAGTATGGGCTACCGCAGCACCAGGATGGCAAAAATGGATTTGGAGCCCGTTTTTATCTACTATAATGCTAGGTGCAACTGCATTTGTTTATCATGGAGGATTCGATGCAAAAACATATCTTCAGCTACTTCAAGATGAAAAGATAAATGTATTATGCTGTACACCAACTGAATATCGTATTATGGCGAAAATTGATAATTTAAAAGATTACAATCTATCCTCATTACGAAGCGCAGTCTCTGCTGGTGAACCATTAAATCGACCGGTTATCGAAGCATTTATGAATAATTTTGGTCTTAAAGTCCGAGACGGCTATGGTCAAACAGAAAATACACTGCTAATCGGCACACTAGAGAATACTGAGTTACGTCCTGGTTCAATGGGTGTTCCAACTCCTGGTAATATTGTACGTATTGTAGACAATGAAGGTAATGAAGTATCTGTTGGAGAAGTTGGAGATATCGCTGTACATAAGTCATCTCCTGCTTTGTTTAAAGAATACTATCGTGAGCCTGAACGTACACAAGCTGCCTTCCGTGGCGATTGGTATATTACTGGTGACCAAGCCAAATGTGACGAGGATGGCTATTTCTGGTTTGAAGGTCGGGGAGATGACATCATTATCTCATCAGGCTATACAATTGGACCATTTGAAGTAGAAGATGCTTTGAATAAACACGAGGCTGTACAAGAATGTGCTGTTGTAGCAGCACCAGATGAAATCCGAGGACATATTGTGAAAGCCTTTGTTATTTTACGAGAAGCCTTTAGAGATCGTGATGAAGAGGAATTAACAAAAGAGCTGCAGGAGCACGTTAAGGCACTAACAGCACCTTATAAATACCCTCGTAGCATTGTCTTTATAGATGAATTACCTAAAACTACTTCTGGTAAAATTCGACGTGTAGAACTACGAACAGCAACTGTTTAAAATAATCTAGTTACCCAGTCATATTTTGCAGTTTCTTTGTATTCAAAAAAAAGAAAAGTAAACACTGGATTCCTCTATTTTAGGAATAGGTGCTTGGATATCCATAGCTGAATCAAATCTAGCAAAAAAAGAGACATTTCAACCAGATGGAGATGTGCTGGTGAAATGTCTCATATTTTGTTGTTTTTGGGCATAAAAAAAAGCCACTACTGAGTTTGTCAGCAGCGACTTTTTTGC
>BBDJ01000011.1 GCA_001312325.1 Lysinibacillus pakistanensis | reverse complement strand
GTGAAGCTTCTATCCGCTACTTTCAGCGTTCTATCCACCGCTTAGAAACTTTTCTATCAGTCATCCCATAATAAAAGCGAGGACACAACATGCATCCTCGCTCGACTCGTTTATTTAAAGTTCTTTAATTTATCACCAATGACATCACCGAAAGAGAAGCCTGTGTTTTCTTCTGGTAATTCATAGTCGATTACTTCTTCTGCCTCAGGATTTTCAAGTAAATCTTTAATGCTTAGAGCTAGGCGACCTTCCTCACCATTGACGTCAAGCACTTTTACTTGTACCTCTTGTCCTTCCTTTAAGGCTTCATGTGGTGTATTAATATGCTTATGGGCGATTTGCGAAATATGCACTAACCCTTCTACGCCTGGGAAAACCTCCACAAACGCACCAAATGATGTTAGGCGTTTTACTTTACCATCTAATACCGTTCCTTTAGCTGCACGCTCCTCGATATTCGACCAAGGTCCAGGCAGCGTTTCCTTAATGGATAGCGAAATACGCTCATTTTCCGGATCAACAGAAAGTACCTTTACCGTTACTTCTTGTCCCTCTGATAAAACCTCACTCACATCACTTACATGCTCATGCGATACTTGTGAAATATGCACAAGGCCATCAATACCTCCAAGGTCAATGAATGCTCCAAATGATGCAATTCGTTGAACTTTTCCGTTTAATACATCGCCTGCTTGAATTTCGTTAATGACTTGTTTCTTTTGCGAAGCTTTTTCTGCTTCCACTACAGCACGGTGTGATAAAATCAAACGATTTTTTTCCTTATCCAGCTCGACAATTTTAAAGCTTAGTAACTTGCCTTTATAGCCTTCAAAATCGTCGACAAAGTAGTCTTCTACAAGTGAAGCTGGTACGAAGCCACGTACACCTAAATCTACGACAAGACCACCTTTAACAATATCTTTAACTTCCGCTTCGAATACTTCTTCAGCGGCGAATTGTTGCTCAAGTGTATCCCATGCTTTTAAAGCATCTACTTTACGTTTTGATAAGACATAGTTCTCTTCTTCAACCTTTGTGATCATCAACTCTAATTCATCTCCAGCAGAGATAACATCAGACGCTTTTTCAATGTGTAAGCTTGATAATTCACTGATTGGTACGATACCATCAAACGGTGCTCCTGGAATTGAAACAGTTACCGCTTTTTCATCAACCTGCTCAGCAATACCTTTGACGATATCACCTTCGTTAAACGTTTGTTCTGCATAGTTCATTTCTTCAGACATATGTAACCCTCCTTCGCATCTTCCCTTACTATTTTATTCGATATTGAAGACAAAGACAAAAATAAATCCTTTAAATTCAAAAAAATGTCTGAAATTTTAGGATTTATACCATTTTTTTCTTGCGCTAATCTTAAAATAGCTTGTGCTGCATCATCAATGGACAATGATGTCGTATCTAAAAATATAGCATCCTCTGCTTGAATAAGTGGAGATGCTTCCCGTTCACTATCCATTTTGTCGCGCAGAGCAATTTCTTCCTGAAGCTTTTCAATGGAAGACTCTATTCCTCGTTTTTGATTGTCAATTAAACGGCGTCTTGCTCGCTCCTCTACTGTAGCAGACATAAAGATTTTTAATTCGGCATTTTTTTTAACACATGTGTCGCAATATCACGCCCATCCATTACAACGCCACCATTAGCCGCAAGCTTTTGCTGCTGTGCTACTAGCAGTTCTCGAACCTTTGCATGAGCGGCTACTTGTGACACAGAGGAAGTTACCTCATTTGATCGGATTTCCGCTGAAACATTATTACCATCCAAAAAGACCAGCTGCCCTTTCGGAGATGGCTTTAATTCGATTGTGCTTGCTGCCAGCATTTCTGCTAATTTTGTTTCATCATCTAAATGTATGTTCTGTTGCATGGCTTTATACGTAACTGCACGATACATAGCACCTGTATCGATATAAGTAAATCCAAGAGTTTCTGCAACTATTTTAGCGATTGTACTTTTTCCTGCACCAGCAGGGCCATCAATCGCAATTTGAATGTTTTTCATCATTTCCCCTACTTTCTATCACACCATATTGTAACATATAAAGATAAAAAAACCCTCTAACGCGCAGAGGGCTTTTCTTAATCGTGACAATTAATATGCCACTAAAATTTCACAACGTTTGTCACTCACATTTCAAAGGTCAAAGGGGTTTAATTCTTTACGTCGATTAACCAGTTGACGCTCAAAACAGAAACGTACAATATGCTGCTGATCGACATCATCTGTATCAATTAAGCGAATTGTTGCCATAGTTTTGTCATCTTTTTCAAAAATTCGCACAATAGTTGCTTCGGTAATGACGTATTTTACATCCCCATTGGCGTATGGTAATACGATTGTGAGCTTCACCTCATCATCATCTTTGAAAGCCACTTCACCTTTTAACATAACTGCTAAACCACCAGCACTAATGTCTGTTGTTACAAGCTGATATTTATAATCCTTAAACTGTATTGCCACATCTACAGGCGTTTCCACACGTACATACTCACGACGTTGAATTTTGATAAATTCTTCTGCCTTTGGACAATGCAACATAATCATTGGTATGTTGCCAGCTTTACGCCCAATCACTTCTGTATTAAAAGCAAAGGATTGTTTGTCTTCGGTGCGAAAAGTTGCTCTAAATTCAGAGCCATCTATTAAAAATGCTGTTTTCTTTGTTGCAATATTTATTGGATAATCAATATAAAGAATATTATCTTTTTGTTCTACAACTTTACAGCGGAATTTTTCAACACGCTCTGTATAAGTAGGTTCAAGTTGTAAAAGTGTACCAATTTTTATTTCCATGAGCATCTCCCCGAACAAAAATATAATTTCATTATCGCATGAGATGCTCATTTTGGCTATATGAACTGGTAGTTTTTTTCTTGGATTAAGTTAAATATTCCACCTTTAAAACATTGTGATTTTCAGCATCAATGACAATCCTAAAGGTTTCAGGTGATTGACCATCTCTTACCGCAATCACTTCATAACAAAGACGCTGTTCATATTGACCGTTATCTGTATAAATATTTTTTTACTTCCTCCACTTTAACATCCTTGTCAAAGAAAGTTTCCAGTCAATTGGTTTTGCAGTTTGTTGTTTAATTGTCTCTTCCTGTATATATTCCATTGCATTTGCGCCAAGCAATTCTCCAGTATCCTTCGCTAGCTTTAACTGAATACCATCTGCATAAATGATTGCCTTATCGCCAGGGTGTACACGTGCAAATGTGACATGCCATGCTTGATGGTTTTCACGAGATTCTACAAATGCCACATCATTTATACCAAGTCGTTTTAAATGTTCCTCAGCCTTTTTCATTATCTCTTCTTGTGAAAGCCTTGCTTCATCTACAGGTCGCTCAACTAAATAGGATAATAAATGTCCACCCTTTTCGGTAAGATCCACATATCCTAGACGAATACCTTGATGGAATTGGATATGATAAAACGGATATGGTGCTGTATCACTGCTTCTCGTCACTGTAAATGTGGCATCCTTAATGATAGGGAACATATTCTTCACTTTTTCTAATGCCTCTTTTTCCGTTATAACCGAATCCTGTAATGCTTTTAGCTCGATTTTTTTCTGCCAATCGGATTCACTTAATGTCAGTGGGAAATCCTTTTCACTGTAGTCCTTCAGAGTCTTTTGAACATTATCAAATGTTGTATTTGGATTTTTTTGATCTACTTGTCTCAGCCAGACATCCATTTTACCGTTATTTTTATAAAAATCGACTGTTGCCGCTGACCATTCATCCGAGAGTGATTGTAAATTTGTAGAGATTTGTGGCATTTTTTCACGCCACGCTTGGTAATCTCCCGTTTTAGCTGTTTTCTTTGCTTCATCTCCTAGACGCCCTAGGTAACTTAGCCATTGATTAGAAAGTTCCTGTCCAATTGGAATATTTGATATGGACGATCGAACATCGGAGCTTAATCGCCAAACGGAATCTAATTCATTGTGAATAGCTTGGTCATTCTGAAACAGTAATGATTGTGAAACCGCTCGTTGTAAATGCGATAATTTCTCAGAAGCATCCGTTAATTTATCTGTATACTGGGCAAGCACGGTACGTTGTAAGCTTGCCTTTTCACCATGTAAATGTATGCTGTAAGCACCTAAGCCAATAACGGCTGCTGTAAGTATAGCAAGCATGGTTCTCATTTATTTTCCTCCTTTCTATGAACAGAAAATATGTTCTCCAATTTGTTTAATTTGAGGTCGTGACCAAATCCACTTACTTGTAGCTGTTTTCGGGTTAAAATAATAAAGTGCATTTTCTGAAGGGTCCCAGCCATTCATAGCATCAATGACTGCCTCTTTTGCTCGCTGGTTTGGCTCAAGCCAAATTTGTCCATCCGCAACTGCTGTAAACGCTAAAGGTTGGAATATAATACCAGAAATTGTATTTGGAAAATCAGGACTCTCCAAACGATTTAAAATAACGGCTGCTACTGCTACCTGTCCCTCATAAGGCTCTCCCCTTGCTTCACCATAAACTGCATTCGCAATTAGCTGTAAATCTCTCTCTGTATACTTTGGAGGAACTTGTGTTTTAGTCCCATTATTATTACTGCTACCACTGCTTTTACCGCCACCACCGCCACTACTGCCAGTAGTATTCTTAACCTGCTGTTCCAGTGGTATGCCGCCATAATAGGTAAATTGATTTCCTGCATTTAATTGGGCTTTTACCATCCTTCGTCGTAATCAGAATATCCAGACAATGTTTTTTTTCGTTTTAGTGCCAGCTATTCCATCCACTGGTAAGCCATATTTTTCTTGAAAATTTCGCAAAGCCCAATATGTGTTATAACCAAATTTTCCATCAATTTTACTTTTATAAAATCCTAAGTATTGTAGCCTTGCTTGCAACTCAATGACGTCATCTCCATAAGCACCACGGGTAATCTGCTGCTCAGTAAATGCTATCGCGTCATTTTGCGGAATCGTAAATATACTGATCGCTAATACCAAGGCAAAAACTATGCTTATTAAACGCATGATTATCACTCCTTTTTTTTCATAGCTTGAAACAAACGACTCAATTTATACATTTAAAAAAATAGAAAAGCGCAGAAATCTTTTATTGATTTCTACGCTTTATATTTTTTATGCATATGCAAGTGTTGCACAAGGTGATAGTGAGCGAGTTTTACTTTTCTTAGTCCAAACCACCATAAAAATAGCATAAACGGTATCATTAAATATACCCAGTAGCCTTTAAATGATAAAATTGTATTATATAAAATGTGTAATACTACCGGTGCACAAAGCGCCATAGCAATCATTTCATTCGTCTTTGCAAGCTTCGAAAACTTGGCACGTCCATAATAATAGCCCATTACAACACCAAACAAGGCATGACTTGATACAGGTAATAAAGCTCGCATAAATGCTGTATCTAAACCGAATGAAAATAAATATAATATATTTTCAACCGTGGCAAAGCAAGAGATACACTTGCACCATACAGTATGCCATCATAGGGATCATCAAATTCAACATGATTATAGATTGCAATTAAAAGCACAAACCATTTAAAAAAATTCTTCAACTACACTAGAAAATATAACATCCTGTAGATAAAGATATTGAAAAACCCCTTCCTCTGTTAAGACATATTGTAAAAACAAGATAGGAAATGTTAAAAATGCACCATACAAAAACGTTTGAAGTAAGGTTTTTCTTGGCTCCGTTGCCATCTGATTGCGCAAATAGAAATAACTAAAAAGCGCTAGACCGGGAGCAATGGCAGCTGATAATAAAATGATCATGTTGCCGGCTCCTTTCAACATCAATTTCGCATTGACATAATTGTGTTCAGTTTTAAAATTATGTTAGCATAATTTAATAAAGCATGACATCCTTTTAAGGCTTTGGGACAGCACATAGCCCTGATACAGGATGTTAATCTTTATATGTCTGTAAGTACCTTTTATTGAGAAAATATATTTGTAAATCTCAGATGAAAAATACCTACGACATTAACCTTTCATTTTCGACAAAAAAATAGCTTTTAACTAAAGTTAAACTGCTATTATTATACCATGTAATGACAAAATTTTTTTAAAAGGAGCTATTATTTTTATGAAAAAAAACAATTTTATTAATTCATACAGGTGGCACAATTTCTATGGCTATGAGTGACGAAGGTGCTGTTATGCCGAATGAGGAAAATCCTCTTATGCAAGAAAGTAGCAAGCTCGACTCATTAGCATCTATTATTGAAATGGAAGCCTTTAACCTTCCATCACCACATATCACACCAAAAGAAATGCTAATGTTACGCAATCTAATAATTGATAAAGTTTCAGAGGAAAAAATTGACGGCGTTGTTATTACTCATGGAACAGATACATTAGAGGAAACAGCTTATTTTTTAGAGCTAACAACGGATTTATCAATTCCTATTGTTTTAACGGGTGCAATGCGCTCCTCTAATGAACTTGGAGCAGATGGTATATATAATTTAATGGAGGCGGTTCGTGTTGCGGTAGATGAAGAAGCCCGTGAAAAAGGTGTGCTTGTTGTCATGAATGACGAGGTCCACCTTGCTGTCAATACAACAAAGACAAGCACTAGTTCAGTCAACACCTTCCAATCTCCTCAGTATGGACCCATCGGACTTATTACAAAATCAAGAATATTATTTCATCACGCTCCTATCCGCCGGCAATATGTTGACATAAAAGGATTATCAAAACGAGTGGCCATGCTGAAAGTCTATGCAGGCATGGAAGTCGATTTACTTGATGTTGTCCTCGCATGTAAATATGATGGCGTAGTATTAGAAGGACTTGGACAGGGCAATGTACCCCCAACCGTTGTAAAGGGAATTGAGAGTTTAATAGAACGTGGTATTCCTGTTGTACTCGTTTCCCGTTGTTTTAACGGTATTGCAGAAGGTGTCTATGGCTATGTAGGCGGCGGCAAAATGCTGGAAGACCTAGGTGCAATATTTGCCACTGGTATTAATGGCCAAAAGGCACGATTAAAATTATTAATAGGGCTCAATAAATCAGGCACTCCTCTTCATTTAAAGGATTTTTTTCATGTAAAACAATGTATTCCCTTCTCCTAGCATCCTATGCTTCAACAACCTGTTGATAATAGCACAAAATCTCTTGGAGACGAATAATAGCTTGTTCAAAATCTGGTTGTATTACTGATAGCTGAATAAAATTATTTTCACGTAAATAACGGCTGTCTCCATGGACAAATAGTTGATTTAATGTTAAATCCGTATGTAATTGAGACAGAGCCTTTGGACATTTTAACGTAATGAGCATTGGATAATAGGTTGTTAATAGTTTATAATGCATGAACGGTAGCTGCAGTAGAGTATCAAAGCGCTGCTGTAGCAGTTCATAGCGTGCTGGATATGCCTGAAGTGCGACCTCAACATTTCTAACCAGGCTTGCAGGTAATGTGAATGGAATGGCTCCTTGCTGATAGTTCGCTAAATCCATATAGGCTGGTATTGAAGTTGATGGTTTCGCAAGCTTTTGTGAAAAGACAAATGCTAGACCGCTTAATGCACCTATTGCCTTACCACTCACAGCTGTTGCTAGATAACAATCCTTTAAAGAGAATGGCAATGCGCCAAAAGTGCTAATACAATCAACGCAGAGCTTCATATTGTAGCGTTTTGTGAGCTGCACAAGCTGCTCTAAGTTATTACAAGTGCCTGTTGAGGTTTCACCATGCACAGCAAGTAACCACTGATAACTTCCCTTTTGTAGCATTGTATCTATACTCACAAAATCAAAAGCTTGCCCCCATCTCTGCTCTACAACATCAAAATCCAATGCCCAACGCTCTGCCTGCTTGCGTAAACGTTCCCCAAATTCTCCATTCGTTAAAATAATTCCTCGTCCTACTTGCTGTGCCTTTATTTGACCAAGCATTACTTCATTCGCTAACGTACCAGTCCCAACAACAAGGGCAACATGGTGAGCCTCCGATAGTTGCAGTAGCTTAGAAGTCACACGTCCATAAAGAGATCCAAATGTAGCAGTACGATGGGATAAATCTGTATATTCTATCGACACCTTCTGCTTTACTGGACCTGGATAAAATGTATGACCTCCTGTTACAAGTCTATGCTGGAAGGACTGTTCAAATTGCTGTCTAGTTAATAACATTGGCAAAAACATAGCATCCTTCGTACCGATAGCAGGTGCAAATTGCTTGAATCCTATTTGCTTATAAAGCTTCTCTTCACGAGTTGTGCCAGAAATGACAGCTGCCGTATACCCCTTTTCATAGGCAAAGGCATTCAATGCTTGTGATAATCTTAAAAGAACTCGCCCTGTTCGATAAGCCTTCTTTACAGCAAGTAAACGAATTTCGCAAAGCTTGGCACATTGTTCTTGTGATAAATATTGTTCCACCTTTCCAATCTTTTCATCAATGGAAAATGGTCGCTGATCTCGAAAGGCTATCATTCCAATTAATTCAATTCCTTTATAGACAACGAGATATGTATTTTCCTGATGAAAGCGATCGACCTTCTTTTTTTGCATGATTAGGCTCATGCTGTGGAATTTCCTCCACAAAGGTTTCATAATTCAAACGAGCAATCGCTTCAAACTCTTTTTCAGTTTGCGCTATTTTGCACCAGTACATCTTGTCACTTCCCTTTTTCTAATGATTCCTTGATATTTGGCATATGCTTGATTAGCATACAAAGCATCGCTATGAATATCGGTACGTATTGTTGAAAATTTCCCGTTTGGACAATAGCCATACTATATAAAACAAAGCCCCCAACCATACCAAGAGTAAGACTTCTAGTAAGACCAAACACAAGTGCGCTTCCTAAAATCATCCAAAAAAAATAGACCTGTTGAAAGGGCAAGACCAACTCCAATAAAAGTAGCTACGCCTTTTCCACCGTTAAATTTCAACCAAACAGGGAATAAATGACCAAAAATAACACAGGTCGCTCCCACATTTATTACCCACTCTTCAAGGTGCCATAAACGTCCCAAAAGAACGACTGCTACACCCTTCAGCGAGTCGCCAAAAAAATGTCCATACGAATGCAGCTTTGCCAATTACACTCCCTGCATTACGGGCTCCTAAGTTTTTACTTCTTTCTTCTTGAAGGTTAATCCCATATGCTTTTCCAACGAAAAAAAGCCGTCATAAAGTTTCCTATTATATAACTTAAGAGCCAGTACACCCCACTCAAATGCACACCCTCCAATCATTTTTCACGTTGCTTTCACCTTCATTTATTTAAAAAAAAGCTGTATAAGCCACATGCCTATACAGCTTTCATTTATTTCGTTCTTTTAGCAATAGTTTGTGCAATACAATCGCCATGGAAGCGGCCATTCTCGATAAAGATCTCATTGGCATTATTTCCTGCTGCAATCACACCAGCAATAAACAATCCCTCTATATTCGTCTCCATCGTCTCTGGTGTAATAAAAGGACGCCCCGTTTCATCATCAATAGTTACACCCATAGCACGAATAAACGAATGATCTGGATGGTAGCCAGTCATTGCAAATACAAAATCATTTTGTAAAACTTCTTCTTGACCATCTATCTCTAAAATAACCTCATGCTCACGAATTTCTAGCACATTTGTATTGAAGTGCATCTTCACTTCTCCATTTCTTACTACTCCATCAAATTCTGGTAATACCCATGGTTTGATGCTAGGTGAATACTCATTGCCACGATAAACTACCGTCACTCGAGCACCAGCTTTATTTAGCTCAAGCGCTGCATCCACCGCTGAATTTTTTTCCACCAATCACTAATACATCTGTATCAAAAAATTCATGTCCTTCTTTAAAATAATGGAAGACTTTCGGTAATTGTTCTCCCTTTATCTTTAAATAATTCGGATGGTCATAATAGCCAGTTGCTATCACGACATAGGGCGTTTCATATACTTCTTTATCTGTTGTTACTGTAAATAAAGCATCTTTTTTTCTTCACGCTATTTACTTTTTCAAAGCGATTTACCTGAATATTTTTCAAACGCACAACTTCTCGATAATACACAAGTGCTTGATTTCGTTTTGGCTTGCGTCCTTCAATAATAAAAGGTACATCTCCAATAGCTAGACGTTCACTTGTACTAAAAAAGGTTTGATGTGTAGGATAATTGTAAATCGAATTTACAATATTCCCCTTTTCAATCACTATTGGCTGTAGTCCAATATTTTGCAAAGCTATTGCTGCTGCTAAACCACATGGTCCGCCTCCAACAATTATGGCATCTGCTTGCTGCATTTCTTGACACTCCTATCAAATTCGATTAGCGAAAGGTGCTAATCCTCTCTTTTACATAAAAATTAGATCCATTCTCATTATACGCCTTCTATCAGAATTTGGTTGTTTATTTACCCGAAATTTCAATGTCAATAATATGACACTGCGGTTTTGCACCAAGTCTTAAGGGTAATAATGTTGTCCCATAGCCATTACTCACTAACGTCATGACACCTTCTCGCTCCCGATAAGAGCCATTTGGATGGGCACCATAAGGCCAATTCTAATTTGCCCACCATGTAAATGCCCACCAATCATTAAATCCGCTCTAAATTTTGCTCGTACTCTCGCAAAAACACCAGGATTATGAGAAATAAATACGACTAAATCATTCTCATCAACTTTCTCAAATGCTTTATCAAAGCTATATTTTTTTGTAGATGTGTCTTCAATCGCACTTAACCAAAAACGATTCTTTTTCGGTAAAAGAACAGCATCATTCGCAATAATTTGAACACCATGCTCCTGTAATATATCACGTAGCCGTTGCTCACCTACTTCTCTATCATTATTTCCCCAGACAAAATAAGTCGGTCCTAAAGGGGTTAGTAATTTTAGATTATCATGAATACGTTTAATCGGTGTACGCCCATCAGCAAAATCTCCACCAATTATTACCGCATCAAACTGGTCATCTAATTGTTCAATCATACGGCGATTAATTTTGCGTAAATGTGTATCTGATATAAAAAATAGTCGAATTTTTTCCTGTTTACCCTTTAATGGCAATTGATGATGTAAGACATTGTTTTCATGTGCTACCTTCCACATATAGAGCAGGAACACGATGACTATTAAAATCAATAATCCAATATAAATCATTCTCTCACATCTCCTTACGAAAGCAAAAAGACGATTCGTTTATATGAAGAATCGCCTTTTTTACTAAATCAGACGAACGCATCAACCTTTTTGTTGTTAACGTTTGTCCATTATTTTATACTAGAAAAACTTCATTGCCAAAGAATGACACCCATTTTTCTTATGGTAATTTAATTACTTGCCCAACCATTACTGTATTCGAAGACATGCCATTTGCTGCACGAATTTTTGCAAGCGTAGCTTCACTTCCATCACCGTAATGATTCAAGGCAATACGATATAAATTTTCATTTTCCTTCACTGTATGGGTACTTGCTTTTGCAGCATTCTTTGCCTCTTCAGCCTTACGTGCTTGTTCCGCCTTTTTAGCCTCCTCCGCTTTTCTTGCTGCCTCTGCTTGCTGTTGTGCTAGTTTAGCTTGCTCAGCTTTTTTTAGCTTCCTCGGCCTTTCTAGTTTCTTCAGCCTTTCTAGCTCCTCAGCCTTCTTTGCTTCCTGAGTAGCCTTTTGTTCAGCCGCTAATTTTTCAGCGTCTTTTTTTAGATTGATTCTCCGCTTCCTTTTTCGCTTTATCATCTTCTTTTTTTATTGCCAGTCGCCCCAGCGGCATCCGTTTTATTTCCCGATTTATCAATTTCTAAAACTTGTTCAGAGGTATTTTTTTCAGCCTCTTCAATCGATTTACCTGGTTCGTAAAATTTTAAAAAAATAGATTAAAATTGAAAATGGAATTAAGATAAAGATTACAAAGAGAATCGTCATTAAAGGCATTTTACGTTTTGTCTTTTTTTGGCTTTTTATTAGGACTTCCATTTTTATTCATTCTTGAAACTCTTGATAAATTTTGCTGATCCTTTTCCTCATTTTCAAATGATTGTCGATGCTCTTCAATTTTATCGCGGTAATCTTCTTTACTCATTCGACTTTCCCCCAACCTTACTACGCTTTCTATCATTCTATTATGACGAATTTTGCGAAAAAAAGTAAATGACCGTCAATTGTAACCTAATTACCCATTAAGAGTTGCTTTAAACGGCTTTCCCATGGAATCATTTCTATTTTTCTTTCTTCCTCCAAGCGTACTTTATTGATTTCATCATAATGGATTCCACAATTTTCACAACAGTTTTCCGGTTTTTTTCTGCAATTTTTGCCCAAAATACCCGACTAGTTGTGCGCGAATACAGTCTTTTGTCTGAGTAATTTTTTTTCATTTCATCGACAGCCCTGTATTTTTCTAATGCCAATTGAGTTAATCGTGCCTTTACCTGTTCCACACTTTCTTGTTGTAACCAAAAATTTAGCACACGAAAGGCCGTTTCACTTAGCTCCCCATTTTTCAGCATTTGGGATGGTTGTAAACGTTGATTTAGTAATTCTTGATAGCGTTCGACATGACCAGAAGTCGGTAAATCTCCTGTTACAACAAATTTCGCAAGCTCCTCGTCACCTTCACTATACAGTAAAATGGCAATCGCTGGCTGACCATCGCGGCCTGCTCGACCTATTTCCTGCATATAATTCTCTACATTCGCAGGCATCGTTTCATGAATAATCTGTCGAATATCTTGTTTATTAATCCCCATCCCAAAGGCATTTGTCGCCACTATCCAATCAAGTTCACCATCAATAAATTGTTGCTGGATAAACTGACGATCCTCTGCACCGTAGCCAGCATGATAAGCTGCTGTGCGAATACCTGCTTGAATCAGCACCTCACAGTATTGTTCTGCACGCTTCCTTGAGGACAGATATAAGATACCTGGTCCTGCTGTTTTTTTTATATGCTGCAATATCCACTGCGCTTTATCCGCTTTATCTTCAAAGGTAACACGCCCTAAATGAATATTGGGGCGATCTACATCGTACATAAATTCAAACGGGTTAATTAACGACAATGTTTTAGATATATCCTTAACGACCTTTTCAGTTGCAGTTGCCGACAGGGCTAAAACCGGGGGGCGATTTACCTGAGAAAACCATTGACCAATCCGTAAATAATCCGGTCGAAAATCAAATCCCCATTGCGAAATACAATGTGCTTCGTCTACAACAATAAGACCTAGCTTTATTTGCGAAAGCTTTTCCTGCACTTGCGGCTGAAGCAGCATTTCTGGTGAAGTAAAAATAAAACGATATTGCTCTAAAAAATGCAGGGCATACCGTTTTTCAGTGATGGTTAAAAAAAGAATTTAGGGCAACAACTCTCTTTTCTCCAAAACGTTTTAGCTCCTCAACCTGATCTTGCATTAACGAAAGCAAGGGAGAAACAATAAGTACTGGTTTTTGCAAAATATAGCCCGATAATTGATAGCATAATGACTTCCCCATTCCAGTTGGCAACAAAGCGATTACATCTTTTTCTTGCAGAATCGCTTCAATGACCTCCTTTTGTCCGGGACGGAATGTTGTATACCCAAAATATTTCGCTAATGCTTGTTCAAGCTCCATCTACACTTCTCCTTTCGCAAGGATAAGTTTTAATTGGAAATAACTCATGCCTTCAACTACTTCATGCAATGTTTTTAACTTCTTCGTTTGATATTGTTTCGAGGCTTGCCAAACCTTTTCTGCTTCCTCATAAGAGACGAAAGAACCAATCGAAAAGTTCGGTTCATACATGGCTAATTCTACTAAATGATCCTCAATGGTACTTTGTTTAAGCTTTCTTATTTGCACAATTTGCTCAATTGAATAGCCCTGCTCATATAAATATGCTGTTTGTTGTGCAGAATCGGTGATTAATGCCTTTACCCTTAATCCCTCTGCAATTTCACTAAGCAAAGGATACCCCTTTTGATGTACTTCATTTAATAATGTATGTAGAAGTTCAATAAATGCCAATTGACTATCTAAAACGACTTCCTTACGCTCACTAGCAAGCTGCTGCCACGTCCATCCTGGTAAATTCTGACCGCTTAATCGATAAAGGACAAGCTGTTTATTGGTATCTGCTTGGGGCAATTCTGCAAGCGCTCTTTCGCATTCTACTAATAATTGTTCCTGTAAATGCCGATCCTGATAATTATGCTTTAGTAAAAATGAGCGAACCCATGACTGAATCGTTACATCTCTACTGATTGGAGAAAAAGAACGTACTCCAGCATTTTGATAAGAGAGGCTTTGTACAATCAAAGACAATCTTGCAAAAAAAATATGTTCATTTCCTCGATAATGCCATCCATCAAATAAAAAAAGCAGGCGTTTGCTCTGCTCGCTGTAAACCGAGCTTTTTCAGGGAATAGTGACCAGATTCCTGTATATCTAACCAACTATATTGCGAAAATAACTTTACAGCATTATCAAATGTTGGTCTCGGTAGCTTTGCTAATAATCCAAAGTAAGGATGTAGCTGAAATAGCCCAATGTCTTGTATCGTCTGACCTGAGCGCTTTCCTCTTAATATATGGTAAGCAGCAGAAATTGTTCTCTCGTTATTGAGCTTTTGAAAGATTTGCAATAGAATTTGATGAAACATAGACGCAAATTCCTCCAATTTCATAGTATTTATGTTGAAATGTCAGATAAACATCTTTAAAATGAGAATGAAGCTTTGTAGGAACATTGTAAAAGGAGAGAATAATAATGGCTAAATTCACAATCGTTGATAAAGATACATGCATCGCTTGTGGCGCATGCGGAGCCGCAGCACCAGACATTTATGATTATGATGATGAAGGTATTGCCTTCGTTATTTTAGATGATAACATGGGAACTGCTGAAGTTCCAGAAGATCTATTAGAAGACATGCAAGATGCTTTCGAAGGGTGTCCAACTGACTCTATAAAAGTTGCAGATGAAACATTCGAAGGTGACGCATTAAAATTTGAATAGATGAAACGTTGAAGGCATCCAAAGCTGGGTGCCTTCTTATTTTAAATGCCTTAGATTTATATAAAAATCTTCATAATGCATGCAATTGGATTCGTCTCTACATAAACTAGAGATGATTTTTTTGTACCGTTTTTTTAAAATTGTGGCCCCCTGTCATCTTGTTATTGCAACCATTTTTTATGTATGATAAGATTTTAGTAGTTGGTACTAATAACAGATATTATTTCATAAAGGGGTTCGTATAAATGATGGATAATTTATTACAATTAAAAGATAAAAATATTGTGGTAATGGGTGTGGCAAATGATCGGAGTATTGCTTGGGGCATCGCAAAACGTTTATTTGATGTCGGCGCAAATGTTATTTTCACCTATCGCCAAGAACGTTCATTAAAAAAATTACAAAAGCAATTAGAAAATATCGGACAATCTAATTCATTGATTGTGCAATGTGACGTGAACAGCGATGACAGCACAAAGGCTGCCTTTGATGAAATCGGTTCAAAAGTAGGTATTATTCATGGTATTGTACACTCTGTAGCGTTTGCCAATGCAGAAGATTTACACAACCGTTTCTTAGAGACAACTCGCGATGGCTATGCATTTGCACAAGATACTAGTGCGTATTCCCTTATCTCAGCAGCAAAAGCGGCACATCCTTATATGACTGAAGGCGGTTCAATAGTAACTATGAGCTATTTAGGCGCAGAGCGTGTGCTTGACGGTTACAATGTAATGGGTGTAGCGAAAGCAGCATTAGAGGCTTCTATGCGCTACCTTGCTGCAGATATCGGGAAGGATAATATTCGTGTCAATGCGATTTCAGCTGGAGCGATTCGTACACTTGCAGCAAAAGGCGTTCCTTCCTTCAACACAATTTTACACAAAATCGAAGAAACAGCTCCATTAAAGCGTAATGTTCAGCAAGACGAAGTAGCAGATATGACAATTGTGATGCTTTCTCACCTATCTCGAGGCGTTACAGGCGAAACAATTTACATCGACGCTGGCTATAATATTATGGGATAAATACAAAGAAGCATGGAAAATCGTCATTGATTTTTCATGCTTCCTTTTCTTAATTTGCACGATCGAGAGTGAAATCCTTTAGCATTCACATAAGGAGAATCAACATGGACAAAAATAACAACAACACTGAAATCATTTATCTTTCTGACCCATCTGAATGCTTCATGCATCCATTTTATAATAAACAAATTGTCTTTACAGGGGCTCTTTCCACGATGATACGTGCAGAAGCTGCGAAAAAAAGTGAGGGCTTGTGGAGGGATAGTACAAGGTGCTGTTACAAAGGAGACAGATTTCGTTATTCTTGGAAAGAATCATCGAGGGTTCAGTACAAAACAATTAAAAGCCGAGCAATTGATTAGACTCGGCCTAGACATTCAAATGATTGTTGAGGATGATTTTATTTGGCTTATTTCGATGTAAAGAACTTAAAAAAACCAATTAAGTTCACAATCATTTAGTGCAAAAACTAATTGGGTAGCACTTTATTTTAAAACTTTTGGAGCTGGGTAATCAAAGCCCTTTGTATCCACTTCCACCTTTTTCATTCGCTGATCTTCCAATGGCTTTTCACCATCTCGTTCAACAGCAACAATCGCATCCGCTGTTTCCATCCCCTCAATCACTTTCCCAAAAGCAGCATATTGACCATCAAGATGTGATGCTGTATCTACCATAATGAAAAATTGTGATCCCGCAGAATTCGGGTCCCCCGAACGTGCCATTGAAATAACCCCACGTTCATGCTTCAAATCGTTTTTAAAGCCATTAGAAGAAAACTCACCTTCTATCGAATAGTCTGGTCCACCCATACCATTACCTGAAGGATCTCCCCCTTGAATCATAAAACCAGGAATAACGCGATGGAAAATAAGACCATCATAAAAGCCTTTGTTAACTAAAGAAATAAAATTAGCTACTGTGTTCGGTGCTGTAGAAGGCTCTAATTCGATGACGATTTTTTTCGCCATTTTCCATCGTAATTGTCACAATTGGATTTTCCTTCACTTCAGAAGAATAATCTACTTTTTCTTCCGATTCCTGTGCCTTCTTACCCTCAGGTTGTTCTTGTTCTTTAGCTGCTCCGCAACCTGTCACAATAAAAGTCACTGTAAGCAACGCAAAGATAAGATAAATTCCTTTATAACGCGTAAACATAGTATTTCCTCTCCTCTTTTTAGCTCGTCATTTATTATACCGATTCGTTCGCTTATAACAAATAGTAACTCTTAAAACATAGCAAATATAGTTTGAATTAATAGAATAACACCTGCAGCAAATAGCATCATATTAATCAACCTTGAAAAAAGCTTTTGGTCGAGCCTATTAAAGAAAATTTGCCCTACAGCTAAACCTATTAGTAAAATTGGCAATGCATACAAACTATTAACCCAAACTGTTTTATTTGTACCTGTCATTGTTAATTGGAAGAGTAAACTAATTAGGTAAATAAAAATATAGTAGGCTAAAGTTGTAGCTCTAATCATTTCCTTACTTTTCATTGTACCTGCAAAATAAAGTAATAATGGGGGTCCAGCCATCCCAATACTTGTAGTTAACAATCCTGATAAAAAGCCTACTCCATAATCTCCTTTTGTCGTTGGTTGAAAAGATAAATTTTTAATAAGTAGAATTGTTAATCCTATTAATGTGATAGCAATAATTAATTTAAAAGTGATGATGTTGACAAACGAAAATATCACACTACCAAAGGGTGCACCAATTAAACTACCCATTACAATTTTCTTTAATAAACTAAAATCAACATCCTGTCTGATCTTCCATATTAATGTAAATGAAATAACTAAAGATAAAAGGATATTGATTTGTATGGCTTCCTGTGGCGAAAATAGTACCAACAATAATGGCGTGGCGATGATTGAAAAGCCAAAACCTGAGCTTGTTTGCAAAATCGAGGCAAACAAGATAATTAAAAAAAAGATAATAAGTTCGAACAAAATAGCACCTCACAATCAATAATTCCTAGTGCCCACTGCTATATGTTGTTTTTTAATAAAGCCCTTTAATAAAAAAAAGATAGGAAGCAGGCAACGGCTAAAAATACAGCAATCATCGTAATAACACCTATCCAGCCGAAATGCATCCAAAATATGCCTCCCACTGTTCCTCCAACACTAGAGCCAAAATAATAGAAAAATAAATAAAGTGAGGACGCTTGTGCTTTATCATGAGTGGCTCTTTTACTAACCCATCCGCTAGCAATCGAGTGTGCCGCAAAGAAACCAAATGTAAAAACGGTAATGCCAATAATCTTCAAACTCAGAAAGCCGTGTAATGTAAGGATGGCCCCTATCAGCATAATAGCAATTGACAATAGCAGCATTTTTTTGACGTCCATATCGATCAGCTAAACCGCCGAACCAAGCAGAACTGAGTGTACCGACCAAGTAAATAATAAATATCCACCCAACAATTGTAGCACTTAAATTATAGGGCGATGCCATTAATTTAAAGCCTATATAGTTATAAAGCGTAACAAAGCTTCCCATTAAAACAAAGCTAATGCCGAACAAACAAAGCATTGATGGGTCCTTTAAATGTTGTATAAGTGAGGTCGTTAATGCTTTTATTTGCAAAGATCGAGCCGTAAAATGCTTGGAATTCGGCAGCATCCAGACAAATATCAGGCTAATGAGTAGACTAATTATACCAAGTACAATCATGCCAACCTGCCAATTATAAAGATCTGTTAATGTTCCGATAATAACCCGTCCACTAAGTCCCCCAACTGAGTTTCCACTTATGTACAAGCCCATAGCCACACCTAAACTAGATGGGTCGATTTCCTCTCCTAAATATGCCATGGCAATAGCAGGCAAACCCGCAAAAACTACTCCTTGTAGTACTCGGAGCACTAAAATCATTTCAAAATTTGGTGAAAAGGCAAGCGCTAGGGTAAGGATCGATGCAGCAAAAATCGAAATAGTCATTAATGATTTTCTTCCCCAAGCCTCAGACAATGAGCCAACAATAATCATGCTGATAGATAGTGCAAAGGTAGTCACTGATAGCGATAAGCTCGCAACGGCTGGTGATACATGAAACTCCGCTGCAAACGTTGGCAGTAAAGGCTGCGTTATATAGAGGTTGGCAAAGGTAATAAAGCCTGCTAAAAATAAAGCCCAATTTGCTTTATGAAACGCCCTTGTCCCCTTTTGAATAAAGTCCATGTGTCTCGCTCCTTAACATACAAACCAATAATACTATTCATTCTAATACAATTTTCATTAAAACACACGATAGGCCGTCAAAAAAATCGACAAATTTATTTCTAATTTTATTTTTATTGTTATATTTTATTTGACATTTTCACTATAAATAATTTCTCTATTTTTCTTAATAAAAAAATTTAGATTTACTATTTTGAGTTGGCAATTATTGTGCTACAGTGAAAGTAATCATCTAGCAATCATTGTCAAAGTGAGCCGATGACTAGACTATTTTCGTTGCACAGACTTGGAGGAATTTTTATGAAAATTATTGAAGCACTATCCCTTTCAGTACCGTATATCCACCTTGCATTAAAAGAAGAAGCAATTGTAGCTGTTGTTGAAAAAGAAAGTCAAATAGTTGTGAAATATTTAGCAGGCAAGCGAGTAGATTCAGGCTATAAAGATGGTCAAAAAGTAAATACAAACGACCAAAATGTTTTCATTGCTTTTAATGGGCAAAATGCGGATGTTGTGATACCAGAGGATGTGTACGGCGTTGCCATCAATGCTTTTTCATTCCCAATTCGTGAAAATGGTAAAGTCGTAGGTGCTCTTGCATTTGGACTGCCAATCGACAATGAACTTAAACTCGAAGATTATATGAGCACAATGGATACTATCGTGAACAGTTTACAGGACAAAGTACATACAATTGCCTCACATTCTGAAGAGTTAGCTGCTACAAGCGAAGAAATTAACAAACAAGCACAGCATGCCCTTGAGGATTCTGAAAAAAAACAAATGAAGTCACTGATTTAATAAAGAGCATCTCACGCCAAACGAATTTACTTGGCTTAAATGCATCCATTGAGGCTGCTCGTGCTGGTCAGCATGGCGCTGGCTTTAACATTGTGGCACAGGAAGTTAGAAAGCTTTCCTTCGAAACCTCTAGCGCCACTGAAAACATAGAAGCATCGTTAAGAAATATTAATCGGAATCTCGAAAATCTGAAACAAAATATGGGGCAAATCAATGATGCTACCAATGAGCAGGCCCAGCTTGTTCAGGATTTCAGTGAAATTATTGAAGAGCTATCAGTCTTAGTCATGAAATGAAGAACTTTATGCACGATGCCTTAAAATAACAATGAGGTGAAAGTTATTGATTATTAAAATCAAACCAAATTTATACTTACGTACTATTACCCTAGAAGATGCAAATGTCGTTTTCGAATTAACGGACAAATCCCGCTCCTATTTACGTGAATGGTTACCATGGCTGGATTTCACCAAAGAAGTCGCTGATACATCAGCCTATATTGAAGGGTGTATAAAGGGGCAGGAAGCACAGACCAGCCTTTCGTTTGTTATTGTTTTTCATGATGAAATTGTTGGAATTGCAGGCTTTAATACCATCAATCCTAGTAATAAAATTGCGGCAATCGGCTATTGGCTCAGTGAAGGGGCGCAAGGACATGGAATTATGACGAATACCGTTAAGGCTTTACTACAATATGCATTTGTTGTTTTACAGCTCAATAAAGTTGAAATTCGTGCTGCTGAGGGCAATGCGAAAAGCCGCGCTATTCCTGAACGACTAGGCTTTACTATGGAAGGTACGATTCGTGCTGCAGAATGGCTTTACGATCATTATGTAAACCATGTTGTTTATGGAATGCTCGCAAGTGAATGGCAGGAGAAAAAGTAGCCACTATCCTTGAGCTTATTCTACCAGGGTAATTAATCTAAAAAAACTCAAACAAGCATAACCCCGTTCTACATTTAGGACGGGGTTAAAAATACAGTTATTTAAAAATTATAGTTTGACTCTTTTATATATTTATTCTGGAACGTTTATACATATTCATAGTAACAAAATAGCTAACAACGATAATCCCTGCAAACAGCAATAGTATATTACTATACAAATAGACAGGTGCTCAGCATTTATAGGTAATAATTTCTGATTTAGCAATCGTACCGATAATAATCCACCTACAATTGCAATGCCTATTCCTTCTGATAAAAAGCTTGTGAAATTAAGCAAACTCATACCAGCACCAACTTCCTTTTGTTCCAAACTGCTTGCAACAATGGTTGATATAACTGTTTTCGTAAAAGAAAGCCCTCCAAAAACAAAAATAACTATGATTGTTATAAGCAGTGGTGTCGTTTCTATATAAAGGGCAGCTACTATAAAGCTGATAGCAAGAAATGCACTTCCGGTAGTTAACACAAATAAAGAACCACTTTTATCTACAAGCACTCCCCCTAAATAACCGAAAACAATTACACTCATTGCCCCTGGAAAAATAATTCCACTTCCAATTGCAACAGTACTTAAATGATACACGTCTTTCATCATATAAGGAACCATTGAAATAAACCCTGCTACAGTTCCAAATATAAGTCCTCCACAAACAATTCCAATCATAAATGAGATATTTCTCCCTAGCGCAGGATCAACAAAAGGATTAGATACTCTCCTAATATTTTGAACAAATAGTAGGAAAAAGATTAAGCAAACGATTAAAAAGGAAATTTTATAAAATGTCGTAAACATCATAAAAAATACAATCCCCAAGGACATAAATAGTATGCCTACATTATCCAAAGAGGCTTTTATTACCTCTTCCTGTTTTAATAATTGTGCAAGGAATGGGACTGAGATAATCGTCACAATTGGCAAAAGCAGTATATAAGACCAATGCATATATTCAGCAATTGCTCCACCAATAAATGGCCCTACACCTTCTCCCATAGCTACAATGGACCCAATAAGCCCAAATGCCTTTCCCCTATTTTCCTTTGGAATATAGCGGGCAACAACAACCATTACAAGTGCTGGAAATGCTGCTGCACCGGTTCCTTGTATTAACCTAGCCAAAATAAGTACCGGAAATAGAGAATGTCCAACAAATCCGATAACTGATCCAATACAGTTTACTATAATCCCAAATAGTAGTAGCTTTTTAATGCCTAGCTGATCCGATAGTTTTCCATATACCGCTGTACCTATGGAAAAAGTCAATATAAACGCTGTATTTATCCAGTTAATACTTGCTGGTTCCTTATGAAAATCTCTAGCAATATCCGGTAATGAAACATTCAAAACCATTTCATTTAAAACACTGAAAAAAGAAAGAACACAGAGCCATAATAAAATTTGTTTATGATGCAAATTTATCTGTGAATGAGATGTATTCACATTTTACCCTCCATTAATGAGGGTAGACGTAGTTTATAGGGTTATTGATACGCTTTCCCTCTCTAAATATACCCAATTATCTTTATTCCACTTCATATAAACCCCTCCTAAATATGATTCATATATTTTACCATATATGTTACAATTTTTAACCCAGATTTCTTGCGTAAATGACTTACTTTTTTTAAACCTACTTTATCACTTTACAATAAAGACCTGGTGACTATAGTCATCAGGTCTCAATTTCTCATTATTGCTCGACGGTTTCCTTCTCTTCTTCTTGCTCAGGTATAATAGGTGCCTGTTTTTTTCTCTAAGCCAGCTGCAATTTGCTCTAGCTCTGGACGTAATGTATGCTTACCTGCATAGCTTTCAATAAGCTCCTTAACGTCAATCCCTGATGTTTCCTTTAAGGATTCTTGTAATGTGGACATAAGGTTTGTTGCATAGGCAGTTACTTTGTTAGCGCCACCGCCGCCTTCTCCACCACCAGTATCGACAACCGTAATCTTATCAATATTGCCAAGAGGACTTGCAAGTTCCTTCGCATATTCTGGCATCATGCGTACAATCATATCTAAGACTGCCGCTTGACCATAGTATTCAAAGGCCTCAGCAATTTTGCGTTTTGCCTCAGCTTCTGCAAGACCACGCAGACGAATAATTTCCGCATCCGTTTCCCCTTTTGCACGCTCTGCATCCGCTTTTGCAAGACCGTCCAGACGTATTTTCTCCGCCTCGGCTTGCGCTAATGATTCTATTCGGTATTTCTCAGCATCAGCCTGTGCAAGCTCACGCATTTTTTCGGCAGCTGCGTTTTGCTCAACAGCATAACGATCCGCATCAGCCTTTTTCTTCACTTCTGAATCGTATTGCTTTTCACGACGTAAAATCTCTTTTTCCTCTAATTCAATTTGCTTTTGTCGTTCAATAATGCGAATTTGCATTTCCTGCTCTGTTACTTCCTGCTTTGCACGTGCCGTCTCTAGCTCGTACGCTTGGTCCGCGCGGGCTTTTGCGATATCCTGCTCACGACGGAACTCAGCTACTTTTAATTGATTTTCTTTTTCCGCTTCAGCAATTTCTGTGGCACGCTCAAGCTCTGCCTTTTGTGCTTCTTTCGATGCCTCGGCACGCTTAATACGTGTCTCTTTTTCTGCATCTGCAGTCGCGATATCTGCATCACGCTTAACCTGGGCAATACGAGGCTTACCAAGCGATTCCAAATAACCATTTTTATCACGTACATCCTTAATCGTAAAGGAGACGATTGTCAGACCCATCTTTGCTAAATCTTGGGATGCAACACGTTGTACCTCCTGAGAAAATTTATCACGATTTTTATAAATCTCCTCCACGGTCATTGAGCCTAAAATGGAGCGTAAATGCCCTTCTAATACCTCACGAGCTTCATTTTCACGCTCATCTTTTTGCTTTCCTAAAAATTGCTCTGCTGCAGTTGCAATTTCAGAAATGGACCCACCGATTTTAATAATGGCAGTTCCATCAGCCATCACAGGTACTCCCTGTTCCGTATATACTTCAGGTGTAGTTACATCTAGCTTACTAGATAATAAGCTTAATGGCTGTGCTTGCTGGAAAATCGGAAATACAAATGTACCGCCACCACGAATTATTTTAATACGATTTCCTGACTCATCCTTATGTACATTTTTTTGAGCCAAGATAGCTACCTGTTACAATCAGTGCTTCATCAGGACCCGCTGTTCGATACTTTGTCACATACAGTGCCACAAGTGCAATTAAAATAAAAGCTACAATACCTATCACAATTAAAATTTCCATGGACATAAAAATATCTCTCCTTTAGACAAATTTCTTCTCATAGGATCTCACAAAAAGTGTGCCTTCCTTGACCTCTACAACAAGTACCGTTGTATCATAGTCAATTGCTTCATTGTCATAGCCAGTTGCTCGCTTGGAAATCATGCCACTTGCTGTTTCAATGACAACCTCACCAAAGCCGTCACTTGGAATTGGGACTATAACCTTCCCTAGCTGACCACCAAGCGATTCTTCTGTATAGGCTAACGAAACATCCGCTGATCTGAGCGGAACTAGAACGAATAAATAAAATAGTGCACTTAAAATAGCTCCAATGATAGCAGCCGCAAAAATGTTCCAAACGCTAGGGAAAAAGGCTAACTTTTCTAAAATAAATCCTGCTGCTGACATCAACGTAATGAAAGATAGAATGACACTTGGGTTAAAAATGGGTAGACCCTCACCGATGCCCTCAACAGCATCACCAAAAAACATAAATAATAGCGTTGCAAGGCCTGCGAAGATTAATACCACTAAAAAAAATTTGCTCGAGTGAATAGCCAAATAGCGTCAAGTTGTTCACCCCTTTTCATTGTATTACCTACTATACGGATGCACGCTTTCAAAAGTTTCATAATTTTTCTCATTTTTCTAATAAAAGAAAAGGAGCATAAAAATAGTATGCTCCTCATGATATGTATTAAATGTATGTTCTATTAGTTTATTATGCGTAATTGCACGTCATGTCTGCCATATTGAACAGAAATCTCTTCAGATTCCACGAGTATATCAAGTCGATGCCCTTTGATTGCACCACCTTTATCAGCAGCAATGGCCTTAAAGTTTTCATTAGGTGTTTTAATTTCAACAATCGTTCCTAATGGGATAATGGTAGGGTCCACAGCGACAATTCGTAGCTCCTTAAAATAGATGGTCCTCTGTACATTAATCCCTGTAGCAGTAATGCCGCTACATCCCCTACAATCTCTACCATAATAAGTAGCGTGAAATTTTAACCATTTATGCTCTTGTAAACTACTATTTTTTGGCTTTAGTCGCTCTTTTCGAAATTCCTGTTCCTGCATTATTCGATTTTGCTCTAGTTGCCTTTGATGATTTTCCTGTCTGATCCTTTCAGCTTCCCTTATCATTTTAAATGCATGCCCATGATTGCTTTTTGGTATATTTTGAAGAATCGTTTCCAAATCTAATTTCTTATTAATTTCGCCTTGGCATAATTGCGTCCGGATTTTGAATTGTGCTTGCACAATTCCTTCCTTTGAAAATCCGTGACATCCGCCGAAGGCTTTATCTTCATTCAGTAGGCGTTTGGACACCCACTGAAAAGGAACCAAAACAGCATTCATCTCACCACCAAGGTGGGAGTCTTCTTCTGAATGAAGATAAACGATATCTTCTCCCGTTCGTTCTAACAAAAAAAATGATAGGAGTAAGCTAAAGAATACTATCAAAACAACTTTATATTCATTCATAAGTTAACTCCAACTATATTTTTAATTATTGAATATGTATTTTTCATAGTTACTAAGTATGTATAATTTATCAAATCTCTAGTGCATTCATTTTCTCTAAAAATGACTCAATAATTCTTATCGCTTCCCACTCCAGATAATCCATTTCCTTTGCAATCGTTAAATTCAAATCCCCCATCTCCTTATAAGCTAATGCCATCGCAAGACAATCAACCTTGAAACCCTTTGTATGTTCATTCTTTACAGTACTCATTTAACTCATTCCCTTCATTAAATGATGCATAGTATGATAAACTATGTTGTTTTTTTATTGATTGCTAACAAAAGGTCATCTAGCTGCCTAAGCTTTGATTCACTATCAGACTCAGTAGCTAATAGTGCTTGATCACGCTTCGTTTGTAATTCCATAAATGTTAATTCAATTAATCTAATAGAATCCATCAATTCCAATTGAAGCTTTTTACACTTATTGATACATTCCTTTACATTTGTTTCATTTTCGAATACTTTTCCTTGATTGATCATACTAAAAACTTCCCCAAAATCTTTCATTACCTGTTTCATCTCCGTTAAAATTATTTTCTCCATATTTATCTCTCCTTTGTATTTTTTAATTAATTTATCTAAATAGTTTTAGCAAAAGGCTCTATGCGTAGGTATGAATTATTTTTTTTGAATGACTTTTTCCTTATAGTTTGTCGACGTACAATTTTTCATCTTACTGATGGAAACAATTGCAAGTGCTTCTGCCTCTAACATGCTAATTCTTCCCCTCGATTGCTCGACAATCTCAGATGCTAATTCTTTCATTAAAAGCTTGTCCAAGCGTAACACCTCATTTTTTTAGATTTCTCCCAACGTTGCTCTTTATAACCTTTCGAGAATTTTATAGGCAGGGTAGTGTTTATCTAAATATTCTTTAAGACTTCTCAAAGATGTGATCGTTTTATCAATAATAGATTTTCGTTGTATTCCATTGTATAAATAAATAATATTTTGAAATTCGACAACATAATAAATATTTTCCTGATCTGCATCTAATTGCACTAAGCTGTCAAAATGGATTTCCCAATTGGTGATTTTTATAAATAAATTTTTTTATCCCCTATCTCCTTTATTAATTGATCCTCCTCCTCCGTTTGTTTATCCATCAGTATTAAACTAGTTACTGAACTATCCATACATTGGCATTCGAGAGCATGTCCTCCTTCATCATTTAAAATCACATTCGTTATACCGCCGTAGAAATCTCTCATTAGCTCATCGGAGATATCTCGATCATTGTAAAGCACTAATTCTATTACTGCCGTTGTTTCTCTTACATTCATTTACATCCCCCTTTTAATTTGCGCGGACCGACTCCATACAAAATTAGCTTGTTTTCATTCTATCACGAACATCTGTTCGTTTTCAAGTTTATTTTTAGAGAATATTTACAATTATTTAGAATGGAGTATTCTATGAAAATAAAAAAAACTGGTATTAACCAGTTCTAAACGTCCATTATTATCTGTCCATAATTTGTATTTATAAAATCTAGGTCTATTTTATGCCGAAGTATAGAAAAACTAACATACTGGTTATTTTTATCCACATACCCAGTATCATATTTACTTGCAACCTTCTCTAATATTTCTTTATTGACGATTTTTATCTCATTTTGGCGAACCAATTCCCAAATATACCACATCATTCCTGATGCCTGAATTGTACTTGCAATTAAATTATGATTATCAAAGATTACTTTCGCTAAATCCAATGCTCTATTGCCAAAGGATGCCCTTAATTGGATATCCTCACTCTTTGCATTTGCCTTCTTAAAAATATAAGTACTATCGGAAAATATTTTTGTCCCTGTTTTGGCTTCATACTTGTAGAGGAAATCTTATCTAATTTTTCTAGCCTCCAATAGACTCATCGGAAATTTCAATAACCCTGCTATAGCCCTTATTATTCGTCAGCTTTGCCAAGTATACCCCATTGCTTTTTTTCTAAATCAGCCATTTTTAAATTTAAGATTTCACTGTAGCCCTCCCCCTTAATTCCCTCAAATAAACAGAGAAGAAATACAGCATGTCTTTGGTCATCAAACAGGTTCATATAGCTAAACAATTGCTCTCTAGTATAGCGAATAATGGCTGCTTTATAGACAAATGTACTGCAATATTCCATTGTAATGCTGGTAGGAAGCCGTTGTGAACGATTATTCGTATAGCCATTGGCAATTGCCCATTCTATATATCTGATGATAAAACCAATTGATGCACTTAAAGATTGTGGACTAGGCGATTTCAAGCTGTAAAATAACTCTTCAAGTTCTACCTTATTCATATCAAATATATCTTTATTTTTTTGATTTTCGAGTACGGTTGCTTTATTAAATAATGATAAATAAGTAGTTAAACTATTTTCTTGGATATCTAATGAAGTTAAATACCATTCTTTAATATCTTTATTAAAAACATTATCTTTTAGGATCATTTTTACACCTCATTCTTTTAGTAAATGTTGAAATACTGTTTGAATTTTAGTTCTGCTACGCGCGCTCATGCTGCCATATTTAAGAATTCCAATTTCCTCCCATAATGGATTATCTGTTGAAAAGTCGATTTTATTGAGGTATTGACGTAAATTATCAAACGGAATTGTATGCTCAAACATTCTTGCCGCTAATTCAATATGGCCTATAAACATTCTACTTTTAAACATTAAAGAGTTTTTATCTGATAAATTTGATTTATAATAGGCGAAAAGATACATCATATAATCATTTATCACCTTCGCAACCTCGATGACTTCTAGACGATTCTCTAGTTGGAAGCTATGATCGATGGCATCCGACAATTCCGAGAAAGTAACAACTTCCCCATATGAATATTTAACATTTGAATTGGAGGTAATTCTTCCCTTTAATTCACCATCCGCTTTTAATTCAATCACAACCTCATCCGCTAATTTATCTTTTGCTAGCTCCCGTAATCTCGGTTTAGGTATTGGATTGGCTTTTGCCATATCGACCTGAACTCTTTTACATTGTGCCTCCGTCATATTCGAAAAAATTACGATCATATTCCCTTCCAAATCAACCTTCTTCATATAGGCATTATAGATAGAGAATGTTCGATGCGCACCATCTAAAACATCTATTTGTGTGCCCTCTAATAATGTGAGCGATTTTTCTCTATCATCATAAATTAATTCAACTCCATCTTCCCCGGTACCAACCTTGGCATTATAGCGTAGTGTAGAAGTTATTAAATCACCATCTAAAGTTTGCTTTTCAATCTCGCGCAAAGATTTAGGATTTAAATTCATAACCTCTATTATTTCGTTTTTAACTCTCTTCTTTTTTGCCTGTCGCTGAATATTAGGATTATACATGGTAATCCCACTCATCCACAGCTTACCGATGATTGAATTAGGGACGATTGCTGCATATTCATTGTGCCCTGTTTTTATAACGTTCTCGAAAGTATAAGGTAAAGTGATAATTTCATCGTAAGGTGATTCTTTTATGTACAATCTCAGCTCTTTAATTTCTGAAGGATTGAGCCATTCTTTGATCCAGTCTTGGTCACTATCTGCAAACTTTAAATGAAGCTGTTCACCAAGCAATAGTAATTCCTGTAGCTGTGCCTCTATTAGTTTATTGTGATCATTTATCAGTTCAATAATATTGCCTAAGCTTATGTTATATTTATTAAGCTGTATGGCAATCTCATCTAAAATCCCATTATGCTGCACTAACAGAGGAATTCTAGCTTTTATTTGTTCAATTAATAATTCTTTCGTTTTGCCAACTCTCACCTCTACACGCTCCCTTATTTTTGACTATAGTCAATAGTAGCATAATCAATTTCAATTTGTAAATTTTTAAATTATTTCATTTAAATTAATTCTCAAAATTTAATAGATAAATTAATTTAAAATATTGATTTATTTTTAAATTGAATTATAATAGGCTAAAGTATAAAAATAAAGGGGGATGTAGTAATGGCGTATCAAACTTATAAGGATACAAAGTATAGACAACTTGTGTTATCAGATGTAATCGTTATTAAAGAACTATTAACTTTTAGAGGCTCTATTGATGATACCAGCTTAAATCAAGGGGCATGCGCGACCAATTCATTGAAATTAAACACAGAAGTTATTAGCCTATTTGCTGATTTAGATGAATTAATTAAAAAAGTCCTTAAATAAAGAACAAATTAAATTACTTCATTATATTGCTAAAGACTATTCTTACTATACTATAGGTAAAATTTTAGGAATACCTGTTAAAACAGTAGGAAGTAAATTTAACACGATTTGTTTACGAATAAAACAAGAAAACGATCGACAATGGCGCAAAGCTACCTATATCAACAAGTTGCATTTAAAAACAAAAAGCTGTAGTAAATGTAAAGATATCCTCCCTGCGACAGATGAATTTTTTAGTGTCAATAGCAGCAGTAAAGATCTTCTCCATTCACAATGCAAAAAAATGTAAAAAAATAGACCTGGGCGAAAAAAAGTGGATTTTACCCTGCACTAGCCAACCTAATAGGTAGAAGGAGAAATAATATGAAATTACAATTACCTAGTTTAATCATTGAATTGCGAATGGAACTTCCTATTGAAGACAGAGTTCAATACATACAAACGCTTTTAGAAAAAGAAAAAGTGGTTTACCGAGGCAAAGAGATCACATTAGATGACTATTTCAGTATAACTGCTCAAACCTATCATACTACTATTATTTTAGACATGCTTGCCTATTACATAACAAAAGGATATTTTACTAGGGATGAACTTTTACTAGAACAAGAAAATTTAGCGTATATAAAAGAAGCAAAAAAAGCGTCATAAAAGAAGCAGGCAAATTATGAAATTATTAAGAAATCATAATACGCCACATCGTTTACAGGATAATTACGTGCTTTCTCATCATAAGCTGAAAGAGATGGCAAAAGGCTCTAGCAGACATAACACATTTTCAGGTATCTCCTATTTTGAAGCAATTAGCTTTGGGATTGAAGATGTGGAAGAGGATTTTACCTAATAAATGAATTAATACAAAATATGAAATTTTCTAATGGGGCTGTTCAGTTTACAGCCCCATAATGAAGGTTTCATATAATATAGAGGATCAATAAGAAGAAGATCTCATTTGACTAACTTCTATTAATACATGAAAGAAGGTGATGCCGATTGTATGTTTAAACTAATGTAAAAAATACATATTCTATTGTTATTTTCTATATTGAAACCTTCGAAAATAGCACTCTTCTTTAGGAGGATAAAGGAGAATGAAAATTGTAAAAACAATAAATGAATTTTATCACTTATTAGTAAATGATGAGAAGCTCCTCCGTTTACTATACTACATGCCCAAAGATACAGAGGATGATCCTCTCGATCCTTTAAAAATGAATGTCTCACAGTTACCTGAGAAAGATCATATTCTTCAAAATGTACTAGTTATCGGTGATAAAACAAATGATTTAGCGTTGGAAACCAATACTTGTAGAATTTGTTTCTACACAGGTTCACGTATACCTCAAAAAAAATTATCTAAAAAGCATCAATCAATTTACAGATAACCCATATTCAAGCACCCAGCAATATATCTTTGATATTTATACCCCTGCTTCTGCCAACAATATTGATTTTCGACTAGATTGGCTTGGTGAAGTACTAAATGAGGTATTGTTTCAGGAGGACATTGAGGAATTTGGGGATTTAAGATTCCATAGTGGACTCCCAATAACAACTGTTCCAAATGGCTTTGTTGGTTATCGTTGGACCTACATCATGCCTTCTGGCCAACAGCCTATGGGATTTAAATCATGAATATGGTCACAAAAAAAGGCGTTTGGCAAACCAATTACATATAAAGGGTTATCGATCTACCCTGTAAAAATGAAGGATGCAGATGAATTTTATGAGGCTGTACAGTGCTTACTTTTACCTAAAAACGACTTTCAGCAGCCAGAAATTGTCAGAATGTCTTACTTATTGTTTTTGCTTACGATGGCGCAGAACGAGGATGGCTATATCCTACTTGAAAAATTAATTGCCTTATATCGCCTAGTCTTTAAAACTGAGGACATACAAATTTCAATCAATGAAAAAGGTATGGTCTTGATAACGGTCAATGGCATTTCATTGCATGAACGTGACTTTGATAAGATTAAAACTTTAATTAGTGAGCAAAATCTAATTGATTTAGAGGATGAATTTATTGATCCAGATACAAAAAAGGCCATTCAAGAAGCACGGGCATTTATGACAAAAAGAAAAACAAAGCAGGCCGACTTAGAGCAGCAAATAATAGCTTACCATTGTAAATCTGGACTCCCCTACCATGAAATTGAACAATTAACGCTTTACCAATTCCATAAAGGATTAATTCGAATGGACTATATGGTAAGCAGTGATGCCATTCTCAACGCTCGATACTCGGGCATGGTTGAATTTAAAAATGAGCATGAGCTTCCTCATTGGCTAAGTCATATCGAGGAACCAAAGAAAAATGAGGATGTTATTATCACAAAATCAGCATTTGATCAACAAATGAAAAAAACTGGGGCTTGCCTCTAGTTAAAATAAAAAAACAATTACAAAAAGGACGGTAATCTTTTATGACACAACAAAATCAATTTTTAACTTCAGTAGCAAATGTTCGTTTATTCGATCGCTTAACAGATGAATTAATTTTAAATGGTAAAACATTACTAAATTCATCCATGACACAGGCTATTCAAACTCAGGCCATCCATGCTGGAAAAGGCTCTAAAAAGGTATATGAACTGAACTATCAAAAGGAACTAACATTCTCTATTGAAGATGCTGCTTTCGATACAGCATATATCGCCTTACAAAACGGTACAGAAATCAACCATCAACTAGCTGAGTACTACACTGACGAAATTATTTTACTTGATGCCAATGGTAAAGGAACGCTTGCCGAAACACCTATTGGTCAGGTTCATGTTGAGCAGCTTAACGGCACATTCACACAATATGCGCCTGCTGGCAAAGAGATTACGGTTCCTGCACTAGCAGGTAAGGAAGTACAGGTGGTCTATGCTGTTCAGGAGATGATGGATACAATTGAAATCTCTGCTGATTCCTTCCCTAAGGCTGTACGTATGGAATTAAATGTAGATATCCGTTCGAATAATGGTAAAACAGGTGAAGTTATTATTGAAGTGCCAAACTTCAAGCCGAATGGTGCCGTTGAAATTTCAATGACACACGAGGGTGTAGCATCTTCTTCTCTAGCAGGGAGCTCACTTGCAGATAAAAAAGGAAACTATGCATATATTAAGCTTCGAAATTTATCTGAGGAAAAAGTACAATTTACTGCTCTAGCTGCAAATCCATCACGTCTAGTTCTAGATTCTGCTGTTGCCGGTGATTCTCAACGTATTTCAGTATTAGGTATCCGTGGTGCAGGCTATAGCAATGTACTTTTACAAAATAGTGATTTAACGTGGACATCAAAAGCCCCATCCATTGCAAGTGTTAATGCAGATGGTGTCGTAACGTTAGGTGCCTCCGCAAAAGCAAATGATCAAACAATGATTGAAGTAACCGATGGAACATTCGTTGAAACTATTGCCGTAGATGTTATTTAAATAAATTAATGTAAAACGGGTAGAGATTAAATTCTCTACCTTTCTATTGAACATAAAAGGAGCTTAAAAATGACAAAACGTGAAACAAAATTAACGTTAGCGGATATTCAAAAAAAGTGCTGATGCCATAAATAAGAAGCAAAAGTTTTATATCGATAAAGAACAAGGAAAGTTCATCTATTACTATCCAAAGTTTAGTAAACGCAAAATTACGATATTGATCAATGATTTAGCGAACTCGCTGGAATATGCTCAGCAACATAAGCTTGAATATTTCGAAAATGATTATGAGTTAAATAATTATATCTTCTTTTTAATCATTAAGCATTTTACGGATTTACAAAGTGAATTAAAGGATAAACCCATTGAAACACATTTTGCCACAATGAATTATCTCGTGGATATTGGCTGGTACGACATATTTTTAACAAAAATGTTCACCATGCAGGAAATCTCCAATGCATTAGAGGAAATTAATAAACGATTGCACTTAAGCATTAAATTTTTAGAAATGGAAAAAGAGTACTTCAATATTTTACAAGCAACTGCTGCTAAGGACACCGAAGGAACTTCTGATGATTTTTAGCCTCTGCCCATAAATAGTTAAAATTTTGAACTACTCCCTACCTTCTTTGGGTGGGTATTTGAATATTTTAGGATATTTACTGTTTTATACAACAATAAAGAAAGATGAATCGATCACTGCCTTGTATTGATCGGTTATCTAAAATTAGGAGGGAAAATCGATTGAGTACTGGTGGTGGACAAACAAAACCAATAGAGTTATTAGCTGCTCTAGGTATCAATGACGATATTTCAAGAAAAAAAATATACAGACCTACATCAAAAGATTAAAAAAAACATACCTGCTATTAAAATGAGCTTAGATGTAAAAGGACCCAACACTCAAATATTAATAGAGTTTGAAAAACAATTACAAGCCCTGGAGCAACAACTACAGAGCGTTAACCAAAAATATCAAGAAATCGGAAGTGGCTCACCCCCTTCCCTCTCATTTTTCGACGAATTGAAGAAGCAGATCACCCACTCTGTGAAAACAATTAACACACTATCTCAAGCATTTGGTGATGCCAACATCAATGTCAGCAAATTTTACAAGCAGTTAGCAAAAACACCGGCTGGTGACCTACGAACATTAGAAAATATTGTATCTAAACTAAAAACTGAAGTAGAAACTATCAGCTTTAATCATATTCAATTCGGGGGCATTCAAGAAACACTTGCAAATCTACAAGCCTTAGAATCCAATTTATATTCGATATATGAATTGAATAAGGCCTATGCAGATACAGCCGATTTCGAGCAACTAACTTCCCAGATAACAGATTTAAACACCCAGCTATCCAATATTCAGCTTGGTGAAGGCTTAAACATAGCAGGATTATCAGACATCCCACAACAACTAGAAAAGATTAACCAAGGTATCGAGGCATTTGGAAAAAAATACAGCCGCTGCAGCTCAAAGTGCTACTTTTTCAATATCTACTATAACGAGTTGGATGGGTCAAGCATCCACATTTAAAACATTTGCAGAGGATATTGCAGGTATAGAATTACCCAAAAAGGCAATTAGAGGATTCAATATAGTTGGAATTCTCTTAGGTGCTAGTGAATTTGCGTTAAATGAATATTTTAAATATAAAGAAAAAGAAAAACAAAAACTTGAGGAATTAAAAGCTGAAGACCAAAAAAATATTGAAATCCTATAGTTCAAATGCAAATGAAATCAATAGTCAGGTAGATAGATATACTCAATTAGAGAAATCTATGGCGTTAGGAAATGCTGATCCTACTGTCCTTGCCGAATATCAGGATATTTCTAATCAACTTGGTGAACTCTTACCTAATATTGTTGCCCATGAAGATGAATATGGTAATAAAATAATTGGTTCTTCTGAAGCTCTAAAAGTAAAAATCGAACTTTTGAAAGAGCAACAGGCTTTAGAAGCACAAATGGCTGAACAAGAAGCAAAAGAAAAACGTGATGAAAATATTGATACACGTAAAGGAGCTATTTCTGATCTTAAAGACAAGCAAAAAACTATAGCCCAAAATGCAGCTATAATCTTAGACTCCAATATGGCTTCTAACATCCTAAATAATGAAAAATTTTCGGATGATAATGGTAAACCATTACTTAAAACCGCAGCAGATTTTGAAAAAAAATTAAACGAAATAAAAAAAGCTACAATCCATTGCTGAAAAAAAGCGGCGATAATGACTTAGTTAACTACTATCAGCAACTAAGCAACGATGTTAATCACTTTATGGAGGAAATAGCTGATAATGAAGCTAAACTAAATCAAAAAAAATTTCAGCTCAAAAATCTGACTATATTTCCAATCTTGCTTATATTATTAATGAAAATGATAAATTAACAGATAGTTTAAAGAACACCGCTGAGGGTTTTGCAGCACAGTTAATTGATGTTACAGATGTAAAAGATTTAGATACATTACAAAATTCTTTAACAGCCTTATTTTCAAACGAGAACGCCTCTACATTAATAAATGATGTTATAGGTTCTTTTCAAAATATGAAGAATGCAACTACTGAAACATTTGACTCCATGGCTAGCAGTGCTAAAGATAAACTGTCTAATGTTAGAGCTGAATTAACTGGACTAGGCTTTAGTGAAGAAGTCGTAAGTAGTATCATGAAATCACTTAATTTACATTACGACGACACGATTGCAACTCAAAAGAAACTGTCTGTGGAAATGAAAACCAATAATTTAACATTAGCTGAAGCAAAAGAAAAAAATGTTTGGTTACAACAAAGAAGCAGAAAAATTGACAACAATTTATGAACAACTAGCAGGTGTATCTCAGAAAAAAAGTAAATGACACTTCGGATTTATTATTCCAATATCAGATGTTAACTAATCAATTGAAGGGTTATACAGAAGAAGAGATTCGAAACCTTAGTCAAAAAGGGAATTTAACAGCTGAAGAGCAGCGTCTTGTAAACATAATGCACACTAGGAACGGAGTAATAAACAGCTTAAATTCAAATTATCCCACTTTACTTGATAATGACGGTAAAGCTATTAAGCTAAATGAGGAAAAGATAAAAGCAATTGAAGCTGAGAACAAGGCAAATGAAACACTGTTAAATGGATATAAATTAGCTCGTGATGGAAAATTAACTGCTGATCAAGAAATGTTGCTATCCTCTACCCAAGCTACTAAATTAAAAATTGAAAATATCAAAAGAGAAATTATGATGTTAGGAAATTATGTTAAAGCGAATGAAATTACATCAAAATTAATTGGTCAAATGAGTGGACCACTTGGATTAGGTATGGCGGCACAACAATTAGTGGTAGAAAGTAATATTAGAAACTATAAAGAAGAATTAAATAGTTTAACTATGGATTTCGATTCTAATATTGCGGAGATTGATGGCTTTACTACTTCCATAGAGTCTTCAAAAAAAAGCCTCAAAATCTTCTAATACAGCTACGAAAGATTCCATCTATATAACAGACACATTTAAAAAAATCTTTAGAAAAGCTCAATTCCGAAATTGAAAATCAAGTAAAAGTTCAATCTAATTTCCCAAAGCATTCTGATGAATATCGAAATTCACTGCAGGCTCAGCTTAAGCTTGAAAGGGATAAATTAAATTTACTTGAAAACCAAGAAAAATCTCTTAAATCTCAAATTTCTTCCGGAAAAATTAATAAGACTGGAACGGTTTCAAATGCTTCCACATCTACTACATCTCAAAAGCTAAGTGGTTGGTCAGGTAAAATATCAAGTAACTTTGGAAATAGAATGTTAAACGGTGAATTAGATAATCATCGTGGCATAGATATTGCTATGTCTCGAGGAACTAAGGTAGACGCAAATATTAGTGGCAAAGTAATTGCTAGTGGTCGAGCAGAAGATAATGACTACGATTCAACCTATGGTAATATCGTTGTTATTCAAGATGCAAATAATTTAAAACATATTTACGCTCATTTAGATAAAGCAGTTGCTAAATTGGGTTCAACAATTGAAGTAGGACAGCAAATAGGAACTGTTGGCTCAACTGGTAAAACCACTGGTCCACATTTACATTATGAAATTAATAAAAATGGAAATGTACCGATCAACCCCATTGATTACTTAAATAATGCAAAATCAGGCACTGTAAGTTCTACTAATTATACTGCTATTGACACATCACAGCAGGCTATTGATCAAGCTATTTCCGAATTAAATTCCCTATCAAATAATATTGTTCAACAGAAAGTAAACATTACAGATTTAGAAAAAAAGAGTTCTTGATACATATTTAGACAAATTTGATCGTAAACGTTCAGTTATCGATGCTAATCTATCTCATGAAGAAGAAAAGATAAAATTAGTAGATAAATCATCTGACAGATACACTAAAACATTGGATTTGCAAACAAAGTATTTGGAGCAAAAACAAGCAGTCAATCAGCAGGAGCTAGAATTTTTAGAAAAGATAGTCACTACAAAAGGTTTAAATAGTCAAACTGTAGAAGAATATTCAAATCGAATGCTCGAACTCAAAACTGAAATGCATTCTGTTAATTCAGCATTAGGTGAGATGTCTCTGGCTTATTTAGATGTATACGAAGCTCAGCGCAAAACCGAGGACTCCAAAATCGAACTTGAAAGCTCCAAGCTGAAAGAACTAGATTCTAATTCCAATGCTTACATACAAACTCTTCAATCGATTACTTCTCATATGGAGAAGAAGCAGGCTATTAATAAAAATGAATTAAAATATTTAGAAGCCCAAATAAAATCTGGTAAATATTCAGGAGAAATTTTAGAGCAACTAAAAGAAAAATATGCTGCATTAACTGTTCAAATTCAAGATTTATCAGTTGAATTACGTCATAGGAATTATGAGATTATCGTTAATCTTCAAACAAGATTCGATGAAAAAAATTAAGGAAAAAGAGTTCAAACTGCAACAAAGCAAAATCATTCAGTCCATGTATGAAACTGTGAGCGATTCAATGACTGAAAACGAAGCAAAAGTTAAAGAATTAGAGCGCTCTGGTGATGTACTAAAGGAGCTAAACTCCCAGATTTCTTTATTGAATGGATTAAGAGAAGACATTAATAACCAAATAATAATTACTCAAAATCAATTAAGAAGTGTAGAGTTGAATCCTGATGATATTAAAGCGTTAAAAGAAGATCTTCAAAATTATAATTTAGAACTAAAAAATAAGGAATCGGAAATACTTAAAACAGAAACACAAATAGAATCTAAAATTATTAAACAAAAAAAAGACTTGGCAGAAACACTCATCAAGGTCTATAAAGATTACATTCAGGAACAAAAAGATGCCGTTATTCGCCAATATGAATTAGAAACTGAAGCTGAAAATAAGCGTCATGAAAATATCATGAAAAATATCGACGATGAGAGAAATAAATTTCGAGAAGCTATAGAAGAACGACTTCGATTAATTGATCGACAAGAAGCTGAACGGGATTACTCCATGGATATTGACAAATTAGAGAAAGAAAAAAAATGATATTCAACGTCAAATTGCGCTCCTCTCTCTTGATGATAGTCATGAGGCAAAGTCTAAACGTAAAAAAACTTGAAGAGCAACTCTTCAACATTGAAGAGGACATTCAAGAAAAACGTCATGATCGAGATATAGAACTACAGAAGCAAAGTCTAAATGATCTTCTTGAAATGAAAGACAAAGAGATTGATGGTAAATCTAAAGCTGAGGATGACTATCATAATCAAGAATTGAAACGTATAGATGACCTAAAGAGTTATTGGGAACAACATTACAATGATTTATTAAACGATGAACGAAAGTTTGCACAAATACGAGAAGATATTGTTAGTGGTAACTTCGAAAATATCCGTTTAGAATTCGGTGGTTTCATAGACTGGCTAGAGATGACCATGCCCGAATTAGGAAACACTTTAGATGGAACTATGAAAGCAGTTGGTCTAACTATCCGTCAAAACATTATTGATACACTAAAAGAAGCTATGAACCTCATGGCGCTTGTACAGAATTCTTCTATTCCAACAGGTATTTATGGTTCTTCTGCTGACAACGATTCTTCGTATCAAAATTCTATTAAAAATAGTAAACTCAGCCTTGGAGATATGCAGGTTTTACTAGGAAAATATCTAACTGATAATTTAGCACTGGAAGTTGATAATCCCATAAGAGCTGCTAATATTCGGGAAAAAGCTCATACACTAGCCTCACAAGGTCGGGAAAATGGTTCTGAATTTAAAGCTACAGATTCCTTTGATAGTATAATTAATAGCTTATCTAAGTCCGATTTAACAGCATTCAGTGAATTTTTAAAAAGTAATGCTACTGTTGTTATGACACCTGAATATCAAAGAAAGATTATAGATTTATCAAATCGATTATATTTAGCTGGGATGAATTATTCACCAGATGAACTTCCTCAAAATACAAATTCAACTTCACAAATTAGACATTTATCTGATGCTGACTTTAAAGTAATTATGGGGAAATATATGACAGATGTATTAGCTAGCAATGCAACTCCTGTCAGAGCTGCTAATATTCGGGAAAAAGCTCATACGATAGCAAAAGCAGGACGCAGAGAAGGCTCTTCTATTGAAACAAATTCTAGTTACAATACTGAGATAAGTAAATTAAGTAATGAAGATTTGGTACGTTTAAGTAACTTTGTCATGAAAAATTATACTATTTTTGATAGTACAGAAATGCAAAATGAATTAAAAAAATTGGGCAAAATTACTATTAGGAAATAAAGCCTCTGCTTTACATGGCGGGATGACAAAATGGAGTGGGAATGGTATTGATGGTAAAGGAGGCAAAGAAGTAATTGTTCATCCTAATGAATTAATCAACTCCCCTATTGATACAAAGCGCCTATTAGATATGGCAAATATAATGGAACGAGCCGCAAACTTCTTCACACCAATGATACATACCATTAGTAATCCTACAAGCTTAATTAGCAATGTAGCTAGTATGGGGGTGATACATATGAATTCAATTTTGATATTGGTGAAATGATCGCCAATAAAACAACGGCTAATAATTTTGCAAAAGATATTTGGAATGATTTAAGAGTTAAGAAAGGAGTGAAATAATGCTCGAAAACACTAGCTTTACTTTCAATAGGATATCCTCTGAGGATATGGGAGTAATGATGATTAATCCAAGCAGTGGACTTTACGAAGAGACATTCCTTCCTTCAAGGAATATAGTTGAAACGTCTGTTTTTAAAGGAAAAAAAGCGTTACTTTAAGGGAGTGGAGATTGAGCCGCTCTCTTTTTCTATGGCTATTTGGATTAAGGACTGGAGAGATAGAAATAATATTCGAGCTATTGCAAGATGGTTATGGACGGATTTCTATTGCCCCCTTTGGTTTAATAATGAACCTGAGAAAATCTATTATGCAATGTTGACAGGAGAACCCAAGCTTATTCATAACGGATTGAGGGAAGGTTATATTGACTTAACCTTTAGATGTAAAGATGCCTACCGCTACTCCCCTAAGAAAACATATGATTTTCATGTGGATGGTGAAGAAACTTGGAGTTTTTTTCAATGAAGGCGATGCAACCATTCGACCTTTTTTTAAAAATAACACAAATTGGAGATAAGATTCCGATTATTATTCGAAACATCACAGATAATAAGGAATTTATCATTACAAACGTTTTAGCTAATGAAATCGTTACAGTTGACTGTGAAAATGAAATGATTGTGTCCTCTCAAGAATATAATTCTCGTTATTTATATGATTTTCATAATGACTATTGGTTAGATTTTCAAGGGGAAGAAACTAGAGAATGTAATTCTAATTATGAGATACAGTTCCAAGGGAATTATAAAATTGAATTTAGTGTTGAATACAAATACCTACAGGAAGGAGGTGAATTAACATGGGAGCTATAAGCTATACAAATACGGTAAGTGATCATACTTATCCACTATTAAAACTTTGTAAACCTGACCGTACTGTTATCTCACCACTAAAGGAAATATATGGATTAAGTTTGACTATTCGACTAGGAGCTATTAACGAAATCAGTTTTACAATTCCTACAAAAATTGAACGACAGCATATTTTAATCGACAATCCTTTAATTGATCAAATCAAAGATCGCTATTATTTAAAAATGACCTACAACAATCAAGTAGAATACTTCCTTTTTTTAGATAAAAATAAGCAAATAGGCAACGATGGAAATTCAATTTCTTATACAGCCTATAGCTGTGGTATTGAATTAGCAGACAAAAACATTCGCGACTATGAAGAAACCTCTAAAACTCTATCTGAATATGTAAATTTTTCTTAGCAGAAACGGAATGGAAGTTAGACTATGTGGATGCTGCATTTAATTTGAAATATCGCTCATTTGATGTAAGTTCTGCCACAGTTTTACAGTGCTTATTTGATATTGCGGAAAGGTTTAATGCATTAATTGTCTGGGATACAAAGAATCGTAAGGTTAATCTTCATCAGCTAATCATATAGGAATGAATCGCGGTGTTAGGCTAAAAGAGGGCATATTACTTGATTCCCTTTCAGTAGCAACTAAAGCCGAAGATATGGTTACACGCTTAAAAGCTTATGGTCAGGACGGCTTAGAATTTCGAACGCTCTCCCCTACTGGTTCAAACTACTTAGAAGATTTTAGTTACTTTATGTATCCTTTTGAATGTGACACTAACTACAACGTAATTAAACAATCGGATTATATGTCCAATCAATTATGTATAGCCCTGACAAAATACAAAAGAAAATTACAATCATTCCAGGGTCAATTCGATTCATTAGTAGCACAGAAGAAAACAAAACAAGATGACATTCAGCAAGAAGAACAAGAATTATCTAATTTAGAAACTCAATTAAAAACCTATTTAAATGAACGAGATGTTATCAACTATACCTATCAAGATCAAGCACCTGGTAGAGCTGATTGGTCAAATGTTATTTCCCGCATCAATGCTAAACAAAATGAAATTAATAATAAAAATTCGCAGATCGCAACTTTGAACATACAATTAATGAATATTGAGCAGCAGATGTTGGATTTAGGTCTTCAATTAAAAATGGAACATAACTTTTCCTCTGAAGAAATCACAGAATTAAATAAATACATCATTGTCAAAGAACACCACAATGATTCTATTACGGATGAAAGGGATTTATTGGAAGAGGCTATAGAAATATTTAAAACACTAAACGAACCACCTATTCATGTCAATGTTGGATTAGAAGGTTATTTAAGCAATCTTCATGAAACCATGTCAATGAAACAAATTGCCATTGGTGACATTATCCGAGTTCAAAATGATGAACTTCGTGTCAGGCTAACATTAAAAATTATAGAAATGCAATTTGATTTTAATAATGACTCTGTCAATTTAACGATTGCTAATGGCAAAGATGTTGTGGATGAGAATGGGAAATTAAAGAAAGTCATTTATGACATCTCCAATACATCTACCACAGTCAATATGGATAAGTACAAATGGAATCAAGGCAAAGATGCAATGGATGGTGTCACACAAATTCTTAATAGTGAATTTGATACAGCTAAAAATATCCTCCTCGGAGGTTATGCAAATTCTACTACAATGAATGAACGAGGACTATATTCCAAAGATTTACAAGATGACAAAACCTACCTCGTTATTAATAACGCCTTAATGGCCATTACTCCTGACGGTGGCAACTCTATAGCTGTGGCGATTTCTAAGCGTGGAGTACACGCAGAGGTAATAGCAGGGCGACTACTGTTGGGGAATAAACTACATATCGAAGATGAATTAGGCATAGTCACGATTTATAACGGACTTCAATCCGTTTATGATACAAATGGAAAAATTAAAGTGCATCTTGGCAGATACCCTCATCCAGACGCCCCTTCCCAATATAAATATGGCTTACGGGTATATGATGGTGCAATTGATATTCGATCATCCTCCAACGCCTATCGAGGCACTCAATTAGATGGAAGCGGCTTTAGAGCTTTTAATAACAACGGTGTACGTACCTTTAATGTCGATGCAACAACAGGTCAAGTTGAAATTATCGGCGATTTAACTATAAAGTCCTCCCCTTCCTCTTATCGAGGTGTAGTGATTACTTCTTCTGGAATTACTGGGTATAACGCTTCTGGTGGTATAACTTTTGAGCTAAACGCTAATTCAGGCAGAATGACATCTCAAGAAAATTTCCTAATTCAGACTTCTACCTCCCAAAATCGTGGAGTTAAGATGGATGACTATGGTATTCGTGGATATAACACAAGTGGTACAAAAACCTTTGAAATTGATATTTATGGGAATGCTACCTTTAGTGGAAATATCACAGCTTCGAATATTTATGGAACTACAATAAATGGTGGAACTGTGAATGGGACAATTATTAATGGTGCAACAATAAATGGTGGAACTATAAATGTTGAGACAGATGTAAATGTAGGAAATATCATAAGATTAGGAGATAGTTTTTCTAATACTAAAAAAACCATATCATTTAATAGTGGAACTGGAATACAAGCAGATAATAATGAAATACTTATTTATAGCAATGATTTATATTTTAGATTAACTAACGAAATGACTGTGGATGCAAATTATATAAACTTAGGACATTGGTACTCTAAAATTAACTTGAAGGGAACTATAGATGTTAATTTCGCTAACTTTGTAAATACTAATCATATCAATGTTGGTTCAGCAAAAAGAGCTTTGACAGCAGATACTGCTAACCAAGCAACTAATGCAGACGAATCACAATATGTACAAGGCTTATGGATAGCATATAATAGTACATTTGTATATATACGAGACAGAAATGGAAAAAACGTAGCACAATTAAGACGCTCAGATGCTTAGTAATCACTAATACGAGGAGAATTAGGAAATGCAAATTAAAAATAAAGATATTTCAAATACATATACAATGCTTTTTGATTTAGAGCTTAAAGGTAAAACATCAAGATTACGTTCAAGATTTAATCGCTTGCTACATGATCATTACAACAATACTGTACAAATTGAAGAAAATGAGTTAAGAAATCAATATGCCATTAAAGATGAAAATAACGAAATCATTATTGATGACAAAGGTAACTTTAAAGTAACAGAAGAGTATTTAAATGAAATGAGCATTTTATTAAATGAAGAATTACATATTGATTTAAATGAAGCAAACAAAGAAATGCTACTCACTGTAGCTAACCTATTCCTAGATGAAGAATTGATGATTGTTTCAGGAGAACTAGCAGAAACATATGATTCAGTCTGTGAACAATTTGAATATGTAATTCAATTTTACGAATCACAAAATTAAAAAATACATAAATAAAGGAGCTTATTGATGTCATTTAAAAATGAATATACATTAAACGTAGATATCAAAAGAAGAATGACGAGTGTTGTTCCTACCTTTAAGCAAGGAGATTCAGCAACATTAAAATTTAAAATATTTGATGATGGCAAAAAGTTTGATTTAGCTGCTTTTACAAGGGCTGAAATTACCTTTAAATTGCCTTCAGGTCAAACAATTGTCGGTGAACCATACATAGACGTTAACACTCAAATGATTGTTTATAATTTCGTTGGTGTAGAGATGAATGAAGCCGGAAAGCTAACAACCATTCTTTCTATATACTCTGGTACTTCAATGGTATCAATTCAACCATTCTCTATTTTCATATTTGACCACTTAAAAGATAAAGATCTAAGCTATATCGGTATTCTTCAAGATTTGATTGCCGAAGTTCAATTACTTAATGAAGAAGTGAAAAGTACCCTATCTGAAGCAAATAATTTAAAAGATGAATTAAACGACGTATTGATTGAGGCAAATAGTGCGGAACAAACAAGAAACACAAATGAACAAAATCGTATCACATCAGAAAATACTAGAAATTCTAATGAGAGTGCTCGACAACAAAATGAATTAGATAGAAAAAAACGCTGAAAGTATACGGGAATCCAATGAAGCTATCAGAATTCAAAATGAACAAAACCGTCAAAATGAGTTTGATAACAAAATTAATGAAGCTGAGGTAGCTATTACAGATACTAAGAAAGCTACTGATGAAGCCAATCAAGTTGCAGAATCTATTAAAGGTTGGGGTCAGGCTACTGTATGGAATAGCACTACTACTTATTCTAAAAATAACGTTGTAACTTATAACGGTAGTACATGGCAATCTAAGGGAGATAACAACCTTAATTCTATTCCATCTGAAACAAATACAAACTGGATTCTATTAGCATTACGTGGCGTAGATGGTACAGGTGCTGTCTCAACTGTTAATGGTAAAAGTCCTGATGGTGCAGGTAATGTAGAGCTAACAGCAGATGAAATTGGAACTTTTACACAACAACAGATTGATGATAAAGACACAGCAATAAAAGAATACTTCACTGATAAAGGTATTGGCGACAAGGTAATCGTTATTTCAGAACAGGATTATATTGATGCTGATTATAATGGTATGTTTTGGGTTAAAAATGATGCCCTTGATTTCTTGCCTACAGAAACAGACCATGCAGCTACTTTACTAGTATATGAAAATCCTGATAACGAAAATGTTGTTAAGATATTCAACGTAATTAACCCCACTACTGCTATTTCCTATATGCGTACTTACACATATGATAATACAAGTTCATTAATCCATGATTCAGGATGGATTGAAGGTGGCGGTGGCTCAGGTACTGGAGGTGGAAATGTAAGTGTTAATTCTTATCCTTTGGTTACTGACAGTGTAGGTCAAACAATATGGGAACTGCCAACGGGGATCTATAATCAGGTTACTGATTCAGTAATGGTATTCCATAATACAGTTTACCTTGAGCAGGTATCTTATACACTTACTAGTAATCGTCTTTCTATTCCTGATAATCCACATACTGAGATTGAAGAGAATAATGTTGTATTAGTTGTATTCCGTAACATGCCAAACATGAAAGTAGAATTTGATGGTAATAACATTATTGATGGTTCTATTCCTTTATCAAAGTTAGGTCAAGATGTTCAGGATGCTATAGCGGCAGGTGGAATACCTGAGGGATATGATGAGGTTAAAGAGAAAGCAAACAACTCATGGCAAAAAGATGTTTATAATAATACTGACATTATAAATCTAAGTAGTAAAACAATAAGTAGAGTTTTCCAAATAAAAAAGTGATCAATGGTTATCTAATGTAAATGTAGAAAATTTTTATGTATTAATACCTGTTGTTAATTTTTCAGGGACTATAAAAGTATCGTATGCAACATCAAGTTTTAACTCTCATGCTAAAGGCGGGGCTGAAGTAGTTCACAATATTGCTAAATTTGAAAAAGATAGATACGACTACGACAAAAAGATAATAAGTATCGTCCCTGCATTTGCTACAGATTATTTTATAGGAGACATTGATTTTAATGCTACAGGAATTGCATTACCTCTATATAAAGCACCTAATGCCAATAATCCTATAACTGCTAAGGTAGAAATGATAGGAGTTTACGACACATTATTTAACGATATGAAAGATGCTACGTCAGGATGTGTAGATACCGGTTCTCCTACAGCGCATGGTTATCCGTGGTTTCCACAAGGTAGCAATATACCTACACGTATACAAATGGGTAGTTGGGATAATACAAATAGTAGCTTATTTTCTCGCTTCCCAGATGTATGTGCACTTGTCGAAGATTGGAACAATGCTACTAAAAACGGAATGTATATGGCTCTTAATGCTCTTAATGCTCCATATGCAGACGCTTGGTTTATGGGAACTGTAATTGTACATCAGCCAAATTGGGTTGTACAAAAACTTATACAATTTACAGGAGACCAAGAATATGAACGAACGTGTCGTAATGGTGTGTGGGACGCATGGATAGAAACATCACCTAGAAGGCTTTTTCAATCTGTCAGTGATGGAAAAACGAAAATGGCGAGTGCCATTTCTGACAAAGGAGTTTATACCTCGCCGATAGAAACATTTGATAATATGGCAAACAATATTAGACTGATTCAAACAGGAAGAAAAGAAGTACGTGGTACATTTTATGTAGATGCCGTCATGCCGTATCAAACAAGCCCAAACTATGTCACACCACTATTTGATTTTCAACCAATGATAGCCTATACAGATGAGGCAGGAGCCGTTATCTTTGATGGGACAGAACGATGGGAAGGGATAGATGCATATAAGAATGGTTTTCACACGTTGAGAGCAATACCAGAACAAGTGGGTAATCAATGGAGGATAACATTTAGATTTTATAATGCACTTAGCTACGCATCTGCTATAAGAAGCGATATGAAATATGTAATTCTATCATCGTAAAAAAAGAAAGGAAGAATTTTATGCAATTAGATAATCGCATTATTTATAACAAAGCAACAGGAACAATTATTTATCAAACAGGAGAAGCTAAAGGTGATGTAGTACCACATGAGCAAGAAGTAGAACTTGCTTTCATTGATGTACCTCATGGCTCAATTGATTACTCTAAACAATTTGCTGTAAAGGTAGAAGATGGAGAAGTAATCTTTAAAGATTTTCCTGTAGAAGAAACAGAAGAACAAAAACGTATTAAACAATTAGAAGAAGATATTCGCTTATTGAAAGAAGAAACAGGGGGTATTCTATAATATGACAAAGAAAAAGGTAGTCGTAGATATGGAAATAGTTGAAATCATTGCTAGACGTATTGCTACTGGTGGCTATAATCCTCGTACAATGGAAACGTATTTGCTAAGTGACGTAACAAATGAAGATTATCTTCCACATATTATTAATCATTTAGTAGAAGTATATGGATGGGAGTTAGATGCTGATGGCATACCAAGGGAATCAAATTAATTATAATAATCTTAATGATGAATTAAAAGTAAAAGTAGATAAAGCAGAAGGAGTTGAGAGTCAGGTTTCGGCTCTCTCTTCTAAAGTAGATAACTCATGGCAAAAAGGTGTTTACAATGACACAGACATTATTAACTTAGGATACTCGTCAGCATCTAAAGTATTTCGGTTTCATGAATGGGACGATGATAATTCAAAATTAGATTCACTATATATAGACATTCTAGTGGGTAGAGCTTTCTCAGGTTTGATAAAACTAACTTTAGCAAGTGACTACCACATAGGAAATGCTATGGGTGGTACTGAAATAGTTTACAATGTAGCAAAAGTTGGTGAAGACGTATTTTTAAATACTATGACTATCAACAATATATCACCAGACTTCGCTAAATGTTTTTATGTTAAACCACTAGTTTCAGAAGCATCAAGACTATACATTCCTATAACAAAAGCACCTAATACTAGAAACCCTATTAATATTAAAGTAGAAATTTTCAGTGCATACGCTACTTTTGATGTTGTTAATGAAATAACAATAGCACGCGACCCTATGATCTCACAACCTCACCCGTGGACACCTCAAACATCTAGTTTTATGGCTAGAACAGGCGGTACAATGACAGGTGACTTAGTTATTGAAAAAGGTATACCTAATCTCTATTTACGCACTCCGAACAAGCAACACGAAGCTATATTTCGTCTAAATGCATCCAATGAAAATGATTTCGGCTTAGACTTATATCGTAATGGTTCTATAGCCTCTAGGGTAGATAAAAACGGCTATACATTTGTTAAAGGACTAGATGGAGATTTATTTAATTTAGCTGATTTAAAGTCCTCTGTAAGTAATGGTAAAGCACAAGTAGCATCTGCCATTACTGGTAAAGGAGTTCAAACTGCTTCGGATGCTACTTTTGATACTATGGCTAATAATATTAGAGCTATACCTACAGGAGTTCCAAAAGTTGAATTTGATTTACAGTTATCTAGTGTAGTACCAGATGGCTCAGCAGGAAATATAACCACTCCAGCTATGAATTTTCAACCTTTGAATGCGTCAAATACTATGATTGGAACCACTATATTCAGAGGTATGGGAGGAGATATTAGTCAATCAAATGCTATCAATGGAGTAGCATATATAGAAAAGTGTACCATCAATAATATTGGCAATGGTAATTATACAGTTACATTTACAATTAGAAATAAAACAGGATTTGGAGTAAGTCTTCCTGTCGGGACATCTCTGAGAACAACTATTACTGGATAATAAAAAGAAAGGAAAAATTTTATGATTTTTGTTGAGTTAGGAAATCAATCAGTATTAAATCAAGAAACGATGAAGGCATGATAAAAGATTTTAATGAATGAGGTGAAAGAATGTCAGTTCAAGTAGAGTATATAAATTATAACGAAGTAATTCAATCTGCAAAAGTACCTATTGAAAAAGACATCTATCAAGTGATTACCCCTATTGTAAAGAAATTAGAAATCAATGGACAAACAGAAATTGAAAGATTTGTTGAAGTTGCTATTCATGATGAACGTTTGAGTAATGTTATTACAAAGCTGTATTCTCAGAAAGAAATGTTAGAATACATTCGCCTTTTACAACCAATGGTAAAAGAAATAACGGTTGAAGATATTTCAAATAATTCTAATTGTAAATAATAAAATACATAATATAAAATTTAGAAAAGAGGAATTTATTTATGAAATACCGTGTAATTAAGGATGTCAAAGAGAATGTTTATTCTATTACTTTTGAAGTTGTTGAGCAATCACAAGAGTTTCTAGAAGCTGTATCAGATCGAGGTCAAAAGATTTTAAATGTCGGTGGAAAATTCACTAAAAAGGTTATCGAAAATGTAATAACTAAAGTTCCTATCGTTGATGAAAATGGAGACCCTGTATTAGATGACTCTGGTAATCCTACTTTTAATGAAGTTCTAACCCCTACTGAACATGAAGAAGTATTATTGAATATTGGTGATTCTTTTAAGTACTTCCCTAAAGAATTACCATTCACAAAATCATTCTCTAAGAATCAATACCATGAAAATGTAAAAGATGTGGCTAATTTATATGAAATAACTCTACGTGAGCGTATTGATAAATTAATTGATGAATTATAATCAGATGTAGACAATTTCAGTGGTACAAGCGAGTACATTCGATAAAAGGCACATATTATTTAAAAATATAAGTATATTTATACGTAAAACAATAATAATCAGTGTATAAATTAGTAATTTTCGTATTAATATTCAATACTTTGCTAGAGTAGGTGCGAGCTATCCCTCCCCTACTCTTTTACTATTTTGATAAAGTCGGTGATTAAAATTGATTAATGAAAAACTAGGTGAACGATTAGCCAGTGCTGAGGTTGAAATTAAGAATCAAGAGAACCGAATTTCAAAATTAGAAGGTAATCATGAATTATTATATCGTTTAACATTAGTATCCGAACAGCAGCAGGAGATGAATAAGCATCAGCAAATCCAATTACATCGAATGGATAAAACCTTTAATAATATTAATATCAATCTTACAAAATTAAATATGACCCAGGTTGAATTACAGGAGGATGTTAAAGGAATTGGAAAACGTGTGGATAGTATTGAGGAAGATCTAAAGGAGGAATCTGAGAAGGATTATATCTCTATTGGTGACATCATTAAACAATATCTGCATTGGTGGATACTTCTTCCTACAATTATAATTGGTGCTTTTATTTTAAAATTATTTGGCTTATAAGAAAGGAATGATGCCCGATGAAAATTAATTGGAAGGTTCGCATTCGCAATCCTCAATTTTGGATGACGGTAGGATTATCTGTAATCACTCCTCTCTTTGCCTATTATGGCATTACCGGAGCGGATTTAACTACTTGGCAGAGTGTGTGGACTTTAATTATTGATGCAGTCTCTAATCCATATGTGTTAGCTTTGATTGCCGTTAGTACATATAATGCCATACTTGATCCTACAACGGCTAGCTAAGTGATTCCTCAAGAGCATTAACCTATAATAAACCGAAACGAGATGAATGATAATGGTTGATTTTATGAGTCCTGTGAAGAATGCTCGATTAACTAGTAAATTTGGTTGGCGAAATATCGGCTTTGGGAAAGAATGGCATCAAGGCATCGATTTAGCATCAACAGGAAAGGTTCCAATTTTCGCCAGTGCGGCTGGTATTGTTACGCGAGCACAGGCATTCAGCAGCTATGGAAACGTTGTGATGATTAGGCATACAATCCATGGCAAAACATATGAAACAAATTATGCTCATTTGGATTCTTCCTGCGTTCAGGTAGGACAAAAGGTGAAGCAGGGACAGCAAATCGGAATTATGGGTAATACAGGACGTGCATTTGGTGTTCATTTACACTTCGAAATACATAATGGTCTATGGCAAACGGGACAACCAAATGCCGTTGATCCTATGAAATACATAACATTAACGAATAAAGCTAAAGGAGAGCTAACAATGTCACAATACAATGAATTACTAAACAAAATAAAAGAACTGGAAAACGCTTTGCAAACAAAACAAGCTATTATTCCAACGCGTAAAGCCACTGAAACGCATAAAGCTGCGTGGGATTGGCTGCAATGTCAAGGTATTACGGACGGCTCGAACCCTCAAAATTTCGTAACACGTGAGCAATTTGCAACAATGCTCAAACGCTATCATGAGTCCAAATTATAATTTCTCTCCGCCAGTAAAACCATGATACAATGAAAGGAATACTGGCAACTAAGGAGATTTTGCATGAGGCTTTCTACTATTTTTAACTTTTGTATTCTTGTATTTTTTTACCCTACTTTTCGTCAATGATTTTTTTCCCTGATACTACATTAGCTGCAGTACTAAGCAAAAAAAATAATTCTGCTTATTTTAATAATTTTGGTCATTGTACAAATCACAATGGATAAGGGGCAATACAAAAAGCTATCTAAAAAAGCATATGTTAGCGTAACACTGTATACTGTAGGACTATGGATTGTTTTAACATTGCTTGGTGGCAAATCTCAATTTGGCTATCCTTCGACAGCCCTATATTTTACATCATCGTACTATTACTAGGGCTGGATTTGCTTCGAATATATCGCCAATCTAAGTTAGAACAAAAGCAATAATATTAGAATTCGAAGGCGCTAACCATCCCTTTGATGATTCTATCCATCAATTGAACTGTTCTATCCATCGTTTCAATCTTTCTATCCGTCACTTTGGCGTTTCTATCCATCACTAAGCATGTCACCGATGTACTTTTTCGGTGGACATGCTTTTTCTAAATCAAATAAACAACCACTTCATTATTCTTCAAAGGATAGATTTGTGGGTTCATCCAAAAGAATGGTTTCAACACTAAAATTTGTTGTCGGCGTATTTTTATCAACTACCTCAAAACTAAGTCCATCTAACCAAACTTCTCCTTTCCCTGTTAATAAAATTCCGAACGAGATGATTGCGCTGCTTTCTGGTACATCTAGAACTATAGAATAGCGATTCCAATTATTAGTACCAATGATTGGTCTATTATTCATATTATCAAATTGAAGAATCTCGTCTGAGGCACTATCTATTCGCATCCATAGACCTGTAAATTGTTGGACATTTTTGGTTTGAATAAATCCTGAGAGCATAATCCTTTCCCCCCTGAATTTATCAGCCTTAAATTCCTGCATCATGGTTGCAAATTCTCCTGGTTCTTGTACAGTTTTTGACTTTAAATAACCTGATGCTTTCCCTTGATGTATATTTCTTCGATCTGTTCCTATTTCATAATTAAAAGGATGACTTCCACTTAAAATCCAGCCCTTCACTTTTTCCCCCATTATTTTCTCCTCCTTGTTTTCACTTATATTTTTCATAACACTTCTATATCGACCTGGTGGTAATTTATATTGTTTTTTGAATGCTCGTGTAAAAGATTCTTGTGATTCAAATTGGTAATAGACAGCTATATCAATTATTCTCTCGTTCGTATAAAGAAGCGTACTTGCCGCGTTTGCAAGTCGTCGCATTCGAATATATTCTGAGACAGACATTCCTACTGAATTTTGAAAGATTCTATGAAAATGATATTTTGAAAAGCCTGTAATATGATCAATATCATTGACAGAAATTTGCTCATGTAAATGAGATTCAATCCAATGTATTGTTTTTTGAATTACCCATTCATATTTCAAAGCATTTCACCTCCTCTATTCATCATCATAATGAATCATTATTAATAAATTTTGATCTTTTTTTGCGGTGTTTTTCAAAACTTGATGATAAAAGCATGTCTTTGCAAAACTGGCGATTACTAAGAAATAAAAGTCCACCCTTTGAACTAGTCTATTTATAGAGAAAATCTATCTTGAAAAGCCTTAAGATTTCTTCTTCGGAATGTTGGATTAGCTATAATTGTTCTTTATTGTGATTGATTTTTTTTAAGATGGCGATGGCTATTTTGATTTCGAACCCTATAGATGATAATTAATATTAGAAGTGGGTTGGGCTGTAGTGTCTTTATTGAAAATAGGGCTAGTCAATTTACTAACCCCACAAGGAACCACATTATATAAGAATTATGATGTAAAAATGGCTCATGCGTAAGATATAAAATTCAGAAAAATGATAGAAAAATCTAAAATTAATCAAACCCGTTCATCATATTGAATAAGTGCTTTTTTTAAGAATAACACCTTCTAACATTACGTATACTATTAAAGCCTTGACGGTTTTGCCTGTTGGGGTTACTATAATGTTAGTAAGATTCTTGTCGTGAGAATCGCATGTAGTGCAAACGTCCAAGTGGCTCTTGGGCGTTTTTTATTTTCCCCAAAGGAAAACGTCACCCAGTAAAAATACTGAATGACGCTTCCTTTTTTTACAGCATCATACGAAAGAAACGGTAAATGGTATCTAACACACGAAATAGATCTGTTGCGTATCGAAAGATGGCTAGTCTATCTTTACGCTGTTTCTCTCTTTTAGCCTTACTCTTTTCTTGTCGTGATAACTTAGGCATGCAGTGCACCTCCTTTCGAAAAAGGAGTCAGCATGATGCTGCGTACTTATTGTAGCATGTTTATACCACCTATCAATGCTTCCTTGAATACAGTCTTGGTTTTACAAACACAAAAAAAGCATCTACTCTCATGGAGCGATGCTTTTTGTGTACAGAAAGTGGGGCTAGCTCATCGCTAACCCCCATTCAAATCGCTTTAAGCCCTTATGATTCTAGTACATTTAAAATAACATCAAGTTCATTGACTGCAAGATCAAGGCGTTCCTTTGCCTCGATGTTTTGCTGCTTTAATTGACTAAACTCTAGCAATTTTTTTTCATGCTTGAGCTTGATAGAGGAAAGTCGTTCAATTCGTGCCTCCACCTTTTCAATCGCTTGCTCACAAACAGCGGACCAAAGCTTTTCAGACTGTTGCATTTCAGTCGTGGATGGGTTGTGCTGACGCATAATTCGTGCATAGATCGCTTCAATTTGCTCAATTAATTCTGAGTAAAAATGGCGCTCGACACGAGTTGTTTGGAATGTTGGGTGCTCTACCTCTTTTGCATATGGGGTAATTTGACGTAGTAGCTTCCCTGCATTTTCGCCGAAACCATGTGATAGATTAAGGACATTCATCAATTGCAATAGTAAACGGATTTCTTCAAGATTGATTAGCTGTGAATCGATGCTTTCCTTAAGCTTTAATGATTCCATATAGCGTCGATCAAAGTGCTCAATTTCGCCATTGCGTTGCTCTACTAAATGTACACTTGCATTGTCCTTTAAGCTTTTAATATAGCGGATGGCGTGGCTCTTTAGCTCTTCCATCGACAGCAAGTTGTCATTGTCTTGTTGTGGTTTTCCTCGTTGAACATACGCAAATGCATCCATTTTTTTTGGGCCATTTTGCTGCTGGGGTTTCTTCTGAGACATTATAGCGTATATAAATTCCGTGCATTCCATATCCTCCAAGTCCAATTAACAAGTATCTCTAAAGACAATAAATCGAATACGGCAATTTTTCAAGTAAAAAAACTTTTAATATTTGAAAATCTTCTTTTGAACAATGCTAAAAAAACCCGAATAGTTGATACTATTCAGGATTTTAAATATTAAGAGCTTGCTTGGTTTATCCTTTGACAAGCTTTGTTCTCACACGGTTTGACACATATTCCACAATTAAAATAAGGAAAATTAATCCTATTAAAATAGCACCTACCTCAGACCATTTATATGCATTCATCGCAAAAATAAGGGGTGCACCTATTCCTCCGGCTCCTACTAAACCAAGTACGGTTGCATCTCGCAAATTCATATCGAAACGATAGATGACAATCGATAAAAATAACGCCGTCAATTGTGGCCATATACCATAACGAATCTTCTCCATCAGCGTACAGCCTAGAGCCTCCATCGATTCTAATATACTCTTATCCAAATCCTCTATCACATCAACATATAGCTTGGACAGCATGCCTATGGATGTTAACGACATCGTAAGCACACCAGCAAATGGCCCTTGACCTGTAACCCGAATAAACATAAGACCATAAACAATCGCAGGAATAGTACGTATTACGATTAATAGCAAACGCACCACAAATGCGATAGGTTTCGGTACAATATTGGAGGCTGATAAGAAGGCAAGTGGGATTGCTAGAAATGCTCCTACAATCGTACCAAGAAAGGCAATGGCCATTGTTTCAATTAATAAATAAGGAATCCCACCTATAGTAGCATTAAATAGTAATGTCCAATCTGGCTGCAGCAGTCCTACTACTATATTTTTTTGCTATTTTTGTCCCATTGTTAGATATTGAGTCAACATGTAACGTCGATAGGGACCATATAAATAGCAGACCTAAAATTAAAAGGGTTAGAAAGTATGACATACGTCGATTCGGTTGTAAATGTAATTGCTTTTCGATGGCATTCATAGCTTCACCCCTACATTAATCTCTTACGAAAATATTCACTAGTTGATTCAATGATAAAAACAGTACAAGCAAGCATTAGTAAAATCATACCTACATTAGCATAGCTTCTCCACCCGATGCTTTCATTAAGAAGCAAACCAATTCCACCAGCACCGACATATCCTAGAATGGATGCATAACGAACATTTCCTTCAAAGCAAAATAATGATGTCGATATGTAATTTGGGAGAATCTGCGGCAAAATGGCATAGCGAAATGCCTGAATTGTTGGCAATCCCATTGCCTGCATAGCCTCAAATCCTCCCATATCGACATTTTCAATTTGTTCATATAAAAGCTTTCCCACATAAGCAATGGTGAATAAAAAGATGGCAATGGTTCCTGCCATTGTTCCAAGCCCAAATATAAATGTTGCAATCAACGCAATGATTAGTGTTGGTAATGTTCGAAGTAAGCTCAGCATAAATTTACTCAACATCGCAATCCATTTATTTTTGGTAATATTGGCTGCAGCAAGCATAGCGATAGGCAAAGCACATATAGCACCTGCAACGGAGCCGAGCAATGACATCTTAATGGTATCGAATAATGCTGCCATAGCTTCGCTACATAGCCCCAATTAGGTGGTACCATCTGCTGGATAATTACGAAAAACTGATCAATTCGATCCCTCAAGACTTCTAGACTAAAGCCCGTGATACGAATTGAAAGCAAGGTTAAAACAAAGAGGATAAGCCATAGTAGAGGCATGACGGAGCGTTTTTCCAGCACTTCCTTCCCATTAGGCAATACTATTTTTTTCGGCAATAGTAGCTTGCATTGCATGATGGTTGACACCTCTCCCCTCTTTCGTATCATTATAAATAATTGCAAGCGTTTCCTCGTTGATTTCATTCACCTTTCCATCAAAAACGATTTCCCCATTCCTTACACCAATAACCCGTGTTGCATAAGCCAATGCCAAATCAACGTGATGTATATTCATTAAAATTGTCATGTCTAATTCTTGATTAATGCGTTTAAAATCTTCCATCACTTGCTTAGCTGTTACAGGGTCCAATGATGCGACTGGCTCGTCTGCTAATATAATTTGGGGTTTTTGAGCAAGTGTACGTGCCAAGGCTACACGCTGTTGCTGACCACCTGATAACTGATCGACTCGTACATAGGCCTTCTCTAAAATGCCTACCTGATCTAGTGCCATTAATGCCTGAAGCTTCTCTTTTCTTGTAAAAACACCAAAGATTTTTCGCCAAAAGGGCATATTAGGAACAAAGGAAACTAGGACATTTTTCAAAACGGATACACGTGTTACCAAATTAAAAGATTGGAATATCATACCAATATTTCGACGAAGATTTCGTACCTCCCTACCCTTTAACTGACCCACATTTATAGTATTTACCCGCAAAGTTCCCCCTGAAATATCATGCATTTTATTAATACAGCGCAATAGTTGATTTTCCTGCACCGGATAAACCGATAATCGCAACGAACTCCCCCTGCTCAATGTTAAGGTTAATGTGATTCAATGCAAGAAAGCCATTAGGGTATCTTTTTTCTACCTCTTTAAACTCAATCATAGTAACGCTCCATTCCTGATAAAGAACTGCATCAGAATTAAAAATTAAGAATCTGCGAGGCTTTCTACGGATAAGCCGCAAGCCTCGCAGATTTCGTATATTTTTTTTGATGGTTAGTCCTTTTTCATGCTATTTACTTGGAACCAAGATTTTGAACTAGCTCCTGTGCCTTACGTTCATTGTCATAGTCACTGTCTTTTGCTACCTGATAGCCCTCATGGCTGTAAATAGCGATTACTTCCTTCCCTTTCTCTGAATACCCAATATTAATAAATGCTTGCTGAATAGCCTTCTTTAATTCATCGCTCATGATTTTTGAGTTTTTACTTACACTAATTGTGTCATTATAGATTGCAGGCATAACACCAATTAAATCGGTTTCCTCCCAAATAGAAGCGTCGCGATTAAATTCTCCTTGCCAGCTTTCTTCATAATCGCGACGTGCATCAGCGTACGTTACAAGGACATCTGTTTGACCAGCAGCTAACCGTGCAAAAGCATTACCATAGGAATCAGCCTGTACAACCTGTGCTAAATCAGGAATTGTTTTATTAAATTTCTCATGTAGCCATAATGTTGGATAAATATAGCCTGCCGGGGATGAGCTTGACATCACATTCCAGGTAACAGTATTTAAGTCCTCAAATGTTAATTCCTCACCATTATTTACTTTCGCTGCTAAAGCCTTTCCTTTCTCCGATGGACCTGCAACTAAAATTGCTCGATAAGATGTCGTTTGTGCTGTTGTTGGTGCAGTAGGCTCATTTTTATTCCAATCAATAGGATTATCTGCATCATTGCTTAAGCCTGCACGTGTCGCTGTTAAAATTACTTCAGCGCCATCATCATAAAGTACATATGTCCCTCCTGGAATTAAACCAATATCCGTAGTCCCTGCGGACAATGCTTCACCAACCGCTTCAAAATTTGTTCCTACAGTAATATCAATTTCACCTACATCAAAGCCTAAATCTGCTAGCTCGTCCTTTAGTAAGCCCTTTAAAGGTTCCGTAGCTGTAATAATTTCATCGGGATCTCGCGAAGGTACAAAGCCAATTGTTAATTTTTTTATGGACTCATTCTCACCTGCATTTGAGGAAACATCTACGGTTTCTTTGTCATCAGATGTTTTAGAGACCTCATTTCCACATGCCATCAGCAATATGGCAAGCATGAATGTAATTCCGAAAAATAGTAATTTCTTCAAATTATTGTCCTCCTCATGTTTGAAATGCTTCCTCAGTATAAACAGTAAATATTTTCCTAGTATGAATAGGACGTAAATATATGTTTCTATTTCGTAAATCAATATTTTGATATCGTAAAGACATGGAAATGAATAAAAAAAACCTTATATACTATACTTACACTAACTAATGGAGGGCTCTCTATGACTGTTAAAACTATACAAATATTGGCTACTAGTGATATTCACGGTTATATCATGCTACTACCTTTCGCAATGAGCAGAATGAGGCACTAGGATTAGCCAAGCTAGCATCCATTATTCAAAAGAAACGACTTGCTGGACCGACTCTTTTACTTGATAATGGTGATTTTATACAGGGAAGTCCCATGACCTTTTATCATCAAAGATTTCAAGCGGACATACCAAACCCATTTATTCAGGTGGCTAATGCTCTTCAATACGATGCCATGGTATTTGGTAATCATGAATTTAATTATGGACTACCTACGTTACAATCCGTCATCAACCAATCGGATTTTCCATGGCTAGGTGCAAATATTTTAACGGAAAACGGCAGGCCTTTGACAAAGCCTTATATCATTAAGGAAATAGAAGGTATTCGTATAGGAGTGATAGGAGTGACAACCCATTTTGTGACACACTGGGAGGAGCCACAGCATATTTCTGGGCTTCATTTTGAAGACGCCTTTTCAAGTGCAAGCTATTGGGCAAAATGGATACGTGCGAATGAACAAATAGATGTTCTCATCCTTTGCTATCATGGAGGATTTGAGCGAGACCTAGAGACAGGAGAATTATTGGAAGATGAAAATGGAGAAAATCAAGGGTACCGTATGTGCACAGAAATTGAAGAAGTAGATATCATCATTTCTGGGCACCAGCATCGTGAAATATGTTCAAACATCAACGGAAAATCAGTTGTTCAGCCTGGCACTAAGGGCAATTGCTTAGCTACTATCGAATTAGCTATTACACTGGATAACGAGCAGAGAATTCATTCAATAGCTCATACACCATCTCTACTGTATGTGAAGGAAGATACGGTATGTGAAGCAACTGTTTGCGAGATGATCTCCCCTACTTTTCAAAAAACAGATGCATGGCTGGATAAGACAATTGGAACTATCCAAGGAAATATGCTAGTAGGAGATGCGTTTCTTGCCCGTATTCAAGAGCATCCCTATATAGAATTTATAAACCGTATTCAAATGGAAGCATCAGGAGCTGCAATTTCTTCTACAGCACTCTTTCACGATGAGCATGGTGGCTTAAAGCAAGCGGTAACAATGCGAGATATAGTCACGAATTATATTTACGCAAATACCTTAAAGGTGCTGCGCCTATCTGGGCTGGACATCCTCCTGGCCCTTGAACAATCAGCAACCTATTTTACAGTTGAGGGAGATGTGCTAAAAGTCGCTAAATCATTTCTATATCCAAAGGCACAACCTTATAATTATGATATGTGGGAGGGTATTGAGTATATCCTAGATATTTCAAAACCTATTGGAGAGCGCGTCACTATGCTAACCATTCAGGGGGAGCCTATAAAAATGGAGGCAGAATTTGAAGTGGTGATGAGCAGCTATCGTGCAACAGGAGCAGGTAATTTTGAATTTTTTAGAAATCGACCTGTTGTGAAGGAGATACAAATAGATATGACAGAGCTGATTGCTGATTATCTTCTAAGGCATCCTATCATTCAAGCCACATGTAATCATAATTGGCGGGTAACATTTTAACGAACCTTTATAAAATAAATTCGCCATATTCTTTGGGAATACGGCGAATTTCATGTTGAAATACTATTATGTCAATGAAATGAAGGTGACAAATTAAAAAGTATTGCCCTTTTTCAAAACGAGGGGTTGATCTCCGTTCCGACAGAGTGCTTTCCTGGGGGCGTCCGATGAGCCGCTTCACTCGCGTTGCTCGCTCCAGGGTCACATCTGTGACGCTGAATCCCCAAGGAGTCACTCAGTCTACACTCCAATCAACCATTGCTCATAGTATTTTCATTGGCATTTCACATAAATGTAACGTGATAAATTGAAGTCTTAGCCATCACTATTTTGTGTAAAAATGGAGCTTTAATAACATTTATTTATGTGAATGCAGAGCGACAGTAATAAGTGGCTTTATGTAGAGTTACAAATTAGTTTTATACATAAAATGAAAGTTGAAAGCTATAGAATTGCACCACTTTTCTATCCATTTAATGAAGGTTAGTAATATGCTTTTACTTTACTTTTGAAGGAAGAAAATATTTAAAATTCACACTATTGCAGATTGGAGTGCAAGGCTACTCGACTCCCGTGGGATAGCGAGACAGACGGGAAACTGAGGTCAACACGAGGTTGGTCACGAAGGCGTTGTCACAGGACGTGACGCACTTAGCCTTCGTTCCTCCAGCGCAGGAAGCTTTGCTCTGTGCGAAAGCAAAGCGAAGCGTCAGCAACAAAGCGAGTAGCCTGGAACGGAAATCACCTTCATTTTGACTAAATATTCACAAAGAATCCCTTGACCATTTAGTTTTTCAACACTATGAAATTAAGAATTTTGTCGTATTTGATGAATGCTTTTTCCTTCTGTAAATGCATGAATGGATGTTATTTTGCCTACTGATTTAAAGTTTGCCTTGTCATAGACCTTTGCCACCTGCGCATTTATTGGCATAATCCAAAGATTTTCTAAACCTAGCTGGATTGACTGCTGTTGAATATGCTGAAGGATATAACCAATTAGCCCTTGCCCTCGATAGCTTTCGAGTGTGGCTACACTTTCAATCCTCCCTTGGTTTCCTGAGACAAAAAGCTTAGCAGTACAGCATGCCTTTCCGTCTAGTTTTAATACATAATACGTAAAGTATGGGGAGCGGTATGTTTGCAGAAAAGCCGTCTTTATTAATGAAGGTTCCCCAAATGTTGAAATACTCATTTCAACTGCCATTGCTTCCTCAATATTTGTATCTGTTACACGTTCGATGCCTATAGCTGGATTATGTGGTAGTAATAAGGGCTCACCATTCCAACATTGTATATCATCTGTAAAGCTTTCATATTGAAAGCCATGCATTTCTAAAGCGTTTATACAAGGCTGATTTTCCTCTAGGTTGTATAGATATAATCTTGGGATAAGTGATTTCGATTGATAGAATTTCTTTATTTTGCTCAATAGCACATTCGGATTATTTATTTTACGCCAAATATGTGCATGATTTGCATCGTAATATGTTGGGTTATCCTCATTGTAAAATAATACGCCATCCTCACATGTCTCCATCTTGCTAAAACCTTTAAGATAATGAAGATCTAGCTCTATAATATGTTCTAAACTATACATGTTCTTCTCCTTCCTCAATCCATCTTTCAAATAAAACCTCTAACTGCTGTTCAAGCTTTTGACGTTGCTCCTTAGCAAGTGTTGGTTCCTTTAATTTTAGTTCAAGCTTTTCAATTTGTTGCTCAATAGGTAGCTCTTTCTTAGCACTCATGGTCTTTTCTGTTATTTCTTTGATAACAGGTACTTCTACTAGTTCAGCATGTTTTTTCCTTGCCCACTCATAGTCACCCTCAAATACTTGAATAGTTTCATGCCTGATCCATCCGACTTTTGTAAAAATCTTTTGAAGGAAATAGCGGTCATGAGACACGCCAATAATAGTTCCCTCAAAGGATTCCAAAGTATCCTCCAATACCTCTCTTGCCTCAATATCTAAATGGTTGGTCGGCTCATCGAGTATTAATAAATTGATATCCTCATGCATTAACTGGGCTAGACGTAAGCGCATCTTTTCGCCACCACTTAGATCCTTCACCTTCTTAAAAACGTCATAGCCATAAAATAAAAATTGAGCCAGTAAATGACGTGCCTCCGCCTCTGATACTGAGACACTTTCTCGAAAGGCATCAATTAAACGTATCGATGGATGCTCATGCTCAAACTGCTGCGAAAGGTAGCCTATTTTTACACTGCTACCAACACGACAAATGCCTTCGTTTGGTATGACCTCACCAAGTATCATTTTTAATAATGTTGATTTACCACTGCCATTACCACCTACAATCGCCAGTCGTTCTCCGAAGTAGACAGACAAATCGCATTCCTTTAATAGCGGCTTATCAAATGCATGGCTAATTGCTTCATTTGCACAACCTCTTTACCACTACGCTCAGCCATTGTCAGGGCTAAATTCATTTTCTTCTTCGTTGACGGCTTCTTGACCCGATCGATTCGAGCTAATGCCTTTTCCATACTTTTAGCACGTCGATGCATGGAGGCGTTCGGTGGATTCGCTTCATTTGCCCATTGCTTTAAACGCTTGATGGTTTCCTTCATTTTTTTTTATTTTCTTTTGCTGTTCCTCAAATTCAGCAAATTGCTGTTCAACCTTCGCTTCTTTTTGTTTCACAAATGCATCATAATTGCCAATATACGTAAATGCCTCGCCATCTTCAATTTCTATAATCTTTTGAGCCATTTGATTCATAAAATGGCGATCATGGGATACAACAATCACTATCCCTGCGAAGTTCCGCACATAATTTTCCAGCCATTCAATTGCCTGCATATCTAAATGGTTGGTTGGTTCATCTAATAGCAAAATAGAAGGATTACTTAAAAGGATTTGCCCTAGCATCACCTTTGTTTTCTCTCCACCGCTTAGGCTAGTAAAAGGTTGCTCAAGTAATGGTGTAATTCCAAGGCCATTAGCAATCATCGCCAATTGTGCATCAATCTCATAGCCTCCCTGCAGCATAAATAGTTCCTGCACATGACCATATTGCTCAAGAACCTTATCAGATACAGCTTCCTGCATTTTCTGCTCTAGCTTTGTCATCTTTGCCTTCAATGCATAAATTTCAGTAAATGCCTCCTCTAGCACTTGCTTTACAGATAGCATAGGATATTGCGGAATTTGATGAAGATAGCCAATGGTCGCTTCCTTACTTTTTATAATCCGTCCCTTATCTGGTGTATCTAAACCAGATAATAGCTGTAATAAAGTCGTTTTCCCGCTTCCGTTCACGCCAACAATAGCAACATGCTCTCCAGTATTCACTTCTAATTGAAGTTCTTCAAATAATACGTTCCCACCAATAATTTTTTTGTATTTGTTCAGCTTTAATTTGCATCGTTTTTTTCCTCCAATGAAACGTGCGAAAACATCTATAGACACAAAAAAAAGACTGCTCCATTAACAAGCAGTCTTTTCCTCATTTATTTGTGAAAAAGAATGGTTAATCCGCTACGTTTGTTATTATTTGATTTTGCTTAAAAATGGACAGACCTCTCCCGTTTTTCGCAAAATCGAAAGTAATAACACGTGCAAAATACATAGCTGTATCCACCTTTACACATGTTTTCGTAGCGTTTTGTTTCATTCCTTTTCACCTCCGTTCATAATAGTTAAATTTATAATACCATAATTCAAGAATTTAGAAAAGAAGAAATTTCAGTTGTCACTTTTTTTGTAAATATACAAATGTTCTATCTAGCTATATACTAATTAAAAATAGGAATGTTTTCCTGAATTATTTCAATATTTAGTAATTTGACAGTAAGCTTTCTCAGCAGTAGCTACTGTCTATTTTATGTGGCAAAATATGGAGGGGCATTGATGAAAAAAACGAAGTATACAAAACAAAATGAGTTTGTTGATTGTTGCGATTATAGCCTTTGTTCTACTTGTGATTGGTCTAGTGAATACAAGCGAAATGAAAACAGCTTTACAAGATGAATACAATATACGTCTGAATCAGATTTTAGATTTAAGTGTACATAATCTCCATCAAACCTTGCCAGGAGATTGGCAGCTAAAAAAATGGAGAGCTTTATAAGGGTGATGCGAAGGTAGCGGATGAGACTGTCATCATCGATAAATTAGGAGAATTATCACAAGCGGCAATTACAATTTTCGCCAACGATACACGTATTAATACAAATATTATGGTGGATGGACAGCGGGCAATTGGAACAACTGCAGATCCAAAAGTAGCGGAAGCTGTGCTTTCACAGGGAAAAATATTTACAGGTACAGCAGAGGTTGTGGGTGAACCCTATTTGACAAAGTATGAGCCGCTACGTAACGCGGATGGAGAAATAATAGGGATGATTTTTGCAGGCGTGCCTTCCTCTGATATCAATGCAGTAGCCCAAAAAAACGCTCTTTAAAATGGGGATTTTTGCAATTATTACTGCGATAATCGCCGTAATTGCAGGTATCTTATTTGTACGAGGGATTGTTAAACCATTAAAGCAATTAAATGCTCAACTAGAAACTATCTCTGCAGGAAAGGGCGATTTAACACAGCAGCTTATTGTTAAGTCTAAGGATGAAATCGGTGAGCTGGCAAATTCCTTCAACGCAATGCTTGCAACATTACGTAAAATGATGCAACGAGTAGATGAAACAGCTAATCAGGTATCTGCATCATCTGCTGAGCTTTCTGCAACTGCTGGCTCTACGACAGACACGACGGAGAATTTAACAGCCAATATGCAGGAACTAGCAAGCGGTGCGAGCACGCAAAAGCATAGTGCCAATGAAAATGCTGAGGCCATGCAAGATATTGCTGGAGGTATTCAACTAGTCACTGAAACAAATAGTGAGGTTTCATCCTATGCTTCTGATGCCTTTGATACAGCTAAGCATGGAGAACAGACAGCACAGGAGATGCAAATGCAGGCTATGGCAGTAGCCGTGCAAGAGAGTGCAACTCAATCGCTGCACTTGATACACATGCTAATAAGATTGACGAAATTGTTGAAGTGATTCATGCCATTGCAGATCAAACGAATTTACTGGCGTTAAATGCTCTATTGAAGCGGCACGGGCTGGAGAACACGGGAAGGGCTTTGCGGTGGTAGCCGAAGAGGTTCGTAAATTAGCGGAGCAATCAAAAACATCTGCAGCAGAAATTACCAAGACGATTCAGACCATGCAACAGCTAGCGAAGGAAGCACGGGAACATATGCAAGAGAGTGAACAAGAAGCTGCTTCAAGTGCCAAAGTTGTGCAGACAACAAGTGTTGCATTTGAAGAGATAACAGCTAAGGTCTCTCTCGTAACCAATAAAATTCAAGAGGTTTCAGGGATTGCTGAAGAGCTCTACGCGCGAATAGAGCAGGCCAATGCTTCTACACATATAGTGGCTGAAATTGCCGTTGAAGCACGGGAGCAGTCGAAGGCCGTAACACAAATTGCAGAAGCAAATCTTGAATCTATGGGGGATATTAATAAAGCAGCCTTACAGCTTACCAAAAATGCAGAGACACTACAGGATTTAATTCATCAATTTAAATATTAAAGACGGTAAAGATTGTTCATTGGGTAAACGCCAATGGACAATCTTTTTTTATACTTGGAGCTGATTTTGTTGTGATAATGCTACTGGCAGGTACATTCGCAATCTGTGAGTATGCTTAACACGGTTCATTTACCTGTTGCCATCCTGCTCGTCTCGATGCCTACTATACTCTCACCTTTTTCACAAACATTTTGACAAATGGAACAAGGAAGATCGATACGACCAATACACGGAAAAGCTGAAAGGCTGTGACAATCGTGACATTGGCATGAACAGAAGCAGCGATTATACCCATTTGATCAAGTCCACCTGGTACAATACTTAAAAAGCCTGTCCTAAATTCAAGATTGTACAAGCTCTGCATAACAAATGTTAAACCATAGGCACCCCCAATAAAAATACCAGCTGATACAAATGCATAAAACACATGCTTCTTGGATAAATGTAAATCCTCTTTTTTTAGTAAAAGCCCAATATAAATACCAAGCATTAGCTGAGCAATATGAAGTAAGGATATTGGCATTTGCGGGACCTCTACCCCTGCTATATTGATTCCCATTAATAAAAATACAGGACCGAGCATATAGCCTGTTGGGATTTTTATTTTTTGCGCAAGCCATCCCACAGCGCTACATAAAACAAGGACCCCTATAAGGCTCCATGTATATGCCCCATCTATAGTGTTACCACCTCCACTAGAACCTGCTACCATTAAAGGTACAAATCCAACGATTAGCAGTACCCTCAGTATTTGAAAAAAATGTTATGACGACCATATCCATATCCCCTTGTTCCTCAGCAAAGGCCACAACCTGTGACATTCCTCCAGGTACACAGCAAGTTAAGGAGGTAGCAAAATCTAAATCAGTACGCTTTGCCACAATATAACTTACAGCAAAGAACAGAGCAATAAATAGAAGATTAAGGACAATCATGCTCCCTAAAAATTGTTTAATATCCTGCACAGCTTCTGGTGTAAAAGCAAACCCAATGGAATATCCTGCTACGATTAAACCAAAATTTCGAAAATACGGATGCCATTTCAGTTGAACTTTTGTTGATAACTGAACAATCAGCACTGCCGCTATGGCACCTAGTAACCAGGGCATCGGAATATGGACAGCCTGAAAGATAAACGCACCTGCTAGCCCAATACATAATGTAATAAACATGTGTCGATCAAAAACAAACATAATAGAAGCAACCCCTCATGACTGACTGAATAAGTCCATTATGCCGCTAACTCCCCTCTTTTTCTACTTCGCCGCTTTTTACAAGATCTATATTGTGAATAATAAACCTGTCATCATTAAATTTTGACCTCTTATCGAAGAAATTGTCCCAGCCAATTTTTTTCTATGCTACATTATTATTACCTGATTCAGTGTTATCCCGGTAATGGGGATAGGTAAAGGAGGCCTCTAATGAAGATTCATTTAACAATTAATAGCACACTAGAAGAAAATGAGATTCATATACATGCGAAAGAATATAACGAACAAATTGAGCGACTGATGAAGCAGCTCCAAGCTTCACAAACAACGATGATAGATGGCTATATACAGCAGGAAATTCATATGCTAAAGATTTCTGATATTTTCTCGATTTATGCAGAGGATGCAAAGGTATTTTTGCAGACAGAAGAGCAGGAATTTGAATCAAAACGCAAATTATATGAACTAGAAGCGCAGTTTGCAAAAGATTTTGCACGAGTGAGTAAATCAACACTGGTCAACATTCATAAAATTGCCTCTATTCAAATGGGGAAACTGGGAACGACTGAACTAATGCTTGAAAATGATGTTACCGTGCATGTCAGCCGAAAATATTTAAAAGAGTTAAAACGCCATTTAGGTATCGGGAGGGATTCATAATATGAAAATATTGCGCATGATGATTATTGGTCTACTTATTTCACTGAGTTCCTCCTACGTCCTTGTGACCTTAAGTATGCTGTCTAATAATGAAGTGATAGTAGGATCAGCATTACTTGAGCAAGTCATAATCGCTGCCATTCTAGGTGTTGTCATAGGCTTATTGTCCTTAATTTATGATATTGAGCGTTTACCTTTTTTTAATACAACTGCCCTTACACATAATCGCCGTAACTTTATGTGTAATCATCGCAGGTTATTTTGGCCACTGGTTTGATCATTCTAGTCTTGTGTATATACTGATAGCGGAAATCGTTATTTACGTTATCGTATGGGGTATTACCTACGTGCTTCAATTAAACGATATTAAAGAAATCAATCATGAAATACAAAAAAAGAAAGGAATAATCTATTATGAAATTTGCTATACAAGTTGACAAACTACGTAAGCAATATGGTGAGCATCGGGCTGTTAAAGGGATTTCATTTACTGTAGAAGAAGGCACCCTCTTTGCATTTTTGGGGGCAAATGGTGCAGGTAAATCAACAACCATTGAAATTCTTTGTACCTTATTAGAAAAAACAAGTGGTACTGTGAAAATTAACGGTCACACCCTTGACGCAAGCAATGACAATGCTGAAATACGGAAATCAATTGGCGTGGTTTTTCAGCAAAGCCTACTTGATGAGCGATTAACCGTTCGTGAAAATATACTGCATCGCGGCAAAACATATGGCTTATCAAGAGCACAGCTGGCTGAAAACTATCAATTTGTTTCTACCTATTACATTTAGAGGATATAGAAAAACGTAAATATGGAACATTATCCGGCGGTCAAAAAAAGACGCGCTGATATAGCACGAGCGCTTATTCATCGACCGAAAATTTTATTTTTAGATGAACCAACAACCGGATTAGATCCACAAACACGTCAATTTGTTTGGCAGGCAATTAAACAGCTACAAATTGAAACAAATATGACTGTGTTTTTAACTACACATTACATGGAGGAAGCGGCTGTTGCACATCATGTCATTGTTTTAAAGCAAGGAGAAATTGTTGCTGAAGGAACACCGGATGCTTTGAAGACTAAGTATGCCTATGATTCGATGGCACTTGTTTTTCATAATAGTGCTGAAGGCAGTAAGTGGCTCAAGGACAATGCCATTTCTTACACAGAAAAGCTCGGTATTTACACTATTCGAGTTGACTCAACGCTTCATGCTTTGGACTTATTAAAAAAAGGCAGAGCCGTTCATCGCCTCCTTTGAAGTAGTAAAAGGCACAATGGATGATGTCTTTCTTCATATTATGGCTGAGGGAGGTGCTGCGTAATGGAAGCATTTATTAGCCTAGTACAACGAAATAATAAGGTTTTCCGTAGAGATAAAACACAAGTTTTCTATTCACTGCTTTCTGTCATTATCGTAATTGTGCTATATGCCGTATTTCTACAAAAAAATGCAGGTGGATGCTATTGAGCAAATGACAGAGGCTACACCTGAACTAATTACAATGGTGAATGAATGGCTTGTAGCAGGGCTATTATCCATGATCGCTGTAACTACAACACTCGCAGCCTACGGAATTGCCGTAAAGGATTTGGAATCTAAAGCACAGGCTGATTTTTTTAACCGCCCCTATTTCAAGAGCCACTATTCAATTTAGCTATGTGTTCAATGCCTTTATTATTGGCTGTATCTTTTCCTTTATTGCCCTCCTTGGCTGTGAAATCTTTATTGTATCCACTGGCGGTGAGCTTCTCAGCATTGGAGATTTCGTTCATGTAGTAGGCCTATTATTTTTATCAGTATTACTTGCCAGTGTTTTTAATCTTTTTCTAGTATTATTTGCGACGACTCAAAACTCCTTTTCAACATTAAGTACCATTGTGGGAACTGCACTTGGCTTCTTATGTGGCGTCTATGTCCCTATTGGTGCATTACCTAGCTTTGCACAAAATTTGATTATGTATTTCCCTATCAGTCATACAACCTTACTATTACGCAATGCATTTATGGGAAGCTCCATCACCAAAGTTTTCGAGGGTATACCTGCTTCAAACGTGGAAGAATATAAAGAAATGTATGGTATTGTCTATAATCTACATGGAAATATTCTCAGTACCTCTACAAGTGTCATTATTATTCTAGCTACTATTCTTATACTAGCCATCCTATCTATTATCCTTTTCAAAAAGAAAAATAAATAGATTTTAACACATCGTTGATCAAGCGATGTGTTTTTTTATTGATTTAAAACAAACAATTTGTTATTTTTAATATATATAAGCAAACGAAATAATATTTTGTTTATTTTTAGGAGGATTTTTAATGGATGTTAATGAACTGTTTTGGCAAGCATCGATTGAGGACATTAAAAAGGGTTACGTAGAGGAAACAGCATATTTTACTTGCTTGCTTTGCGGCGAACGAATTGAAAAAGGTATTATCTATCCCTATGAAGGCGTACTTTATGAGGCAGAAAAATTTATGCAGCATCATATTACTTCTGCACATCATTCCGTTTTTCATTATTTAAATGGATTAAATAAAAAAAATGACAGGGCTAACAGACCATCAAAGTCATATCATGCGTTTATTCTATGAGGGACATACAGATCAAGAAATAAAAGAGAGGCTTGATATAGGTAGTGCAACAACGATTCGTCATCACCGTTTTACACTCAAGGAAAAAGAGCGACAAGCAAAAACATTTCTTGCCATGATGGAACTATTAAAAGAAAAGGATCAAAAGGAAGATCATTTTATTCCAATTCATAAAACCGCAACAATGGTGGATGATCGCTATAATATTACGCTATCTGAGGAACAAGAGTTACTCGAAAAGTATTTTCCAAAGGGAATTGGTCAAGAGCTTACCCGGTTTCCAAAACGAGAAAAGCATAAAATTATCATCCTACGAGCAATCACAAAGCTTTTCGATAAGACCAAACAGTATACAGAGAAAGAATTAAATGAGGCAATCCAGCCAATGTATGAGGATTATGTACAAATCCGCCGTTATTTAATTGAATATGGTTTTATGGACCGTACAGATGATGGCAGTGCTATTGGATAAAGTGAAGCTGAATCAGAGAGGATTAGTTATTATAAACGACTGCTTGTTAATGCAGGATAAAAATAAGAAAGAAGGGTTTTCAATGGACCATAAAAAAAGAATTAAAGGAAATGTATAAAGAAATGAAAATTGAAGCGGGCGTTTTTACAATGACCAATAAGCAAAATGGAAAGGTGTTTGTTGGTAGCTTCAATAATTTAAAGCGCCTAAACGGATTTCAATTTTCGCTTAAAACTAATTCATATACCAATAAAAAAACTACAAGCAGATTTCAACACTTTTGGTCAAGATGCTTTTGACCTTGAAATCGTTGAATACTTAAAGAAAAAAAGAAGAGGCTATTTTGATGCCAAAAGAGAGCTAGAAAAACTAGAGCAAAAATGGCTCGATACACTACAGCCTTTTGGTGACCGTGGCTATAATGCATAAATTGATTTCTTCTTTACTGTGATTTGAAGAACGTTTTTTTGTTGAACCCTAGCCGTTTCAATGGGCTTGGGGTTTTTTTGTCCGATTGTAGACTTTTTAAGCAAGCCAGGCATTGCTTCGATTGCAATAAGCGACTTTTTCTTTGCCTGAGCATTTCTTTGGTGTACCTAGCGATTCCTACATATACCTGAGCGCTTTTTTTCTCTGACCTGAGCGTTACTTCGACCTACCCGAGCGCTTTTCTCTTGGGCCTGAGCGTGGCTTCGCCTCACCCGAGCGCTTTTCTCTTAAACTTGAGCGTTGCTTTGTCTTGCCCAAGCATTTTTCTCTCGGGCATGAGCATGTCTTTGGCTAAAAAAAACTACCCTTTTTCTCAATATATCTTAGAAAAAGGGTAGTTTTGTAACCTTCCATCTTACACTATAATGGTCACATTGTCTCTTCAAGTAAAAGGACTTCCTGCTGTGCTTTTTTTTGTTAGCTTTCCGAAAACTAGGTCATAGGAATGTTCGATAAGCTTTTCTACCAAATCAAGGGGTACATCTTCTGAATCCATGTAAATGGAGTTCCAATGAGTTTTATTCATATAATAGCCGGGTATGATACTTTCGTAAGCTTCCCTTAATTCTTCTGCACGCTGGGGCTCGCATTTCAACGTAAGAACTGGCTTTCCGGTAGCATTCCCCCCTATCATTGCATACATTTTTCCACCAATTTGGTAGCGGTCAGCCTCCCACTCCAGTTTATAATCATGTGTTGTTCCTCGAAGCTTTAAACAATACGCATGAATTGATTCTTTGTCCATTTTGAATCTCTCCCTATCTATCCCATAATAAAAACACACGTTCGATTATATTTATTATAACCGATAACGTGTGTACAAGAAACATCCACTTTAATTTACTTTGAGCCCCTATCAAAAACACCAATTACCTCTGTCGTTTGTAAAATATTAACAAAGGCTTTTGCATCTGTTTCCTTAATCATATTTTTAACTTCGGCAAGCTGATAACGTGTAATTACTGTAATTAAAACCTTACGCCCTTCCCCAGAGTAAGCACCCTTCGCATCCATTACCGTTACACCACGATGAAGCTTTGATAAAAGTTGCTGCTTTACTTCCTCACCCTCACCTGTAATAATCATCAGCGTCAATTTTATATGGCTAGTATGAATCGTATCGACAATCTTGCCCGTAGCATAAATCGATACAAGAGTGAGTAAGGCGGCATCCCAGCTAAAAACGAAGCCTGAGATAGCTACTACTATTCCATTCATTCCAGAAATTAATGCACCTAATGGGAAATCGCGTTTTCGGCTTAACAGCATGGCTATAATGTCAAAGCCACCAGAGGAGCCAGACGCACGAAAAATCATACCCGTGCCGATTCCGACAATAACACCACCAAATAAGGAGGCAAGGATGGGTTCTTGAGTAGCCTTATAAATAGGAATAATATACAGGCTAATTGACAAGACAGCCACTGATAGTATCGTATATCCAATAAACCGCTTCCCAAGCTTCAAAACACCTATAATAAGAAGCGGTAAATTCAATAGTAAATTTAAGACCCCTGTATTTAAAGGGGTTACAATACCAAGCATAATAGCTATTCCACTCAATCCACCACTTAATATTTCATGGGGAATTAACAAAAAAATTATAAGCAAAGGCCACTAAAATCGATGAAAGTGTAATGATAATAATATTACGCATAACGATTCCCCTATCATTAGAACAAACAAGTTTTCAATCCTTCTACTAGGATACCCAACTTTTACGTCCAAGAAACCCTGCCTATTTATTGCTTTTGTTGTTCTTTTTTTTCTGCTCCTCTTTAACAGGAGCCTCCTTTTTTTTGCCCCTCTTTTTCCGCTACCCTATCAATTCGATCCAGCATCGGTGGGTGTGTATAGCGGAACCATTTTACAAGAAGCTGTGGATTTACCTCACTTAGACCAGATATCGTTAGCTTTTGGAATGCAGTAACGGCAGACTCTCGATCACCCGTAAGTGAAATAGCGTATTGATCGGCTCTTGTTTCCTGATACCTTGACACATAATTTGTCAAAGGGTTAGAAGCAAACAGCAATATGGAGGTAATAAGTAAAAATAACGGATAAGAGGCTATATCACCCATTTTTTTTATTTTTAATACCTGTCCATATCTTCTAATCACCCATCGCATACATCTGGAGGTTAACCACAATCCTCCTAAAGTTAACACTAGGTACCCAGCTATACCAAAATAAATATGTTTTTCAACGTAATGTCCCATTTCATGTGCCATGATAAATAATATTTCATTGTCTGTGAGACGATTTAAGGTTGTATCCCATAAGACAATCCTTGAATTACTTCCGATGCCTGTGACATATGCATTTAAGGCATTTGTTTTCTCTGCCATATTCACTTCATAAACATGCTCTGCTGGAATATGAGCCTGGTCAGCGATAGAGAGAATTTTCGCTTCTAGTTCCTTATTTTTTTTAATGGATAAAAATCATTATATAAGGGATCAATGACAACTGGCTGGATAAACATCACAAATATTGTAAATGGAATCGTTAAAAGCCAAGTATACAGCCACCATCTTTTTTTCACTCTTTTTAATAAGCCAATATATGACTGATACTACGATGAGGCTCGTGCCGAAATTAACCCAAAAATCAATAATGCCATCTCGCATCCATGACGAGAATGCTTGTGTGCTTATACCGTAGCTTTTGCTTAAATAGTAACGATAATAGTCTAGAGGGAATAGCACAAGATACAGTAGCAATGATAATAAGAATAAATAACCTGCGTTCCGTAATAACTTCCACTTCGTTTGTGCTGTCGCCACTTTTTCGAAATAACGTGAAATGCCTGTTAGCAAAATGAAAGCGTACACTAACCATTCCAATGGAGTTGCAATAAAGAAAAGGAAGTTTCTTATTTTTGAATATTCACCACTTAGAAACAGCTCTTTTTCAGACATAAACATAACTGGATCTGCAACGGTTCCCTGGAATACTTTTGGTACTGTACCACCACCGCTATGGAATATATACCAATACATACACAGCAAATAAACACCGAATAATAGTAGCGCGACAATTCCCATTTTTTTCGCTATGTCATTTCCTCCCTTGTGTTAAAGCTAAGAGTTCGTCCTATAGTAAGTGTAAGCGAAATTAAAAAAAGTTAGAACAAATTTTTCAGTGTTTTTATTTGCCTTTTAGCTAATTCCATACAAAATTCAAAGTAATTGCAAAAAAAACAGCAACAAGCCTTGTACAAATCAAAAGTACAAAGCCTGTTCACTGTCTTCAAATGAATTTAAGCAAGTGTTCCGAAAGTTAACTGGAAATCCGAAGCATGGTATTACATACATGTCATTAATATTCATAATGTAGGACATCCTGTTATGCCTTCTTATTTTTAAGTAATTGCAAAAGTGTAGTTTCTCTGTTCGTAAATGAACTATGAAAATAAATGGTCGTTTGAGCATGTATTTTTTTAGAAAGCATTAAAATATCTTGATAATCAGGATGTGTTTTATAAAAAAAATTCCTTGTATTCCGTTTTTGATAACATCATTTTATAGTTATCTTTTTGCCAATAGCCTGTAAAAATAACGATTGCTTTCGGTATTTTTTGTAGTAGCTCCAATAGCTCTGACGCATTACGATCAGGCACAAAATAAATATCAGCACTCTTTGTCTGACATTGTTGTTTAAAAGATGGCAAAATGCCTTTAGTAGGCAATAAATTTTCAGATGCCTTCTCATACTGTTCAATTAGCGATATTAAATCCTGATCGATATGCAGGGTTCGCTGTGTATGTTGATGGAGGTAGGCTGCAATATCGACAGTTTTTCCTGAAAATGAAGATGGAAAAATAAATGGTTGTTCTGGATGAACGCTTATATATTCCATTATTTGCTGCAATGTTTGAAAATTATTGATTTGTTTTTCAACATGACCGCTGTCGATAAATGCAACATCATAAATCGTCCCATCAGCTACTGGCAGCGTAGCCTTCAATAAATAAGAATCCGTAACATAATCGCCAGAGTAAAAGAGCATCTTCCCCCAAAAACGAATCTTATACCAAACGCTTCCAATAAGATGACCACTATACCCCCACTGATAGGCCACATCCTTATTCACAAATATCCATTCTCCAATTGATTCTGGATGAAAAATACTAATATTTGAAAAGGTCATTTTTAGTTGCTGTGCCGTCATATCACTCATTATAATTGGCCCATTATATCCCCACTTTTCGAGTAACGGAATAGCACCTACATGATCAATATGGGAATGGGAAATAAATACTGCCTCAAGCTTTGCTACGTGGGCCTCTGTTAAGTTTGGCAAGGTTTTTTGAGGATTGTTCATCACGCCACAATCCAGTAAAATAGCCCGCCCCTCTTTTTCAATATAAAAACAATTACGGCCATATTCACCGACTCCACCTAAAATCTCGATATTAAGCATTCTCATGCCCTCCCCGCTTTTGCAGCCACTCGAGTAGAAACATGAAAATAACGGTCATGACCACAGTAATAACTGCAACAGCCATTCCCTCCCCAACATTTCCTTGCTCAAACTGACTGTAAATAAATGTTGCCCCAGTCTCCACTGATGGAGGCAAAATTAATAATCCAGCTACAAGCTCACGCATGGAAATAATAAATGTCATCATCATACCAGCGAGAATTCCTTGCATTAATAAAGGAATTATAATCTGTCGATAAACATCCCATTTACTTCGTCCAAAAATAGCTGCTGATTGAAAGATTGACGAATCTATTTGGGATAATGAGGATTTTGTGTATTGCACAGAATACGGTAAGAAAAGAACACAATACGTGACAACAACCATTGTCTTTGTGTTATATATAGTTGCCGGTAACCATGGCGCATTCCAAAACATGATTAACCCAACTACAAAGACAATTCCAGGTACAATAGTAGGCATTAAACTAAAGAAATCTAATACTTGCTGCTTTTTCGTTTCACCCTTTTTAATATATAGTGCGATACACAATCCAATAATAGCCGTCACAACAGCTGTTATAACAGAGAACATCACACTATTTAAAAATGCCGATAATCCTGCGCTTCCCCCTGTAAACACCTCTTGATAAGATTCAAAGCTAAAATTTCCTGCTTGCAAACCATTTCCTCTTACTTTTTGCAAAGATGTTACGACAATGGAAAAGTAAGGAATACCGATTGACATAAAAGAACAGCTCCCACAAACATCCATGAGCCTAATTTGATATACCATTTATCCCTAACCTCACGCATTGCTGGTGTTTTACCAGATAGAACGCCATATGTATGTTTGCGTCCAATAAGATTTTGAATATACCAGATGACAAGACAAACCGATAGTAAAAATAAAGACAGGGATGTTGCCATGCTAATGTCTACTGGCCATCTTGATAAGTAAGTATGAATTTCTGTTGTAAATACTTGAAATCCAATTCGACTTCCAAAAGTGGCAGGTGTTCCAAATTCCGCAAGTGTTTTTATAAAAATTAGCAGACTTCCTAAGACATAGCTTGATACCACTAAAGGTAAAACGATTTTCGTCCAATTTCTCCAGGGGCTTCGTCCAAAAATGAGTGCTGCATCTAAAAAGGAACCATTAATACGAAGGAGCGTATTTTTCAACATTAAATATAAAAAAGGAAAGAGATGTAAGCTCATAATCATCACCATACCGAATAAAGAAAAGAAGGTTTCCGTTAACCAGGCTGAGCTTGGAAATAGCTGTTGAAGAAAGCCATTATGCTGCATAAACAAAATCCATCCCATTGAACCAATATACGGAGGAGTCATAAATGGAATGGTTAAAATAATATCAAGCCAATCATAACGATATAAACTTGTTTTCGTCTGATAAGTGCCATTGGAAATGCAATAATGGTTGTTCCAACTATTACAAGTACCCCTAATAGTATGGAGTTCCCAAGCGTCCTCCACACTCTTTCAGCTTCCAGCATTCGATTGATTTGTGAGATGTCAAATTGCCCATCCTTCAAAAAGGTGTAACCTAAAATAGCTATTAATGGAGCAATAGCAAATGTAACAACTATTGTCAGTAAAAAAACCAAAAGTTCGTCTGCCTTCCATAATCATTGATGTTTCCATCCTTCCATGCAAAAACTTGAAGGAGGCGCAAAACCTCCTCCTATTTCTTAACGAAACATATCATTAAATTTCGTTAATATCTCAAGCTGGTCTGCTTCTGCACCTTTCCAATTCACAGTTAACTGTGGAACCTCATCTAATGCAGCACGATTTTTTACAGGTATTTCTTTGTTGCCAGGCAGTAAGTAAGCATCTGTTACAAGCTTTTGTCCCTCATCAGATAGTAAAAAATCTACGTATTCTTTTGCAGCCTCAATATGCTTTGCATCCTTTAAAATACCAAGTGCTCTTGGGCTAACAACTGTTCCACTTTTCGGATACATAATTTCCACTGGCTCGCCATCTGCTTTTGCCTTATAAGCCATATAATCTACGCCTGCAATTGTAGCATTTTTATCACCTGTTATGACGGCATCTAAGGCTTCCTTATTCGCACCATTTACTTGTAAGCCATTGTTCTTCCATAGCCCCATCGTTTTCCAAGCATTTTTTTTCCGCCAGCGCATAGCCATATAGAAAATCTACAGCAGACCCTGACAAGCTTGGATCGGGTATATTGATTTTATTTTGCCATTGTTCCTTTGCTAAGTCTGACCAATCTGTCGGTACTTCTTGCGTATTTTTTGTGTTATAAGCTATACCTAATGCAGAAGCACTGTATCCATAATAATAGCCCTCAGCATCTGACCAGTCAGAATTGATTTTTTCTGCCTGTTTAGCATCTTGATAGCTTTGTAGCTGTGACGTTTCCTTTAAGCCATCCATAGAAGCGACAGATGCCAGTACAACAACATCAGCTACAGGATTATTTTTTTTCTGCCTCTAATCGTGACAAAATTTTACCTGTTGTCCCTTGAAACATCTCTACTTTTATACCTGTTTTTTCTTCAAATGCTTGTTGAATATTTGCTGCTAATCCATCTGGACCTGCTGAATATACTGTTAATATTTTCTCTTCTTTTGGATGTGCACTTACTTTCTCTGTTTTCTCTACTTCTTTGTTACCACATCCAGCTAATGCCAATGTCAATAGAATACCAGCAGTCGCAAAAAGCTTTAAACCTCTTCTCTTCAATGTGAACCCTCCAATTGATATATTTGTTTTTTTGTCAATAAACAATTCAAGTTTTATACCATGCTCTATGGGCTGTGCCTCATAAAAGCTCCATTGCTTACCTTCTACCTCTGCCTGCACTAAATAACGATCCCCAACAAAGGTGCTTTTTATGATTGTTGCAAACTTTGCAATTGTTCCTGGGCGTTGTATTCTGGAAACCCCCTCAGGTCGCACAATATAGCTACCTTTTTCAAACCAATTCACTTTACCAATAAAATCAGCCACATATGGAGTTGCTGGCGCAAGATATATTTCCTCAGGTGTTCCTATTTGTGCGATTCTGCCTGCCTCCATCACAATAATTTGATCAGACATTGTCATCGCCTCTGTTTGGTCATGAGTGACAAAAATTGCCTGACAATCTAGTTCATCAATAATTTGCATAATTTCAGCCTGCATCTGTTCTCTAAGTACTGCATCAAGGGCTGATAAGGGCTCATCAAATAAAATAAGCTTGGGATTTGTCGCAAGTGCTCTCGCAAGTGCTACCCGTTGCTGCTGCCCTCCTGAAAGCTCCCCAGGTTTACGTTTCTCATACCCCTTCATTTTCACTAAGTTCATCACATACTGCACTCGTTCAGGAATACCTTCCTTTGGAACAATTCCCTTCAAGCCAAACGCAATATTTTGAAAAATTGTCATATGAGGCCAGAGCGCAAAATCTTGAAAAACCATTGCAATATTACGTTTATTTGGTTTGATATTTTGATGAAGCTTAGATGAATAAATCATCGTTTCATCAAATCGAATTTCTCCACCTGTTGGTTGTTCAAGTCCGGCTAATATTTTTAATAATGTAGTCTTCCCACAGCCTGATTGTCCTAGAATCGTAATAAATTTACTTTCTAATTCCAGATTAATTGGCCATAGCACCTGAGCATGTCCAAATTTCTTCTCGATATTTGTTAGTGAGATTTTCATCATATCCTCCTCGCTAATACAACTATAAATCCTAGATATTTAGAAAATATTAATGTTCTATTAATAACTCGTTAAAAAAAATTCTAATAAACTTAAGCAAATGCAAGATTTTTTCTAATTTACTTTAGGAGGATAAAATGAATAATCTAAAATTACAGGCATTTTGCCTACTTGTAGAATTAAAAAAATTAGCCCCAGTTGCCCAAGTGCTTGGCATTACTGCGCCAACAGTTTCCTTTCATATCCGCTCGATTGAGGAGGAATACGGGATTCATTTATTTCGCACAAATGCAGGGGGATATCGTTTAACAGAAGCAGGCGAAGGACTCTATCACTATGCCCGCCAAATTGTTCAGCTTCAGAAGGATATGAATCGCTTTGTCGATAATCTTTTGGCAGGTCATATCGGCTCCATTCGTCTTGGTGCTAGCGGACTACCTGCCCATATTTTTATGCCAGAACTTATTCATCAGATTTCGACAGCTTATCCAGAAATTCGAATATCACTTGAAGTAAAAACAGCCCCAGACATTGAAAAAATGGTAGCTCTTCAAGAGTTAGACTTTGGTTTGATAATGGAAACAAAGCAGGAAAACGCGGCACTTGTTTATGAAACAATTGGAGAAGATTCACTTGTTTTAGCATTAAGCCCTCGTCACGAACTTGCAGCAAAAAAAGGACATCACCAAATCGGATGTCCTCAAAAATAAAATATTGTTGCACACTTCCTCTAGTTCAACGAATCATTTTATCGAAAAATGGATGGACCCAATCCACCCATCCATTCATACAATCGAGTTGGATTCTGTTAGCACCATAAAGAAAATGCTTACTTTCGGAAAAACAATTGCGTTTCTGTCAGTTGCACTCATTGAGGATGAATTAAGATCAGGTCTATTAATGAAGAGAGATTTAGAAGATGATACACTAAATCGGAAAATTCAACTAATTCATCCTAAATCTCGCTTAGATAGCAAAATAGATTCATTTGTCAAATCGTCCATTTACGATTTAGCCAAACAGTTAAAAATATAGCGTACTTTGACATAGACTGATGTCTTAAAATTATTTGGTGCGATTTAGAAGGTTAAGCAAACAAGAAATCTCGAATTCACTTTGAAGATGAAATTCGGGATTTCTAATTTGATAGTGAATACTAATAAAATTACATCACAATCTCTTTCACACTATCCCCGTTTTAGCACTAGAAAAAAATGGCACATATTAGAATTTTTTTAGCACTCCAGCATAAAAAAAACTGTTCCATCCATGACAACACTTGAGGGAACAGCTATATGTTAACTTCTTCTGCTTCACCTAATCGCTTAACTAGCGTTTTTTTTGAAAGAAGCTGATAATGGCAATTATAAAACTTAAACTGTAATTAATAGTTTCAATAAAAAGCTAAGGTCATTTAATTCTGCCCTATAATCGGCTCTGAAGAAACCTGAGTTATGGATTGTAAAGTTGTTCAGCCTGGCCTGATGTTTATCGACTTGTAAGGTGATTGTCAGGAGCTAGTATCTAAACCTAAGTGAGAGCGCAATGTATTTCCTTCATACTCAGCTCGGAATAACCCCTGCTCCACCAGCGCTGGTATAACATCGCTAAAGAATAAATCTAAAGATTTTGCAGGACCACCTGGCACAGCAATAAACCCATCTAATGCTCCTTTCTCATAAAATGTGACAATTTGCTCTACAATATCCTGCGGTGTACCAATTGCTACAAGATGTGCTGAACCAATTACCTCTGGACGTGCTAATAATTCGGCTACTGTCGGTTTATTTTCAATAATATAACGGCGTACAAGCTGAGCATGTGTTTTACTACGTACCTTTTGATCCTCTGGCGGTAGCATCTCTGCTGTTACATAATCCTGTAACGTTAAATGACGAATATTTATACCAATAACAGATTCTAAAGCACTATGACGACGGTCAAGTGTTAAATAAGCGTGTGCTTGACGGTGCATTTCTAGTGCCTCTTCATATGTATCACCAATAAAGAAATAGAGCCCTGGCAATAATCGAATATCATCTGCTGAACGTCCTACCTCAACAGCACGCTTGCGTAAATCGTTACGCAGTTCAATACCCACTTCCATTACTGGCGTAGCAGCAAATATTGCATTTGATACTGATGCAGCAAATTGACGTCCTGACTCAGATGCACCGGCTTGGAATAACGGAATATCTCCTGCTGGATGCATCGGTATATTTAATGGTCCTTTAATCTGGAAAAACGCTCCCTCATAATCGATTGGCTTTACAAGCTCCTTAATTTTCTCAAAATCACCATCGGCTTCTAATGCTTCATAAGGATTACTGTGCCACAGCTGTCCTACAACTTCCTTACATTCCGCTGCCTTTGCATATCGCTCCTCTGAGGAAGGCATCAAATCATTGCTGAAATTATACGCCCCATCAATGGATGTGACAAGATTCCACCCTACACGCCCCTCACTTATCCAATTCAAGGATTGTAATTGACGTGCAATCAAATAAGGTGGTATGAAAGATGTAGATATGGTTGTTACTAAACCAATTTGTTTCGTTTCTCTTGCCACCATTGCCAATAAAAAGCTAGGGTCTAACCCTACAGTCCCTTTCATTTTGGCAATTAACTCTGGATGGGCTATTAAGTAATCAGCCTTAAATATAAAATCTAATTTTGCCGCCTCTGCTCGCTTGGCAAATGCTATATGTTCATCAATTAAAGTACCTATCTTACCTTGCTCACCATGTACAGCTAGGTGCATGCCAATTACAAGATGTCTTTTAGTCATCATTAACTCTCCTTTTTAATTGAAAATGATTATCATTACCATCTTATAGATTCTTTTCATAGAATGCAATAAATATAAGCGGCATTAGCTGTAACTGTTCTACGTGTGAAAAGAAAAAAAGCCCGCTACACGAACGTAGCAAAGCTCTTATAAATCCTATATTTTTGCTAATATGATAGGCTTCCCCCAATAATTAATCCTACCGTAATGCCAACTGCAAATAAGCTGAAACCTACTGCCGTATTTCCTTCTTCCACCTTTTTCTCTAAGCTCGTTTTTGGTGTTAACACATATTCAATCACTAAATATACTATAACTTGTGCAGCAATACCTATTAATCCCCAAATAAACGCATCTAGGATGTGGACACTTGAAGACCATACCGTGTATAAGGTAATGCCTAATCCAATCACTTTTCCCCACAACTTTAAAGCAACGGCCATATTGCCTTCTTTAATTAAATGCCATTCTGAAAACCTTGTTGTTAGAGAAAATGCAACAATACCAATGATGATAAGGACAAGCCCGGTTCCCATATATGATAAAAAAATTTAAAAAAAACTATCTAATGAGAAAAATTCCATTCCCACTACACTCCTTCTTTGCTTGCTTCATATTAATCTGTTTTACTTCTTTTTGAATAACCTATTGGTAAAAAATAAGAGCTGTTATCTGTAATTTTCCCTCCTGCACGAATGCCAATTGCGCTTGCTTTTCCATTTATGTAAAAGCTCCCATACATATAGTGTGCTCTTTTTGGTCCTTGCTCTGTTTGGATTGTTGTTTCAGGCAGCTCAATAAATTGTTGATAAACTGGGAGTTCATCTCGGTAAGTTTTATGAATATCCTCCTCTATTTTTCTACCCGTTTGTGAAAAAATCTCGACTGTGTCTCCCTCTCGTCCAAATGCAGGTTTTTTTAACAAATGATTGACCCTGCTGTAAAAAAAACATCCGGATCAAGATAAGTTGGTAAAAAAATAGTTATCTATGGCAATATGCTCTTCAGACGTATAAAATGAATGTCGCTCTTCGTGTAGCCCCCAAATAAGTGCCATAATCGCCTTCGATTGGAGTAAAAAAGCTGAAGGAGGATTCACAACGGTCACCTCCTGTTGTTCTATCAACTTCATTAACATTTGCCCTACTTTTTCTTTCGTAATTGGGTCTTCATCATTTAGTAAGTGTTCTATTGGATAGGTTTGGCGATATAACACATCAATTTTCTCACCGTATTTATCATAAAGACCTCGAGATAAGACAACTTTTTGATTTTCTACAATAGGCTCTTCAATAAGCTGCAATTCATTAAAGTCCATATACTGACTTCTTAATCCTAACAGTTCCTTTAAATACATTGTTGTCCATTTATCCTCTTCATGATCTGAATGTGCTGCAAAAACGATATTCCCCGCATCTCTGGGTGAACGGGGTGACATCATTATAGCCTGTAAAATGGCTTGCCTCAATTGATCTTCACAACCATCATTCGGGTTTTTTAAGCCAAATTTTTCACACACTTTTCCATTTACATAAAAGGTTTCTTTTATAAATGTAGGCGTATCTGCGTTTAGCTCCAGTACTTTTATGTAACTATCCGTCACGACTAAATCTAAACGCGCAATGACACTTTCAACTGGTAGTGTTTGCAAACGAATAAAGGAATGGGTTTCTGCGGGAAAGCCAAGACGCAGAAACGTCTCATCATCAACCTGCCGCAATAATGAAGCAGTCTTATAAAAAAATGTGTCCGATTTGCTCCGTTACCTGGCGAATTCGAAGAACGGTTTCAGGACTATCCTTTTTTTATATCAAATAAAGCATATTCCATGCCATATATATCATGCCAAAAATCCTTTATCTTACTAAAAAAACAGCTGCCGATTTTCACGAAATTGGTTCATCCTTATCCTCCAAAACCGCCTTTTGAACCACTACCTATCCCTGATTTATAATTCGCTGAATATGTTTTATAGTCAGCACTTTCTTGTAACGAATTTTTAGAACTATAATATCGTCCACCATAGTAGTAGCTGCCTGAATGGATGATTGATTATCATCACAATAATACGTACCTGTGCTCTTATCCCATTCCCAATCATCACAATCTGTTCCAGTTGGCGCTGAGTAACCCCTTTCTTCCCCACAAGCAGCTAACGATGCCAAAGTAGCAGCTGCCAATACCCCTGTCATCATTATTTTAGTTTTCTTCATTGTGAAAATATCCTCCTACGCTTCAAACAAATATCCTGTTGATTTCACATACAAAACATACACGCCTCTGTCTTCATCAATCTCAGCAGAGTCCCTCTCCCATTCCACTCCTTCGATATATGTATAAATACTCCCTATAATACTTAAAATATCTAAATGATTTTTCATATATTCAAAAGTTAGCATTGGATGATTGTTAGAAGCACTTAACTCACGATATTCAAGCTTAATGCCAGAATGAATGTGTTCTTCCATTTCCATTGGTGCTTCTTCGTATAGTTCAACATAAATCACAAACAAATCCCCCTCAATAGCAGAGGAAAGTTGTTTGAAGGTTTTGCCCTCTTTAATAAAAAAATTCACATTCTCTTCTAGCCAAAATTTGTGGCAAATCAATATGCGAATAATAAAAAATCGGTTCAAATTTGTCGGAATTTCTCTGCAAACGATACTCTAACATGGCACCTTCAAATTTCATAATACACTTCCCTTACATATTGATAGTGCTAAATAATTATTATTTTTTATAGCGTTAGCAAACCATTTAATTTTATCCTTATGATATACGACTGTAAATGTTAAATTGTTTCATAGTAAAACTAAATATTAATTGGCTACCCTAAAATTTATATTATTTGACTTCATTGTTTGATAAGCTTGCACTTAATGAAACAATAAAGAAAAGCATGCCTAAATGAAAGCATGCTTCTATTTGAAGTTCTGAATTGTCGCCAGCTATTAAGAACGGGACAACAAACCATTTTATTAAAATTTCCTTATTAAAAGCTATTTCAGTGTTTTGGACATGATAACATCAATCTGCTCCTCATCACCCATATAAAAAGAATGTGCACCCGTTTGGACAAATCCAAACTTTTTATAAAAGCCTATAGCATTTTCATTCTTTTCCCAAACTCCTAGCCAAATCATCTTTTTGTTTTGTTCAATAGCCAGTTCTATCGCTTTATTGATTAGATATTTTCCAAGCCCTTTACCTTGAAATTTATTTCTAATATAAATCCTTTCAATTTCAAGTGACTCATCATCCATTTTTTCGGATTGGGCATCATTTATATTTATCTTTAAATATCCAGCAGGCTCTTCATTGTAATAGATAAAAAAAGAAATTCGAAGAAATCGTAGACAATTCTTTTTCCAATTGTTTAAGGTTAAAGGCTCTGTCCAAATAAGCCTCCATATTTGCGGCTGAATTCTGATCTTTAAATGTATCATTGAAAGTTTCAATACTTATTTCTTGAAGTAATTGTAGATTTTGTTGATTGCACTGATTTATTTTTACAGTCATTTACGATCAGCTCCTATAGAATCAAATTCTCCTTGGTGTAATTGTAGCTGCCGCTGCCGCTACGCTTTCGCGCAAAAAATATCTGCCGCTTTGCTTTCGCTACAGATAAACAATGCGTCCGTATTTTAAATTGTGCAAGCTCAATTCATTCCTTTGAAAATCCGTGACATCCACCTGAGGCTTTATCTTCATTCCATAGAATTTTTTGCCGCTATGCTTTCGCTACAAAAAAACATTTGCTAAATGAAGATAAAATTAATAATTTCTCTTGTTCCCTTTTTTTACAAATTCCCAATCAATTTCTATATTTTTCCTAACTTTTTGGAGAAGATGAAAAAGGACTTCTCCTTCACTTTCTGAAAGTCCCGCTAACGCGACACGGTTTGAATGATCGTTTTCCCTTTTTATAAATGGAAATACCTGTTTTCCCTTATCTGTTGGAAAGAGTTTTTTTATTTTTTTTGTTGTGTTCATCATCTTTTTTTTCAATAAAACCATGAACCTCCAGCTGTTTTATTGCACGGGCTACGGTTGTTCGGTCTACTTTAATCATTTCAGCTAACTTTTCTTGAATGATTCCAGGGTTTTCACATATTCGAACAAGGTACAAATATTGTCCTTTTGTAAGCTCTAATTCTTTAAATTCTATATTACTTATAGAATCTAATGCCCTAGCAATCATTCCAATCTCTCGTAGGATTTCTTTCATCACTATCTCCTCACATTTTTTGTTGTAAATACAATAAAAAAGGAATATATTTAATATAACCGATTTTGTTGTATTTACAACAAAAAGAGTAATGATAAAGAGGTAAAGAGCAATGAAATATATCTTTTATGTAGTAGGAATATTACTATTAACCTTGGGTATTTCTTTGACAATACAATCAGATTTAGGGACCTCACCTTTTGATGCCCTATTAGTAGGGCTGTCCAAAAGTGTAGGACTTACGGTGGGTAGCTGGGAGGTAATAATCGCTTTAATAATAGTAAATTGTAATTCACTTTTACAAAAACAAAGGCCAGAAGTTTTGGGGTTGCTAACAGCATTGATCACGGGTATAGGAATTGATATGTGGCTGCTCTTATTGCATAATTTTGTAACACCCGAGTTATGGTACAGCAAAATTGTCTATTTTAGTATCGGCTTAGTAGTCATCAGTTTGGGAACGGCAACTTATTTGCAGACAAATTTTGCTCCAATCCCCGTAGACCGATTAACATTCATCATCCAAAAATTAACTAGAACCAATATATTTTTGGCAAGGACATTCATTTACCTTGTATTCTTAATAATGGCTATGATTTTACATGGACCAATCGGCATTGGAACTTTATTAACCGTTTGTTTTGGAGGACTATTACTAAATTATTTTATGCCAGTTACTAAGAAAGCTCTCGAACACATTTTTAGTTACGCTAGTACATTACCAAATGATCCTAATGATTAGATAACATAAGCTCCTCCATACTTTAATACATTTCTCTAAATGAAGAATGCTATAATAGAAGAAATTTATTTAATCAATTACGTCCCAACGTAATTGCGTCCGGATTTTTTTGAGCTCGCTCAAAAAGCTCCTCTTCAAAATCCGTGATATCCGCCAGGGGCTTTGGACCAGCATGATGTTGGTCACTCAGTCGTTGCCACAGGTCGTGGTGCTCTTAGACTGAGTTCTGCTATTTCAGAGGACGTTTGCACGCCACTGAATAGGAAAAAACCACATTCATCTCACCACCTTTAGAGGTGGAAGTATTCTGCTGAATAAAGATAAAAGAAGGTACGAATATGGAAATACGACAGCTTGAGTATTTTTTAATACTGTGTAGGGAGCTTCATTTTACAAAGGCTGCCGAAAAATTGAATATTTCTCAGCCTACGTTAAGCCATCAAATTAAAGTATTAGAAAATGAACTTGGCATCCCACTTTTCGATCGTCTAGGGAAAAAAAATAGCTATTACAGATGCTGGTAAAATTTTGTATGAGCAATGTACCCATATATTTCGAGCCATTGACAATACAACAAACCAAATTATTGAGCTTAAGGAGGTAAAAGCAGGGAAATTAGTTATTGGAACTTTACCTGGTGAATTAACAAATTTAGTGTCGGATTATTTGTTAGACTATCATCTGGAATATCCAGATGTGCAAGTCTGCATAAATAGCTCGGATGATGTGCTAAAACAATTCAAAGACAATAAAATTGATTTTGCTATTTCCTATAAACAAGAGTATTTCGATTATGAGGAGGAGCAGCTTAAAATCATTCCCTTATTTACAGAGGAACTACGGTTTGTGGCTCATAGCAATCATCCATTAGCAGCTTCTAATACAATACCTTTTCAGGATATTTTAGAGCTCCCACTTATATTATTTCCAACAATTCACCAATGTAGAAAAGTAATTGATAGTGCGGCTCATAAAGAAAAGCTTCATGTCAAGCCTAAGATAGAGACAGCAAGTATAGACGCTATTTTTAAATTAGTAGAACAAAATGTTGGGGCAACAATTATTTCCAAAACACTTTGTAATTTACATCCATCGACTGCAATTTGTGAGCGCCCTATATGCAATCCTCCCTTAATAAGAGAAATTGTACTTCTTTATAGAAAAGATAAATTTATTAATTTTGCTGCGAAAGCTTTTATTCACCTTATGGTAGAAGGACTTGAAAACACAGAATTGTCCATTTCAGAAAACAGTAAATGGTTAATTCAAACGTTATTAAAGTCTCCATAACAATCATAATCCACTGTACTAAGCATATTTGCTGAATGCAGTGGATTTTGATTTTGTCTTTGCAAGTTGAACAGATAAGTGCCTCTTCTAATAAAATGTGGTATGCAATGATTTCCAGCCTTCTCTAAGGGTGCAAGATAATTGTGCGAAAGCTGACAGCCATCTCTTCATGTCATTGACCTAATAATTTTTCGACAACATGAAAAGCATAAGATTTTCAATAGATAATCAATATTGCTTTCACTCTACCGTATTTCGATAGAATAATTTAAGCTGCGCAACAATCATGATGCTTATCACAACAAGTAAAAACCAAGAGCTTATTTTACCAAAATGGACGATTTCCCATGAAATTTCTTGATTGGGATAAGACCATGCCCCAAAGAACGTTGCAATATTTTCGGCTACCCAAATGAAAAATCCAATTAAAAAGAATGATATAACGATCGGCATTTTATAAATTTTTTTTGCGCACTGTAAATTTGACAATCGTACGGTAGAATACAATAAAAAGAGCAGCCATTAAAAGCCATCGAAAATCATAAATAAAATGATGGGTAAAAAAAATTTAAGTAAATCATAGCTCCAAGTAGGATTGCAAAATAACTCTTTGGCCAGTTAACGATTGCTAAATCAAACCTGCGCCAGGCTTGACAAATATAGCTTGCCACACTTGCATACATAAAACCACTATATAAAGGCACACCCCAAATTTTTGTCCACGCTTCTTCTGGATATGACCAAGAGTTAAAATTCACTTTATATATTTCTAGTACAAGCCCAATCATATGAAATAGAAAAATAACTTTCAATTCATCTTTTGATTCCAATTTAAATTTATACATAAGATATTGTGCAAAAAGACAAATGATTAATATAAAGTCGTATCTTGATATGCCAGGTATTTGGATTGCGTTTGAAAGTGCAAGTGTCATAAATATAACAACAGGGAAAATACAAGATAATGATTGATGATAAATAAAGTAAGCTAAATCTTTAAAAAAAACTCTTCAAATTCATTCACCTCAATAGGACTAACTTCAAACTCTTGTTAGAAGAATATAAAATATTTTATCAAAAATCAATATATTTTTATTGATAATCAACAAATTAATTAGGCTGCATCTTGGAACTAAAATATGCGAAAAACGTCTTTTCTTTTCTTCATTGGTGGTAATACTTACATACGTCATAAAAAAACCCGATAGTTAGATTTCTTATCTAACTATCGGGTGATAAACTCACTTCTGCTATTTTAATAATTTCAACAAACTATGAAAACAGGTATCCTTATAAAATTTATGTTGTTCTTCTAAATCACATGTGACGTTCAGTAGCCTATAGTACGATGCAACCATCTGCTATTTATATTTTATCGATGCTAGATGGTTGCATTGTTTATGATGGCAATGCAAAAAGAATTAAGTTCAGTATTATACCGAACCTAATTCCTTTTCAGTTATAGAATTTCTTTCAAAATTTAAATAACCTTATTTTACACCACTCGCCCCAAACCCAGACGTTCCACGAACAGTAGGCGATAATTCATTTACTTCTAGTAGTTGAATTGTTGGCACAAGCTGAATGACCATTTGCGCGATACGCATTGACTTTTCTACTATAAATGCTTCTTTACCATGATTGATTAAGATAACGCCTATTTCGCCTCTGTAGCCTTCATCAATTGTACCAGGACTATTTAGAACTGTTATACTATGTTTTAATGCTAGTCCGCTTCTTGGACGAATTTGAGCTTCCGTTCCTTTTGGTAATTCAATTTGTAAGCCTGTTTTAATTAGTTTAGCTTGTCCTGCTGGTATCTCTGCTGCCTCAATTGAATAAAGATCCATTCCAGCATCACCTGGATTGGCCTGCATCGGAAGCATTGCATCAGCATGTATTCTTTTGATTTTTACGTCTAAGTTCATTATTTTTCATCCTTAACGATTAAAATTAAATGTGTCGTCTGTAATCGGTGCTACTTTTGCCTTTGCATAAGTCGAGCCCTTTTGTGAAAAGAAGTCATATGTGGAGCCTTCATTACGAATACCATTCATCACAATAGGATTGACTTCTTCTTCTGGGAACATTGATTCAAAGCCGACATTCATTAATGCTTTATTAGCATTATAGCGTACATAGGCTTTGACTTCAGGAGATAATCCTGTTTCCGCATAAATATCATCCGTATATTTCATTTCATTTTGATATAAATCTAGTAATAATTCATAGCCCCATAAATGTAGCTCTTCTTGTTTTTCTTTTGAAAATTTCTTGAATAGATTTTGAGCAAAAAATCCAACTGCGACACCATGGATGGATTCGTCGCGTAAAATAAGCGAAATAATTTCAGCACTGTTTCGTAGGAAGCCTTGTCCTCCTAAGTATAGCGGGTAGAAAAAGCCAGAATAGAAAAGGAAAGATTCAAGCATAACGGAAGAGAACATCGCTTTCCATAAGCTTTCTGGATTGTTTTCTTCAATACTATTATAAATGTCTGCAATTTTATTGGCCTTATATTGCAGAAACTCATTTTTCTTAACCCATTCAAATAGCTCATCTATTTCTTCGTTTGTACAAAGCGTTGTGAATATATAAGAATAGGATTTAGCATGGATGGCCTCAAATGCATCAAAAACAGTTAGGACCGCCTTCTCCTGTAAATCGTCTGTATAAGCGGCCACACGATTCATCCCTATATTTGTTTGGACGGTATCCAGTAACGTTAATCCTGCGAATACTTTTTTTATATGTGTCTTGATGCTCAAAGCCTTTCCACTGTTTAATATCTTTGCTGACCGCAATTTCTTCAGGAAACCAAATTTGCTTCCATTGCTGGTCCCAAAATATTTGTGCAAGTTCACTCGTTGCCTTATTCCAATTGACTGCCTCATATATTATATTTGACATGCTACACACTCCTCTAAGCTTTGTAAACGTTGGCGAACATAGTAAACGGACTTAATGCCCTTTGTCCATGCATAAATGTATACTTTCGCCAATTGTTCTGTAGTCCAATTGTCAGTTACATAAAGCGTCATCGAAATGCCTTGGTCAACATGTTTTTGAGAAGCTGCATATAAATCGATTAAGTCATATGGATCAATATCGTATGCTTCTACATATAAATGACTGTTTTCATTTGTTAAATGTGGCATTGGATAAATTGTTCGGCTATCCGCATAATCACGTACCTCTACGCGCTCTGTACAAGGAGCAATAGAAGCCGTACAGCTACGGATGTAAGAAATACTTCCAGTAGGTGCAATGGCCAAACGATATGAATGAAATAACCCATATTGCATAACATCCTGCTTTAAATTCTCCCACATTTTTGCTGTTATGATCGGAATATTTCCAAGCGCTTTTAGGACACCAGGTGACAGCTCATCCTCTGTTTTATTTATATATTGATTAAAGTAAATACCTGAAGCATAATCACTTTCCTCAAATCGGTAGAATGTTTCGCCTCTTTCTTTTGCCATCACCATTGAAGATTTGAGTGAATAATAATTCATCGCCTCCATAAAATAGTCCATAAAATCAATGGAATCCTTTGAGCCATACATGATTCCCTCAGTAACAAGATGACCGTGGAGATTCATACAACCAAGCCCTACTGAATGCATTAATTTATTTGCTTTTGCAACAGGTGGTACATTCTTGATGTTCGTCATTTGTGACACATTTGTTAATAGATGCATAGCTGTATCGATTAATGTTTCAAAATTATTTACCTTGCTTGCTGCATGGATATCAATTGAACCTAAGTTACAGGATACATCTAGCCCATATTCATTCGGCACATCTTGGTCAGTAATAATACTTGTTTCTTGAACTTGCAAGATTTCTGTACATAAATTTGACATTTTCACACGACCAATATTTTTAAGCGGATGCACGTTATTGACATTATCATCAAAAATTTCAAATGGATAGCCCGATTCAAATTGCGCTTTTTTTTACCTCTGTATAAAGCTTACGAGCATTCAAGCGCTTTATTTTACGAATTTTCTGATTATCTAGCAACTCGTAATACATTTCTGTAATTGAAATTTCAGACATACGTTTACCATATTCTTTAAAAATATCATAAGGACTAAACAATACAATATCTTTATCACGTTTCATAAGTTCAAAGAAAATACTTGGTATTATAATGCCTGTTGATAGAGTTGCGAGACGAATTTTATCATCAGCATTTGGTTTTTTGGATGAAATAAAATTTTCTATATCAGCATGAAAAATATTTAGATAGACTACGCCCGAGCCATTTCGTTGTCCAAGCTGATTGGAATAACTGAAAGAATTTTCTAATAGTTTTGCTACTGGGATTACACCACTTGCACGATTTAGAATTTCTTTAATTGGATCTCCTAAAGGACGTAAATCTGTTAAGTTTACTCCAACTCCACCACCAAGGCGTGATAGCTCCAAACAATACCCTATATTTTCAGCAATACTATTCATAGAGTCATCCATTGATAATTTAAAGCAGCTTACTAGTTCTCCACGTGCTTTCTTTCCACTATTTAATGCCGTTGGAGTTGCCGGCTGATACGCTTCCATCATCGCTTCAACAGAGCGTTCTGCTAATATTGTGTCGCCTTGTGCTAAGTACAAAGCAATAATAACAATACGGTCCTCATATTTTTCTAAAATTTCTTCCCCATCACGACTCTTCATGGCATAACTATCGTAAAATTTACTTGCACTCATAAAGGATGGAAAACGGAAATGATAATCATATGCCTTTTTGTATAGCTTTTTAATAAATTCCATCTCATACATATCGATAAATGCTTTTTCATAATAACCCTCATCGACTAAATAACGGATTTTTTCTTCAATATCAATAAAGTAACGTAGACGCACGTTTACATATTCTAAAAAGTAGCGGCGTGTTGCTTCTCGATCCTTTTCTAACTCTAATTGACCTGTTGTACTATAACGATTCAGTACATCATTATTAAGCTTTAAATATGTTTTCACGCGATGACCCTCATTTCATAAAACGTTTGTATTGCATCATAATCAGTTTGATTTCCTCGTAAATCTAATTTACGCACTAGAGGCACATGATACTTTGCTGCAATTTTCTCGCCAGCAGCGCCAAATACTGTATGTCCGAAATTACTGTTGCCGCTTACAACTACTCCCTTACAGTAATTCCCGTTTTGTTCTAAAAAAACGAGCTACCTTTGCAGGGATATCACCTAATCCGTCTGTGTATGTTATTAAAAGGTAGGGCTCACTCAACAGTAATTCCTCAGACAGCTCCATTGATTTCCCCTTTAATTTTGAGACAACATTTCGGACATTACCTGTACGACTAGCATAAATAATCATAGTGAAATCAGCTCGATTTGAGAAACAATTTCCTTAGCATCTCCTATAAATGTCTCATTATATTCAAGTACTGGCACGCTTAAAAAAGCCTGCATCTATAATAGTTTGCTTTGCTTTTTCATCATGATCAATATTTACAATTTCCGCTTCAATTCCTACTCGATGTAATTCAGATTTTACCCAAAGACATTTAGGACAAATTGTTTTTGTATAAAGTTTCATATAAATCCCTCTTTTCATAAAATAAAAAGCTATCTCTTCAAAGAGAGATAGCTTAAAATGGAAACGTTAAAAACACATAAAAATAGCTACGTCCCCACTCCTTAATCCCCGAAGAAATGATTGTTGTGTTTTATATAGGCAGGTCTCCTGGCTTTGCTTCATTCTCTGATTTCCTTCCCATGCGAAAGCACAGTGGCTTAAATCATCGTCAGCTTTACAGTTGCGGGGACAGCGTCGGTATTGCACCGAACTTCCCTATTAAACTACATATAGTAGTACCTTAATAAAACAAACACAATATATTGTTTTCCGATAGAACTAAGTGTACCATCCTTCAAAATAAAAGTAAATCTAGATTAGAGACTTCTTAATAGTAAGATTATTCGATATTTTCCGCAAAATGATATTAAGCAAGAGGATAAATAGTTATTAACGCCATAAAACGAACGCCTCCCTATTTCCTGATAAAGAATTATTTTTATGAAAGTAGTAACACTATGTATTTCCTTAATCAACTAATGTTAAAGGTTAAAGTCATTTTCCTGCTTTTCTTTGCAAGAAGGAATTATGTATATACTTTTTTTGGAATATAACATCAAAAATATAGGCACAAGCTAATACAATAATTCTTTACATAAAAACAGTCCTTATTCCGAAGAATAATAGACTGTTAAACTTTTGATTGTTAATAAAACCTTACATATTATTCTAGCCAATAAATAAAGATAGTTCCTTATTAAATTCAGGCGTCCGGAGCATTTTATGTTCTCTATCATAGACTTCCTTCACTTTACCATTTTTCGAACTACAAAAGAAACTATTAGCCTCTTTACTCTTTAAATTATCATTTTTCCATTTGTCGTAAATTCTATTTGTTAGGAAAAGTATTTTCATTCCAGATTTTAGGCATGTATTTAAGCTGCCCTATTTAAATGTGTCACACATCCATCTATAAAATTTTTCCTTCTCTTCAAACAGTGGATAATGAGCTGATTGCTCAAAAGAAATAAATTCTTTTTTTATCCGCTTCCATTACATCAAAATAATTTTTTTGCTGCATTATATGAAGTCATAGCGTCGTATTTACCCATTACAAAATAAAAGGGTAACTCAAGTTTGGTAACTATCATAGGTAGTGGCTTATCAAAAATCTCTTTAACAAGTTGTGCTTGTGTCTTAGCTACTCCATTGTTATAGCGAATAAAATCCAACAAATTATATTCACGACTTAATAGTATATCGCCATCTGACATATTAATAAGTCTTGTAGCGCCGCCGTACTTTCCTACATAACCTCTTGGAGCCACTGACTCTCCAGCATGTATTTTTTTCAGCGATTCCTTCTAAGTACTTCACATCTTCTGTATTTCCGGCTTTTTTTCGCTTCACTTATTGTAGAATTCAAATTATCTATTTCACTTTCTTGCATATTACTCACCTGACCAATTCCAATATAGGCTTCATATTTTTCTGGAGCCTTATAAGCAGCCATTGTTCCTAAATATGTGCCGTAAGAATGACCTATTAAGATCACTTTCTCTTTACCAAATCGTTTTGAAATATAATCCGTAAGTTCTAATAAATCCTCTACAAGTACATCTGCCGTTAAGTTAGAATAATCCTCATTAAAATGATACGATTTGCCGCTTCCTCTTTGATCGTAATTAACGACAGTGAAATCCTTTTCTAATAAGTCTTCGTACTTGGCATAAGGAATTTCGGACACACTCGGTCCTCCGTGTACATATATAATGACCGGGTTATTTTGATCACGACCTCTAATCATGATTTGCTGTTTTGTACCATTAATCTTAACTTGTTCTAAAACGCTAATACTGTTATCCCCTTTTATATTCGAAGTCCATGTGGGACGAAAAAGTACTAATAACAGTATACTTATAATAATTACTCCTATATATTTTATTATTTTCTTTATATTTTTCATCTAATTCTATTAATTCCTTTCTGCTAATGTAATTTAATTTATGATCCAATACATGCTTTTAAATGATTGTGAGGCCATTTTTTTAGCAATCCTTATTATGAAATGGATTTAAGCTTGTGTATTTCCACCTCCCTTATTCATTACTCTACAAATGAAAGGTAATATGCTGTAGTGCCAGCAAGTCACTAAAAAAAACGACATTTTATGACCTTTGGCTAATACATATTACTTCTTTAAAAATAAGTGGCTTTTACCATAAATTTAAATCTGATAATATAAAAAAGAGCGTAGACAAAGTCAGTTGAACTTTATCTACACTCTTTTACTTCAATGTTTCTTATCTGCTATAAGACTCTCTTCCATTGCTTTAATAATAGCTGAAGATCTATTTCTAACGTTTAATTTCGAATAAATGATGGAAATATAGTTTTTTACAGTTCCAATTGAAAGATACATCATTTCTGAAATGTCTTTATTGGATAGTCCTTGGGTTAAATATTTTAAAACCTTTAACTCTTGATTATTTAAATCATATGGATGATTTATAAGGTTATCGTCAAGCTGTTCTGGATGCTCGTTTTTCTTTATTTGTATCTGACCAAACACCTCTTTTGCTAATTGTTGAGGAATGAGGGAACCTCCATGATACACCATTTTAATTCCCTGAATTAAAAATTCTGGATCAACAGCCTTTAATATATAACCATCTGCACCGGCGTTTAAAGCATCCAAAACGTGAGTAACGTCCTGGAAAGTAGTCAGTATTATCACTTTTATATGCGGCCAACGTTTTTTTTATTTCATCTGTTGCCTTTACACCATCCATCACTGGCATTTGAATATCCATTAATAGAATATCAAGCTTTCCATTTCGCATAACTCAATTGCCTTTGCTCCATTTTCCGCAGTACCAACAATCTCAATGTCAGACATACTTTCAATCACAATTTTTAAGCTTTTTCTTAAAATCTCTTGATCTTCAACTATTGCCGCTTTAATCACCATCATTAAACTTCCTTTGCCATTGGTATGTTGCACGTTATTCTCATGCCATTATTTGATTTAGATTGAAAATTAACTGTTCCTGCTAATGCCGATATTCGATCTTTCATTGAGCGTAATCCAAATCCTAAATTCAATTCATCACAACCATTCCCATTATCTTCAATAAGCACAATTAATTCTTCTTGTTTAAATGAAATATTTACCTTAATAAAAGTTGACTGACCATGTCTTTTCGCATTTGTAAGCCCTTCTTGTATACAACGAATAATTACAAACTTTACTCTTTCACTAACTTTGATAGCTTCCCCTTCAACATTCAGTTTTATATCTGTTGCTGTATGTTTCATAAAATCAGCAATCAATTCTTGCACCGATTCAACAAGTGTTTGATGGTTCATTGGCGACATATGATGAATTGTTTTCCTCACATCATTCAATCCATTTCGTGCTAAATCCGAAATCTCTTTTATACTTTTTTCTGCTTCTTTTTTTATCTGCCTGATATAGAAAAGGAAGGGCATCTAAACTGGTTATGACTGATGTAAAAATATGGCCAACTGTATCATGCAAATCTTGTGAAACTCGATTTCGTTCCTCTCTAATCGTCAGTTCCTCAATCCTTTTTGAATAGTATTCCAAATGCTTATTTTTTTTCCTCAATAGAGGCAATTAACTCTTTATTAGCGGTAATGACAATAGTCGTTCTTCCTAGGCAAAACCCAATACCATAAAAAAATAATTGTGTCTATAAAAAGTGCAAAGAAATCCTTATTAATAAAAAGACTGCCTGCCCATGTACCAACTACTAAGAAAGGACCTAACCAAATTAATGGCTTAACTTGACAAGCATAGGCAACAGTTAGGATAGGCACGAGTAGAAAACTATAAGTCACTGCTATTTCATGCTGACTTGATAAGTAAATAAACAATGAACCAGTTAACAACACCTCGGTCATTATATAATATTGGAACTTTATAAGCCAGGTCGATAAAATAGATGGGGTATTATATAAGAACAACTAGCCCATAAAAGTAAAATCCACTTTTCTGAACCAATCGTACTAATGAATATTGAATTGCCATTATATGCAAACCATATCGTACGCATTAGAAATAAAAAAATAGTCCAACCAATGCCATTTCCTTTGATCTTTTATTGCTTTCATACATTATTCCCCTATCTTCGGTGTGTAGACCATCATTCCTATAAATAATTATTTATTTACAAATCATTCTTGGTGATAATCAATTACGCCTTGGTTGTAATTGTAGCAGCCGCTTCGCTTTCGCACAGATAAACAATGCGTCCAGATTTTGAATTGTCTCTAGGCCTGCACGATGCAGGTCAGCTAGACGTTATTGAATGGATGCGATGATTTCAATGTAATACTCACATTATTTTTTTTCATTCTTTGCTTCCTTTCGCTTTCCTGCTAAAAAAAGATTGCTGTGTTACATGATATATTTTTTTAGTCTGTTCTGTAGTTTGAATATTGGCAACTTTGTTGTTAAACCTAAGTTGGATAAGATGATAAAGTAGATTTAGCAACAACCAAATACCTACAATTATAATCAAATTAGTTTGAAACGGAATATAATCACCTGTTTCTATCGAAAGTTTTTTTTGTATGAACTGACAAACAATAATACTTAATGGTAGCATGATTACAAATGCAACATTCATTAGAGGTTTATAAATACTGATTAGCATTTTGTTAATAGATTTTGCAGTATACCCTAGCATATTTAAAATAAGGATATTTCTTGTGCATTCTTGAAAATTTAGCAGTATGACAAGATAAAGAAGCAAACAGCCAGTAACACAACCTAATAGTTGATTGATAACTGCACTTATTCTATTTGAAACATTATTCTTTTGTAATAAAGCTAAACGTTCCTTTTCAGTTATTATTAATTCATTCTGGTATTCTTTTGGAATAGTATTTGATAGTATGCCGTTATAGATTGGCTCATCTAGGGATAAGATACTTGCTAATTGGGTTTCAGAAAGATATATAGTATTAATCTCTGCATTTTTCACAATAGCAGCAACTTTTACTTTATAGTTCTTATTATTAACCAGTATATCGATAAAATCATTTTGTCGTATTCCATAGAGCTCAGATAAAGCCTCATTTATATACACTTCTTTATCTTTTGGTAAGAAAAGTTCCTTGTGATCTAATGTATAAAGTTGAAACAAATTCGTTTTTTTTATGAAATCCAATTGCTTGTTGATTAATCACATTACCTCTCCACGAAATACCAATTTTACCATTTAAATAGAAATTACTATCTCCTTTTAAAGATTGGTATGGCTGCTGATATTCTTCCAACTGGATATCATATTTATAGGACCTACCAAGTGTCTGGGTTTCATAAATATATTGACTGCTGAGGTTAAGTGAAATACTTATAATCCATAAAACTGTAAAAAAACTAACTGACAGGAATACCAATGCAACTGCAAATGGCTTACGTAAAATCATACGGAGGGAACTCCGATATTTGACTGGAGCTACATATGATAGTTTATGGTTAATGAAGACTTCCCATTTATTTTGATGTTCTTCAGGAAAATTACGTAATAATGAAGAAGGTTCCAATTTTAAAAATTTGTAATACGGCACTATCGCCATTATCCCAGATAATACTACAATAAATAGGAAGCCTAAACCTAAATTTGAAGGAAAAATCCCCTTTTGAAGTAATTCAATGTCGAAAGATGAACGATATAACTGCAGTAATACATCAGAACAAATCCACCCTAATACAAAACCAACTATAAAGGCAATAAAAGAAAGGCTACTAGTAATGAAAAATACAACTACAATTATCTGTTTATTTGAATACCCGAATGCCTTATAACAACCAATTTCTTTTATGTGATTTCGGTAATATTTTTTTATAAAACATGTAAAATGCAAAGGCTGCAATCAATGAAAGAATTATTAAAAAAAGTAGTTGCTAAAATTTGATTAGAATGTAATGCAATCAAAAACTCTTTTTCTGAACTATTAATTGTTAATGCCATTGCTTTTTTTATAAGTCAGATGTGTTAGATTTCCATCTATAGATACTTGAACAAAAAAAGTACATAAAAGAGCCTAAACAGCTCAAAAAAAATAACACAGATACAGCTGCTTTTTCATAAAGTAAACTCTTATATATTTGTTTATATACACTACTCATTATGAAAATCTCCTAATATCATTTCTAAAAGTGGACTGAGGAAAAGGATTTTGATAATCGTCCTCAATAAGACCATCCTTCATTGTGATAATACGGTCAGCTACTGTGGAAATTTTAAGATTGTGTGTAGAAAAAATAATAATAGTACCATAAGTTTTATTTAATTCCTTTAAATAATCCACAACAAGTTTGCTGTTAGTTTCGTCCAAAGCTCCTGTTGCTTCATCACAAAACAAGATTTCTGGATTTTTAATCATTGCCCGTGCAATAGAGACTCGTTGTTGTTGTCCACCTGATAATTCATTTGGAAATCGCTCTGCTAATGTTTCTATTCCTAGCCTTTCAGTAAGTTCGCTGTATTCTAAATCATGGGCTCTCCCTGTTTTTCCTAATTCAATATTTTCCCTTACAGTTAATTCCGATAATAATAAATAATCTTGAAAAATATTACTGAATTTATAGCGTCTTAATTTAATTATCTCCTTCTTTTCTGCATGGGAAATATCTAAATCCTTATAATAAACATTTCCTCTTGTTGGCTTCATTAGTCCTGACATGATATTGATGAGCGTTGATTTTCCACAACCACTTTGTCCGAGTATTACATTAAAAGTTTGGGCGAAAAATGAAAGGTTAATTTCATGTAAAACTGTATCAAAATGATTAAAATTTTTGCTTACACCTTGTATTTTTAAAACAGTTTCCATTTATCCATCTCCTTTTTTTATTCAGAAAAAAAAGCCAATGTATTTATTTGTTCCTAATCCTTTATTTAACAATTCTTCATAGGCTGTTATTTTATGTGGAATGGATTCTGTATCCCAATGAAATAAATCTTTGTCTAAATAAAAATTTGATAATGTCAAGAACATTTCGGCCATTTCTAAGGGATAGTACGTGTGAAAAAAATTTTTCCTCCACTCCCTGTTCAATGATCTCTGCAAAATATGGGGAAAGATATTTAGTTAGACCTATCATTAGTTTTTGATGGAATATAGCATTTTCTGGTTGATTAATAGTCATATTTTGCTCTTGATTTTGATGAAAGAGATTAATACTATTTTGAACTGCCATTTTAAGCCTTACATCTGCGGATAATGTCTTGTTATCCTTAGCCTTTAATTCCACTACCGCATTTTCAACAAACAATTTAACAGCTTCGTCTACACATTCTTCTTTTGACTGAAAATAATGATAAAAAGCCCCTCTTGATATGCCCAATTCCTTGATAATAATGGGTAGTGTCATTTTCTCATAACCATATTGCATAAGAACCTCCCATATTTGAATTAATAAATCGCTTTTTTTATGTTCAAAGTTCTTTTTTTGTTCTTGCCATCATATACCTCCTATAAATAAACCGACCGACGGTTTATTTATATATTTACATATTTTTCTTATAAAGTAAAGAAGAAAATCTTGTGTACAGTAAAATATAGAAGTCTTGAGAGAAAAGATTATGAACAAATAAAGCAATTAATTAATGAGGCGTTTAATATTCATGGATTAATTAAAGATAAAAATGACATGATGCAAGGAAAAGAAAAGAAGTCCCAAGGAAGTATTGAGTTATTTATTGTATCTCAGGAATCAAGAGGTCTTGGAGGAATCGATTAAACCGCCGTTTCCATACAACGTACTTCTTACAAAAACTCGTGACAGACGTAACAGAATTCAAATGTACAAACAACGAAAAACTCTATTTAAGTCCGATTATGGATTTATATAACGGTGACATACTGGGCTTTAGTATGTCTAAACGCCCTACACTTGATTTCGTAATAGACTCATTGAAACAAGCACTCCCAATTATTCAAGAACATGCCCAATACCGTACAACGATTCACTCAGATCAGGCTGGCATTATCAACTTCATCTATGGATGATAACATTAAAGCGAAACAAGATTTTCCAAAGCATGTCTCGTAAAGCAACCTGTGCAGACAATGCGACCATGGAGAACTTTTTTTGGCTTACTCAAACAAGAAATTTATTACGGAGAAGAATTAATCTCCTATGAAGCATTAAAGAAGAAAATAGAGAAGTATATCGATTACTATAATAACGATCGAATTAAACAAAAATTAGCCGGCATGAACCCGGTAAAATACCGAACTCATGCCAGCCAATTAGCTGCATAAATAAAACTCTAACTTTAAGGGGTCACTACCAAGTTAGACTTCTCTTTTTTAATTTTTAGTTTAATAAATCTCTCATATCCAAATCCTCAAGAATATCTTCAAGCGTTTTGCCCCTATGCTTCTCTTTTGGAATTGGTGCATTTTCTACCTTAGAAATAACCAGAGTTCTCTTTCATGATTGAGTACCCTGGTTATTTCTATTTCTCTAAATTTTCAAACCAATATTTTATTAGATAATACTCACAATGTTCAAACAATAGACTCCATCTTAATTCAATAGCAGTTACCTCTAATTTGCATATATACCATAGCAGACTCCGACATTAGCTTTTTACGATCTTTGTTACAAAGATAAAGTAAATACATAATCCCAAAAGAATTTGTTTATCCCCTTTCACATTTATGAATAAATAAACGATTTTTATATCATAAATTGTGCTTTATTTCATATTCTAAGTTTTTATACTAATTTAATTGTATTTTTGAATTGGGACAATGAAAAACATTTAAATTAGAAGATTTTGTTATTCGAATAAATTGTGAATTCGAAGATTGAAATCATATTCATATAAAGGACGAAATTCCAGAACAAGCTCTGCATTTATTATAAAAGGAACATAAAGTAGTCCTATTAAATTGAACGCTTAGGATAACTTAAAAATGGTCATAATAAAAGTATACTCTTCAACTATGAAGCATTTGGTTCTTTAGCAATATTTCTAAGAATACCCAACTGGCTAATTGGGGATTTTTTTATATTTAGGAATATTTTACCTGTAATTATATTAAAAAAAGATTGGGGATTATTATTAGATGGATTCAATATGGTTAGAGTATGCCTGGGCATTATTAATTCTAATAGGATTAGAAGGATTATTATCGGCAGACAATGCTCTAGTACTTGCAGTTATTGCCAAGCATTTACCCGAAGAACAGAAAAAAAAGAGCTATAAATTACGGAATCATTTTGGCTTTCGTTTTCCGATTTGCTGCACTTTTCGCAATTTCCTTTATTGCAAATATATGGCAAATCCAAGCAATAGGAGCAGCCTATCTTCTTTATCTCGGATTAAAACATGTCATTAAGGCACTGTTTGGGAAAGGAAATAAGAATATTCATAAGGACGATGAAAAAAAAGTTGCTGGTAAAGGTTTCGGTCCAACTGTTGGCAAGATTGCTTTAGCGGACCTTGCTTTTGCAATCGATTCAATACTTGCTGCAGTTGCTCTAGCTCTTGGTCTTCCCGATTCCCCCTAGATGATTTTGGAGGCATGGATGGAGGGCAATTTATTGTTGTTGTTCTTGGAGGAATTGCTGGACTAGTCCTAATCAAATTCGCAGCAACTTGGTTTGTACAACTACTTGAAAAACGTCCAGCATTAGAAACAACAGCATATGCAATAGTTGCATGGGTTGGTGTCAAACTAGCTATTATAACTCTTGCCCACAAGGATATAGGCATTTTAGATCATCACTTCCCTCACAGTACCCTCTGGACTATGATTTTCTATGGAGTTTTAGTAGGGATTGCCTTAATCGGATGGTTTGCACCTAGCAATAAGTCAAAACAAAATGGGTAGAAGTTATCAATTAATGCTCGTTTCTTGAGCAGTTTTTCTATATTGAGTTAACGAAAGATTCCATTATTGCAGCAACTCATCTAGTTCAACACCTACAGCAAATTGTTATTCGTATATAAATCTGACAGAAGCTTTAAAATACTAAAAACAAATTATAAAATTGTTTTCTTATTATGAATTTATTATTTCATTTTCATGGGGATTTTGACATTGTTTTTTTCAAGATAATCTTAAGTACTTGTAAATAGTTTGGAGCTTATGGAATATTAGTGAGCATAGGCTTTGACTTTGAAAATATATTTGTAATAAAATTACCTCGAGATCGAGATATATTGAATAGAGATATTTAATTGAATGTTCACTTGTACTGTCTATCATTTTGACAGAATGACTGATTACAATTAGTAGCATCATATTAAGATATATTGAAACCTCAACATTTTAGGAATTACTAGGAGGAACAAAACATTATGGCAATTGAATTTTATTCTGCATTAAAAGAAAGACGCTCTTACTATGGAATTAATAAAGATGTACAAGTATCTGATGAGAGAATTAAGGAAATTGTTGAATTTGCTGTTCAGCATACACCTTCAGCTTTCAACTCGCAAACTGCTCGTTTAGTAGTATTAACAGGTGAAGCTCATGATAAATTATGGAATATTACAACTGACATTTTACGTAATGTAGTTGGAGAGGGAGATTTCACAGGAACTCAACAAAGAATGGATTCATTTAAATCAGGATACGGGACAGTATTATTCTTCGAAGATGAGTCAATCATTAAATCTCTTCAAGGGCAATTCCCTTCTTATGCTGATAACTTCCCAATCTGGTCTAACCAAGCATCAGGGATGCATCAGTTAGTAGTATGGGCTGGTTTAGAGGCAGAAGGACTAGGAGTCTCTGTACAACACTATAATCCGTTAATTGATGATGAAGTGAAAAAGGAATGGAATATTTCTGAAGACTGGAAATTAATTGCGCAAATGCCGTTTGGTAATCCAGTCGCTCAACCAGGTGAAAAAGAGTACCAACCACTTGAAGGACGCGTAAAATTTTATAAATAATTATTTTTGAGTAGTAGAAAGAAAACACTATTCAGAATGATTAAAGAATCTAATAATTTCGAATAAGATATTATAGTTCCCCTATTTGTATTATAGTACTATAATAGATTTGTAATAGATTTTATCGTTAGGAGATGCAATATAATGAAAGCATTAAGATGGCACAACGCTAAAGATTTACGATTAGAAAATATTGAAGAGCCTTCTGCAAAAAAAAGGCGAAGTAAAACTTAAAGTTGAATGGTGCGGTATTTGTGGTAGTGATTTACACGAATATACAGCAGGTCCTATCTTTATACCAGCAGATCAACCACATCCTTTAACTGGCGATAAAGCACCAATTGTTATGGGACATGAATTCTCAGGACAAGTTGTAGAAGTTGGCGAAGGTGTAACGACAGTACAAGTTGGTGATCGTGTTGCAGTAGAGCCAATCTATAATTGTGGTGAATGTGAGCCTTGTAAACAAGGGTTATACAATCTTTGCGAAAAAAATGGGCTTCTATGGTCTTGCTGGAGGCGGCGGTGGTTTCTCTGAATTCACTTCTGTTCCAGAGCACATGCTACACAAATTACCAGAAGGTGTTTCATATGAACAAGGGGCACTTGTTGAACCATCTGCGGTAGCACTTCACGCAGTAAAACAAAGTAAATTAAAAGTAGGCGATAAAGCAGCTGTATTTGGTACAGGTCCAATCGGTCTACTAGTAATTGAAGCATTAAAAGCTGCTGGTGCATCTGAAATCTATGCTGTGGAATTATCTGAGCAACGTAGAGAAAAAGCGGCAGAATTTGGTGCAATTGCAATTGATCCTGCTACTGGTGATGCGGTAGAGCAAATTCAAAAACTTACAAATGGTGGCGTTGATGTTGCATTTGAAGTTACTGGTGTTCCGCCAGTATTAAAACAGGCCATCCACTCTACAAAATTCAACGGTGAAACTATGGTTGTTAGTATCTTCGAAAAAGAAGCACCAATTCATCCACAAGATCTTGTGCTAAGAGAGCGTAATCTTACTGGTATTATTGGATACCGTGATGTTTTCCCAGCTGTTATTAATTTAATGGCACAAGGATACTTCGCTGCTGATAAATTAGTGACGAAACGCATTAAACTTGATGAAGTAATAGAAGAAGGTTTCGAAGGACTATTAAAAGAAAGAAATCATATTAAAATTTTGGTAAAAGCTGAATAGTTATTTACCATTGAAAGACTAGATTTCCTACTATAAGTAGCCGCATAAAAAAAATAGTATTGGGCATGTTTTGATTTTTTTTCAAAACATGCCCTTTTTATGTACTTGGCATGCGCAACAACTAGGTGATGAAAGACTATTACAGGCTCAGCAGTAGGAACTGTTAGCGAATGCATAACAAAGTTGCTTTTGCTACTTTATTTTGACGATTATTTTTGAGTTCCTGGTCTTACAATTTAAATTCTAAAAGAGAATTTACTTATTTTTCTCTTTTTGAAATAATAACTGAACAGTAGTTGTATTGTTTAAACAAGGAATTAATAAAAAGGAGTGGGTAAGGGAAATTCCCCCAAAACTCCACTCCATCTTTTCCTTTCTCTACTTGATAGCTGGAAAATGAGGCAATACTTCTTGACCAAGCTCATGAATAACCTCTTCGGCTGGTCTTTTACTGTCAAATAACGCAAAGAAAAGATGATTAACACCGATTCCCTTATAGATATTTAGTAGCTCTATTAACCGATTTCGACCTACTCGGAAACCCAAACGAATTGGAATAGGCATTTCATTAGGATCTTCTGATAAATCCAAATGCATAGGCTGAGAGAATGGTTTAAAGACTCCTGGGCAACATTGTTCCACAAGTCCTCTCCATTGTCGAATAGTCTCAGCTTGAAGGTGTGGGCTTCTAGGATAATACATCCACCGTCACCATTTTTCGCGAACCATTCCATTGGTTGCTGTGAGTACCCTGTAATCATTGTTGGAATTCGCTTTGTCGGCTTGGGTACTAAATTACTTCCTTGAATGATGCCTAATGATGAACGGATGGAAGGAAACTCCTCGTATAACACTTGATTTAAATACTGAAATGCTTCGATGAATCTTTGCCCTCGATTATCATGATTCACGTTTAAACCATGGAAGTCGCTCTTCGATCACCAGATGAAACGCCCATAATCAAGCGCTCTGGGAATAATTGGTCAATTGTCGCTATTTCCTTTGCCACTCGTAACGGATGACGTAAAGAAAGAACAATCGCAGATGTTCCTAAAGCAATTTCTTTTGTTTGGCTTGCTAAATAAGTTAAATAAATAAGCATATCGTATATTTGGCCTACTGCTGGTTCACCAAAGGAAGGATCCTCTAATATTACATCACGAAACCATAAACTGGTAAATCCGTAATTCTCGGCTAATTGCGATAACTCTACTTGCTTTTCCATTGTCGGGGTGTCAAAACGATAATTTTCTAATGGAATGTGGAGGCCTAGTGTCAGTTCACCTTCTTTATACATTCGATTATAGCTATGATTGGAAAATTCACTCATAAAGTTCTCCTTTCTACTTCTTTATACTATTGAATATAGGCATTTTTAACATGTTCGACTTTTGGAAAGAAAGTCTGGATCTGCTCCGGTTACTCCGCTTTGTCCCCAGTTCCCTGAAATCATTTCTCGAATGACAATCAGTACTTTATCTATTGGGGCATGAGTGAACTCAGATGTGATTTGTGTTAGCTGGTTGACCCACTTATCCTTTGTCACTTGTTCAAATGTATTCCATATATCAATCGCGATTATAGCCATTCCATCTATGCTATTTTCCTGCGTTTGATATGACTCTTGGGAATCCCAATTGATTATTCTACTTTTTTCAGCAAAGGCAGCGTCAGTTGCGACTGCCCCTGCTTTTCCCCAGTTTTCTTTAGGAAGCTCATGAATTACGATTTGAATTTTATCTGGAACAATTTTCAATAATTTTGTTGTAAGTTCGGTTACAGAATAAATGAATTCCTTTTTTTCTTCTATTGACATGGTTGGCCATGTTTTTACCTCAATTAATGGCATAGTATCCTCCTCCGATAACTATTTATTTAAATATTTTTTAATGGCTTTAATCACCAATTCATGATCTCCCTCAGGTATTAACTCTGTACTGTAATCACCCCGATAGCTCATGTTTTTTTACTTGAATAGGAATTGAGGGTTTATCCCTCTATTAAAATTCCTTTTGTTTTTTCTATACTCGAAATACGTATATCATTAGCCTCCATACAACCTTCTCTTTTTGATCTTTGAAGCTAGGCTATACTTCAACTAATAAGAATATCTCCACATTTCCCCTTAATACATATAGGAAAACTAATTTTTATAAGGGAAATAATCCAATATTTTTCGACTGCTGTCTAAGGTTTATCTTTCACTGCGTTTGTGAAATCTAGAGAAGCACTAGTTAGCATATTGAACGGTGTAAAAGGAGTTCTTGATTAAGGGTTCATTATTTGTAAACGATGAACCTCTTGTTTTTCAAGTAGTGACTCTGTTTGCTGGCCACAGTATTTATAATGTTCAGTATTAATATGAAAAGCAAGCGCCTCTTCATCTTTCCATCTTTCGTAAAAAACAAATGTATCTTTATTTTCAACAGATTCATGAAGAGTATATTGAATACAGCCATCCTCATTTCGAGATGCTTCAACCAAGTTTAATAACTCAGCTCTAAGCATTTCACCTTTCCCTGATTTAGCTTTTAAAACTGCATTAATTATAATTTCTTTCATTATTCTTCCTCTCCTTGTTAAGGACATATTTTCCTTTTATTCATATATATAAGAACGTGTTGTAGGAATTGATTCATAATACCTTTTGTAAATATAAAGTTGATGTAAATCAATATTACCTGTAAAGAATGAAGCGCACAGGAAAACCTCATTTATTTCACCACCTGTAGAGGGGGAAGTCTTCTGTATCTGCCGCTATGCTTTCGATACAAAAAAACATTTGGCTGAATGAAGATAAAATTCAATACCTGAACAATCCGAGAAATGATATTTCATCTCAAACATTTAACCAGAAAAAGTACACACGATAAAATATCTTATTACTCATTCCCGTCTTACAGTGTCATTATGAAATATATTTAACACAATGAAAAGTACGTACTTAAAAGTGCTATAGAAACAAAAAAAAGTGCCCTAAAAAAACGGAAAATATATCTGATAGTTATCTTCTTGGGGTTCATTTTAATCCATAGAGCTAATGGTTGCTTCTAAACGTGTAAGACCTTCTATCATCAGACAAATGTAAAAAAAACAGATTACACGAATGATAAAATAAAACCATTTGTATAATCTGCTGTATTCTTAATAATTTTATAAATTCAATAGTTTAACATCGTTTTTAAAGATATTTTTTTACCATATAGTTGTACTCAATTACTTTTGTACTCAATAACATGTAAAATTTTCACTAGTAAGTCTTCCATCATTTCTTCTGTTTCTTTCGTTTCTTCTCCTTCAAACTGCACCTCTATTTGTGCTTTCGCTATAACGTCCATCACATCTTTTTTAGATACATTCTTTGATGCTGCAATGTCTACAACTGATTTTCCAGTATCCAATTCTTGTTTCAATTCCCTTGCAGACATATTTAATAATGAAAATAGGTCCAGATTATTTAAAAAACGCATCATAAACAATTATTGCTGAAGAGTATAAAGATAAAATCAAGATGGGGTGGATTTTAGATGAAATTCCTAACAGAAATTAAAACATATATTACGTAATATCAAGTTTGCCCAATCACGACTTAAGGTGAAATTACTTTCGCCAGTAGCATGACAGGTGTACCCGAGTATCAACGAAAGTTTCACAAGATGAATTTTAAAGAAAACTACCATAAGATTATTGAATTCTTTGTACAAAAATCAATACGAAATTAACCATAAAAAAAACAGCTCATACATGTGGTTGATAAAACCCTTCTTTAAGAATCTCTCGTAAAATATCCTCATCTTCTATAATTAATACTGGACCAATCATTTTATCCCCTGCTTAATTATGTAATATTTGTAATATTCAATCTACTTATTAATAAACTTTACATGTCCATATTAATCGAGTAAATAAGTGGAATCAATGACATTGCTATATCTTTATTTAATCTTCACATCATCTCTGCAAATAATATATTCTTTTCTGGGTTTTTAATAATTGAAATAGAGATTTTAGGTGAATCCATAAAGCGTGTTTTAAAGATTCATTTTTAATCAAATTGAAAATAAATTATATTAAAAAGATTGATGATAGGTTTTTCGTATAATAGGTTTAGAATTACTATAAACAAATGGCTACAGAAGAGTAAGAGTGAAAATTCATATTTCTTCCAAATGTACTAATAGGTAAAAATACAAATGTCAGCATTTGGTTATGTTTTTTTTGCACCAATCCCTTCAGAAATAACTTTCATTTACATTATTGATACTTTTTCAATTACCATTTATACTACCTTTCTACTTAAACGAAATTTTTCAAAATCATCACCAACTTTTTTTTCTCTTCATATTCTATAGAATCAGATCGAATATTGAGGGGGAAACATATGGGGATTGAATTCACAGCTCTCCATTGGATTTACGTTGTTTTTATTGTACTTATCATTGGATTTATGGTTAAACGTCGCGATACCACCCTCATTTGTGTACTAGGCATCTTCATGCTTGCGATTGTTGCTACTGGCGATTTAACTTTATCCATTAGTGGTATTTTTAATAGCTTTATTTATGCCATTACAGAGCTGTTATCAACCATTCTCATTATTTCTATTATTGTTGCCATGAGCCGGGTGATGATGACTGCTGGCATTAATGAAGTCATGATTGCTCCTTTTACAAAATTCATTAAAACTCCTGCTCTATCCTATTGGACGATTGGTCTTTTAATGATGTTAATCTCCTGGTTTTTCTGGCCATCACCTGCAGTAGCTCTGTTAGGGGCGGTTCTGTTGCCTGTTGCGATTCGAGCGGGCTTACCAGCACTAGGAGTTGCGATGGCTATGAATTTATTTGGACATGGAATTGCACTATCGAGCGATTTTGTTATACAGGGGGCTCCAAAGCTTACTGCTGATGCAGCGGGGGTTCCAGTCGGTGAAGTTGTTTCAGCTAGTATCCCTCTCGTTATCACCATGGGCGTAGTAACGACAATTACCGCTTATATTTTTTTAAGACGAGATATGAGACGAGGGACTTTGCTACTAAATACTGCCAATGACACAGCTGAAAATACGGAACATGCAACGGTGAAAAATTTACTATCTGTTGGGCAAAAACGTTTCTTTGCCTTGCTTATTCCAATCGCCTTTATAGTAGATGTTATCGCTATGTCGGTTTTCAAGCTACAAGGTGGGGATGCTACAGCCTTAATCGGTGGGACCTCTGTTTTCATCTTACTTCTGCTTAGTGTTGTTGCACATAAAAAGGAAGGGCTAGAAAAGACTACAAGCTATTTGATTCAAGGATTCCAATTCGGCTTTAAGGTTTTTGGGCCCGTTATTCCAATTGCTGCTTTCTTCTATCTTGGAGATGCCGGCTTCACACAAATTATTGGAGACCATTTACCCGCTACCTCACATGGCATTGTCAATGATCTCGGTGTTGGTCTTGCTGCAGTAGTTCCGTTAACAAAGGAAATCGCAGTCATCACTTTAGCAGTCGTCGGTGCCATTACTGGGTTAGATGGCTCTGGCTTCTCAGGCATTTCCTTAGCCGGCTCTGTGGGCAGTTTGTTTGGCAATGCAATTGGGGGCGGTACAGCAACCTTAACAGCTCTTGGGCAAATTACAGCGATTTGGGTTGGAGGCGGGACTCTTCCACCTATATAAGACACATCAATTATGACCCCCATCACGAAGTGGTCTTTTTAATTTATGCCGCTTAAGCCGGTGACATCGATAAACATCCTATCCGCCTTTCAACAAACCATAAAAAAATAGCCCCCTTATAAATAAGAGAGCTATATATAATTCATAATCTATCACTTATCTCCAACTGGCTTTAATAAATCTACTGGAAGCCAAATAAATTGTTCTTCATTTCCTTCCAAGCCGTTGCGTACATATAGATAACCATTAATTTCAGTATCTAGTGATATAACAATGCTTCCCTTTGCATACATTGTTAAAGGTTTCGCTTCATTTAAGGGAGTGCTTTTCCCACCTGCATCTTTTGTTAATTCAAAACGTACATTGCTTTCTCTCGATATTGTCTCAGCGATTTTAAGATCTGTACCAGGATATTTATCATACCATAACCCTTCACCCCCATAGCTCTCGGAAAACTTCAGCAGTTGTCCATTATTTGTATCCAAGAAAGAAATACCACCAATACCACCATCTTGGAAGTATTTCCCGTAATATCCCATATTATAAATACCATTACGATTGATAACAATATAAGTTGGATTGTTGTAGAAAGATGAGCGAATTTTTATTGGTACTTCTTTGAAAACTACCAAATCCGTTGCTTGTACCCGATATTGCCCCATTTGATAAAATGTTTTGCCATCATATTTCTCAATATCATACGTTTTAAAGAAGTTATTTCGCTTAACCATCAACGAATCAAATGTACCATCTGGATTTTTCTTGTATACCTTAATGTCTTTTTTAAAGGTCATTTTTCCGGTTTGCCCTTTTACAACTTCTGCTCCATCATACATCACTTTTGCTTCTGAGTTTGTTGGATTTACTACTGCAAATAAAAATGCTGCTAGTAACACACTAAATAATTTTTTTCATTATTCTCCCCCTACACAGTTTTATTTTAGAAAACTAACATTTTAATATTATATACTAGTAATCTAATACTCTACCAACGAATGTTAAAAATCCAACAAAAGTAGCGTGTTTTCCCATAACATAATTTTACTTCTCTCCCACTCCAAGCAATTATCTAAAGATGGGTCACTATGTACTATTGATTGTGGAAGGCAGGTTGTGGAGAAGAAAAAGCAAAAAGAAGAATCAGGAGAAAAGAAAAAAAATCAGTTACTGAGATATCAAAAGAGGATGCCACAAAACAAGAAACGTCAGCACAGGTTTCTAAAGAAGAGGGTAAATTAAATGAGGAAAAGTTTAAACAAATTAAAGAAGGCATGACGCTTGAAGAAGTATTTAAAATTGTCGGATCTAAAGGAAAAGTAATTTCCGAAACTGGAACAAATGGTGATTCGAATCATACCGTTATATATGAATTTGAAACAGCTGGAGCTTTCTCAACTGCTAATATGACATTTGAAGAAAATAAAATAATCAATAAAACTCAAATAGGTTTAAATTAACCATTAGTCACACAAATGAGTGGCTTTTTAGGAGGATTAAATGATTAAAATACATACATTAAAAAAACTTACAACAACGTGATGTTTTTGAATTCATGCGGGGTGATTTTAAAAATGAACATTGGCATGAATCTTCAATTTTTTTTAACAGAAGAAGCATTTGCCTTTTTACATCTACATATATATGAAGTTTTACCGAATTTTAATTACTTTGGCCCAAATTCAGTTAACCTTGAACAATGGAATCAAATTGCTTTCATTGCGTGTACTTTAAATAATTCAATGGACATCGATTTCATCCGGTTTTTTAACAAAATAGATGATTGGGTACAAAAAAAATTTCGAAGAACATACTTGTTTTTCGATTTGTGGTCCATAGCAATTTGATAAAATTATTTAATGTTCATCACGAAACAAAAGACACTGTGCTCATATTGAAAATGGCTCTGGTCTATTCACGATTTTATGCTAAGTGAAGAGTAAACCAAATAAGGAAAAATACTGCTATATCAACCGTTTACGCCACCTGTATAAAAAGACGTTAAATAACGTTAAGAAAAGCCACGAAACGTTGATTTAACAACAATTGTGGCTTTTAAGGTAGTTCCTATCTTTCATTTGGGAACGTTATTAGGTTTATTTATGATACGTTATAAATCCTTATTGTTAAATCCCTGTTTGTGAAATTGCACTTTACTAAAAAGCCTGAGTTATATGCTTATTAATTTGAAATTTAAGCTCTCTAATATTTATATTTGTTTCGGCATCGAGAATTTTTATTTCTATTGTAGTCTTGTTCCATTCTTTTAAATAAGTATGCTTTACACACTTTTGAAAACCGCTAACTATAGATAACTTCTCCAAATATTGAGGGTTTTCATGAGATAAATTATAAATGCTATCATCAATTTTCCATTGACCGAATTGAATATTTATATTTCGGTTAAGTCTATTTTGTGTATCAAAGCTAAAAAACATTTCTTCTTTTGCTTCGTCAAAGTAAATGCCCATTATTTTTAAATAAAAATCGTTATCATTTTTGTATGCCAACATGATCCTTTTCTTCTCCACCCCATTCCTGCCACTGCTCTTTAGTCCACGAGTCCATTTTAGTTGTATCATATGTTTTCATTGGTAAAACAACATTAATAATTTCATTTGTCATTCCCTACACTCCTCTTTTCTGTTGCTACCCCATACCCATCAAGTTAAGATAGTATAATACCCCAAAACAAAAATTTCTTCGTTTTGGGGAACTATCAATTTCTTGAGTTGATGGCATATATGGTGAACCCATATTAAAGAAATTTTAAACATTTTAATCTGCCTTTCCTTTATGTAAATATGGGAATAATGAAATTACCCCAAGGATAGCTAAACAAGCTCCAATCCATAGCGGAGATACAAAACCATATCCTTTGCTGATCCCAAGACCACCTAGTGACGAACCAATTACAATACCTAGCGTAATAAAAGAACTATGAACGGTATTTATCATTATTCCATTGCTAGCTGTTTTCATCACCCTCGCAACCATAGCTGGATTCAATGCTACACCAGTTAAACCAATAAAAATCGTAGAAATAACTGCAATGTATTTATTTTCTGCACTTAAAGCAAATAAAGACAACGCTATGATTAATATAATTAATCCACCCATAAGTATTTTCATTGTAAATTTATCAGCGAACTTGCCAATTATTATATTCCCAATTACCGTCGCATTACCATAGAGAGCAAGTAAATATGGAATACTTGCACTTGAAAAGCCTGTGACATTTGTAAAGATAGGAGTGAAATAACTAAATGCTGCAAACGTACCACCAATAATGAACATACTTGTTACGTACGCTGCCCAAAGATGAATATTCTTAAATCGCAGAAGTTCGTCTTTCCATTTTAATTGCTCTTTATTTGAAGATGATGGTAACAACCGTTGAATCATAATCCCTGATACTAGCACAAGAACAGAAACAGCCCCAAAACTAATACGCCAGCCAAAATATTGAGAAATAACGGTTGTTATAGGTAAACCTAATACAGTTGCGAACATTAAACCTGCAAGTACAATTGATGCAGCTTTTCCCCTTGAATCAGAGTGAACCAATGTCGCAGAAAAGGAAATCGCAACTCCAAAAGCTGAAGCTGAAGCAATACCAGTTATAATACGTGAAATCATCATAATATCATAGTTCCAAGCAATAGCTCCGAGCGATTGACCAATTAAAAATACGAACATTAAAAACAATAATGCTTGTTTGCTGCGCATTCGTAAGAGGATTGCAGTTAAAATGGGGCCTCCTATTACCATTGCTCCTGCATAAGCTGAAATTAAATACCCAATAGATGATACAGAAACCTGGAATGCAAGGGCAAGTTCATTCATCATACCTGCAACCATAAATTCTGATGTAGTCATACAAAAGATTGCTAAAGCTAATAAATAAATAATTGATGGCATAAAAAACTCCTTATTCATTATTGTAATAATCGGTACAAAAATAGTGCAAAAAAAAGAGCGCACTAAGCGCCAAAAATAGACTCCATTGTTCCTTTGATAACTTGTTCAGCTAACATCTGATTTTGCATCGATACATTAAGAACACGGAATCCATAATAACTGCTTAAAAGCAGACTAGCTAATTCCTCAGCTGATTGCTTCTTTGAAATTTCACCTGTTTGCAATCCTTCCTCCATCACTGTTTCAATAGCTTGTTTAAGAAGTTCAACATGCTTCGAGAAAATTTCTTGTACCATTAAATCGTTTTTAGCACGTTCTACACTGGCATTAATCAATAAACATCCTTTTTGATCAATATTCTCAAAGTCTTCTTTCAATGCCCATTCAAAAAAAATTACTTAATCGTTCTTTAACTGGAATTGGAGTCTCTAACAATTTCTTTTGTTCCCTAATCCCAATTTCATGGTAGCGTTCTAATACTTGTTTATACAGTTCATGTTTACTACCGAAAGTATTGTATAAACTTCCTTTTCCAAGTCCTGTATCACTGCATAAATCTTGTGTAGAACACCCCTCATATCCTCTTAACCAAAATGTTTTCATTGCAACATCTACAATTGAGGAATAATCAAACTCTCGGGGTCTGCCGCGTTTATTCAATCGTATCCTCCTCTTATGTTAAAGATAACATTAATAGAATACTCCTTTTTGTACCACACGGTCAATAATTTTGTTTTATTGTTACTGTAAAATAAAATTTGATTATTTTAGATTACGAATAATTACAGTTCCCTTATTCTGCCATATCTGAACGTATTGGTAATTCATTTACACTCATTTCTCATGGAAAAAAAGATTTTTTTATAGGTTGGTTTGAAATCTTTTAAATCATATGTAATCTGTTTTGCTTCTAACGTAATGATGTACCTACCTCAGTATTCACAATTATTTTGTTAGAGTAATTACTTCAGCACAGTTAGGACAATTCAAAGTTTTTAACCTCGCTTCCGCGACTCCTAATATTTACCATAATTTAATATACATTGAATTAGGATTACTTTTTATCATTTCTTCGCTATTGAATCGAAATATGTAACCCAGTTTAAACGATCATTGGTCATTGTACCATTCTGCAAATCCAAATGGTTTCGGGAATAATGACCTTATTAATCGCCTGTACAATAAAAATCTCTATTTCAAATTTCAAGGCAGGTTCCACAAAAAACGGTAAGTAAAATGATAATGCCTATTTATTGCCACCCATTAAGGTGTGGTCTTTTATGGTTTATTCAGCTAAGACCAAGACATCGATAAAGATCGTATCCGCATGTCAACAAGAGGGCTTAATATAATGCCTAATCAATCCCTTATCTCCAACTGCCTTTAATAAATTCACTGGAACCCAAACACTCTAACATTACGCTCTTGATAGTGTATCTTTACTTTTAATCTTTTTTTTCTAAGTCCATCCTAAGATAAATATCGCAATTCCTTTCTACAACTATGCATATTATAGTCATAGAAAGGAGGGAAAAATTATGTCTCAATATTGTGGTAATGGTAGTGGTAGTGGTTATGGTTCATCATTTGCTCTAATTGTCGTTCTATTCATTCTTCTAATTATTGTCGGCGTTAGTTTCATCAGTTATTAATATGCAATACCACCGCCTCTAAGCTCATAACTATTTGAAACTTATACTTTACACCTTCAAATCTTAGTAAGGGTCACTATCCTCCGTGTGACCCATTTCATATTTCCTTTCTTAAGTCCTTAGATTGTTCATTAGTTTGCTGTAGCATGTGACCACGCTGCGGCTTTTTTTTTATCTATTTTTCAGGCTATGAACTATACAAACTTTGCTATCACGTCATATTAATAGTAGTGTAAGCTAATTTAGTCTTACACCTCCGAATTTCGTTACTGAGGGTCACTCTATCCCAAGTGACCCTTTTAATATTTTTTCTTTTTCAATTATGCACTGGACCTCTCAATCCATAATAAAAGCCACAACTCATTTAGAGTGTGACTTAATATATTGGATTAATCAAATTCTACAATATTTTGTACTACCGATACCTTATAAACATCTTTAGTATTTATTAATATCGTTTTATAATTTTCTGTTTCAATAAATGAATACCATGAATTCTCATTGAAGCCATTAGAAATTTCTTCCGCGAATGTTTCTTGTCCAATATTAGTCTTGATTTTATATTCTTCTTCGCGATTTTCGTCAAAGTAAAATTTTACTTTATATTCATAATCCATTAATCAACACCCCCCATCTACCTATATCATGGGACAAATGGGATTGAAGTAATCAATAAAAATAGGAAGCATTATAAAAAAGCCACACCTAGTTAGGCATGACCTTCATTTCTCTTAATGATCTGTTTAGTCTTCCAATGTACTACAAAGCTTATAATCGACACTACGATAGCTACTACATATAATGTTGATGTTAAATAATGTACTTGTTCTATTCCTTTACTTAGGACAATCTTTATAAAAAAAGATAGTTGAAACTAACATAGATATTACTGTAACCAGATTTGAATATATTACTTTGTTTTTCACATTCATTTATTTCACCACCTTCAATATCAATCATAATCCGTATGGAACGATATGTCACTGCTAGGAATATACTGGGTAATATACAAAGCCACACCTTGTTAGTTGTGACCTTAATTAGTTTTATAAACAATAAGTGCTGTTTATACTTTCGTGTTGTTACTATATATAGCTGTAGAAAACTCGATGAATGTTCCTTCTCGTAAATAATCTAAGTATGTATTTACTTTGTCTTGTTTATCATATAAATCATTGAATTCAAGAATTTTAGTTTTTACTTCTGCCATTTTAATTTACCTCTATCTACCAACATCATAAGGTAAATGGAGCGTATTGTCATTATAAAAAGAGACTGCCAATTTAGTAGTTTTAATTTCTTGTTTGAGATATACACGTACAAGCGAAAGTGCTCATTATTGTAAGACGTTCCGTACGCTTTTGGTAAAACTGAATAATATCTATTAGTTATGTTTTTTTTAAGAACTTTGCTAGTGTTAGGAAGGTCACTATAATGAAAAGAGAAATATCTATCTTTTACACAAACATAAAAAAAACAAAATAAACGAATGCTGTAGGAACTGCATAAGAAGATATACCCCTTAAATTCCATTTGTCTTCATCAATTGACCAAAGAAAAATCAACAATGTTATCATGGTAATCCCGAAAGCGTTCATAATAATATCTAATAATCCAATAACCCCCAGCCCCTTTTCTATCCTTTACATTACATTAATATATTCTTTATACATTAAGCCCATGCTAAACGCTTGGCTGTTTCATCAATTAATGCATTGCATTTACGTAGCACCTTATTACAATTTATATATAATATTTTACTATTAATAACAATTTCTTTCGTTATCCCAATACCGCATGTCCATATTAGTTTTTAAATCATGGTCTAACTGTGAATAGATTTCTTCAATCGTTTTAACAATATCTTTTCGCTTTTGATAAAGCTTGTCTTCAGCAAGAATTACTGCTTTATTTGAAATTTTATTAGAGTTCATTTGGTGTCATGTTGAACCAAAGCTTTACTAGGATGTTCAAAGTTCATTCCTTTACATGGATACGAATGCTTGTACAAAATGGGACATGACTGCGCTATTTGGCGCAATCTTTTTTTATAAACTGTAATGCCCCCTACCGTTAGATCCTTTAAAGTCACCTTTCTTCCGTATTCCCTTGACAGAATACTTTCTACAATCGGTAACAGTTTTCGAACCTTTTCTTCTGTCATTTTTACTGCTCTCATCACTCACACTCCTTTTTTTATCAGAATATGTCGATTGGGCTTGTCACTTTCATACGTGAAATATTAATCTTGTTTATTTCCGACATCGTTCATTATTTGGGCGCAATCTTCCCATATATATGTCCTTTCATCACACCAAAGAGTACCTGGTTTTTCATAACAAATTGAACATGCCTCGCCTTCAGATAACGCTTCGAATTAGCGAGTACTGGCTTCGTACAGGTGAGCGTGAAATGTTTGTTCAACCCGGAACTTTTTCACTGGATGAATACGCAAAAAAGCAACCTCAGAGAATTAGAGATTGCTATCATGAAGGGCTATATGGATCTTGATCGATATGTGCGAGAAACATTGCTTAGCCATGAGGAATAATTATTTAAAAACCGCTCCGAAATAACGGCCACAGTCGAATATAAAATCGATGCTGAATTGGACAGCTATCATCAAAAATTAGAGGCTGAGCAAAAGGTAGGAACATTATCGGCTTCCGAAGGGAAGAAATAGTAAAGCAAAAATTATAGGAATGATATGCAATTTTAGTGCTATATATAAATTAAAGAGCAAGCTCCTTTGTTTCGCTCTTGTCTTATTATTAGGAGTGAATATTGATGAAATGCGTCATCTATGTTCGAGTGAGTACAGATGAACAGGCCAAGCATGGGTTTTCAATTGCTGCCCAAATTGAGAAATTAGAAGCCTATTGTGTTTCACAAGGATGGGAAATTGTTGAGAAGCCCTATGTCGATGATGGTTATTCTGCTAAGGATTTAAACAGACCTCATTTCCAAAATATGTTCAATCGAATTAAGCAAGGGGGCATAGATGTCTTACTAGTGTATAAACTGGATCGATTAACTCGATCTGTGCCTGACCTGCATACTATCTTAGCAAAATTGGATCAATATAAATGTAAATTTAAGTCTGCTACAGAAGTCTATGATACTACTAATGCTATAGGACGTTTGTTTATCACACTAGTGGCAGCTATTGCGCAATGGGAGCGAGAAAATACGGCAGAACGAGTGCGCTTTGGATTAGAAAAGAAAGTAAAATTGGGACGCTGGAAAGGTGGCATCCCTCCCTTCGGCTATAAGGTCATTGATGGTGAATTAGTGAAAGATGAAAAAGAGGCTCAAATTGTAAAGGAAATATTTAAGCTAGCTAGATCCATAGGCTTTTACACACTAGCTCGTCAACTAACTAGTAAAGGAATACCTACAAGAAGAGGCGGAGGATGGCATGTAGACAGTGTGCGAGATATTGCTAATAATCCTACATACGCTGGTTATTTAATGTTCAGCTCTAATCCTAAAGACATCAAAAAGCCCCCTCGCAAACGGGAGCTATTTGAGGGAAATCACGAACGCATTATAGATCGTGATGAATTCTGGGAGCTACAGGATTTGTTGGATAAACGCAGGACCTTTGGTGGAAAACGTGAGACAAGTAATTACTATTTCTCTTCAATTTTAAAATGTGCCAGATGTGGTCATTCGATGTCAGGGCATAAAGTAGGAAAGAAAAAGAACTACCGGTGTTCAGGAAAGAAAGCAGGAAAAACCTGTACTAGTCATATGATTTTAGAAAGCAATTTAGTACAAACGGTATTTGCTCAGTGGGATGACTTAGTGGGTAGTCATTTTAAAAGTAATGAAGGCGAGTCCAATTTTCCTAAAGCACAGTTCTCTTCATTGCAGCAGGAACTAGCCTCTATACAAAAGCTTTTACTCAAGAAAAAAACCATGTTCGAAAATGATATTATTGATATTGATGAATTAATTCGCGAAACCGAAAAGCTACGGGGCAAAGAAAAAGAAATTCAACGTGAGTTAAAGAATATTCAGCAGCAGGACACTCGGCATCATAAGGAAATCAAATCCATTATTCGCAACATCGATACTCTTTGGTTAAATGCCGATGATTATGAACGTAAGCAATTAATGACGACCATATTTGAGCAAATTGTAATTGATACAAAGGATGATTTTATAAGCAGTAAGCAAGCAAGAGAAATCATAATTGTTGCAGCTAAATAATATGTCTTTTATTGGTGGAGGTACATTAATTCCTTGGGCGTTAATTCCTGCGGCTGCTATATGTAATGTAAGTCCATTTGAACTCGCAAGGCGTAATTTATTGCCCGTAGTGATTGGTCTTGTTATTACGACGATTGTGGCGGTGTTATTGATATAACCTTAATGAAAGAAATAAAAAAACATTTATGAGATGACCTTTGTAAATTACAGAAGTCATCTCATGTTCTCAATGCTAATCCTTCATATAAAACTTCCCCACACCCTCCTGAAACAACTGCTTGAGCTGCTGTTCACCAATCCCTAAAACATAAGCCTCGATGATAATTTGTTCCAATTTCATAGCAATTTGCAAAAGGTTGGCATTCTGAGTTTTAGTAGCATTTTCATTAATAAGAAATGCTTTTGAACGAGGTTTTATTGTGATAACGCCCTTTTTTTGTAGCTCCTTATAGCTTTTATGAACGGTGTGAAAATTGGGTTTGTTTGCCCAGCTAGATCACGAATTGAGGGCAACTGGTCACCATATTGCAAATTTCCTGTCGCTATTGCTAAAAGGAGCTGCTGCGTTAGCTGCTGATAAAATGGGGTATTACTAGTTATATCTATTTTTACATTCAATTGTTTACGTATCCCTTTCTATTTTTATAAAATATGGTGATTGTACTTATAGTTACAATGATTAATATAATGACTGCTGTAATCCTTGAAGAAACATGGAACGTAAGCAAGCCGAAATGGAAAAGTGCAATAATTATTAATAAAGGTAATCCATAAAGTAAGCTAATTAATACTGTAGGGTTGGACTTAATGGCCTCTGATGGAATTGTCCAGTCAAGTAATGGATGCCTTTTATCGTAAAGCGGAGATAATAAATTATAAGAAAAGACTAATAGTAATGTTATCAATAAATACAGCATCATTATGACGTCATTTTTTTCAAATAGCATATAAAAGATATAGCTTATGATGACTGATAGTGCACTGATGCTTGAAGAAATCACTACTTTTGCCAAATATATTTTGTGTGGCTCGAAGGGCAATGTTTTACTTAAAGCATAGTATTTCCCCTCTCTAGAATAGGGTGTACCACTAATATTGTTCATACAGCTCATAAACAAAATCATATAGACAAAAAGGTAAGCTTTATTGTCAACAATCCAGTCAGCCTTTAGCATATTCATTTGGATCACCATTAGGTAAATGACTGTGCCGATTGGTGCCATAATGACACCTAGGATCGCTTGCAATTTAAAATAAGGTTCTGATTGAATAATCCAGTATTCTCGTTGTAAGTAATTGCTCCACCTGGTATTTCCCCTCCAAACCTTGGCTGTTTTTTTCTATCCTGTTTACAGCCGAGCCATATTCATAATACTTAGATGCTATGATTGTTATAGTTATGTTGAACAATAAAAAGCACAGTAAGAATATTATCGAGAAATAAAGAACACTTTGAACAGCCGTCAGTGGCAATATTCCCTCAAGCCATTGCTGTTGCATTGCGAAACGATAACCTATGTCGAGAATATCTGATATGGAAGCACTTAAGGATGCGATGGTTGATGTATCTATTTTCGCTAAAACAAGCTTACTAGTCTCAATATTATTTATCCAAATATAAACTATTGGGCAAATGCCTATTCCTAAAATTAGCGTCATTCTAACCATTAAATACATGGCTATATTCATAAAAATTGTACGAAAATGGTTCAAAATAGATAAAACACATAGTAGGAATAAAGTGATAAAGATGTTAACCATCAGTAAAAATACAATAGATTTTGTAGCAAATCCTATATTAAACTCTATTAATAGAATAAAAAAATGTTGGTATGGAGAGTATTCCTACGACCGATATTGGTAAAGCTACACCACTTACTATTTTCGCCATGACAATCCGCTTCGCTGAAATCGGCAAATGAGCAAAGATAGAAAAATCACTTTGACTAAACACTACTGAAATCGCAAAATAGGAAATCAGTATATAGGTGATACTATTCGATAGTATAAAGCTGTAAAATAAAAACACCTCTGAGGTAGCCATGAAATAGATTATAAAGGTAAATACACAATACTGTAAGGCAATATAAATAAAGGCTAGTATTAAAAGCACTTGCACAATTGGATGCTTTGGTTTTGTATAAACGGATGTTAAGAAAAATTTAAATAATGGCAAATTATCCTTCATTAGCTTGTTTCTCCATAAAAATAGTCTCTAGGCTTCCATCCACAAGCAAATTTTCTAAATATTCATGCAAAATGATCTTGCCATCTTTTAAAAAACAAATGGATCGGCAAATTTTTTTCAGCAACATCCAGCAAATGAGTGGAAAATAGAACCGTTCCACCATTCTCAACATATTCCTTTAGACAATTTTTAAAAGCAACGACAGCAAGTGGATCCAATCCATTTAGCGGCTCATCCATAATTAGAATTGGTGGACTAATCGTAAAGGCAGTAATCAATGCCATCTTATGGAGCATTCCATAAGAAAACGTTCCCATTGGCTTATTTATACTTTTTTTCCATACCAAATATATGGATGAAGCTTTGTAGTTTTGCATCATCCGTCTTTTCATATAGGCCCAAAACAAAATGTATCCAATCATAGGCGGCTATATTTGGAAAAACATGAATAGTGTCAGGGATAAAATAAAATTGCTTTTTATAGGCAAGTGACTGCGATTTTGGCACAGTATTAATCATCACTTTTCCACAATCCTGCTCTACTAAGCCAGTAATACAATTTAATGTTGTAGTTTTACCTGCTCCATTTCCACCTACAAACCCCAATATCTCTCCCTTTTCTACCTTTAATGCTACGCCCTTTAGTACTTCATGCTGTCCATACGATTTCTGTAAATCTTCTATCAATAACATGTCTTCACCACGTCCTATTTAAAATTTCTTCTTCGCTATGAAACTGTGCATGGTAGTAAACATCAAAAGCACCAATAATAATGTTACGATAATATGAATGCCGTACCTTGCTTCCAAATTACCAGTCATCAGTATATTTGCCGCAGACAAACTATTACTTGCAGGATTAACAATGTCTATTAATGGATGTAGTCCAGCGATAAAACAACATATTAATAGAACAACAATACTTATTAATGCAATAAATGCAGGACTATTAAAAAAATGTACTTATCATCGCAACAAACGTTATGATGAATAACAGCCAGACGCAATAAAATGCAAAAGCCCATATAGCTTGTGTCATAGGAACAGTAGTAAATAAATACGTTGAATAGCCATAGGATACTCCATAGCCAAGAGCTATACATATAACAGCTAAAATATAATGGATGATGATTTTACTATTTAAATAAGAAGATATTGATACTGGTCTTGTTAGGATAAAGCCCATCATGCCATTTGCTTTCTCTCCTTGGATAATACTCATAGTGGCAACGGCCAAAATAATAATGCCGAGCTGATCAAATTGTGAATTTAATGTTGAGGCAAGTACCTCCTGTCCTTCAGGCTTTGCCATCGTAGGGTCAATTATTATACCTTCAATACCACCCGCTGATTGTAAAATAACAGGTAAATAATACATCATAATCGGCTGAGTTAGCCCTAGTAAAATAAATACGATTGGGAGCCACAATATTTTAAACTCCCTTGCCATTTGCTGTACTTCTTTTTTGCTTAATGCAATAAAAGCACTCATTCGCTTACACCACCAATTCTAAAAATATTTCTTCTAGATTGTCTTGAATGCCCATTTCAAATTTAGTAAACATCACTTTTGAATCCAGTCCGTGTTGTATTAGTCGACTAGCATCTTCTTCCAAATCTTCAACATGGATTTTGAAGCCATTTCCACAACTTTCGATTTTCTTCACATACGGTAAATGTTCAATCATTGTTAACCACTTACAATCTTGTTCACGTAACGTCACAAAGATAGCTGATTCTTGATGGTACTTAAGCAGCTCTAATTTTGTCGCATCCTCTATTTTGTGACCATTTTTAATGACAACAAAGCGCTCACAAATTTCCTCCGCATCGCTCAAAATATGCGTAGATAGCAGAATCGTTGTTTCTTTTTTTATTTCTTTTAATAGATTTAACACTTCTCTTCTACCTATTGGATCTAGCGCTGATACTGGTTCATCCATAATCATGAAGGCTGGCTTATGCAATAAAGCCTGTGCAATGCCCAGACGTTGCTTCATTCCACCTGAAAAAGTCCCCACTTGCATCTGTGCTTCTTTTCCTAAGCCCACCTTTTCTAAAAGCGGTGGTATCTCTTGCTGTAATTCATTTTTTTGATAGACCCGAAAGTGTTCCCATAAAGGACAATGTTTCAAATGCTGTCATCCATGAGAAAAAATTAGGATACTGAGGTAAATATCCGATTTTATTTTTCATCCATGCAATTTTTTTGACCATCCAGTAGAATTTCTCCTTCTTCTGCATATAAAATATCAGCAATTATTTGAATTAACGTAGATTTCCCCGCACCATTTGGCCCAATTAACCCAACACACTCATTCGCTTCAATAACCATTGAAAAATCTTTCACGGCTGTTTTTTTGTTTAAACTTTTTCGTAATATTTTTAATCTCTAAGCGCACGTTTATTTACATCCTTTCTACCAATAATGAAGTATAGAACAGAACCAATGGAGTTACATAACAAAATAATAATTGTCCACATCAGTATGTTCTCCCGCATATCTCGGTGCCGATATAAATCGAATAAAGCAACAATAATTAGAACTAATCCTACGAATATCAATGGCAAAATGATTGGAAGTATGCTTGCCCAATCCAGTTGACTTAACTCATCGAAACCATAGTGTAATTTCATTCTTAAAACCTCCATTCATTATCATTATCAATAATGATAACATAATGTGTAAAAAAATTTCATTACCTTTTTACTGTACATCCTTTTAAAAAAATCTATAGTATATTTTTTGATAATGTTCTCATATTGATAACATTTGATTGCTTCCCTTGATTCCATCTGATAGGAGGATTGTTTTATGCGGAATAAAGCAGAAGTTTTAATGCACCCTGTGAGAATGAAAATTTTACAAGCTCTCATGCACGATAAAGAAGAAGGCTTAAGCACTTTGGAGATGATTTCAATCATAAAGGATGTACCTCAAGCTACTTTGTATCGGCACATCCAAATTTTGGTGGATGAAAATATCATTAAAATTGTGAAAGAGCGAAAAGTACGTTCTGTTACAGAAAAATTTTATGCAGTAAATGAAGGCGCAGCAAAACTTAGTAAGGAGGATTGGTCACAACTAACAATCAAACAAAAAAATAAATTATGTTTCCTACTATCAATTAGCTTTACTATCTCAATATCAAAATTATTTACATTCACTTGATGAAGAAAGACTTGCAGATTTAGCTACTTTTTCAATTATTGATTTAGCATTAACGACTGATCAATTTATGAGTTTTGAAAATGAATTAAACGATTTAATAATTAAATACTATAATATGGCCGACTCAAGCAAAGAAACTAAGACTGAAACAAAAACAATTGCTATAAATATTATTCCAAAACCTGAAGTATGATTTTTACGCAAAGAAATGGAGAAGATTTATGAAAAGAAGAAAGTCAGTTGAAAACACACGAAAATTTATCATGATTATTATAGGCGCCATCATCGCAGCATATGGACTAGAGGCGGTATTAATTCCGAACGATGTCATTGATGGTGGCGTGACTGGTATTAGTATTATGGGCGCACACCTCTTTGGTATTCCATTAGGCGTACTGCTCTTTGTATTAAACATTCCTTTTATTTGGATTGGCTACAAACAAGTAGGTAAAACTTTTGCATTGATGAGTAGCGCTGGGATTGCAGCTCTATCTATTTCAACAGTGCTTATGCATGATGTTAAAACCATTTTAGGTCCAAATGATCCGTTATTAATTGTTCTATCTGGTGGTATGCTACTAGGTGTTGGGATTGGGATTGTCTTACGTAACGGTGGCGCTTTGGATGGCTCTGAGGTTTTAGCTGTGCTACTATCACGTAAGATTCCGTTTTCAGTCGGGGATATTATATTATTTATTAATGCCTTTATTTTCTTAGGGGCAAGCTTTATTTTTGGCTTAGAGAGCGCATTATACTCCGCTTTAACATACTATATTGCCAAAAATGTTATTGATATCATTCAAGTTGGTTTAGAAAAATCCAAAGATGTTCGAGTAGTCAGTGCCAAATCAGAAGAGATTGGGGATGCGATTCAAGCTCGTTTAGGACGTGGTGTTACATATACTAAAGGTCGCGGCGGATTTTCCAATGAACCCACGGATATTTTAAACTGTGTTATTAACCGCATGGAAGAAAATAAACTTGTGTCGATTATCAAAGATATTGATGAAGGTGCCTTCGTAGTTATTTCTGATGTGTCAGAGGTCCGTGGCGGTAACTTTAAAAAGCGTGATATACACTAAGTCAAGACCCCCTTTTGCATTATAGCGAAAGAGGGTTTTTTTATTGACTTAAAAAACTTCAATATCTTGCTATTACGTTAGAAAGGACTTATGTTTTCGTTCACATGCAGTTATACTTTGTTGTACAAAAGCATGAAGCATTTGGATTGTTTTTATAGAAAAGGGTGAAAACACAATGAAGGATAAAAAAAGCATGGAAGTACCACAGGATAGAACTAGCAATAAACATCATGTAGAAATGATGACAGACGAAAGATGGCAAGCAATTATTCATAATGACGCAACATACAATCAAAAGTTTTTCTATGCTGTCGAAACAACAAAAATTTTTTTGTAAGCCTTCATGTAAATCTCGTGTACCTAAAAAAGAAAATGTACGAATTTTTCGAACAGCAGAGCAAGCCCTCAATGAAAACTTTCGTCCTTGTAAACGCTGTAAGCCTACAAATGAAAACCTGCCTGATTGTGAATGGGTTGCTCAGGTGACTGAATACATTGACAAAAATTTCGCCGAAAAGTTAAATCTTGAGTTATTAGGATTGATTGCTCATGGAAGCCCCTTTCATTTACATCGAACATTTAAAAAGATTAAAGGGGTTACTCCTGCTGCATACATCCTACATGTCCGATTAGACGCTGCTAAAAACTACTTGATTGGAACAAATAAATCTATAGCAGATATTTCGATATGTGTAGGTATCCCTAATTCAACTTACTTTATTACCCTCTTTAAAAATAAATTTGGTTTCACACCAGTACAATATCGAAAACTCTATCAATTGTGCGAGAAAAAGGAGAAATGAAAAATGAACAGCATTTATTGGTCTTTACTTCAACATAAGGATTGGCATTTCTATATCGCAGCTACGCCCAGACATCTTTTATACGTTGGATCACAAAATCAACCTTTTACAGCAGTAAGTGAATGGGTTAAGAAAAAAATATCCTAAAGCTACGCTAGTTGAAAATTCAGCCCTACTCGCTTCTTATTGTGATGAAATCATTGAATATCTTGAAGGTAAACGGACAGCATTTACTTTTCCTATTGATTACAAGGGTACACCTTTTCAGCTTTTAGTATGGAGAGCATTAAATGAAATTCCCTATGGACAAACAAAGACCTATTCAGATATTGCCCACTATATTAATAAGCCAGCAGCAGTTCGTGCCGTTGGTGCAGCTATTGGTGCAAATCCAATTTTACTAGCTGTTCCTTGCCATCGCATAGTAGGAAAAAATGGCACATTAACAGGCTATCGTGGAGGGCTTGAAATGAAGAAAAAGCTGTTGGAGCTGGAGAAATTGAATGCCCAATTGTAAATGGTGATTTTACGTAAAGGAGAGTTAATCGAATGAAACAAAATGTAAGCTATAAAGACTCAAAGACCCTCCTTAATAAAGGTACAGGGTTTCTTTCAGGCTATACACATTCCTTAAATCCATATACAGGCTGTTCCTTTGGCTGCTCTTATTGCTATGTACGCCAGATGCCCGTCTCGCTTTTTCGCCATGAAGAATGGGGTGATTGGGTAGATATCAAGAAAAATGCTGCATCATTACTTGCTAAAGAGCTTCATAAAGCAAAAACAAAAGGAAAAGTCACAATTTTTATGTCATCTAGTACAGATCCCTATCAACCCATCGAGTATAGAGAAAAAAATAACTAGATCATTATTAGAAGTCATGGTTGAAGACCCTCCTGATTTTTTTACTTGTCCAAACGCGGAGCCCTCTTATATGTAGAGATATTGATTTATTACAGCGGTTGCACAATCACGTCAGGGTTAGTATGACAATTGAAACTGATATAGAGACTATTCGGAAACAGTTTACTCCGCAAGCACCACCAATCCAAGCTCGATTACAAGCAGTAGAAAAGCTAGTAGCTGCCGGAATACCCACTCAAGTAGCAATTGCCCCTGTATTACCGAGTAGCGAATGCTTTCCATATAAATTACAGCATATTGTCAATAGAATTTGCATAGATGATTATTTTATGGGTGATGGTAATGCAGGGAAAAGAACTGAAAAAATAGGCATACAGGAAAAGTATAGTGAGCTAGGCTTGGAAGAATGGTACACACCGCAAGCCTATCAAAAAGTATATACGCGCTTTTTAGAGGTTTTTCCTAAAAATCAGATTTATATTAGTCAATCTGGATTTGAGCCATAACAAAAATGCCATTGTAGAGGCTATCCCTACAATGGCTTTACTTAATTTAAATAGACTATATTTTCCGCTTCATTTGTCGGATTAAATTTTTAGCCTCTTTTTCCACTCGGTTAGATTCTGTAATTTTTTTGTAATGCTTTGTGATAAGTAAAATCATCCAGTGAATTGTTTCTTAAATACTTCATTGTTACTAGAGGATCTTTAACATAACAAATTGAAATAGCCCATGCGACAGCCATTTTAACATAATATCCTTCATGCTTTATAGCATTGATTATGTTTAAAACGCATTGTATATATTGATGATCGATAAAATAATTTAATAGCATGACTACTCCAAAACGTACCTCATATTCTTTATTGGAAGAAAAATAAGGCTGTAAAAATACCCATACTTGCTCTTGATTTTCCTTTGTAAATTTTAAGCCTGTACAAAAACTATCACATACTGACCAATTATCAATTTTCGGAACAAATGAAGCCACATAGGAAAGACGCTCCTCACTATTTGTCTTTACATAACCAATGACCATTCCTTGTAGCATCACTTCTTCAAAAAATTCATCACTTGCGGCTGTTAAATAGTTCTGCCAATCTTCCTTGGCTATGTTTTTAGCTATTTTTCGAAGCTCTGGTAACCGAACACCTAAAATATTTTGGCAATTTGGGATAAGTGAGGACGAAAACTTTTGATAATCCTGGTCAGCTAAATTTATAAGTTGTTCTCTTATTTGTTGATGCATCCATATTCTCCAATCATTTATTTTTTTATCATACTATAAAAGATGAGTATTTTATAAAAAGGTAAATGAAATAGCAAGATTTCAAAGTGTTTCCAGAGAACTAATTTTTTTCATATTTTAATCCGCTAATAAGGCATAAGGCCCCAACTACGATAACGGCTGTTGCGCCAAACAATGCATATTGGTAGCTGTTTGTATAATTGGCTAATGCTCCTGCTAGTGAAGGACCAATCATTTGTCCCAGGGCATACCCAGCAGTTAAATATCCTAATATTTGATGGCTATTTACTGGTGATATTTGTCTCGCTAATGTTGTTGCAACTGTGGTAATGCCCATAAAGGTTGCCCCAAAAATAAAGGCACTTATATAAAGTGTTATTGTATTTGTTGCAAAGGCTGGTAATACAATGCCAAGCCCTTGAAATAGCATGGAAATCAATAATGTTCTCACATAACCATAGCGCTGTGCCAGTTTTGACCAAACAATGCACGATGGAATTGCTGCAACTCCAACAACAAACCATACAAATGCAGCGTCACCATGAAAACTTGTAGACTCTTCTGCAATGGATACGATGAATGTCCCTGTAACAATATAGCCTAGCCCCTCTAAGCTATAGGCAATAATCAGCCATTTCATCCATATTGCAGGAGGTGCCTTCGGTGAAGCTTTGGCTGTACTCCCCTTTTGTTGAGCACTGGGTGTAACAGGTTTTATAAAAATTATAATGAAAATAAACAATATGATACAAAATAGTGCTAAGGCAATCCATGTTCCATTCCAATTAAAAATAGCATGAATGGGAGATACAATAATCGCACTTAAGGCAATACCCATCCCTACACCACTATAAAAAAAGCCCAGATAAATGTGCTTTGCCCTTTCTTGCTAATTGATCAAGCACGAGGCTAGCAGCAACTACAAAGATAAACGCGCTCATTACGCCTGAAAGAAACCGGAGTACATACCAGACCATAATGGTATCTGTAAAGCCCATGAAAGCTGTTGTCAAAATACTCATGACAAGTGCTATTTGTAAAAAAGGAATACGCTTATCTGCTAGTTGTAAACGACCAGCTACCAATGCCCCTACTAAGTAACCTAGATAATTACTAGTGGCTAAGAAACCTGCTGTTGCTCGACTAAAGGCAAAGGTTTCTTGCATATATGGCAATATCACCGTATAAGAGAATCGTCCAATCCCCATAGCAATCACTAATGCGAATATGCCTCCAATTAAATATTCAAATGTTTGCTTACTCATAATTCCCCTCCCCTCATCCTCACTATAACGAAAATTAAGGTATCACAAATAGAATAAATTTATTATAATAGATATCAAATAAATTGATGGCTGGTGGAATATATGAATATGAATGATCTCTCTATTTTTCGGACAGTCGTGCAAACTGGTAGCTTTTCGAAAGCTGCTGAAGCACTTAATTACACGCAATCCAATATCTCTATGAAAATACAAAATCTTGAGACCATGTATCAGACAATATTTTTTTTATCGTGGACATCGAGGTATCCGCTTAACACCCAAGGGAGAACAATTTTATGAGATGGTATTAAAAATGCTACATCTCTATGAGAAATCCTTTGAAATCCTACAAAACCCACATGAGCAAAGGGGTCTACTACGTATAGGTTCTATGGAAACAACTGCAGCACTTCACTTACCCGGACTTTTAACCTCTTTTCATAAAGCCCATGAACAGGTAGATATTACAATACTAACAAATCCAACGCAGCAAAATATAGAACGATTAGAAAACTATGAATTAGATGGAGCCTTTGTAACAGGGCCAATTTATAAGGAAAATATTCTTGCAAAGGAATTTGTATGCGAGGAGCTAGTAGTCGTTTCATCCAGCAAGTATAGGCAGATTGAAAGCTTACGAGATTTAGAGGAAAGTACCTTGATTACTTTTCGCAATGGTTGCTCCTATCGAGCCATTTTAGAGCACTGGTTGCATGAGGATGGCGTGCGTCCACAAAATCGTATGGAGTTTGGCACACTTGATGGAATCATTGGCTGTGTTGCTGCGGGACTAGGTGTAACCTTATTACCAAGGGCAATTGCTCAAAAATATATGAAAACACAATCTTTATCCCTACACATACTAACAACAAAGCAAGCTCAAGTGCCCACTTGGTTTATCTATCGAAATGATGAAGTACAATCACCTGTTCTAAAAGATTTCCTTGAAGCAATCGATGCATATGACTACCCATCGATGTAAAATCTCATTTCAAAAAGGAGCTGTTCGACATAGGAACAGCTCAGATTGCTTTTAAACCATTTTCTATTAAGTACAAGCAGCCTTCTATCCAGCATGAATACTGGTCAACCCTACATATTGTCTCCTCAATTAGGCAAGACCACCCTCAAAACTAAGATTTCCTATTGTATTCGACAAAATTTAAGCTCTCGCATGAATATGGTTTCTTTTTTCCTATCCAAATCGTTATCTTTTGACGATTTACCTCATTTCCATTACGCTTTTATTAATACGCCATATAAAGGAGTAGTACATGGATATATTAATCGCAAGTAATCGCCAGCTACCGATTCGTTACTATGTCGATAAAGCCATTTGGATTCGTCGAGGCGGTTGCTCTATAAATCCTCAAATGACACTACCGTTTTTTTGTGGAAATCGAAATTAAAAACAGCCTTAACTTACAAATTATCATTGACTACATTTTTGAGTTTCAGCGACAATATAAACAGACAGAGCTTCAAATTTTGATCAAAGATGCACATATCTTAACAAAAATAAATGAATTGCTAACTTATAATATACCTCACCAACACACGATTACTATTCAGCAGCTTTAGCAGGCAATGTGATGATAAAATGTAACATCTTATCTGAATACTTTGCATGAATGTTGCCATCATGTAGTTCGACAATACTTTTAGCAATGGCAAGGCCAAGTCCTGAGCCTTCTGCGACATTTGTTCTTGATTGATCTTTTTTTATAAAATCGCTCAAATAAATTTACCAGCTCTTCTGATGTAAATTCTTCACTCTCATTCGTGATAGCAATTATTACATGCCCTTCTTTTTGCGCAAGAGAAACCAAAATTTGACCGCTACCTGAGCAATATTTAATGGCATTCATAAGTAAATTATCAAAAACTCTGACCATTTTTTCAGTATCAATAGAAGCAAAGATCCGTTCCTCCGAAAAATGTTTGGCGAATGACCGATTGTTTTCCTCTGCTTGTGGAATCAGCTCCTCTATTAATTGGTCGAGTAGCTCATTGATGCAAACCTCTTGTTTCCCCATAACGATATTTTCATTCGTTAGCTTCGTATATTCAAATAAATCATCAATCAAATTTTTCAACTGCTCGGATTTTGAAAATGCGATTTTTAGATATTCATCATATTGCTCCTTTGTTTCATATCTCCCCTCTCTTAACAATCGTAAGTAGCCCATTATCGAGGTTAGCGGTGTCCGTAAGTCGTGTGATACATTTGTAATTAATTCATTTTTTTTGTTGTTCAATCTTTCGTTCCATTTCGATATTGGTCATGATTGCTTCAGCCATATGATTGACGTTCTCTGTTAATAATGCAATTTCATCGATGCCTTTTTTTCTTTACTCGATAGTCAAGGTTTCCTTTTGCGATTTCCATGACCCCCTTTGCCAGTGCCTCAATCTGTTTCATTTTTCGTTTTGTTAAATAAAAGAAAGATAAAGTAAAAACAGCAATCACAATAAAGTAAGAAATCGGGTCCCCCTCCGTTGTACTTGTATACAATACCCCTTGTGGAATACCACTAACAAATAAATATAAATTTTTATCCTCAATCGTTATTGGGTAAAAGGTAATATATTCTTGTCGTGATTGCTCAATCGTCTGTGCATTGAGTGGCTGAATAATAGCAAATTCCATTACGCGCCCTATCTTATTATGTAAATTAATTTGTTCCTCCTCAGCTTGCTTTGTCTTATACAGCACCTTTCCGCTCTCATCTGTCACTAATACTTTCAATGCACTCTGCTTCATTTCAAGCATGACATTTTCATCCTCAATCAATTGTCTTAAGGCTTCAATACTATTGTCGTTGATGGCTCTGTCTACTACATGCTGTACCTGATAACGAATTTGTTGCATACCTGGGCTATAGTCAATAGTAGTTCTCTCATTCATATTTCCAAGGAGAGGAAGTGAAGCTCTTGCAACAATTAGCCCTAGAAAGGCACAGAAAATAAAAGTGGTTAATAATTGAATTCTAAGGCTTTGACGGACCTTTGTGATGGCTTTTATAATGAGCATTTTGATTTTTGTAAATAAGTAAAAAGCAAGCTTACTGATCTTTTTCAATTTTATAACCTACTCCCCATACAGTTTTAATATATTGAGGATTTCTGGGATTGGTCTCGACCCTTTCTCGTATTTTTCGGATATGCACCATTACTGTATTTTCAGATTGGATTGCTTCTTCCTTCCAAACCTTTTCATAAATTTGCTCAGCGCTCATCACCATACCTTGATTTCTCGCAAGTAATTCAAGAATGGAAAACTCCCGTGGGGTAAGCTTTACTTTTTCATTATTGACAATCACCTCATGAGTAGCAGTATTTATGCGCATATCTCCAATCTCTATCTCATTTTCGTTCATTGTATCGTGTCGATTCATTTTTATGTATCTGCGAAGCTGGGATTTAATGCGTGCCATAAGCTCCAAGGGGTTGAAGGGCTTTGTTACATAATCATCTGCCCCTAATGTTAACCCAACGATTTTATCCATATCCTGTGTCTTCGCTGAAAGCATAATAATGGGCATTTCTGCTATTTCTCTAACTTTCATACACATCTCAATTCCATCTATCTTTGGCATCATGATATCTAAAACTATGAGATGTACCTTATGCTTTCTTAACAAAGTTAAGCCTTGCTCTCCATCACCAGCCTCTAGTACATGGTAGCCTTCATTTTTTAAATAAATAGCGATAAGATTTCTAATTTCCTTCTCATCATCTACAATCAGTATTGTTTCTTTCATCATCCAATCCCACCAATTTCAATCATATAATTCCTAATTCTAACTATCTTTTAAATTTTCGTATATACCAATAATACAAACAACCTACTATAGCAACAAATATCCCAAAATAAATACCATAACGTGTTGCTAGATCAGATATATACTCAATATGCTTGCCAAAGAATAACCCAAGTGTAAAATACAGCAATGTCCAAATAAAACCTGTTGTGTAGGAATACATCGCATATTTTAGAAAGGGCATCTTATTCATGCCAACTAAGTAAGGAATAATATGTCTAACTATTGGTATAAAATAGCTGATAACTAAAGCAAAATGTCCGTATCTATCTATTAGCTCCTTGGATTTTACTAAATACTTAGCCTTTTTCTTTTTCAGCAAGTTATCTACTATTTTATGGCCAAATCCTTTCCCCAGGAAATACCCTAAAGACAATCCAGATACTACACCTAGATACGTTAGGATAAAGGCTTTCAAGACCGACATTTTTTCCATGGAACCTAAAAATCCACCACTCATTACAATCATCTCATCTGGAAGCGGCATCCCCACTATGCCTAGCCAGAGACTGAAAAACAATGCCCAATAACCGTATTGCTCTATAAAGGATAATAATTCATTCAATCCCATCTAACTAACCCTCTTCGTTCCCTGTCTACAGTTTAGTACATAGGCTGGTGGAAGATTAATCCACACTTTTTCATGCGTAATAGTATCAAAAAAATTGATGGATAAATGATTTCTTAACTAGTGAATATTGGAATGTAATAAATTCCCCTTCCTCTAAACACTCTTTCACATTTTGTAATATTCGTGAAGCAACGACTGGATTTAAGGATGTAAAAGGCAAACCCGATACAATATAATCGATTGTTTCGATATTTAAGTTCTTCATATACAACCCTAAATTCTCAGCAGAGCCGTTGATTATGATAACATTTGGCTCATGCTCATATTGTTGACGTAGCTTATTATAAAAAACGGTATTATTTTCAATGAGTATTAGCTTAGTAGTTTGCGCTTTTCTTTTCATTAATTCTTTCGTAAAGGAGCCTGTGCCAGGACCAAGCTCAACAATACATTGTGCCTTTTTAAAACAAATAGCTTCGACTATTTTTTTAGCTAATTTTTTTAGAACTAGGTGAAACAGCACCGATATTTTTAGGATGTTTTATAAATTCAGTAAGAAACGTTATAAATTGCATTCATGTTCTCCCCAATCTGATGAAATGTGAATGCCTTAACTATAACGAGTATTTCTTAAAGATTTAAGAGGAGATTTCTTAAATTTTTCTTAAGAGTTTACATTATTTAGTTGTATTTATAATAGGTTAACTGTGATTATGTCTTTGTTTTCGCGCCATCTATGTATGTAATATTTTAAGTTAATTTTTATTTATTTGTTTTCACCGTATTCTCATGTGGATATGAGGCATTTTTTTTCTGGGGTACTTAGGGTACAAAAAAATATACGGACAGGTATATATTGAATCTAAGACCTTTATTTTTATTT
>BBDJ01000010.1 GCA_001312325.1 Lysinibacillus pakistanensis | reverse complement strand
CAAATAAAAATATTTCAAAAATTTTATTTCTTAAAAAAAACTAAATTTTTGTTTTTTTATGCTATTTAATGCTCAATTTATCCTCCTATTTTCTGTCAAGAATTTCATATGACAAAATAATTAACAAATATCCCCGTTTATAAGTGATTGAGTACTCACTTAAAGGATAACATTTCCTCTATTCTCACTACATACATTTTGATATAAATAAAGTATTATAGTTAATCTTAAATGTTAATGAACAAGAATTTAACATTGCACGATCATTCCAGTCTAAAATTATTCACTCGTCCGGAAGTTTGAATTTATAAATGGAAGGATTTTCAAAAAAAACAAGATAATACTATAAAAATTTTATTTTCACTATTTTGGAGGAAATCACTTGAAGACCCATCGTTTCTATCAAATTGCAATGGCCTCAGCATTAGCCACAAGTGCAATTGTAATTACACCCTCAGTAAATGCTGCGACTATTTTCCCTGACATCAATGCTTCAACAGAAGAAGGTCAAGCCATCATCAATTTAGCACAGCGTGGCATTATTTCAGGCTACCCAGACGGCACTTTCAAACCTGCTAACCCAATCACACGTACCCAAGCCGCAAAAATTTTAGCTGGTATGCTAAAGCTAGACACCGTACATGTTAAAAATCCTCATTTTAAGGATATCAAACCTGGTGATGAGAATTATGGCGCCATTGCAGCTTTAGCTAATGCAGGCATCATTAGTGGCTCGAATGGTTATTTTCACCCAGCTAATAATATTACACGCGGGCAAATGTCAAAAATGATTGTAAAGGGCTTCGATTTAACCATCACTGATGACATCGACATTCCATTTTCTGATGTAAAGGCAGGAAGTGAATATGAACCGTTTATTAAAACGCTTTTTGCCAATAGCATCACAAAAGGTACAACCCCTACTACCTTTAGTCCACAAAGCCATGTGAAACGCTCCCAATTAGCATCGTTTGTAGTTCGCGCAGAACATGTACAAGAGAACGCAACTGTTTTTGCTAGTCAATACAGTCAGGACTATATCTTTGCTTCTTACGGCGGTATTGAGCCTGCAGAGGATATTTTTACATGGGATGAAGTAGAGGATATGACGGAGTCCATCACTATAAAACCGTTAAAAGAGGGAACAGGAAAATTAGTCATAACAGGCTTTAATGAAAAAAACAGAGGAATTTATAGATATCTTTTACATTGTGCATGTGAACAATGTAAATGGAAAACTACAAACAACTTTACAAGAAGTAGAGGAAGAAGATTATGTAGAGAGCTTACCACTTAACTTAATGGAAAGCGATTTGAATTTTATCCCTACTGAAGTAAGTATTCAAACTACAGATGGACAAACTTTATCACCAGCAGCCTATGAATTCAAAACAAACAACCAATCGGCCTCCATTTCCATCTTTAAAAATGGGCAATATTTATTAACATTTTCCAACGGCACTCAACAACAAGTGATGGCAGCTGAAGTTACTACGTATGATTTTGTACGAAGTATCGATTTGTATCAAATAGCAGATGAATTAGTTTTTTTCAAGCGATCAACTATCGTTTGAGCCAAAAAAATGTTGCTTTAGAAAAGATAGATTTAGAATCTGCATCCGTAAAAGCGACCATAGAGGATAATCAAGTGAAGGTTACACCATTAGCAGAAGGCACCGCTATTTTGCATATTACAGGTAAAAACGGTGAAACGGTCTACCTCTATATAGAATTCACGAAAATTGCTGATAAATGGGCTACCTATTATGAGTTCAATCATGATGAAGAAGAAATTTAATATTTAAAAATGCCACAAGATCCAATTAAGGGTCTTCTGGCATTTTTTCTGCATCCACATTTGTTCTCAATTGCAATTCTGGCGTTCTTTCAAGCTGCTCGATAAATTTTTTTAGTCTTAAAGCGAATACCTGTTTGTTCCTCATAAATGGTTGTAATAATTTTTTTTGATAAAATATTTTGTTTCTTTTTTTTAAGTCTAGCTTCCCAATCTGATCAATAGGTACAGTGTAGAACATTCGAATGAGCTTCAATTGCGTTGGTGTTAGACGGATAATGTAAGGATCATGCTGATAACATCGATGACATAAAAAGCCCCCCTGTGCAAAGGAAAAAGCAAACTCTCCATCTACTGCCCCACAAGTAGAGCAAGCATGTAAGATAGGCTGTACACCTGTATACGGTAACATTTTCCATTCAACAAACAATGTAATAGCTTCAGGATCATAGCCATCCTCAATTGCTTGCAAAGCTTGTAAAAGGACATCAAATGCATAAGGTTCAGCTTTTCCTTCTTCCACTACTCGCTCAACAAGCTCCATGATATAACTTGCATATGCTGTTGCCATGATATCTTCACGTATATGTCTCATTGAATTGAGATGCTCACCTTGTTGCAATGTTCCCATGCCTGTATGATGCTGAACCATAAACATACCGTATGTAAACGGTTGTGTCACAGATGCCAGTCTACTCGAAGGCTTTTTGGCACCTCTTGCCATTGTTGCCACCTTACCTGCTTCTCTTGTTAGTAAAGTTACAATTTTATTGGATTCTCCGTAAGCACGTACCTTTAAAACAATCCCTTCCCATTTATGTAGCACCAGCCTTCCTCCTTTCAACAAATTTCCCATGAAAATAGAGCTCTCCAAAACTTTTTTTGGACAGCTCCATTCAAACGATCAGTGGGTTATATTGTTAATTCACTAACAGCATAACCTTTAATATTCATCATCACGGAAACCAAAATCACGTAAATGCGTGGATTTGTTTCGCCAATCCTTTTGCACCTTTACCCAAAGCTCTAAATACACTTTCGAACCAAGAAGCATCTCAATATCTTTTCGTGCACGTATCCCTACTTCTTTTAATAGTGCCCCGCGTTTACCGATCACAATGCCTTTTTGAGAATCTCTTTCCACGATAATCGTAGCTGCAACATGAATCTTATCTTCATTTTCCTCATCTCGGCGAATTTTATCAATAACTACTGCAATAGAATGTGGCACTTCTTCGCGTGTTAAATGTAATACTTTTTCACGAATTAACTCTGAAATAATAAATCGTTCAGGATGGTCTGTTACTTGGTCAGCTGGATAGTACTGTGGACCTTCTGGTAAGTATTTTGTTAATGTTGTCAGCAGATTTTCCACATTATTTCCTTGTAATGCTGAAATTGGTACAATCTCTGCAAAGTTATAGCGTTCTTTGTAGCTCTCAATGATTCCTATTAATTCATCAGGATGGACTTGATCAATTTTATTGATGACTAGAAAGACAGGTGTTGGATTCCCTGCTAACATTTCCAAGATGAATTCATCACCCTTTCCTAGTTTCTGCTCTGCATTGACCATGAACATAATAACATCCACTTCTCGCAATGTATTTTTAGAAACTTTAAGCATGAAATCACCAAGCTTATGCTTAGGTTTGTGGATTCCCGGTGTATCAATAAAAATCATTTGGCTATCATTTGTTGTTAGTACACCTTGTACTTTATTTCGTGTTGTTTGTGGCTTATCACTCATAATCGCAATTTTTTTGACCAATAACACGGTTTAAGAATGTTGATTTCCCAACATTTGGTCGACCGATAATGGAGATAAAGCCTGACTTATAGCCAGTATTAGTTTCCAGCATTTTCTAAATCCTCCGTTGTAAATGCAAATGGTAGTAATTCGCCAACTGACGTTACTGTTACATCACCTTTTAAGTTTGTTAAATAGACAGGCATGGAAGGCTCGCAAAACTCTATCATCACTTGACGACAAGCTCCACACGGCGCACATGGACCGTCTGTATCAGCGACAATAGCAATTGCCTGAAAATCATAAATTCCTTCTGATACGGCCTTGAAAAATGCTGTTCGTTCAGCACAATTAGTCATACTATAGCCAGCATTTTCAATATTACAACCATGGATAACCTCGCCGTTTTTCGTTAAAAGGCTGCACCTACTTTAAATTTTGAATAAGGGACATATGCCTTTTCGCGCGCCTTTTTTTGATTCTTCTAGTAATGCATGCATATCAATTGTCATCAAAGTTCTCCTTTTGCTAAATAAATCATAATACTTTAGCTTGCTAATCCTGTATGGTCGAAAAAAATGAGTAAAGCTAAAACCATTTCGGCATAAAGATAAGTAATCCGATTATAGCACTGAATATCGCAAATACAAGTACTGCGCCCGCCGCAAGATCTTTCGCTTGCTTTGCTAGTGGATGAATATTCGGTGATGCCAAATCCACAACACGTTCAATTGCAGTGTTCACCATTTCAAGCGCAAACATGAGTGCTATTAGCAAAAGCACAATATACCATTCCATACGTGATAACCCTGTAAAATAGCCAGCAATTAATACAGCTCCTGCACTAAGCAAATGTGACTTAAAGTTTTGCTCTACACAAGCCGTCTTTATCCCTGTAAACGCATAGCCAAAAGAGCGTACATATTTGCGAACATTCATTTAATCTCGTCCTAAGCCAAAAGATTGTAAAATCTCATCCTGCTTACCAAACATAATCTTTTCATCTTCAGGCACCATGTGATCGTAGCCTAATAAATGTAAGAATCCATGGACTGCTAAAAATCCTAATTCCCTTTCAAATGAATGACCATATTCCTGTGCTTGTTCTTTTGTACGATCCGTTGAAATAATGATATCTCCTAAAATACGCGGCATTCCTTCAAAGGTAACTTCTATTTCACCCTCGCCTAATTCCTCTAGAGCAAATGAAATTACATCTGTTGGTTGATCCTTATCACGGTATTCTCGATTTATTTCTTGAATCGCTTCATTTGTAACAAAGGTCACCGACACCTCTGTTTCGGGCTCAATATTTTCTATCTTCGCAGCCTGCTGTAACAGCTGCTCAACAAGCTCCATATGCTCTTTTGCCACTTCATTTGTTTCATCTGTAAAATCAATTGTTAAAATCATAGATCCTCCTACTTATCTGCCTTTGGATATTCAATACGCGAGTGGAAAATTCCATTCAGCGTTTCACAAAGTACTCGCTCTATACATTTTAACTCTTTTATTGAAATATCGCATTCATCAAACTGATGATCCTGTACTCGATCATCAATAATAGCTCGTACAAGCTTATGAATTTTTTTCTGCATTAGGTTCCTTCATTGAACGCACTGCCGCTTCAACACTATCCGCCACACTAATCACAGCAGCTTCCTTTGTTTGAGGTTTTGGACCAGGATAGCGGAACTTTGCCTCATCAAAATCTTTTCCTTCTTCCTTTGCTTTGTATAAGAAGAATTTTAACAAACTTGTTCCGTGGTGCTGCAAGGCAATATCAATGATTTCCTGAGGCATTTTATAGCGTTTTAACATTTCAGCACCATCAGTGGTATGTGCAATAATAATTTCTGCACTCGTCTCTGGTGGCAATGAATCATGTGGATTATTCCCTGACATCTGATTTTCAATAAAAAAATGCTGGACGCTTCGTTTTTCCAATATCATGATAATAACATCCAACTCGTGCTAATAAACCGTCTGCCCCAATTTCCTCACATGCAGCTTCTGCTAAATTTGCAACCATTACACTATGATGATATGTTCCGGGTGCTTCCATTAGTAACTTTTTCAGCAACGGATGGTTAGGATTAGAAAGCTCAATTAAACGCAACGATGATAATAGACCGAATGCTGATTCAAAGAATGGTAAAAGACCCATTGTCAGAGCTCCTGAAAGTAAGGCTGATAACATGGCTGCGATAAAATAAAATAGCAACTCAGACAAACCATAGGATGATTGTGTCATCAATAAATAGAAAGCAATAAATGCTATATTGACTAAACCAATGACACCTACAGCATGTAAAATATGCGAACGTTTTTCCACACTACGCATAAAGAAGATGCTCGCAAAGCCTCCAAAAATAATATAGAGTGTAATTTCCATCTGCATAACAGATGAATACCCCTCTTGAAAAATCACTCCCGCTGATGCAGCCGTCATGACTGTAATCAAAACTGCGGCACGCTCATTCGCTAATAATCTGACCAGCATTGTCGCCAAGGCTGTTGGAAATAGAAATGCAACAGTAACGTCAAAGCCTCCTGAGACTAGGCTGATAAATTTCATCAGCACAACAGAGAGGGTATACACAATACTTGTTACCAATAAGGCATTCCGTTTTTTTATGCTCGTCTGCCTCCCAGCGTTCAAACAGAATAAACATAAACATCATTTGCAGGAAGATTAAAATAATAAGACCAGCAATTGGTTTTAAGGATGCTTTATTACTTACCATACCTAAAAGCTCTAATTGACGAAACGCCTCGTTATCTATGATCTGACCTTCCTGTACAATGATTTGGCCTTGAAGAATTCGAGTCGGCTCAATCGATTCTTTTGCCTGCTCCTTACGAATTTTCGTTTGTTCCTCATTAATTGTTTCATTTTCGATAATACTTGTACGCCCAATTAAAACGACAGTATTATAAATTCTATCTGGATAGCCTCGCTGTCCGCGAATTTTCGTTTCAAAATCATTTTGTGCCGCGTATACATTTTCCGCACGAATGGATTTCTGTAAATATTCTTGGACTAGCTTAGAAAGTTGAGTACTTGTTCTTGTTAAATCTGCCTCACTTTGTATAAGCAACCCTTCTAGCTGTGAATCCGTAAAGATGATAGGCATTTGATCTGAATCAATGGATTCAAATTTTTTTGCGAAGCTGTGCCACTTGGTCCACATTCGGAACCGGCTCTTTGCTTTTCTCAACATCTTTCTTCACTTCAAGTACATAGTCAAATAAAGATGTAACAATGGCAGCACGTTGCTTTGCGACATCCTCTGAAAATTGATAGACTGGCGCCACTGCATTCGCTGCTTTCTCTCGTTCTTGCTGTGTTTTATAAGTGTCTTCAATCGTTTTTGTTGATCGAACTGTTTCAGGCGCTAATTGTAGTGGCTTGAAATCATATGTAACACCTTTAACATTGCCATACATAAAGGCAAATTGCAGGGACCCTGTTAAGATGAGAACGACAATTAAAAAATAGCGAAAACCGATTAGTTCAGTTAGTTTTCGAAGTTGTTTCTCCATTCGGCACCTCCTCTATCTATTTACTATCATACCAATTCAAAAAACATTTTTCTCGAAAAATGTATAAGAAAGCAAAAAAACAGCTATACAATTTAGTATAGCTGTCACATTTTTTTCCCATTTTACAACCAAATTCGCGCTAAAACCATAAATCCGTGTGTATTTTTTAAGCATAAGCATTTCTAATACTAAAATCCACACGTAGACATTGCGGCATCAGCTGCCATTTCATTTTATAAACCCCGTTGCACCTGCTGTTACGTTTCTCTTCACTTTCGGTGCTTCTTTGGAATGGTTGGCCTATAAAGAGACCATTCTAAAGCTGCTGATCTTCGTAAGCTTGGATGATTTTTGCAACGACTGGATGACGTACTACATCACCTTGCTCTAGTATTTGGAAATGAATTGGTTTAACATATTTTAATGTACGTTCTGCTACAATCAATCCAGATTCTGTATTTTTAGGTAGGTCGATTTGCGTTTTATCGCCAGTAATGACCATTTTTGAGCCAAAGCCCAAACGCGTTAAAAACATTTTCATTTGCGGGTGTGTCGTATTTTGAGCTTCGTCTAAAATGACAAAGGCATCATCTAATGTTCGCCCTCGCATATATGCTAATGGTGCAATTTCAATTGTGCCTCGTTCAATTAGACGCTGTGTTTGCTCTGCTCCATAGATATCATTTAAAGCATCATAGAGTGGTCGTAAATATGGATCTACCTTTTCCTTCAAATCTCCTGGAAGAAAGCCTAAGGACTCTCCTGCTTCTACTGCAGGACGTGTTAAAATAATACGTTTTACGTGTCCATTTTTTTAGTGCTTGTGTTGCCATGACTACCGCTAAATACGTTTTCCCAGTACCGGCAGGACCAATACCGAAAACAACGTCTTTATGACGGATTGCTTGTATGTATTCTCGTTGACCAATTGTTTTTGCGCGAATCGGTTTTCCCTTTGTTGTGCGTGCTATTTCTTCATCATAAAGTTCTGCAAAGTATTCGATTGTTCCTTTTTGTGTCATTTCAATAGCTGTTGCCACATCACGTTGATCAATATTAATTCCCTTGCGGATGACCTTTAAAAGTGCATGTAAAAGAAATGTCGCTTGTTCCTTTGCATCCTCTTCACCAGCTAGCTGAATTTGCTCTCCACGTGTAATAATATGAACTTGAAGAGCTTCTTCGATTAATTTCATATTGGCATCGGAAATTCCGAGTAGCATTACCGCTTCGTTAGGATTATCCACTTGTAAAACAGTTAAATGTTCTGACATAATCATTCTCCTTGTTGGCCTTGTATTGGATTTGCAATGTTTTCATTGACTAAAAATAGAACTTTCCCTTCAACTGTACCATTCCCCCACTTTACCTGTAAAAGGTTTTCTTTTTTTAATGACCGTTTTTGCAGGTAATGAACGGATAACCTTTTCATGTAATAATGGTAAAAGCAATGAATCAACTTTGGATTTATCAAGCTCCACCTGCATTTTTTTTAGTATTCTGTTCTTCCACAATTGAAACATATGGATCAAGCCAGTTCGGTAAATCCTTCTTTTGCACATAGTCAATTTTTTTCTTGATGGATGCCCTTCACTAATACACGCCATTGCTTCTGTTGCAGTGTTTCTAACGTTATTTTTGTTGGAATTTTAAAAGAACACTCCAGCCAATAATCCGCATATACTTCACCTTTTGCACCCACAAACACTTGATCAGTACCACTCTCAATTACACCACTTACAAGAACGTCACCTTCATACGCAGTATCATTCACTGAAATTTTCCGTTCACCATTTTGTATATTAAAATGTGTAATAACACCACTTTTCGTTGCGACTAAATGTGAGGCGAGCTTTTCATTCGTTATTTTTGTTTGTTTAGGTGATTCCTGAGGTCGTAAAATAACACGTCCTCCATGCTTTTCAATGTGCACCCATGATAGATCTCGATGCGCTTCTAGTAGCTTCTGACGAATAACAGCATCAGATGGTAAAATTTTTTTTTGACATAGGCGTTTCTAATTGAAAGGTTTCTTGAAAGGTGTTGCCAACACGTTGCTCTAATTCTGGTGACGCTGCTTCAATGTCAACACGCCAAATAACTTGTGCACATAGCAATGGAATGGCAACCATCATTGCCAAACCAAGTAAGGTCCAAAGCTGTGCTCGAAAAACTTGAAGCTCATCCGCATAATAGACAGCCATCTTTAGTCGGAAATGTCTACGTACACGACGAATCTTAGGCAAATAATGCATCGTCGTTTCAAAGGTAACCTCTTGCTCACGAAAGACAACGCGCTTTAATGGCACATGCTGTACGTGCAATGCTTGAATAAAAGGATGAACATTTTCATGGCGCTTTATACGTATGATAATTGGCCGATTATTCCACATTATCCCTCACACCCATATCCTTTGTCATTTTCACATGAAGTTCCTGTAAATCCTCTACAGAAAGATGAAGCATTTCTTCCTTAAGAGCATGAATGTCCAATGATTTTCCTCGCACCATTATATGAAAGTTAGCATAAATAAAGGAGCATGACGAAGCATCTGCATGAAGAAAACGATATGGGCCAATAATTTTTAATGTTTCATATTGCGATAATTCAAGCAGTGGCGTCAACTGAAATAATTTTTTTCATAAAAAAAATGCCTCCTTCTTCGGCAATATATGCTTCGAAAAAGGAGGACATGCTAGTTATTTTCTTTTTGCTTTGGGAGGACCTAAAACCTCTGCCATGACAACTGCCTGCATCAAAGATTTTTTTGAATTCGGTAATTGAAAAGCAGAATGTGATTGAGCTGCTTCTTTAATGTTTTTCCCAGCTTCTAAGCGACCAACACTTTGTCGATTTGAGGAGCGACTCACTGACTCAATTGGAACGATTGTTGGTGCCACGTAGCTAGGCACTTCCTCGTTGCCTTTTTCTTCGACAATGTTCTTTGTCTGCTCTACCTTAGGCTCATTGTTCTTCCACTCGCCTAAAAACTCGCGTGCAAAATCCTCAAAGTTTTGTGGTTTAACAACAGGTCGTTGGGAAGGAACCTCTTCAGCTTTTGCAAAGTGGTTGGATCAACATGGGAATCTTTATTAAAAGGCGGCATTTGCTTGTGTTCTTTTTTTTGTTTTTGATTTACCGAAAATAGAGCTGACTATGGCAATTATCGCAAATATAATTAATTGTTCCATATATTAGTACCGCTCCTTTCCGTTTTTTTTAGACGTTAGGTTCATTTGTTTCTGGTTTATCTGAGCTCACTTTAGAAATTGAGTCTCGCATAGCTGTATCTGCTTGAATATTACGATAGTTCATGTAATCCATTATACCAAGATTACCTGAACGAAGTGCCTCTGCCATCGCTTGCGGTACCTCAGCCTCTGCTTCTACTACTTTGGCTTTCATCTCTTGAACACGGGCAATCATTTCCTGCTCATTTGCGACCGCCATAGCACGACGTTCCTCAGCCTTCGCTTGAGCAATATTTTTATCTGCCTGAGCTTGTTCAATTTGTAATTCTGCACCGATATTTTTGCCGATATCAACATCCGCAATATCAATCGATAAGATTTCAAATGCTGTACCAGAATCTAGGCCCTTAGAAAGAACTGTTTGAGAAATCATATCTGGGTTTTCAAGAACTGTTGTATGACTAGAAGCACTACCGATTGTTGAAACAATCCCCTCACCTACACGGGCAATAACTGTTTCTTCACCAGCACCACCTACTAAACGTTCGATGTTTGCACGTACAGTAATACGTGCCTTCGCTTTTACTTCAATCCCGTTCATCGCAACACCTGCGATAAATGGTGTTTCAATTACTTTAGGGTTTACAGACATTTGCACAGCTTCTAAAACGTCACGTCCTGCTAAATCAATAGCTGCACAGCGTTCAAATGTTAACTCGATATTTGCACGATGGGCTGCGATTAACGCATTGACAACTCTGTCAACATTACCACCTGCTAAGTAGTGGCTTTCAAGTTGATTAATTGTTACAGGTAAACCTGCTTTATGCGCCTTAATTAAAGGATTTACAATTCGTGATGGAATTACTCGACGTAAACGCATTCCGATTAAAGTGAAAATACTAACACGAACACCTGCCGCAAGTGCAGAAATCCACAGTGCTACTGGTACAAAGGTAAAGAATACCGCAACCACAATAAATAATAAGACTAGCCCGATAATTGGACCTATTAAGGCTAAATCAAATCCCATTTATTATTCCTCCATCTCTTTTTCTGATGGTCTCACAACAATACGTGAGCCCTCTACTTTAATAATTTCTACATGTTTCCCAGCATCAACATAGCCACCTTCTGATACCACATCAATGCGCTCATTTCCAAATAGTATCGTACCTGCAGGACGAAGGGGTGTAATCGTTTTCCCTACTTTTCCAAGCAACTCCGTGCGGTTTATATTAGACACATAGCCCTCTTCCGTCGTCGTTGCATCCATCAACACTAATTTGTTTAAGACATGCAATTTTTTTACCGAAAAATTTCATCAGGATCACCATTCCTATTATAGCAACAACAAGCGCAATGAAAATCGCTATAATCATTTGCATTATGCTTGCACCTGCCAGTATGAGACTTAGTAATATTAGCACGCCACCTAAAATACCAACAATACCACCGGGGACAAAAAACTCTGCAATGACAAGCGCTAAGCCTAAAACGAATAACAGTAAAGATTCATAACCAGCTAAGCCTGCCACCATATGCCCAAAGAAAAATAATCCAAGTGCTGACAATCCCATTGTACCCGGAACACCGAAACCTGGCGAATATAGCTCCATCACAAGTCCTAAGCTAGCAATTGACAATAAAATTGGTACAATAATTGGATTTGTTATAAATCGAGCAAGCTTTTCAGAAAAAGTAGGTTCGATCGATACGATTTCACTACCCTTTAACTTTGTTTTTTCTAGTAGCTCCTGGAAATTCGAAGCCGTTCCTTCAGAATACTTAACTTTTTCTGCTTCTGAAGCTGATAACGTTAATAAATTTCCCTTCCCTGCTCGAAATTCTGATAAATCCTCAGATACATCTGCCATTGCTCGCGCATATAATGGGTCTCGATTTTTCGCCTCTGCAGCTGCTTCCATTTGAGCAACCCATGCACTATGAGCCTTTAAATCTGCAGCTTTACCTGCTGAGTCAATCACTGCAGCCGCACCGATTGTTCCATTTGGACCATGTAGATTTCATCTGCATGTAAGGCAAGAAAAGCACCTGCTGAATGGGCATCTCTATTAATAAACGCAATTTTTCTTATAGGCGACGCATCCATTAACATAGCGATATCCCCTGCTACATTCACGAAACCGCCAGGCGTATGAATGTCTAAAATAATTGCCTCAGCATGATTTTCCTCCGCCTCTTTAAAAGCTCGTTCTAAAAATGCGTGAAGTCCTCGTTCTACTTCATTATGAATCGGTATGTGATAGACCTTACTACTTGCAAAAGCGGATGTTAGTGGAAACGCTAACAAAAAAAGTCATCCAAATAACCAAAAGATAGCTGAGGATTCTCCATCTTCGCATCTTTTTCCCTCCCTTCTTACATGCTTCTCTATTGTATATACGGCTGACCTTGTAAAAAGTTTCACATGTTTTTAATATAAATCCTTTGTATGGCATAATTTTAGTATTTCATCAACATTATATGTGTAAAAAGCCGAATAAATCTGAAAGATTACATTCGGCCTTTTATATGTACGCAAATTTGAGCACAATGTAAAATACCTGAAATTAATCAAAAAGGATTAACTTCAGGTATATTTTTGTCTGCTCAGTGAATCATACAATTGCGTGTTATGAACGTAGGGATTTTTAATGGGAAATTAAATTACCACTTACGTTTACGTGCAGCTTCTGATTTCTTTTTACGTTTTACGCTAGGTTTTTCGTAGACTCGCGCTTTCTAACTTCTTGAATTGTACCACTTTTTGATACAGTACGTTTGAAGCGGCGAAGAGCATCTTCAAGCGATTCGTTTTTGCGAACGACAGTTTTTGACATCTCTCTTTCCCTCCCTCCGAACACACGTCAATACACAAATAGGCAAATAACCAACAGTTGTGTACTAAAGAATTATACCGTATTGTCTAATAATGGTCAATAGAAAGTGTAAGAAATTATCAAGTGAATTTTTGGTTTTATTTTTGGTGGAATTATTAAAACACTTTTAGGTCACAATAAAAATAATTACACTTTCCAATCAATTTAGGGGTTTACAAAAAAATAGAATATGGGCGTAGAATAATCACATTCAAAATCATATCGGCCAAATCTCACATGTTGAGAACGGAGGACCCAATCTTTTGGGGTTAATTCTGCAATTGCAGAAGGGATGAGAATCTCTTTCGCCATCCTACCCGCCAGCTAACTTCGTCGGCTAAAGCGAAGGAGGTCATAGTAGACCACCATTAACAGCATGTTTTTCTATGCCTTTACATGCTTTTTAAAAGTAGGTCTTTTTATTTTGCCGTTAAAAGAATTGACATTTTATTTACTGCATAGAGGAGAATAAGATGAACACATTTAAAAATACATTAAATCCTCCCAAAATTCTCGTACTTGGTTTTGCACTTATTATTGTAATTGGGACGTTTCTTTTAACACTACCTTTTGCCACTGAGGATGGCAAAGGACTTTCTTTTTTTAGATTCATTATTCACTGCTACTTCTGCAACTTGTGTAACGGGGTTAATTGTTGTCGATACAGGTGATACATTTTCTGTCTTTGGTGAAGTAGTCATTTTATCATTAATCCAAATTGGTGGGTTAGGGTTTATGACGTTTGCGACATTATTATTTTTACTGCTTGGAAAAAAAATATCTTTAAAAGAGAGACTGTTACTAAAGGAAGCATTCAACAATATTACCATTGCTGGTCTTGTTAAATTAGTAAAAAGAATATTGCTCTTCACAGCGTTTATTGAAATTATTGGTGGTCTTATTTTATCGATTCGTTTTTCTTTTGACATGCCGATAGGCAAAGCGTTTTATTTTGGTTTTTTTTCATGCTATTTCCAATTTCAACAACGCAGGCTTTGATTTAATGGGTGGCTTTAACGGAATGACAGCCTACGTGGATGACCCATTTGTTGTTTTCACAATTTGTGCTCTCATTACAATTGGGGGTTTAGGATTTATTGTGATGAATGAATTGTATGAATATCGGGTGACAAAAAGGCTATCCGTCCATACAAAAATTGTCTTAACAACTACAATACTTTTAACTGTTAGCGCAACGATTTTAATATTTTTGTTCGAATATGGAAATCAAAAAACAATCGGGCCATTATCAGAATGGGGAAAAATGTTAGGTTCTCTTTATCAAGCGGTTACACCAAGAACTGCTGGTTCTAATACACTCGCTATTGGTGACTTAACACATTCAACATTATTTTTAATTGTTCTCTTAATGTTTATTGGAGCTGGGTCTGGATCCACTGCTGGCGGTATTAAAATAACAACTTTCGCTGTTTTAGTAGCTACAATGTGGTCACAGATTAGAGGAAAAGAAGATGTTGTTCTATTTAAACGTAGAATCGTCAACGAAACCATTTTAAAGGCATTGACAGTTTCATTGTGCGGGATGGTGATTGTCGTTGTTGTCACCATTATACTTAGCATTACAGAACAAAAACATAGCTTTATGATGTATTTATTTGAGGCTACCTCTGCATTTGGTACAGTTGGTCTTTCAATGGGGCTGACCCCAGAGCTATCTCCTGTTGGCCGTCTGCTTATTATTCTTACAATGTTCGCGGGCAGACTTGGTCCACTTACTATTGCATTTGCCATTACAAAAAGACGGAAATCAGAAGCTTTTCGTCATCTAAAAGGAAATATTATGATTGGGTAACCAAATTAGAGGAGTGTGCTATATATAATGGCTATTAGTCAATATGCCGTAATAGGTTTAGGAAGATTCGGAACAAGTGTCGCCCGTAGATTACATGAAGCAGGACAGGAAATATTGGGAATCGACATTAACGAGGAAAGAGTGGAGGATGCAGAACCCTATGTTACTCATGCCATTGTAGCTGATACAACAGAAGAAAAAGCTTTAATCTCAATTGGAATAGGTAATTTCGATTGCGTCATTGTGGCAATTGGCAACGATATGCAGTCTAGTATTTTAACTGTATCCCTATTAAAAGAATTAGGAATAAAAAAAAGTAATTGCCAAGGCATTAGGTAAAAGACATGGGCAAGTGTTAGATAAAGTAGGCGCTGATTGGATTATTTACCCTGAACGAGATATGGGAGAGCGTGTGGCGAATCAGTTGCTGTCCCCAAATATGCTGAATTATATAGAATTATCGAAGGAATACAGTATAGAGGAGATTATGATCCCTTCCAAAATGGCTGGGCAAAATCTTCGAGATTTAGATTTGCGTGCGAAATATAACGTCAGTGTTATTGCCATTGTTCGAGAAGGTGAAATTATTATCTCTCCCTCTCCTGAGCAGAATATTGAAAAGGAAGATTTATTAGTGATGATTGGTCATCGAAAAGACCTTACTTTATTTTCAAATATTCAATAACTTCAAAAAGACTGTTTCAATTTAAACTTGAGACAGCCTTTTTTTTCTCTAGAAAATTTTCTTTCGATCCTTATCATCTTTTAAAATTTCTACAGCCTCTCTAAAACGCTGAGAATGAACGATTTCTCGCTCACGTAAAAACTTCAAGCTATCATTTAAGTCAGTATCATCAGATAAATCGATAATCCATTGATATGTGGCACGAGCCTTTTCTTCAGCCGCAATATCCTCATAAAGGTCAGCAATTGGGTCGCCTTTCGCCTGGATATAGGTTGCCGTAAACGGTACCCCAGAGGCATTTTGGTAAAATAAAGCTTTGTCATGATTCACATAATGGTCACCTAGTCCAGCTTCCTTTAGCATCTCTGGTGTCGCATCCTTTGTTAACTTGTAAATCATCGTTGCAATCATTTCTAAATGTGAAAATTCCTCTGTCGCTATATCAGTTAATAACCCTACCACTTTATCTGGAATTGTGTAGCGCTGGTTCATATAACGGAGTGCAGCTGCTAATTCACCATCTGCACCCCCATACTGCTCAATTAAAAATTTTGCCAGCATAGGGTTACATGTACTCACTCTGACAGGATATTGGAGTTTCTTTTCATAATACCACAAAAATAAATTCCTCCTAATCACTCATGTTAGACTTGCCATGGCCAAGGTGTATCAATCCAATTAAATGGATAGTTAGAATAGCTTCTTCCAAAATTCATAAGGGGACCAAACTTCTTTTCAAAATCTCTCTTCAGTTTCATACTTATTTCAGTTTTTTTCATTAAATTGCTGAATGGCATCATAATCATGAGGATGAGTATCTAAATAAAGATTTAACTCCACAATGACAAAATCAATGGCTTGAATTTCTTCAAGTAATGTATAAAATTCGGGCGGCATCTCTTTATTCATTTTTTTACCCCTCCTTTTTCAGGATTTGGATAGGGACTGAATAATTGCGGCCATAATGTTCCAGCCATAAGAGCTTCTCTTGGCGATTGAAATTGAGGTAATCCAGGTGGTTGAAATCCCATATACAATTGTGGGGGTGTGGCAAAGCTCTTAACTCTAATAGGCGGACATGGATCAAATGGACTAATATAAGGCTTCCAATACTTATATTGCGTAAACATTGCTTCCTCCCTTCTGTATTCAATTACATCAGTGGAGTATATGAGGTAGAAAATATTTTTATTCTGAATAAAGGTCGAAGGGAAATAAGTCGTTCAGTGCAAATGGGCAAGAAAACTCCTCATTGGACAAACGGACTTTTTAATCCATGTAGCCAAAGTGGAGCTAACGTACATTCTATTTTCTTTCGATTCTAATCATCATAGCAGAAATTAATCCAATGCTAAGTGTTGTAGCAAGGAGAATAAATGCAAGTGTAAAGCTACCAGTTTTCATAAAATAAACAGATATCATAGGCGCAACACTTGTTCCAGCAAATAAAATGACAGTATACATAGATACTGCAATCCCTCCCATGTTCCAACCTAATTGACCCACAAGAGACACTAATGAAGGTACCGCAAGTGCAATTCCACTAACAAATAGAATACTAATTAAGGATAAACCAACGATGTTAGAGATAAAGCCCATCATTAATAAGGAGATAATAGAAAGAGTCAATGCTCCCTTTAGTACTGACAGGACATTCAAACGCTTTGATAATTTACCCGCAATAGGTGACAGGATCATTCCAAATACACCAATAGATCGAATATAAATCAACTTTTGACTACTCATTCCAAAAGAATTACTTGTAAGGTACTCGCCCAAAATAATATACATACTCACAAAGGACAATAATAGAACGAAAGCAATCAAATAACTAAATATCAAATTTCCATTGGTAAAAATAATACCTATCCTTTTCATTGGCTCCCATATATTCTTTGCTTTATTAACAGCTCCACCTTTTGGTAATAACCAAAACACCAGCAAGGCAGTAGCAAGATAAACTAATGACAGAACATAAAAAGTGACATGAAAAGAAGTATGTTCACTCACATAGCCACTAAATACCTGACCCACAATACCAGCTAGGAGAAAACCTGTGCTTATGAAACCTACTGCTCCCACTTTTTTTATCGTTTGGAAATACTTCAAGCGTATAAGCAAGTGCCACTGGTGAAAATGTAGCCGCCGCAAGTCCCTGCAATCCTCTTAGTAATAAAATGAAAGAATAATCATTAGTCATACCTAATAGCAATGTTATACAGCTTAATGAAAAAAAGACCCGTAACAATTACATTTTTTTCGTCCATATTTTTCTGATATTGCTCCATAGAAAAAGCATCCTATAGCAAATCCAAGTGAAAAAACACTTGAACTGAGGCCTGCATTAGACAACGAAATATGAAAGTAATCACTGAATAGACCGAGAAGCGGTATTGTCAAATACAAACTAGACATAACTACCATCCCTGTCCAAGATAAAATAAAGGTCATTAGAGAATAATTTGCTTGGTTTTCTATAATTGCTTTATTCATAAAATAAATCCCCTTTTTAATTTGATTAGCTTATAGTTAGATAATCTAATTATATGTTTAAAAATTAAACTGTATCAACCTAGCTACAGTTTAACGTTCCACCTTTAGTTTTCTCTGCATAGATTTTAATAGTTTATTCACCAACTTTTCAAATACCTTTCGTTCTTCAGGCTCCAAATCGACCATACTAGAAGCACAAGAAGCCCAATAAGTTGGCAAAATGTTAGCCACGAAAGCACGCCCTTCATCTGTTAAACTCACATAAATTTTTCTGCGATCTTCTTTGCTATGATTGCGTATAACAAGATTTCTCTTTTCTAACCAATCAATCATAGAAGTTGCTGATGCCCTCGTAATCCCCAAACGTTCAGCTATTGCAGATGGAGTCGCTCTTCTCACATCATGCAGTGTCAACAATAATAGTAAATCTATTTTACTTTCCGTAATTCCAAAAGGAGCCAGTTCAATATCCATTGCATCTAAAACGTAGTCACTTAACCATAACAACATTAATCCTAATTTTGCTTGTTCTTGATCTAAATTACTTGAAGAAGATGCTTGAATCAGTTCAATATATGGATCTAAACCTAATACTGGCAAATCATCTTCATGCGTAAACATTTTTTTTAGATTTTGTCATTTAATCACCTTTTAATTAGATTATCTAACTATTTAACATTCTAACTATAGTCAAAGATAAATGCAAGCCGTTTTCTTGAACCTCTATGCCAAATAAATTGCATGATTATTTAAAAAAGAAAGGGCTAGTTCATTACGAACAGCCCTGTAATCCTTGCTATAAAAGTTTTTTTTCATTAGGCATAATCAATAGTATTTATTCCCTTACCTAATGTTAACACTTTTTAACAATGTAGCTATTTAAAGTGCTGATTTAAGCTAAACAGCCAACACCGGCTATGAAGGAGCTGTCAGAAATGCACCTGTTTCTATTAAAGGAGGACTTATAGGGCAGCCCGTCTATTTTTCTATTTGCCCCGATACTGGTAGTACTGCGTGACATTTCCAGCATTAAATTGCTCAGTAATATATTGAACAGCCTCTTGTAGAGATAATTTACTGTTACAAGTAAAAACATCTATTGCTGCATATCCGTATTCTGGCCAAGTATGAATCGTTAAATGTGATTCTTGAATAATAACTACACCACTAACCCCATAAGGTGAGAAATGATGGAAATGTTCAGTCACAATCGTTGCTTTTGCTATTAGGGCAGCTTGACACATAATCTTTTTAATTTGTTGAATGTCATTCAGTAATGCACCGTTACACTCATGCAATTCTAATAAAATATGATGGCCTAATGCATGTTGGGATTGTGTTTTCTTTACTGTTCTCTTAATTTGTGAAAACTTTTTATTTTTGCAACTCGGACAACCACTGGATTGAAGCTGATTAATTGTAACGTATTGATTGCCAGTACCAACTGTAAGTGCATATTGACAATGCATACACTGATAAACAACAGATTTTTGCTCAATCTCACCTGTATAAATTGGTCTTGTAAATTTACGGTAATAAGGGATATAGGGAGTCATTTGCTCTGTTGTTTGTAATACAAATAATTGACTTGTAGCCCCTAATATCTGCGCGCCTTCATAGGTATTAATATCATATTGAATACTGTTAATCACAAAGCCCATAGCATGTAAGCCTTGCTGTAATTGCCACTGCTTCTGGTAACTTCGTTTCGCGTAGGAAAAAAACACATGCCGCATTGCTTCTGGCTTCAGTGCATTAATTGCACGTGATAAAAAAAAGCTGTGCGCCAATTAAAGTATACGGTGTATCTGTGTATACGCAATCAAACTGATGGGCATATCGATTTGGCAATGGCTCCTGAACATTATAATAATCTGTTCTAATCGGAAGCTCATAATCTTTAGCTATTTTGCTAATTGTGCTCAAAACTCGCCTATCAATATCTAACACAACTATTTTAGTTGTAGAATGTGGAGCAATTTTCTTAAGTAAAAACGCTAGAGCAATACTGATGAAATCGTCATCGCCTAAACACAAAATATGCTTATTGAATAACATCGAATAATCTAACGCAAGCAATGCCCGTTTTAATGCTGTCTCAACTGTACATTTAGCTTGATCAATTGCCACATCAGCTGTAGGTCTAGCATCATAAATATAGCTTAATTCGCTTGTATTTTGTGTAATCCATTCTATTCGAAATGCATCATCTGTCGTTAATTGAAGGTAAAGATCCGCATCGGCACCTGACAGTTGAAAATATTGCGAAATGGCTAGCTGGCCCTTTTTCGTCAAGCTGTGTTTCCCCCAGCCCTTTTTAGCAAATTCATTTTTCATTGCTGAAACGATAGGTATCGGTAAGTCTGTCATATAAGCTAAAGATTTAGTGGTACAATTATTATGGAAATATAAAGCAAGTAAAGCTTTCTCTAATGTGTGATAATGTTCTTCAAGCTGCATGTCAGCTGTAATTTGTTGTAATTGTTTTTGCATTGTAGATTCGTCCTCTCAATTTTAATAAGTAAAAAAATTAAAATTGTCTAAATCAACGAATAGAAAAACGCGACTAAAATTAGTCGCGTTAAATGTTTATACAAAGCTAACTAATTCTAATCTTGCTTTTTTTTGCACAACAAATAACACCCAAGACGGGCGATTTATTCGACAAAATTAAGCTATTACGTTGATTCAGATTAGAATTCTACAATTAACAAAAAGTTCACCCTTTAATGAAATAGTACTTCTATTATAGAATACATAAAAAAAATTCTCAACCTATTGGAATGGCCAAATAAATGCAAACGGGACTAGTTCATAGAGAACAGCCCCGTAGCCCTTACTATATAAGGATTTTCATTACTATTAATAATTAGAATCTGAAGTTTTATTTCATTGCAAACTCAATAAGTAATAGGTTGTAATCCCTTTATTTTAAAGCTTTATATCTTCTTTATGTATTTTTTTAATAATGCAAAGTAAAGCATAAAATTGTATTGCTTTGGGGCTAGATTGGGGCTAATAAAAACAAAATTTATGGGCTCATACTCACTCCCACAATGGTTTTCAGCATTTCAACGGTAGGACATTGCGTTGGGACATTAATAGCATATTATCTATTATTTCCACCCGTCACGGATTGGTCTTTTTACAAATTATTAAGTCCTCGTTTGCCATCCATGTAACACAAAATTAATACTACACCATAGAAAATGTAAGATTTTCACGTTCTTTCATTGGTTTGACGACACTTCTTTCTTTATGTATGGCTGTCTGAAAAACAAAAATAACGGTAATGCCAGTGATAAACCAACTGTAAACAAAGTTAATAGACATATCCATTTTTCTTTAATGTTATACTTTCTTGACTCATTAAACATAAAGATTATAAAAACAAAGCATGAAATAAAAAAAGTCAACAGCGAAGAAGGTCGATATCGAGTTTGCAAATAATAAATCTACTAATAACCTAAATCAAATCCGTTTTTGTTCAAGAATTGCACCAAAAAAATAATACGGGAATACTGTGCCGATAATCGCAAATAACAAGTAGGCTTTTCTCATTTAAAATAAACTTACCCTCTCTATATGATTTTCACAAATAATATACTTCTTAATTAAACTCTTTCAGTTTAATAATACCTCATAAAAAAATAATTTAAATATAAATATTTCCATTTACCATTCCAACCAATTATCTAATGATGGTTCACCATACACTATTAATTGTGGAAGGCTATCTCTTTCCTCTAACCAGTTATAAAACGGTACTGGACGATTTCTAGTTGCTGTTTCTTCTATAGATGATGATTTATATGGCTTAACATTTGAACGTCCTACAGCCTTATTATACGCCCCTGTGAATACGGCTCTTTTGATATTTCTAGCAAACTTCAATATTATAGATGTGGGGGATAGTAAAAATATAAAAGGCGTTTTTATAACAATGTAAAGGTGGAAGTAAACGGAAGTTGCTTCATAGCAAATTCTTTGAACAAATAAATTGATTAAATACAAGTGGTGATTAAATTTGCAGAATAAATTTATGGAAATAGATATCGTTGTACAGAAGATGCAGGTTGCTTTAGAAAAGATTCAGAGACAAAATCCTGAATTTTATAGCAAATACCCTATGTATCTTAAGAACGAGGCAGAAGAACAAGCTATACAAAGTGCTTCTGAAAACTGGCAATTACCCTATGAATATTTGTATTTTTTAAAGTACTATGCTCCAGAAGCGGTTTCTTGGAGTACGGATGAGTATATTAATCTTGATATTTATGGAGCTAAAGACATACTGGAAGGTCAATGGGGTTACAACTATAATCCAGTTACGAATGAAGATATTTCGAATTGGCCAGACAATTATTTAGTTATAGCTTCAGATGAAGGTGACCCTTATTGCATTGATCTTACAAGAGGAGATACCGTTATTTTTACTGCTGAACACGGTACTGGTACTTGGGATTTTTCAATTGCTTTTGATGATCTTGTTGATTTTCTTTATAGTGCCTTAATACCTCCTCGTTTCAATGATTCCGAAAAAGCTGAAGATATCAAGTACGATTACTATAAAATATTGATTACAGGAGAAGGTAAAGATAGGATAAAAACATTGTTGTTTATCAAAAAAAACATTGTCCTGCGACTATTCACAAGCGAAATCCCATTTGGATGCAACGCCTTTACTAATATATAAGGGGATTGAGCTAGGTGCTGCGGGAGTTGAAGATGAATTAAAAAGAATTGGAGCAGACTATGAAATGTATAAAATCAGTTTGGATGAATTTTTGTCATAGTTAATCTAGGGCGGTGCTAGTGGTTAAAATTACAAGAAAGGGGATGTCATTATGATAATATAATATAAACAGCCTAAACCTATTCTTAATAAAGGGACTGGATTTTTTTTAAAGGTGATTCCCATTCTGTAAATCCTTCAAATGAGATTCCTGAATGATGCCGTCTTTAATTGCCTGTGCAATAAAATTCTCCGTTTCAGTTTTCATAGCTGGTGAACTCGGATTCCACAAAAAACACCTACTTAAGTAAGTGTTTTGATAATGCCTATTTATTGCCACCCATAAGAGTGGTCTTATTAGGCTTATTCATAGTCAGATTTATTTTTTTAACAATGTATTCTGTAGTGTTTCTGAATCAAATTCCCCTGCTAAATAATATAATTTTAACCAGTAAGCATTATTTTCAAGATAAGTACCCAGAGCTTTACTAATATTTTCTTCTGTAAGTTCTTTAACAATTACCATTGGAGGCATAGCTGGAAGATAATCAAGACCTTCTTTTTCCATCAATGTCTCAAGATTTTTTTGTAGTGCAGACAACCAGTGTATAGGTAAAGCCATCATCTAACTCCACAAAAATATCAATATTATCATCTTTAGTATTCGTTAATTGCGATAATGAAGTTGGATAAATAATATTATTAATTTTCATATTTGTACCTCCCACTTTTTTTTGCTCCTTTTCCGTATAATTCTCTTAAAACATTAATTACTGTTTGCTCATTTGCTTTACTTGATTTACCTAAAATCTCCATTTTATTATCATTCATTCTGTAAAAAACCCTTGCTCCATTTTTCCCACGCAAATAAGAGACATTTTCAAATAAATTCTTACTTCCCAAACCAGGATTTGTATTTCCTTTTAAAAATTTTTGTATTAACTCGTCAGCTTCTTGTTGAACGGATTGATTTTTACCCATTTGTTCCGCTGCCTTAACAAGTCTAGGGTCTTTTGATACTGATTAAAACTTTGTTCAATAGCTTTGTACTATGTAACACTTTCACCTCTCCTTTGGTCGTTTGATATTTGATAAAAAGCTCATTATAAATTTAATTTTTTTTAATGCAAAATGTGGTTTGAATACAACCTCAACTCTTTTTTTTATTATCGTGACTAATAATTTTTAGTTTTTGATCTTCACAGATTAAGGCATCAATTTCTAGTAAATTAAATTCGAAAATTGGAATCGCTAAACTTTGATAATTTAAGCTTAAATTACATTGTTTCTCATATATAGAAATTGTCAAAACTAGCTTAAATCCTAAGTCATCATTTTTACTGTAAATAAACATCCCTGCCTCTTCATCACCAATGACCACAGGCTCTTTTTCAAATAATTCTAGTAGTTCATACTCATCATATTTAATAAACATTTTATAGTCTCCTATCTCGGTATAATGGTAATAACATCTCCGTTACTATTTATGATTACTGTTACTTTTTCATTTTGATGCATAAAGGTACCTTCATATCGCCCAGGTTTTATAGATGTGTTTTTTTATTACATCTTCTACAACTGTAGGAGTTATTCCCCGTGGATCAACATATTTACTAACAAAATCATAATACTCTTTCACAGTAGTGAAGAACATCTTCTTTTAACAAACCTTCTGGTGAACAAATTCGTTCAGTATCTTGCGCTGTTTTTTTCAGGGATAGTGTGCTGGAATTGTTGGACCCGTAACTGCTCCGATTGATCTTGTAAAAAATCAATCAGTTTATCCAAAGGGATGAGACTGGAAAGAAACAAGAAAATTATCTCACACCTACCGAATTAGTAACTTTTTTTGAATGATGCCAAACAAAATGAAAACATCACAAATTACACTTTTTTTACTCGTAATTGCATATACAGGAATGCGCTGCGGTGAAGCATGTGGATTACAGTGGAAAAATATTAATTTTAAAGAGCATACAATAACAATTGAACGTTCCAGGGATTATGGAGCACCCATAAGCCTAAAACACTAAACAGCTATAGAACCATTTTAGTGGAAGAAGCTGTTATGAAGCAATTAGAAACCTATAAAAAAATGGTGTAAGCAAAAATTGTTGACGTATGGACTAAAACTGATGGATGAAGATGAATATGAGAATGATAATACATTTGTTTTTATCTCACATTTGTCAGGGGAGCCTATAGGACCGAACAACACAGCCAAAATCATGTATAAGATTATTCAAAGAACCAGGCTTCCCAAAATAACTTTACATGGTTTAAGGCACACGCATTGCACTATTTTATTGAATCGTGGTCTGAATGTGAAGGTCATAGCTGAACGTTTAGGAAACACTCCTAAAATGATTTACGAAATATATGGTCATGTTCTTAAAGAAATGGAAGAGGCGTCCGTAGCGGCATTTAGTCAAAGTTTAAATGAAGTTGGGGCTAAAAGTGGGGCTAGTTCATAGAGAACAGCCCCGTAGCCCTTACTATATAAGGATTTTCATTACTATTAATAATTAGAATCTGATATTAAACCATTCATAATTGCTACACCCGAGCTTGCTCCAATACGAGTAGCCCCTGCCTCAATCATCTTTTTCATATCCTCTAAGCTTCGTACACCACCAGAAGCTTTTACACCTAGCTCTGGACCCACCGTTTTACGCATTAAAGCAATATCCTCTGCTGTTGCGCCACCAGTAGAAAAACCTGTTGACGTTTTCACATAATCTGCTCCTGCTGCCACTGATAATTCACATGCCTTCACTTTCTCTACCTCTGTTAGTAAGCATGCTTCAATAATAACCTTCACAAGTGCACTACCCTTTGCCGCTTCAACCACTGCAGCAATATCAGCTTGTACAACATCATATTTTTTATCCTTTAATGCACCGATATTAATGACCATATCCACTTCTTTTGCACCATTCGCAATTGCATCTTTTACCTCAAATGCTTTAACCGCTGATGTACTAGCGCCAAGCGGGAAACCAATAACTGTACACACTAAAACGTCCGATCCATGTAATAATTCACTGCTGTACTTAACCCATGTCGGATTTACACATACTGAAGCAAAGCTAAATTGTTTTGCCTCAGCACAAAGTTTTTCAATTTGTTCTTGCGTAGCCTCAGCCTTTAATAAAGTATGATCAATCATACGTGCAAAATTTTGTCCCATTTTAAAACTCTCCTTCGCAACCCAAGTTGTACGTACCTCTTGGAATCATATCATTTTTTAACGATAACGTCTAATTTCTTTTATTTAATCAATGGTTAGACTTGCTTACATTCATTCTAAATAGAGTTTCTTACTTTAACCCTACTTCTTTTGATCAATTTGCTCTAATTTATTCCATTTTCGATCAGCTTGTTCCGATTTTCGCTCTGCTTCATTTCTTTTTGATCAGCTTTCTCTCATTTCCGCTCTGCTTCATTCCCTTTTCGATCAACCTGCTCTCATTTTCGCTCTGCTTCATTCTTTTTTGATCAGCTTGCTCTGATTTTCGCTCTGCTACATTTCTTTTTGATCAGCTTTCTCCCATATTCGCTCTGCTTCATACTTTTTTTGATCAGCCTGCCCTCATTTTCGCTCTGCTTCTTTCTCTTTTCAATCAGCTTACTATAATTCTCGCTCTTCGCTTTTACCCTTCACAAAACAAAAAGGATTGCCCTATTAAAAAAAAGGCAATCCTTTTATTTATTTAACTGCTTCTAACACACGCACAAATTGTCCTTTAGAATGAGGATATCCTGCTTGTGTAATTTTCACCTTCACAAGCTGTCCAATTAGACTCTCAGGGCCTTCAAAGACTACTTTTAAGTAATTATCTGTATAGCCTGTTAGTAGTCCTTCTTCCTCACTACCATCATGAACAAACTCTTCTGGGATAACCTCCAAAACTTGATCTTCAAAACGAGAGGCATATTCCTTCGCCAATTGGTCATTTAATGCAATTAAGCGTGAACACGTTCGTTTTTAATTTCCTCATCAATTTGATCCTCCATACGTGCAGCTGGTGTTCCTGTACGAGGAGAGAATGGAAATACATGCAGCTCAGAGAATTTATGGTCCCGAATAAAGTTATACGTTTCCATAAATTCATCTTCCGTCTCACCTGGGAAACCTACAATGACGTCAGATGTAACAGCTAAGTCTGGTAATGCCTCATGTAATTTTGTTAAGCGCTCACCAAAGAATTCCATTGTATACTTACGACGCATGCGTTTTAAAACTGTGTCTGAACCTGATTGGATTGGAATGTGTAGGTGATTAACAACAATATTTGATTCACGTAAAACTTCAATGACTTCATCTGTTAATTGACTAGCCTCAATTGAAGAAATACGTAAGCGTTTTAAGCCTTTCACATTCGCCTCTAAATCACGTAGTAACTGCGCTAAGTTATAATCTTTTAAGTCTTGTCCATAGCCACCTGTATGAATGCCTGTTAGTACAATTTCAAGATAGCCTGCGTCCACTAATTGTTGTGCTTGGTGCAATACTTCCTTAGGATCTCGGGAACGCATTAACCCACGTGCCCATGGAATAATACAAAAAGTACAGAAGTTATTACAGCCCTCTTGAATTTTTAAAGATGCACGTGTACGGTCTGTAAATGCAGGTACATCTAATTCCTCATAGACACGATTTTTCATAATGTTGCGTACAGCATTAATTGGTTGTCGTTCAGAACGATATTGATCAATATAGCCAAGTAACTTTGTACGATCCTGTGTTCCTACAACAATATCTACACCAGGAATCGCCATTATTTCTGCTGGAGACGTTTGAGCGTAGCAACCTGTAACACAAATGACAGCATCAGGATTTTGACGAATAGCTCGACGAATTACCTGACGTGATTTTTTATCTCCAGTATTTGTTACGGTACATGTATTTATGACATAAACGTCTGCTTGGTGATCAAATTCAGTACGCTCATAGCCTTGTTCCTTAAACAGCTGCCAAATAGCTTCTGTTTCATAATGGTTTACTTTACAACCTAGAGTATATAGAGATACGGTTTTAGGAAGCTCGTAGCTCATAATATATATCATCCTTTCAATATCACATTACACTGTGTTTCTTACTTTATTTATTTTCTTATGCTCTTAATTTAGATACGTGAACTATAATAACACAATCCTTTTAAAATCAATACTTTTAAGATTTAAAAGACCACGCAGAGTGGTCTTTTCTTATCTACTTTTTAGTTATTCTCACCAAAAAAAATAGTAAAATAAATAAATAAATAAACGTAATTAAAGCAGCTGATAGACGCTAGAGAAAAGGAATTACAAGGTGAATAATAACACCAAGACCAGGCGCTCATTTTGGGTGGAGTGCATTCGCAACATGGTTCTTAAATAGGAATATCAAAAATAATTAATATTAGGCGACTATGTAAATAAAAACAGATAACTGTATACAGCTATCTGTTTTTTATTTACTTTTCAGGTCAGTTATTCAGTTCATAACTTCTTACTAATTTAGGATTTAAAGAATCTGTGATGTCTGTAACTTTTACTTCAAATTGAGATCCATTTTGAAAAGTGTAATCTCCTTCTCCATCAACATAAAGTTTGATTTTCGGGCTTCCGTTTTGTTTCCAATAGTTATAGTCTATTCCTTGTTGAGAAAACATATTAGATTCACCGTATTCATACACAGATATAAAAGGAAGTTTCTCAGTCCTTTTTTTTATTAATATAACCTCCCGTCATTCCACCCTTTACTGCATCAAATGTAACATCACTGTATGGATTATCAATAGATTCAGCTTTTAGAGATACTTTACCTCTATATTTAGCAATGAGTAAATACACTTGTACTTCGTATATCTTCCCAGTAGGAACAAATACCGATTGACTTGTAGAAGTTCTAGATACTTCAGAGGTAGTTGTATTGTCAGAATTATTTGTATTAAATGTCATTTCAATTTTTCCTAATTTAGATACAATAGGGATGGTGATATCTCCTAATCCTATGTTAAATCCAGGCGAAGTCGTTGTTGAATTAGTTGTACTGACAGTCTTAGTAAATGAATCTGTTTGTAGCGTTTGATCAATAGGAGTGTCGTTAGTCAATATAGATTTCCCAAAAAATAATGGTTCTAAATCTGCTAGAATCGGCTCGCCTAATTGAGTTCCATTGAGATTCCAAGTATAGTCTGGAATCGAAGTACTCTTATAATCTCTTCCACCCCATTCTGTAGATGGTTTCTCGTTATTCCATGAAAATTTATAATAACGGTACTTTAAATACATATCTTTAGATATTGTTTTTAAACGGTCATTTACTGGTGTTGTCACCCAGCCTCTAGAAACATTATCCTTTAGTTCAACAGAATGTGTTGATTCTTTACCTTGCATAAACAACCACCCCTATTTATTTTATAGTAACTTTATATTTTATATATTATCATATTTTACTTTTTTTTCAATAATAGATTATTATTTACAAAATAGGTAAATAATTAAAACCAAGAACACACTAGTTTTTGACGTGATACAAGGTTAAAGAATGGAACCCAATCATACAGTAATGTATGAATTTGAGACAGATGGCGTCTTGTCATCTTCTACTATAATGTTCTAAGGCGGTAAATTAATGAATAAAACTCAAATAGATTTAAATTAATAATCACTCAATTGAGTGGCTTTTTATTATGACTTTTTTTGCTCAAAAAAAAGCAACCTAATTGGCTGCTTTTTTTGTCATTTTGCTCTAATCCTAGAGCATCTTTAAGTGACGCTTGCAATATATGCGAAAAATTTAATCCTGCATCTTCTGCAGCATCTCGTAACCATCTTGGTAGTGTACAGTTCTTAGTAACAGCCTTATTAGCTGATTCATTACGAAATGGTGGCATATACACATCAATAAAGACAATTCGATCCGTTACTGCATGTAATTCGATATCAGCAGGGTTCGAAGGAACAGGAAGAGGTAAATCATTCTCTTCTAATTCAATAATACGAAAAGCTAACATGTCTTTTGCTTCTTGAACACCTTCTGTAATATCGTCAACTAAAATCGCTGTACCAGGAAAATCAGGAAAGTACATTCCTAAACCACCATCATCAGCAGTTTCTACAACAACTGGATAAACAAAATGATTTGAATAACTCAATTGTAAAACCTCTTTTCTTTAAAGTTTATTATGGGGTAAGGTAACAGGTGAAGCAGTGGGGTTAAAACTTAACCCCTGATGTCTGCTCAATACTTCTTAATGTTCCTAATGGAATCAATCGACCATCAGCTTTTACACTAATGTCTGCAAATCTTGTTGGGTCATCTTTATGTATCTCTGATGACTACCTTTCCCTTTTTGAAGAGATTTGATGAATCCACTTTTCTTTAGTTTTTGAAGAACTTCTCTCGTAGTTACTTGCTTTCCCATTACCTTACCTCCTTTCTGTATTAATTATAACACGCATTAATAATGCGTGTAAAAGGTTTTCAAAAAAATAATACGTGTTTTTAATGCGTGTTTATCGAATATGAAAATATATTAATCCCTTTTATAAAACGAAAAAAGACCAGGCACTCATATTGATATGTCTGGTCTTTTTGTTTAAATGTTGATTTAACAATTTTTCTACTTGTGTTTTAAGGGCCATGTTTGCATAGGTAAACACTTGATCTTCTCCTGCTGTGGCAACAATTAAATCACTAAAGTATTCATCGATCTTTTCCCATCGTACTAATCAAATTTTATCTTTGGCCAACAGCCTCTTAGAGTTGTAACATTCTTGTGAAATGCTATCTAAAAGCTTATCTAGTATCGGCAAATATACTTTACTTAATTTTAGATTTTCAATCACTTTATAATCTCTTTGCAACGATTGAACAGCCATATCATAAACGACATATTTATGTAATAGTCTACGTTGCTCGAAATTTATCATACAATTTCACGTTCTTTCGGAACGAACGGAACAATAGCGAGAACATTGTTTATTATAAAGGTACGCTTAGAATGTCTTGTAAAACAGAATGCTTGAAATGAATTACCAATAATTTTAATGACTTTTACTCGCCTTTTTGTTACAGACCCATTTTTTGATACATACATCATGTTTATCAATTGATTACGTTGCATAGCTTTAATCAGTTGTTCTCTCATCTCATTTCCCTCCTAATACATCACTATTTATAAAAAATTGCTCTGTTTTAATTGCTTTCACAAGAACACTTGTTTGCATATATATTAGAACAAATGTTTGTATCTTATCAAGAGTAATTTTTGGAAATAAAAAAGGCATAGAACTTAATTACTATTTTTTTACAAATAATTTCATATTTGTAAAATTTAAATATATAATGATAAATGTAATAAATTAGTATTTAACGAGGTGATATTAATGGAGTTTATTAGAAAATATATATATATTATTTACTTTGTATGTTTGTTTGTAACTTTACCAATTTGGGATTATTTCAGAAAAGGTGATTGGAATTTAATTAATAACTTTTTCTATTCTATATGGGTAGTAATTGTATTTGCATTTTTCAACTCACTATTTAGTAGTGAAAAACATAAGAAAAAAATAAATTAAACAAAATTTGACAGAAGATAATTAATATATTACATTATATTACATAAAAGTTAAAAGAAGGAATACATATGAAAAATCGTCTTATTAAAGTAATCGCATCTCTGCTTGTATTTTCTTTAGTAATATCAACTTTTGCACCAACGATATTAGCGAAAAGCCAAGCAACAAATGCAGAAATTGATGAACAGCAAGTACAAGAACTAGCTAAAGCATTAGAATTTGTATTTGAACAAGCGATGGTTGAGGATGAGTTTGGACAAGCGATAGGAGTAGATTTTGAGAAGATTGAAGAAGAGTATGGTAATAGCCTTTACTTAGAAGAGGTTGATAGTGCTTTTGAAAAAGGTGGAAATGAGATAGTAACAGCTCGAAATCCAGGATTAGACCGTTGTATAGAAAACAAAATTAAAGGTTATTTCTCTCATGAAGATTTTATTCCTACAGCTGTTTGGGCTACTGTAATAGCTCTTGTAATGGAGAAAGATTACACATCAGCTGCATTAAAATTAATAAAAGCTGGTGTTAAAGGAAATGCTGCTAGTATCGCAGCAGCTATAGGCGGGATCTTCGTTACTTGCTTATTCCAAGAAAGTACCTGGCCTTAAACAGGATTGAATAAAAACCATACCAAGCCCAGGTACTTTAATTACCTGGGCATTTTTATTATTTATTTCGTCTTTGTTGAATCGTAATATACAACCCAATTAATCTATCAGTTGTCATTGTACCATTCTGTAAATCCTTTAAGTGTGATTCCTGAATAATACCTTCCTTAACCGCCTGTGCAATAAAATTCTCCGTTTCGGTTTTCATAGCTGGGCTTCCTGGATTCCATGTTTGAGTCATTTTGATTTCCTCCTTCGGTTTGTCTTCCACAATTAATTGGACTTGCATTTTACTATTGCTTGGAACAATTACTTGTCCTAATTTATAGCCCGCTGGCATCTTCCAAGACGCTTTAACTTCAAAGTGTGGTCTATCTACAGCTCCAGCCTTTACCCACGATGGTTGACCACCCCACGTTATGCCTAGACGCATTGCGATAGCTCCAACCTTATTTAAGGTTGCAGCATCATACAAAGATTGTGGAGGACCCACTGCAATATCCCAAGAAATGATGCAGCGTATCCGAAAAGGTGAATTTACACATTTACTTGTGTGGAAGATTGATAGAATTTCTCGTAATTTAAAAGACTTTTCGGAGATGTATGAAGAATTAAAAGGATGCAAGGTTACATTCGTATCAAAAAAACGAGCAGTTTGATACATCTACAGCAATGGGCGAAGCAATGCTAAAAATCATCTTAGTGTTTGCAGAATTAGAACGTCAACTGACTGCGGAACGTGTATTTTCAATCATGCTATCTCGTGCTGAAAAAGGTTTATGGAATGGCTCCACTGTACCGATTGGTTACGTGTGGTCAGATGAAGAAAAATTTCCTGTGGCAGATTCTAAAGAAACAAAAATTGTCCAATACATTTTCAATTTGTACGAATCATTACGCTCGACTTTAAAAGTAGCATATCGTTTACATGAGGAAAATATAGCTACAAAACGCAATGGGCAATGGACAGCAAAAACAGTTCGGGATATTTTACGTAACCCCTTCTATATTGGCACATACCGCTACAACATGCGTGAAAGTGATGGTAGTCGAAGACTAAAAAATAAAGATGAATGGGTAATCGTTGAAAATAATCATCCTGGCATCATTGAAAAAGAGCAATTTGAACGGGTTAATAGACTACTTTCGGACAACTATAGAGGCTTAACTGATGTCCAACGTGCCGATATTCATAAGCACATCTTTTCTAAAATGCTTTATTGTGGAAAATGTAATGCTTTGCTTACGGCTGGCTTAGATTCACCACGCAAAGATGGTTTTCGTCCATCACGCTATACTTGTGTTACGTCCGGTGGAGCTAAAAGATGTAGCAACTATGTGAGTGATATTATTATTGGTCCATTTATTTTTAACTATGTATCAAATTTAATTAGGCTCCAAGAGAGAATAACGCCAATTTATTCAATACGTGATATAGAACGAGCTTTACTTCGTGGTAATGCATTTATTGATGTAGTTGGTATTGATAATGAATCACTTAAAGAAACATATTTCGCGCTTACTAATGGTTTGTCAGGACATGAATATTCTTTGGCTATAAACGATGAACATGTTATTCCTGATCTAGAAATTGAAAGGTTAAACAAAGAAAAAGTGAAGTATGAAAAAGCATTAGCTCGCTTAGAGGATTTATATTTATTCGGTGAGGATGGCATTAGCAGAAGGATTATATTTTTAAAAAGCGTGATCTTCGAGAAAGACTAGAAGAAATTGAAGTCGATATTAATACGTTACATCAAAAAAATAATAATAAATCAAGTGATACGTTTATTGATAATGGGCAGCATTTTTTAATTACTAAAGAGATGCAGCAAGCACGCAATGTAGATTATCGTACCTTATCAGAATCAGTTGGCCGAGAAGCATTATCTGATTTTATGCATACAATAATTGAAAATATTATTGTTTTAGATAAGCGTGTGCAATCAATTACATTTAAAAATGGCATCACACATACATTTGCATATAAGTCTTTTTTTACAAAGCGAATCCGTAGCATCAACTCGAATGCAGTTCAGACTTTACGAAAGTGCTGTTTTGGACTATTTAAAAGAAAATGGCCCAGCTTCACGTGCCGATCTACAAAAAGCTACTAACATTTCCCGTGATGGAATCTTCACGTTATTAGCGGAATTAATTGAGCGTGATCTTATTGTAAAAACAGGACAATCTGTATCAACACGCTATCATTACAAAGAAAAAAATCACTTAAAGCCGTCATTTTAAGTGATTTTGCCATGCAGTTGAAGCCTTGATACCACTACATTCCTACGCAATCATATCTCTGTATACTACCCCACAACCTAGAGTATGGAAACTCACGATTTTTGATCGCTCGTTACTCATAATTTATATCATCCTTTCAACATCTCAATTACAATTTGCTTCTTCACTAATAAATATTTTTTTGATGTACTTATTTTTAGATACGTGATTTATGATAACACAAATAAATATAATGAGCCTAGCTTTTTGGCTAGCCTTAACTTAATGTTTAGTATTTATCCTCTAATGTTTAACGACCCAACATACTAAACTGCTTCCCGTAAGCGTATGTAGGTGGTCTTATTTTAAGTCAAACATTTTTGCCATAAAAAAAAGTAGTACAAACCTTGGCCATGATTTGCACTACTAATATTTTTATTTGTTGTGTTTCTCAAAAATTTAGAACTATTAAGGGCTAGTAGGAGGAGTAAGTCCTAGAAGAACAGGAGTTATTACACTACTGCCAGCACCAAGGCGGACTTGTTGAACTTGTAGTACTTTTACAGTCAATTCCAATACAATTTTTTCACGCAAAGTGCTGAACGTTCCCTCAGGTGATGTCAAAATTGGAGAAAAATCAAGTTCAAAGAAGTTTGCCGCTACTAATTCTCCAAATGGTTGTTCATTATATTTAACAAGGTTTTGGAAGAAAGCTTTATCCAATCGAGCGTCCATTTGCGTCGCTTCATTCAGGAAGTTCGCTTCAGCAAACTCGGAAATGCCTAAGATTGGAGTAGTTCCCCCAGTCGTTTGTGGGAATGTAAGGTCTGTAAAACCAGAAAACGCAACATCGGCAATTCTATCTCGAAGTGCCCCACTACATGCTGATGAAGCATATTCGATATTTTTACGAATATGTCCTGCTACAAATAATTTAGCTCTTGTTACTCTAAAAAAAGTCAGTGCCCGCAATACGTGCAAAGCTCACTGGAACCAATTTAACTTGATTTAGGAATACATTTTTTTTCACTCTTTTGATTTCAGTTGCTGCAGGAGAAAGCGTAATATCTGACTCCACAACGATTTGAAGTGTTGGTTCTGCAAGTACAACTGGAACTTTAATTGTTGGAGTCGTAAGTGGTGTAGCAACTACTGGAGTAATTTCACTAGTTAATGGGATTTGTTCAGTTGATGCTACCGGACAAGGTTCGAATTGACTAACTTGATTATCTAATTGTTCACTCAAAAAAAATTCCCTCTTTTCATTTTTTTAGTATTAAAGAGCGCTCTTTATATAACTAGAATATGTAGCGGTTATATCTATACATGGACGTATATACTAGTATTTTACTGATTTTTAAAAAGGGTTTTGAGCTAACATATAAGATTTCAATTATCCTCTAGACTCTTGTTTGCCATACTAACCTGTATTTTCTGTACTTGAAACATATGAATGATTAAATCTAATACTATATTTTGGCACAATTGATTCGAATGAATAAATTCTTTATTTTGTACAGGTATTTCATCACTGGTATGAGAACTTATATACTCAATATTCTGATGAATATAACCTTCTATAAATAAATTCCCATTTAATGCTGTACATGTACCATTACCTAATGACTTGGAAAAACGATTAGGTACGAATCTACAATTGGTTAGTACTACCTCACTCGAGATATCTTTCACCTCCACAATTCCTTTTTCAAATATAATAAATTCTTCGAGACATATTTCGATTTTATATTCCCCAACTACAACTGGAACTCTAATATGCATAAAATCTTCGGTACTGTACGAATGATTATTTACTCCACCTTTGTTAATTGATTGTGAGTTATGTAAGGGGACTACAACTGATTTTAGCAGATTATTTTTCTGATTATTTTTAGGATGGATATCTGTTTTCATTAAAAATACAATTTTATTAATTTTTGAGCGAGCCAATCGACAATCCGGCTGCTCAGGATAATCCGTTATAGTATGAAATAGCTTCGTTTCAAATTGGGGAATTAGTTTATTGTTTAAATCAAGAAATTCAAATGTATTTTGAACATTTTCACCACAGATAGGAGCATGGAGAAAATCATTAATTTCAACATATGTAGAAAATGAGTTTTTTTGGGTTATAGAACATACTTCTCCTTGCACAGGCTCAGGAAAAGGTGTAGAAAGGTTTTCCCCTTCATCATTTTTATTCTCACCATTGTATTCAGATTGACTGAATATCTTATGATTAGGGTCTACTTGAGATGTTAAATTCGGTTCTTCTACAGAATTCATTTCCTCTGTCTCTTCGGAATCAGGGAGAGCATGGACATCTTCCACATCATTAATTTCTAGAGGAATAAGTAGTCCATGATTGGAATCTAAATTGGTTGCTAAATCTAGATCTTTCACTGGATTCATTTCATCATCTATTTCAGTATCGGAAAAATGATCGATTTCTTCCTCAATATCCGTTTCTAAAGGAATAAGTAATACTAAATCCAGCTCTTCCACTGAATCCAATTCATCAACCTCCACGTTATCAGGAGGGGGATTGGTTTCTTCTTCAACATTATTTCTTGAAGAAATTAGTAATTCATGGCTAGATTCTTCCCCATTTCTGGTATCATCTAATTTTTTTTGTATCATCATTTTCACCACATGCAGAATCTAAATGAGATGGTTTAGTTTGATACGTCCAATTCGTGTATTTATTTTGCTTAGAGGATACTTCCTTCATCCCTCTAAAGTTAATCCATGGAGTTTTCATTCGTTCACTCCCAAAAAAATGTTTTGACAAATAAGGTGTATTGGTCGATAATTCCTCATTGTTCTATATATTAAGGATTTGAGTTCTACTTCATCATATAACGCGTATTCTTTTCACTGTACTTATTATTACAATTCATACTATGCTTAACTTTTACTTTTGTCACTGAGCACGTTGATTCACACGCATTGAAAAAGAAAAAAATTTTTTTTAATAGAAAAAAAAGGCAGTTGAAAATTCGACTAAATCGAACCCTCGACTGCCAACTCAAATATTGGATTTTTATCCGTGCCCTTGAATGACGCTTATCTATTTTGATTATCTAGTATTTAAAGATAGATTAACAAGGTTCGGAAGGTGGATTAATAGGAGGATTGATAGTAGGACTAACTGGAGGAGTAAGCCCTGTAAGAACAGGAGTTATTACACTACTGCCAGCACCAAGGCGGACTTGTTGAACTTGAATTACTTTTACAGTCAGTTCGAGTACGATTTTTTCACGTAATGTGCTAAACGTACCTTCTGGTGATGTCATAATTGGCGAAAAATCAAGTTCAAAGAAGTTCGCTGCTACTAATTCTCCAAATGGCTGTTCATTGTATTTAACAAGGTTTTGGAAGAAAGCCTTATCCAATCGAGCGTCCATTTGCGTCGCTTCATTCAGGAAGTTCGCTTCGGCAAACTCGGAAATGCCTAAGATTGGAGTAGACCCCCCAGGTGTTTGTGGGAATGTAAGGTCTGTAAAACCAGAAAACGCAACATCGGCAATTCTATCTCGAAGTGCTCCATTACATGCTGATGAAGCATATTCGATATTTTTACGAATATGTCCTGCTACAAATAATTTAGCTCTTGTTACCCTAAAAAAGTCAGTGCCCGCAATGCGTACAAAGCTCACTGGTACTAATTTAGCTTGATTTAGGAATACATTTTTTTTCACTCTTTTGATTTCAGTTGCTGCAGGATTAAGCGTAATATCCGACTCCACAACGATTTGAAGTGTTGGTTCTGCAAGTACAACTGGAACTTTAATTGTTGGTGTCGTGAGCGGTGTAGCGACTACTGGAGTAGTTTCATTAGTTAATGGAATTTGTTCAGTTGATGTTACCGGGCAAGGTAGCATTTGATTTTCTAATTGTTCACTCAAAAAAAATTCCCTCTTTTCATTTTTTTAGTATTAGGGAGCTCTCCTATCGTTAGAATATGTATCAATAATATCTATGTATGGACGTTATACTTGTTTTTTTTCTATATTTTAATAAAAGGGTTTTTTTGTTAATTTTTACCTATATTCTAAATTTTCACTTATTTTCACATCACGTTTTGCGCAATATTACTGACTCAAATTCTAGTAGGACCCTATATTATATAAAAGTGAAAAAACCACTTAAAACAGTTTTTAAGTGGTTTTGCCCATGCCTCATCTTTTTGCCAATACGGAATATAACATATTCTCACTTTTGATAAGGCGGCATTTCTTTTATTCAAATTCATAGGATATTGCAGACAGTGCATAAAGTGGCGCTGTTTCTGCTCGTAAAATTCGGGGTCCTAAAGACATCGTTTGGGCTCCAGCTTGCAACAGAGCATCCGCTTCTTTTCTAGCAATGCCGCCTTCTGGACCAAAGATAATAAGAATTGAATTCGATTTTTTTATCGTAAACGTTTTTTTAGCTTTTCCGCAAATCTCGTACGTTTTATAGATTTGGCATCTTCTTCATCTGCGATAAAAACGGCGTCAAAATTGCTCACCTGATTTACTAGCTGCTTAAAAGAAATTGGTTCATAAATTTCTGGTATATGTGTACGATGAGATTGTTCAGCGGCTTCTTTTGCAATTTTTTTGCAGACGCTCTTGCTTTTTTTACCCCCTTCTTTTTATCCCATTTTACAATGGAACGCTCTGCTTCAAACGGCAATAAGGCAAACATGCCAAGCTCTGTAGCTTTTTGTGTAATAAGCTCTAATTTATCACCTTTTGGCAATCCACAGGCAACTGTAACTTGAATAGGTAGCTCAGGAGAAGGAATTATCTCCCCAGTAGGCTGTATAACTACCCCATCTCCTTCAAAGGCTACAATTGTACAGATGTGGGCATTATCTTGTGCCACTACTACAATTTTGTCACCTTCCTTCATTCGCATTACTCGTTCAATATGATGTGCATCTTCTCCACTAATTCGTGCTTTTTCAATAGAGGTTTCAATAAAATAACGCTGCATGGTACACATTCCTTTCTATAAAGAAGAGAAAACGCCAAATCACAAGCACTCGGCTCACGATTTGGCGCTTTCTCAGTCCATTTATTGTGGACGACGGGCGATGATTGCGACCCAGTCTTCCATTAGTAATACTTCTTCAATGACAAAGCCTGAAGCTTCTAGTGCCGCTTTGACATCATCACGTTTTGCGCCAATGATGCCTGAAGTGACATATAATCCACCTGGTTTGACAATTGAAAATGCATCGTCAGTAAAGGATATAATAATTTCTGCTAAGATATTGGCAACAACGACATCAGCCGGCTCCTTCACTGTATCCAATAGGTTTCCATGAAATACAGATACTGTATCCTCAACTTTGTTTAACACAACATTCTCTTGCGCAGAGCGTACTGCTACTTCATCTAAATCAAGCGCATGAACACTTTTAGCTCCAAGTAATGCGGCACCAATAGAAAGAACACCAGAACCCGTACCAATATCGATAACTGTGTCACCCTCTTTTACAACCTTTTCAAGCCCTTGCAGGCACATCACAGTTGTTGGGTGTGTTCCAGTACCAAATGCCATACCAGGATCTAATTCGATAATTAATTCATCTGTTGATACTGGAGTATAATCTTCCCAGGTTGGTACAATTGTAAAGCGTTCAGAAATTTTCACAGGATGATAGTATTGCTTCCAAGCTGTTGCCCAGTCTTCCTCATTTACTTCTACAATCGATACTACATTCTCCCCTATATCGATATTAAAGTTCGTTAGATTTGTGATAGCCGCTTTAATTTCTTCCACAGTTTCATTTAAAAAGCTAGACTCTGATAAATAAGCCTTGACAATAACACCATCTTTGGGAAAATCCGATTCATTTAGTGCATAAATTTCACCAAATTGATCCTCTCGTGGCTTAGCAAATTCAGCCGAATCTTCAATAACAACACCACTCGCTCCAGCCTCATGCAAAATATTCGAAATTGCCTCTACCGCTTCATTCTTGGTATGAATGGATAACTCTGACCACTTCACGTAGCTCTTCAGCTCCTCTAATTATTCGCCTTGGAATTTTTTTCTTGATTTTATCGAATAGTGAGCTTCCTTGTTCCTCAGGAATATCACCACTAATTTCCGCAAATTCGCGTAGCAGTTGTTTTTGTCTTTCTGTTACCTTTTCTGGTGTGACAACTTTGACAGTAACATATTGATTACCAGTACCATAGCCATGTACATTTTTTACACCTTTGTCTTTAAGGCGGAATTGAGCACCTGACTGTGTCCCTGCTGGAATTCGTAATTTTACTTTCCCATGGACAGTTGGTACTTCAATTTCATCACCAAGAGCTGCTTGAGGGAATGTTAGCTTCAGCTCATAATAAATATCGTCGCCATCACGTTCAAACTCATTATGCCCTTGCACACGGAACATTATATATAAATCTCCCGCTGGTCCTCCATTTATACCCGGCTCTCCCTGACCAGTTACACGAATTTGTTGGCCATCGTCAACCCCTGCTGGAATTGTTACTTTAATTTTCTTACGTTTTTGTACTTTTCCTTCTCCACGACATGTTGAACATTTTTCTTTAATGATTTTTCCAGTACCATGACATGTTGAACAAGTACGACGATTCATCATACGGCCAAATGGAGTATCCACAGCTTGATTTACTTGACCAGCACCATTACATGTTGAACATGTTTCTGGCTTAGTTCCTGGTTTTGCACCCGAACCATGACAAGTATCGCAGGTTTCATCTTTCGGAATTTCGATTTCTGTTTCTTTCCCGAAAATCGCTTCTTCAAATTTAATATTCATACGATATTGTAGATCATCACCCTTGCGTGGTGCATTCGGGTCCTGACGACGACCTCCACCACCAAAGAATGAGCTGAAAATATCCTCGAAGCCGCCAAAGCCGCCTCCTCCGAAGCCACCACCACCAAAGCCAGCATTTGGATCCTCATGACCAAATTGATCGTAGCGCGCCTTCTTCTGATCATCACTTAGCACTTCATAAGCTTCAGCGATTTCTTTGAATTTTTCATCAGCACCTGGCTCTTTATTTAAATCAGGGTGATATTGTTTTGATAATTTACGATATGCTTTTTTTAATATCATCTTTTGAAGCTGATTTGGTTAAACCAAGCACCTCGTAGTAATCGCGTTTTTCCATCATTCACACTCCGCTCTTTTTGCATAAAATCTATTGTACCATGCAGTTAAATAAACTGCCTCTATTTTTGTTGTAAATTATTTATTAATAAATGAGGAACATATTGTTCTCAGTTATTATGTAGAGCTTATCATACCGCTTTTAATAAAGAGAAAAGCCAAAGCCGCAAGCGGTCTTTGGCTTTTCACTTAACTGTGTTAACTCTTATTTATCGTCTTTTACTTCTTCAAATTCAGCGTCTACAACACCGTCATCTTTTTTACCAGCGCCAGTGTCTGCACCTGCTTCGCCACCTTGAGCTGCTTGAGCAGCTGCTGCAGCTTGTTCATATACTTTCATTACTAGTGGCTGTAAAACGCCTTCTAGTTTTTCTTTAGCAGATTTAATGCCCTCTAATTCACCAGCTTCAAGCGCCTTTTTCAATTCATCACGAGCATCTTCAACAGATTTTTTTCTCGTCTTCTGTAATTTGCTCACCTAGATCAGCAATTGTTTTGTCTACTTGGAACACTAGTTGATCTGCTTCGTTACGAAGATCTGCTTCTTCTTTACGTTTAGCATCTGCCTCTGCATTTGCTTCAGCATCTTTTACCATGCGTTCAATATCTTCCTCAGATAGACCAGAATCAGATTGAATCACGATTGTTTGCTCTTTGTTTGTACCAAGGTCTTTCGCTTTTACAGATACGATACCGTTTTTATCAATATCAAATGTTACTTCGATTTGAGGTACACCACGTGGAGCCGGTGGAATGTCTGCTAATTGGAAGCGACCTAATGTTTTATTGTCAGCTGCCATTGAACGCTCACCTTGTAGAACATGGATGTCTACTGCTGGTTGGTTGTCAGCTGCTGTAGAGAATACTTGTGATTTTGAAGTAGGGATTGTTGTGTTACGGTCAATTAATTTTGTGAACACACCACCCATTGTTTCAATACCAAGTGATAATGGTGTTACGTCAAGTAGAACAACGTCTTTCACATCACCAGTTAATACGCCACCTTGTACAGCAGCACCCATTGCAACAACTTCGTCAGGGTTTACTCCACGGTGAGGCTCTTTACCAGTTTCTTTACGTACTGCTTCTTGTACTGCTGGAATACGTGTTGAACCACCAACTAAAATAACTTGGTCGATTTCAGATGTTGAAAGGCCTGCATCAGATAAGGCTTGACGTACTGGACCTACTGTACGATTTACTAATGGTAAAGTAATTTCGTCGAATTTTGCACGTGTTAAAGAAATTTCTAGGTGTAGTGGACCTGCTTCACCTGCCGTAATGAAAGGTAAAGAAATTTGTGTAGAAGTTACACCAGATAAATCTTTTTTTCGCTTTTTCAGCTGCATCTTTTAAGCGTTGCATCGCCATTTTATCTTTTGATAAATCAATGCCATTTTCTTTTTTGAATTCAGCTACTAGATAGTCGATAATCACGTCATCAAAATCGTCCCCACCTAGTTTATTATCACCAGCAGTTGCTAATACTTCGAAGACACCGTCACCTAATTCAAGAATAGAAACGTCAAATGTACCACCACCAAGGTCAAATACTAAAACTTTTTGATCTTGGTCTTGTTTGTCTAAGCCGTACGCAAGTGCAGCTGCAGTTGGCTCGTTGATAATACGCTCTACTTCAAGGCCAGCAATTTTACCAGCGTCTTTTGTCGCTTGGCGCTGTGCGTCATTAAAGTAAGCAGGAACTGTAATAACTGCTTTTGTTACTTTCTCACCTAAGTATCTTCTGCATAGCCTTTTAAGTATTGAAGAATCATTGCTGATACTTCTTGTGGCGTGTAGTCTTTATCTTCCACTGTTACTTTTTCAGCTGTACCCATTTTTGATTTAATGGAAATAATTGTGTTCGGATTTGTTACTGATTGACGTTTTGCTACTTCACCAACTTGACGTTCGCCATTTTTAAATGCGACAACAGATGGTGTTGTACGATTGCCTTCTGGATTTGGAATTACTTTTGGTTCTCCACCTTCAAGTACAGAAACACAAGAGTTTGTTGTTCCTAAGTCAATACCGATAATTTTGCTCATTAAAATTTCCTCCTATTATTTAAACGCAAGGGATGCGTTTTCTAACTGATTTTAATTGACTAAATAGTGCTATGACTATTCGTTCACAGATACCATTGATGGGCGTAATACACGATCCTTTAAGATATATCCTTTTTGCAGTTCGCGTAAAATAACACCAGTCTCTTTTTCACTATCTTGTTCCTGCATGACAGCTTGGTGAATATTTGGATCAAATGGCTCACCTTCTGCTTTAATCACTTGCAGACCTTCCTTCTCTGTTGCTTCAATCAGAGAACGATAGACCATCTCAATGCCTTTTACAATAGAAGCAGCTTCTTCAGACGTTGCTTCCACTTGTAAGGCACGCTCAAAATTATCTAGTACTGGCAGTAAATCTGATAATAAGCTTTGAGCACGGTATTTCTCTGCTGCCTCACGATCTAGCTGATTGCGACGACGCATATTATCAAAGTCAGCGCGTAGGCGTAGATGACGATTTTCCTCGTCGTCTAGCTTTGCTTGTAACTCTGCAAGCTTTGCCTCGTATTGCTCTTCAATCGTCAATTCTGCTTCTTGCTGTTCAACTACATCATTTTCTGTAGATACATTTTCAGCTTGTACATTCTCATCCTGTACTTTTTCTTGTACAAGATCCTTGTTTTCAGTTGTTTCAGTCACTTGAATCCTCCTCATTATCAATCACTACGATTCTTCGTAAAGGCCTGTGTTAAATCCATGCGCAATACGTCTAGTAAAGCAACAACACGTTTGTAATCCATCCGTGTTGGACCAATAATCGCAATAGCCCCTTGTTGATCTTCACCAATTGAATAAGTGGTCGTAATGACACTACAGTTTTCCATTTCTAGTTGTTTATTTTCAGAGCCTATACGAATTTGAATGCCCGATTCATTGGGATGGAAAAGCGATTGCACTTGGCTGTTCGTTTCCATTAAGTCCAAAATCATTCGGACTTTATTTAAATCGTGGAATTCGGGCTGGTTGAACATATTTGTTTTTCCACCATAGAAAATTTTACTTTCTGAATTATGCATCGTGGCTGTAACAAGTGAGCGAATAAAGTCATCCGCAGATCTTACATGCTGCTGTAAAACAGCTAACACTTCAGCCTCAAGCTTTGTATGAAGATCTTCTAATGACACACCGATTAAGCGTTCATTTAAAATATTAACCATCTTCTCTAATTCAGAAGCGGTAAAACCTGGAGGTAAATTAAACATACGATTTTCCACATGCCCGTTATTCGTTACGATAATCGCTACTGCTGTATCACTAGAGAGCGGCACAATTGAGAATCGTTTAACACGATGTCTTTGTACATCAGGTCCTAAAAGAATCGATGTATAAGATGTCAGCTCTGATAAAATATTGGCTGATTTTCGGATAATATGCTCTACTTCTACTAGGCGATCATTAAAAATTGATTGGATTTGCTGAATATCCCTAGAATTAATCCCCTGTGGACTCAACAAATGATCTACATAAAATCTATAACCCTTTTCCGAAGGCACTCGACCAGAGGAAGTATGTGTTTTTTCTAAAAAAACCTAATTCCTCCAAATCCGCCATTTCATTTCGAATTGTGGCTGGACTAAATGTAATCTCTTGCTTTTTGGAGATCTGGCGAGAACCTACCGGCTGTGCAAACATAATAAAGTCGTCTACAATGACTTGCAATATCTGTAGTTGCCGATTTGTTAGCATGATTATCACCTCTGTTAGCACTCAACTAAGAGGAGTGCTAATACTATTATTAAGTTATCAAATCCCACATTTTATGTCAACGAAATCGCTCAATCTTCTAGCAAAAATTGTTGAAATACTTCATTCCCTACAAATCGACCTTTTCGTGTCAGATGAATTCCATTCGGATCGTGTTCCAAAAGACCTTCTGATACTAACTTTTCGATAACATGACGATAACGTGTAAGCATCGTTTCATTAAATTTCTCTTCATATATATGGTGTAATACTCCCTCTGTTTTTCGCAGACCTAAAAACATTTGTTCTTCACGTTTTTCATTCTCTGTCACAATATGCTCATAGACAATTGGTAAATCACCTTTGTTTACTGCATCAATATATTTTTTTTAATGGTCCATGATTGGAATAACGGATACCAGCAACATATCCATGTGCACCAGCGCCAAAGCCTGCATATTCATCGTTTTCCCAATAAATTTTGTTATGACTAGAGCTGAAATCGGATTGCGCGAAGTTACTTATTTCATATTGTTGCAGCCCATGAGCCTCCATCTGTTTCATCAATACATCATACATGTCTGCCTCAAGATCTTCGGTTGGTAAATGCAGTTTTCCCTTTGTATATTGATTATAAAATATCGTTTTTGGCTCTACTATTAATGAGTATGCGGAAATATGCGGTAACTTCAAGGCAAAGGCCTTTGCTAAGGAGTTCTCCCATTGTGCCATTGTTTGCCCAGGCAGACCATACATTAAATCTATGCTTATATTGTGAAAGCCGACCTTTTTCGCCAAGGCAATTGTTTCATAAACATGTTCGTTACTATGAGTACGTCCAATTTTCTTTAATAACGTCTGATCAAAGGACTGCACCCCCATACTTAAACGATTGACACCTCCAGCAAATAATGCCTGCAATTTCTCCTCTGAGAGCTCGTCCGGATTTGCCTCTGATGTAAATTCTGTCACACTGTCCATAGGAATATACGTACGAATCAGCCCAAGAAGTTTTTCTAATTGCTCAGGCGATAACGCAGTCGGTGTTCCACCACCGAGAAAGATCGTTTCGATTTGTTTAAAATGGTCAGGATACTTTTGTATGGCAAGTGCCATCTCCTTGCCTAGGGTTTCTATATATTCATCAACTGGTTGATTTTTGAAATAGAATTTATTGAAATCACAATAATTACAAATTTGATGACAAAAAGGAATATGAATGTAAACACCTCGTGCCATAGCTATCCCTTCTTTCTGATAAAGTCTTTTTCCATTTTTACATTATAAACAAACAAAGAATAGAACGCCATGAATCCATCTAAGAAAAGTATGTGTATCAAGTGGAAGTTCATAGGATCCATTTTCCACAAAAAAATCAAAACCATAAAGATTCATGGTTTTGATTTAGAAAGTGTATTTTTAATAACGTATAATTCCTATGCAAAGTCCAATGATTACCAATAAATAAGGCGGTATTTTCCATCGCATTAAGCACCATAAAAAGATGGCAGATATAACAATGTCTAACCAATTTTCAATTGTCTCTGTAGCAATTGGATGAAAAAAAAGCTGCTGCTAATATTCCAACAACGGCAGCATTTGCACCTGCTATTGCCCCTCTTAATCTTGGGAATTGATTCAGCGCTAGCCAGAATGGCATTGCCCCAACTATAAGTAAAAAGGCAGGAAGAAAAATGCTATTGTAGCAATAATGGCCCCAGGTACTCCAGCAATCATCATACCTATGTAAGAGGCAAACGTGAATAATGGACCAGGAACTGCCTGTGTCATTCCATAACCTGTAATAAAATCAGAAGAACTCATTAATCCACTTTGTACAAATTGAACTTCTAACAAAGGCAGTACTACATGACCGCCACCAAACACTAAGGCACCTGATAGATAAAACTTTTCAACCAATATAAACCATTCATATTGCATAAATGGACTAACAGCTGGTAAACCAATAAGGAGTAAGAAAAACAGTGATAATAAAATGAACCCTGCTTTTTTGGAAATAGGTGCAACTGTTACATGTTGATTCATTTCCTTGGTGATTTTAATAAATCGAAAGCCTATGAGGGCAGCAAGACCTATCACCAATACCTGTGATAATGAATGTACCCATAAAAGCACTACTCCAAGTGCAAACACGGCAATTATTAAATGCCATATGCTAGAAATCAATTTCCTGGACATATCCAAAATAGCCTGTGCAACAATCGCAACAGCACTAATTTTAAGCCATGGACCCAGCTCATCTCTACATGCGTCGAAAAATATCCGAATGCAATCAGCAGCAACACTGACGGTAATGTAAAGCCAAGAAAAGAAATTATACTCCCAAATATTCCACCTCTTAATAAGCCAATGCCCATTCCTACTTGACTCGATGCGGGACCAGGTAGAAATTGACTAAGTGCTACAAGCTGACTGTAATCATTTGCTGATAACCACTTACGTTTTTCAACATATTCATTTTGAAAATACCCTAAATGAGCAGCTGGACCACCAAAGGAAGTACAGCCTAATTTAAAGGAAACTAAAAAGATCTCCCATAACCTTCGCAACAACCTCACTACTTTCCATGTAATATATCATTATCTTACATGGTGAAACCTTGTTTTTAGATTAAAGTATTGTAAAGATTGAAATAAGCATTTTTCTTATTTTTTTGTCATTTTAATTTTAGAACCAAGCTCATTTCCATCTGTAGCAATTGGAATTAAATAGTAAGTTTTTTTCTGTCAAATATAGGGCGTCAAGACGAACTCCCCATTTTGTATTGTCCTCATTTAATGCATACGCAGCGTTAAGGCGCCATAATTCACCTGATGTAGATTGAATATTAAATTGTATGGCATTATTCAATAGGGCTGTGTCAGAATGAAAATAAATTGTTGTTGATATTGGTGTAGAAACAACCCTGTCAATCGTTATTTGTTGGCCATCTATTAGCTTCAACTTTTTTTTTAACTGAAAAAAACGTTCCTATCATTTTGTAATTGCTTCTGTGATGCTTCTACTTGAAAGTTCCATGGCTCGTCAATCGCCTTTTTTTCCGTTCCAGTCGTTATAGCGAATATCTAAATTTAATGTTTCATCCTTTGGTAACTCACTTAGTTTAACACTGCTATAAATGGTATAGGTTTTATCCGATTGCGCAATGGACTGCCCTCCATTTCTTACTGTAAACTCTTTTCCATTAATCAATACTTGTGGAAAAAAAGAAAATTTGATAGTCGAAAAGTGTATCGTTTTCTGGTTTAAAGGTTGCATTTAATAAAATCTGATTGTCATCCACTATTACTTCATTCAAGGTCAAACTTCCAAGGCTATTTTCAGTGGTTTTACCGACAACTGTTTTATAGGTTTCAAAATTTAAATCCTTATTAAATAAATAATAAAAAACAATTACACCAATCACCAATATTAAAAATAACACTACAACAAACCATATTTTACGCAATCGACTCCCCTTCGACTGACCTTCAACTAGAAGCATATCATTAGACACATGTACACCTCATTTTTCAGAAAGTTATTTACACAATTATTGTAGTTATTAGGGGAACATTATATAACCTTTAAGACTTAATGTTTGTCATACCGTATCTTCTCATACAATGGGTATTGATCAATAACAAATTTGTGTAAGGCTTTTTTTTAGAATTAAATAAATAGCAGGGAGGGACTAATGCTGAAAAAGAAAATTACTTATTTAGGAATTATTCTTTTTTTTCATTGTTGTTTTAGCATTTGGTGCTTATAAGTTAATGAATGCTAGAGACTATCAACTTTTTGGCAAGATTATCCCTCATATTGAAACTACAGAAAAGGTTGTAGCATTAACTTTTGATGACGGTCCAACTAAAAATGTCAGTCCCATTTTAACATTACTGGATGACTACGATGCTAAAGCAACCTTTTTTTTAATTGGAAAAGATCTTGAAGAAAATTTAGAAGAGGGTAAAAAAAATTGTGAATGCCAGTCATCAAAATGGCAATCATACCTATTCACATAAGCGAATGGTCTTTAAGAGCCCTACCTTTTATCAATTTCGCCTTGGCGTAATTGCGTCCGGATTTTGAATTGTGCCTGCACAATTCATTCCTTTGAAAATCCGTGACATCCGCCGGAGGCTTTATCTTCATTCAGTAGGTGTTTGGACACCCACTGAAAAGGAATCAAAACCGCATTCATCTCACCACCTGTAGAGGTGGGAGTCTTCTGCTGAATGAAGATAAAAATGAAATAGAAAAAAACAGATGAACTTATAAAAATTATTGGCTATCCAGATATCCCGCCTGTTCGACCGCCGTATGGGAAAAAGCTAATTGGATTTCCGCTTTATTTAAGTAAAACAAATCATGATACAATAACGTGGAATTTGGAGCCTGACTCCTTCTATTCAACACCTGATGAAAAAAATTAACTATGTGAAAGAACATATTCAATCTGGCTCGATTATTTTAATGCATCCCATGTAAGACAATACAGACAGTGAACTGCAAGCAATCGAAGGTATCTTGCAGTCACTTACTGAGGATGGATACCGCTTTGTCACCATTAAAGAACTTCAGGATAAATCTGAGAATCTGCACAAATGAGGCAGATTCTTTTTTCATGTATAGCAGATTACTATTTACAGAGTTTCGATCTATTAAACAGTCTTTATTATAATTAGTCAAAAAGTATTATAATTTTCTTATTATTAATATTATTTTAAAATTATTATAAGAATAGTATTTTAAAAACATTCATTTTTCATCACAATATCCCACTATCCTCACTTTTGTAATTCTTTCCTTAACAACTGCACAAAAAAAACCTTTAAAATACAACCTTTCTAAAATTAATTAATCACTAATACATTTTCTATATTTCCCATTAAATAAATTGGATTATTCAGAAATGTAAAATAATATTTTTTTCAGGAAAATATAAATTCATTTTTTTGTTATTATATGTTATTATAACTTTAGAAAAACGGCCTATTTTCAAGAAATGAAAAATAGAGGAAATATGAACTACAAAGGATGATGAATATGAAAAAAAATCCAACAATTATTCCAAAGCGAAGATGGAAATATCCAGCAAAGGGAGAATTTTTTATCCCTATTAGAGAAAATTGTTTCCTCTCTAGATGCATTAAAGAATCCCAATAAAACGTCTCTTGGACCAATGAAAGAGCGTTCCTCTAATTTCTATCAAGAATTAATGCAAGACAATCAAATAGCAAATACAGGTGTTGGGCTCGATCAGGTTGTGGAAGAACTTACACAGTTGATGCAAGGACACCCTTATCATACGCGTAATTTTGTCACGAATGTATTACCAATGGCTAGTATCCCTGGTATATTGGGCCAGTTTACAAATGCCCTTTTGAACGGTAACAATCTATGGGATGTTTATGGACCTGCTGCTGCAGAGTGTGAAGTAAAAGTTGTAGCGATGATGTCGAAGTTAGTAGGCTATGACTACACTAAGAGCTTTGGCTATACAACTTGGGGAGGACAAGGGGCTGTATTTAGTGGTCTTCGTCTTGCCATTGCTAAGCAATTTCCACAGGCAAAGGAAGAGGGTATTCCAAATAATTTATATTGCTTTGCATCAGAAAATGCACATTATAGCCTATTAAAATCGATTGAAGCGGTAGGTATAGGAAGTAAGCATTTAGTACGTGTAAAAGCTGGAAAAGACCATTCTATGGATATTAATGACTTACAGGCACGTATGACAGAGGTTATTGAAAATGGTGGAATCCCAGTCTATGTAGTAGCTACAACAGGCGCTACGGATCAATTTGCCATTGATGATGTACAAGCCATTAAGGAAGTCACTATAGGTCTTGAGAAAAAATATGCCTTACAACCGATACATATCCATGCTGATTCCGCTTTGGGAGGCTTTTACGCATTTTTCAACGATTACGACTTTACTGCCAATCCCCTTCAGCTAGAGGCAGAGGTATTACAGGGATTGAGACATATTCGTACACGTATGCAGCATCTAGCAATTGCAGATAGCCTGTGCTTTGACTTCCAAAAGCTTGGTCAGACACCATATTTAACTAGCTTATTCCTTATAAAAGAAGGTAACAGTTTACAGTTACTTGATATTGAGGACTTTGATACACCATACGTCGGCAATCGCGGTTATGGCTCCTACCATACAGGCTATACATTAGAGTGCTCACGAATGGGAAGTTCAATAGCTATTTATGCAGCTTTACAGGCATTTGGTAAAGAAGGCTATCAACAAATATTAGCCAATTATGTGCGTGTTAATTTAGCATTCCGTACACAATTAGCGGAGCATGCACCTATGCTGCAAGTAGTAAATGGAACGAATATTGGACCCGTTACAGCCTTTCGTTTATATCCAGATGGCTATAACTGGCACACGGAGCAGGCAGGTTGCTATACACAAGACCAAATTGAATATATAAATGCAATTAATGCCTCTTTCTTTGAAATTATTGGTCAGGATCGAGACGAAGTATTTTTTGGTGATACAACACGTTTTTGTACTGTCCGCACAAGTGATACAAAGCAACAAATTCCAGTTGCAGCTGCAAAATTCTTTGCTATTTCTCCTTATACTGAAACAGAACATATCCATGCTATGGTCCATTTCCTGAAACAAAAACTGCAAGTATTGGAGGATGCCAAAGTTGAATATAATAAATAAATTAAAGGGTTCTTTACTTTATAAATATATTGCAAGCTTCACCATTCCCATTGCTATTATTTCAATCATATTTAGTGTGGTACTTTTTATAACGTCTTATCGAATTATCGATAATTTTGTCATTACACAATTTGAGTCATCATTAGAAATTGTTTCTAATTCTATTTTCGAAGATTTAGAAAAAAAATGATGTCATTGCTGCAGACAATGGGAATCACCAAAAATATGAACAACTACTAAAGCAATTAAATGGCACAGTGAATAAAAACGATATTGAAAATGCATATATCCTTTCCCGCTCTAACGGAAAGGAGCATATCGTCGCTTTAAGCAACAAAGATAATTACAAAGAAGATTATGTTTTCGATGAAAAAATGAATGTTGCTTTAGACGCTGGTTCTTTGCAAATAAGCGATATTTATCAAGATGAATATGGTATTCATAAATCCATTTTTATACCATTTAAAAACACGGACATTTTATTCGGTTTAGATATGGATGCTTCCTTTATCTCTAAGCTACAAACAGAGACACTTTGGATATGTATCATTATGACGGTGATTTTCATCCTATTAGGGATTATTGTCGCTTATTTCATAAGCATTGGTATTACAAAACCAATAAAAAAAATAACTGGTTATGTTGGCAGGGTAGCAAGGGAGATTTAGCTGTTGAACCTCTACAAATCAAAGGTTCCAATGAAATCGCACAGCTTTCTCTGGGCATCGAAAATATGACAGAAGATTTACGCTTACTAATTCAGCAAATCGCAGAAAATGCTGAACAAGTCGCTGCTATGTCAGAGGAATTAACAGCAAGTTCTGAGCAAACAAGCGCATCCATACAGCAAATTACATCTTCCATGCAGGAAGTTGCAGCTGGTTCAGAAAAGCAAACAACCTCCATTGAAGAGGTAGAAAATCATATCTCAGTAATCTCTACAAAAATGGCTGAGGTCGTTTCGAGCGTGAATGATGTGACAGCAAAGGCAATTAGTGCATCCACAATTTCTGAAAAAGGTAATACGACAATTCAAAATGCAACTGAGAAAATGACTGTCACTACTACTGCCATTCAAGAGACTTCAGCAGTTGTGGAACGTTTAAGCACATACACAAATGAAATTGGTGACATTGTGACCTTAATTAACCAAATAACAGACCAAACCAATTTACTCGCGTTAAATGCATCTATTGAAGCAGCAAGAGCTGGCGAACATGGTAAGGGCTTTGCCGTTGTTGCAGAGGAAGTACGTAAGCTTGCTGATCAATCATTAGCAGCAACTAACAGTATTCGAACACGGATTGAAACCATTAAAGAGGAATCTGCACAGGCTGTAAAATCTATGGGAATTAGCAGCAGTAATCTTGTGGAAAGCTCAACAACCTTCAATGCATCTGGTGAGGCCTTTGGAGAAATTAATACACAAATTATGGAGCTAACAAAGGAAATGAATCATGTCAATACGATCATTACCAACATGAACCAAGGTGTGAACAGTATTGCTATTTCTGTAGAAGAAGTTGGTATAGTAGCCGTTCAAGCATCAGGAAATATTCAAAATGTAGCAGCAGCGTCTGAGGAACAATCAGCAAGCATCGAAGAAATTACTGCATCTTCCAATAATTTAGCGGAGATGGCACAACAGCTTCGTCATATCATACAAAAATTTCAGCTATAAAAACTAAATACATTAAATCCGCTATACTTTCTTGAAATATAGCGGATTTTTTATTGCTGTAAGTATTATCTTCCTTCTGTTGCATCCATAAAATGGTTTCCTCTAGACCAGCTCTATAAGAAGTACGTGGTAAAGGACCAATTTCCTTTTCATACTTTTCCCCACTTAAAATAACTGGTTCCTCTGTTAAATAAAACATTTCAACTACTTCTTTCATAGGTGGAGAGAATATTCCTATTAATTGTAACATTCCTTTAGATACAGTCTGATTCCTTTCTTGTAGCCTGTTAATTCGCTAGAATCTCCACTAATTGAACCCCGGAAATTGTATGTGTAGCTGGTACATTCCAATTTTGATTGTATGTATCATCCCTTAAGGCTAGTTCAACCATAGCCTTTGCACCATCAACTGTATAAAGGAATTCCCTCTTCACCTTCATATTTCCTACAAAATTAGCTTTTTTACCTTGGACAACATTTTTTTAATGTTTCATAGAGAATGGTATTTTCTGCATTTGGTCCATATAAATCTGGAAAATGAACGATTACAGAGGGTACATGGCTATCTTTTAATTTATTTTCCATAGACAATCGAATTTTTCCCTTCTTTGTATGTGGTCTTTTCAATGTCTCCTCAGTTACATCTCTGACCGATTGTTTCCCATATGCATATATATTATCGACAAGTGCTATCCTCGCTCTTTGTTTTTCAGCTATTTTTATGACCATTTCTAGGCACGGTATATGTAGCTTTTCCCAATCCTGATACGGAAAACTTATTGCATGAAAAATTACATCTACCCCTTTCGAAGCCTGACTAATATCCTGTTCATTGAAGATATTACCTGAAATGATTTCAACATTTTTGGTATGGTGAAATAAAGTAACTAATTTTTCTTTGTGTCGTGCAAATGCCCTCACCTTTATTTGTCGCCTTACTAATTCATTTACAAGAGCATAACCCATTCCACCTGATGCTCCGATAACTAAAGCTGTTTTCAAGAATAATCCCTCCTTTAATTAACCACTGGTCAAATAAAAGCTTAAAGATAGCTCCAGATAATTGATCTAGAGCTCAACTTTAATTAATGCTTTGATAAGAAATCTTGCATGTACATCTACTGCTTCCTTTGCTTCCTCATAATTTTTAACATAATGACGGTAATGTGCTACAAATCCATGCAACGCAATAAATGTAGAATGGATATCTGAAAGTAGCAGCTCAGTTTCTGATAATGCTTGTACGGATTGTGCAAATTTTTCATAGCTAAGGTTAGCTGCCTCTTGGGAGAGTCCATCAATCTCATTGTCCCTCACCATAAACATTAATTCATATTGACTTTGATTATTTAAACCAAATGCCATATATCCTACTAAAATATTTTTTAGCTTTGTAGAACTATCTTCAGGGCCATTCACTGTATTCTCTAAAGTAGTGTTTAATTCAGAAAAGTATTCGCCTAAAATAGCATAAAATATTTCTGCTTTATTTTTAAAATGATAGTATATTGCCCCATGACTACAGCCTAGCTCTTTCGCAATACTACGCATTGATACATGGTGAAAATCCTTCGCAATAAATTGTTTATGTGCCTCATGGATAATCATTTCTTTTGTTAATTCCTGTGTTGTTGGTTTACGCGGTGACATATTGCCCTCCTAATTTGACCAGTGGTTAATTAATAGTGTACTATTAGTTATTTTAATTAGCAACAGTTAGAATTCCATTATCAATTTCGCCTTGACGTAATTGTAGCTGCCGCTTCGCTTTCGATACAAAAACATTTGCTGAATGAAGATAAAAGAAAACGAATTTCCCCCTTCGAAAGGAAATTCGTTTTTGTCAATTTAAATAATACTCTTCACAACTTTTGAAATAACAGCACCCTCAGCTTGACCTGTTAACAAAGGTTTGGCAATTTTCATTGCGTCTCCCATGCCCATTCCCTTTACTATTCCAGCCGCTGTAAGCTTCTCTGCAACTTCTTCTTCTGTTAATTGCTTTGGCAAGAATGATTTTAATAGTACTAATTTCGCTTCCTCTTTTTCAATTAAATCCGCTCTTCCTGCATTTTGGGCACCATCTAAAGCTTGATTTGTTTGCTTTACCTCCCGATTGATAATTGCAATTTCTTCATCAGAAGATAAAGCCCCTCCCTTTTCCTTCTCCGCTAAATCTAATGCAGATTTCAACAGCGACAATACGCCTTTTGCCAATGCATCCTTCTCTCTCATCGCATTTTTTTAATTGTTCAAATACCTCTGTTTTTAACAATGTTGTCACTCCTCTAGACCATTTATTCCAAAAAAAATTATACCATAAAGTGCATTAGAGATGTTTTTCCCATCTCTTAGAGTAGGCTCCTCTTGATAAAAAAAACCGTAGCCTCGAAGGATACGGTAATTAAAATTTATTTTGCTCGCTTTAGCATACGTACATCTGCCTTTGTTTCAAGTAGTTCAAGAGATAATATTTCCATTTTCGTATCCATACTATCTATCTTCTGACTTAAATTTTGTTCTACTGAATCTAATCTGCTTTGCAGTAAATTTGTTTTTTTCCTCCAATCTTGTTTCTACAGCATCAATTTTTTCTTCTAATCTTCTTTCAACCGCATCAATCTTTTTTTCTAATCTAGCTTCCACCGCTTCAATTTGTTGCTGAAGATCAGTTTTCATAACCTGCATTTGAGTAGATAGCTCCAAAATCGCTTGAAGAATAGTATGTTGGTTCACTTCCTGCTCCATTTTGACTTCCTCCTCTCTATCATTCTTTGTTCTATCTATAATCTCTTAACATTATTATCAGTGTAGGAAAAGAAAAGTAGTATTCCATTTATGCCACTCTACTCTCCATTCTATCTAGGATTAATTTTAAAGTCAAAATATCAAAAGAACGAGTCTAGCAATCAATATCATAATAGACTTCTCTACTACTTTTATAAACGACATTCTAAATTTTCATCATTTTCAATTACGCCTCGGCATAATTGCGTCAGGAATCGGCTTTGTGCTTAGGCCTGCGTGAGGGCCGACACGATGTCGGTCATTTCGGTAAAGCCACAGGACGTGGCGTTTTTTTACCGATGCAGGTCAGTTAGCCGTTATCGCATGGATGCGATGATTGATTTTACGCTAACATTAACTCCTTTCCGATTACGCGACATCCGCCAGAGGCTTTAACTTCTTTCTCTACCATTTATCCAATAAATAATACCAATAATTGCTCCGCCAATTATATTTCCAATTGTAACAGGTACTAAATTGGCGATGGCTCCCGCCAGCGATACCATTTCACCATGAGGTATAAAGAGGGCAAGACAAAATAATGTCATATTGGCGATGCTATGCTCAAACCCCGAAGTAATAAATGGAAAAATACAACAAAAAATCATAGCTAATTTTGCAATTTCTGTTTTTAATTTATAGGCACACCATACTGCTAAACAGACAAGCAGATTACACAGGATTCCTCGGCATAAAAGGGCGACAAATCCGCCATTCATCTTAACAGTAGCTATTTTTTTCAACATAATTGGCTGTATCTCCCACCGCAAGCCCTGCATAAAAAAATAACCCAGCGCCTAATAGGGAGCCACAAAAATTTCCTATGTAGCTAAATGTCCAAATACCTATCATTTCTAGGGGTGTAGATTTTTTTGGATAATGTACTAATTGATAAAACTAAATTATCCCCTGTGAATAAATTTGCTCCAGCCATCATCACCATACTAAGCGCCACGCCAAAAGATAAACCTTGTACAACTTTCATACTTGGTACGCCAGCAGGATCAAACAAACCACCAATTGTGACGATAAGCAAAATGCCAAAGCCGATAAAAAGGCCACCTAAAACTGCTTGTAAGAAATAATTGACAGGTCTGTGCTTCATCATTGTTATTTTTGTTTCCGCAGTTATACAAACCTTAGCTATTGTCTCTTTCATTTCTTTCCCCCCATGAAAATATCAGCTATATTTATCATAACTGATTAGTAAGCCTTCCAAAAATAACAATGTAAGGATTTTATTTTCAAGAAGAAACAAACTTTTGTATGACTATAAAAAGTTGAAATTACAAAAAAATACATTAATTTTTCCTATCAGCCTTTTCAATCTTTCTATTAGGAATATCATTGCTTAAAATCCTTTCAGATGATATGATGCGTTTAATTCTTACAATGCAAGTAAGTTAAGTAGGGAAAAAGGAGTGGATCTGATGGGTCAAGTAATTGCAAATAAAATAAAGCAATCCATAACGGAGTTAATTGGGCATACTCCACTTTTGGCCTTAAATCAATATGTCAAAGAACAACAGCTTGAAACTGAAATTATTGTAAAGTTAGAATACTTTAATCCAGCAAATAGTGTGAAAGATCGTATAGCTAAAGCCATGATTGAGGATGCTGAAGCTCAAGGTGTTTTAACAAAGGACAAAACAATTATTGAAACAACTAGTGGAAATACTGGTATTGGTCTAGCGGCAATTGCAGCAGCAAAAGGTTATAAGCTTCGGATTTACATGCAGGATGGGGTAAGTGAGGAGCGCACAAAGGTTGTAAAGGCATACGGGACTGAGGTAGTACCATTTTCTGAAGTTCCAGAAATGGTGACTGCCTTTGAGGAGACGGACGGTGATTTTGTAGAAACAATTAAAGTTTTTAGAGAAACCGTCGTTAATCGTGAGGAAAATGTAGTATTTCTTAATCAACTTGACAATGAGGCTAATCCAAACATTCATAAGCTAACAACAGGTCCTGAGATTTGGGATGATACGGAAGGTAATATTGATATTTTTGTAGCCTCAATAGGGACGGGCGGGACAATAAGTGGTGTAGGTGCCTTCTTAAAATCTAAAAACTCAAAGATTCAAATTATAGGAGTGGAGCCAGCTATTAACTCCATTGCAACCGTTGATAATCCAGATATTATTGAAATCACGGGTGTTCATCGCTTCTCTGATGCTGATGAGGCACGCGTTCCATCGAATGTTCATTTAGAGATCATTGATGAAGTGCTTGAAGTAGAAACTGTTCAAGCCTATGAAGCCGCTCGTGCAGTAGCGAAAACAGATGGTCTATTAGTAGGTACCTCATCAGGTGCTGCCCTATTCGCGGCTACAATTCTTGCAAAACGTCCTGAGAATAAAGGAAAAAGGATAGTGGTCATCCTTCCCGATACTGGTCTTCGTTATTTATCAACTGATTTATTTTAAGTGAAAAAAACGAAGGGTATAATAGACTGCCCTTCGTTTCTTTACAGGATTTTAATAGCTTGTTAGAAAAACCTTTCCTTTAGTTGTTTTGGATGATTCCACAAACTTTATTGCTTTTTGAATGTCTAATAAATCATAATGAGAATCAACTGCCATCATTTTTAACATACCACTACTCACCAAGTGTATTAATTGATGGAATGTTTCTTGCCATCTTTCTATAGATACCTGCTTATTCCAATGGCGTAAATGGAACATATTGGCCCTAACATTGGCCTCCTTTACAATACTTTGCCAATTCACTTGTACACCTGATAAAAGACCAATCGCTAAAAATTCTCCACCCGATTTTACACAGAATGCAAGCTCATTACCAGCTGTTCCTCCGATAGAATCAATAGCTGCATCAGCTCCCTGACCATTAGTCATTTCCATTACTGTTTCATAGAGCGGTATTAAAGAGGTATCAATTACGTAGGAAGCGCCAAGCTGAAGTAAATCATCTGTATACTTATGATTTCTCGTTACTGCAATAAGCTGAAAACCAATCAATTTTGCTAGCTGTGCAAAAATATGACCAATCGCAGATCCACAGGCATTTACTAATAAAACATCATTTGGTCGTAGTTTCAGTACTTCTGTACAAGTAACCCAAGCCGTCATGGGGTTAATATACATTTGGGCAGCGGTAAAATCAGCTATTGAATCTGGAATTGGTACGGAAAATTCTGCTCTTGTTTGAACAAACTCCTGCCAAGTTCCATCTCCTCGTAAAGGTAATACACGTTTACCGATAAGATTTTGAGAAACTGAAGGACCTACATCCTCTATGATTCCAACTCCCTCATAGCCGGGAATAGTTGGTAAAGAAATTCGATGAGCATACTTCCCCCAAATTGGAATTAAATCAGATGGATTTATAGGTCGTGCTAGCATCCGAACAATTATTTCTTGTGCTTGTGGTGGCTTAATCGTTTTATTTTCAAACTTTAAAACCTCTAGGGGATTTCCAAATTCATAGTATTTAATGCTTTTTGCTTTCAATAAATAGGACTCCTTATTCATAAAATAACATTATACTTGGAGCATCGGAATCACACTTCAAATATAAAGGTTTTTTTACCTAATCATAGGAAACGATGTTTTTATAGCCGCGTAATTGTAAACTCAGCCTTCTCATTCATACATAGTTGTAGATGATTATTAATTTCTATCTCCATTGGACTGACAATCGCTTTTTTTATTTGAAAAATACCATATACGTTCACTTGGTCCTAATAATAAATTTGCTCCATCCTCATAATTCCCCATAAACGTAAGACTATCTGCGCAAATTTCATTATTATTCATTGGTATAATTCCATATTTTTTTAATGTATTTGCTACTAAATAAATAGTATCTGTTGTGATATTCATTTCACCGATGCTTAGCACATGCTCTGATGAAAAAGACATGGCATCTATTTTAGGATTCACTTCCTGTCTTGCAATGAGCTCTATAATATTTTCTTCTGGGTCATAAAAATAACAGGAAAAGGCCTTCAAAGTGTCAAAATATACTTCATCTTCTTCGGCTGAAAACAGTATTTCCGCACGCTCTTTTACCCAGCTTTTTGCCTGTTGAAATAAATTACATGGAATATTTAAAGCAAAATGATATTGCTTTTGTACGGAAGCAGGAATTTTTTTCAAACGTTATAGTACTTTCACCGACTGCAACAGTAAAATAATGATCGGTATTTTTTTATTATTGAAAATCCTAATTGTGTACTATAAAATTCCTTCATTTTATGTAAATCATATGCATATAGCTTTACTTTGGTAATTTTCACTGTAAGCATCTCCCCTGCCCTTTGTTTCATTTACTATACTAGACTCAGAAAATGAATACCTCATGCAAAAGAATGAATCATCTTATAGTGGAATGCGATCGCCTCTACTATTTGGCTGTGAAATAACTAAAAACTCTAGATCTTTCTCTGTATTATTTTGCATTTGATGCGGTGTTAAAGGGGGAACTTCAATTCCTTCACCCTCCTGTAATATAGTGGGATTGCCGTTAATTTCAATTGTTGCGGTGCCAGACAGAACAAAGAAAAATTGTTGTGCATGATGATGATAATGGTTAATTTCTGTTGTTTTAGCTGGCATACGCTCATGAATTATACTAAGCTTTTTATTTTTAACTAGATGCCAGCCATCACATAGTTCTCCCCAACAATAATGCTCTGCATTTTGTTTACTTATTTTCAAAATAATTGCCACCTTTCTATAACGTTAACACTAAGGCTATTCTCTACATACGGTTCTATCCCGTACTTACCAATTACCAAAATTAAGGATATACTATATAATATAAATAACACTATAACTATAATTAATCATGTTAGGAGAGAGAGGAATGAATGTTAAAAAAAACAGTTGTCTGGTATCGCTCTCGGCTTTTTGTTTACAACAATTCTTATCTATATCTTATTTGATTTTTTTCTCTTGGTCAATTAGCCTCGGGTATTTATTAGGTATTTGTGTTTTTGCTATGCTATTACTTTTCTTGAAAAGAATATAAATGCTTATTCATAATGTGTTTAAAAACTTTTCAAATTTGTTGACACTCATAATTTCATGTGTCACAAACTGTCCATTATAAAATAATCCAAAGGTTGTCCAAATAATAGGTGCATTCTGTGCTTCTTCTTTTGTGGTTAGCTGATAGGCATGAAAAGGGATGCCTTTTTTTTACAGTAGCATCCCTTAAATCATTTATAACACCTACTGCAAAGGGACATTGAGCAGTATAGTATATGATAATACCATCACTCTGAGATTTTAGATCGCTCGTATGAAATTTAAATGATGGCTCAACAGCTTCGTCGTTAAATTTATAGACAGCTAGCTCAAAATAAGGGGCTGCATGATCTATAATTTTAAATCCCAAATGCTCAAAAAAAACGTTTATCACTTAAAAAAAGGAAGCTTTTTCTTTCCTACTATATGGACAATCCCATCCATTCCCTGTGCTTGTGCATCCTCTATACACTTTTCAAGTAATCGTCTAGCATGATGCTGATTTTTATATTTACCTGAAACCCATAGACAATTTATATACATATAATTCGGTGCCTCAATAGGAGCCCAGGCCTGATGTGCGGGTAAATATTCGATAAAAACCTTTGCCCGCTCATTCAATCGATAAAAAAAACCAGCCCATCGTTTATGCGATCCATTAACCAATTTTTCTTTTCCTTTACTGCTTGCTCGTATTGCTTAGCACCTAGTGCACAGCATATATGCTCCTGTTCAATCTGATTGCTAGTCATTTGAAGATACTCCACTTTATAATTCACCTCTGTCCTTTCTAAATTCCAAATCCCTGTTACCTATATTATACCAAATGGAAAATTCCCCATGTTATATTAACCAACTTCCGATGACATAGGTCAGGAAATTTGATACAGTTGTTATATTATTTTACTTTAGAAAGGTTTATAACAATGATTTTATACAATTTATGAGAAATTTTATTGGTCATGAAACATTAATAACAATAGGCTGTGGTGTCATTATTGAAAAGGAACATCAAATTTTATTACAGCATCGACTAGACGTAGATAATTGGTGTATACCTGGTGGTTTAATGGAATTAGGTGAAACATTTCAACAAACGGCCATTAGGGAAGTATTTGAGGAAACTGGTTTAGAGGTTTATAATTTAGAGCTATTTGGAATTTATTCTGGTAAAGATTGCTTTGTAGAGTATCCAAATAAAGATAAAGCTTATAGTGTTCAAATTATTTTTAAAACATTGGATTTTAAGGGTGAATTATTACAAAAATCAGAGGAAAGCAGGGAACATAAATTTTGCTAGAAATAAGCTTCCTAATAAATTAAATCCTAGGCAAAAAAATTTTATAATGGATTGGGTAAAAAAATGTGAAGTTACCTATTATCAATTAATTAAATTTTTTCATTGAAAAAATAGAGGTGTATATAAAATGAGAAACATTATAACGGGTACCTTAAGTATTATTATTGGATTAGCGCTTGGCTTTCTCTTTTTTTGATAAAAACCAAGCTCCTTCCAATCAATATACACTTATACTTATTTTCATAGTAGCTATTTTAGTCCTAATACCCATTTATCGTAAATTTTATATGGAGTGGAAGGACGAGAAGGAGAAATTTTGAACAAATGCATTAAGATAAAAAACATGAAATTTGGTGGTAAAATGAAAATATCTAGCAAAGAGAAATTATTGTGGATTAGTATTTGCTTGACGATCTTTTCTATATTTTTGGTATCGTATCCATCTAATGAATTTGGAGGACCAATGCGTTGGGTCAGTTATAAGGGCCATGAAGAAATACAATCTGCATGGTCATTCTTTACACCAACTTTTTTTTACACAAACTCATTTTCATATGCTCCATTTTTTTATCAATGTCTTTCTATTCTATATGCTTTTAACCTATAGCAAAAAAAATATTGCTTTATATTAAGTCAAAAAAATTAGAAATACAGGTCCTTTTTAAATAAAAAATGGTTAGGATGTAGCAACCTTATTAATACCAGTTTGCATACTCTAACCATTTTTTTAAGCTACAAATTCGTTGTTAGGTAAGGGGCACTATAGAGTGTTCCACCAGACACCATTGCTTCATTTACTAGCATATTTTTACTTTCTTCTGATTTTCGGCATCATAAAATCGCTTGTGAAGAAGTTAAGATATGCGTAATGGCCTTTTTAGTAAATTCTTTGAAACATTCTATCATTAGTAATACAAAACTAGTTTATTGAATGAAAAGCCTTTTTTTCCGTACCTCCAAAATTAACAAAATCAAATTACTTTTTGAATTTGTTCCTTAATATTTCCCTTACTTAGACCTCCATGGTAACAAATCACGGATTCTATATCGAAATCTAAGTATTTCTTTATAGAAAGCTGAGCTTCATGTAAATCCAGTACTGTCGGGATATGAATTCCTTCAATTACCCCATTGACACTGTACATTGAATCCCCGGCAATCAACGTTTTACTCTGTTGTAAATACAGGCTTATATGTCCAGACGTATGACCTGGTGTATGAATAATACGAATTCCACCACAATATGGTAACTCTTGACCATCTTTTAAGGTTTCATTCACCTTGCCCTTTGGAGGGTTCTCAAGATGTCCATCTTTTATCAGAGGGATTTCTCCTTGGATATAAGGTTTATCCAGCTGATGAGCATATACTTTGATATGACTTCCCCTCTCTAGTAATAGCTCAGGAAGACTACCGATATGATCAATGTCCTGATGGGTCAAAATGATAGCTTTCAATTTATTAAACGGTACACCTATTTCTTCAATTGCCAACCGTATATCCTCCATTTGCCCAGGAAATCCAGTGTCTATTAAAACAGCCATTTCTTGATCCCATAAAAGAGTAGGATGAATAATAAAATCTTGATACTCTAGATGAAGCATTTCTACACCCTTAGAAACTTTCATACATATGGTCTCCTTAATAATTTAATTTTTAGTTTTAAATGATTTATTACACTTGAATTCTCATATCACACTAAACTAGCTTAGATATAATTTCTGTTTCACCTTGAAAAGTTCCTGCTTATCTTCATTTATTTCACTAATTTCAAGAGGCCGATTTCATCATTTTGAAAACTACCAAATTAAATATTTTTAGAAGTATAAAATATAAAAGTGCTGCAAAAGTTCCAATCAACAGAAAGATAAGAAGTCTATTCATATATGTAACAGCAGAAGTTAAGAAGTATACTATTCCTCCTATGATTGCTCCACTCACGCAATAAAGTACTGCTTGATTTAATTGTTTTTGAATTTTAGTGTCAATAAACCAAGAAATAATAACTCCCAAAATCCCATAGATAACAAGTGAATATCCAATAAACATCAAGAATAATGTTTTAGTTGAATATCCGTTCGTTTCACTTATTTCCTCCTCCATAGAGCCATAGCCAAAATAAAAACTTAAGAACCATGATAAAATTATTGCGGAAATAACAGAAATTGTTATTCTTTGAAATAATGAATGTGACATTGATATTCCTCCATAAAATTAGTGACTCTTTTTAGGAGTACCATTACTATTTCCTACATTTTAGCTAAATTGAATTAAATTATTTTCTAGCATAAAAGGCAAAATAAGAAAAACCTCCTATTACTAATTGCTTACAGAATACTTTTTCCGTGTCCATACATTTATGTATATAAGTCCATTAATGTCATAAAACAAAAAGAACATCACCTAATCATTTAAGTGATGTTCCACATCTTACCCCTTTGTGCAGAAGGGATAAGATGCATCAAAAACAGTATACCAATTTAGAAATATTAATTGTATCCAACAAATGGATTAAAAAGAAATATAATTATATTGTATTGAATAATATACTTTTTCAACCAAAAGTAACCATTCGCTAATAATATCAAATCCAGGTAAACAACCTTAAAAAAAATTTATTTAAAGGCATATTCAGTATTCAATTGTTATTGTTGTAACACTATTTGTCGGGTAAAGGTTTTTCTGGTCGTTTAGAGCAGTATTTGCATTCTGGGTCACTACACTTTGATTCTATCCAACTATTACACTTCGGACAGAAATAAGTATCAAAATCGTCGTAATAAACTAGATTGAACTTACAATTAGAGCAAAAATTATCTTGTTCAACTTGGCCATCAAATACAAAGTTATCAATTACTACTTTGTAGCCATCTTCTTTTATTTTCATAAATGACCTCCACTATTTAAAATGAATAAAACATCTCCACAATTTCACAAAACAAACCACATAATTCTTCATGAGTATGTATATAGGTACATGAAATAATAAAGCTTTGAATCGCCTCTAAATTTTAATTTGATGTTTGGATGGAAGTTAATATCCCATTTTCAAAGTATAAATAATTATAATTATCATATACCCATTGTTCACTTGTCCCATTTGCATTAACAGTTTTGTTAATATTGCTTGGCGCACCCCAGCTACTTAACAAAACATCATCTTTCGTCATACCTATTGTTACGCCGCGTGAAGCTTTTTCTTGAAGTAATCTCTCTCTTTCATTACTTTCTCTTCTTTCAATTTTTTTGTTTTTCACGTTCATTTTCTAGTTGCTCCATGTCCTCTTTATGTTCTTCAATTTCTTTACCAAATTTACTTTCAATAAATGCTACAGTTTCCTTGTTAAGATTTTTAAAATGTAATTCATCGTAATCTCTACTCGGAAATTCGGAGGCATTATCAAAGATCTTTTTAACTGATTTATTATATAGTTCAATAATTTCCTTTGTAGGTTTTAAATTATTCATATTAGATAAAAAAACATTTCGATAGTGTAATATGACCGTATCATACTTTTTGTTATTATAATGAGTTATAAATTGCTGTTCTGTATTTTTAAGTTTCTCCAATTCTTCATCACTGTAATCTAATATCTCTTCTACTTCGGGACTTGTTTCAGAAACTTCATCTTTATTTAATTTTTTTATTTTCTAAAATAAAATACAATGCCACTCCTATTAATATAATCAACAAAACACTTCCAATTAATGCTTTTTTTCATACTTTACACTCCTACTATTTATGTTTTAATTCCCATTTATAATACATATTACTAAATATTGTAGAGGGTGTGTATATTTTTTTTATCTATTCCTCGATTGCCAAATTTTATTTCACTATAACTACTGATACATTTAGTGACAAAATAAGATTTCCATCGTGGCGTGAACTTTTTTTGCCCATTACAGATAAAGATTAAAATGTATCCGCATTCATCTCACCACCTGTAGAGGTAGGAGTCTTCTGTATCTGCCGCTGTGCTTTCGATACAAAAATTTTCTGAACGACGATAAAATAAAAAAAGCCTGGCTCAAAATTAATTGATTACCAGGGCTTTGCAGTAATGCTTATTCATTTACAAGTAACAGACCCAGAAAGTGACAAAAAAACCTCTTTCTACTATAAGAAAGCCGGCACATTTTAGATCCATATACCTGTCAATATAACTTATCTAGCAATTTCTTAGTCTCATTTTTTAATGACAATTCCTCTAATCGTTAAGGTATTTTTGTCCTATCATTACTATTACTTACGATTAATGCTAATTTAGTCCACTTATTCGTCCATTATATATGTATTTGAGTAATTTTGTTTTCTGATTAATAAATACAAATAGATTTAGGGAACCATCAGAAGAATAAGTTTTGTAAAGAAACCAGCTCGGCTAACATAATAGCTTTGCTGGTCATTCATCTTTTATTTAGATATTGTAATTTCATTGCACAAAAATAATGGATTAGTAGCTTTAAATGTGATCTCTGCAAAAATATCTATGACTATTCAATTGATGTCTTTATAATGCAATCAATTTCACCTTGGCTTAATTGTAGTTGCCGCTATGCTTTCGATACAAAAAAACATTTGCTGAATGAAGAAAACTATTCCCGAACACAGAAATACTATTTAAATAAAATAAACATAAAATTTAACTATCTCATATAATACATTATACGTAAGTTTTATTTACATAATTTAATGAAAGTAAAACTAAGTGTTTTATCTTATCAAATACTACTGTTTATGACATTCTACGGCATTGGCATTCCGCCTGGCATTGGCATTCCACCTGGCATTGGCATTCCACCTGGCATTGGCATTCCGCCTGGCATTGGCATTCCACCTGGCATTGGCATTCCACCTGGCATCATTGGAAATCACCTCCATCAGGTGCTAGAATAAAAGAATGTTGAGTGTAAAAAGCCCAATTCGAATAATAGTCAAAGCTCATTGTATCATTCTCCCTTTTTCTTTATTATGGAATAAAATCAAATTGTTTTTATTCTGCAATCAGTTTCATTATATTAGTCATACTATATAAAGCATGGGCTTTAATCTCGCATAAGTAAAACCCCCACAATTTATTCAGCTAAGATATATGACTATACCGTTATGCAAATCAATTTTTCTACTAACAATCGTAGCTTCTCCATAATTATTACGATCGTGACCTACACATTTTAATTCTAGATTTTTTTGATAAAATTCCCATTTTTAATTTCTTCTAATATCATAGTGATTATAAAATGAACGCCTTTATCAGTTTGATCACATTATTTACTGTAATTTTATTAATACTTTTTAACTCTATTGGTTTTAAGAAAGCTTCCCTAATTATTTGCTTTATCATTGAACGCTCATTGTCATAGGTATTTGTCATAATGAACTTATTTATGACACTATTGATTTCAATAATAAATGAATATAATAAATCAACTTACATAACTCAATGTAGTGTTGAAATAAAAAGGAGTATAAAAATCATGAAAAAATTTTTAAAAATATTCAAGTGGATGGTAATTATCATGACAGCAAGCATAGTATTGTTTATTACCGTTAACCATTTTAATCCGGCCCCACTTTTAAAAGTTACAGGAGGTTTTCTAGGAGCTGAATACAGTTACGATGAGCGTGTTGAACAAACAGAAGAGGTATTAAGTGACAATACAAAAATATATAGAAATGTTGCCTATGCAAGTAATTACCCTAATAATTATTTGGATATTTTTGTACCAGAAGGAGATACAACAACTACAAGACCAGTGCTTTTTAATATACATGGTGGCGGATATGCTTGGGGGATAAAGTAGATAATGAAGAATTTGTTCAACACTTTGTTAATGAGGGTTACATTGTGGTCTCAATGAATTATGCTTTATCTCCTGATTATTTATATCCTGTTCCTATTATTCAAGCAACAGAAGCACTAGAGTATGTTGCTGAAAATGCAAAAAAATATGGTATCGATAATAATAACTTTGTGATTTCTGGTGAATCAGCTGGTGGACAATTAGCAGGCCAATTAACAATTATTCAAACTAATAATGAATATGCAGAAAAATATGGATTTAAGGTAACAAAGGATATTACAATAAAAGGAGTTATTTTAAATTGTGCCTTAATAGATATAAAACGTGTCGATAATACAGGTTTTGCATTTACAAACTGGCTTTTCGACGGTATGATTAGAGCTTATTTTGATTCAAATGAATTTGAAAGTACATCCGAGGTAGCTGAAGCAAATGTTATTGAAAATGTAAATGTGGATTTTCCAAGTACTTATTTAACTGAGGGAACATTTGCAACCTTCACTGATCAAGCATTAGATTTCGAAGAAAAGTTATCATCTTTAGGAATAGATGTTACATTATATATCACTCCTGAAGAATCGAATCTAGCACATAGTTATAATGGTGATTTTTCAACAGAGGAAGCACGATACAATATAGCTCAGGAGTTGTATTTTATGAAGAAGGTTACTCAGTAATGAAAAAAATTCCAACCATACAGATTTAGTGGAACATTTTGTAAGAAATAATATTGTTTATTCAAAGTAAAATAAAATTTCATCATGAATTACTAATGGAAGTAATTATACATAGACTATTACTCACATTATAAGATTCCCTTTTAGCCATCCCTCTGAAAAGTGATGGCTTTTTAATTAAAATCAATTGATTCACCAAGCTTTAAGAATCTAATACTTGGTCAAAGTACGCTATCAACTTATCTAATCAGAAATAATAGCCGATTAACACTAATAAAGAAGATTTTTGTTCTCTTCATTTTTTTTATTTATTTGTTTAACTTTCCAATAAGTGTTTGGTCCATTACATTTTAAAGTGGCGTTTTTTTGGTACTTGGGTAATTAGAAAAAGATTAAGTAGATCGAGTGATGATCCTAATGAGTTGAGTATGACAAAAATTTTTAATGTAGTTGTTAATAGCCCAAATACGCTTAAAATTAGTGGTAAAATCATTGAAATAATAACAAAAGGAGCAATTGAAATGATGATAAATCTTGACTTTGAAATCTCTTCTTCTGTTAGCACAAATGCCCCAAACCAGGTAAACCCTATATATGTTTTATTGGATTTAACAAAATTCGGAATGAAAATTAAATGAATTAATTCGTGAATTACTAACAGTAATACTAACAAAAAAATACTACTTAAATTAATAGTAATCGATATTTTATCAGGTTTTATTCCAAAATCGCTCAAAGAAATAGTGTTAAAGATTTTTATTATCCCGATAGAAATGAATGTAGCGACTATCATTAAGGGAGTAGATAACAAAATTGCACTTAATATATTCCTAGGCTCTTTCATTAAATTCCAATTATTTTCCAATAATTCTACATGTACATTTGGATTACTTTTAGGCAATTTGTTTATTATTTTCACCATATCAACCCCATTCATATTTCTTTATATTAAAGCTTTCAAAACCCAAAAATAATACCATTTTTTTTAGAATGTCCAATGCTCTTGCATGGATAGTTTAATAATACCACGAATCAAATTCATTTGGATATTTATTTCCATTTTTAATAGCAATCAGGGGCTGTCAAGTTATGTTAACCAGTTAAAAAGATACTGGATTTCTATATAAGCTGTTAAGCTAAATTTATATTTAAAATTGACACAAAAATCTCCATATGTAAATGATATACTAAATTTGTAAGTGCAATTATAACTTGAAAGAGGGATTTTATATGTCCGAAAACAAGGGATTTATTAGGGATGGTTCTGAAAAGGATGTAAAATTTTCTGTGATAATACCCGCTCATAACGAAGAAAAGTATATAGGGGAATGCCTAGAATCAATTGCTAAGGCTGCACAACCTTATAAAAATCAAGTTGAAGTTATTGTTGTATTAAATCGTTGTACAGATAGAACAGAGGAAATTGCTAAGTCATATAATTGTGTGACTTTGGAAAATAACGATAAAAATTTATCCAAAATTAGAAATGCAGGAGCTGCACTAGCAAAAGGTGAAATCCTGGTTACCATTGATGCTGATACTCGAATGACAGAACACTTGTTATCAGAAGTTGAAAAGCACCTGGCTTCAAATCAATATATTGGTGGAGGCGTGAACGGAAATTTTGAAAGAGTTTCCCTAGGGATAATTGTTTCGACCATGCTATTGATTGTTCCCTTATTGTTTAAATATGGATTTATTTCTGTAGGAATTTTTTTGGTGCTATAAAAAAAGATTTTCAGGCAATCAAAGGTTTTAACGAGAAGATGCTTATGGCAGAAGATGCTGACTTTGCAAAGCGATTAAAACTATGGGGTAAAACAAATGGAAAAAAATACGGGACAATTAAGAATGGAATGATTACTTCTTGCAGGCGATTTGACCATTATGGGGACTGGGTTTTACTTAAACGACCTGGTATGATTTTAGCTTATCTAAAGGGCAATAATGATAAGGCTGCTAATGAAGCCTATTATGACGATCAAGCAAGATGATAATGAAGTAAACTTCAGTGTTTATATTAAAGGTATTAAAACAGATAACTAATATTAGTAGTTGTCTGTCTTTTTGTATTAAGAGTCGATTAGTGGTAAATATAGCAAATTACACAGAAGTTAAAATACTGGATATTCCTAGAACTAAAAAAAACAGGTTTCTGTATTAGTTTTTTTGATCATTTTGGTTTCTGTTGACTAAATTTTTATATACAACACACGATCATAAAATGTTAAATAATAGGTTAAAAAAAGGAGTGTATAATGAAAGATTGCACGAAATGTTTAGCACCTAATGCTTATAAAAAATACATAAGGATAATTATATTTCATATATTTGTGAATACTGTGGGTCCGCTATGGAAGATACTATGATTTTCGAAGAAGGAGAAGGTACTTCAATCACAGAAGATAATGTTACGGAAAATAGGTCACCTTCAACAACAATAATTAAAATCGAAAATGAGTCAAAAAGTAATAAGCCATTTATCCTATTACTAGTTCTACTACTCATTTTTTGTTCCTTACCATTTATAAGTAGTCGTTCTTTCCTTGACGATCTCAAAGAAATATTTAAGATTGAAAATAATGAAACAGAGGATTTTGATACGGAATATAGCATGAAAACATTTAACCCTAACTAACACTCTCCAAAAAGTGGAAAAGTAAAAATGAAACAGTTTTTGGTAATTTAATTTCCAAAGAATCAAAAAAATGACTAAGGTAGCCCTTATGAATTGCTCTTTTGTCAAGTAGAAGAGAAATAGTATAAACATGTTAAGCGGCCTGAATCCTGAATTCTAAAGAGTTCAAGCCGTTTAACCGTTTATAAAAATGAATAATGTCATCAATTACCGTTTCTATGTTCTGCTGTAATTCTTTCAATCCATTTGTATCCCATGAGGAAATTTCGGAGCTTAGGTACCATCATAGCTCCATCCGATGCACAATGCTAATCCAATTTCCGAGGATTTTTTTAAATAAATGAACCACCTTAAAATTGTTTCTACTGGTCCGAGTGAAAAGCGCTTTAAATAGTGTTGACTTGCCTTGAGCTGAATGCCATAAATAATGACCGATAAAAGGATTCCAACAAATATACCCAATTTCCCAAACAACCCAAAACCATACCCATAAAAAAATTATTGTACAAATGATTGATTGCATTAAATAGTTTGTGAGCGATAATTTTCCAATGGGAGCAAAATAATAATTCATTGTCTTTTGATAGCGACTAAAAAGCCATGCGAATAAGGCAATATAACCTATCGCTAACACATATGTCCCTGTAGAATAAATAAATAAGCTGTATGGTGTGTCAAAAATAATGAACCCCTTCAGCAATAGCCCGATTGGTACGAGCAGCGCCACTTTTTTTATAGGTTCTACTATTATTTTCTAGCTGTAAAAATGCGCCCCTTTTCGCCATCCCCATTCCAAACAATACAAATGGGCCGACTGCAAGAAAGCTTACACCAACAAAGAAAAGCCAGCCAATTGGTAGGATGAATAATAGTGAAAGGCCACCCTCTACAATGAATTCACCTAATCGTTGTGTTAATATTTCTGCATATGTACCGTTTTGATAAATCATAATTTCCGTATCTGTTAAAGGCTTTATAAGCTGCATGAAGCTGTTGCCAAGAAAAGCTCCTACACTAAGGATTGATGTTAACATGAACCCCCATACAAAATATGTTTTCACATTGCGTTTTAAAAAGAATAATAATAAAATGAAAAGTGTCGAGCCATACATTAATAAAATATCGCCTTCCCACAAAAGCGCAATATGCATTGCCCCTAATACAGTTAGGCCGACTGCTCGTCGAAATACAATATTTTTGTACTTTACCCCTGAAGCCTCTCGTGATTCAATCATTTTTATCAAAACATAACCAAATACAAAACCAAAAATCGGATAAAATGAACCTTCTACAAAAATTTTCACAAAATAATAGCTTACTTTATTAAGTCCACTCGCCGATTCAATAATTTCTACTCCTGATGAACCAAATTGGAAAGAAAGCATATTAGCTATTAATATTCCAATTAGGGAAAAACCTCTTAATGCATCCATCAGTTCCACACGTTCTACTTTCAATCTCTCACCTTCTTTTTATCATTAATTACTATACGAATGTAGAGAAGAATAGTTTCGTAATTATTGTAAAAAAACTGTTTTATATACCAGAAAAGTAACTCTCTAATCTTTTAATTAAGACTAATTTCTCCCTAATAAGTTATTAACTCCAATTTTTTTGATTTCTGCAAATAATAAAAAAACCACAGTTTTTTTAAATATGTAGCAGTGTAGTGTTACGTAACAACCACAAACATTTCTTTTAGGAAAATCATAATTAAACAAGGGTTTGTCTCTGAAAAGATTTGGGAAATTGATGGTTTGTCTGGAGAGATTTTAACCTAAGAGTATGAACAAATAATTTTCAATGCACAATAAGGCCGTATACTCATTTTAAAGTGAGTCCTGGTCATTTATTTACTAACTCATACAGCCAGCGTTGATTGAAAGTGGACACCCTATAAAAAAAGTCAAAAAAAAGTTTAGGACATAGCAAATATAAAAATTGCTATGGCCATTCAACTCAAAAGATGGCAAGAGATGCTGCCGTTATTTTTGATTTCATCCAATAGATTTATAAATTGGTGGCAAGTCGGTGGCAATCTCCATCTAGCTGATATAACCTTATGAACGCTGTTATATCAACATTACTTCGAATCATCCATCTTCAGCACAGCCATAAACGCCTCCTATAGAAATGCTGTATTCAGACGTATCTTTTTAGATTTCTATATAACCGACAATCCTATGATATATAAGGATTTGTCGGTTGTTTTTTTTATTTAATTTTAGCTAGTTGTATACTCATTTTATCTCTATTTATTTTCTATCACTGGTGGGGATATGATGGGGAAAAATTTAAGACCACCCATCACGGAGTGGTCTTTTTATTGTTTATTCTGCTAAGACCAAGACATTGACAAACATTGTATATCAACAACCATATAAATAGCCCCCTTATCAATTAAATAAGAGAGCTATATATAATTCATAATATATCACTTATCTCCAACTGACTTTAATAATTTTATTGGAAAATAGCTAACTAACGAATCCAATTCATTCCTTACATATAGATAACCATTAATTTCAATACCTAGCGATGAAAAAAACGCTTCCCTTTAAATACATTCTGTTATCATCAGCTCGAACGTATCCCTCTATTGGACTAAGTTGCGCTCGCGTATCCGCTGTTAACTCATAACGCACGCCTTCTTTTCTTTTTATCGTTTCTGCTATTTTAATATCTGTCCCTTGATATCCCATACATATTTCTCCATCTGCATCCATGAAACAATAAGAAAGGAATTGTTCGTCATTTGAGAAAGAAATCTTGGCCGCTTGTCCATTGAGCTTTTCATCTTTATTAAAATATTTTCCGTAACTCATAAAGGGTCCAATTTGGTCACGATTAATATAAATATAAGTTGGATTGTTATAGAAAGATGAACGAATTTTTACTGGTACTTCTTTGAAAACTACCAAATCCGTTGCTTGTACGCGATATTGCCCCATCTGGTAAAATATTTTGCCATCATATTTTTCAATATCATACGTTCTAAAGAAGTTATTTGACTTAACCACTAACGAATCAAACGTACCATCTGAATTTTTCTTGTATACCTTAATGTCTTTTTTTAAAGGTCATTTTCCCTGTTTGCCCTTTTACAACTTCTGCTCCATCATACATCACTTTCGCTTCTGATTTTGTTGGATTTACTACTGCAAATACGAATGCTGCTAGTAACACAATAAATAATTTTTTTCATTATTCTCCTCCTACTCAGTTATAAAAACATAATTTCTTAGTATTATATACCAGTAACTTAATATTCTATCAACGGATGTTAAAAACCCCACAAAAGTATAGTGTTTTTCCATAACATTATTTCCCCCCATCTACCATTCTACCCAATTATCTAACGATGGTTCACCATGCACTATTGATTGTGGAAGGCTATCCCTTTCCTCTAACCAATTATAGAAAGGCACTGGACGTTCCCTGTGCGCTTTGCCCTCCACAGATGATGATTTATTCACCCTCTTATTTAAACGCTCCAAAGCCTTACTATACGCCCCTACAAAAACGGCTCTTAATGTACTAGTAATTGTCAGTACACCTTCTTTAATATCCATAGCAATTTTGAATAGTACATTTTTAGCTGTGATGAAGTCCTCCACAGAATTTACTTGTGAAGCTAATACAACCTTGTACAATTCGTCTTTCAAGTTATCTGCTAAATGCAACGAGTGCATAAAATCAAACAGTATCACTTGGTACTCATTCATCCATTCCTTACAAGCTTCTTTTTCAGCATGAGCATTATTATATACTTCCTGTAAAGAGCTTGTTTTTAAAAGATTAAAAGAGTTTAAAGATAGGTTTTCAGATTGTGGATGGCAAACGTATTCGTCCAGAGTATTCAGCAACAGCCGAAGGAGCTCATACAAAAGCAGAAGCAGAAGCAATTTTACGTAGGAAGATTTTAGAATATGAAAATGCTGGGACGATATTTAAACCTCAAGAAATAACATTACAGGACTTTTTAAGTTTTTGAATGGAGGAATATGTGGAACTCAAATTAGAACCAAATATGTATTATAATTATGAGTCAACTATAAAAAATCATATCTTACCTCACTTAGGTAAATATAAGGTAAAATCCTTAACCCCACATATATTACAGCAATTCATTAATTTGAAAACACGTGAAGGCTATGCTCGCCAAACATTAAGCATAATCATAGGAATATTAAGTAAATCATTAAACCATGCAGTATACCCATACAAATACATCAAAGAAAATCCTATGCATTATGTAGAGTTAATGAAAGATAAAAGTAGGAAACCTACTCGGGAAGACTTAAAAATTCAATCAAAAGAAAACTTAAGACGTATTAACAACGTTTTGAATGAAGATCACCCTTTTTATTTACCATTTCACATTGGTTTACATTGTGGGTTACGTGTAGGAGAAGTTTGTGGACTTGAATGGAAACAAATAAATTTCGAGGAAATGACTTTAGAAGTTGAACAACAACTAGTTGGTATCAAAGATGATAACGGGAAAATACACTGGCAACCTAGACCGCCAAAATCAAAGGCTGGTTATCGAACAATTCCTTTCGGTAATACTTTAACCGAAATGTTAAAACGTGCTAAAAAAAAGACAGTTAGAAAATCGTTTAAAGTTTGGTCAGTTTTATAAACAAGATCCAGAACATGATTATGTTTGTAAAAAAAGAAAATGGCGAACATTGTACGCCAAGTGTCATCAAATATAATACTAGAAAAATTAAATATCGATTTTAACTACCATTCCTGCGCCATACACATGCAACAACATTAATAGAAAATGGAACACCTGTTAAAACGGTTCAAAAAAAGATTAGGACATAGTAGAGCTGCCGTCACAGAAGATCGCTATGTCCACCTCACTGAGAAAATGGCTAGGGATGCTGCTAACATCTTCGACTCATTTGCTCAAGATATATAAGAATTGTTAACGTATTTTTTTATGGTGGGGAATTGGTGGGGACCCCACCATTTAACCCTTAAATCAATAAACCTAATACGTCACAAACACTTATCATATCAACATTACTTCGAATCATCCATCTTCAGCACAGCCATAAACGCCTCTTGAGGAACTTCGACTGAGCCTACTTGTTTCATACGTTTTTTACCTTCTTTTTGTTTATCAAGAAGTTTACGTTTACGAGAAATATCGCCACCGTAACATTTTGCTAAAACGTTTTTACGAATGGCTTTAATCGTTGAACGCGCTACAATTTTTTTGTCCAATTGCAGCTTGAATTGGTACTTCAAATTGTTGACGCGGGATTAATTCTTTTAATTTTTCAACGATGACTTTACCACGTTCGTATGCAAAGTCACGGTGTACGATAAAGCTTAGTGCATCGACTTGTTCCCCGTTTAACAAAATATCCATCTTCACAAGTTTGGAAGGTTGATAGCCGATAAGTTCATAGTCGAACGAAGCGTAGCCCTTCGTATTCGATTTTAAATAGTCGAAGAAATCATAAACAATTTCTGATAATGGCATTTCATATATAATACTCACACGTGATGTATCAATATAATCCATTGTCATGAAATTACCACGCTTTAATTGACATAGCTCCATAACAGCTCCTACATAATCGTTTGGTACCATAATAGTTGCTTTTACATAAGGCTCTTCCACGCGATCAATTTTTTTGAGGATCTGGCATAAATGATGGATTATCAACGTTTATTGATGTACCGTCTGTCATATGCACATGATAAATAACGGAAGGTGCTGTTGTAATTAGGTCAATATTAAATTCACGCTCAATACGCTCTTGAATAATTTCCATATGGAGAAGCCCTAAGAAGCCACAACGGAAACCGAAGCCAAGTGCCTGAGAAGTTTCTGGTTCATATTGTAATGCAGAGTCATTCAGCTCTAGTTTTTCTAATGCTTCACGTAAATCATTATATTTAGCTGTATCAATCGGGTATAAACCACAATAAACCATTGGATTTAAACGACGATAACCGGCTAATGGTTCAGCTGCTGGACGACTGGCAAATGTAACAGTATCCCCCACTCGAGTATCGCCCACATTTTTAATAGATGCTGTTAAATAACCTACATCACCAACTGTTAATTCAGTCTGTGGTACAACCTTTGGTGTATGTACCCCAACTTCAACCACTTCAAACTCTGCTCCTGTCGCCATCATACGAATCTTATCGCCAGCTTTGACAGTGCCGTTGACAACTCGAATAGAAATAATAACACCCTTGTATGCATCATAAACTGAGTCAAATATAAGAGCTTGTAGCGGTGCGTCTGGATCACCTGTTGGTGCAGGTACCTTTTCTACAATTTGCTCTAAAATATCCTCAATACCGATTCCTGCTTTGGCAGAAGCTAATACCGCTTCAGATGCATCTAAACCGATTACATCTTCCACTTCTTGACGTACGCGTTCTGGATCTGCTGCTGGTAAATCGATTTTATTGATTACTGGTAATATTTCTAAATCGTTATCAAGCGCTAAATAAACATTTGCTAATGTTTGTGCTTCAATACCTTGCGCTGCGTCCACAACTAAAATGGCACCCTCACAAGCAGCTAAACTACGTGATACCTCATATGTGAAATCGACGTGTCCTGGTGTGTCGATTAAATGGAATGTATACACTTCGCCATCTTTCGCTTCGTACTTTAATTGAACTGCATTTAATTTAATCGTAATACCTCGCTCACGCTCTAAATCCATTGAGTCGAGTAGCTGTGCTTTCATTTCACGAGATGTTAAAGATTTCGTTTGCTCTAAAATACGGTCAGCAAGCGTTGATTTCCCGTGGTCAATATGTGCAATAATAGAGAAATTTCGTATATTCTCTTGTCGTTTTAAACGTGCTTCTCGGTTCATCTTTTCCACTCCTAATTAAACTATAATGAATTATACTATGAAAGATACGCAAAGTACAACAGCAACAAGACTAGAAAGCCTATAATATCAATACTTTTAAGTGTTTTTGCGGTTTTTATATTTTGCAAGATAAGGCGTATAAAAGCATGGATTTGGGGCTAAAGGGGTCTAGATTGGGGCCAATAAAATACGGCGAGCTGTGTGCAGGATTGAGTGAGATAGATTGATGCTAATATTTTTTTTAGTTAGTTCATTTAATAGATGTTATATGTCACTCCCTTAAATAGAAATAAAATAAATTTATCTATTATATACAGATTTATATGAAGAAGGTTTCGGCCATTAAAATACATATCCAATGATACCCATATTTATAAAGAAAATAAGCAAATTTTCAAATAGACTTTTGCAAAAGATATGGATGCAGAAAATATTAACTTTCGTTTATCCCAATTTATAAATAAAAAAAGAGTAGCGAAAATAAAAAAAGACCAGGCTCAAATTAATTGAATACCTGGTAAATAATAAGAAGTTCTCCTAAATATCATATTAGCATTTTGGTATATAAATAATTCACTTTCATTAACTACGTGTCAGTGACATCAATAAAAAACTTAATAACATTATATATTTTGGCCCTTATTTAAAATTGGTCATTCATTTAGATTTTTTTCTCTTTAAATATTTACCATCTTCAGAGTTGAATATATACACATGTTCTCTTGTGTATATATAGTACATTCCTAATTGTCCCTTTATTTCATTTTCTTTAGACAAATCAATTTCTTCAGATGTTTCATTAATTATTATTTCTTTAGCTTCTAAATAAGTAAAATTAGGTAGATTATAAAAAAATAATAAAGCTTATTAAGACTAGCCCTATAGGATAAATCATTAATAAAAGATTTGATATTTTTTTAATCACTTTATCCTTACTAATTATAAAAACTACTAGAAGTAATAGACTAACAAATAAATTAGGTAACCAAGTGTTTGTATATTTAACAGTAAATTCATATTTATTTCCGATAATAATAATTGTTATTGATATACAAACATGGATTGCCGCTAGTGCTATCAGTATTGTTTTCTTCATTATAGCACCTCACACCATTTAAATGTTACATGAGAAAAATACTTTTACCAAGCCCATGTAAGCTCTTGTCTTGATGGTTCATGTCCTCTTAGATAGGCAATAGATCGTAAGTGTTATTGTAAGATCCCATATTTATTTTTTTATTCGATCTAGTTTTTCTCTAATCGGTTTGGCAAGTAAGAGTAGAAAAATCACATTAGAAATTGCATAAATTATCATAAAGGGGACGGCGGAGGTCAGTGCCAGTGCATAAGCCTCCCAGCTGAAAACACCATACATGGATATTGTTCCCCAAATGTCCATACCAAACGAAAAGAAGATACCTGCAAAAACACCAAATACAATAAGGGGAATTCTTTTATGCATCATACCCGTTTTTCCTAATAAACCAGCGATAAAACCTATCATTCCCCACATAAACATTTGAAACGGTGTCCAAGGACCTTGTCCAAAAAACATATTTGAAACTAATGCAGACATTGCCCCTGTTAAAAATCCTGCTTCTGCACCAAGTGAAAACCCTGTAATAGCTGTAATAGCTGCCACCGGCTTAAAGCCAGGTGTCACAACAAATAAGGCACGACCTGCTACTGAAATAGCTGACATCACAGCTATCACTAAAATTTCGCGTGGCTGTGGATTCCTACGTTCAAATGAAAGAAGGAATGGGATACACGCTAAAATCATAATTACAATTGAAATAAAATAATATTTTCGATCAGCAAATATTGTCATACCCATATATAAAGTAAGTGGAATTAAGACTAGGATGACAATGAGTGACATAATTAATCGGATGATTCTTTGCATAAAGTTACTACATCCTCACATGTAATGGCATTGCTTAATAGATCTCTTGATATTCGATGTGCAGCAGTTGTATAAAAATTGTTTCCACTATAAAATGCTCGCGGCTCTCCCTCAGATACGATACTACCATCGAAAAACAGGGCACATCTATTGCTGTATTGTGCAGAAAATTCAATATCATGTGTCACCATAATAATTGTCATACCTCTAGCTTGTAAATCTTTTAAAATTCCTGCGAGTTCTTCCTTTGCATGTGCATCAAGACCCTTTGTCGGTTCATCTAACAGCAAAATTTTAGGTTCTATTAATAAAAGCTTTGCGAGTGCTAGCTTTTGCTGCTCACCACCACTTAAATCATACGGATGACGATTTAATAAATGAGTTAAATTGAATAATTGAATAGTTTCTTGAATTTTTGCTTCTGACACTTTATGTAAATGAGCCAACTCATTTAGCTCCTGACGCACCGTTTTTTGTACAAATAATGTTTTCGGATTCTGTGGTAATAATGTTAAATATTGTTGATACAATTGTTTATTACTGTAGCTTTTTAATGCCTTACTGAATAAAAATACTTTGCCATGATAAGGTTTTTGTAACCCAGATAAGATTGCAAGAACTGTGGATTTTCCAGTGCCATTCCCACCGATTATCGTTACAAATTCCTGTTTCTTCACCTGCAGATTAAAATGATGGACTATATCCAAGCCGTTTTTTTCATAACGAAAAGCAATATCCTTTGCCTCTAATATAATATCTGTATCAGTTTTGGATGTTCTAGGTAGTGTGTTTGACGAGGTAAAATTATATTGCTGATTACTAAGCCAGCGTTGTCCCTCACGAATAGTAAGAGGAATAGGCCCATTACCGTTCAGTAGGTGGAAAATCTTTGTAGCTGTTGGTAGTGCTGTAATCATGGCATGATTTGCTGGTAAAGCCTTTAATATTTCCTTAGGCAGACCATCAAATAAAATACTGCCCTCATCCATAATTAGTACACGATCTGCGAGGGTAAGCACTTCCTCAAGACGATGTTCAATTAAAATAATTGTAATACCTAATTCTTTATTTAAACGATGAAGTGTTTGAATAAACTCCAATGCTGCTATTGGATCTAATTGCGATGTTGGCTCATCTAGCAACAATAATTTGGGTTGCATCACCATAATAGATGCTAAGTTTAATAATTGCTTTTGTCCGCCAGACAGCTCGGTTGTTTTATGATGAAACCATTTTTGAATGCCGAAGAAATTGGCCATTTCGGCTACTCTACGTCGAATTGTAGGTGCATCTATCCCTAAGCTTTCTAACCCAAAAGCAAGTTCATGCCATACTTTATCTGTAACAATTTGGTTATCTGGATTTTGAAATACATAACCAATATCTGCTGCAGCAACTTCAGCATCTAGTTGCTCCAAGTCACAGTCTTTGTAGAAAATAGTACCTGTCATCGTTCCATGTGGGCGCAATTCTCGTTTGAAATGGCGCAGCAATGTACTTTTCCCACAGCCCGATTGCCCTATTAGAACAATAAATTCGCCTTGATGAATAGTAAGATTCATATTTTTTTAATATTGGATTTGTTTCATTAGGATAAGTAAAGCTTACATTGTTGATTTTAACGATCGCCATTTTAATGCCCCCTAATTTCGATTGCTAATGGAATAGATAGTAGAATGAAATAGCTACTATAAAATAAAATGCTTACGATATCCCATTTAATCGCTCCGAAAGTTGGATAAAAATAAAATGTTGTTGTGCCAATAAAACTTGCAGCTAAATTGCTAAGAAAAAGCAATATAATGATTGCCAAAACGTAGCCGTCCCGACGTTCAAAAATAAAGAGTGAAAAGGCAGTTCGCTTTTTGATACCGTAGCCACGAGCTTTCATAGAATCAGCTGTATCAATGGCATTATCCAATGCCCAAGTAATCAAAATTGATAAAATACGCACTATACATTTGATACGATGCCATAATGAGCCAGCTGTATAATCCATGCCGATTCCCTTTTGTGCTTGAACGATTTGCGCTAGCTGATGCTTAAAACGCGGAACTAAACGTAATGAAATCGACAATGTTAGCGATAAAGCTGGTGACACTTTTCCAAACAAATAAATAAATTTATCTGATGTCATCACGACATTATAGCAGCTAAACCATAGCATAATAGCTACAATCATTGTGGCTATTGCGATTCCATACATAATTGCCTCTACAGTAAGCGCATTACCATTTATATAAAGCAATACAAGCTGCCCATTATGACTAATCATTGGATTAATAATCGCCATTAAGAAAAACAGAGGTACATATAGCTTCCAGTCTTTAAAAAAAAGGCTGTCTTCGTAAAGCTGTATTTAAGCTTATCGCTGAAAAAATGGTAATAGCTAAATAGATTGGATGCATAAAAAAACATGGATAAGCCGATAGCAGCGACAAAAAAAAGAAAAAAAGTACAATAGGATGATACGTTTCAAATGCCTTCATTCATTACCATCCCAATCATGTCCTAAATCGCGACCTAAATCGACAGTATAGTTCCATTCAATGATATCGCCATCTTTTAATACATATTGGCTACATCCGTAATTTGGATAAACCCCATTTACTTTATACATCCAACCACTTAATTCACCAGCACTAAATTCATACAAATGATTAATACCCTCTACATAAATACTGTTATAAATATTTTCGTTGGCTCCTTGATATTCCATTTGAATTTTATGCTCCTTCGTTGCACGCTGTAGCACATCCCAAACTGTATCCTTCTCTGACAACAGCTCGTATTTTGTTGGCTTTAGAATAATCCCGTTCTTTGGTACATATTTCTCGCTTTGTAAGGAAGGGTCTAACTTATTCCAATGCTTTAGTAATGTATCAACACGTATGGCAATTGTTACAGTACGTTTTTGAGGTACTGGCTGTTGCTGCTTTTCTGTTTTAGAAGTAACTGTATTCGTTTTTTTGTTTATCATTAGTTGGTTTTGAACTTGGTGATTTTGTGACTTCTTGCTTCTTCTCATCTTCTTGTTTTGGTTTTTGCTTTACTTCATTTGTTTCTTGCTGTGCTTTTTGCTCTTCTATTGTTTGTTGGAGCTCTTTGTCATTTCCCTTGAATAGTGCGTTGTCATCTACCTCAGGCTCCTGTAATTTCTGCTTTTCCTCGGCAGATTCACTTTCTACTGATGGATTTTGTTCTTGTTCAGAAGTAGGATGGGGGTTAACGCTTCGTTCCTGCTCCTGCATCTGCTCGAATTTTTCAACTGTTTGAATATTACATGCTATTAAAAATATTGCTAGCAGTGATATTAGTAAGAAGTGTAAACCTTTTCTCATATTATTCTTCAATTACCTTTAAGAAGTTGACATACATTTTAGCTGCATGCGCGCGTGTAATAAAATTAGTAGGATTAAACAAACCATTTGAACCCTGGGCAATATCAAAATCATATAAGAAAGTGATTGCTTGCTGAGAATTCTTTGTTAGCTTCGCAATATCATTCAGGGGTGCAATATTTTTTTGGTATATAAGGCTTACCTGTTTTATGTGTAAAGGCATTAGCTAGCATAACAGCTAGTTCCTCCCGTGAAATTGATGAGGAGGGTGAAAATTTATTGGACTTTTCTACTAATAGATTGGCATCGTAAGCAGCAGCAATTTCTTGTTTTGTTTCCTCTTTATATGAGTCAATGTCCGTAAAGGGTGCATTTCCTGAGCTTGTTAAATGAAGGGCGCGCACTAAAATCGATACAGCCTGTACACGAGTTAAATTGTTATTTGGCTTAAAAGTATTGTCCTCATAGCCCTTTAGTAACCCTTTAGCTACTGCAGCTTCGATTTCAGCCTTTGCCCAATGAGATTGAGTATCCGTAAAGCTCACTTTAGCAGGAGAAACTGTAGGTTGATTTGGCTGAGCTGGTGTTGATGGATTACTATTTGGCTTTTTATCAGATGTATCATATAGCTTTGTTTTGCCTGCAAGCAGTCTGTTATACGCTACTAATGTATAAGAAGCCTGCTCTGTTGCCATACCGTTAGCTACAGATTCAGCTAATACATGCTTGAAGCCGCCATCTTTTGCATTATAGAAGGTGAAAAAGCTTTCAAATAACTTATTAAAACGCTGATCTTTGTTGGCATCAATATTTAAGCTAGCAAGTGCTGTAATAATTTGTGCAACACTTTCTAAGTTTGTTGTTCCCCAGCTCTGATAGCTACCATTAGCTCCTTGCAAGTTTTCTAATGTATCAAGTGCTTTATTAATAGATGCCTTAACATCCGCTCTATCTTTATAAGTTGAAAGAGCTTGAATAGCCATTGCTGTCATATCTGGATCGGCTTTCACTCCCGTTAAATTCCATCCACCGTCAGGCAATTGCTTTGCTAGTATGTGCTGAATAAGCTTTTCGCGTGTCGTTGTGGCAGTTTTAGGAAGCTCGAAGCCCCATGTATCTAAAGCAATTAATGCGAAATAAGCACCATTCGGCCCTTGCCATACTACATTGTCAAAGTCACTTAATTTTTCAACTATATTGTAGCCACCTACATTTGTAGGGTCTTTTCCGATAGCAGTAAGCGCAATAATTAAACGGGAATATTCAGTATATTTACGTTTGTGTAATTCACCTTTTACTGATTGTACATGCTTTACGACATTATCATAATATTTATCGTAATAGTCTTTCGAAACATTATATTCACCACGTGCAAGGGCAATAATAAACCACTCATCACCAAAAGAAGGGTTTGGTGCTTTATTTACGATAAACTGCCCTGTTGTCTGATACGCCTCTGCCGTTGATACCTGCTGTGCAGAAACTGGAACCGCAATAAGCAACAGCGCAAGTAGCATGATCAGCAATGATAATCTTTGTTTCATTTAAACAACCTCCATTCTATAAAAAGGGACTAACCCAAAAGCGTAAGCGTTTAGGTTAGTACGGATGATTACATAATGTCTGCGATATTTAACGTACGTTTTAGAATTTTCGCTGTTTGCCCTCGTGTTAACGAAGCACCTGGATCAAATGAGCCATCCGGTTTTCCTGTCATAATATCCAGACTATTTAATAGCTTGATATAAGGTAAGTACTCAGCACTAATTTTACTAGAATCATTGTAATGAACCTCTCCCTTTGCTTTCACATCGGCATTTAGATATTCTAAGATTCGTGCCATAAATGCTGCGCCTTGCTGACGTGTAATTGGTGCCTCCGGATTAAATGTTGAAGCCGTTGTACCCTTCGTAATACCTGCTTCGTACAGAGCTTGGATATCCTTTGCATACCATTTGCCGTCAGTATCACTAAATGGATTTTCTCCTGTTGCTTGTAATCCAAGTGCACGGCTAATTAATACTGCAAATTGTGCACGAGTAATTGGTTTATTTGGCTCAAATGTTTCTGGAGTTATGCCTTGAATGACAGAACGACTCGCTAAAAACTCGATTTCTTCTTTGTTTGCTAAATGTGCAATATCATTAAATGTGACTGTTCTTTCAGTTACTATAAATGTGCCACTTCCTTTTAAGAACAGAACTATTTTGCCGTTCACAATTTTATGTGGTACTGGCTTGTATTCACCACCAACAAGCTGTAGAACAACAGTGTTAGATTTTACTTCGAAAGCAGCTAAAGTAACCTTTAAGTAATCTTGCTTTATTGAAAGTGGTTTTAATCTACCGTTAGTAGCTTCTATGGCAAAGCTAACAGTAAATTGGTTGCCTTCTGCATGTGTTGTCATAGAGGCAATAATTTTTTTCATTTTTTTGCAAGTTCAATTTCTGATAGAGCAGATATTGAAATGTCTATTTGGTTGCCTTTTTCATCTTGAACCACAATTGTTTTACTTTGATTTTTAAGATGTTTTTGAATATCATCAAGTGTCAATGCTATCTCTGCTTTATCATTTTTAGAATTTACTTCGTTTTCTTCGATCACTTTACTGTCTTTATTTTCTTCCTTGTCCGTTTTTTCTTTTTCTTCTTCCTTATTTTTTTCATCTAAGATGTCTTTGCCCTTTTCAGGTGTTTTCTCTACATCTTCAACATAACCGCCAATATCTTTTCCTAAGTCAAGCGTGTAAATCCATTCAACGGTGTCGTTTGGAGACAATGTGTAATTCGCCGCTGAAAATGAAGGGAATACGCCATTTACACGGTACATCCAACCGCTTAAAGGGCCACGATCAAATTCATAAACACCTGCAATTCCGTCAATATATGTTCCGTATTCTGTTTGACGATAGCTTAATGCTACACCATTTTCAGCAGCTAATCTTTGCAAAACGTCAAAAACGGTTTCACCAGTAAATAATTTTGTTGTTGTTGTTTTTAATGGTACTTCAGAAGATGAAATTTGAATGGAAAATGTTGTATAGCCAATTTCCTCTTTTTCAGCAGGAACGGATGGCTGATTACCATTGTTACCAGGAGAGGAAGGCTCATCATCATCACTACCATCCTCGCCACCAGGCTTAGTGGGCTTGTTTTTCGTGTCTGACATATTATAGAGCGGTGTTTGTCCGCTTAAAAGACGGTTGTAAGCTGCTAGAGTATAGCCAACTTGAACTGTCGCCATACCATCTGCTTTTGTTTGGCTTTGAACATGTTTAAAGCCACCGTCACCAGAGCTAAATGTCATAATATTAGCAATAACTTTATCGAATCGTTTATCTTTATTTGCATCAATGCCTAAGCTAGCAAGCGCTGTTATAACTTGGGCAGCGCTTTCAGCAGCTTCTGGGCTGCCCGCTGTCGAAATATAGCCACCTTTAGCGGTTTGGATAGCTACTAATTGAGCGATTGAGCGATCAGTTACAGCCTTTACTTGTGGATTATTTTGATATGGTGCTAATGCTTGAAGTACCATCCCTATCATATCAGGATCAGGATCAGTACCGCTCCATGCAAATCCGCCACCATTTTTTTATTTCCTTTGATAAAATACTTTGAATTAGTTTATCACGTGTTGTTGTTGCGGTTTTAGGTAATTCAAATCCCCAAGTATCCAGTGCAATTAATGAAAAGATAGACGAGTTGACACCAGGGCTTGTAGCAAAACTCAAATCTGATAACTTTTCAACTAGATTGTAGCCAGCAACATCTCTCGGATCTTTCCCAATTGCTGTGAGAGCGATTATAACTCGAGCCCAGTCTGTTGCTTGAGTGCCTATTTCCCCATTTGTTGCTTTTACATGATTAACGAGATTGCGATAATATTTATCATAATAAGTTGCATATTTTGCAGTATGATCACCACGAGCTAATGTTAAAATAGTCCATTCAGACCCATAAATGCTCATATGAACCTGACGTCAAGTAGTTCGCAACAGCATTGTATATTTCAACTGTTGTCGGTTGTAGTTCAACTAAGCGCTTTTGTAAAGCTTCTAGTTGGGTATAATTTGTTACTCTGCTTTGATGTGCAGGTAATAGCTTATCATAAGCCTGCTGTGCTTCAAGAACTTTTAAATGATCAGCCCAAGTAAGTGCCTCTACAGTAGGAAGTGCATTAATTTTTTTCGATAACTTGTTTAATATCATCCTCTGCATTAATCATTTTCTCCTTTTCAAGGAGGTCGTTATAGTTTGATACTCCTTTGGAGGCACCAGGTATATTGTTTGGATTAGCTAACTTTTTCAAAGCGTCTTTTGCAGTTTTTAATTGTTCTTCTGCTAATGGGCTATTTATATCAATAGCATCAATTAACAGTTCAACATATCGAACTTCTATTGCAAAAAGGTCTTCCTTATTGGCTACTTTTTTTTGTTCTGCTGTTGGTATAGCAGCATATTTTTTTTCTTGCATGATCGAGTTGCTCTTTTATTGCTGAATCAATTGTTAAATCTTCTATTTTAGGAAGCGCATCGATAACAAGAAATACATATTTAACTTGTCTTGCTGCAAGTTCTTGATTAAATACTAGTATATCTGCTGGATCTGTTATTTTTTTTAGATCTCGATAACCAGATGTTTTAATCAGGGAATTATATCTTTCACGAACTGCATCTAACTTCTTATCCAATTCATCACTTAAAAAGTTTATATCTTCAGGTGCAGGTAAAGCGTTGCTAGGGTCTTGCATATAATATCTAAAATAGGCAATTTCTTTTTCTAGTAACTGAAAAAAATAAGGTAGTTTATTATCGGAGATTAAAAGAGTACGAGCCGGAGCTTTTACTTTACTATCTAGTACTCGTGCTTGCTGTAATAGCTGATAGGTTGCTTCATCAGCTCTTTCGATTGTAGGTAGGGCGATAATAAAATCTATTGCCTCCCGTGCTTCGGGTGAAATAACATATACAATAACTGTTTTAGATCCACCATCTAATTGGGCGGTAATGACTGTCTCTCCGATTGCCTGAGCTATTACGCTCCCATTTGTGTCAACTGTTGCAATTCCAGAGTTGCTTGAGGACCATGTAACTGTGGCACTATCATCTGTTGTTGCGTTAGTGGCAGTAAGTTGAAATGTTTCTCCTACTAATAATAGTAAAGGTTCCTCAGTGTTTAGCTGAATATCGCTAATTGCAACGGGCGCATTCTCTACTAATGGAGCTAGTTCCGCTGCACCTTCTAATGGTATAAGATCATCTAATTCAGCTTCTTCATCTGTATGCGGTGCTTTTTCCTGTTCTGTTAAATCCTCTACATCTATTTCATTCTTAGACTCTGTAGCATTATCCTGCTCTTCTGAATCATCGGGTTCAATATCATTGATGTTTGGAGTAGGATCGAGTAAATCCCCTTCAAAATGCTGTGCCTTAATTGCAGTGACTGGAGAAAATAGCGATACGATTAAAATAAAAATAACTGCTATATGTAGCTGCTTTTTCCATATAGTCATATAAAAACTCACTTCCTTTATAAATAATTAAATACTGACAAGCTGAATTAATTCATCTTGTCAGTATCCATTTATCTAGCTATTGTACTTTTACTTCAAGTGGCTCACTTGCTGAACTACCGAATAAAGCATTGGCAGAGGCTGTAATGGTAATAGTACCTGCTTGTGCTTGACCTGCAAATGTAATAACAGCTTGTTGGTTTGCATTTATAGTAACTGACTGAGCTGTTAATGCTGTTGTCCCTGTGTTAATTGTCCAGTTTGCTAAATTAGAGCCGTTTGGTGTCGTAAATAAATCACCAGTTAAATTTACCGTAACGGATGGATTGTTATCATTTACTGCAATTACACTTGCTGTTTCTAATTTAGCCCATGTAGTGTAATAAATATGAACGACATCATCAGCCTGTAATTGATACTCAGCTAATCCAAAATTGGGGCTATATCCATTTACAGTGTAGACCCAGCCATCCCAACCATTTAAACTGCCTGCCGCAAGTCCATCAATTGATTGAAGATATGGACCATATTGAGTAGAAACTACTACATAAGGAATACCCTCGGCATCTAATACTTGCTCTACAAGCTCTAGCGCAGTTGTCCCTTCTTGAATATTTACTGTTGTTCCTTCTAAAATTTCATGGCATGAACCAGTACCGCATAAACCTTTTACTGATAACTGAACATCAAAATCTGCTGATTGTGCTTCTTGACTTACAGTCTGTAATACTGCTGCACTGGCTGATGGTGTTACGAGCGAAAATGCTAAAAGTAGGACTAACGCTAAATGCCACCATTTTTTGAAACGAACCATTTGTAAAACCTCCTATTTTTCTTATTTCGTGAATGTTTTTGCAATTAACTCGAAAATAAAAAGATGCTTCTCCAAAATGGGGAAGCATCTAATGGAAAACAGAAAAAAAGGCGCAAAAACGTAGTTTGCCTGTCCGTCTATTTGCCGTAAGTTCTCCTAGCTTCCGAAGAGAGTTAATACGATGGAATAAAGGCAGGTCTCCTGGCTCGTGTATCCTATTCAGAACCTTCCCATCTACTGAAGGCATTTTTCCTTGTTCGACAGTGGTATTTTCTGTAGTCATCTACACTTACAGTTGCGGAAACAGCTTCGGCTTTAAACCGAATTCCCTATTAAGCTCTTAAAAGAGCACCTTTATACTGCAATTGTTATTCACTTAATGTTAAGTCTAGCATATATTTCTATTTTTCAAAATAGTTTAACAAAAAGAATTATGTTTTATAGGAGTAGTAAGCTTTAAAAGAGGAAGTAAACATCTAGTATCAATATTACTATTCCTATTAAAAAGCAAAATAATAACACAAATAGATAGATAATATAAATCGTATAATAGAGAGTGAGCGGGTAAATCATATCCAAAAAGGGTTTACCCATTTAAATATTAAGCAAAACAAAAAGCTGCACAGTTAATGGCAGCTTTTTGTTTCATCTGTTTTCAGCAACGTATACGGTGATTGTGATAAATAATAAACGGTGAGTCCCGCATATAGCTGTGTCTTTCACTTAATCTATCCATTTTAGCCTTATAAATTTTTTTCTTTTGCTTTCTTAGTACTCTGCAGCAATTGCTTGATTGGCTGAAGTCTAGAAGTCTTCAGGCTTTTTGCTGTTTGTTTCTTTTTATAAGGTTTGCTACCGTACTTGAATGGTTGTCATTGCAGATGCTTTAATCGTCTGATGCTGTGGGGGCGCTTTTGGTTCAATCAGTAATGTTGAGTAATATGCATCAGCAATCGTAATTAAGTACATGACAAAAAGTAATTGTTTTGTTCAATAGTTCAAAAATGTTTTTCTCCTTTTTAAGTGCAATTCATTAAAAATGTATACTAGTAATACGGGCAACAATTAAAAAGGTTTCAACCATACTTAAATATTTGTAAAAAAGTTATCTTACTTAAAATGTTTGCCGGCTATTTATGGTTTTTATACGAATCAATGAATCGCATCTATAGCTTGTTGAATTAGATTTGTTAAAGAAGCAATCCCCTTTTGCTCTAAATGTACGCCATCTGGAGCGAAAAACTCAGGATGGTTAATTGCAGTTGCATGCCAATCAATTAAAGTAATATTTTCATATTCCTGTGCTTTCTGTTGCAATGCTTGATTTACTTTCCCCTCCCAAGAACGTGGTACACGCGTATTTACTAAATAAATATCAGCATTGGAAAAAGCCTTTAAAAGGGTATCAATTTGTGTATTGGTAAAATACCCGTTTGTTCCAAGCTGAATGATGACTGCTTTATATGGTTGATTAAAGCTTGCATAATTAGGAGCTAATTTAACCGCTTGTGAAACTTGGCGACCAATCTTTGCATCTATCGTAATGCTAGGGTAGATATTATGTAAGCTCGGAGCAATATCTATCATTACAGAATCGCCAATGGCTAATATTCCATTATACGATTCATGAACAGGATGAACTTCTGTCTTGTTTTCCCCCTGATGAGGCCCAACCGCATTTTGATCCGAATTTGAATCAACACCCTCTTCTTCATCACTTAATGAACCTGGCTGAGATGTATTCTGCTCCTTTTCAGAATCATGATGGTTGAATGCTGCTCTGTTCCACCATCTATTTTAATAGTCGTTGGCCGTGATTCAATCGATTCTATTTTTTTCTTCGCCCACAACCCCTGTCATTCCTGTAAAAAAAATACTAGGAGGAAAAGTGGAATGAGCGTGGTTGAAATTTTCCTAGCAAGCGTGAAGCTTCCCCATTTGTGTTTATTGAATACAAAGTACTGTCTAAAGTAACAGCGGAACCCATCCTTACGAATCGGCATTTCGATAAAACGATAGGATAGTTCTGCAATTGTAAAGATAATCAGCAGTTGTAAAGTAACTCGCCAATAGGCGGGATTACCAATTTCTCGTACTGGAGTACCTAGCACAATAATCGGATAATGCCATAGATAAATCCCGTACGATCTTGACCCAATCCAGCGCAGAGGCTTCCAAGAAAGTAATTTTCCCAAAATGCTAACTGGGTGACAGACGCAACCAATTAAGATAGCTGCATTTAAGCAAAATACGAACATCCCTCCTCTATATAGGAAAGATTGATATTCATCCACAAACAAAATACTGACAATGAAAACACTAAAAGCTACTAAGCTTACACTATTTAGTTGGTAGACATGATTCGTAGAGATTTTTTTTGTGATGAAAGTCTTTTCATCGGCCAGATAAGAGCTAACCAGCAACCTATTAGCAATTCAAAGGAACGCGTATCTGTTCCATAGTATACACGACTGGGATCAGCGCCTGGTTGATATAGTATAGCCATTAGCATTGCCGAACCGAGTGCTCCCAAAAAAAACGAAAATGGCGAGCTTATTTTTCTTTTTGGCCATAAGAAGCCCTAGCATTAAAAGGATTGGCCATAATAAATAAAATTGTTCCTCAATGGCTAACGACCATAAATTCTTCAATGGTGAAGGGGAACCAAAACTATCAAAATAGGAGAGTTTGTGAAAAATAAACCACCAATTACTTGAATAAAAAAATTGAGGAAATTGCATCACCACGTAGTGTATGAAGTAGCTCCTTATGAAATAGTGAGGCCCATGCAAATGTTACAATAATCATGACATAAGCAGCTGGAAGTAAGCGTCTAAATCGTCCTAACCAAAACTTTTTTTAATCCAACAGTTAACTTATTTCCTTTTAAAGGTAAAATAGTTGAAGTAATTAAATACCCTGATAAAACAAAAAAAGATATCGACTCCTAAAAATCCCCCACTGGCCCATTTGAAATTAAAATGGTAAGCAATAACAGCTAATACTGCTAATGCTCTAATCCCGTCGAGTCCAGGGATATAACGATGATTGAATGACTTGCCTGACATAATATTCCTTCTCCCAATATTTTATAAACCTTTTTCCATGTATTAAATAATATAGCCAAACATCGTCTCCTTTTGTATGTTCACTTATATAATGACGAAGAAGGCACTTTAAAAGTTGATCATAAGTGCTCTATTCGTAAAATTTTTATTCGTCTATTTTTATACCGTAAATCTATATGTATGTGCATTCCAAAAAAAGCATCTCCATTAATGGTAGATGCTTAAAAGCGTATTTGCCTAATGCATATGCCTTAATCGTAAGAGCTAACTCGAAAATTATAAGGCATGAAATAAACAATTTAAAGGCTTTTCACTATAAAAATTTTTGGTAATTTTTTTATAATCAGGCACTTTGTCCAAGACACGATTTCGCCTTCTTTAACATTAGTAAAAAGAAGGCGAATCATTCTGCTAAATCTCTATTATAATTCCTGTTTTTCTGTAATAAAGGATTTCGCAATGGCTTTCCCAATTATAGCGATTGTACGATTCAATTCTTCTTCTGTATTATCTATTCCACCTAGTTCAATTAAAATCATTTCCTTTGTCAAATCCTGGTTATAGCGTCCATCCACATTATCACCGCTTTTAGAGATCACACCTCTAGAAATTTTCGGCACAATTTCATTCATAGCAGCTGATAAGCTTTCTGCATAAGCAGTATTCCATCTATAATTTTTATGCTCTGCTCCTACAACGATGGCAATACGAGCATAGGACTCATTGTTGTGTGTAATCGTTGTAGCATTTTTCTTGGCAGAATCTCGATGCAAATCAATAACTAAATCATAGGTTTGCTCTTGCAAACGTTTAGATAAATAAGGACGCACCGTATTATAAGCATCTGGAAAAGTTTTCCCCTCAAGCTTCATTACCTTCATAACGTCAACATCTAAAACATCTGTTTGAATACCATTCATACTAAAATGCTTAGAAATAGTACCTTGTAAATTAAAAATATTTGTTTTGTCATGATAAACTTCTGCTTTCCCGCTGACAGCTTTCACCATAGGTTGATAGGATTCCTGAGAATGCGTAAACAATAATAATACTTTAAAAGGATTCGTTTCTATTGTCTGCTCTAGTGCACTTTGTTCAGCTAGATTCGTAGCAGCAAACACGACTTGCTTATCCTCGGGTTGTTTAATCGGAGTCGATGCTTGCTTGTTGAACGGAAGTTGCCCAGCAATGACAGGTAATACGAAGAAGAACAATAATAAACCAAATGACCACTGTAGTTTTTTTAGCAAAGTCACACCCTCCTCCCCTTATCGTATGGAGGGGGTGGACCTTTTAGAACGAAAAAAAATTAGAGTTTATTTGCCCATTTCATCAGCATAGATGAAACAAGTTTTGCATAGTTATCTATCCAATAATCTGCTTCCTTTGGCGTCACCATTAGCTGTGTATGTGAGCCTGCGAACGTCTCTTCAAACAATTGTTGACGCTCCTCCTTTGACCAAGTAGCCCACTCACCAAAGATTGGTTTGACTAAAGACATATCTAATTCTTTATTGATATCTGGTTGCCAAGATGACAAAGACAATTTGGATGACGGCTTACTCCGTTCTGCAACCCGTGCGGCTATCGATCGCATCATAAGCTCTACAGCATCTGCTATTAATACAGGCGCATCCACAACTGTAGGTATACCAATTGCTGTTACAGGAATCCCCAGCATTTCATAGGAAATCTCCTTACGCTGATTACCTACGCCAGAGCCTGGATGTATACCAGTATTTGTTAATTGAATAGTTTTACATAATCGATTGCTAGCTCTTGTCGCCAATGCATCCACAACAATAATTAATTTAGGCTTTAGTCGCTCAGCTATTGCAGCTACAAACTCTCCTGTTTCATAGCCTGTTTGTCCTGTTACACCTGGCGCATACATGACAAATTTTTCATCTATTACATCAAGGCTATGCAAATGATCAATAAGATATGGTCCTATTGCATCGGGTGTAATGGTACGATTACCCAGACCAATAATTAAAATTTTATCGTCTTTATTCCAAGAGATTGCTTCATGCATTTTCTTAAAATTTACAAGCAGCTCATTCTCAAGCTGCTCAAATCCGTCGTGATCATCTAGCGTCAAGGTTGGTACTGAGAGAGTAATATATTGACCTTCCTTTTTACCTATTTGCTTTTCACCTTCTGAGTCCACTAATACATCTGTAATCTTTACTCGTCCAGCAGTCCGATCTTCAATTTGAATTCCGCTCGATTGTTCAAGAGTATCTTTTTGCTCTTTCGTTTGATGTAAAACAACCTCTTCAGATTCATCGATTAAATCCGTACGTTGCCAATTTAAATTTTGCATACAGTTCACCTCAATCTATAGTTTGTTCAAACTGTCAAGTAAATATTCTTTGCATAAATCTATTGCAATTGGCCAAGCGTTTGTTAAAATGATTTTTGTTGTATTGACACAAGAAATCAATGAGAAGATATCATCTCGTACCTAATTTAGGAGGTGAAAGATATGCCAAACATTAAATCTGCAATTAAACGCGTAAAAGTTAACGCTAAAGCTAACGCTGCTAACTCTCAAGCTAAATCTGCAATGCGTACTACAGTGAAAAAAGCTGAAAACGCTGTTGCTGCTAATGCTGAAAACGCACAAGAACTTTTACAAGCAGCTTACAAATCTTTAGATAAAGCAGCTTCAAAAGGACTTATCCACAAAAACGCGGCGGCTCGTAAAAAGTCTCGCCTTGCTAAAAAAAGCGTAATTGTTTAAAGGATCAGTATACTCTATAAGGGTAGCTGGTCTTTTTATTTATAGGGATAAAGAAGAGCTGTCCATTTTAACACTGGACAGCTCTTCAATTACTGATTAAAGTTGACGCAATAAAAAAAAGCTCTAAATAACGCTCACGATTTCCCCCAGTGGACTTTAACTGTAAATCTACTTCTGCTAATTGATACAATGCTTTCAGCAGACTCTCCTCTGATGGACGATTACGCTGCTCCACCATTAACTTCACACGATATGGATGTATCTTTAAATTTTTTTGCAATTTGCTGTGGATGATAGCCTTTTTTTTCAATAAATAAAATACATTGGACATCGTTCGTACATTGGATGCAAGCAATCCAACAAGCATGATTGGCTCTTGCTTTTGACGCAATAAATCATGGTAAATTGTCAAAGCCCCGACAGAGTCGTTTGCAAAATAAGCATTTAACATTTTAAAGGCATCCTGCTCTAATGTTTTAGCGACTAAATCCTCGACTAACGAAGTTGTAATTTCTCCTCCATCACCTAAATAAAGACTTAGCTTCTCAATTTCCATTTGTAGCTGTAGCATATTAGGTCCAACCATCGCTACAAGCTGCTCAATAGCATTTTGTGTAATACTATTGCCCTCTGCTTTTACAACACTTTGAACCCATACGGCTAAATCCTGTTCTTTTGGCGTTTCAGTCTGTACTAATAGCGCATGTTCCTTCATCATTTTTGTTACTTTCTTACGTTCATCTAATTTTTCATAGGGTGCGATAAATATAGTTATCGAAAAATCAGAGGGATTCGCCAGCCATGCCTCCAATCGCTTAATGTCATGGTCGATTTTTTCCTTTCCCTTTTCAGTCGCTTTTAAAAAAAGAGGCATTTTTGGCTATAATTAGCTTACGCTCAGAGAAAAAAAGGAATGGTATCTGCTTCATCCATCACAGCATCGACAGGTACTTCCTCTAAATCAAATGTAGACAATTCTAGCTCTTCTTCTGGCCCCATTGCCTCTTTTATACGTTTCACCGTTTCATCTATAAAATAGTTTTCTTCACCAACGAGTAAATAAACTGGTGAGAGTTGTCCTTTTTTTGATATTGTTCCAAACCGTTGAAATCATACTTTTCCCTCCATCTAGCAATACTATTAGTATACATCATTTATTTTCCCTATGTGACTTTGACTGAATTGTGTCGATTCCTTGCCACTGCGTGAATTCTCCTTTTCGATATAGCTTTTATGAAAATGATGTCTTATAATAAATAACAGAATTGGAGGGATAACAATGAATCCATTTGAAGGAAAAAACATACAATGTCGCCGTAATGATGCAATCGATTCTGGCGTTGGTTTCGGTGTATCATTTGGAGTGTTTACACTTATGTTTATCATCGCAACTGTAGTAGAATTCGTATCTAAATAATCGAACAAAATGTACGAAGGAAAAAGACCCTCCTTATTGGACAAGGTCTTTTTCCTTTTGTACTGACCATATATTTTCGTGAACGCGCACTTCAATCGTACCATCTAAACCCGTAATCAATGTAGGAAGATTGCGACTGAAGAAACGCTCCATTACTTCTTCATGTGGATGTCCATATCGATTCTTAAGCCCTGCGCTAAAAATAGTTAGTTCAGGTTGTAGTAGCTCCACAAACTGTTCTGTGCTGGAAGTTTTACTACCATGATGTCCAGCCTTCAGTAACGTTATATTCGCTAATTGACTTTTATATAGCTTGATTAGCTGATGTTCACCAGCCTCCTCTAAATCACCTGTTAATAATGCACGAAAGCTTCCCTGCTGCACAAACAGAACAATTGAATCATTATTTCCCTCATAGTGAGTATCTCGAGGCCATAAATAGTGGAAGCTAATATTTCCCATTTGCCAGGCTGTCCCTTGCATCTTTTCTTTCACTGGAATTCTTCGCTTTTTGGCCTCGATTAATAAATCATGCATCACGGGCTTATCAAGTGAACCAGGAGTAACATGAATTTCCTGCATATTAATTTCCTGTAAAACCTCCTCAGCTCCCTCTACATGATCTGCATCTGCATGGGTAACGATAAAAATATCTATATCACGAATTCCTTTACCCTTTAAAAAGGGTACAACTATCTGCCTCCCAACTTCATATGGACTTTCTGCTGTCTTCCATGATTCCTGCTCAAAGCGTAGTATACCTCCTGAATCAATAACATAGACAGCCCTTCTAAACGGTAATTCAATTACCGTACAGTCTCCTTGCCCTACGTTTAAAAATGTAAGCTTAGTTTCTTTAAACAGCATTGGAGACACATGAATAACAAATGCAGGTAATAGAATCACAGCTACAAATTTACCATAATGCTTCTTTTCTAAATAATATAAGCCCACTAATACACTACCCATTGCTACACAAATTAGCCAAAAGGATGGCTTTCCTGGTGTCCATAATTGAAAAGGCCATTGTTGAATATAAAGGATAAACTCTGTTAGCCAAACTCGTAGTGGCTCATAGATAGCAAAGAAAATTTTTGCGACAGGTAAGGATATAAACGTTAGTACTAGCAGAACAATATTAATGGGTAAAATAACAAAGGAAAATAGTGGAACAAAAATAATATTTGCAATAAAGGAAGAAATAGAAATTTCATAAAAATGATGCAGTAATAATGGATAAACCAGCAGCTGACAAACAAGCGTAATGAAAAAGGAACGAATCAACGTAGTCGTCGTTTGCTTAAAGATTACACCTGAATAAATAAGACTGCTAGTAGCTAAATAGGATAATTGAAAGCCAATTTGAAAAATAACACCCGGCTCAAGGAGGACAAAGCCTATAAAACTAATCGCAAGCGCATCATTGATGGGAAGTTGCCACTTAACATGGCGCATTAGTAGCATTAATTCCACGACAGATACTGCACGCCAAACTGAAGGAGCCCCACCTGCCAATACCCCGTATATGGGTAAAATGATAACAAGCACTATAGTCGCTATTTCCCTCCGTATTCCTATCCGTAAGAGGCCTTCAAAAAATAACCAAGACACAAGAGCCACATGTAGTCCTGAAATCGCAAAAAGATGTGTAATACCAAGCTTTTGATAGGCTCGTTGAAGCTCGTTGTCTACTTGATCCTGTAAACCAATTAGAAGTGCCTGGGCCTCTGCAACTAGCCATTGTGGAAACGTTCTCTCAATATGTTTTTTTATTGTGTGTCTCTGCTTTGCAAGAAAAGATTGTATCGATTTTTTTCTCTTCTACAAACATCCAGTCTGAAATCTCAACTATTCCAACTGCACCTTTGCTTAGTAAGTATTTCTCCATCGAAAATGCATATGGATGAGCTGGTGGAATAGGTGCACTTAATTCGCCTTGTACAAGTAGATGAAGCCTGTTAATGAGTTATTTTCATAATAGTTTTTCTCCTGCTCAGAAGAAAATGTATACACTATATATAGTTTGTCACCTGTCTTAGTTTTTGCAAAGCCTCGAAGGTTTTGACCATTTATTTTATATTCACTTGTCCAAGTAATTTGAAATGTCGACGGCAGCGGGGATGGTTCCGTCAGTTGAAATGTAACAAGGAAGAGATAGCTAAGCAATCCTGTACCGATTACTAGACCTGAGATGAAATGCGATTCATCCTTCAAGTAAAGCCAAACGACCATAAGGAGGAGAATGGATAGTAGCCAAGCTGACTTGTATGCTGCTATCGAGGCTACAAGTACAGCTAATGCTACGTAAATCCATTTATGCTTTAAAGATTTTTGCCAAATAATGCATTCACCTTCTGTTCATATGGGCGCAATTTTTCAGCAGACATACCACTCTCACGAAGCTCATTTAGCATGTCTATGTACAAGGCTAATTTTTCATCGCTTAAAAAGTCGATTTTACGTTCATCAAATGGTACGTGAACAACCTCCACACCTGCTTTTTCAAATAATTCCTGTGCATACGGGTTATTCTTATAATCTGTCGCATAGTACACACGCTCAATACCCGCTTGAATTATGGACTTTGTGCATGGGAGACATGGAAAATGAGTCACATATAAGTCTGCACCCTTTGTAGGTGTACCATATTTAGCACATTGCAGAAGTGCATTCATCTCAGCATGTACTGTACGTACACAATGATTGTCTACAACGTAGCATCCCTTTTCAATACAATGTTCATCACCTGTAATTGAGCCATTATAGCCACCCGCAATAATTCGTTTATCTCGTACAACAGTGGCGCCAACAGCTAGTCTTGTACATGTACTACGCAACGCAAGAAGATGGCTTTGTGCCATAAAAAAATTGATCCCAAGTAATTCGCTCCATATGACTACCTCCATAATAATTTACTATCAATCACTTAAAAATCTAACATTTTATCATATCACTTTTCTACTATAGTGTAGCCCTTTTTAAAAAGAGTCGTCAATATGACAAAGTTTGTAGCTATTATTTTACTGTAATAGAATCCTTTAGCTTCTCAAACGTTTTTTTCTCCAATTCCACTTACTTTTTTTTAAATCCTCAATCGTTGTGAAGCGCCCATTCTCCTCACGATAGGAGATAATACTTTGTGCCTTAGACGGACCAATCCCAGATAAAGTTGACAGGGTTGCTTCATCTGCTTGATTTAAATTGACCTTTTGATCTTTTTGAGACCCTTCATTGGTTGATATCCCACTAGTAGACATCGCTAGAATGGAAGCCGTGATCTCGTCTAGCTTTTCACCCTTAACAGGGATATAAATTACCATTTCATCCTGAACTTTTTGGGCATGATTAATGAGTTGGGGATCAGCTTCCTGTGTATAGCCACCTGCTAGCTTCACTACATCCACAATACGTTGGTCGGCTTGAAGCTCATAAACACCTGGATACATAACAGCGCCCTTAATATCCACAGATACCTGCTGAATGACCGCCTCTTTTGCAGGTTCATCTTGTTCAATTTGTTCAATTGGTTGGATGGTTTCGATGAGCTCTTCCTGGGGGATGAAGAGTCGGAACTCGAAAAAAAGAAGTAACAAAGTCCACTGATTACAAGTATGGCGGGGAGCAACATACTCTTTTTATACTTTTGCCATAAAGATTGGAGCATTCTCTACATCCTTTCTTTTGCAAAAGGTAATCATATGGAGTCTATTTCATCTTACAATATTGTCCTTGTATTGAAAAGATAGTTCGACAATCCATTTCGCGTTGACGTAATTGTAGCTGCTGCTGCCGCTACGCTTTCGCGCAAAAAAACATCTGCCGCTTTGCTTTCGATATAAAAAAACATTTGCTGAATGGAGATAAAATAATATAACTACTTTTTGATTCACAGAACATTAGACTCTGACAGTATTAGGCAAAATTGTGTTATGCTTTGAAAGTGACACAGCAAACCTTTGCGTACTGAAATGGAGGATGACAATGCAGCTAACGATACGAGCAAAGGGAGAAAATGTGAAAGCTATCTCCTATTTACTTTCAAAAAAAACCCTAATAATCTTTATGAGCGAAGAGTCAGGGAGCATTTAGTTCGACTTGTCTATCATGAGTTCACTGAAACAAATCTAGGGGTAACCATTTTTGTTACACCAGATCCACTTGCTCTTGTTCAAAATGACAATGCACTTGATATAACACACTATATTAATGATCGCGAATTCGCTGCCAGCAGTATTTTTTTATCTCTTATCCGCTCAGCTTTAGGTACAGCATTAAATGGTAAGCCAAAAGAGGAGTATACGGAATGGGTCTTACATTCATTTGCATTTGAATTTGAAGTGGGACCCATCGCATCCACAATGACAAATAAAGAGATAAGTGACCTATTTGAGCCTCTAGGGTATACTGTCAGCATTGAGGCTATACATCACCAGCAACGTGCACGTTTTCTAACATTATCAGCGGACATCACGCTTCAACAAGCATTGCAGCATCTTTTTGTGCTCATCCCAGTGTTAGATGATTATAAGCACTATTTTATCGATCAATTAGAGGTGGATAAGCTTAATCGTTATGGAGAAGGCTGGTTAGCTACACATCCAATGAAAGAGGTTATTTATAAAAAAAGCACTTCGCTTCTCCCATCTATATGATAAGAGTACAACAGCAAAACCTTCTACTAGTTCTCTAAATACATTACGTTATGAAAAAATAGTGGAAACGATTAAACAGCTCCCCCGAAAATCGTCTATTGTGGATTTAGGCTCTGGTGAGGGCAAGCTTTCAAGTTTACTTGCCTATATAGAAGGCGTTGAAGAGCTGCTTGCGGTTGAGCCAAGTGAAATAGCTATGAAAAAAGCGCTTAAGCGTTTTGAAGCGCTAGAGGGAGTATCTGTATCCCCTACACCTACATGGGGTTCTTTATTCTATTATGATGCACGTTTACAGCATAAGGATGTCATTGTATTATGTGAGGTTATTGAACATATTGATGAGGAGCGTCTTCCCAAGATTATGTCATTATTGCTAACTCAATACAGTCCCCAAACATTAATCCTTACAACACCAAATGCTGAATATAATAAGGTTTATGAATTGAATACTATGCGTCATAATGATCACCGATTTGAATGGACTCGAGAACAATTTCAAAAATGGTGTTCTGCGATGAATACTCATGAACAATATGAGCTTTCATTTACAGGTATTGGTGATCAGCACGAGCTATATGGACAACCTACTCAAATGTGTATTTTCAGGAAAAAGGAGATGATTTTATGAACATTACCATACCAAGCACTGGGATTGTTCTGCTAATTGGTCCATCCAATAGTGGGAAATCTACACTTTTACAACACTGGGTAAATACAGGGATCCTTTCTCCTTCAGAAATCATTAGTTCAGATACATATCGGACACTTGTTTCAGATTCGAATTATATAAATTTTCAAGGCCATTCACAGGAAGAAGCAGAGCTTTTATATGAACAATATTTCGCAATCTCAACGCAAGCATTTGCCGTTATGGAGCGGGTTTTAGAAGCAAGATGCACGTTAAATAAATGCACCTTTGTTGATGCAACTCACCTAAAATCGGAAGAACGCCAACAATATATTTTACTTGGTAAAAAAACTACATGTTCCTGTTTGTGCGATTGTATTGGATGTTCCCCTAGAAGAATTACTACGACGTGATACGATGCGTAGTGACCCAAGAGGAAATAAACGTATTAAGCAACAGGCACGATTATTGAAATCGGAAAAACGATTGATAAAAAAAAGAGTCATTTTTCAAAACGTATTTTGTAAATGAAATAGAGGCGCTAACGCTAACTAGACAAGAGTCCCCTTTGTATCTAAATGTAGATGCAGGGCTTGATATTATTGGCGATATTCACGGCTGCTATGACGAATTACTTGAATTACTTGAAAAGCTAGAATACGAAGTTAATAACGAGGGTTACTATATTCACCCACAAGGCCGCCGCTTTGTTTCAGTGGGCGATATTATGAGTAGAGGGCCAAAATCAATTAAAACCATGGAATTTTTTTGAACGTCATATCGAGCGCGGACTTGCCTTTATGACCGATAGTAATCATGGCTGGAAAATCGCTCGTTGGCTAGATGGACGTAATGTATCATTGCATCATGGGGATGAGCTAGTAGAAGCAGAATTTATGGACTATGAAAATACCTACGGAGGGACGCAAACAGCAGCCTTAAAAGCTCGACTAGCAAAATGTTTATTATCCGCACCCTCCCACTATGTGCTGATGAATAAAGGCCTTGCATCCGCTGTTGTCACGCATGCAGGTATCCGTGACCGTTATATAGGCAAGCAATCAGCTCGAATTTCTGATTTCTGTCGCTATGGAGATGTACAAGAGCTAGATATTTCTGGCAAGCCTATACGTAATGATTGGTTTATTGAGCATCAAACATCCCAGCTAATTATTTGGGGCCATGACCCAAAAATCAATCCTCTTAAACAGAATCATACTTTGAATATCGATCAAGGTGTTGTCTTTGGTGGTCAATTAACCGCATTTCGATATCCTGAACAAACAATTATGTCTGTAAATGCCTATAAAAACTATGCTGGTACGCAAAATAATCCCTTACTCGAAGCAAAAGCAAAACGGTTCGAGCCACCGAACATTGCGGCATTTCTAGCGGGATTTGCTGTTGAAACCTCGTACTTGGGCGCAATACAAATTGGTGGTGCGCAAGCAAAAGCGGCTATCGACAGCGTTTCTCACTATACAGTACCCTTAGAACAACTTATATATATACCACCAACTATGAGTCCCACTCCGCAAACTTCTGCCCTTGACAATACTTTAGAGCATCCTGCTGAAGCATTTGCATATTATAAAAAAACATGGCGTGCAAACAATGATTGCCGAGAAAAAGCATATGGGGAGTCGTGCAGTAGTTTTATTATTTAAGGATGCACATATTGCGAAAGAATATATGGATACGGAAATGCTTGGCATTTTGACTACTAGAACAGGCAGACGCTTTTTTTGATAAAGAGCTGGAATTTAAAATTGTTCAACAGCTTCATTCTGAACTGCTTGGGAAAAACTACTTTGAACAATTTAATACGAATTTTGTTCTGCTCGATGCGGAGATTCTACCTTGGAACTTAAAAGCACAGCAGCTAATTGATCAGCAATATGCACATGTCGCTGAACAAGCACTGATGGACCGTTCAAAGCTTGTAGAGAAATTACAAAATACAACACAAATCAATGTATCAGAATGGCTTCAAGACTATCAATATTTACTTAACAATGCACAACAATTTTCAACGATTTATCAAAACTACTGCTGGGAGGTTCAAGACACGTCAGCTATTCAAATAGCTCCCTTCCATGTATTAGCACATAGCGCTGAAACGTATTTCGACAAACCACATACATGGCATATGGAAATGAATCGACTATTTGCCAAAAACTCCGACATCTTTATTGAAACAGACTATAAAATTATTCATGATGAAGCCTCTGAGCAGGAGGTCATTGCATGGTGGGAGGAAATGACTGCTGCTGGTCATGAAGGGATTGTGATTAAACCTGAACTATTTGTAACAACATATAAAGGCAAATTAATTCAGCCAGCAATTAAAGTACGTGGGCGCGGGTATTTGCGCATCATCTATGGCATGGATTATTTACAGACTTCAAATTTAATAAAACTTAAAGAACGCAACCCAAGTAAAAAAAATGAGGAATGCATTACGTGAATTCGCACTTGGATTAGAAGGGATTGAGCGTTTTGTCAAAGGCGAATCAACCGCCCGCATACATGAATGTGTACTAGGCACATTAGCACTTGAAAGCGACCCTGTCGACCCAAGACTTTAAAAGGGACAACTGTTGCTGAATTCTATCTATCATTTTGACTATTCTATCCATCGATTTGTGGATTCTATCCGTCACTTTTCTTTTTTTTGCCATAAAAAAACAGCTTGCTGGATATATACCAACAAGCTGTTTTTTATTTCACCGCACGAATAAAAATGCGTTCACTTTCGTATTCAGGGGCATCATCTGTAAAATCCGCGGTTACCTCCACATGGTTGAAACCAATTGTACGAAGCCATGTCATATATTGCTCAATGGGGAATGTACGTTGAATATGCTCCTCGTCGAAGCGTTCATACAAATCACTTACAGCATCTCTGACAAAAAAAAGTCATTTGATGAATAACAGAGTGTTCGAAATCACCTGGCTCCGTATGCCATACATAGCTAATATCACCATTGTCATACGTAAATGGACTATCTAAAAAAATATCATTCATTTTATATAGTGAATGCACATCAAAAAAATAGTTGACCGCCATCTTTTAGAGCATTATATATTCGCTCTAATGTAACATAAACTGCTTTTTCCTGTAAGACATAATTTAATGAGTCAATAGCTATTGTTACAACGTCAAGCGCCTCAAAGCCCTCTAATTCATCCATTGACATACAAAATAGGGGGACATGTAATCCTACATCAGCAAATCGTTCTGCGGCAATTGAGAGCATATTTTCAGATAGATCAATTCCACTCACACTGTAACCAGCCCTTGTTAATAACAGACTAAGCACACCTGTACCACAGCCGATGTCTAAGAGATTAGGGAATTGATTACATGGTGCATGTTGCAAAACCCATTCTACATATTTATCGTAGGGAATATCGACTTGCAGTTCATCATACACATGAGCAAAACGTTCGTAGCTACTCACTTAAGCCTCGGGGATGTCTAGTTGCGGTGCATCGCCCCATAGACGCTCTAAATTATAATAAGCGCGCTCATCCTTATGGAATACGTGTGCTACTACATCTCCTAAGTCTACTAAAACCCAGCGAGCTGCATCGAAACCTTCAACACGACGAATTTCATAGCCCTCTTTTTCAGCTACATCCTGTAACTCACGCGCAATCGCTTGCACTTGGCGGTCTGAGTTACCATGAGCAATGATAAAATAATCTGCTAAAAGTGAAATACCTTGCATATTTAAAACGACAATGTCCTCCCCATGTTTGTCGTCTATTGCTTTGTAAGCTGCTTGTAATAAAGTTGAAGTCATCCTTCACTGTCCTCTCTTTTCATCATATCGTTATAACATTCTATTGATAATGGATAAATTGGCTGTTTTGTGTCGATTAGAAAAGCCAATGTATGGCGCACACAAGCACTCATCGCTTTATCCAAACCTTTTTCCGCCTTTTTACGCAGACGATCTACACCATCAAATTTACGATTAGGCTCAATCATATCCGCTACAAAAATTATTTTTTTCTAAACGGCTCATACCAGCACGCCCTGTTGTATGAAAACGAATCGCATTAAGCATATCCTCATCTGTTAATGCAAATTCACTTTCAGCGATATATGCACCTACTGGACCGTGCAACAGTTCACTACCCCAGCCAAGCAAACGAGCATCTAATTTTTCAGCACGAACAATATTCTCCATCCATTCAATTTCAGCATATTTTGCAATATCATGAAGGATAGCTGCCGTTTCTGCTTTTTTTCTCTTCCTCGCCATACTTTTTGGCTAGCTCTATAGCTGTTTCCATTACCCCAATGGTATGAATATAGCGCTTTTCAGGCATACGAGCTTAATCGCCGCTAAATACTGTTCGCGTTCCATAAAGACCTTCCTCTCGTATATATGCCTCTACCGCTTCAGGCAATAAAAAGGTAACTGTTCCTCCCGTAGAAAGACGTTCACGAATTAGTGTGGACGATAAATCGATTTGAGGAACTTCCACCATTAAAATAGGGTACTCTGAATTAGCCTCAGTCCTTGGACGCTTTACCCCTACAAATTGCACAAGGTTCACCAGCTCATCAATACAGTACCATGAATGAAGGGAATCAATCATATCGCCTCCAATGATAAAGTAAAATTTTACATTTGGCTCTCTTATGCACAACGCAGAAAGTGTTTCATATGAATAGGATACGCCACCCTTCTCTACCTCATACGACTCCACAGAAAAATGTGGATAAGGACTTATAGCACGCTTGACCATTTCTAGCCTCTCCATATCACTGGCATCATGACGTGCAAACTTATGAGGTGGCAGCGCATTAGGCATAAAGCGTACTTCATCTAAATCCAATGCATGTAGTACCTCATTTGCCATCATTAAATGGCCATTATGTGGTGGATTGAATGTTCCTCCCAATAAACCGATTCGTTTCATCAGCTCACCTTATTTCGTTGCTTTCGGTAGTACAATCTTTTTTTTGATTACGCGATTCTTTATATAAAACAACTGTTAATCCAATTAATTGCACAAGCTCTGCATGGGCACCCTTTGCTAGTGCTTCTGCAACTTCATGCTTGTCCTCCTCACAGTTATCTAAAATGCGTACTTTAATAAGTTCTCGTACTTCTAATGCCTCACGAATTTGCTTTGTCATTTCGTCATTAACGCCACCTTTTCCTACTTGAAAAATTGGTGTTAAGTGATGTGCCTCTGCACGTAAAAAACGTTTTTGTTTACCTGTTAACATAAAAATTAGTATCCTCCTAATTGCGCCTTTAATTGCGCAATCATTGAATTTGTATTTGGGGATTCACCTAGCCAATACTCGAAGGCAATGGCTCCTTGATGAACAAACATTCCAAGTCCTGTGACAATGGTTGCTCCCTTTTCTTCAGCTGCTTGTAGAAAAGGTGTCATTAATGGATTATACACAATATCCGCAACAATTGCGCCCTTTGTAAGACGATCAAGTGAAAATGGCATTGAAAAATTGCCCGTAGCAAGTCCAGCCGATGTCATTTGCACCAAAATGCCGAAATCAGCTAAGGTTGCTTCAGCCTCTGTTAAGGAAATAGCCTGACCTGTACCCATTTCATCGACAATCGCCTGTGCATTGGCTACCGTACGATTGGCAATGGTTAAATTTTCATAGCCCTGCTGCTGCATCGCAAAAGCAATGCCCCGGGCAGCACCACCAGCACCGATTAACAGCACTGGCTTGTCCTTATGGGACTTCCCAACTGCTTCCTCTAACGAACGGACAAAGCCAACACCGTCTGTATTATACCTTTTAATGTACCTTCCTTTGTTCGAACAACCGTATTTACAGCACCCATTTTTTTCCGCTAACTCATCTAGCTCATCTAAATAGGGAATGATTGCTGTTTTATGTGGAATTGTAACGTTCCAGCCACTTGCACCTAACGTTTTCAAACCCGCAACTGCAGATTCTAGGCTTTCAGACGATACATGCACTGGAATATATGTTGCATCTATCGACTTCTCCCTAAACCAAGCATTGTGCATCGCTGGTGATTTTGAGTGTTCAATAGGATCACCCATAACCGCAAACCATTTCTTCATTTCCTAGTCCCTCTTCTCTACTTGTATACCCTAAATTAGTGATGGGCGAATTGAAACTTGTACACCCTTTGGTGCATAAGCTGCTACAACTACATTGGCATGCTGTACAGTAATCCATCCAAGACCCGAAAATACAACATCTGTTTTCGCTTCTTTGATAGAAAACTCATGACGCACTAATGGTGGTAGCTGTTCTATAAATTCAGCAGTTGGAGGTGCCAGCAATTCACCCTTATGCTCTGCATACAATGTATCTGCCTTCTCAAGCTTTGTTCGGTGTATTGGTAAATCATTTGCCACGTGAACCGTAAATGCCGAACGATCTCCTTGAATAAAGTCAAAACGAGCAAGGGCGCCGATAAATAATGTTTGTCCAGCATTTTGTTGATACACTTTTGGCTTTATTTCTTTTTTTAGGCATAATATATTTTAATTCACTTGCATCAATATGGTGTGCCATCTGATGATGATTAATAATCCCTGGTGTGTCATATAATGCACTACCATCATCTAATGGTATTTCAATCATGTCCAAAGTTGTTCCTGGGAAATGAGAAGTAGTAATCACTTCACCCTCACCTGTAGCCTGTTTAATGATACGATTAATGAACGTGGATTTCCCTACATTTGTACAACCTACAACATAAACATTTTGCCCATTTCTGTATTCGTCAATGGCTTCCATTGCTTCAGCCATTCCTTTACCTTTATGGGCACTCACTAAAAGTACATCGATAGGTTGCAGACCAAGAGCCTTTGCCTCACGTTTTAACCAATTAATTACTTTTTTTTGGTTTTACTGATTTCGGTAATAAGTCAGCCTTATTCGCGACTAATAACACAGGATTTTTCCCAACAAAACGGTGAAGTCCTGGTAGCCAACTCCCATTAAAGTCAAAAATATCAACAATTTTTACGATTAAGCCTTGCTGTGCTCCAAGACCGTTAAGAATGCGTAAAAAGTCGTCATCTGTTAATGACACTGGTTGAATTTCATTATAATTTTTCAAACGGAAGCAACGTTGGCAAATAACCACGTCTTTTTCTAATGATGATGGAGGGGCATATCCAACTGCTGTTTTATCTTCTGTTTGAATTGTTGTACCACAGCCAATACAATTTGGCATTTCGTTCATTCTTTTTCCTCCCAAGTCATAATTCCTTTTCGTTTTAAATCATTGAACACGCGTCGTTCAATAAATCGATTGAATTTTGTTACGAGCCCATCAGATTGTGCCACAGGTTTTACAAGTACTGTATGCAAGCCTAAGCGATTAGCGCCCATGACATCCGTTAAGAGTTGATCTCCTACCATAACCACCTCATTCGGACGTAGCCTAATTGAACAATGGCACTATAAAAGGCATTACGAAATGGTTTTTTTGCCTTATGGATATAAGGAATACCTAATGGCTCAGCAAAATGCTTTACACGTGCTTCATTATTATTTGACGCAATAATAACACGAATACCTGATTCCTTCATGATACGAAGCCAAATAATTAGCTCTTCCGTTGCATCAGCACGATCCCATTCCACAAGCGTATTATCTAAATCTGTAATAATACCCTTAATGCCTAAGTCTTGAAGCTTTTCTGGTGTAATCTCAAAAATACTCGTCACAAATTCATCTGGTAATAAAAAAATTATACAAAATAGCGACCCCTAATCTAAACGTATTATTCGACCATTATAGCATATTTGCAAAGGCTTCACCCATTCGAATTGGGCATCCCTGCACTACATTGTCCGTAAATTCAATTGCTGCTTTTTCAAATAACATAACGACCGTTGAGCCAAATGAAAAATAGCCTACTTCTTCACCCTTACGCCACTGTGCTGTAGTGTTTGTAAGGACTATAGAGTTAACAAAAGTCGCACCCACCTTAATAAACGCTACCTGTTGACCATTAGCCACCTTCAGCTCTGTTACTTGACGATAATTATGAGAAATTGGTTTTTTCCCATAGGAAAGTCCGAGCTGATTCACAGGATACGATTTTTGTCCAAGTGTATATTGTCTTAGCACTAATCCATCAATAGGGCTATGAATACGATGATAGTCAGCAGGACTTAAGTAAAACACAATAAAATGACCATCAGCATATTGTGCAGCACGTTCTTTATTGCCAAGTAAATCCTGTAAAGCATACGGCTTCCCCTTTACAAGAAACGTCATATCCCATTCGATACGACCAAAGGATTCCACCTTTGCATCAACAGGGCTCGTGTAGGTAGTTGGATTTTCTTCAATTGGTCTGACATGCTCCAAAAGCTCCCTTGTAAAAAAATCATGTAAACTTGAAAATTGTTGTGGTTTTTTTGAAACTTCTTCAAGGTTAATATCGTATACCTTCATATAGCTAGGGATTATACGTTTACTCCACTTAGCTTTTGCAATCGTTTGTAAAAGTTGAGAGGATTGCTTGCCATTTGTTAATTCAATCAAGCGTTGATATAATTTTTCTTTCATAAAACAAAACCCCTATCGATTAATTTAGACTGTCAATTTTTTTCGCATTCGAAGTATAATGGTACAATATCTTAAGTGTAAAGGAGTGATCCCCCTTGTTTTTTTATCACAAGTTGGTGGATACCACGGTTAAGAAAATGAAATCGCAAGCAGCAAACTTCATTACAATCAGTAATATGTCCTTTGGTGGCGCAGCATAATGGCTACATTACATGAATACTATAGCTACAGTGTCTTATTTATCTTTATTGCTGCCCTTCTAGATCGTTACGATGGGAAGGTAGCCAGAGCTCTCGGACAAGTGTCTGATCTAGGTAAACAGTTAGACTCTATGAGTGATATTATATCATTTGGTGTAGCGCCTGCATTATTAATGTATGAAGTGGTATTAGTAGACTTTGGTTTCGTCGGCATGATGATGACCGTACTGTATATCGTCTGTGGTGCGATGAGATTAGCTCGCTTTAATATTAGTGAAGCAAACGGCTATTTTACAGGGTTACCAATTACAGCTGCAGGTACTCTCTTAACTTTAACGTATTTTGCATCTACTGCGTTCCACCCGGCATTTTATCTTTTCCTTTTTCCAATACTAGCTCTATTGATGATTAGTACATTCACGTTAAAAAAAAGTGTAACAGCACATTTGCTGTTGCACTTTTTTTCATTTAACACAGTTTCCTAACATATACTGTCGAAAAATGGGGAAAGGATGAAATCATTCAATGAGCGGAATTTTTACATCTATGTTGCAGTTATGGCTTGAGATCCCAGCGCTACTTGGTTATTTAAAGGGGCAAACATTCCATAAACCCTTTTCTAAAGAAGAGGAAGCTGCTTGTATTGAACGATTTTTAGGCGGTGATGAGCAGGCGCGTCTTGATTTAATAGAGCGCAATATGCGGCTCGTTGCCCACGTTGTAAAAAAAATTCCATCCAAAGCACGAACAACTTGATGATTATATTTCCATCGGCACTATTGGTCTTATGAAAGCTGTAGAAAGCTATACACCTGACAAAAAAAACTCGTCTTGCCACTTACGCTGCCCGCTGTATTGAAAATGAAATATTAATGCATTTGCGGACACAAAAAAAAGGTGCAAAAGGATGTTTCCTTATTTGAGCCAATCGGTACTGACAAAGATGGCAATGCGCTACAGATTCGTGATCTTTTACAGTGTGATGAAGAAAGTGCCACAGAAAAAAATTGAGCATAAGGAACATGTTGCACAGCTCTATCATTATTTACACATGCTTGACGAACGTGAACTTGAAATTGTGACACTTCGCTATGGCTTAAATCAACAGGATGCTCTTACCCAAAAGGAAATTGCAGCACGTTTAAATATTTCGCGTAGCTATGTGTCGCGTATTGAGAAACGGGCACTAATCAAACTATATCAATTATATAAACGAGACCAAAAGACCATTGAATAATTTATTGTAAATTGATGTATCGAAAATAGCAATAAAATCTACGATATGCACGATTAGTATTCTTGTATTTTTTTGTTACAACTACCAATCATAAATCGAATTTTTTTAGAAAACATATTACGAAGGAAGGAAAAAAAATATGTATATAAATCTTCTGAATAATTTTAACACCCTTATATCGAAAAAAAACTCCTTGCGATAAAAAAATATCGCAAGGAAGCTTTTTTTATATTCCTATACAGTTTCTGAGAGCTCTGCTGAAATAAGTGAACCGAGTAAAGTTGTAATAATAACTACACCAACTGTTAAAAATAACATCATGAATACCTCCCAATCATTTGAAGAGATTTAATTAATGACAGTGTAGCATCCATAAAATTTTTTTTAACTGTGATTTTTCTCACACTACTAATTGTACATTGTGTCGATTATGTGTAATTTATCTTCATTCAGCAGTGGCCCAAAGGATGTTATGGATTTTGAAGAGGAGCTTTTCGGGCTCGAAAAATCCGGACGCAATTATACTGGGTTGTAATTGATCTCCCTATTATGAGGCTACTCAGTCAATAAAATAACTTATATCATTTCAATCGCTTTTAAAACAATTTGTGTTGAATGTTTTGCAGCCACAGGTAAAAATTCATCGAAGCTAATATTGGATTCTTTCCCTGCGATATCTGATAAAGCACGGATTACCACAAATGGTGTCCCGAATTGATAGCATACTTGTGCAACAGCTGCTGCCTCCATTTCAACTGCCTTCATTTGAGGGAAATGATGACGTACGGCTTCTACACGTACAGGATCATTCATAAAAGCATCTCCTGAGCAAATTAAGCCAATACCATATTGGTGCTCTCCAACTGCCTTTACAGCCTCTTCAGCCACTTTCATGAGCTTCTCATCTGATTTGTAAGCTGCTGGCATGCCAGCCATCTGACCAATCTCATAGCCGAAAATTGTTACATCCACATCATGATGACGAACCTCGTCTGAAATGACAACTGCTCCTACTTCAAGTGACTCATCATAACCTCCAGCAGAGCCTGTATTAATGACTACATCTGGTTGGAATTCATGTAGGAGAATCGTAGTTGACATGGCAGCATTTACTTTACCAATGCCACTTTTTAATAACACAACCTCTTTGCCATCATAGATTCCTGTTGTATATTCATTACCTGCAATTGTTGTACTTTTCCCATCTTCTAATGATGCTCGTAGTAGCTCTACTTCTTCTTCCATTGCGCCAATTACTGCAATTTTCATAGATTTGTTTCTTCCCTTCTTTATACTCTATTAAAAATAAACAAAAGAGTTATTTTCGTCAATAGGCGCCATTTAATGTATTTAACTGCTCGAGTTTTACTGGTAACCAGCCCTCTTGATCAATCCATTCCATACTAACCCTATACATCGCTGTTTTATCATTTGTTGAAACAGTTGCTATAGCGGTGTTAGCGCTCCCGTTATTTTGAATACGCCAAATAATCATGTTGTCCTTTTCAATGCCTGTTGCAGCTGTAATTGTTGCCACCTTTTCTGCCCAGTCTACAGATTTAACATCGTATGAAGATACATGCTGACCTGTTTGTGTCGTAGGTGTAGGTTTCCAGTCTTTATTCGTCACAACCTTGTCTACAATCGGATTATCAGACGTAGTTTCCTGAGGTTTGTCCTGTTCAGATACTGTTTCTTCTTCGATAGGTTCTTCCTTTGTAGGTTCGTTATCATCTGTGGTAGCATCCTTATTATCCTCTTTAGAAGGCGAAGGCTCTTCCTCAACCTGCTTACTATCATTCTTTTGCTCTTGTGTCGGCTCATCTTTCACGGCTTTTTCTGCGTCATCTTGCCATTTAAACACATAGGTAGCTGTGATAATAATTAATACTACAACTATACCAATTAATACATTCAATAGTTTATCTAGCTTTTTATTATGAGATGGCTGCAAATGACGACTGCTTCGAGTTTGTCGTTCACTCATGAAATTCTCCCCCTCTCTAGCCAATATTTTATCAATTTCGACAGCACATGCAAAATATTTGTGTCTTTTTTTTATTTTCCATATCCTCCAGAGTATAAAGTCTTTATAAATTAAAAGCAGTTAACTTTCTTCTGAGAAGAGGAGTTAACTGCTTGTACCAAAAATATAATTATTTTATAGAAAGAATCTTAACTTTCATTTCGCCGCCTGGTGTTTGTACAACAACCTCTTCACCTTCAGCACGGCCAAGTAAGCCTTTTGCGATTGGGGATTCATTAGAAATACGGAATTCCATTGGATCAGCTTCAGCTGAACCTACAATAGTATATGATTCCTCTTCAGTCGATGGTTTACCATTAATGATTTCTACAAATGTAACCGTTTTCCCAAGTGATACTACACTGTTGTCAGTTTCATCCTCAGAAATAATCACCGCGTTACGAATCATTGATTTTAATGTAGAAATGCGTCCTTCTAGAAAGGCTTGTTCTTCTTTTGCTGAATCATACTCAGCATTTTCTGAAAGATCTCCGAAATCACGGGCAATTTTAATACGTTCAACGATTTCCTTACGTGTTTCCGTTTCTAATTTCACTAATTCTTCTTCTAATTTTCGTTTACCCTCAGCAGTCATTGGGTATTGTTTTTCATTTGCCAAAGTCCTTCACTCCTTATTTCATCAATATAAAAACATAAAACTCGACTAAATGCCTATAATATGCATTTAGTCGAATTTTATTATTTTTAAACGTTTTCAAATTACGCTTTGACCTAATAGTATGCATGCTTTTCAGAAATATGCACCGATAAGCATGTAAATATTGTCAATACCACTCTATCTTATTACAATACGTTGTCGGTTTCAAGAATAGTTTTAATTTTCGTGACCATTAAATCAATGGCAACCTCATTATCCCCACCTTCTGGAATAATGATATCAGCATAACGTTTAGTTGGTTCAATAAATAGATTATGCATTGGACGAACGGCCGTTAAATATTGGTCGATGACAGAATCTGTTGTTCGTCCACGTTCCTTGATATCTCGCATGATACGACGAATAATTCGTAAATCAGAGTCCGTATCAACAAATAATTTTATGTCCATTAAATCACGTAAATCTGCGTCCTCTAGCACTAAAATACCTTCTAGTATAATAACATCTACAGGCTCTACATGAATAACCTCATTTGCCCTTGTATGCTGTACATAATCGTATACTGGCTTTTCGATAGATTGACGAGACAACAATTTTTTTTATGTGTTTAATTAACAAATCATTATCGAATGCTAACGGATGATCATAGTTTGTACCTAAACGTTCCTCAAACGTTAAATGACTTTGATCCTTATAGTAAAAATCCTGTTCAATTACAACCACTGAATGATCTCGGAAAACATCATAAATAGCATTTGTCACACTCGTTTTACCTGAGCATGAGCCACCAGCGATTCCGATGACGACTGGACGCTTCGCTGCCATTAATTATTCTCCTTTCGCATCATGTTATGCGGTTTTAATGGTGTATCACATTTAAATTTAACAATTTGCAATGGATGACGGGCTGCATCTAAGCTATTACCGTCCTCATCCCATATTTCTCCCATTGTTAAACAGAAGTTTTCGATTTCAGGGCCGAAGAACTCTACTTCATCGCCAGGCTTAAAATAATTTCGTTGCTGCATTGTGACAATTTTTGTCTCTGGATCATGGTCTAAAATTAAACCTGCAAATTCATAGGTTGTTTTACGGCCATGAACACCAAACATTTGCTCCTCGAAGCCAGGTGCATCGTGGAAAAATGCTTCAGCCGTATCACGGTTGGCACATTTATCTAGCTCCTCTAGCCATTCACGTTTAATTTTAAAATTATCAGGATCTGCACAATAGGCATCAATTACTTTACGATACACGGAAACAACTGTCGCCACATAGTGAATGGATTTCATACGCCCTTCCACTTTTAATGAATCAATGCCAAGTTCAATCATGTGAGGAATGGCCTCGATTAATTTTAAGTCTTTTGGACTCATAGCAAAAGGTGCATGATTGTCATCAAACAACGCTTTTTCTTGGCCATCTTCTAATTCATATAAATCGTAGTCCCAACGACAAGATTGACAGCAACCACCTCGGTTAGAGTCACGAGCAGTCATATGATTTGAAAGCACACAACGACCAGAATAAGCGATACACATTGCACCATGGACGAATGCCTCAATCTCAATATCAACCTTTTCCTTCATTAGCTGCATTTCCTCGCCGCCTACTTCACGGGCTAACACTACACGATGTAAGCCTTCCTCTTTCCAATACTGCACCGCTTTCCAGTTTGAAAGCGATTGCTGTGTGGAAAGGTGAATTTCAAGCTTTGGTGCGGCTGAGCGGCATGTTTCAATAATCAGAGGGTCCGCTACAATAATGCCTGTAACACCTGCAGATTCAATATCCTTTAAATACTGCTCTAAGCCATCCATATTTTCATTGTGGGCAAAAATATTAGTTGTAACATAGATTTTCGCCCCGTATTTATTGGCGAATTCTACTCCCTCACGCATTTCCTCAATAGAAAAGTTATCTGCGTTTGAACGTAAACCAAACTCTTGACCGCCGATAAATACAGCGTCGGCCCCATAATGAACAGCAATTTTTAATTTCTCTAAGCTACCTGCTGGGGCAAGTAGCTCTGGTTTTTTTGTAATGACACGTTTACCGTCGACAATCTCACGAATTTTGTCATTTTGTGCTAACGCTAATGCCATGTTCTTGCCCCCTCTTAGTAAACTGTTTCCTTGAAGATAAAGCCTGTGTCTAATGGTCTGATAGCTGGCTGAATTTCTTCAATTTTTGCTAATAAATCATCTTTTATCTCTTCATAAGCTTCTTCTGATTCATCAAAATAAGCATCTATGGCTTTGCGGTAGGCTTCTGTCACTGTCACCACATATTCTGGTGTTTGCAGAACACCCTCAATTTTCAGAGCATCAATGCCACCCTCAAATAATTCGCCAAGCTCATCAATAACACACATATCATTTGGACTGAAAATATGCGTGCCATTTACATCTTCATAAATAGGATATTTATTATTACGCTCATCATCATGTAGGAACATATTACGATTTTCTTTACGATTTTCAATTTCCATAACTTTATCTTGATATAAGAAATAATGCCCAAGTAGTGGGCGCTTCGATTGGAACATACATGTCATGCCATGAACTTGTACTTCAATCTCTAATTCAGCATTCTCTTTTATTTCCAACACTTCATCTAACGAAAGTTCCCGAGCAAGCACTGCACGAGTTGCGCCGCGTTTTCCCCAATAGTTTGCTGTAAACCAGTTTGTAGCAGTGGTCTCTGGGTTCCAATGTAAAGGAATTGTTACTCCTTGCTCACGACGAATAATTAATACGGCTGGGTCGCCAAAAATTAAACGATCCACACCAATACGTTGCATTTCTTTTAAATAGTCAGCAAGTGCATCTATCTTTTCATTATGGTAAAGTGCATTGACTGCCACATAGACCTTTTTACCTGCTGCATGAATAAGCTTTGTTGCTTCTTCCACTTCATCAACAGAGAATTCTCCTGCTAGACGTAGACCAAATTGTTGTTCACCAATTACAAAAGCATCTGCCCCAGCTTCTAAAAGTGCTTTTATATGCTCTAATGATTGTGGTGTCACAAGCAATTCTGGTTTTTTTCATAATAGTCACCTCTTCAAACATAGTAATAAACCATCACCGACTGGTAAAAATGCACTTGTATAATCAGGATGCTGCATTATCCAATCTGTGAAGTTTTTTTAAATTGCGAATCATTGTACGTTTACGGCGTGGGACATCCTTCAAATCTAAATCAGATAAACCATGCATGTACATATTATCGATATACAAGACTCCACCTGATTTCACAAGTGGGGCATATTTTTCAAAAAAAGCGCTGATATTGTCCCTTTGCTGCATCGATAAAAACTGCATCGAATATTGTTTGAATAGCCTCATCGTCTACCTCTAAAGCGTCTCCTTCAATGACTGTAATCCGATCAGATACGGTTGAACGTTTAATATAAGCTTTAGCTCTTGTCACACGCTCTGGATCACGCTCTATTGTCACGATATTCACATTTGGCAAAGCCTCTGCCATTCTTAGTGCAGAATAACCGATAGCAGTACCAATTTCTAAAATTTTTGACGGATTTTGAATACGTAGCAGTTGATTCAGTGCATCGATACCTGCAAGCTGCATAATCGGTACATGATTCTCCTCCGCGAATGCTTCCATTTCTAAAAGCAGTTCATTACGTGGTTGAATAAATGATTGTATATATGCATCTGATAATTCCATTGTTAAATCCACCCTCATTTAAAAGGCAACAAGCCCTCACTCGTTGTCTGTACTTCATCATTCATTTACACCAAAAAGAAAAAGACCAAACGTGATGTCTTGGTACTTTGCCATACAAAAATGAGCAATTGTTTCTTTATGCTCAAAACAATTGCCACCACGTATATTATCCAGCATGAAAGTTCTGACCGTATGCGGATTTATCAAAAATCACAATTTATAATAGCACGAAAATAGAAGGAAAGCTATTTTTCTTTCCTTCTATCCATAGGAATACTATATACTTTTTCTATTTTGAGTCATTACTCTGGCTTACGTAAATATTTTTCCACCTTTTGCAAATGCTCATCATAGGTTTTAGAGAAGTGATTTACTCCCTCTTTATCTGCTAGGAAGTAGAGATAATCTGTGCTGCTTGGATTCAGTACTGCTTCAATAGAAGACTTCCCTGCACCTGCAATTGGACCAGGTGGTAGACCTTTGTTTTTGTAAGTATTGTAAGCATTTTCTACCTCTAAATCTTCATATAGTACTCGATTTTTATGAGAGCCAAGTGCATATAAAACAGTTGGATCTGTCTGAAGTGGCATTCCCTGATCTAGACGATTATAAAACACACTGGCAATAGTTTCTCGATCTGTTTGGGCAGTAGCTTCTTCCTCAAGCAATGAAGCAAATGTTACTAATTGATGTACAGACATCTGTTTTTCTGCAAGTAAATCACTGTAATTCTTCACAACCTTATCCATTGCCCCAATCATTTCTTCTACGATTGATTCCAATGATGGCTTTTCTTCAAAATAAGAATAAGTAGCAGGGAAAAGATAACCCTCTAAATCATAGCGAATATTATCAGCTAAAACTGCATCTGTCACAAGCTCGGGATAGTTAGCCATCATCTTTTGAACAAATGCATCACTTGTTACTAAATCCATAAATTCCTTTTGTGTATATGGCGTTTTCTTCTCCACAATATTACCAATTTGTTCAAGTGTTAGGCCTTCAGGAATTGTCATCGTAAAGACTGGCTTACGATATACCTTTCCTGTTTTTAAGCTTTCGATTAGCTCATCTAACGTCATTGCCTTTGTTAAATCATAAGTTCCTGCCTGGAACTGAGATTCATTTTTAAACTTTGCGTAGTATTTAAATACACGAGCATCTTTAATAACGCCTTTTTTTCTCTAATAAGGTAGAAATTGAGCTTAAACTTGAGCCAATTGGTACTTCAACAGCAATTGTTTTCGTTGAATCTGGATCTACTGGTTTGAGGGCACTTTTTACATAATTGTAGCCAAGGAAACCAACAATCACTAATAGTAGAACAAAAACAATAGCTATAATAGCAACGATTTTTCTCACGATTTTTACCTCAGATTTTCTTTCTTGCATTTTTGAAAACATTTCTTGTTTTTTTGAACCGTTATCCACGGGTTTCCCCCCTATCACTATCCAATATCATACTAGAAATCAACTTTCACGACAAACAGAAATCGATAATTCAGTAGAAATGGCACACACAAAAAAATCTGCCAACTATTTTTGCTGGCAGATAATTTCTATCTAAGTCTTTTACTGTTCATACTATAATTGAAAAGTTTCTCGCTTCTTATCGATCAATAACCCTATCGCAAGTTGAGTAATAACCACATCATCTGCTGGAGGATTAAAGCGGCTACATTGAACATCTCTAAATAGGCGTTGGATTTTGTTTTCCTTCGATAAACTTCGTCCTCCTACAACCTGCATGGCTTTTGTTACAATATCGATGGCGTTATTGCAAATAACATACTTGGCAATACTAACAGACTCCGATAGTTGCTCCTTAAGAGCTGGATTTTGTTCAACCTGCGCTGCAATACTATACAAAGTTCTTCGTGCAGTTTGGTAAAGTACTTCTATTTCACCGATTTTTTTGTTGCACATGACTCGCATGAGCGATAGTATTTTCTAAGCTATGTGAATACGTATTTTTCGCAAAATCAATGGCATAATCTCTTGCTGCACCTGCCACCCCAAAGTAAACAGCTGGAATTTCTAATGAATAGACACGACCATCAGCTAAGAAGCGATTAACCTCATTTTGGCGATGTCTGTATAGCAATGCTTCCTCTGGTACAAACGTATCATGAAAAATAATATCATGACTGCCGGTCGCCCTCATGCCCATCGCATCCCATGTTTCAACAATCTCTACCTGTTCATTTTTGGTAATGAGAAACTCTGCTGTTAAATTTTCTTCTTCTACATAGGCAATAATGGTGAATTGTTTTAAAATTGGTGCTAAGGAAGCAAATGCCTTTTCACCAGTAATGCGATATCCTCCTGGCACTTTTTTTAGCAATTGTACCAGGTAAACTTCCTCGAGAAATATTCCCCTTTCCACGTTCACTGTTAATAATATTTAGTAGAGAGCCTTCTTCTACAGCTTTTCGGCTTAATTCTGCAAATATAGGCTCTGGCCATGTTTTCGCCTCACGAACATTCAAAAACGTTAATAAATGCCAGCCAACTGACAATGCAGTAGAAGCATCCCCTCTAGCTAATTGTTCCTGTACTAATAACATTTCGTAGAGAGAAATTTCATCTCCACCATATTTTTTTTGGCACTGTTAATCGAAAATAACCTGCCTCCTCTAAAATTTGAAAGTGCTCAAACGGAAATTCACCACTTTCGTCATATCGAATTGCTGTCTTCTCAATTTTCTTGGCTAAATTTTGAGCATACTGAACGAGTTTTTGCTCTCGTTCATTTCGAATAAAAATATCAATCATCCTTCTGTCACCTTACTTTGAGCAAAACGATTCAGCGGCTTTTTCAAACCTAAATGCTCTCTTAATGTTGTGCCTGTATAATCTTTACGATAAATGCCTCGTTCTTGTAGATTGGTACTACCTTGTCAACAAAATCCTCTAAATCTCGTGGTAATAATGGAAACTGTAGCATAAAGCCATCTGCTGCTCGCTCTGTAACCCAACGCTCCATCTCATCTGCAATTTGTGTCGGTGTTCCGACAAAAGCATCACGCTTTGCAGGTCCAAATAGGCGTGCATATAAATCGCCAACCTTTAAATTCTCTTTCTTAATTATCTCTAAGTGCTCATAAAAGTGACTTTGAATACTATTGACTTCTGGAAATTCCACTTCGATAGCAGGTGTATCGAGTGAGTACTTTGAAAAGTCAACATTCCCCATATACCCAGAAACAAATTTTAAGCTTTCGTAAGGGTCAATCAATGACTGTAACTCATTAAATTTACGAATTGCCTCTTCTTCTGTATCACCCACAACGGGGGAAATACCCTGTAAAACGAGAAGCTCCTCTTCTGTACGGCCAAATGGAGCAAGCTGTGCCTTTAATTGACGATAGTGTTCTTTTGATTTTTCAATATTATCCCAATGGACAAATACAACTTCTGCTGTACGTGCAGCTAATTGTTGGCCTGGTTTAGATGCACCAGCCTCCACAATTACAGGCTGCCCCTGTACAGAACGAGCAATATTTAACGGACCTTTGACAGATAAATAGTTGCCCTTAAATGATGTTTCATGCACTTTATGACGATCATAAAAAATATTATTATCTCGATCATAGAGAAAAGCATCATCCTCCCATGAATCCCATAATGACCGAACAACATCGATAAATTCTTCTGCACGTTCATAGCGGTGATCGTGCTCCCAATGTTTATCACGGCTGAAATTTAAAGCCGTTTCCCCTGTAGCATCTGCTGTTGTCACTAAATTCCAAGCTACTCTTCCATTACTTATATGATCAATAGACATCAATTGTCTTGCTAGTACATATGGCTCACTGTATGTAGTTGAAGCTGTTGCACCAAGTCCAATTTTAGTGGTTGCTGCAGCTAAAGCCGTTATTTGAATGAGTGGATCAAAGCGATTTAAAATATGTGGATGTGATTCATGATTAATGGCTAAACTGTCTGCCACGAAAGCTATATCAAACTTTCCTTTTTCCGCAATCTGAGCTGTTTTTTGTAATGCCTTAATGTCGATGCTTGCATTTGCTTGTGCAGATGGGTGCTTCCATGCAGCAACATGCATTCCCGCTCCAATTAAATATAGGGCTAGCTTTATTTCTCTTTTCTTAGTCATTGTTAAACACCCTTTCTAATATGAATAGAAATCGTTCCATGTTGCTAATTCATCCAGTGGCATTTTCACAGGAATATAGTTTCCGTTTGATATTTCTTTAATAAACTTAGCTGTTTCATCACGCTGATAAATTGCCACTATTTTTTTCAATGTTTCATTATTTTTGTCTTCTGCCTTTGCCACGATAACATTAATAAACGGCTTAGCTGTTTCACTCTCATGAATGATGGCATCTTTCAATAATAGACCAGCCTCTACAGCCACACCATTGTTAATAACGGCAAAATCAGCATCCTCATTACCCTTGGCGTTGTCGCACCATCAACAGGCAATATTGTTACTTTTTTTGGATTATCTTTAATTCGATCCTCCCCACCATTACCATCAAAATTGTCCGTTACTGTTAGTAGTCCATGCTCCTGAAGTAGTAGTAAAGCTCTTCCCCAGTTAGAAGGATCATTTGGTACTGCGATTTTTGCACCGTCTTTTAGTTCATCTAGCGATTTAAATTTATTAGAATATAAGCCAATTGGGGCCATTATTGTTGTGCCAATGGCCTGTAAATCCGAGTTATTGTTTGTATTAAATAAATTTAAATAGGCAACATGTTGAAAAGCATTAATATCTACTTCTCCTTCTGCCAGCGCTTGATTTGGGTCATATTGAGCAGAGAATGTTACTAAATCGAGATTAATACCCTCCTTGCTAGCCTGTTCCTTGATATACTCCCATGTTTTCAATTCTGAGCTACGAATACCAACCTTCACAGTATCCTTTTCATCTGCAGCTGCACATGCCACGAGTAAAAATAGCAATATAAAAAGTCCTAATAAATAGTTAAGTTTTTTCATGTTCACATTCTCCCTTAAGACACCCTACGTATTTTTCGTTCAAGACTATTGCCGATGCTTTGAATAATCTGTACAAGGACAACTAAAATTATCACTGTTACCAAAATCGTCGCATTATCAAAGCGTTGATAGCCGTAAGTAATAGCAACATCACCTAAACCACCGCCCCCCACAGCTCCTGCCATGGCTGTCGCACCAATAAGCCCTATCGTTGCAGTCGTGACACTTAGAATTAAAGATGGAAAAGCTTCAGGTAATAGAAACTTTCGTATAATTTGAAACGGGGAAGCTCCCATTGCTTTAGCTGCTTCAATAATGCCCTCATCCACCTCTAATAATGAATTTTCTATTAATCTTGATATATAAGGCCCAATATGCAAAACTAGTGGCACGATGGCAGCTGTCGTTCCAATTGCCGTTCCAACAAGTAACCGTGTGAACGGTATAATTGCAACAAGTAAAATAATGAACGGAATGGAGCGCAGTGTATTAACAATCGGATTAACAATCGAGAAGATTAATTTATTTTCAAGAATATGCCCTTTTCTCGTTACGACTAAGACTACTCCTAAAAGAAAGCCCAAAATGGCCCCAAAGAACAACGAAATGCTAACCATGTACAGCGTATCTAGAACCGCTTCGATAATAATTTGTGTGCTCACTTTCACGTGCAACTACCTCCTCTATTTGAATATTTTTAGCCTGAATAAATAGAAATGCTTTTTGTATTTCCTTGTCAGAACCAACAAGCTCTACGATTAAATGACCGAATGGAATTCCTTGTAATTCTGTGATATTGCCAAATAATACATTGACATCTACAGCAAATTTTTTTCGCTACCTGTGAGACAATTGGCTGTCCAACATCTACTCCAATGAATTTTAAATTGTAAATTTTTTTTAGAGGTATCTATGCTTTTTAATTGCTCATAAACAGAAGGTGGTATTTCATCTCGAACAACCGACTGGACAAAATTTTTGGTTGTCTCCTCTCTTGGTGTAGAAAAAAATTTCAAGCACATTACCTGTCTCAATAATTCTTCCGTTTTCCATGACAGCCACACGATGACAAATATCTCGAATAACTTCCATTTCATGCGTAATCATCAAAATCGTAATACCGTACTCAATATTGACCTTCTTTAGTAACGCTAAAATCGATTTGGTCGTTTGTGGATCTAAAGCAGAAGTTGCTTCATCACATAAGAGAATCGTCGGTTTGGTAACAAGTGCTCTAGCGATGCCGACTCGTTGTTTTTGCCCGCCTGATAGTTCGTCAATATAGCGATCAGCTTTGTCAGTTAAACCAACAAACGCTAATACCTCCTTCACTTGATCCTCCAAGTTTGATTTTTTTTACTCCACTTATAATTAAAGGCATTGCCACATTTTCGAATACAGTTTTAGAATGAAGAAGATTAAAATGTTGGAAAATCATGCCGATATTTTTCTTCTCCTCTCGAAGCTGCTTTTTAGTAAGCGTAGTTAACTCTTTCCCATTTACGAGCACTCGTCCAGATGTTGGCTCCTCCAGTAAATTTACTGTTCGAATTAAGGTACTTTTACCAGCACCACTAAAGCCAATAACACCAAAAATATTTCCTTTCTGAATCGATAAATTGATATGATTTAGGGCCGTCACTGTTGATGCTCCTACCTGAAATTCCTTTGTTGTTTCAATAAATTCAATCATGCAGTCTACCTCCGTAACATGTATGTTGTATACAAAGCTTTAAAATGCGGGAACAACAGCACCTTTGTACTGATCTTCAAAGAAAGAACGTGCCTTTTCACTTGTTAACCACTTAACGACTGTTTGGATAGCTGGATTATCCTTGTTTTCCTTTGTCGAGGCAATAATATTGACATAGGGCGAATCAGAACCTTCTATAATCAATGCATCCTCCATTGGATTATAGCCACCTTCTAAGGCGTAATTCGTATTAATAGCAGATGCGTCTACATCATCTAATGACCGAACAAGTAATGGAGAATCTACACCGATAAATTGAATATTTTTCTGATTTTTCGTAATATCCTCAACTGTATAATCACCTATCTTCGCTTTATCTAATTCAATCAAGCCATTATTTTGAAATAGCAGTAACGCTCGAGAGAAATTAACAACATCATTTGGTACAGCCACCTTTGCATTTTGTGGCAAATCATTTATTTTTTTTAGTTTTTTCGAATACACACCAAATGGCTCAATATGAATCCCTTTTACACTGACTAAAGCTAAATGACTTTCTTTATTCGTTTGCTCTAAAAACGGAACATGTTGAAAATAATTAAAATCCAACTCACCATCTGCTGTTTGTTGGTTCGTTTGCACAGCATCTTTTATAATGGAAATGTCTAGTTTCACTCCATCCTTTTCAATATCTTTTGCTAAATACTCTAATACCTCCGCATGAGGAACATTGGCAGCACCCACTTTTAATGTGACAATCTCCTCTTTACCTTCCTCTCCTTTGCTCGTGCAGCCAGCAAGCAAGCCTATTATCAATGCTCCAATTAGCAATTTCCAACCTTTTCTCATACCATTACCTCCTTAATTAATCAATTTACTTGGTTTAACGTAAAACAAATCTTATCTATTTACTAAGAATTGGTCAATACCTCGTTTGCTGTATTTATCCAAAAATTCAGAAAATAAATCTTTGAAAAAGCATTTTTTTTCTCGTAAAATCACCAAATTCAATCGAAAGTACAAAAATTCCATTTGCAGATAGAAACCTTTTTAACTATAGATAGAAAATTTCTATTATTTCAATATCAATTTCGGTTTTGCGTAATTGTAGCTGCCGCTTTGCTTTCGCTACAGATAAACAATGCGTCCGGATTTTGAATTGTGGCTGCACAATTCATTCCTTTGAAAATCCGTGACATCCGCCGGAGGCTTTCGGCCAACACGATGTTGGTCACTCAGTCGTGTGTTGCTGTCGCTTCGCTTTCGCACAGATAAATTGCCACAGGACGTGGCGTTCTTAGACTGAGTTCCGCTATTTCAGTAGGTGTTTGGATACCTACTGAGAAGGAACCAAAACCGCATTCATCTAACCTCCTGTAGAGGTAGGAGTCTTCTGCTGAATGAAGATAAAAAAACTCTGAGTGGCTTACAACCACTCAGAGTTTTTACAATTCATTCAATATATCTTCAACAAATGTCCATTCCTCATTAGTTTCAATTGGTAATAATTCTTCTATTGAACCGTCATTACCAGATAAATATTGCGCCGCAAAAATATCTCGTTCCTCAATAGGTACGTCCGTTACAGGTACATATAAAACATAGGACTTTCCAAATTGTTCGGATGAAAATGTATGAATAACCTCACAGACTTGATCTATTCCATCCTCATCCGTAACGGTAATTAACTGTGGCTCCTCTTGAAATTCGTCCAGAAGTGTTAGCACGACCTCATTAATCATTTCCCATTCTGCCTCAGTTTCAACAGGCATTAAATTGGTCATTTCTCCGTTGTTATCATCGTACTCAAATGTCATAGCAGAAATATCCCCTGGAATTTCATTACCCGCTTCATCAATTAACGAAAATAGTACATATGATTTTTCCTCTGCATCAAAGGTAAAAACGACCCTGCATTTTTTGTTCCTTGCCATCTTCACCAATAATCATAAATTCTTGTGTCTCTTCATTCATTCAAATTCCTCCTTTTTGTTTTTTTTGAGAGATAGGGGTCATTCAGTTATATGGTAAAGTTAGGCTTGTTGGTAATATTCCTTTCGATCACGTTTAAATCACTGTTGAGTGACTCCTTACTCTTACAACCGATTTGTCACTTCTAACGGTTTAAGCGGCTCCTCACTCTCTTCCTTTCACAGCTATATTGAACGTCCCATATTTTTTTGACCACTGTCACCAACTGTATTAGGCCGAATTCCCGCAATTTTTGATCACTATTACTCCATATTGAGCATTCGCCTGCATATCCCAATAAAAAGGAACAAGGACTGCAAGTTGCGATCCTTGTTCCAAGCTTAAGAAAGAAGATTAGTCTTCGTATTCATCCTCTAAAGCATTTAAAACATCCTCTACATATCCCACTCTGCTTCTGTTTCGATTGGTGTTAACTCGCCGTCTTCACCATTTTCAGAAGGAACGAATGAAGAAACGAAAATTTCTACAGAACCATCCTCATCTTCTTCTGCTCCTACCATTGAGTAAAATACGTAGGATTTGCCAAATTCAGGCGATTCATGAATATGAATCACTTCACAAAGCTGTTCATTCCCGTTCTCGTCAATCACTGTAATGTGTTGTACGTGTAATTCTTCTTCATGGTTGTGCTCGTGTGCCATGTGCTTGTCACCTCATCAATTAATTTTTGCTATCCAAATAGCCTTGTAAGATCATCACAGCAGCCATTTTATCAATGACTTGCTTCCGTTTTTTTGCGACTAACATCTGCATCAATTAGCATACGCTCAGCAGCCATTGTCGTTAAACGTTCATCAAAGCTTAACTGGCAGTGAAAAGGTCTCCTCTAAAAGCTTTTTATAGTTTTCAGAAGCCTCTCCACGTGGTCCCACCGTATTATTCATGTTTTTCGGATAACCTACAACAAATTCTGTTATAGCATACTCCTTTACTAGCTCGGCTATACGTTCAACACCAAATTCACCGTTTACTTCATCAATTTTTACGGTTTCAATACCTTGGGCCGTCCACCCTAATGCATCGCTTATTGCCACGCCCACAGTTTTTGACCCAACGTCTAATCCCATAATTCTCATTTCTAGTCCTCGTTATTCTTTTTAATATAAAATTTAACAAGCTCTTCTAGAATTTCGTCACGCTCAAGCTTGCGAATTAAATTACGAGCATCCTGATGGCGAGGAATATACGCCGGATCACCAGAAAGTAAATAACCGACAATCTGATTGATAGGATTATATCCCTTTTCCTCTAATGAAGAATGAACTTTCAACATTACCTGCTTGACTTCCTGTTCCATTGATTCTTCTGGAAAATTAAATTTCATCGTTTGATCAAATGAACTCATGACCAGCACCTCGCTTTCAGAAATAAGGAGATGTGCAAAAAAAGCTCATCTCCAATTTCTCTTTATTATAACCGATTTGGCGTATTAATTAAATGGATTTAATATAATCATACACAGAAAGTAGTGCTTCATCAAGTTTTGATGCATCTTTTGCACCTGCCATCGCCATATCCGGACGACCGCCACCTTTACCACCACATGCCTCTGCTACCATTTTTACGATATTTCCAGCATGATAGTTGCTGCCCACTAAATCTTTTGTGACGCCAGCACATAACATTACTTTCTCGCCATCAACAGCTCCTAAAACGACAATAGCATTATTCATTTTCACTTTTAAATCATCCATCATTTGACGCAATTGATTATTATCTTTCGCTTCTACTCTAGTAGAAAGGACAGTTACATCACCAATCGTTTGAGCTGCATCTACAATTGCTCCTGCTTGTGCATTCGCAATTTTTTTGTGATAGTGCTTCATTATCACGTTGTAATTCTTTATAGTCTGCTTGAAGTGCCTGTACTTTTGTCACAATATCTTTTGGATTTGCTTTTAATAAGCTGCAGCATTGTTTAATAAAGCTTCCTCTTCTTTAACTGCTTCATATGCCACTTTTCCTGTTACAGCCTCTATACGACGCGTACCTGCACCGATTCCACCTTCTGAGACAATTTTGAAGAAACCTATTTCAGAAGAGCGTTTTACATGTATACCACCACAAAGCTCAATAGAATAATCACCAATAGAAACTACACGGACAATATCGCCATACTTCTCACCGAATAATGCCATAGCCCCCATTGCCTTCGCTTCATCGATGCCTTTTTCTTCAATCACAACCTCTATATCATCCCACACTTTTTCATTTACAATACGTTCAATTTGCTGTAACTCCTCTTTTGTCACTTGACCAAAGTGTGAGAAGTCAAAGCGTAAGCGATCAGGACCTACATATGAACCAGCTTGGTTAACATGATCGCCTAGCACATCTTTTAATGCACGTTGCATAATATGTGTGGCTGTATGATTTTTAATAATTAAATTTCGATCATCACGATTAACAACTGCTTGCACAGTATCTTCTACATGCAATTCACCAGATTCAACTACCACTGTATGGAGCGGCTGACCATTTGGTGCTTTTTGAACATCTTTGACAACAGCAGTAAAGCTATCATTTGAAATGATACCGCTATCTGCAATTTGTCCACCCATCTCAGCATAGAATGGTGTTTTTGCTAAAATTACTAGCGCTTCTTGACCTTCAGAGGCAACCTTCGTTACTTGTCCATTGACAATCATCGCTGCAATTTCTGTGTCAGTAGTTAATGTATCATAGCCTACAAATTCGCTGGCAACCGTTAAATTTGCGAGAACTTCATTTTGTACTTGCATGGAGTCTACATCTTGACGAGCTGCACGGGCACGCTCACGTTGCTCTTCCATTGCTATCTCGAAGCCTTCATGATCTACCTTCATGCCTACTTCTTCTGCATATTCTTCTGTTAATTCAATTGGGAAACCATAAGTATCATATAATCGGAAAGCATCTGCACCTGGAATATAATCATGTCCTGCTGCTTTTTGTGATTCAACGACCTCATTAAAGATAGCTAAACCACCGTCTAATGTTTCATGGAAGCGAATTTCTTCATTTTTAATGACACGTTGGATAAATTCACTTTTTTTCCGTTACCTCTGGATAGAAGTCCTCCATTATTTTGCCTGCAGTTGGTACCAATTCAAACATAAATGGTTTTTCAATACCGATTTGTTTTGCATAACGAACAGCACGACGTAATAAACGACGTAATACATAACCACGACCCTCATTCGAAGGAAGTGCGCCATCACCAATCGCAAAAGCTACTGTACGGATGTGGTCTGCAATTACTTTGAATGGTGTATTAATATCCTCTTCTGAGCCGAAGATTTCATTTAAATCTACTTCACTAGGACGCTTATACTTACGGTTAGCAAACTCCTCAATTTTTTTCAATAATTGGCATGAATAAATCAGTATCAAAGTTAGTTGGAACATTTTGAACAACTGACACAATACGCTCAAGACCCATACCTGTATCAATATTTTGCTTTGGCAGCGGCGTATACGTACCATCTGGATTATGGTTGAATTGTGAGAACACTAAGTTCCAAATTTCAAGGTAGCGTTCATTTTCTCCACCTGGATACATTTCTGGATCACTATCATTAGAGCCGTATTCTTCTCCACGGTCATAAAAAAATCTCTGAGTTTGGACCAGAAGGACCTTCTCCAATATCCCAGAAGTTCCCCTCTAATCGGATTAAACGTTCTTCAGGAATACCTATTTCGTTATGCCAAACATCATAGGCTTCTTGGTCTTCAGGATGAATAGTAATAGATAAAAGCTCTGGATCAAAGCCCATCCACTTTTTATCTGTTAAGAACTCCCAAGCATAATGAATCGCTTCTTTTTTTGAAGTAATCTCCAATAGAGAAGTTACCAAGCATTTCGAAAAACGTATGGTGACGTGCTGTTTTACCTACGTTTTCAATGTCATTTGTACGAATCGATTTTTGCGCATTTGTGATACGTGGATTTTCTGGAATAACACGTCCATCAAAATATGGTTTAAGAGTAGCAACACCAGAGTTAATCCAAAGTAAGGAAGGGTCATTAATGGGTACTAGTGGTGCTGATGGCTCATGATGATGACCTTTCTCTTTAAAGAATTCCAAATACATACGGCGAATATCTGCTGCTTTCATAGGATAAATTCCTCCTCATTAATTTTGTTAAGTTTACGATATGAATCCGCAAATAAGCATAAAAAAGCCTCATCCCAATAAGGACGAGGACTTGTTAGTTGTCTCGCGGTACCACCCTAGTTGTAAGTAAAAAAATACTTACCTCTTTAGCACTTGTAACGTAAGTGAACGGCAGAGATTAACTGCACTCTGGAGTAGCTTTCGGTATCTGCCATGTGAGGATTTTTTTCAGCCAAGAAATCCCTTTCTGAACACCCACAAATACGTACTTGTTCCATCATCGTTTTTACTATTTTCTATCGAGCATTATAAAAAAAATATTTTGTTCTGTCAATTGGCACTAGTATGACTAAGCATCATTAGGCAATCATTTTTTTTGAAGTATGCCCACATTCCCCAAGTAAATACAACTAAAAATACACTAATTGTAATCGTTGTAATTGGTGAATCCGGATATGGCAATGGAACATTCATGCCAAAAAAGCTTGTAATGACTGATAATGGTAGCATAATTGTTGATATTACAGTAAGCAGATTAAGCTTTTCAATTGATTTGCCACTAATAATGGAAAAATAAGTATCTAAGGTACTGTTTACTAAATCTCTATAGGTTTCTGTCGATTCAACAATTCGTTCAAGATGGTCATTTAAATCTTTATAGAATGGAATATTTTCCTCACGAATTTCAAATTTCCACTGACCATTACTATTTGAAAAAATTCTTTTTTTGTGGCATAATTGCCTGTCGAATGAATATAATAGTTCGCTTAAGCGCAAGAAACTCCTCTGTAACTATTTTCGGCTGATAATCATATATTTCCTCTTCAAGCTCATCTATACGCGCTCTAATCCGTTCTAAAACTGGGAAATATTCATCAGTAATGCCGTCAATAAGTGTATGCAAAAGAAAATCAGTGCCTTTATCTAAATACTTTGTACTGTTTAAGCAAATATTTTCGATGTGACCTAGCCATTTAAGCTTTTGCTTATGAACCGTTACAACATAATTAGGACCCATAAAAATATTTAATTCTACTGTAGTTATTTCATTGCTACTTTTTTCATTATAGATCGGGGCATGAAAAACAAAAAAATTTATAGTCGCCATAATGATCCATTTTAGGGCGAGAACCTTCGTTTAAGCAATCCTCTACCGCTAATGGATGGAAGCCAAAAATTTCCGCGATATCATTTAATTCATTGTAGCTATATGCATATATGTCAACCCATAATAAATCCTCGGCATGGAGGCCATGTTTAAATTCTTTCAAATTAAAATCATGTTCTACTACGTTGCTTCTTTTTTTAAAATAATGGATTTTAATCATTGTTTTTCACCTCATGTTTTATTATTTAAGGAAAACAAACAGGCATAACCCTATTGTTGTTTCGGCGATAAGAAATCGACGATCCTTAATTGTTTATTTCTACCTAACATTTGCTTACCCGGCTCAGGACTACTATCCATTTCTCATCACCTTCCTTAAATAACAAAAACACACCTTCGACGAATGAAGGCGTGTTGAATACACATATCAAAAAAACAGCACAGTAAAGTACAGTACTTTGCTTTCTTACCTTCAAACGTTGAGTTTTAGCACTATGCGGCATAGGAAATTCACTCCAGCTACGTTAAAAAAACACCTTATTTCGATGATTTCTGTTGACCCATTGGCGTCTCTCGACATTTTTGGGTAGTAGCGTATCTCCAGCATAGGAGCCTCACCTAACGAAGGGATTGTTATTCTTTTATTCTTGTAAATCATAATGCATAATGAAACAACTGTCAAACTGAAAAATTATTGTAGCAGATTTAGGAACAATCATCTTTTAAAAATTTTTCCACCCTTCCAATGTATTGTTCTCGATTATAGGTTTGATAAAGTGCAGATGCTAGGCGGACTGGGTCACCAAAGAAGTAACGCTCGTAAAGTGTTTGCCTTGTGCCAAAGTTACTCATTGTTAAATCCCAAGCCAAACGGAATTTTTTTAACCCGCTCTTTACCGCCATCTTTAAATGACTGTAAATAGTGTTCTAGGTCCCCATCATCTGCTACAAATGCTTTTTCACTTGGAATGGACATCAATCCACTCGCACCAAGTAATTGGATAATCTCAGAAAAAGTCGGATACACTTTAGGGAAAACATGAATGGCAACTTGCAATGTTGGATGATCTGGCCTCATAAAGCCAAAAGCATCCCTTGTCGCCTCAATTTCTGACTTTAACAATAAAGCCTTCATTGTTTCTAACGGTACAATAATATCTACGACCTTTTGCTGCACATGCTGATAGTCTCCGATATTTATCGTATCTACAATGGATTGCACAACGCCTAAAATAAATTCTGTTTTAGCTATTTGGCGTGATAGCACCTGATGTAAGCTATAGGACTGAAAGCCACTGATGTTCATAAAGGTATTGGCAACTTCTATATTTTCATAATAAAAGACGCGCTCCCATGGCACAATCACATCATCAAATACAACAATTGCATCCATTTCCTCAAAGCGGCTGCTTAATGGATAATCAAACGTTGACTCACCACCTACAAAGGACTGCCTACATAAAAACTTTAAGCCTTTAGTATTACTAGGAATCGAAAATGCAAAGCCTTTTCCTTCGTCATAACCGTTGGTTGAAATCACAAGAAGCTCATCGGTAATTCCTCCCTGAGTAGCGAGTAATCTTGCCCCTTTAATGATTAACCCTTCACTTGTTTTAGCAACAATTTTAGCAGCAATAGTGAGTTCCTCATTCTCAAAATAAAACTTCTTTCGATTAACTTGCGGCTCTATAAAGGTATGGGTCATCGTTAAATCATTTTCGCGAGCATGCTCATAAAATCTCAGTAAATGCTCAGGGAAACAATTTGGTTTATCTTTTAAATAATCAGCAGCTGACGCAAGTGCCATTAGTGTCGTATTCATGTAATCTGGACTTCTTCCCATAAGGCCATGAGTGGATAGTGCCCATTCTCTTGCGGCAAGACGTCTTTTTACAAGATCCTCGACTGTCAATACCTGTAGAAAAGACATCCCAACACGATGGTCACTGGTCGGTGATAGATAGGTCATCGTATCAAGCAACGTCTGCTCATTTTGCAGATCAAAGAGTCTTGCCTGACTCTGCATAACTCCCTTAAATGCTGGATGCTCAGACACCTTCCCTGTTACAATTTCACCATCAATAGAAATATACGTTTGCAACGCATCAATACGCTCAATATATTGCTGTCCTGTAATTGTTGGCATACAGTCACCCCTAAATATTCCAATTTTTTATACTCATTTAGTATATGGAATTTCCCAGTTTTAGGTTCCAAGATTCCCAACTGTATTATATCAATCCATCAAGCCAGGGAAACTGTACCACTTTTTTGGAACAAAAAGAAATTTGCATATATTGCTGATTTTTCAGTTATTTTAGATAAAATCGATTACAATAAGCGATTTTTAAACAAGTTCAATTTACTGTCACATTCATAAAAAAAGTCTGTTTTAACTAGTACAGAGTTTCTAGATTTTTACTTCACGCAGGTGTAAGATAACCTCGTAAACAAAAACAAAAAAAACATCTTTTTCAAAGGAGAATATAGATGAACCATAAAATCATTGCCTATGTCGAAGAATTAGAATCTGCCTTAATGAATCAAATGGAGGATCATAACGAAGAAAATCTTTTATTTTCTATTGCTTCTAATTTAATTGCTCAAGATAGAGCTCAATATAAAAATGTTTGCCAGGCTTATGAAGTTGTAAAACATCATATCGTAGGTATTCATTAATCACCCTTTAAAGCAAAGTGAAAAGCGCGAGCAATTAAATGCTCGCGCTTTTTAGATTGGTCAAGTTCTTTTATTTAGCATATGGTAGGACCATTTTTTTGGAACTGCTCAAATGTAGTTTTCTGATCACTATACAGTCGTTTAATTTGATACACATCATCATACGGCTTATTATAGCCAGGTTGTGTTGAAAACGCCATGACAAACCCCGCTTCTTTTACTGCATAAATTGTATTCGACGTATATTGTCCAAATGGATATGCAAATGCTTTTGCTTCAGGGATAAGCGTTAAGCTTTGTTTTAAATCCTGCACTACTTCATGGTATGGGATTAGTAGCATCTTCCCTTTATTTCCTATTAAATCATGTAGGTTGTAAGTATGGGACCCATAGGAAAAGACATCTTGCATATTTTCAATATCCTGCCGTGAAAGTGCCTGTAGGTCGTCATAATTAAACATTTGCTCAGCTGCTGAACTTTCATTGCGTGATGTAATTAAAAACTGAGTAGCTTTGAAGCCGTTCTTTTGAAGAACTGAATAAGCATATTCACGTGTTGAAAGCAAGCCATCATCAAAGGTTAAGACAACGGAATAAGCTGGTAATGTAATTTCATTGCGCATAAAACGCAATAGTTCATCCGTAGTAATCGTTTCATAGTTTTTAGTTTTTAAAAACTGCATTTCTCTTGTAAATTGTACATCAGTCATCGTTGTGCTGACATTTTTAAAGCGGCCCAGCTCATGTTCCTTTAAAAAATGATGATACATCATAACAGGAACACCACGATCAAGCGCTACTTTTGAGCTATGGATATACCCCTCACGTCCACCAATAACTGTTACATACCAGCTGCCCTCTTTTCGTAAAATCGGGTAACGACGGTTTGTATCTAGCTTTGCAAAAGGAGTTAATGTTTTATTGGTACAGTCATAAACCTCACTGTTTGCAGAAATCGGGATGAAATACTCATTTTTTTACAGCATGGTCCTTCCCAATATTTTTATAAGAAGGTGTATTCATTAATTTTAATTTATTTTTTTCTGCATAAAGATAGGTTTGCCCCCATCGAACCTTTACATATGTTTCATCTGATGCATCGACAACCTCAAGCTGTTGCCCCTTCAGTAATAGGGCAATAGTCATTGGATTGTCTCGACGTAGGTCATAGAGAGTGACATTTTCTAAAGCCTGCATATAACCATTTTGCTTACTAGGAGGAGGTGGGGGCAGGGTAGGCTTTTCAACAGGCTTTGTGTTATTTGGATTTGAAGTCTCCTGTCCTTTTTCTTCTTCAACAAAATTACTATGTACAAATCCTAACCGTCCATTCACTGCTATGCCATACCAATCTCCCATTTTACTATAAATAGGAAAACGAACTCCCTCTGAAAGGGTTGCAAATTGTACAAGCTTATTACCGCTATTATCAAAAATTGGTGTAACGCGTGTTGGAACAATATAATCCTTTATCGTTGCTAGTGTTTGGACTTTATTTTTATAGGTTGTTGCTGATACAACTGTTGTATAACGCTTATCAACATACCCATAGTAACCTGCCCAACGTACTTGCCACCAATTTGCCCCATAATCTTTAGTTACTTCAAAGGTTTGTCCAGCTGATAATGTGCCCACCTGCACGAGTGAGCCTGAACGATTATCAAAGACAGTTGCTTCTTCATTCACTTGGATAATCATATTATTTGCATATACTTTTCCAGCAAAAGGTAAGATCATCATGAATAGAAGCAATAATACTATGCGTTTCACTTTCTTCACCTCAAAATATTTTAATCCTCTTTTTAGTCATCTAAAATCGTACGGTGAAACCCCGTCCATTCCAATCATTGGATGGATCAGCGGTTCTGTTTCAACCGTTAACTTTACATCCTTTATCGGCTCTTCAACTATTTCCACTGATACGGCTTCTTTTTCTGTTATTTCCTCTGCAATATCCATTGGATTAAGTCTTGCACGTAAAGAAGTAAAGCGCTGTAGATCATCTGTACGCTGTAAGCCATCAGCGAGCACTTCTGGCTCGCCACATAAAATCAGAAAGTTTTTCGCACGGGTTATACCAGTATATAGCAGATTACGACGCAGCATTTTAGAATAACCTCGAACTACTGGCATAATTACTGTCTGAAATTCGGAGCCTTGTGATTTATGAATGGAACAACAATAGGCGAGTGTCAGTTGATTGAGGTCACTGCGCTGATAGGTTACTTCAATGCCGTCAAATGAAACGACAAGTAAATCCTGTTTCTCGATAGTTTCCTTCGCTTTGATAATACTGATGACTTCACCCATATCTCCATTAAAAACATTGCTTTCTGGCTGATTGACAAGCTGTAATACTTTATCCTTTATACGATAGGTTACATCACCAAAGACAAGCTCTTTTCTAGTACCAGTATCGTTTGGATTTATAAGCTCTTGGATCATTTTATTTAGGTTATCAATACCTGCTGGTCCCTTGTACATTGGTGCTAACACCTGAATATTGCGAATTTCTTGTCCTTTCGCAACTGCACTCTTTACAACCTGTGTAACAACACTTGCTACTTGATCTGAGGAGGCTTTAATAAAAGAGCGGTCAGACGTTTTTACCGATAAATCATTTGGGATTGTACCGCGTTTAATTTGATGGGCAAGTTCAATAATAGTTGAGCCCTCAGCCTGTCTATACACTTCAGTTAATTCCACAGTTGGAATTTGATGCGAGGCCAATAAATCCTTTAACACCTGTCCAGGTCCTACTGGAGGAAGCTGATCCTGATCACCCACAAATACAACCTGAACTTCCTCATGTAGAGCTTTCAATAATTGATGAGCAAGCCAAGTATCCACCATCGACATTTCATCAACAATGATGAGCTTTCCTGTAACTTCACGCTCTGTTTCCTCTTCCTTTTCCTGTCCAGTAAATCCTAATAATCGATGAATGGTCATTGCAGGAAGTTCTGTTGATTCCGATAAACGCTTAGCTGCACGGCCTGTAGGAGCGCATAAAATAATGGGAAAGGGTTCTTCTTTTTGCGCATATTCCTTTGGATTTAATGATAAACCATGAAGCTTTGCATATACCTCCACTATTCCTCGTACAACCGTTGTTTTACCAGTACCTGGACCACCTGTTAAAATCATAGCAGCCGAGTTTAAGGCCTGTTCAATAGCATTGGCCTGTGTTTCGGCATAGGTCACATGGAGTAAGTCCTCTGTTTCTCCAATCGCTTTCCGAATTTCGTCCCTACTAAAATGCTCAGCTTTCTTATTCCGTTCAATTAATGACACTATTTTAGAGGCGATTCCTACTTCTGAAAAATAGAGAGACGGTAAATACAGCCTTGTTTCTTCCCCACAAATTTTACTTTCCTCACGCAATTCAATACAGGCCTTTGATATTGCCTCAAATGGTATTTCCTCTCGTTGGCTTTGCTCCAGCATATCTTTTACTAAGGGCAAAACTTGCTCAGCATCTAAAAACACATGCCCTTCTGATAAAGCTGCTGCATTTAGAATATGTAAAATAGCGGCCTTAATACGGTCTGGATGATTACCAGTAATCCCTAATTTTGCACCTAGCTCATCTGCACGAACGAATCCCACACCTTCGACATCTTCAATGAGACGATATGGATTTTCTGTAAGAAGCTCAATGGCATCAGTGCGATATGTTTGGTAAATTTTCATACCGAGCTGAGGTCCAAATCCCCATTCATTTAGCTGGATCATTACTCGCTCAAGACCAAGATTTTGTTCGATTGTACGGTGGATAACCTCTTTTTTTTCGGCTGATAGACGAGGGACACTATCAAGCACATTTGGGTCCTCCAAAATTAGACGTAGAGCATTGGCTCCAAGTTTCTCTACAATTGTTTCAGCCGTTTTTTTTCCGATACCAACAAATAAATCACTTGATAGGTAATGAATGATTCCTTGCTCTGTCGCTGGTACCTCTTTGGTAAACGTCTCAATTTGAAATTGTACACCGTATTTTGGATGCTGTCTCAATAAACCTGTAAAACGATATTGTTCATCCATTTGTAATGGCGGAAAATAGCCGACAACAATGATTTCTTTATCTTCATATTGTAAATTAGTCTCTTGAATTTTCACACGAACAATCGAATACATATTTTGAGCATTATGAAAGATAGAGACGATTGGACGTCCGAGTATAAAAAAATTTATTTAGTTCAAATAAATCAAGATTCTCAGCCATTGACAATTCGTCCTTTCATGTGCGATTCAATCTTTTTATTTTACCACAATATAGTGCTAATAATCGTTTAAAAAGAGAATTCACTCAATTCTTTTAACATTATTTTGACAATTGATATTTCACATCTTTTATCAATCTTTCCATGCTATGATAAAGGTGAAATTTTGTTGCACGGAAGGATTGTGAAGCTATTGGAATTTAGACCTTGCATCGATTTACACGATGGCAAAGTAAAGCAAATTGTGGGTAGCACATTGGGACATCTAGATCAAAAAGTCATTGAAAATTTTATTTCCAATCATGACTCTAGTTATTATGCAAAAATGTTTGCTCAGGATCAATTAACAGGTGGACACGTTATAATGCTTGGTGAAGGAAATGACGAGGCTGCATTAACAGCGCTTGCAGCTTATCCTCATGGTCTGCAAGTAGGGGGTGGAATCACTACAAAAAATGCCAAAAAGTATATTGATGCTGGCGCTTCGCATGTAATTGTGACTTCTTTTATTTTTCATGATGGCAAGCTTGATATGGATCGACTGCTGGAACTTGTACAGAAAATTGGAAAACAGCATTTAGTCATTGATTTAAGCTGTCGAATGCGCAATGATAAATGGTATGTCGTTACTGATAAATGGACAAAATATAGTGATTTCGAGGTCAATGCTGCGTCCATCGCTTATATTGAAAATTTCTGTGATGAGCTACTCATTCATGCGGTTGATGTGGAAGGAAAAAAAAGGTGGTATGCAGGAAAGCTTAGTACGTGATCTAGCAGCATGGACTACTATCCCAACAACATATGCTGGAGGGATCCGTTCCATTGAGGACTTAGAGAAATTCAAGAAGTTAGCGAATGGTAAACTTCACGTGACAATCGGAAGTGCCCTTTCAATTTTTGGCGGAGATTTACCATATGTAGATGTAGTAAACTATTGTAAAAAGGGCGGGGTATTGTGAAATTAATTTATAAAGATATTATTTTTCCTTTTCAAGAAACAAATTTAGAGCGTATTATAGACGGCAAGTACTTTAAGGTAAATACTATGGATAATTCACGCTCCTTGCATGTACAGCTAGATAATGAGCAGATGCTACTAGAGTTTTCCAAATCCTTAAAGGCAACATGCGGCTTCCTACGCGATCAGGAAACAGAGCCTTATATAGGCACTTATATTGACTTACAAATTTTTGTTGATGAATTTAATAAACGCTACAATTTAAATGCAGAAATAGTGATTTAAACCTTTGGCTAGGATGTAATTATTAAGTTTCATTTCAGTAAAGCGCTAGAGATCAAACTTTGATTTCTAGCGCTTTTAAGGTTTAGACCAGTTTGATGTCTTTTCTCTCTAACATAACCTTTTTCTAAACCGATTCAAATAGTCGTTTTATTACATAACTTATAATCGGTCACGATATTACAAATATTAGTGTTTTTCATTTTTCAGCGCACATATTTCTATTTTTTTAGCTTTTTTTTGATAAGCTTTAGATAAATGAGGTAATTAACAGATTAGAAGAAAGGATTTAAGAAAGCATGAAAAACGAACTTGAGGCAATAACTTTTAAGAACTTACAAATAGAGCTAACACGTTTCTTTTTAGCCTATAAATTCGCTTTACAGGAAATCGAAACCAAAATTAATATATTACAAGAAGAATTTAAGCTAATTCATGAATACAATCCAATAGAACATGTTTCAACTCGAATAAAATCACCAAAAAGTATATTAATGAAAATAAAGAAAAAGAGCATTGAACCATCCATTGAAGATATTCGCGAAAATATAAGGGATATTGCTGGGGTCAGAATTACATGCTCCTTTGTAGAGGATATTTATAAAGTAAGCGCTATGCTACAGGCACAACATGATATTGAAATTGTAGATGTAAAGGATTATATTGCCTATCCAAAGGACAATGGCTATCAAAGCTTACATCTCATTATCAAAATTCCTATCTTTATGTCTGACCATATGGAGAAGGTGTATACAGAGATTCAAATCCGTACAATAGCTATGGATTTTTGGGCAAGCTTAGAGCATAAAATTTATTATAAGTATAACAAAGAAGTACCAGAGCGTATTCGTATTGAATTAAAAGAAGCCGCTCTACAAGCAGCCGAGTTAGATCGAAAAATGGAGCGACTGAATAAAGAGATCAATATTTTAAAAGAAAATGAAGCTGAGCCTTCATTGCTAGACAGTACGCCTATTTCACATTTAGCTAAATACCTTACAGAATTACCTAACAATCAATGATACCACAATGTCATTGCGTCCAATACTTAATCAAGAGAAAAATCCACCTAACGTTTTGTGAGAAAAGCAAAAGACCTTATACGTCCAATGTCCCTTCTCACAAAAAGTAAAGTGGATTTTTACTGTTTCAAGATTACACTATGCATGCTCTTTAGATTTTGTTGCTATAAAGAAGGAGAAAACAAGGGCAAAAATGGCAAAAACAAAGGCAGCCATATATACATAGCTTACACCAGTGGCAATCGTTTCCTTTAAAAAGCTTACCTCATCTATACTAAAGCCTCCTTTTGCAAATTCACCATTTAATTGAATTTCACCTTTTCCTAACGAAGCCATTTTTTTCACTTGTTGTCAGGTTAAAAATCATTCCAAATAGTGCCGCACCTACCGCTTGACTAAATGTATTGGTAAAAGAGTTTAGACCAATGGATATACCGAGCTGTTTCGGGTTTGCCACCTTTTGAATGGAAATCATCAACATAGGCATGATAAAGCCCATCCCTAGTCCGATTAATGATGAAGCGAAGTAAGCACTGAAATCGCTAGAACCTGAAGACAGTCTTGCTAGTAATAGTGTACCTATAACCAGTAAAATTGTACCCATTTGAATAATGCGTTTATTTGTTAAACGTCCGATTAAATAACCTGCCATAATAGAGTTCACTGTCCAGAAAATAGACATCGGTGTTAATAATAAACCTGCTTGCGTTGCATTTTTCCCTAGTACACTTTGTGCAAATATCGGAATATAAACTGTCACACCAATCACAATAGACATTCCGCTTAATGTTAATGCATTAATTACCATTAGGCGGCCATTTTTAAACAACGTTAATGGAATGATTGGCTCTACTGCTCGTAGCTCTACCCATATAAAAATACCTAAAAGTACAGCAGCAACTGCGTACATAAGAAGTGATTGGCTCGATAACCAAGCCTGTGTTTTGCTGTTATCGATAATAACATATAACAGAGATACCATTCCAATTGTAAATAGCGCAGCGCCTAAGTAGTCAATTTTACGCTTCACTGTCTCCAATTGTTCTTGATAATGTTTGACAATTAAATAAATAGAGGCTATGCCAAATGGTACATTAATGAAAAAAATAAAATGCCAAGATACCTGATCAACAATAAATCCTCCAAATAATGGACCAACCACGCCAGATACTCCCCATACCATACTTAAATAGCTTTGTCCTTTAGCACGCGCCTTTTCGGTCTTAAATAGCTCTCCGACCATTGTTAATGTAATTGGTAAAATTGAACCTGCGCCAATACCTTGGATTGCACGAAAGACAATCAATTGCTCCATCGATTGCGCTAAACCACATAACATGGAACCAAGTAAAAAAATAATGATACCTGTAATAATCATCCGTTTACGCCCAAATAAATCGGCTAACTTTCCAAAAATAATCGCAGCAATGGCTGAAGCTAATAAATAAGCAGAATAAATCCAGCTTATCAATCTACGCCTAATAAATCGGCTGTAATGCTTGGAATAGCAGTACTAACAATCGTACCCTCAATTGCAGCAAGTGCTGTTACAAGTAGTAGTGCAATAAATACTTTATTCATTTTGTCACCTTTTCCTTTCCTGCATGACATACATTACCAAGTTTGAGCTAAAAATAATAGAAGAAAGGATAAATTTTATCAAAAATGCTTGTGAACTACTAGTAAAAATCTCCGCTTCAAGTATTTCCATTTATAACAAATAAAAAAAGCAGCAAGTTCGAGAAGTGCCACTTGCTACTTCTTATTCTACTAGTTAAATCGTTGGGCAATCATATCATAAATATAACGTGCTTGGTCATAGTCAGGTTGTAGAGTAAATGCTTGTTTTAGATGATACATCGCCTCTTCTGTTTGTTCAGTAGACACTGCATAAAGTACACCTAAATTATAGTGTGCATCCGCATTATTCCAATCCTGCTCGATTAACTGATCCAGCTCCTTCTTCCCTTCTGCAAACATTTCTAGCGCACAAAGGACAATGGCATAGGCTAAACGAATTTGAGTATCGTTTGGAGCTAGTTCTGCTGCACGTTGTAAATAAGGCAATGCTAATTTTTGGTTTTCCATACACTCAAAGCATTTGCCCATCATATAATAGACATCTGCCCCTTCAATCTGATGTTTTAATGCTTGTTCGTACAACTTGACAGCTTCGGCATAGCGCTCTGCATTGAAATATAAATTGGCTAAACCGTAGTAGGCTGTAGCTGCAGTTTCATCTACAGTGATCGCCTTTTGGAAAAAAACGTTCTGCTCGTTCTGTATCCTCTAACACGGCTAGCAAATTACCGAAATTTACATAACCAAGGGCATTTTCTGGTTCTTCTTCAATTGCTTTTGTAAATAGTTGGGCAGCATCCTCATAACGTTTTTCCTGAAAGGCCTGAATACCCTGTTCATTATAATTCATTCGTTCTTCACCTCTATGTAGCGAAAGACTGCTTCTAGAAGCCAAGAGGCAGTAAAAGCAGTCTTAACGCAAGTTATCCAACATATGTTAGTTTTTCATTACTTTTAAAGACTTCGTCAATTGTTCCGCCACCCAAACATTCTTCTCCATTGTATAGCACTACAGCTTGTCCTGGTGTGATAGCACGTACAGGCTCTGCAAATGTAATGTGTGCACAACCATTTGGTAAAATTTCAACTTCTACGGGTGTATCTGTTTGACGATAGCGGAATTTTGCTGTGCATGAAAATTTCCCAGGCAATTTTTTTTGTCGAAGTATAGTTCATTTTTACAGCAGTTAATGATGTAGAGTATGAATACTCATTATCGAAGCCTTGTCCAACAAGTAATACATTGCGCTCTAAATCTTTTCCAAGCACAAACCAAGGCTCTCCGTCTCCGCCAATCCCAAGACCATGTCGTTGGCCTAATGTATAGTACATTAATCCATCATGCTGACCCATGACAACGCCATCCATTGTCTCCATCTTACCAGGTTGTGCCGGTAAATATTGACTTAAAAATTCTTTGAAATTGCGTTCTCCAATAAAGCAGATTCCTGTTGAATCCTTTTTCTTAGCTGTCGCTAAACCAGCTTCTTCTGCAATTTTTCGAACTTCTTTTTTTCTCAATATCACCAATCGGAAACATAACATGTGATAATTGTTCCTGAGATAGTTGGTTTAGGAAATATGTTTGATCCTTATTATCATCTATTCCTCGAAGCATTTTTACTTCGCCATCATCACTTCGATCGATTCTAGCATAATGTCCTGTTGCTAAATAATCAGCTCCTAAATCCATCGCATGCTCTAAAAAGGCTTTGAACTTTATTTCCTTATTACACATTACATCAGGATTTGGTGTGCGTCCTGCTTTATATTCTTCTAAAAAGTATGTGAAAACTTTATCCCAATATTGCTTTTCAAAGTTGACCGCATAGTACGGAATCCCAATTTGGTTACATACTTTAATAACATCATCATAATCCTCTGTAGCTGTACAAACCCCATTTTCGTCAGTGTCATCCCAGTTTTTCATAAATATTCCGATTACCTCATACCCCTGTTGTTTCAGCAAATATGCAGCAACCGAAGAATCTACCCCACCTGACATGCCGACAACAACACGAATTTGTGAGGGATCGCGTGTTTCTTTCATTGTGGTCACCTTTTCTTTTCTTCAATTTCCATCAATTTCGCCTTAGCGTAATTGTTGCTGTCGCTTTGCTTTCGCACAGATAAACAATGCGTCCGGATTTTGAATTGTCTGCACAATTCATTCCTTTGAAAATCCGTGACATCCGCCGGAGGCTATATCTTCATTCAGTAGGTGTTTGGACACCCACTTAAAAGGAACCAATACCGCATTTCTCACCACTCTGTAGAGGCTGGAGTCTTCTGCTGAATGAAGATAAAACAAGTTAAGCGCAATATACTTTATTTTTTTGCAAGTTTTTTTCACGACTGCTGCTGTTTTTTCAGCGGCATATCGTATATCTTCTTCGGTTAAATCTTGTCCAAAGCTAAAACGAATGGAGTTACGTAATTCCTCTGCTCCTTGTCCAAACATCGCAACTAAAACATGGGATGGGTCAATGGAACCTGCAGTGCAAGCAGAGCCACTCGACACACAAATACCTGCCATATCAAGATTTACAAGGAAGGACTCTACTTCCATCCCAGTAAAACTTACATTTAAAAGGTGTGGAAGTGAATTTTCTACATCTCCATTAACATGGTATGTTAGCTTTTCTTGCGTAAAAACATCAAGCATAATTTGCTTAAAGCGATTGTACAGTGCTCGCTTCTCTTCACGCAAGTCATTTGCAATTTGCACAGCAGTCGCAAAACCAATAATTGCAGGTACATTTTCAGTGCCTGCACGACGTTTTTTTCTCCTGTTGACCACCTAGAGCATAGCTAGCAAGCTGCGTCCCCGTTTTTTGGTAAAGGAAGCCAATCCCTTTAGGACCGTTAATTTTATGCGCAGAAACACTTAGTAAATCCACATGTAAATCAGCAACATTTACCGTCTCTAAACCGTATGCCTGAACTGCATCTGTATGGAAAGTAGCGTTATGTTCTAGTAATAGTTGCCCAATTTCTGCAATCGGTTGAATTGTTCCAACCTCATTATTCCCGTACATAACCGTCACTAAAATCGTATCTTCACGTAATGCATTGCGCACATCTTCTACAGAAACACGGCCCTTTTCATCAACTGGTAAATAGGTTACGTCAAAGCCATCTCGTTCAAGCTTTTCACATGTGTGTAGCACTGCATGATGTTCAATTTGTGTAGTAATAATGTGTTTCCCTTCACTAGCGCGTGCATAAACAGTTCCGAGTATTGCTGTATTATCCGCTTCAGTGCCACCGCTTGTTAGAATGATTTCACTAGGCTGAGCACCAATTGATTTGGCTAATACCTCACGTGCATCATCTAAATATTTCCGTGCCTCTCGACCTGCTCCATGAATACTCGATGCATTTCCATAAACATCCTGCATTGCAACGGTCATAGCTTGGATAACCTTGTCATTCATAGGGGCTGTTGCCGCATGATCGAGATAAATATATGAATTCATGTTGAAAACTCCTTTGTACGAAAAGCGCTAAAGCATCCGTATCTCTACCAAAACAGAATAACGATGCTTTAGCCTAAACTTAATTAAATATAGAACATATAGCCTTCCACTACATTTTCCTCAGTATATTGTGCTAAATCCTCAATAGTAGTTGTATCCAACACATTTTTCACAGCATCGCGAATGCGAAGCCATAACTCACGCTGAGGTGCCTCCTCATTTTCAATACCTTCAACTGGCTGAATAGGTCCCTCTAAGACACTAATAACATTTGCTGCGGAAATCTCACTAGGTGGATTTGCTAGCATATAACCGCCATAGGCACCACGTACACTCTTTACTAAGCCAGAATTACGTAATGGGGAAACTAATTGCTCTAAGTATGCCTCAGATAAATCTTTTTCTGCGGCAATTTTACGTAATGGTATAGGACCTTCTCCATAATGCTTTGCTAATTCAATCATAATCGTTAGCCCATAACGGCCTTTAGTTGAAATTTTCATTTTATCACCCTCAATTAGTCTAGTCAAAAATACTACCAACAGTATATCATAATCTCCTCTTGAAGAACTCGGAAATACTCTTGAATGGTTATGATATACTAATAATTGTGCATTAGTTTATATCAACAAAATACGTTGATGCTTCATTTCAGCTCATATACTTTACGTTTAAAGGGGGTATTTTTTTGCATAACGAACCACTTGCTTACCGAATGCGACCGTTAAGTCTTGATGAAATTGTCGGTCATCAAGAGTTTATTGGTCCTACTACCGCTCTTTATAAAATGATTCAAAATGGGCATGTTCCATCTATGCTATTATATGGCGAGCCCGGTATTGGCAAAACGTCCATTGCAAATGCAATAGCCGGAAGCTCAAAGCTCCCCTTCTTTGCTCTAAATGCTACACGTGCTGGTAAAAAGGACGTTGAGGATATTGTACAGGAAGCAAGAATCTCAGGGAAAGTATTACTTTTTTTAGATGAAATTCATCGATTTAATAAATTACAGCAGGATACTTTGTTACCACATGTTGAAAATGGCTCAATTGTGCTTATTGGGGCAACTACTGAGAATCCGTATCACGATGTTAATCCAGCGATTCGCTCCCGCTGTGGGGAAATCTATCAACTACAACGGCTAACACAGGAAAATCTTATGGAGCTTGTGAAAAAGGCACTTGCTGATGAAAAAAGAGGGTTAGGCAAACAGCATTTCATCTTAACAGATGAACAGATTGAACAAATTGCTGGTGCCGCTAATGGAGATGCACGCAAGGCACTAACTTTGCTTGAATCCATTTATTACGCAAGTGATGAGGTAGACGGTCAAACCATTGCGGCAGATCATATAATCAAACATCTTATCGGAAGAATCGGTGTATATGGCGACAAAAAAAGGGTCTCATTTTTACAATTTATTATCCGCACTTCAAAAATCTGTACGCGGTAGTGATACCAATGCCGCACTATATTATTTAGCACATTTACTAGAAACCGGTGATCTATCGCTGTCAGCAGACGTTTACTTGTTATGGCTTATGAAGATATAGGACTAGCACAGCCTGATGTCGGTGCACATGTGCTTGCTGCTGTTCAAGCGGCAGAGCGTTTAGGCTTACCAGAGGCCCGCATCCCCCTTGCCAGTGTTGTAATTGAAATGTGCCTAGCTTCTAAATCTAATTCCGCTATTGTAGCTATTGATGCTGCTATTGCTAGCATCCACGAAGGAAAAACAGGGGATATTCCATATCATTTACGTGATGCTCATTATGAGGGAGCAAAAGATTTAGGACATGTAGGCTATCAATACCCGCACAACACCCCAATTGGTACATTTGGTGGCTGGGTGAATCAGCAGTATTTACCCAATGAACTTGTCGGAGTTGAATTTTATACGCCAGTTATCGCCGGTGAAGAAAAACGAATGGCAGGTATCTACGAAAAGCTTAAATCTTTTCATCATGAACAGAAATAAATTCATTGATTTCAAAACATATTTAAAAGGACAATATATGTTATATCACTAATATGTATTGTCCTTTTAACATCTCCATATCTTTTCTACTCAAGAAAGCCAACCTGAGACATATCGGTTCCTTTGAATGTCCTCTTCCAAGGGTTCGGTTCAAAAACATCTATTAAATCGAAATAAAAAACAGGACAGACTGCTTAAGCAATCATCCTGTAAAGCTGGGATTGTCTGTTGTGTAACGCTCACTATAAAATAAGTTTAAAATATCTGCCACATTCCTCATTGATGGTAGCGAATTCGTCTCATTTCCCTCTTGTTCTTTTACTTTATCATGTAAATAGTTTAGAAAATTATAGGTTTGATAAAGTAAGCTAGCAAACTCTTGGGCGTTTTCCTTTACCTCATAACGAATTGCCTTCACTGCAATTGCTTGGGCAATTAAATGTTCCCTGGGTATTAGAACTTGCTCCTCATCTAAATAATCCTCAGTCACTCTGTATAATAATTTCATTGCCTCATACACTTCAATGTTATTTTGAAATCTATCCTTGAGCCATTGCAAGATAAATTGTAAGAGGACAACTGCATAGATAAGTGAGAGACATTCATCTCCTAATGATTTTTTCGACAAACGTTTAAAATGTTCTGTCTTTGTCACTAGCTCAAATAAAATTAGCCGAATCGGATATAACATTGCATGACCGCTGTTGATATATAATTGCTCTCGATCCTTGTACAAAGCCAACCAAAAATCCCTTACTAGGGAAATCGATTTTCTTGTGGACAATGCTAATTGACATTGAATAAGCTCATATTGAATTGTAGGCAAAATCAACCGTTGAAATAAAAGCTCTTCATCCTCATTCATTAATAACAATGGTTTTTCTAAATTTGCTAAATTTATTTCTGCACCATTTATTAACATTTATAGCCTCCCCTTTCTATGAATTTCATATATAACTATTTGTTATTTTTAAACTATATTTCGACAAAAATTTATAAAAACCTTTTAAGAAAAAAGTCCTTTTTTTACATAAAATTTTGACATCATAGCACTAATTTTTATAAATTCAATCAATTTCGCCTTGGCATAATTGCGTTTGGAGGCTTTGGGCCAACAGATGTTTTTTGTGCAAAAGTGTAGTGCTAACGTAGCGGCAGCAACATATTGTTTTTTT
>BBDJ01000009.1 GCA_001312325.1 Lysinibacillus pakistanensis | reverse complement strand
AGGAAGCTTTGCTCTGTGCGAAAGCGAAGCGTCAGCAACAAAGCGAGTAGCCTGGAACGGAAATCATCTTCATTTTGACTAAATATTCACAAAGGTATCCTTGACCATTTAGTTTTTCAACACTATGATTCATTACTATAGTAATGAATGGAAGATTATTTTTGAAATAGAGTGTAGAGGAGATTCACTATGCAGCAACATGTCTATCAAAACATCGATCTTGGTTCAGCGAGCGTACTGATACGATGAAGCATTTAAAAACAGAAGAAGAGTTAAAACACTTAATTGCAGCAGATAGTTGGATGATGGAAATAATAGCAACTGTGGAGAGGTTAGAGCTACCAGATTCTTGGATTTGTGCTGGATTTATTCGTTCAAAGGTGTGGGATTACCTTCATCATTATGAAAGTAGAACACCTTTAGGTGATATTGATGTGATATATTTTGATAAAGCGAATCTTTCAGAAAAAGATGAGAAAAAGTATGAACAAAAACTAAGGGAATATTTACAGAATGAGCCGTGGTCTGTGAAAAATCAGGCAAGAATGCATGTAGTGAATAATACTAAACCCTATCAGTCTTCGATAGATGGAGTTGCTCATTTTCCTGAAACGCCAACAGCTATTGGTATAAGGCTTAATAATGGAATTCTTCAAATTGCTGCTCCCTATGGAATTCAGCATTTAATTTCTGGGATTGTCGCTCCTACACCATATTTTCAGAAAGACACACCAATGCATGAAATTTATAAGCGCAGAATTCAGCAGAAAAATTGGAAATTCATTTGGCCAAAGCTGCAGATTGCTTACGATTAGGAAGGGGATATAGTGTTTGTATTACGATAAAAATCAAATACTCATTCATTATGAAAAATCTCTACAATTTGTGGAGGGTTTAATGCATCTGACGGAGGAACAATGGCGTTCCCCTATTGAACCTGGAAAATGGACAGTTGCAGAAGTAATTGGACATCTTACTCCATGGGATAAATTCGTGTACCATCAACGACTACCATATCTTTTGGCTGATGAAATTCTACCAAAGGGACCAAATGCTGAAGATATAAATACACATGCCGCAAAGGAAAGTCGATTGAAAAGCAAGGAGGAAACAATCGAACAATTTTTACAAAATAGAAATTTACTAATGGGTGCAATTCATCAAATAGAAGACCAGAAATGGCTGCAATCATTGAAAATAGGTGTTTCTGAATTAACGTTATTAAGTTACTTTACGGGTTTAATAGATCATGATCTTCATCATTTTTCACAAATCCAAATTGCTTTAAAAAAATGTGGGAGCTGAAAAATGGATATCAAGCATTTAATTGACTACTATGCACATGTAAATGTGAAATTTACGGATATCTTTACAAATAAGATGAAGCCTGGTCAAATTGATAGTGGACGAACAACAGCCCCAGGGAAGTGTGGTCTAGTTGTTCCACTTTCAGGAAGTGCGAGCTTTAGTTTTAATGGTGCACCATACACAATGGCCCCAGGTATGGTCATACATGCAGGACCTCAAATGCCGATTGAAATTAAGGTTATTGGTGATCAAATATGGGAATATGCAGTGGTCCACTACTCTACCTCTATAGAAGAAACTAATAAATATCCTTTAGCTAATCAACATTTTTTTAATCGATACAGGCTATCATACAAAAATTATAGATTATGTCCAGCAATTAATAGAGAGTCAATCATTGCCTGGAAATATGGCAATATTGAAGTCTAAAACGTTATTTATGAATTTACTAGAGACTATTCTTATTTCGGCAAAAGTGAAGATTCTTGATACAGCAAGTGACATTATGGAGCAAGCTATGCAGTATATAAATGAAAACTACGCTAAGCAAATATCAGTTTCAAAGATAGCCGAGGAATTCGGTGTAGAGCGTCGCAGATTTGCTTATTTATTTGAGCAACATACAGGTATGAATCCTAGCACATACTTAACAGAATACCGAATGCGGAGAGCGAAGGATTTGTTGGAGTATCACGATACTACGATAGCGGAGGTAGCAGAATGTGTAGGCTACTTCGATTGCTTTTATTTTAGCCGAGTTTTCAAAAAAATGTACGGGAATGTCCCCGACGGCCTATCGGAAAACAATAATAGAAGAAGCTAAATATGTATAGAAAGCTATTTCTTGAAAAAGAAATAGCTTTTTCTATGAAATAAAAACGGCAAAAGTCCATGTGATTCATGAAATTATCCATTCACATCTGTTTTTCTCTTTGTTAGGATAATATCCGTAAATGATAATGAGTATCAATTAAATGACTGATTTCTATTGACTTATAAATGAAAACAATTATCATTATCAATAGAGAGTTATAGGGAGAGAATATAAATGAATAAATATTTTAAAATGTGTGCACCTGCTTTATTAGCTTTATCCTTAGCGGCATGTGGATCGGATAAGGCAGAAGAGTCAAATACATCTTCAAATAACGCAGCAGAAACAAGCGCGACAGAATCACAAACAAATGAGGCCAATACTCAGACAATCTCTTATTTAGGGGAAAAATATGAACTTCCTGCTAAAGTGAATAACATTGTAGCGGCAAGCTTAGAGTCCATGGAGGATGCTGCAATGCTTGGTATTAAGCCAGTTGGGGTACTTGAAATTGGCGGCAAAGTTCCTTCATATCTTGCTTCTGAATTTGAGGGTGCTAAGCTTGTGGGGAACAAAATGGAGCCGAATGCAGAAGCCATCCTTAATCTTGATCCAGATGTAATTATAGGTACTTCCAAATTCCCTGAAGAAACTGCTGAAAAGCTTAACAAAATTCAAACGATGATTCCATATTCACATATCTCTACAAACTGGAAGGAAAACTTCACTTTACTTGCACAGCTTACTGGTAAAGAAGAGGATGCTAAAAAAATCATTGCTGATTATGATGCCAAGGTGGCTGATGCACAAGCTAAATCGAAAGAGCAACTTACGGATAAACAAGTATTAGTTATTCGAGTACGTGGCGGAGTAATGTATATTTATCCGGCAGGTGTTTACTTAAATCCAATTTTATATGAGGATTTAGGAGCACCAATTCCTGAAGTTCTTAAAACAACAAAAGCTCAGGCGGAACTATCTCTTGAAACATTAGCGCAGGTAAATCCAGACGCAATATTCCTTCAGTTTGAAGAATCAGAAAATGCAGATGCACCAAAAGCATTAGAGGATTTACAAAAGAATCCGATTTTTGAAAGCTTAAAGGCATCGCAAAATAATCAAATTTTCGTGAATGCAATTGATCCGTTAGCTCAGGGCGGTACGGCTTGGTCTAAAGTGAAATTCCTAGATATTGCAGTAGAAAAATTACTTAAATAGTTTTAAAGAGGGGCTGGTAATAGATTTGGTGGCATCACCAGGCTATTACCAGCCTTTTATCTTCATTCAGCAAATGTTTTTTTGTATCGAAAGCATAGCCGCAGATGTTTTAAGCGCGTAAGCGTAGCGACAGCGGCAGATACAGAAGACTCCCATCTCTACAGGTGGAGAGGATGAAGGCGGGTTTTGGTTCCTTTTCAGTGAGTGTCCAAACATCTACTGAATGAAGATAAAGCCTCCGGCGGATGTCACGGATTTTCAAAGGAATGAATTGTGCGGGCACAATTCAAAACCCGGACGCATTGTTTATCTGTGCGAAAGCGAAGCGACAGCAACAAATGTTTTCTGTAGCGAAAGCAAAGCGGCAGCTACAATTACGCCAAGGTGAAATTGATAAGAGTATAAAAAAATAGAAAAAGGTGTAGAAGTTGAAAAAAACAAACATAATGGCATTTTCAATAGTAGCAGCTTCTCCATTTTTAATTGTGATGATAGCATTAGTCTCCGTTATGTACGGTACAAAGGACATTAGCGCAATCACAATTTGGCAGGCGATTTCTGCATTTGATCCCTCGAATGTGGATCATCAAATTGTTAGAACTGGTCGTATTCCCAGGATCGCTGCAGTTTTATTAGTGGGCGCATTTTTAGCAGTAGCTGGCGCCGTTATGCAGGGGATTACACGAAATTATTTAGCATCACCTTCCTTAATGGGTGTAAATGATGGCTCAGCATTTGTAATTACGTTAGCTATTGTATTTTTCCCAGGTCTCCCTAACTACCAAATGATTCTACTTTCTATGATTGGTTCGGCATTAGGAGCTGGGATAGTTTTTGGATTTGGTTCATTAATTCGCAATGGATTATCGCCTGTACGTCTAGCAATTATTGGTACAGTTATTGGTACATTTTTAAGTAGTATAGCTACTGCCATTGCAATGTATTTCCAAGTATCTCAAACCGTAAGCGTATGGTATAACACGAAGGTACATATGGTGGATATGGATATGCTGCTGCTAGCTATTCCATTTGGTTTAATCGGTTTAGTCCTGGCCTTATTATCAGCGAAGGCTATTACAATCACTTCTTTGGGTGAAGATATTGCCATTGGGCTTGGGCAAAAAACAACAGCGGTGAAAATCATTAGTATGCTAGCTGTCGTATGTTTAACAGGTACGGCAGTTGCACTTGTCGGAAAGATTGCCTTTGTTGGATTAGTTATCCCGCATATTACACGCTTCCTTGTTGGGGTAGATTATCGTTTTATTATTCCTTGTGCGGCGGTAATTGGCTCGTTTTTCCTAGCACTTTGTGATGTGCTTAGCCGTTTTGTCAATTTCCCATTCGAAACGCCAATTGGTGTATTAACAGCATTAGTAGGGGTTCCATTCTTCTTGTATTTAGTTCGTAAACACGGGGGTGAAAAGCGTGCGTAAAAAAAGCCTCAAGTGTATTTGTTATGACCGCTTCGATACTTATTTTATTTATTTTGGGTGCCAGTTATCTTCATATGACAAATGGCGTATTTGATATGTCAGTGATGGATGTCATCAAAACATTGCTACGTATTGAGCCTAATCCCAAATTTGATCTTGTTATTTTTGAATTTCGTTTACCACGTATTGTCATAGCTGCCCTTGTTGGTGTTGGCTTAGGTATGGCAGGGGTTGTTCTACAAGGTATTACACGCAATGGTCTAGCGGACCCTGGCATTTTAGGGATCAATGCTGGAGCTGGAGCAGCTGTTGTTATATTTATGTTTTTCTTTCAATTACGTTTAGTGACTGCAGATATGAGTAGCTGGTTATCTATATTAATGATGCCCCTATTTGGATTTGTCGGAGGAGCAATAGCTGCTATCCTGATTTTTTCCTTTGCTCTAAAAAATGGTCATTTAGATATGCAGCGATTAATTTTAACTGGGATAGCCATTAATAGTGGATTTGGAGCATTATCATTATTTTTATCATTAAAAATGAGTGCCCAAGATTATGAATCAGCAGCAGTTTGGATGGCTGGCTCCATCTATAATGCTAACTGGATTTTTGTAGTAACAATGCTGCCATGGCTGATTTTATTAGGTATTTATGTGCATCGTAAATCGTATTTACTGGATTATTTTCAGCTGGAAGAGGATAGTATTACTAGTCTAGGGATAGCGGTTGAAAAAGAGAAGATGAAGCTACTACTGGCAAGTGTTGGTTTAGTCAGTGCCTGTGTCTCGGTATCAGGTAGTATTGGCTTTATTGGATTAATGGCACCACATATTGCGAAACAGCTTGTTGGTATACAGCATCGCTATGTTATGCCGGTAAGTGCATTAATTGGTGCTGGCTTATTAATTTTAGCTGATTATATTGGAAAAACAGTATTTGCACCATCTGAGCTGGCAGTTGGTATTGTTGTTTCTATTATAGGAATTCCGTACTTCTTATATTTATTAGTGAAATCAAAGGCATAGGAGGGAAATAGTAATGCAAACTGCATTTAGAATGGAAAATTTATCTTCCGGTTATGAGCAGGTTCGGGTATTTGAAGGTCTTAATTTAACAATTGAAGAGGGCAAGGTTACAACCATTATAGGACCAAATGGTTGTGGAAAATCCACATTGTTGAAAACAATCGGTCGAATATTGAAAAAACAACAGGGTACGGTTTATTTGCAGGACCAAAATATGCAAAATCTATCTACAAAAGACATCGCAAAAAAGCTAGCAATCCTTTCACAAACACCTATAGCTCCTGGACAGCTAAAGGTAGAGGAGTTGATTGCCTACGGTCGCTATCCGCATCGGAATAATGTCAATCGCTTAACAAAAAAAGGACGAGGAAATGATTGAGTGGGCCTTAACCGTTACTAATACAATTGAGTTTCGCGATCGAGACCTTGCACAGCTTTCAGGAGGTCAACGTCAGCGTGTATGGCTGGCAATGGCACTTGCACAGGAAACAAATATTTTATTGTTAGATGAGCCAACGACCTATTTGGATATGGCACACCAGTTAGAGGTGCTAGAAATTGTGAAAAGCTTGAATGAGGAGCATCGTTGTACAATTGTGATGGTCTTGCATGACATTAATCATGCAGCACGTTATTCTGACCATTTGATCGCAATGCGTCAGGGTGTTGTGATGAAAACAGGAGCACCACAAGAGATATTGTGTGTGGATGTGATGCGTCAGGTATTTAATATTGATGCACGTATTATGGAAGATCCTGTGACAAAAACACCTGTATGCTATGGCTATGATGTGTTGAAGGAGGTTCAACAATGATGATTGAAAGACAATCGTCCGATTATTTAACAGAGCAAAGGTCCTCCAAATTTACGAATTATATGTACACAATCAACATCTATGTACCTCAGTGTGAGGCGCCAGAAGGAGGCTTTCCTGTTTTATATGTATTAGATGGGTCGTCCTATTTCCAGCTTGTCAAGGAGGCAGTGCGTCTGCAAAGTCGGAATGCACCTAAGACAGGTATATTACCAGCAATCGTTGTTGGCATTGGTCATGGAGCTGATATGCAGGAACGACGCTTTTATGATTTTACGGGACAAGCCGAAACCTATATTTATCCTGCAAGATTTAAAGGAAAAGGCTATGAAAGGCATGGTGGAGCCGAGAACTTTAGCAGATTTTTAGAAGAAGAATTAAAGCCAGAGATTCTGGCTAACTTTCCTATAAATAAGGAGCAGCAAACACTTTTTGGGCATTCACTGGCAGGTTATTTTGTGCTGTGGCAATTATTCCATCAAACGTCCAGTTATCAATGTTATATTGCTATTAGTCCTTCCATTTGGTGGAACGAACATGAGCTATTACATCATGCACCAGCATTTATTAAGAATAATCAGGAAATAAAGGCAAAGCTGTTCATCGGAGTAGGTGAGCTTGAAACCTTTATGGTGGACGATGCACAGCAATTTGCCGATAAATTACAGAATGTCATGGATATCTCCTTTTATGAGGGACGCGAGGAAAATCATGCTTCCATTGTTCCAACTATTATGAGTAGAGCAATACGCTTTGTGAATAAAAATAAATAATAAAGCCGCATTATCTCTGATAATGCGGTTTAAATATGTTTAAAAACGCATTACAATGCTACAGACTTTTAAAGAATATGAGCATGCAACACCACCTTCAAGTGCACTTAATGAAACCGTTGAATCGATTAAAGAGGATATGGAAAGAGGAGAAAATGCCTTTATTGCTTATCTCGGTGAGCAGCCCGTTGCAATGGTAAGGTTTACATTTAGTGAGAACAGTGTTTATTTTTTTTAGATTATCTGTTATCCCTTCAAAACAAGGACATGGCTTGGCCAAAGCATTATTGAAAAAGCTTGAACATCAAGCACTTGCTAATGGAAAAATGATTAGTAAATGTAAGGTTCGTATGTCTGTCCCTCGAAGCATTGAGTTATATCGTTCATTAGGTTATGTTATTACAAAAGAGGAGAAGAGCGAAAATATTAACGGCTTCTCTCTTTCTATAGCAACGATGGAGAAACAGCTTACTAAGTAGGAGGGGCTACATTTGCGGAAAAGGCTTGGCTGCTTGCATGCACATTATTCGAACATAGCATATATTGAACAAACATTTTTTCATATCAATCACATAGAGCTTATACATTTTGTAGATCCAGGTCTTATCCTGCAAGCCTCAAATGGAGATAGCGATAGCGGTTTAGCTTTTAAGGTGAAGGAACAGCTTGAATGGATGGAGAACTGTCAGATTGATGCCATTTTAATAACATGTACAAAATATATTGCCCTAATAGAGGGAGCTTCCATTAAGCTTTCCATTCCAATTTTGAAAATAGACGAGCCCTTTTTTTGAAGCTATTTGTAAGGATGAGCAGCCTCAAACAATCCTTTTTACGAATCCTGGAACTGTAGAGGGTACAATGGGCAGGCTTCAGCAATATGCTATACAACATAACAAAGAAATTGAAGTTGTAGCAAAGGTAATCGACAATACTTTTGAACTAATTATGCAGGGAAAGCAGGAAGCCTATAAGAAAACCATTCTTCAAGCTCTTAATCATTTAAAAGAAGCGCAACGCCAAATTTCTGTTGCACAGCTTTCAATGGTGGAGGCCGCCCAGCTTTTCGAAAAAGAGTCAGGGTTAACAATTACTCATCCTCTAAAATCGTTAGTTGAATTTGTAATAAGATCAACAGAATTATATTCAGAATAATCTGTAACAATGAATGCGAAAAATTCGTTACATAGATAAAGCCATCTTAAAGGAGCGATGTAATGAAGCGATTTATCCTTTTGTTTACAGTATTATTATGTCTAGCAGGTTGTGTCATGAACAAAAAAAGCAATTGTCCTACCAGATGATTTACCTGATTTTGTACAAGAAAGTGACTTTGCATCAATTAATTGGGACAAACAAGCTGAAGTATTTGGTGATAGAGGTAGTATAGTGGGGAATATCAATAAATCTGGCGTCATTGGTGCTGATGCGCCAAGTCTAAGCACCCAAAAATGGATGTGGCATCTTTGGGGAATAGAGCCTACCCTTGACACAGAGCTGACGATAGTCGGCTATCATAAAGATTCAAAAACAGTTCATCCAATTTTGATCAATGGCTGGTCAACGGGTCTTGGTGGACCAAATAATGGGGCAGATGCCCATACACCTTCAAGTGTAAAGATTCCAGAGCCAGGACTATGGGCAATATTACTTTATATCAACGGTAGTTATTTTGATACGTTAGTTTATGATATAACTCAATAAGATTTGATATGTTATCGTGAAATGAATACTTTAAAACCCTTATTTTGTAAATTTGAATTCTTACAAAATAAGGGTTTTATTTTTAGGCGAAAGAAACATTTCATTTAAGAGGGTTACTTAGTTTTCAGCAGCCAGATGAGGAATTGGAGCAAGCTAAGTAAAAATTGAAGCTATGTATTTTGAAGCAAAGGTGAAAAATGTACTTTTCATTATTATAATGGTATTAACTAAGCTTAAATCATTATTAGTCCTTCTATTCATGGCGAAATTTCAATTTATTATGAAAAGATTTATGACAAATTTAAAGAAAATGGGATTGAATTTCTTTTCAATAAAGAATTTCCAAAATTAATTTCTATGATCGAAAGTACAATGAATATAAAGGTTCAAAATTAACTAATAAAAAAAGAAACTAATCCTGAAAAAATAATGCAGGTAGCGCGTAAAATATTAAATTGATAATATGAAAAGGAAGAAAATAGAGAACGGAGGGTGCCTATATGACCGATTTACGCTATCCAATTGGGCAATTTCAATTTCCAGAAATAGTGACAGTACAGCAAGTAAAGGAATGGATTGAGGATATTCGTGTGCTACCTAGACAGCTAGCGGAGGAACTTAGTGGAGCAAGTGAGCAAGCATTAGCGAAAACTTATCGAGAAAATGGCTGGACTGTAACACAGCTAGTCCATCATATCGCTGATAGTCATATGAATAGCTATATTCGTTTTAAATTAGCACTTACAGAGGATGTACCGACGATTAAGCCTTACAACGAAGCGGAATGGGCTCAACTCCCAGATTCAGAACTTCCAGTAGCGACATCCCATAAACTTATCGAAAGCTTACATGAGCGCTGGGTTTATTTACTGTCCAGTTTAACAGAAGAGCAACTGCAAAGAGCGTTTAACCATCCTGATTCAGGGTTACTGACACTTGAAAAAGCCATAGCTTTATATGCTTGGCATGGAAAGCATCACCTTGCTCATATTCAAAATGCTTTGGCAAAATAATCATTGCAATCTATTTAAATTGAAAAATAGGCGATTTCTCGGTTTTGAAGAAAATCGCCTATTTTATTGCTTATTTTTTCAATTGTTTTCAAGGTATTATCATATTGCATGGTTTTAATAACACTGTAAGGTAGCTTATATCTGACTTATGATTTTTTTATACAATATTGATTCCTGCACTTGCGTTACCCGTAACAGTTGCAACAATCCCTGAGGAAGTGATGGAGAACACCATTAATAAACGATCACCAGCAGCTACAGGCACTGGCACAACGTTTGCAGTTCCAAATGTAATAGTACCTACTGCTATTGTTGATAGAGCTGGTGCTAAATCAACAAATGCTGTTGTTGGGCTGAAAACATTACTTCCCGCAACCGCGCGGTAAATTTGTGCTCTGACTGTTGCTGTTCCAGTAAGGGTTACAGCCACTGTAGCAGACAATGATGCAGAAATAGATGTAATAGTACCAGCACGTGGAACTGAAAAGGCTTCTGTTCCTGTAGCAGCTGTTAAATCTATATTTGTACCAGTAAGAGTTACCCCTGGAATAGACGTACCGAATCCTACAAGACTAACTGTACCGATAGCGCCACCAAGAACTGATGTTAAAACAACAGGAACTATTCCTGATGCGAATGGGATGATTGAGCCTGTTGCTGGTGGAGTCGTAATACATGCAGCTTCAATAGCTTCAAAAGGACCAAGTGCAGTACACTGATTATTTTGATTTGCGCAGCCGCCACACGCTGAATTCATACAATTCATACACATTTTTACACCCCCTTTCTTCATTATTCTATTCAGCTATGTTTGCGGGGTCAGGGCAAATATCTAATTTTAAGCCTTTATTGTTTAAACTTTTGGAGAGGCTTTGCTCAATCTGTATGAATCATCTGATGTGTCTGTTATACATAAAAAAAAGTCCAATATGTATTTTCATACTTATTGGACGATTTATCTTCATTCAGCAAAAGTTTTTTTGTTTCGAAAGCAAAGCGGCAGCTACAGAAGACTCCTCAAAATCCGGACGCATTGTTTATTTGTAGCGGCAGCTACAATTATGCCAAGGCTAAATTGATTTTCAGTTCTACTCTTAAACCATTTAAACTAACTCCATTTTCGGAAGAAATTGAAAAATAATGAGCCTTTTTCTTTTTTTATGCTCTTCATCCATAGTTTTTTTCTTCCTGTTCAGGTTGCTTGTTTACCTCTTGATTATTGCTATAGGTTTCAATTGTTTTTTTCTGATATAGCTTCAGATTCGTCACTTTTTAAAGTAGGTGGCTTTTGCTCATTTAACGCTTCAGAAGTAGTTAGAATGACAGGCTCATTTCCAGTTTCAGAGGAATCGAAAACAACAGGCTCCTTATTTACAGTTTCAGAGGAATCGAAAACAACAGGCTCCTTATTTACAGTTTCAGAGGAATCGAAAACAACAGACTCTTTATTCACAGCTTCAGAGGAATCGAAAACAACAGGCTCCTTATCCACAGCTTCAGAGGAGTCGAAAGCAACAGGCTCCTTATTCACAGCTTCAAAGGAATCGAGAACGACAGGTTCTTTATTAACAGTATCCGAGGAATCGAGAACGACAGGCTCCTTATTCATAGTTTCAGAAGAATCGAGAACGACAGGATCTTTATTCACAGTATCCGAAGAATCGAGAACGACAGGTTTCTTATTCACTGTTTCAGATGAATCAAGAATGACAGGCTTTTTATTCACAGCTTCAGAGGAATCAAGAACAACAGGCTCTTTATTCTCAACTTTAGGTGAATCGAGAATAATAGGCTTATTCCCTGTTTGAAGTACATCAAGAATAACAGGTTCCTCAATTATAGCGTTAGGAGGATCAAGAATTTCTTCTTGCGGTTCTTCAAGAACCGCAAATTCAGTCGCTACTTCAGGTGTTTTCAAGGCAGTAGAGTCATTTATTAGTTCAGGTTTTGTTTCCCCTATAATAGAAGAATTTATGGTAGTTGGATTATAAATACTTACCGGAATTTGTTTTGCATCAGTGGCATTTTTAAAATGGAAGGTCGATTCTGTGTTGGTATTCCGATAAAGACCTTGGCTCGGATGCGTGTTTACTGATTGAAAATAGTGTTGATTAAAATGGCGTTCTTCGGGTATGCTCTTTTGATGTTCAGTTTCAGAAGATAGAATGTTAGGATTCAAATCGAATTGCTTATTGGTTGCTTTCCCTGCCAAATTTTGCAATAACCTATAAGATGGTTGTTGAGAGGGAATTGTCGATTGATTCTGAGCCATTGTAATTCTAGGCTGTCTTTGTGCAGCATTAGCTATCAAAGGAGAGTGGCTTTCACTACTGGGTGTAGTGGTAGGTGCTGGAGCTTTATTAACTTCCATTGTAAGTAGCTTTTTTTAAAACGACTAATATTTCTTGATTCATTTCTTCTATTGTTTGATTTAAAAGCTCAATTTGTGTGGAGAGTAGCTTTATTTGCTCCTCATAGCCTTTAATTTGCAAATTTTGCCTATCATCTAATGTTTCTGTTAGTCCCTCAAAATGTGCAATCTGTGTTTTTAATCCATCAAATTCCTTTTTCATAAAGAGGTAATCCTCTATTGAAGTCCCCATTTTTATTGAAGTTAACGTTTCCCTATAGTTTTCAATCTTTTCCTTCAATTTTTCAATGTCTTGAGTGGCGTACAATTTTGAATTTTCCATGTATTTCACCCCTTTCAGTCCATTAATATTTTATTAAAAATATTTACTTTCTGTTACAAATATACCGGTCCTAAAAAACAAATTAATATCTCCTTGAAGCGTAGGGCATTAAACAAAAAAAATTCGTATGGATACACAAGTTTTTACTAAATATGAGGTGGAACTATTTATTTAGCCCATACACTTATAGCTGAAAAACATATGCTACAAACGAAAGATAAAAATTTTATGGAGGTGTCAAAAGGATGCTAGAGAATATGCCATCCCAGGCGCAGGAACTAATTTGTATAAACGTCGATAAGGTATTTGACTGGATTGTAAAGGAAATGTCATTTGATTTTTCCCCTACTGGACCAATTACTTTTCCAGCGTAACGCCAACGACTGATTTAACAGGTGCGGTAGTTACATGTAAGGTAGTTCCATCAGCAACTAATCCTATTGTTATTTTGAACCGTGAGAATCGCCAATTCTCCATTGATGGTTCAACTGTATGTCTTCAACATTTAAATATTCAAAAGAATTTTGTTCTTACATTAGTTGTTTGTTTACCGAACGGCACTATGTTCACGAGCAATAATATTTCACTTTCTCGCTGTGAACAAGTTACATTATGTGCGCCAAAAGGTACAGATGTAGAAATTTTATTTACAGATTTAGATTGTTTCGTGTGTACAACTGGAACATTAACAGCTGCTGCAGGTACAATTACGTTTTCTGCATTAACTATTACAGTATCTGTTTGCCAAAGTATTCAATCTACATTCCCAGTTACTGTGGAATTCTTAGCGACTTTCTGCGAGCCAAGAGCAGAATTACCGTTTACATGTCCGGGTGTAGTTCGTCCACAGCAATGCCCTGTTATTTTCCCAACAGGTGGGTAATAGTACTAATAAAAAAAGAAAAACACATATCTTGAAGAGAGGGTAAACCTCTCTTTTTTTTATTTTGGTTTAGCTGTTGTCTAATATCTGCTAAACCAAGATAAAAGCAAAGATTGAAGGGATTCGAGCTAGCTTGAAAAAAAACTGAATATCATTACGCCGAGGTGTAACATCACTTATTACATATTTAACTCAGGAGGATAAAAATTATGACTGGTACCAATCAGGTGGAGGAAAAAAATAAATGAGCTCAAAGAACAGACGACTCATTATATTCATGAAATCAGGAAAATGGTTGAGAAGCTTACAATTCTTGAACCTATCAATGTCATAAGTTATTTTACTTCTTCATTCAATATTTCTTATGATACTGAACAGGAAAGTCTATGTTTGGGCTCCTATCATATTCGTAATATAGGGAATCAGCCTATTACCAATCCTTATTTGTGTATAAAGCTACCCGAAGACTCGCCATTCTCCTTTTCTGGTAGGTATGTTTATGAACATTTTGCTCCCAATTTAAAAGGAAATAGCAGCTGGGAGCGAATCAATGATGAAGCGAGCAAAGAAGAATTTTGGCTTAGACTATAGGGAAAACAACATTAGAACCAAATGAAACATTATCTTTTACTAATTTTCAAATTAAATGGTCACATAATTTATCTTATTCAGGAAGTATTATGGGTTTTACCTATTGCGATCAGTTACAAGACGGTGTGGTTGTTTTGAACCCTATTAATCTTAATGGAATAAGCCAAACACAGGAGGAGAATAATGAGTGAATTTGAAAAAAATAGAGCATGTCACACAACAATTTATAAAGGAGCAACTTGCAAATCTTTCTAACTATAATAGTGACAAAAATAATAGCTTTGCTTTTCTTGAAAAAGGAACGTTAAATCTACTTATTGCCTATTTAATATCTGGAGAAAAACCAAAAAAACAAGAAATTAATAATGATGAATTTGACAAACATTTGGTAAAACAGCTTGACGAGGTTATAGAAGAAAGTAAGAAGCAATTTGAGGAGGTTATAAGTATGCTTGGGAAATTTCCGTGAAAGGAGAGCTTAATATGGAAAATGATATTGTGAAAAACAATGATCCCATTCAACTCCAGCAAATGATTATTTTTTTTAAGGGCTGAATTAGCGAAATATAAAAATGAGGTTAAAAGACTAAGAGATAGTGATTATTATTCATTAGTACTAAGATTTGAACGAGAAAATATCCAGTTAACAAATCAAAAAAAGGAGCTTTCGATGGAGCTATTAAAGCTGAAGAGAGACTTTGAAAAAGCAACACAGAATTACTATGATCATGTTCAAACAATAGAAAAGCATAAGAAAAAACAAATATCCTCGATTGAAGCTTTATTAAAGGAAAAAAAAGAAGCTACGTGCAGAAAATAAGTTATTAAAGGAAACTGTAAAAGTTACACAAGATGAATTACTGTCAGTTAATTCGGTGAATGGACTAGAAAGTAAGCTGAGTGATTTTGCAATAGGCATCAGTCTACAAATAGAAAACATCATGGAAGCAATTGAAAATTCACGTTTAGAGCAAGCTAATGCTGAAAATCTTAATCAGTATTTGATAAAAGAGATTGAGGAAAAATTATCAAAAAAACTAGAGGATATAAATAAACATAATTCGACTACTAATCTGCTAGAAGAAAGAACGAGGGTGAAGAATGATGCTCTTATAAATTTAGATACGCAAGTAAATAAGATATTGGCTCAATCTATTGATTTTGAAGAACAGGTGGAGCATAAATTACGCATTCTTGATGACCTAGAGCAGAAATTAAATGAGCTTGCTATAGAAATAAAAGCAAATGAAATTACGAGAGGGGATTTAATTCATTAATAGGCTTGTTTGACTGTTTCAAAAGTAAGGAAATAATCACTTTTGAAACAGTCTTTTATATTTATTAGGGAATATTATTTTGTTTCTCGATGTAATGTCACTCTTTTTAATCGAGGTGAATATTTTCTAAGCTCCAACCTTTCAGGATTATTTCGTTTATTTTTTGTAGTGATATAATTTTTATCACCTGTTTCGGTACAAGCTAATGTTATTTGTATACGCACAAAATTAACCTCCTTTTTTTAAATCGTAATAATTACGCTTTATACATTATTATTTTTTTAGAAGTTATGTCAATAATGAATTTTTAGCATTGCAATTTTTGTTTAGCTATGGTTTAATTACAAATTATAAATAGTAATGATTACGATTTAAGGAGTTGTATAAATGACAAAAAAAATCCCTGTCACTGTTTTAAGTGGATATTTAGGTTCTGGAAAAACGACAATGATGAATCATGTATTGCAAAATGAAAAAAATATGCGAGTAGCCGTTATCGTGAATGATATGAGTGAAATCAATATTGATGCAGAATTAATCGCAAATGGAAGCGGTATTTCACGTACAGAGGAAAAGTTTGTAGAGCTATCCAATGGATGTATATGTTGTACATTGCGTGAAGATTTATTGCAGGAGGTTGAGCGTCTCGCAAAGCTCGGCAATATTGATTATATTTTAATTGAATCTACAGGAATCAGTGAACCCATACCAGTCGCTCAAACTTTCAGCTATTTGGATGAGGAGCTAGGTATCGATTTAACGAAGTTTTGTCAGCTTGATACGATGGTGACTGTTGTGGATGCGAATCGATTCTGGCATGATTTTCAGTCAGGAGAAAGCCTTTTGGAGCGAAAGGAGGCAGTGGGTGAATTAGATGAACGAGATGTGGCGGACTTGCTCATTGATCAAATTGAGTTTTGTGATGTTCTTATTCTAAATAAATGTGATTTGGTATCAGAGATTGAGCTTGATAGATTAGAATGCATTTTACGTGCTTTACAGCCTGAAGCTAAGCTAATTCGGACAGTGAATGGTGTGATAGAGCCAGCAGAAATTCTCAATACAGGACGCTTTGATTTTGAGAAGGTGTCAGCATCTGCTGGGTGGCTTAAGGAATTGGAGCTTGGTCATGAAAATCATACACCTGAGACAGAGGAATATGGCATTTCTTCTTTCACCTATAATCGTAGAAGACCTTTTCATCCAATGCGTTTTGTCGAGTGGTGTGATCGTATGCCAGAATCGATTGTACGAGCAAAGGGAATTATTTGGAGTGCTAGACATCAGGATGTAGCATTATTGCTGTCACAGGCGGGGTCATCAGCAAAGATAGAGCCAGTTTCCTACTGGGTAGCTGCTTTACCAAAGTTGCAGCAACAGGATGTATTCTCTCAAAGTCCTGAGGTTCTGAAGGATTGGGATGATGAGTTTGGAGATCGCATGACACAGCTTGTGATTATTGGGATCGATTTAGATCAAGAGGCAATTATTGCAGAGTTAGATGCTTGTTTATTAACAGTGGACGAGTATAATAAACCGTGGAAAAATCTAAAGGATCCCTTTAATTGGGAATGGCAATAAAAAAAAGAAGATTTCGGTTAGGGCTCCGAAATCTTCTTATCAAAAACGTGATTATAATTTGTTGCATCCCTTAATGCTTTTTCTTCAATGGGAATGCGTACTGATAGCATAGTTACATTTAAAAGTGTAAAACAAAATGCTGTAAAATAGGCCTGAAACATAATAGGTAGTAGCAGAATCTCTAAGCAAACGACTGCATAATTTGGATGACGCATAAATGTATAGGGCCTTTGCGTACAACTTGAGCATCAGGGAGAATGAGAATTTTTGTGTTCCAAAAAGTGCCTAATGAACGAATACACCAAATGCGTAATGCCTGCACAGCAATAAATAATAAGAAAAATAACGGGAATAAGGGCAATATACCACTATTATTAGTAACGACTTCTACTATTAAAAATAAGAAAAAAACTGATGTGCATTGTAACCATATAGGGATAATGAGATGCACCGACTTCGTATGCACCTTGAGACAGCATCCATTTTTCATTGCGCTTGGCAATAAAAATCTCTGTCAATCTTTGTAGAATCACGATAATCAGTATAATATAGAAGATCATGCTACTCCCTCCATTTGAGTAATACAGCTTCAGCACAGAAGCCAGGGCCGAGAGCGACGAGCAAACCAGTATCCTCCACTTGTCCTTCATTTAACATAAATTGCTCTAATACATATAGCACCGTAGGAGATGACATATTTCCATGATTTTTTTAATATTTCCCGAGAAATGTCGTTTTTTTTGGGGTGCTAAATAAAGCGTATCTTCATAAGCCTTTAAAACCTTTTTACCGCCAGGATGTGCAATGAAGTGATGAAGCTGTTCAGTATATAATTCCTGCTCCATTAAAAATTGCTCAATGAATGGGCCAAGCCAATTAGTGATTATAGCGGGGATACTTTTTTTGAAAAACAACATGTAGGCCATTGTTTTTAATATCCCAACCCATTACATTCTCTGAATCTGGCATCCATTTGGAGCCGGTTGCTATGATAGCCGGTGTTGGTATTCTTGTCTCAATTTTCGCTTCCTCTCCACAGACAAGGATACAAGCTACACCATCTGCAAAAAGAGAGGCACCGACTAAATTACTTTTTGAAAAGTCATTTGGCTGGAAGGTTAAACTGCAAAGCTCCACACAAACAACAAGAACTTTTGCTTCTGGATGGGCAAGACAAAAATCATAAGCCCTACTAATACCAGCAGCACCACCAGCACAGCCCAGTCCCCAAAGTGGTATACGTTTAACTTTGTCTGAAAACGGAAGTTGATTCATCACTCGTGCATCAATACTTGGTGTTGAAATGCCAGTACTACTTACGAAAATGATGGCATCAATGTCCTTTGGCGAAATGGGTATTTTTAAAAATTTCTCATTTTGTAAGCATGCTTGAATAACAGCCACACTGTATTGTGTTGCTAGCTTAATATATAAATCGTTGCGTTCTTCAAAGGAATGATCAATACGATGCCATTCTGGCGGTACACAAAAATGACGAGTTGCAATACCACCATTCTCAAATACTTTTAAATATCTTTCTAATTTTGGGATTTTTGTGTGAAAAAGTTCCTTCGTTAATTCCTCTGCATTTGTTTGCCGTAATGTGTACGGTGGTTGGTATGTACTGATAGAAATGATTTTTGGCAATTCAACATCTCCTTTGTTAATAGTGGTTTGTTCATTGTATGCAAGAAGCAAGGGGATACATGCTTATTAGATTGCATTTGACATTTTCGGAAGATTTCGCTATATTAAAAACAAATAATTGGAAGTAGGTGATGTGACATGATGAATAGATCTATTTTTAGCGAACTGCAATTCGGTTTGTTCAATTTCACACGCCTAAAATATACAATTTGACTTAAGTTCATTAGTTCGATTTGTGTATTCTCTTAAACGTGCCTGTGAAACCTTGTAACTGCCGAATTGCGCAGATACAAGGTTTTTTTTATCTTCATTCTGCGGATGTCATGGATTTTCAAAATCCGGAAGTAATTATGCCAAGGTGAAATTGATATGCACTTTTAGGAGGAAACTAAATTGAATTTAACAGCATTAGGTTTTAACACATACTTTGAAGAGCAAATGATTGAATATAAGAAGCAGACTAAGCTAGTGAATTGTGTACCAGCAAGGGTTACATTAGAGCATAAGCATTCATATCGTGTATTAGCAGAAGAAGGTGAGTGGCTAGCAACAGTTGCAGGGCATTTTGCTTATACCTCATTAGCACGCGAGGACTTTCCAGCAGTGGGCGATTGGGTACTAGTAGAAAAAAATGCCTGGTGAAGAAAAGGCTATTATTCATCAACTATTTAAACGAAAATCAGTTTTTTCACGCAAGGTGGCGGGGCAGGAAATACAGGAACAGATTGTAGCATCCAATGTAGATATTGTGCTGCTTGTTATGAGCTTAAATGCAGATTTTAATATTCGACGTTTAGAGCGCTATTTAATAGCAGCTTGGGATTCAGGGGCAAAACCGATTATTGTACTAACAAAGGCTGATTTATGTGCTAATGTTTCAGATAAGGTAAGAGATGTTGAATCTGTAGCGTTTGGAGTAGATATTTTTGTAACAAGTGCCTATTCAGGTGAAGGGTTAATGGATATTCGTGCATTATTTACAGATGGTGTGACAGGAGCATTGCTTGGTTCTTCAGGTGCAGGAAAATCTACACTGACAAATATGCTGAGTGGCGAAGAGCTCATGAAAGTATCTGACATTCGTGAGGATGATGCTAAAGGGCGCCATACGACAACACATCGCGAGTTAGTGGTACTACCTGAAGGTGGGTGTTTAATTGATACGCCAGGAATGCGTGAACTTCAATTATGGGATCAAGGAGATAGTCTTGCTTCTAGTTTTCAGGACATAGAACAGCTTTCAGCGGTTTGTCATTATCGAGATTGTACACATCAAAAGGAGCCACATTGTGCTGTACAGCAGGCAATAGCAGATGGGGAGCTTGAGGAATCTCGACTTCAAAGCTACTTTAAATTGCAAAAGGAGCTGGCCTTTATAGAGCGCAAGACAAATACACAGGCAAGGCTTAATGAGCAACGAAAATGGAAGCAAATTGCGAAGGGATTAAAAAAGGGAAAAAAGAAATGAGTTTTGAGGAACACAGATAGTTTTTGGGGTATCTGTGTTCTGCTTTTTAGGAGGGAATAAGGTTGGGTAAGAAGAAATGGATTCGAGGAACAGTCATCATTACCATTATTGGTACAGTATTATTTGGACGCGCAAAAAAAAGTCACTGCTGGCAAAAGGCTTTTTGATTCGAAGGGTGCAAAGTATGTTTTCCGGTTATAGATGCTGAAGCAGGTAAGGTGATAGCAAAGGCTTAGAAAGAAAACTGCATACAACTGATGAGGAGAGTATCGTACATATTTGCCATTGTGCAAAACTTTTTGTTAACCATGGAGGGGCGGTTAAGATATGAATATACAGGGTATTAATCACTTATTATTTTCTGTGTCGAATTTAGAACAATCAATCGCGTTCTATGAAACTATTTTCGATGCTAAGTTATTAGTTAAAGGAAAAAGCACTGCCTATTTTGATTTAAATGGGCTATGGCTTGCTCTGAATGTAGAAAAAGATATACCACGTCGGGAAATACATCAATCCTATACACATATAGCCTTCACTATTGATGAGGCTGATTTTGAAAAAAATGTATGAAAAGCTTGTCAACAATCACGTGAATATTTTACAGGGAAGAGAACGAGATGTCAGAGACAAAAAGTCAATTTATTTCATAGATCCAGACGGTCATAAATTCGAATTTCATACAGGAACATTACAGGATCGGTTGAACTACTATAAGATGGAAAAGCTGCATATGGAATTTTTTGATTAAATGGATGTCCTTCTGTAAGAAGAGGGCATCTATTTTTTTTGCAACGTTTTCCCTTCCTTAAACGACTTTAAAGTATAGCCAGAAGGAGGAGATTAGGTGGATATAGAAAAATTGGTTAAGAGCGCAAAAAGGGGGAATGATGAAGCATTTGAGCAGTTGCTTGCTTTCATGCGTGAGAAATTATATCGTACTGCCTACTCGTATGTTCGAAATGAGCAGGATGCGCTTGATATTTATCAAGAGTCTATTTATAAAGCCTATACAACAATGAAAACTTTAAAGAACCCAAATAGTTTTCCAGGGTGGATAATGAAGATTGTTGTTTATAAATCTATTGATTTTATTAGAAAAGATGCAAGAAAATTTACTTCCGGAGATGAGGCGTTTTTTGCAGAGATAGCTGGAAATCAAAGTATGGAAAATATCGCATATTCATTAGATGTAAAAGAGGCTATTGATACTTTAGATGCCAAATATAAAACAATTATGTCGCTACGCTTTTATCATGATTTCACTGTCAAAGAGATTGCAAAAATGCTGGGATGTCCCGAAGGAACAGTGAAATCCTATATTAACAGGGCTAAGAAAGAATTAAAACCAGTCTTAAGGGAGGGTTACTTGTATGAGTAAGGAAATTAATCGTATCGATATTCCACTTGATCAATTGATGATGAGAGAGCAGGCGGCAATAAGAGCAGCAAAAAGGAAGAAGCTGAAAAGTAGAATTTTAAAACCTCTCCTTGTTGCCTGTGGATTGTGTATAACACTACTAGGTTCGGGATTTTTCTCTCCCGCAATTGCGACTGCATTAGCCAATGTGCCTTATATAGGAATCATTTATGCTGAATTTGGGGATATTGCAGCTAAAAAGATTGAACAAGAACAATTGATGACAAAAATAGGTAAAGAGGATACGCACGGGGGCCTTACAATGTCTGTTAAAGAAGCGGTATATGATGGGAATAGATTACTAGTTACAGTCGCATATACAGGGCGGAATGGTGTTTCTTTAGAAGAAGAGGTTGTAGGAACTAATACGTTAACTATCAATGGGGAGCCAATAGATGTTGCTATGGGTTCTACAGGTCAAGATGATATTGATAGGAACACAATTATTGAACATCATGAATTAACATTATCCAATACAGATATATATGGGAATAAAATTGAAGTTGCATTAGATGGCAGCAATTTATTTGGCTACAAAGGTAATTGGCATGTGGACTTTACACTTGAAAAGTTAATGGAAGAAGTTATTAGCTACTATCCAAAAGTAAAATCTAGTACTAACGATGGTTTATATAAATTAAATGTTGCAAAGGTATCATTTACACCACTATCGACACGTATAGATATCCTAGTAGATTATCCCAAAGAGTTAAATAGAAATGATCAATGGCCATTTTTTTGAGTTTGAGGTTACAGATAGTGAAGGGAAGCTATACAATAGGGCGAATATGCAAATGGGGGCAACCAAGGATTATGGACATCATATTATTCTAGTGCTACCACCTATGGAGAAAATGCCGAAATCATTTACACTTAAACCTGGTAAGACGAATGAGCAAGGTTATTGGCAAGAAATAGAAGAATTAGAAATAATCGTACCCCTAGAGCCTTAAAAAAAATGATCCTCCTTTAGTATTTAGGGAACTAGAGGGGGATTATATTTATGTATAATATTAAAGCGAAACAATATAAGAGGAGAAAACGTTCATAATAGTATAGGGGGTGGCTTTATGACAAAAGCTATTATTTTTGATATGGATGGAACCTTATTTCAAACCAATCTAATTTTAGAGCCTGCACTTGCTGCCACGTTTGATGTGCTACGAGATAAGGGACTTTGGCAGGAGGATACACCAATCGAAAAATATCGAGAAATTATGGGAGTGCCACTACCTGTTGTTTGGGAAACACTATGTCCAATGCACTCTTTAGCAATACGTGAAGAGAGCAATTCATTATTTCATGTTAAGTTGATTGAGCAAATACGGAATGGTAAGGGCGCATTATATCCAAATGCAGAGCAAACACTTGCTGCTTTGGCAGAGCACTATAAGCTATACATTGCCAGCAATGGACAGAAGGAGTACTTACAAGCAATAGTGGATACCTATCAATTGGAGCGTTTTATCAAAGGTACATACAGCATTCAGTCTATTGCAAGTGGTCATAAATCAGATTTAGTAAGAAAAGTGATTGTAGAAAATGGCATTCAGCAAGGAGCCGTTATCGGTGATCGTTCTTCTGATATTCAGGCTGCATGATAATCAGCTTCTCTCAATCGGGGTACGTTTTGATTTCGCACAGGAAACAGAGCTACAAAGGGCGGATATTGTCATTGATGACCTAAAAGATTTATTACAAGTTCAATTGGCTTAAGCATTAATTTTTTATCGCCCAATATTTTTATCTTATCGAGAAAAACATACGATTTACCGAGAGCATTTTAATCATTTATCGACAAAGATTGCATTTCAGGCGAAGAAAGCGTAAAATGGTGCCAACCTAATAGAAAAAGCGTTGAGAAGGAAAAGTAAATTGGATCACCATTTTATAGAGAGCCTCTGTTGGTGGAAATGAGGTAAATGAACCCTTTTGAAAATGACCTTTGAGCCTCGTACCGAAAGCATTATGCAAGTAGATTACGACGAGATAGGCACTCGTTACAACAGCAACAGTATCTCTCATAGATAGACGTACTGATAGAGGCAAATAGTGTGAGCTATTTGTAAATATAGGTGGTAACACGGGTATACTCGTCCTAATCAGTTTTGATTAGGGCGATTTTTTTATCCATTTTTATCTTCATTCAGCAGCGAGGGGAGCAATTAGAATGACAATTGTTATTGGAGGCGCTTGGCCATATGCAAATGGTTCTTTGCATTTAGGGCATGTTGCTGCATTATTACCAGGTGATATTTTGGCTAGATATTACCGACAAAAGGGGGAAAGGGTTTTATATGTGTCAGGAAGTGATTGTAATGGCACACCAATCTCTATTCGCGCCGCACAAGAGAACACAACTACTGAGGCTATTGCTAATCATTATCATGAGGAGTTTACTCGATGCTTTAATGATTTAGGATTTACCTATGATTTGTATACCCGTACAGATGCAAAGCATCATCATGACTCTGTACAGGCTATTTTTTTTACAACTACTTGCGAATAATTTTTTATATAAAAAGAAAATTGAGCAGGCTTATTGTGAAACAGATAACCAGTTTTTACCGGACCGGTTTGTAGAGGGAGTTTGTCCAAACTGTGGTGCAAAGGCACGTGGTGATCAGTGCGATAATTGTTCCACAATTTTAGATCCACTCGATTTAATCGATAAACGCTGTAAAATTTGCGGCAATGAGCCAATTATTAGAGAAACGGAGCATTTTTATTTTGCCTTTAGTCAATTTCAAGGAAGATTGGACACATATCTAGCACAAGCAAAGATCGAAAAACGCTGGCGTGATAATGCACTGGGATTAACAGAGCGCTACTTGGCAGAAGGAGTACCAGACCGTGCAGTAACGAGAGATTTACCAAATGGTATTGATGTTCCGGTTCCAGGCTTTGAAGGTAAAAAAAATATATGTATGGATTGAAGCGGTTGCAGGTTATTTAACTGCAAGCATCGAATGGGCAAAGCAGCATCAAATAGCTATTGAGGATTTATGGAATGAAGAGACAATTTCGTATTATGTACATGGTAAGGATAATATTCCATTCCATACCGTTATTTGGCCAGCCATTTTAATGGGAATAGGGGCAAAGGCATTACCAACACATATTGTATCGAACGAATATTTGACACTAGAAAAGCGAAAATTATCAACCAGTCAAAATTGGGCGGTATGGGTGCCATATATTTTAAGTCGATATGATGCGGACTCGATTCGTTATTTTTTTTAACAATGAATGCGCCAGAAAATCGTGATACAGATTTCTCCTGGCGAGAATTTATTTATAGCCATAATGGGGAGTTACTTGGGGCATATGGCAATTTTGTTAATCGTACATTGAAGTTTATTGAAAAATCCTTTGAAGGACAGGTGCCACAAGCTGAGATAGATGGTAACATGCGTAAGCACACGATTCAATTGTTTAATGTGGTGGAGAATCTTATTGAGGCTGGGCATTTCAAACAAGCTTTAGAAGCTATTTTCGAATATATTCGTGCAGCCAATCGCTATTTTGATGAGCAACAGCCATGGCTTCAGGTGAAAGAGAATGTAGAAGCAGGCAATCAAACACTGGCAACATGTGTCTATATGATTGCGAATCTTGGGCAGCTACTACATCCATTTTTACCGTTTTCGGCTGAAAAGGTAAGAAAAATGGTAGGCATACATGAGCTAATGTGGCATGAGCAGGTAGAGCTTCCAGCATCCATTAGCGAAGTGGCACCATTGTTTGAACGTCTTGATGTTGAGCTAATAGAAGAAGAATTTCAAAAGCTAGTGAAGGATAGCAATAATTAATACAAAAGCAGTATGACAGAAATTTTGTCATACTGCTTTTAGCCATTAGTTAGTTCATCACTGGCGTTAATTTAGCTACAACAACACTGTTAATAGCATTAATGTATGCCAGAGCACTTGCTTTTAATATATCTGTATCTGCGGCTTTGGCAATATATTTCTCACCCTCGTGTTCGATTGTGATTTTTACTTTTCCAAGTGCCTCTTTCCCGCGAGATACACTGTTAATATTATATTCTACAAGCTTTACATCAATATTTGTAATTTCTGCAATAGCTGAATATAGGGCATCAATTGGACCTGAGCCTACTGCGCTCGCTTTAAATACTTCGCCACCTTTACGAATCTTCACACTTGCAGAAGGGAAATTTGCATTGCTGACGACTTGTAAATCGTCAAAATCAAAGAATTGCTCGCTATAATGAGTGGCATTCGCATTGTTTGCATCATGTTTTTCATAGTAGCTCTCAACAATTACATATAAATCGTGATCATAGACTTCTTTCTTCGCATCCGCAAGCTTTAAGAAGCCTTCGAAGATTCCTTCAAATTCATCCGTGGAAAGATTAGAGAAACCAAGCTTCTCAAGGGCATTTTTCACCGCATGACGCCCAGAACGAGCTGTAAGGACTAATTCCATATCATCAAGACCCACATCTTCTGGATGGACAATTTCATAAGCATCTCGAGATTTTAACAAGCCGTCTTGGTGAATACCAGATGAATGAGCAAAGGCATTGTCCCCAGTAATCGCTTTGTTCACTTGTACGTCTAAGCCCATAAAGCTGGAAACAAGGCGAGATGTATTCATAATTTCTTTCGTGTTAATACGCGTTTCAGCATTGTAAACAGCACTGCGTGTTTTTAGTGCCATAACAACTTCTTCTAATGCAGCATTACCAGCACGTTCACCAATACCATTAATTGTACATTCTACTTTATCTGCACCATTTTTAATGGCTGCAAGTGTATTAGCCGTTGCCATCCCAAGATCATTATGACAATGTACACTTAGTAACACGCTGTCGTCTACGTTTTTCATACGGTCATTTAATTTATAAATCATTGCACCGAATTCTTCAGGCTCTGCAAAGCCAACTGTGTCTGGTACATTAATCATCGTTGCACCAGCCTTCATGACAGCCTCAATTGTTTTCCAAAGATACTCGAAATCTGAGCGAGAAGCGTCTTCTGTTGAATATTGAACTTGTGGTAGTAGGGTTTTTGCATATTTGACAGCATCCACACCAATTTGTAGAATTTGATCCTTAGATTTGCTGAATTTTTTCTCAACATGAATATCTGAAGTTCCAAGCACCATATGAATCATTGGGTTTTCGGCATATTTGACAGCATTATAAACAGCATCAATATCTGCCTGTACAGCACGAGCTAAAGCAGTGATCATAATGTCATTTGTATTTCCTACTTTTTGTGCAACAGCTTTTACTGCATCAAAATCCCCCTGTGATGAAGCAGGGAACCCAGCTTCGATAATATCTACGCCTAATTTTTTTGAGCTGCTGTGCAATTTCTACTTTCTCATATAAATTCAATTTTGCACCTGGCACTTGCTCGCCATCACGTAAAGTCGTATCAAACACCCAAATTTTTCTTCCCATTTTCAAACACTCCTTTTGTTATTGTCTTTTTTATAAAGCTACATTTAGGCCAAAATCGTTAAAACAAAATAAAAAAAACCCGTCTCTATTTAAAAATAGAGACGAGTTTATGCTCGCGGTACCACTCTAATTGACCTTCTCTTTACAGAAAAAGTCCTCTTATCGACAGCAATCACTGTCTATCCCAATAACGGAGGAAACCGACATCCCTTACTTAAGTTCAGGGAGTAGCTCATGGACGAGTTCAAAATGTGTGTCTACCGATTTTCACCAACCATCGGCTCTCTACAAGTACACAGGCACTTCTACTATTTCCAATCTTGGCCTACAATGTGTTGTTGAAAGCAATCATACTTGGATATTGTGAATCTGTCAATAATATTCTAAAAATTATTTTTTTTTCTGTCTAAATTAATGTAGAATGATCCCTATTTTAGAATAAAGTGAAATTGTTTATTTTCATTATGAACAGCCATTTACGTGTGTAAATAAACATTCTAATATATGGTATAGAAATATAAGGATAAAGTTCAAATAGGGAGAGACATTAATGGATTTACAGAACACGTTAAAATTTTTGCATGTAGCAGAAGGATTAAAGAGAGAGCTACGTCATAGCTGGCTTTCAGATGGGAGGCAGGAAAGTGTAGCTGAGCATACATGGCGAGTAGCATTAATGGCAATGGCTATTGAGGAATACTTACCGCAAAAAGTTAATAGTGAACGTTTATTAAAAATGATTATTATTCATGATTTAGTGGAGGTGTATGCAACAGATATTCCAGCCTTTGATACGATGAATAATATAAAGGTAAAAGAGCAAAAGAGACAAAATGAAATGAAAGCAATTGAAAAAAATTAGAAATTTACTAGGAAATGATACGGGGCAGCAATTTTATGATTTATGGTTCGAATTTGAGCATAAGAAAACGTATGAAGCAAAAGTAGCAAATGCTTTAGATAAACTTGAAGCCCAAATTCAGCACAATGAGGCTGCTATTGAAACGTGGTTACCGATTGAACATGAAATGGTATTTTTGCTAGGTAAACATACGGATTTTGATGATGTGCTAGACGAGTTAAAAGGTATTATTGAAGCAGAAGGGTAGATAAGATTCAGACGGATAATAAATTATAGAATCCGCTAGTTTTCTATGGGAAGTAGATATTACATTTACCAATGTAGAAAACGAGCAGATTCTTTTGTATTTTATTCTATTTTAAAGCGTGACACTTGAGTTTGTAATTCCTCAGCCATATTTGAAAGTGTAGCGGCAGAAGCGGCAACCTCTTCGATTGTGGCTAGTTGTTCTTCAGATGCAGAGGCTACATTTTGTAAGTTAGCGGAAGACATTTGTGCTATTGTTGCTATTTCATCGAAGGATGCATAAATTTGCTCAGCACTTGAAGACATTTCTTCTGAAACGGTCGTTGCTTCTTGAATTTGCTTGGAAACTTGTTCAATCAATTCAACAATTTTTGAAAAGCCTTCTTCAGCGACCTTTACAACTTGCATGCCAACTTGAACTTCTTGTGTACCAGTAGCCATAACAGAAACTGCACGATTTGTATCATGCTGAATTTCGGAAATAAGGCTAGCAATTTGTTCAGCGGATTGCTTAGATTCCTCCGCAAGTTTTTTTTACTTCATCCGCAACAACGGCAAAGCCACGACCATTATCTCCTGCACGAGCTGCCTCAATTGCAGCATTTAGTGCTAGTAAATTTGTTTGCTCCGCAATATCTGTAATAAGACCGATAATATTACCTATTTCTACTGAGTGGTCCCCTAAATTTTTGACAACGCTTGCAGACTCTAAAACGGCTGTATGAATTGTATCCATTTGTGTAATAACACGGAGTAATGAATCGTTTCCTTTGTTAGCCTCAGCATTCGTTTCCATGGCAAGTTCAGAAACAGCAGCTGTAGTCGTTGCCAATTGCTGAATGCCTCTTGTCATATTTTTCATAGCTTCAGAGCTTTCTGTAGCATTTTTACCTTGCGCCTCAGAGCCACTTGCAACCTCCTGTATAGAGGAGGTAATCTGCTCTGTTGCTTGGATTGTTTGCTCTGCGCTTGCTGTTAATTCAGCTGCAGAGCCACTTACCTGTACAGTATTATGTCGAACATTAGTAATAAGGTCCTTTAAATTAAGAGCCATCTGATTGAAGGCAAGCGCTAAATCACCAACTTCATCACGATTCTTTATACGTATTTGCTCTGCCGTTAAATCACCCTCGGCAATTTTTTTTAGCTGCTTTTGCCATTCCTTTAATAGGTCGGGAAATGAGACTACCCATGATAATGGCAATTATCAGACTAATGACAACAGCAAATACCCCAAGTATAATCATTTGAAATTTTATCGATTGAATTTCTTTAGTTGTCGCAGCAATTTTTTTCATCTATATACTCTTTTTGATAATTAGCAAGGTTTTCTACGCGTTCATCGAATTTCTTAATAATTAGTCGTCCCTGTGTACTATCAAGCTTTTCGTACTGTTCGATTTCTCCAGCAGCCTTTAAGGAAAACATGCGATCAGAGAATTGTTGGACATCTTGCTCACTTTTATTGATTGCCTCTAATAATTCAATAGATTTTTTTAGTATGGAAGGAAGCCATTAATTCATCTGATTTTTTTTTGAATTCTTCCCGTGATTCTTTGTTGCTTTTAAGATTTTTTTTATCTCCAAGTAATAAATACCCTCTTTGGCTTACAATTTCTTGCTTCGCAATCGCTCGAAGCTCCTGAATACTGATAGATCTAGTAGTTTGTTCTTCAAGTAACACACGATATGTTTGATTAACGGAATTAAGCTGTTTAATGTTTAACCCGATTGTGCCAACTAAAACTAAAATAACAATAAAAAAACCGAGTATTAATTTCTTGTAGATAGTAAATCGCATAGTTGAAGTTTCCTTTCTCAGTAATTTAGTATAAATGTTACAAAAAAAATGAAATATGTATATATACCATTTATATCAGATTATATGAATTTTACAAAGTATTAAGAGTATTTCCACGTTAATTAATAAATATAATAAGGAGGTAAATTGCAGAGAAAATGATAAAAAAATGTAGAAATAATACGCAACTTCCTTGGAGTACAAGCGGATAGTTAGTGATAGAACATAAACAAATACGACAATTCTCATAAATTTGAAACAAAATGAGCTGTAGTAACGTAGAATTAATAAAGAAATGACTGGGGATGTGAGAAGGTGTATAGACCAATTTTGAAATTACCAAAAACAAAGTTTGAAAAGCTATGGGACTATATTGGCTGTGGAATATTTATGCTATCCATCCTTTATATTTTTATCATGTGGGGCGAAATACCCGAAGAGGTTCCAGGACATTTTAACGGTGTAGGAGTGGTGGATCGTTGGGGCTCAAAAATAGAACTATTCATTCTTCCATTTATCGGAGTGTTTCTGTGGATATTATTAAGCCTACTTGAAAAGGCACCACATATGCATAATTACCCAGCACGTTTAAACGAAAATAATGTTAAGGCATTTTATTTAAATAGCCGTAAGACTTTAAATGAAATTAAAAATCTTTGTTTAATTATCTTTGCCGCTATATCATTTCAAATGGTTCGAATTGCTATAGGGGAGATAGAAACTATTGGCTGGTGGCTCCTTCCGATTGTGTTAATAGGAACAGCCATACCAATAATTAAGGGCATAGTAGCAACTTTTAAAATAAAATAGTACAAAATCTTATGGACTCAAACGCTCGTGGAATTATCCGAGCGTTTTTTTTGTACGCAAATTTTATAAAATCATTTATACTATCAAAACCAATAAAAATTGTAAGAGATAAAAAAAAGAGATGGAAGGTGCTGATGAACTTTTTAAAGCATAAGAAGGGCTTTTAAGTTTAGGGGTACACCATATAATTTGTACTATTTCTTTTGTCATTTCTAGTAATAAAATGGTATCGTATTTACAAAATATATTTCACTTATTTTTAAATTATCCAAAAAGGGTAATAAAGAAGTGTGATTCTAAATGATTCTTTATGATATTTCTTAAATTAGCATTGGTTGAGAGGGACGGTTGTGTACAAAATAACTATTGGAAAGAAGGCTGAGAATGACACACACTTATATTGAGCAAGTCGATGAAAAATGGCGTGAAAGCTTTGCAAGGCTAGTAGATGTAGTGGAAATAAATTTGCCTGAAGGCTTTGAACGTAATATGAATTATGACATGATTAGTTATGTTGTCCCATTATCAACGTATCCTAAGGGTTATCATGTTACACCGAATACACCACTTCCTTTCATTAGCCTTGCCGCACAAAAACGACATTTAGCTGTCTATCATATGGGCCTTTATACAGATAAGGTGTTATTGGCTTGGTTTCAGGAGGAGTATGCAAGGCGTGTGCCAACAAAGCTCAATATGGGGAAGAGCTGTATTCGTTTTACAAATACAAAAAAATATTCCGTATGATTTAATTGGAGAACTTGTGTCGAACATGACACCGATGCAATGGATAACTAAATATGAGGGAGAGTTAGCGAAATGAAAAGTGCCACTACCTTTTTAATGTTTCAAGGACAGGCGAATGAAGCTATTCATCAATATCAACAATGGTTTCCTGATTTAGAAATCAAGAGCTTATCATATATGGAAAACTCGCAGCAGGTAGCGATGGCTATACTCGATTTAAAAAAATCTGAAAATTATGGTCAATGATAGTGTTATACAGCATAATTTTACTTTTACACCATCCATCTCAATCTTTCTGGAGTGTGAGTCTGTGGAAGAAATTAACCATCTCGTGGCTCAAATGCTAGAGGACGGCAAGGCGTTAATGCCACTTGATAACTATGGCTTTTCTAAGCAATTTGCATGGATTGAGGACCGTTTCGGAGTATCTTGGCAGCTTACGTATAATTAATGTAAAGGAGAGTATAAATGAATAAGTGGATGCAACGAGCTATAGAACTCGCTCTAAGGAACATTGAACAAGGTGGACAACCGTTTGGAGCAGTATTAGTAAAGAATGAAGAAATAATAGGGGAAGGTGTCAATGAGCTACATCTTCACCCAGATAGTACTGGCCACGCAGAGCTATTAGCTGTTCGACGTGCACAGGAAAAGCTACAATCTATTGATTTAACAGGGACCGTTATGTATGCTAGTGGGGCACCTTGCCCAATGTGTTTTGGTGCAATGGCAATGGCAGGAGTAGATAAGGCATATTTTGCAAATTCTTTAGAAGAGGCTATTTCGGTTGGTTTAAGTCGATCTAGCGAGGTATATGCAGATTTATTAAAATTAGAAAATGAACGTTCGTTTAGAATGATTCATATGCCAGTAATGGATAATGAAAAAAATCCGATGCAAGTCTGGTATAAATGTAAAGATGAATGAACTAAAAGGAGAAAGAGAATGGCAGTAACTTTAGTGAAACATGATATTAAATATGCTGAAGCAATGCATGCATTGTCTTCGATGCCACAGGTGCGAGATGCACTAGGGTTGCCTGCTGGTAAAGTAGAGGACACAATAAATTTTATTAAACGGGAATGTGTGGATGAAGAGGCTGGAAAGACTGTTCCTCGGGTTGTCCTAAATGAAGAAGGTCAGCTCATTGGTGTGACAGCATTAATGTTTATCGACCACACGAAAAAAAGCTGTCACATTGGTTCTTGGCTTGGCTATGAGTTTTGGGGAAAAGGCTATAATATAGAAGCGAAAATAGCGATTTTAGATATTGCATTTTTTTGAATTAGGACTTGAACGGGTTTTCGCAGGTGCGAGACAGGTCAATATTCGCTCTCAAAAAGCACAGGAGAAATTGCCATTTATTCGAATAGGCGTTGAAAAGGACTTTCCAGAGGAGCACAGATGGTTAGAGGTAAAGGAAAAGCAACCATGTGTTTTAAATGTTTTTGAGCGTACAGATTTTGTCCGTTATCGAACAGCTTTAGTAAAAGTGGAAGACTCACGTGAGAGCTATTTACCGCAATTATTATTAGCAGATGAAAGTGAAGAAGCTGTAAGGAAATACTTAAATGACGGCGACTTATATGAAATTAAATGTGGTGAACAATTAGCTGGTGTAGCATTACTTCTTGCGCAACCTGATAAGGCAGTGGAGTTGAAAAATATTGCGATTGTACCAAATTATCAGGGAAAGGGCCTTGGCAAGGAGGCATTACGACAAATAACAAGCATTTGTCACTCTCAAGGATATCAAACAATTTTAGTCGGTACTGCCAATTCAAGTATAGATAATATTGCTTTTTATCAGAAGGCAGGCTTTCGTATGGAAGCAATTGAAAAGGACTTTTTTTAGTTCATATCCAGAGCCTATCTATGAAAATGGCATACGTGCATTAGATATGATTTTCTTTTCCAAAAAATTATAGATATAAAGAAATACCCGTCCAATTTATGTTGAGCGGGTATTTTATTTACCAAGCAACAGTGCCATCAACTTTTCTTTCGAATGTAAAAAATCATCAAGAGTATAGCGATCTAAAACGGCTAAATAAGCTTGTAATGCTTCATTTAAGACACCCTTTAGCTGACATTCTGGTGCAATTTTACATAGATTATTTTCCTTATCAAAGCATTCCACTAGATGAAAATCCTCTTCTGTTTGTCGCACTATTGCACCAATTGTGATGGTTTTAGGATCAATTGCTAGCCGTATACCTCCACCTCGTCCACGAATGGTTTCAATGTAGCCAAGTAACCCGAGCTGATGGGTAACTTTCATTAAATGGTTTTTTGATATATTATAAGCATCCGAAATTTCCTGAATGGTTGATAATTCACCGTCTTCCTTCGCACCCAGGTAAATAAGTGTTCGAAGAGAGTAATCTGTGTATAAAGTTAGACGCATAAGAACACCCTACTTTCTGTAGTTCACAATAATTATAGCATTTTTACTTTGAAGTATATTAAATTCAATACTTTTTTTTAAGATGTATTTAAAATACATTAATTATGTCTATTTTGTTAAAGATGTATTTTAGATATTGCTTTTAGAAAATGAGAGCGTTATATTGTAATCACGAAAGGATGGTATGCGATATGTTAAAACAAGAAACAGTTCAAATTATTAAAGCAACGGTTCCTGTATTAGAAGTTCATGGTGTTGAGATTACAAAGACGTTTTACAAAAATATGTTTCAAGCTCATCCGGAATTATTAAATATTTTTAATCACACTAACCAAGAAAAAGGTCGTCAGCAAACAGCTTTAGCAAACACTGTCTATGCTGCTGCTGTTCATATTGAGAATTTAGGGGCAATTTTGCCAGCAGTGATGTTAATTGCACATAAGCATCGTAGTTTAGGTATCTTACCTGAGCATTATCCAATTGTTGGAGAAAATCTATTAAAGGCTATTAAAGAAGTACTTGGTGATGCAGCAACAGATGACATTATTAATGCATGGGCTGAGGCTTATGGTGTGATCGCAGATGTTTTCATTCAAGTAGAAGAAGAGTTATACCAAAAGGCTGAAAATAATGGTGGTTGGCGTTTATTTAAACCATTAAAAGTAGCGAAAAAAAGTAGTAGAAAGTGATCTTGTTACTTCTATTTACTTTGAAAATGAAGATGGTTCACCACTACCTGCTTATGAGCCAGGTCAATACATTAGCATTCGTGTGAAAGTACCAGGTGAAGAGTATTTAATGAATCGTCAATACACGCTTTCACAGGCGAGTGCTGAGGATGGTTATCGCATTTCAGTGAAACGTGAAAGTGACCAAACGCCTAATGGTAAAGTTTCGAACTTTATTCACGATAACTTACAAGTTGGGGATTTAGTGGATGTAAGTGCTCCAGCTGGGTTATTTGTTTTAGAAGAAACTACAACTCCAATTACATTTGTTAGCGGTGGTATTGGTGTAACGCCATTAAACAGTATGCTGCAATCGCTGAAAAATGATGCTGCAAATGAAGTAAACTTTATCCAATGTGCACGTAATGGAAAAGTTGTGGCATTTAGCGATGACATTCAAGGGAAAGTGAATGCACTTCCTAATGCGTCTTATACAGCATTATACTCAGATGAAAATAAGCAGATTACAAAAGAAATATTAGCAGAAAAAGTAACGGATAACACAGATGTGTATGTATGTGGACCTGTTGGCTTTATGGAAGCTGTTATTAAACATTTACATGAAATTGGTGTGAAGGATGAAAAGATTCACTATGAATTCTTTGGTCCAGCCATGCAATTAGCAAAATAAAATTTTTGGAAATCCCTGTTATGAGTAACGGCTCATAGCAGGGTTTTTTTATTGGAATTGATGGATAGGAACCAATAAGTAATTCTAAAACGGATGGATTGAAATCCTGAAGTGAAGGAAAAAATCCTTGAGGAAGTATCGTAAAACTTTTGTGTTGACAATATACCTAGTGGGGTATATCATGAATCTCGTAAGCAGGTTTCATCAATCAAATAAAGGGGGTATGAACGGAGTGGCTTATGGTCCAAAAACAGCAAATCGTGTGAAACGAATCGAGGGTCAATTGCGCGGGATATTACGCATGATGGTGGAAGAGCAGCATTGCAAAGATGTGATTACACAGCTATCTGCCGTACGCTCTGCGGTTGATCGAACAATTGGTGTAATCGTAAGTGAAAATTTATTAGACTGTGTAATGACTGCTGAAGGAGATGCTGAAAAGATGGATATGGCTATCCAAGAGGCAATGGATTTAGTGGTGAAAAGTAGGTAAGTTTTATCTTTATTCAGCTGAATACTCTCACCTCAATAGGTAGCGGGATGAAATTACGCTGGGGCGTAATTGATATACCCTTTATAGTATAAAAGGAGGCAGTTAGATTTGGAGACGTGGCTAATCGTTGCAATTGTTGTTGCATTTTTAGTATGGAGAATGATGCCTGCAAAAGGAGTGCAATCAATCTCAGCGGCGCAACTGAAAAATATTTTACATGATAAAGACAAAGTTTTTATCGATGTACGAACACCGGCTGAATATAAGGGACGCAATATTCCCCAGTTTAAAAATATTCCACTAGGTTCTAATTTTAATCATTTGCCAAAGGATAAAGAAATAGTTGTAATTTGTCAGAGTGGCATGCGCAGTAGTCGGGCATGTAAACAATTAAAAAAACAAGGGTTTGAACTTGTTACCAATGTCCGTGGTGGCATGAGTGCATATTAGGAGGAGACAAAGCATGAAGGAGATTCTAGCAAAAGAAGTGCAACAGGTATTAGAGCAAGGTCAGCCAATCCATTTAATTGATGTACGTGAAGTAGATGAGGTAGAGGCTGGGCATATTCCGGGTATTATTCATATCCCGCTTGGTTTACTTGAATTTCGAATGCATGAGCTAAATAAAAATGAATCGTATGTTGTTATTTGCCGTTCAGGTGGTCGCAGTGGGCAAGCTGCTCTATTTTTAGAAAGTCATGGCTTTAATGTTATGAATATGGTTGGTGGTATGCTTGCTTGGAATGGTGAAGTGGAGTAATTAAAAGTATTAAAGTATTATATTTTTTTTGAATAAAATAATACCCTTGTAGGTATAAGGAGGAGAATTATGAGTATTAAGGTGGATTTTCAGCTAGATGCTAAAGGACTTTCTTGTCCCATGCCAATTGTAAGGGCAAAAAAAGCAATAGCTGATCTAGTAGAAGGACAAATTCTAGAAATATCAGCAACAGATAAGGGGTCAAAGGCGGATATCGCGGCTTGGGCTGAAGCTGTCGGGCACCAATATATTGGGACTTTGGAAGAAGATGATGTGCTTAAGCATTATATTCGGAAATGCTCAAATGAAATTATGGAGGAAAAAAACGTTTCCGCAGACAATTGATTTAGAACAGATTACAGGTAGAGAGGGTTTAATTCTTGATGTACGTGAAGAAGCAGAATTTGCTTTTGGACATATTGAAGGAGCTAAATCTATACCAATGGGTGAGCTAGAGTCACGTCTATCAGAGCTTGATAAAGAACAGGAGATTTATGTTATTTGCCGCACAGGGAAGCGCAGTGATTTTGCTGCACAAAAACTTTCTGCATATGGATTTTTAAAGGTATTTAACGTCTTGCCAGGGATGACTTCTTGGAAAGGCGAATTAATAAAAACAATTTAGGAGGAATTTATGATGTCAAACAAAGTAGCAATTATTGCGAGTAATGGTGGGCTTTTCGATGCTTACAAGGTGTTTAATATTGCAACAGCAGCGGCGGCCTCAGAGAAAGAGGTAGCCATCTTCTTCACATTTGAAGGGTTAAATTTTATTCATAAGCAAGGTATGCATGCATTACCAATGCCTGCTGGAGCAGAGCATTTTGCACAGGGCTTTGCAAAAGCTAATGTGCCAGCCATTCCTCAATTAGTGGAAATGGCACAGGAGCTAGGTGTGAAATTTATTGCATGTCAAATGACAATGGATGTAATGGGTTTAACAACAGATGATTTTATTGATGGTATAGAGGTCGGAGGAGCTGTTACTTTCTTAGAGTTTGCAAAGGACGCAGCGCCGTCATTGTCATTCTGATTGTTTAAAAACAAGCGGAGAGGGAGATCCTTTCCGCTAAAAAAAATCCAATAAAATAATACCTTAGGGGGTAAAAAGGATGTCAGTTCTAAAATGGAACGCAGCACAAGTGGCTAAAAAAAGTAATTGATAATGAAGAGTTATTTATTTTAGATGTTCGTAATGTAGATGCATTTGAAGATTGGAAAATTGATGGTCATAGATTTGAGTATCTGAATATCCCTTATTTTGAACTGTTAGATGGTGTGGAGGATATTCTACCAAAAATCCCGACTGATAAGGATGTTCTAGTCGTTTGTGCCAAAGAGGGGTCATCAGTGATGGTCGCTGAAATGCTAGCAGAAGCAGGACGTGATGTTGCTTATTTAGATGGGGGCATGAAAACGTGGAGTGAATATTTGGAGCCCATTAAAGTAGGAGATTTAACAGGTGAGGAGAGCTTTATCAATTTGTACGTTTAGGGAAGGGCTGTCTTTCTTATATGGTAATCTCTGAGGGAGAGGCTGCTATTATTGATGCTGTTCGCTTTACCGATGTATTTATAAACTTTGCGGAAGAGAAAAACGTGAAAATCAAATATATTCTAGATACGCATTTACACGCTGACCATATTTCAGGTGGGCGCCATATCGCTGCAGCTACAGGTGCTTTGTACTATTTACCACCAAAAGATGCAGAGGAGGTCGTCTTTGACTATACACCTTTAGTCGATGGCACGACCGTTCAATTGGTGCGTCTAGCATAGAAGTAGGAGCCATTTATTCGCCAGGACATACAATTGGCTCAACATCTTTTGTAGTGGACAGTAAGTATTTATTAACAGGTGATATTTTATTTATCGATTCAATTGGTCGTCCCGATTTAGCTGGTCTTGCTGCTGATTGGGTAGGAGATTTGCGTAACACACTTTATAAGCGCTATCGTGAACTTTCTAATGATCTCCTAGTCTTGCCAGCACATTTTATGATTATTGATGAGTTAAATGAAGATGGGACAGTTGCTAAGCGTTTAGGGCAGTTATTCGCAGAAAACCATGGATTAAATATTGAGGATGAAGCAGAGTTCCGAAGTATAGTTACAGAGCAATTGCCGCCGCAGCCTAATGCCTATCAAGAAATCCGTCAGGTAAACATGGGGAAAATCACGCCGGAGCTAGACGAGCAAACTGAGATGGAGATAGGACCTAATCGCTGTGCGGTTCGATAAACCATAGTGAAATGCAATGAATATGCATGTATGTTTGTGGCGTGTAAATATCGTGAAGCGAGGGCGCTCATCCTTCGTACAGTCATGAAAAAACAAGGACAATCGGTAAAATCGCTTACAACCTTTGCCGATTTGAAGGAGAAAAATATGAAATCAAATTTACAACTAGATGCAAAGGGCTTATCCTGCCCTATGCCAATCGTGAAGACAAAAAAAGGCTATGGATACTTTAGCTTCAGGTGAAGTTTTAGAGGTTCAAGTAACAGATAAAGGGGCTCTTGCAGATATCCCTGCTTGGGTTAAAGCTGGTGGTCATACGATACTAGATCAATCTGAAGAAGCTGGTATTATGACATTTCTAATTCAGAAAGTTTAAGGTTTGTGAGGGCTGTCTATCTAGAAGAGTAGAGCAGCCCTTCTGTTATCAGATGGCATATACATTCTGTATGGAAGTGGAAAACTCACAGTCGAAAGTTTGACTTTATCTTCTGTGGATTTAACAGAAAGAAGGAAACTAAATGGATATTGCATGGATCATAACAATATTTTTGATTGGCTTTATCGGTTCATATATATCAGGGATGTTAGGTATTGGCGGTTCAATTATTAAATATCCAATGTTACTATATATTCCGCCTTTATTTGGATTCGCAGCATTTTCAGCACATGAGGTTTCGGGAATAAGTGCGGTGCAGGTCTTTTTCGCCTCTATAGCCGGGGTATGGGCTTATCGTAAAGGTGGTTTTTTTTAAATAAATCACTGATTATTTATATGGGTGGTGCTATATTAGTTGGTAGTTTCGTCGGCAGCTTTGGCTCCAAGTTTTTATCAGAGGCGGGTGTTAACATTGTTTATGGCATTTTGGCATTGATTGCCGCAGTGATGATGTTTATTCCGAAGAAGCAGATTGATGACAAGCCCATGGATGAGGTGACGTTTAATAAACTGATCGCTGCTATATTAGCATTTATTGTTGGTATTGGCTCAGGAATTGTTGGAGCAGCTGGTGGCTTTTTATTAGTTCCAATTATGCTAGTGATACTAGGAATACCAACCCGTATGACGATTGCCTCTAGCCTTGCGATTACCTTTATATCTTCAATCGGTGGAACTATTGGAAAGCTGATGACGGGTCAGGTTAATTATTATCCTGCGATCATTATGATTGTGGCAAGTCTTATAGCAGCTCCTCTTGGTGCACGAGCAGGGAAAAAAATTAAATACGAAAGTATTACAAGCGATTTTAGCAGCGCTGATCTTAGCAACTGCTATTAAAATTTGGATAGATATTTTATCTTGATTCAGCAAATGTTTTTGTACCGAAAGCGAAGCGTCAGGTACAGAATATTCCCACATCTATAGGTGGTGAGATGAATGCGATTTTCTTCCTATTCAGTGGCGTACAAACGCCCGCTGAAATAGAGGAACTCAGGCTAAAATCTTCACATCCTGTGAAAACGCCTGAGTGACCAACATCATGTTGCTGTCGCTGACGCTATCGCACAAAAAAACATCATGTTGCAGTCGCTGCGTTAGCACTACGCTATCGCACAAAAAAACATCATGTTGCAGTCGCTACGTTAGCACTACGGTTTTGTATAAAAAAACATCTGTTGGCTCAAAGTCCCTGGCGGATGTCGCGGACTTTGAAGAGGGGCTTTTTGAGCGAGCTGGAAAAAATCTGGACGTAATTACACTGGGGCGTAATTGATAGGGAGGGATGTAGAAAATGAAAATTGAAATTTTCTCAGATTTTACTTGTCCATTCTGTTATATTGGCAAACGTGAATTGGAACGAGCCATCGATTTAGCTGGATACACTGGGCAAGTGGAGATTGAGTATAAAGCATTTCAAATAGCGCCAGATACACCTCGTAAAAATGCACCGATGTTATATGAGGGAATGGTGGAGAAATTTGATTCAACGCTTGAAGAAGTAAAGGAAATGACGAAGAATATTGCCATGCGAGCAGCAGAGGTGGGGCTTCATTACAATTTTGAAGAAATGAAAACAGCACATACTGAAAAGGCACATCGATTAGCAAAGTGGGTAAGACAATTCGATAAAGAATCAGTCTATACGGAAGCGCTAATGAGTGGATACTTTTTAGAGGGTGAAGATGTAAATGATTCTAAATATTTATTAACAGTCATTGAAGCCCTAGACTTAGATGTCAACCTCGCTAATGAAATTATCGCATCCAATGCCTATAGTGAAGATTTAGATAAAGATCGTTATGATGCACAGCAGCTTGGTGTACAAAGTGTACCCTTCTTTGTTTTTGAAAATCGCTACGGTATTAAAGGGGCAGAGCCGAACGAGGTTTTCGTCCGAACGTTGCATCAAGCAGCGGAGATAGCAGGTATTCAACCTGATTTAAAGATGGCAGGTGATGGAGAAGCTTCTTGTGCTACTGGTGAATGTAAAATATAAAAAAAGGATAAGGTGTCGGGTACAGTTAGTACTCGGCATTTTTATTTCAGAAAAATCTATATACTACAAGAGGTATTAAGTCGTGTTTATTGTGTTATAGAACAATCTTTATTTCATAATTTATCCATTTTTATCATCTGAATGGTTCTATTTTGGTCAGGTGTGAGAAAAATCACATCTAGAAATACATTATTTTGCTAAAATATAGGTGATTATACAAAGGGGGGTATTATAGATGAAACCTATCGTAGCAGGAGTAGCGGGAACAGTGCTGTTAGCAGGCACACTCTTTATAGGAGCAGTCATAAGTGACAAAATTTTAGGTGATGCTAATGGAGAAACTGAAGAAGCAGCAACACAATCAAAAATACCAACATCAGCAGCTGCGCAGTCAGTTGTCTATGCACCACCAAGTATTGAGGAAGTACCAGAGGGACCCATGAAGGAAGCCATCTTGTACGGCTATGAGCTTGTTAATAATACACATGTTGCTGCGGAAGAATATGTTGGGAACCAATTGTCCTGTACAAGCTGCCATGCAGGAGCAGGGTATGATGAGCAAGCATCGTCATTAGTTGGCGTTATGGCAAACTATCCACAATATATTGCGCGGTCTGGTGATATTGTGACAATAGAAGAGCGTATTAACGGTTGTATGGTTCGTAGTATGAATGGTAAAAAGTTTGACATGAATAGCAAGGAATTAGAGGCAATGGTATCTTATTTCGCCTATATTTCGGAAGGAGTTCCAATTGGAGCTGAACGTGAATGGGCAGGCACAAGTAATATGAAAGATGTTCCTATACCAGATGTTACAAATGGTGAATCATTATATGGACAATCTTGTATCGCCTGTCACGCAGCAGATGGTGCTGGTACAGGAGCTAATACAGGACCTGCATTATGGGGTGAAAATTCATTTAATGATGGTGCTGGAATTGCACGTATGTCAAAAATGGCGGGCTACATAAAAAAAACAATATGCCAGTTGGTGCAGTTGGAACACTTACCGATCAAGACGCTGCTGATTTAGCTGCCTTCATTTTATCGCAGGACCGACCTGAATGGGCAAATCATAATAAAGACTGGCCTAAGGGTGGACGTCCGAACGATATCATGGATAAAGAAAAACGTGATCAAGTAAAAAAATGGCACAATCAATTGGGAGCAAGTGCTTTCCACTAATTAAAAAAGGGGATGCTGCAATTTGGCGGCATCCCTTTAAGCTTAATTAAAGTTATAGGCTGTGACAATCTTTTTTTCTGTTTGTGGTAATATCTGTAAAGTATTCATATAGGCAAATCCCTAAGAAGGAGCCTGCTACATTAAAAACATTCGTGAATCCGTTATTCTGTAGGGCCATTACTGCATTGTAGCTTCGTTGTCCAGAACGACAATGAACGTAAACAGGAATATCTTGTGGGATCTCATTCATCCGGTTACGTAGCTCGCTTAATGGAATATTATGTGCATGGTTGAGATGACCCGCCTCATATTCATTTTTTTTCACGCACATCTAAAAAAATAGGCGTTTTTTTTCGACAAGATCTCTAACCCCATCAACTTTTATCTGCTTATAGGTGCCGTATAATTGATTTTGAGCGACGAGCGCTGCTAAATTGACAATATCCCGTGCAGTGCTAAACATTGGAGAATAAGTAAGTTCTAGCTCCTTTAAGTCCTCTATGGTGCCACCCATTGTAATCATAGTTGCTATAATATCAATACGTTTCTCTGCACTACCTTTTCCAATCGCTTGTGCCCCAAGAATTCTTCCGGTAGGTTGTTCAAAAACAAGCTTGAAATGAAGTGGATGACTATTCGGCATTAAACCGACTTTGTCTGGTGCAATTAGATACACACTCTTAGCTTGAAAGCCGTGTGCTAGTGCAGTTTTTTTCATTTAAGCCAGTAGAGGCACATGCAAGATCAAAAATCTGCACACTTGAGGAACCGATAACACCTTTATTTTGCTGAGGCATATTGAACATATGATTTGCGACTGCCCGTGCCTGTCTAAGTGCAGGGCCAGCTAGTGCTAGCCGTGTTTGCCTATGGGTTAATTGGTGAAATACTTCTATGGCGTCGCCGACAGCATAAATAGAAGGGGCAGATGTGACATAATTAGCATTGACCTTAATACCGCCAAGTTCGCCTATTTCCAGCCCAGCTTCTTTCGCTAAAGAGGTTTCAGGTCGGACACCAATTGCTAAAACGACAGCCTGTGCCTTTACTTGTTTGCCAGAATTTAATTCTACATAATCATCGGCAACCTTAGCTAAACCATCATTGACAATGACATTAACTCCTCGATCCAGCATTTCTTTTTGTAAAATTTGAGCCATATCATAATCAAATGGCATCATAATTTGCTGACTAAATTCTACGAGTGAGACATTAAAGCCAGCAAGTTGCAAATTTTCTGCAACCTCAACGCCGATAAACCCGCCACCAATGACAGCGATATCTTTTATATCATCGCTCTGTATATAACGATTTAAACGATCTATATCCGAGACATTGCGAACAGTAAAAACATGAGAAGAATGAATGCCATCCAAATTAGGAACGATTGGACTGGCTCCAGGGGATAACACTAACGTATCGTAGCTTTCCTCATATTCTTTACCTGTGTGTAAATCCTTTACAGTAATTATTTTTTTTCTCTCGGGAAATACGTGTTACTTCATGATGAACGCGTGCTTCAATATTGTATTTTGTTTGAAAGGCTTGCGGTGACATTAAAATCAATTTGTCACTTTTTTTCAACAATACCGCTTAAGTGAAAGGGTAAAGAACAGTTGGAAAATGATACATTTGGTCCTTTTTCAAACATAATAATTTCAGCGTGCTCATCAAGTCGACGAATTCGTGCTGCCACAGAAGCCCCTCCAGCTACACCACCGATTACTAAAATTTTTTTTCGCATTTACAGACACATCCTTTTCTTTTATACGTATAAGGGTATTTAGGTCTAAAAATAAGGATTTATAACAAAAAAATTAGTGTTAGAACTTTAAAAATCATTGCTATAAATACATATTATACCCTAACAGGTATTTTTTCAACGGTAATATAAAATAAAATGGGTAATAAAGGGAAAAGGGAAGAGGTTCGATTTTACCCTACTTTTGAGGTAAACCTAGTTAAAGAAAATAAGTGTCTCTATTTGTTATACTAGCAGTATTAGGAAGTAGCATCGGGGGTGGCATTGTTGATTTTTTTAAAGTTATTAATCCAAATTGTTGTTGTATCTGGGCTTATTTATTTTGTTAGTGGGCGATTAATTGGTTCAAATATTAACTTTGTGCGTAGGTTTCTTTCAGTACTCATTAGTGTAACGTTAACATCCTTTGTTTACTGGTACTCTTATTTGCGCCATACGGATTTTTTATCAGAGACGATGATGCAAACAGTAACGGAGGTTAGTACACTTATTTGGATTGGAAGCATGCTACTAATTTCTATGCTGCTATACCTTGTCTTTGAGCTATTTGATTCAAGTGGTATTACAGCTGGAGATCGGCGCAATGGTCAAAAAACCTTAGTGTTACGTCTTCGAAGTTATTGGCGACAGCAAAAACGGTTACGACAGGTGTTAAAAATTGCTGTAACAAATGGTGTTGTCCAAACTATCAAATATGCACGACAACGGGAAAATGAAAAGGAACTTGCTATTGCTTTAAGAGCTACATTGGAGCAATGTGGTGGGATATTCATTAAATTTGGTCAGGTCCTTTCTACACGCAAGGAATTGTTCTCTCCAATTTTTATTGATGAGCTGGAAAGGCTACAGCATAATGTAAAGCCTCTACCACCAGAGCAGGTGACTCAAATTTTGGAAAGATCTCTTCCAAGACCAGTGAATGAGGTGTTTGCGAGCTTTCAAATGGAACCAATCGCAGCAGCATCTATTGGACAGGTACATAAAGCACGATTAAAGAATTATGATGAAGTCGTGGTAAAGTTACTGCGTCCAGAAGTAAAGGGGATTATGCTTGATGATCTTGACATTCTAGAGGAATTTGCAAATTGGCTGACAAATAAGTCTACATGGGCTGAATCCCTAGGCTTTCGAGAATTAGCTGGTGGTTTTGCAGATGGATTGCGTGAGGAAATTCATTTAGATATTGAGGTACGAAATACATTACAGGTGACAAATGCTCTTTCTAAAAGTGATTACAAGGTACGGATTCCTAAAATTTATATGGATTACTGTACTGAAAATATAATTGTTATGGAGTATGTGCAGGGAAAAAGTGTTGCGAGTGGAGCATCTGAGTTTAAACGCTTAAAAATTGATCGTAGACAGTTTGCGCGTACTGTTTTATATTCCTTCTTTGAGCAGATGCTTTTTTTCGGGTATCTTCCATGCAGATCCACATCCAGGGAATATTCATATCGATGAGACAGATGGTCTACCAATCCTGCTGGATTTTGGAGCAGTTGGTCGCCTAGGAGCAACTCAGCAAGAGGGCTTGAAGCTATTTTTAATGGGCATACAGTTAAATGATTCGAGTATTTTATATGACGGCTTAACATTATTGGTTGAACATGCGGATCATGCTGAGCGTGCAAGAATGGAGCAGGCAATTGACCAAATTTTGTTGAAAATTTCTTATGTAGATAAAATACCAACTGAAGAATTGATACATGCATTGTTTACGGTTGTCCGTGATTTTGGACTTGCCTTTTATCCTGCAGTTGGCTTAGCGCTCCGTTCACTAGTAACATTAGATGGAACATTAAAAGTCATCGATCCGAGCTTTGATATTTTCTCTGAATCCAAAGATTTTTCCGCTTCTTATATGCGGTCATCATTCCTCAAGCCATTCAAAGAACCGATGGCCACAAAGGAGCGCCTACAAGAAGAATTGTCAATGCTTATTCCGACATTACGCAAAATGCCAAGGCGAGTTGATCAGCTAATTCAACGAGTAGAGAGCGGGAAAATTATTTTACATCATGATATTTTTTTCGGATGAACATAATGCTCGCTTTATTACTAATTTGTTTTCACGTTTTGTCTTGCTTCTCGTCGGTATCACCTTTGGGATTATTTCAGTAGCGCTATTAGCCATCTCACAATTTATTCATGATTCGTATGCTGTTTATCTGAATACCGCAGCATATTTAGGTTTATTTTTATGTGCAATTTTATTAGTACGGCTTTCCATTCAAGCATTACGATCGATGAAGCAATAGGTAAGGGAAAAACCCTTACCCTTTTTGTGCAAAAAAATATTACAGAAACATTACAAATTTCAAAATAGGTCAAATAGTGTAGAATGGAAAAGTAATGTATTTGTAGAAAAAAATCGATTAAAATAGAATTTATAGGCACTTTATCGAATGTTACAGAAATATTTCGAGTTTTACTAAAGTATTAAATAGGCGTGAAATAGTATAAAAGTTATGCTATTAATGCTAAACTTTAAAAGGCTAATGAAAATATAAGAATAAATTTACAAATATACATCGTTCAAGTGATTACATAAAACACAGGAAACGAAATTGACGAGATGAAGGGAAAGAAGTTAACGTGGGTAAGCGCAATAAATGGCGTAAGTCGATGGTACTAGCACTGGCACTAGCTGGCGGCTTATTATTTAATACAGTACAACCAACAGAAGTGCATGCGGAAGAAACTTCTCAACAAATGATCGAGAAAAAAAGCTAAAATAGATGCAGAAGTTAAAAAGCTCCAAGAAGAATTAACAAACCTACAACAAGAGATCGATGAAAAAGTAAAAGTATTTAATCAAGTACAGGCAGACATTAAAGAAGTCGATGCAAGTATTGCTGAAACTGAAAAACGTATTGAGCAGCGTTCAGCTATTTTAAGCGAGCGTATGGCTGCATACCAAGCGCAGGATAACACAGTGGGTGTTTATTTAAGCGTTGTCCTTGAGGCAAAAAGCTTTGCAGATTTAATGGACCGTGTCGTAGCGGTTAAAACATTAATGGATGCTGACCAAGAACTAGTTAATCAACAGGAAGCGGACAAGGCTAGCTTAGAGCAACAAAAGGCAACATTAGATGAAAAACAAAAAGAGCTTCAAAAACAATTCCAAGAGCTTCAACAAAAGGAAAGTGAAATGGAAGTGAAAAAGGCTGAAAATGAAGCTAAATCACTTGCATTAAAAGCACAAATTGCAACGAAGCAAGAGGAAGAACGTTTAGAAGCGGAACGTAAAGCGGCAGAGGAAGAAGCAGCTCGTTTACGTGCACTTCAAGCAGCAACTCCGGCTGTACATGCTTCAAATAACGGGGGTAAAATTGTTTTCGGTTCAGGTGCAGGCACAGCATCTTCAGGAGATGCTATCTCAACGGCAAAGCAATTCTTAGGCCGTAGCTATGTTTGGGGTGGAAGTAACCCATCGACAGGATTTGACTGTTCAGGTCTTGTACAATGGTCTTACAAACAAGCAGGTGTATCTTTACCACGTACAGCATCACAACAATATTTAGCAACTCAACGTATTTCAGCAAATGAAGCACGTGTTGGTGACCTAGTATTCTTCAGCTACGGCTCTGGAGTAGCGCATGTAGGTATTTATTTAGGAAACAACACAATGATCGATGCTCAAAATAAGGGTGTTGTTGTTGAATCACTTGATTGGTGGAATCAGTATTTAGTTGGTTTCGGTCGAATTCAATAAGCTCAACTAATATATAGACGTTTGAAATAACAAAAAAGGTCATCTTTTTTTACAAAGATGGCCTTTTTTTTTGATACATTATTTCCTCTCGATTAAATTTTAAAATTTAATTTGATAATACCAGTTTCTTTTAAAGCAACGAAGAAGATAATAACAAAGGGTCCAGCAAGTAAGCCTATTACACCAAATAATTGTAGACCAATAAACATAGCTATTAATGTTGGTAAAGTGGATAGCCCAATATGGTCACCCATTAATTTAGGCTCGACTACTCGACGAATAATGAGTAAAATAGCTGCTAAGATGAATAATTTTACAGCGATAGATATATTTCCTATCAGCAGATGATACAGTGCCCATGGTGCCAAGATAATAATGGAGCCAAGGAAAGGAATAATGTCAATGATCCATATGATGATGGTCATTGTCACTGCGTATTTAGGCTGTATTAATAAAAGACCAATTAGTGTGACGCCACCAATGATAAAACTAACAAATAAATGTGCCTTCATATATCCAAAAATAGCATCCTTTAAGCGATTTAAAATAATCTTTAATTTGTTTGCAGTGCTAGGCTTCAAATATTTATAAGTGATCTGTTTTAATTTAGGCAAATCTAGCATAAATAGAAAGAGAGCGATCATATATACGAGAAGACTAATGAATAGGCTTGGAATTTCTGAAAAGAAGGCTGTAACTTTGGTATAATTAAAGAAATTTAAAAAAAAGATTCTTCAATTTTCTTAATGAAATCCATCGTTGTATTTTGAAGCGAGGCACTTACTTCAGGTGGAAAGTCTTCAGTGTATTTAGAAATGTTTTCTTGCATAGTAAGCCACATTTCTGATAGCTTTGAAATATAGTAGGGAGCTTGCTTTGAAACTAATATTATTTGAGACATAAGTTGTGTAATCGTAAAGTAACAAATAATAGAAATTAGAATAACACTCACTATGTAAATAAAAGCAACTGCAATCTTCCGTGACATTTTCCATTGTCGTTTAAAGAACATAACAATTGGCTCTAAAAAAAATGCGGTGGCTCCAGCTAAGATGATTGGTACAGAAACAGGGAGAATAAAATATGCAGCTACGATTATAGAAATAATCATTATTAATCTAAATATCAGTTTCCTAGTATTTAATTTATTCATATATTCACCTTCTTTACGCAAATTAATATAAGTGTACCATAAAAATTTTACGTTCTGACACAATAAAGGTAGGGATGAATGATGGAAAAAGAAATTTTGCAGCTTTTTAGTAATTTAACAGAGCGTGACCGTGAAATTCAATACGAATCTTACGAAGAATTGATGAAAATTATGCAAGAACCAGTTGATTGGACATATGCAGTTTGGGAACAACTTGTTCAAGCTCTTACATATAAAGATGGTCATATGCGCGCGCTTGCAGCACAATTTTTATGCGCATTAGCAGCTAAAAGTGATCCAGAAGAAAGAGTATTGGAGGACTTTTTAAAGATTTGGGCAGTGACATATGATGAAAATACTGCAACAGCAAGGAATACTCTACAGGCCATCTGGAAAATAGGTTTAGCAGGCAGGTACAACGGGATTTAGTTATTTCTTATTTGGCTAAAAGATTTCAGACATGTTTAGATGAAAAACATCCAACATTAATACGTTATGATATTGTAGTATCTTTTAAGAAATTATATGATGCTACGAATAATTCAAAGGTGCTAGACATTGTGAAACGTTTAATTGAGGAAGAGCAAGATATGAAATACAAAAAGAAATATAGGGCAGCCATCCGTTAAAAAATAATGGAATGGCTTTTTTTAATGCAAATCCTTTTATGAATAGAAAAAAAGTTTACTATAATATAGGAAAAAAAGTAAGGGGATTCATACATGAGTATTTATAATTATTTAGTAAAGAAGCCGAATGGTGAGATTTTATCAATGGAGACCTATCGAGGAAAGACGCTGTTAATTGTCAACACAGCTAATCAATGTCGTTTTACATATCAGTTCGAAGACTTGCAAAAAATGTACGACAAATATGGCAAGGAAAACTTTGTTGTGTTAGGCTTTCCTTGCGATCAATTTGGAAATCAAAACCCTGAAGATGGTGAACAAACTACACAACTTTGTCAGGTTAACTATGGTGTAACATTCCCGATTTTTGAGGTAGTGCAGGTCAATGGTGATGCAACACATCCGCTGTTTAATTACTTAAAGCATGAGGTCGATTACCGCGCATTTGGAAAAGCAAGTATGCAGGAAAAAAATGCTAGCAGAATCAATAGTTCAAATAGCACCTAGTTTTTTAGAAGGACGTAATATCCGCTGGAATTTTACAAAATTCTTAATTGATGCAAATGGTAAAACAGTAGAACGCTTTGAGCCTACTGATTCTCAGCTTGATATCGAGCAGGCTATTGAAAAAATCCTATAAATTTCTAGCACAACTGTAAAACTATTATCTTTATAGTTTTTCATAATAATATGTGATAAACTGCTTTATAAGTGAATAGCTCTTGCAGGATAAGGGTACTAAGATAGTATAATCGGGAATTCGGTGAAAATCCGAAGCTGTTTCCGCAACTGTAAGTACAGGAATCATAATCGTAGACCACTGTCAATTTGATGGGAAGGTGTTTATGACATACATTACATTAAGTGATGTACACTGTACAAGCCAGGAGACCGACCTTTATTTGAACGTATAAATACTCTTCGGAAGCTAGGAGGATATGCGGCAAATACGTAGTCTCTTTCGTATCTATATACGATTCTAATTATGTTATTTTCGTCGTTCCTTAGGAGTAGGAACGGCGTTTTTTTATTTTGATTCAGACCCTTATATGGGCAGGATAAATGCAGTTTTTCCCTATCGGCGGGTCTTTCATACGCCTTTGAATCAAGAAAAATCCAGACGCAATTACGTTGGGACACAATTGATTGTGTAAAGAAAGCGAGGATTTAGAGTTGAAAAAGGATGCGCGTTATTCTTGTTATCCATTTATGCGTGAAAAAGCATCTACAGTGGATTTTGAAATTCGAACAGATAGCCTTACTACACATATTGGTATGGCTTTGACAGCAGTAAAAAAAAGAGGAAGTAGAGGTTGTTGCACAAGATCTCTCTACAATCTTGCCAATGGCATACCATGTTAATGGCTCGGTTCGAGGTAAATTAGCGGTCACTGAAGAGGATTTAGCATGGCTAAGTGCTCGCTATGATTTTTATGTTAGTTATGTAAAAGTAGAGATCCAGAGCTTTGTATTACCTCAAGGAACAGAGGCTGCTACTGCATTACATGTATGTCGTAGTGAGGCAAAAAAATCTTATCGTATTTTGCATAAGGTATCTGACGAAAAGGAAGTACCGACAATTCTTTTTGATTATTTAGGACTACTAGCCAATGTATTTTTTTGTGATGGCTGTTTATATGAATAAGCAAGCAGGGATTGCTGAAATTCCGTTTGTAAGCAAGTCATACCCTATGAAAAAGAAAAAGGAGAAAAAATAAAATGAAGAAATTGTTGAAGTTTCAATGGCTTTCAGTAATTATGCTGTCGCTCATATTAGTAGGTTGTGGTGCGAAGGATGAGGCAACTACTAAAGAGGATATTACTAAGGAAGATCAACCAGTCGAAAAAGCAGGCTATAAAGTGAAGGATGATCGTGGTATAGAGGTTGAGTTTGATGCAGTACCTAAAACAATTATTTCATTACAACCAAGTAATACAGAAATTTTATTTGCTTTAGGTGTCGGCAATCAAATTGTTGGGGCAACTGACTATGATACGTATCCGGAAGAGGCACAAAAAAATTGAACGTGTTTCTAATTCTGTTACGTTTAATAGTGAGCGTATTTTAGCTTTGAAGCCAGATGTTGTCATTGCTTATACAACAGGAAAAGATGAAGATAACTTAAATGCTCTAAAAAGTCTTGAAGATGCAGGTGTAAAAGTATTTGCCATTCAATCTGCAGCATCATTTGATGATGTATATGGAGATATTGAACAGATAGCAACGGTTATGGGAATTGAAGATAAAGGTGCAAAATTAAATGAGGATATAAAATCAAAAATTGCTGAGATACAAGCAAAAGTTAAAGATGTAAAAGCACCAAAAAAATATCTACTTAGAAATTAGCCCAAAGCCAGACATCTATACAGCGGGCTCTGGTACATTCCAACAGGAAATTTTAAATATTGCCAATGTAAGCAATGTATTTGCTGAGCTCCAAGGCTGGAAAAAAGTAACCGAAGAAGATGTTATTGCGAAAAATCCAGAAGTTATTTTAACTACGGTAGGCTATACAAAAGACCCAGAAGCAGAAATTCTTACGCGTGATGGGTGGAATTCTATCACAGCTATTCAAAACAAAGCAGTCTATTATATAGATAATGATATTACAAACCGTCCTGGCCCTCGTATTGGTGAAGCTGTTGAGCTAGTAGCAAAGGCTGTTTATCCTGAGTTATTTAAATAAAACATAAAACCTGCAAGCTGTCCCAAATAAGGGCAGCTTTTTTTGTATTTTTTTAACCTAATTTTAACCTTCAGATTGTATTTTGAAGGAGAGGGTTTTTTAACTTCTTTCAGCAGAAGTCTCCTACCTCTATAGGTGGTGAGATGAATGCGAATTTAAGCTGCTTTTCAGAGGGTGTCCAAACACCTGCTGAAAGAAGTTAAAGCCTCCGGCGGATGTCACGGAATCGAAAAGGAGTTCTTTGTGTAAACACAAAGCCGATTCCAGACACAATTATACCGAGGCATAATTGATCACGAAAATCTGTGATTGACCTTCTTATATTTTCAATAGAATGTGAGGTGAATAGTAATGATGTTTCCACCACCATCATTTCCCACTCGTACGGGCGATAGATTACCTATAGGTAGATAAATTGTTTAAAGGTCTGGCTTATAAGTCAGGCCTCAATCTTTTAAAATTTTTACAGGGAAGGCTGTTTAATATGCTTGAACCAGTGTATGAGTTAGAAGATGTAACTTTCTACTACAAAAAAAGGAAGGTACAAAGCTAATGATGGCATTTCACTGACCATATATAAAGGAGAAATCATTGGAATTCTAGGACCAAATGGTGCAGGAAAAACAACATTGATAAAGCAGATGATTGGTCATTTAGCACCTACAGTAGGATCAGTGAAATTTCAGCGACAGGAAGTGTCCAGAAATACAAAGGATGTCATTAAGCAAATCGCTTATTATTCACAAGAGACTTTTGCTTTATCATTTTTAAAAACATGGGAAGCCATTTATTTTACGGGGAGGTTAAAGGGGTTATCTAAAAAAAGAAGCAAAGCAGCAGACGGATAACATCCTGCTACGTTTAGGAATGAAGGCATATCGAAATAAACTGGTATCTAAACTTTCTGGAGGACAAAGAAGACTTATTAGCCTAGGAACGACATTGATTGGGCAGGCATCAGTCATAATTCTAGATGAACCTACAAATGAACTAGATCCATTAAAGCGGAAATTAGTATGGGAAATCATCCGTGAGCTTAATTACAAGGGTACAACGATTATTTTAGTGACTCACAATATTTTAGAAGCTGAAAAAGTTGTACATCGTGTAGCTGTTATAGACAACGGAAAGCTTTTAGCAATTGACCATGTAGAAAAACTGAAGAGAAGGGTGGATCAAAGAATGCGCTTAGAAATTTATGCGCATGAAGCTTCTTTTCAAAAGATCCAAGATAAACTTGAGAGTTTTGGAAAAGTTGAATTAGTGGAGGATGCTAAGCTCACAATGCTTATAGAAAAACATACTATTCGTCCTGTTATTGATTTGATACAAGACGAGGCATTAAACATTAGCCAATATTCACTGCTACCGCCAAGCCTAGAGGATGTCTATTCTATGCTTCAAGAGGAACAGAGGAGTGAATAGCAAAATGAGAATAATGAACCCCTTCACTCAAATTTTTATTGAATTGTTTATCCTCTTTCGAATCCAAATTGCTATTGTACGACATCAATTATGGTGGATTATCGCTATGTCTGCAATATTTCCTATGGTTACCTTGATTTTCTTAAATTTTCTATTAGGGGATTCAAATCAAGACCAGTTGGCACGATTAATTATCGGAAATATGGTTTTTAGTATTCTGCTGATGGGGATGAATATTTTAGGACAAGATATTTCTTATCAAAAATTCGGAGGCTATTTTACATATTACTCATCACTTCCCATCCGTAAAGTTAATTTCATACTATCCTTATTATTTTATGGCATTTTAACCTCCCTACCATCCTTTATTATCGTATTTATTTTAGGTCAGCGTCTATATGGGGTGAGTCTTCATTTCGAATGGCTTCTGCTACCAGTAGCACTATTGGCAATCTTTAGTGTAGTAGGTATAGGTGTTTTAATGGGTTTTTTTATCGCCAAATCCGCAATTCACAAATATTGTCGCTCAATTTTTACTGATGTTTGTTACTTTTTTTAACACCAGTTATGTTAAAAATAACCGATCTTCCAATTATTCTCCAATGGATTTCCTATGTGCTGCCAACAACCTATGTAGCAAATATCCTCCATGAGATGCTTACTGTAGGGTGGACAGCATCTTTATTGAAAGAAGTGTTTATTTTAATTATTTTTTTCCTGTATTTCCTATCTATTGATAAGTAAAAAAAATACATTGGCGTCTTCAATAAATCATAGGGAGTGAAATAAAGAATGAAAACTTTTGAAAATAAAGTAGAAGAGTATACGGAGTTAGTTATAAATGTGGGAATAAATATTCAACAAGGGCAGACATTAGTAATATCTGCATCTATTGCTGCTGCTGATTTTGTCAGAAGAATTTGTCGATATGCTTATCTCAATGGGGCACATTTTGTATATATTAAATGGATAGATGAAGAGCTCGCTCGCATTGAATATGAATTAATGTCAGAGCAGGGGTTGGGGTATACACCAGATTGGCTTGTGAAAGGATATGAAGAGATGGCTAGTGATGGTGCTGCCTTTCTTTATATTATTTCGCCCCATCTGCAAAACATGGAGGGAATTGATCCAATTAAGATCGAAAAAGCTGAATATGCTTCTGCCATTGCTTTTCGTTCCTTTACCGAAAAATTGACTAGCATGCAAGTGAGCTGGACTGTTATTGCTTATCCAACGGAGAAATGGGCAGAGTCTATCTTTCCATATATGGAGCCAAAGGAAGGACTAAAACAGCTATGGGAGGAATTTTTTAAGATAATGAAATTGGATGCTGAAAATCCAATAGCAGCATGGGAGCAACATATAGAAGGATTAAATAAAAGGGCAGCACTATTAAACGATGAGCGCTTTCGCTATTTACATTTTATCAGTGAAGGCACAGACTTAAAAATCGAATTACCAAACAATCATCATTGGCTGAATAGCTTAGAAACAAATGTCAATGGGACACCATTTATTTGTAATATGCCAACAGAAGAGATTTATACAACACCACTTAAAACGGGCGTTAATGGGATGGTTAAAAATACAAAGCCATTAGTTTATGAGGGGCATGTAATTGATGATTTTACCCTTACTTTTAAATACGGGAAGATAGTTGATTGCAGTGCTAAAAAAAGGGCTGGATGCGTTAAAGGGTATCCTGAATAAAGATGATGGAGCAAAATATATTGGTGAGGTTGCATTAGTACCTCATGACTCTGTTATTTCAGCAAGTAATCTACTATTTTACCATACTTTATTTGATGAAAATGCGTCTTGTCATTTAGCGATTGGGCATGGATATATTTCAGGCTTGAAAGAGGGAAATAGAGTAGATCATGAAAGCAGTATTAATTCTAGTATAATCCATATAGATTTTATGATTGGCTCCGAATACCTACAAGTGAATGGTGTGCGTGAGGACGGCACTGTGGAACCAATTTTAATAGATGGAAAATGGGCAGCTAAGTTTCTCGATTAGAGGAGGATGAGATGAATGCATATAATGAAATGTAAGACAGAAGAGGATTATGAAAAGTTTGCGATTTTCTTTTTACAAAACAGAAATATGTTTGATGATATGTATCCCATTTTGGAGACTCTAGGAAGTTTATCAATCATGATAGAAGAGACAAATCTACTTCTCTTTTATAATATCCAACAGGAAGTAATCGCGGCAGCTAGCTATACGTTGGGATTACGGGAGGATCATTTTAAAAGTAAAGAAATTGTCTTTATTGATTGTGCCCTACTAAAGAAAGAATATCAAAATAGCCGTTCCTTTGTTAATGGCTTTTCACAAATGCTCAAGCATATTTTAGAAGAACATAGAGATGTAAAGGAGGTTCAATTCTATGCCTATCGTCACCATGAATATATCCATCGACTCTATAAAAAATTTGCTAAAATAATAGGGGACAGCGAGGGATATTTTGGTATACAGGATATTTTTTTCAGTGGAGTTTGAAAAATTAATGCAATTTATAGAAGGTTTTTATAAAAAAAAGTGAAAATCAGAAAAATTAATGACACGAGCGTAATTGGCAAATTGAAACTCCAACATCATTTTAAGGGAATGATTGTTGGAGTATTATTTTTATGAAGTGAATAAATCTTTGAATTCATAGTGCAAAAATTGGTATTCTTTCTACTCGTTCTATAAAATAAAGATAATAATGCTTGAATTATGGGAGGGGTAATGAATGAAACAGTTTAATGTGAAGGTTATTCCATTTGAAGCAGTCTATAATTTTCGTGATATGGGTGGGTATAAAGCGAGAGATGGTCGCGTCGTAAAGAGTCGCTTGTTTTTTCGCTCAGCAGCACTTGGTAAAATGACGGCAGCCGATAAGCAGCTTTTTGAAACATTAGGTGTGAAAACAATATTTGACTATCGTGATAATCATGAAGCCCAAAACAATCCTAATCCCATTTTTCCGCATGCTCACTATATTCAAATCCCTGCAAAGGGCAATCATGCTTTTGAGATGCCAACAAACACTGGTAGAAAAGATTTTTATAAGGTTGTTAGTCCAGAGATGTTCCAGGAATTTTATGCACAAATGCCCTTTAATAATGCTTCCTTTAAAGAGTTAATGACGATTATTCAAAACCCGAATAAACTTGGACTGGTTCATCACTGTGCAGTCGGGAAGGATCGAACAGGCATTGGCGGTGCACTTATTTTACTGGCTTTAGATGTACCAGAGGAAACAATTATGGAAGACTATTTAGATACAAATTTACATTTACGTCCGATGGTTGAAAGAATGGCTCAGGCGATTCAACAACATTATAATGAACGGGAATTACAGCAATTTTATGCATTGATGTCAGCTCGTGAGGATTATTTACAGGCAGCATTTGATGCAATGGATAGACGGTATGGTTCAAAGGCCGCCTTTTTAGAGCAGGAATTCGGATTAACAGCAGATAAACGTAGGCAATTACAGGCTAATTGTTTAACATGATAGGAACCCCTTTCACATGATGTGGTGAGAGGGGTTTTTAAGTGAGATAGGCTGTTTTATTTTTTTATTACACTAGAAAAATTCTTTACAGTCGCGAAATCTATGATAAGATACTATTTATTTTAATGGAAATAGGAGAAGTGAAATGGATTGGCAACGACAGTAAAAGAAAGTGATAGTAAAGACACAAACAAGTTAAGCTTATTTCATTTAACTTGGCCGATTTTCTTAGAAGTATTTTTATTTATGTTAATGGGCCTTGCTGATACCTTTATGCTAAGTGCTTTATCTGATAATGCTGTATCAGGGGTTGGTGCAGCCAATCAATATATTCATATTGCAATTTTAATACTTGAAGTAGTTGGTAATGGTGCATCGATTGTTGTATCTCAATATTTAGGCTCAAGGCGCTTTTTTTGAAGCTGCGAAGATATCAGCTTTGGCAGTTACGATGAACATGGTTGTAGGAATCATGATGAGTGTGCTCTTTTTCTTCTTCGCAAGTCATCTAATGACAATGATGAACTTACAGGGAGAAGTACTTAAATATGCACAAAGCTATTTAGTCATTATAGGAAGCTTTATTTTTTTTACAGGCAATTATCAATGCATTAGCAGCAATAATTCGCGTGCATGGTTGGACGAAACAAACAATGTATGTATCACTAGGAATGAATGTGCTACACGTTATTTTAAATTACGGTTTAATCTTTGGTAATTTAGGATTACCAGAGCTAGGTGTAAAGGGAGCAGCTGTATCTTCTGTTATCAGCCGTGGATTAGCGGTTCTAGTGTTTTTCTGGCTGCTTTATCAGGTAATGGAGGTAAGAGTGAAGCTAGAATATTATTTTGAGTATTCAAAGGACTATATTCGAAAAATATTAAACATTGGTTTGCCTTCTGCATTTGAGCAGGTGCTTTATCAATTCTGTCAGATAGTTTTCCTATACTATGCAACATATTTAGGGGCTGAGACATTGGCAGCGAGACAATATGCAATGAATATTTCAATGTTTACGTATTTATTTGCCATTGCAATTGGTACAGGAACAGCCATTATTATTGGCCGTTATGTTGGAGCTGGCAATAAGGATCAGGCCTATCAACAGCTTTGGAAAAGTGTACGTGCAGCCTTTGTATTTACATTTGCAATGGTGGCGATTGTGACAATCTTCCGTAAGCCATTAATGCATGTTTTTACGAATAATACAGAGGTTATTGCTATTGGTGCCTCTGTACTAGCATTAAGTATTTTGCTTGAGACAGGACGTACAATGAATATTGTTGTTATTAACTCATTACGTGCCTCTGGTGATGCTAGATTTCCTGTGAAGATTGGCTTTTTATCAATGGTTTGTATGAGTCTTCCTTTGGGGTATTTATTCGTTTTTGTTTTAGATTGGGGTCTAGTAGGCATTTGGCTAGCGATATCAGCAGATGAATGGATGAGAGCGATTATCGTATACTTTAGATGGAAGAGTCGAAAATGGGAGCGTTATGCGCTTGTTTCGCCGACAGAACAAAAGGAGGCACATTAAATGGGGGCACTTTCTAAACGAGCTGCAGGAGCGGCTTTAATGAATAATAATCTATCACTTTTTGCCTGTCCGATTTGTCAGGAATCCATGACGATACAGGAGCAAGGAAGAATGGTATGTTCAGCCAATCATTCTTTTGATATTGCCAAGCAAGGCTACATTAATATGCTGACACATGGAGCTGCTTCAAAATATAGCAAGGAGCTCTTTGAGTCTCGTAAGACGGTTATTGATAGTGGCATTTATGATGAAATTGAAGATAAAATTATAGAACTAATTGCTCCTGCACAAACCGTGCTTGATACTGGCTGTGGGGAGGGCTCACATTTAGCCCGTATAATGGCTGAGAAAAAAAGGCATTGGTGTGGGGATTGATATTGCGAAGGAAGGAATACTTGCTGCATCTAGACATTATCCAGAGCAGATTTGGTGTGTGGGTGATTTGGCGAAAAGTCCATTTGCAAAATCGAGCTTTGATACCATTTTAAATATTCTATCACCTGCAAATTACGAAGAATTTAAACGTTTACTGACCCCAGGTGGTTGTGTAGTAAAAGTTGTCCCTCAAAGTAGGTATTTGCATGAGCTTCGAGCACAATTATATGCGGATTCGGACAAGGAGTCCTATTCAAATGACCAAATAGTTGCTCGTTTTAAAGAAAGCTTTATGGAAGTAAATGTGAAGCGCGTGACCTATACGACACCACTTGCTACTGAACTAATCCCAGAATTGCTTGAAATGACGCCAATGGGGTGGCATAAAAAAAAGAAGGCGCTGCTATCCGTTTAAATGAAATTACGATTGATGTTGATATATTAGTGGGCCGTGTATAACTATGAAGAGATTTGGAAACTCCTGTGAAAAAAACAGGAGTTTTGTCGTTTCTGGAGAAGAAGTAAGTGAGGTAATAGAGATGGAGGTGTACGTATGGCAATGACCATGCCAGAAACAATACGTTCTACTGCAACAACTGGTGAGCGCTTACTTTTTCGAACATTGAAGGAATATCTGCCTGATGATTATATTGTTTACTATGAGCCTGAAATTTTAGGAAGAAGGCCGGATTTTGTTATTTTAGGTCCTGATTTGGGGTTAATTGTACTTGAGGTGAAAGATTATACTAAGCATACCTTATTGCATGTCAACCAAGATACTTGGATGATTCGTTCTGCTAAAGGAAATCAAACAACGGTTAAAAGTCCATATAGGCAAGCAAAAGACTATATGTTCCATATTTGTGATGCACTAAAAAAGGATAAAGGTCTTGTGCAATTGGAAGGTAAATATCAATTTAAACTTAAATTCCCCTGTGGAGCAGGTGCAGTATTTACAAGAATGACACAAAGTGATTTTATTGAACATGATCTTTATAGTATAGTAGAGCCCAATTTTTGTTTAACTAGAGATGAAATAGATCCAGACTATGAAGGCTTTTCAGAGGAAAATCTCTTTGAAAAAAATTATGAATATGTTCAGTATGCCATTCCGATTAAAGGAACCTCTATCTCCAGAGGATATCAATAGAATACGCTATCACCTATTCCCGGAGGTCAGAATAAGTGCGGAATTTAAAGCACCTGTCCCTTATCAAGATCAGTTATTGCTGTCATTACATGATATCAAAACAATGGATTTACATCAGGAAAAATTAGCTAAGCAAATAGGTGATAAAAATCGACTAATCCGTGGAGTGGCTGGGAGTGGTAAAACTTTAATTTTAGCAGCTAGAGCCAAGATTTTAGCTAAGCAGCATCCTGATTGGAAAATTTTAATTTTGTGCTACAATATTTCTCTCGCTAAGGCAATAGAGCAAATGATTTTTCATATGATGCACACCCCTGATAGTTTGTTTGATTTTGATTTTTCACAGGGAATAGATGGCTTCCAAGAGAAATCTCATAAAATACAAGTCCGCAATTTTCATGCATTTTTAAGACAGGATTTAAAAATCTCTGAGGAAAGAATACCACTTTTACTAGAAAAGTTAGAAAAGGGCGAAGCTATATTACCAAAATACGATGCTATTATGATTGATGAGGGGCAAGATTTTGAGAGTCAATGGTTTAAACTTGTGGCAAATTTACTAAATCCAGATACCATGTCACTACTCTTAGTTGAGGACCGTGCTCAATCAATTTATAAACGAGCGCGCTCTTATATTCAAGATACGGGTTTAAACTTCCAGGGTCGATCAAGGGTATTAAGTATTAATTATCGTAATACAGCCCAAATTGTGAAGTTTGCCTGGGATTTTTATCAACATTTCTCAATACTTAAAAATAAGGTTGTGTCAAAGGAGATAGAGGGCGAAATTATTGCTCCGCAAAGTACAAGGCGTAAAGGAGAAGAACCAGCCATAATTCGACGCAATAATTTCTTTGAAGAGGCTCAAATTGTAGCATTACAAATTCGGAAATTGCATGTTGAAAAGAAAATCCCATATCATGAAATTCTTATTTTATACAGGGTACGAAAGAGTAAGGGACAGGATTATGTAGCCATTTTACAGCAAAAGCTACGAGAATTAAAAATTCCGTATTATTGGATTGCGGAATCAGCTAACAGCAAACGTGCCTTTGAGCGCAATGAAGAATCGGTCAAAATTAGTACAATTGATAGCAGTAAAGGCTTGGATTTTCAAGTAGTATTTATTGTGAACCTTGATAATACACCTTGGTATCTAGAGGAAGATTTAGAACAGGAAGCTTCACGTCTTTATATTGGTATGACACGTGCAAAGCAATATTTATGTTTATCCTATTCCGGTGATTCTGCCTATACACAATACTTTGATGAAATTGTTTTGACAAGAAGAAAGATAGATAATAAAGATAGCTATAGCGGATAGCGTTGAATGGACTTATGCAATTGCAGTATACTGGTCTTTTCGATTACAATGGGGGTAACTATTGAAATAAGGTAGGAATAAAACAGTGTATAAATTAGCAGCAAATGTTGTCAAAGTATTTTTAAAATTAATGGGCTCGAAGGCTCGGGTATATGGAGAGGAAAACTTACCAGAAGAAGGTGGGTATATTATTGCATGTACCCATACAGGCTATGTTGATATTTTAAATTTAGGGGTTGCGATGTATCCTAAAGAAATTCATTTTATGGCTAAAAAGCAATTATTTGAAATGAAGGGACTTGGCTGGCTTATTAAACGTTTAAATGCCTTCCCAGTTGACCGCGATAATCCTGGTCCTAGTGTTATTAAAATTCCCTCACAATTATTGAAGGAGGGGAAAATTGTTGGTATATTTCCTTCAGGTACTAGAAGTGCAGAAGGTACAGATTTAAAGCAGGGCGCTATTACGATAGCACAACTGTCCAAAGCACAAATTGTACCTGCCGCATACGTGGGTGCACGTAATGTTGGTGATGTTTTTAAACGTGGAAAAGGTTATCTAATTTATGGTGAACCCTTTTATGTTACGGGGAAAGGCAAAGAAGGACGCGATGAATTTACACATCGTTTAGAGCATGAACTAGCGTCTTTAACAGAGGAATTAGAACAGCGCATTGCCGCAGGGAAAAAATAAAGTCACTGTTATTTTGAGAAGATTCATTGAACGTTAGTAGATAACTAAAAGGGCACTCAGAATCACATTTGATTTTGGGTGCTTTGTTGTAGGAGGATATGGAAAATGATTCATGTACTTTTTGTATGTTTGGGGAATATTTGTCGCTCTCCAATGGCAGAAGCAGTTATGCGTGATTTGGTTGAGAAGCAGAGCTTGGCTCATAAAATTGCAGTGGATTCAGCCGCTACAAGCTCATGGCATATTGGTGAACCTCCTCACAAAGGAACTCAAGAGAAGCTTAAAGAATACGGCATCGCCATAAAAGGAATGCAAGGACGCCAATTGCACAAGACAGACTTTGAAAAATTTGATTACATTATTGGTATGGATGAAAGTAATATACGTAATATTCGAGCAATGCTAGGCAGTCCGGATTCGCCCAAGATTTTTCGTTTTTTTAGATTTAACTATCCATCGAAAAGATGTACCTGATCCATACTATACAGGGGATTTTCAAGAAACCTATGATTTAGTTTTAGAGGGCTGCTATGCTTTACTAGAAAAAAAATCAAAGGAGAACAAAAACTGAAGGAAATTGATGGTCAGGCGCCTTAATAACGCAAAATTTCATAATTTATTTTTTTGTGTTAAACATTGGTACACCTAGCTTTGCAAGCGTATTTTGTGTTATTATTTGCAGAGTAAAGATACGATAAGTATTTAACTTCTTTCAGCACAAGTTTCCCACCTCTATAGGTGGTGAGATGAATACAAATTTTATTTACTTTTTAGAGGGTGTCCAAACACCCGCTGAAAGAAGTTAAAGCCTCCGGCGGATGTCACGGAATCGAAAAGGAATTCTTTGTGTAGCACAAAGCCGATTCCAGACGCAATTATGCCTAGGCATAATTGATTTACCATATACAGATGTGTAATTTCGCATCTATGATTTTGATAAACTTACATGTTGAAAGAGAGTGGAAACAATGGGTCGTAAATGGAACAATATTAAAGAAAAGAAAGCGTCTAAAGACCAAAGTACAAGTCGCATTTATGCAAAATTTGGACGTGAAATTTATGTGGCAGCTAAATCGGGCGAACCAGATCCTGAATCAAACCGTGCGCTTAAAGTTGTTCTTGAACGAGCAAAAACATATAGTGTTCCTAAGCATATTATTGAAAAAGCAATTGAAAAAGCAAAAGGTGCTGGCGATGAAAGCTATGATGAATTACGTTATGAAGGATTTGGACCAGCAGGTACAATGATTATCGTTGATGCTTTAACTAATAATGTTAATCGTACTGCTTCTGATGTACGTGCAGCATTTGGTAAAAATAATGGGAATATGGGTGTAAGTGGGTCAGTTGCTTACATGTTTGATTCTACGGCAGTAATCGGTTTAGAGGGCAAGTCAGCAGATGAAGTTCTTGAAATTTTAATGGAAGCGGATCTTGATGCACGTGATATTCTAGAAGAAGAGGATACAGTTATTATTTATGCAGAGCCAGATCAATTCTTTGCTACACAAGAAGCTTTAAAAGCTGCTGGTGTTCAGGAATTCACTGTGGCAGAGCTGTCCATGCTTCCACAAACAGAAGTAGCATTAACGGGTGACGATATAGCGAAATTTGAAAAGTTAATTGATGCATTAGAAGATTTAGAAGACGTACAAAATGTTTTCCATAATGCAGATTTAGGTGAATAATTAAGAAAGCCAGTAGCATAAACGCTACTGGTTTTTAATTAGGGGGAGACTTGTGCAAACGATTTTAGCAATTGTTTTATTTTTAATAACGTTATTTTTTTGTTATAGTGCAGCCACGCCAATTATCTATAGGTTGGTCTGCCTGTATAGGGGCTCTGTTAGCATTGGCACTAAAGATTGTTACTTGGCATGATGTTTTAGAGGTTACAGGGATAGTTTGGAATGCCACTTTATCATTTATCGGCATTATTTTAATTTCTCTTATTTTAGATGAAATCGGTTTTTTTTCGAGTGGGCAGCTCTACATATGGCACGACTTGCTAAGGGCAGTGGTATTCGGTTATTTATTTATATTGCCTGTCTTGGAGCTATTGTTGCAGCTTTATTTGCAAACGATGGAGCAGCTTTGATACTAACCCCGATTGTTTTAGCTATGGTTCGTAAGCTACATTTAACTGAAAAAAATGATTTTCCCATTCATTATTGCGAGTGGCTTTATAGCAGACACGACTTCATTACCCTTAGTCATTAGTAATTTAACAAACATTGTGTCAGCAGATTATTTTGATATAGGTTTTATGGAGTATGCCTTACATATGTTTCTGCCCAATATCATTTCTTTACTGATAAGCATTGTTGTACTTTATATTGTTTTTCATCGTTCAATTCCTAAAACCTATTCTCTAGAGGCAGTTGAAAACCCGAAACTGGCAATTCGTGATCGAAAATTATTTTCACTTTCGTGGTATGTAATAGCTATTCTATTAATTGGTTTCTTTACGAGTGAGCTTTTAACAATTCCAGTATCCTTTATTCTATGTGGTGTAGCGGCTATCTTTTTCTGGCTTGCGCGCAAAAGTGATACGGTCGATACAAAGCGGGTTGTAAAAGGAGCACCATGGAATATCGTGTTCTTTTCTATTGGGATGTATGTGGTGGTTTACGGCTTGAAAAATGTAGGGATGACGGGGTTGCTTGCAGATTTATTAGAGCATGCTATTCAGCAGGGATTAGTTGTCTCGACAATTACGATGGGTCTTGTTGCAGCGGTATTGTCAGCTATCATGAATAACTTACCTACCGTCATGATTGATGCGTTAGCTATTGCAGATACAAATGCTACAGGGATTATAAAAGAAGGGCTAATTTATGCAAATGTCATTGGCTCCAATTTAGGTCCAAAAATGACACCGATTGGCTCACTTGCAACATTGTTATGGCTTCATATATTGGCGCAGCGGGATATTCAAATAAGCTGGGTACAATATATGAAAATAGGGATAATTCTAACAATCCCGACTCTTTTCGCTACCTTACTAGCTTTAGTTGCGTGGATAACCCTAATATCATAGTAATCAAGTCGAAATAGTTAAAAGGATAGCACGATGGGTAATTAATGCCGATCAAACGAATTTACTAGCATTAGCAAGAGCTGAGAGACTGGTAAATAATTTGCTGTAGTGGCCGATGAGCTTCGTAAATTGGCGGACATGTCTAAAGTATCTGCCGACGGTATAAACAATCACTTCGTTAGTTTTAAGCTGGTAACAGAGTGGGCTCTATAGGAAATGTCTAATAGCACGTTGGATGTACAGACTGGTAATAACGTAGTTCAACAAATAGCTTAACGGAAATTTTAGAATCCGTAGCAGGTGAATAATAAAATTCAAGATGATTCAGCTGTCATCGAGGAAGTGTCCGCTGGCTCTGAAAAAAAATTAGCAGCAACGGAGCAAATGTACACGGAACGAAGGAAGTAATAGAGAAGCCATCAATACATATAAATTAGCATAAAAGTCAAAAAAAACTATCTTTCAATGGGGGCTTCCCCTGTGGAAAGATAGTTTCTTTATTAGCATAAAAGTATGTATATAAGCATATTTGTGTAAATAATCAAATAATTCGTGCATAAATGCGTTTTACCCATTGTGAAAATTTTCAAACCATAACATAATATATAATAATACATCTGATGAGCGAGAAAAAAAAGGGGGTCAAAGCATGAAGTTTTTACGTTCGATACAGGGGAAACTGATTATCATTTCACTAGCATTATTAATAATACCTAGTTTAATTATAGGTTTAGTTAGCTATGGTAAAGCGAAAAATGGTATGGAGGATATAGGGGAACAAGTTATTAAAAATAGTGTTGAATCTGCTTTGCAATTAATTGAGCTCGCAAATGAAAGTGTAGAAAAAGGGGACATTCCTTTGGAGGTGGCTCAGGAGCGAGTGCGTGAGGCATTTCTTGGGCCAAAGGATAGTGAGGGAAAGCGGCCAATTAATTATCCTGGAGATTTAGGAGAGTACGGCTATATTTATGTCTTAGATGATAAGGGGACATTAACAACTCATCCAACTAGAGAAGGGGATAATCTATGGGAGGATCAGGATAGCAGCGGTAATTATTTTATTCGTGAAGTAACAGAAAAAGCACTTGCTGGAGGAGGTTTTACGGAGTATGAATTCGAGCTACCTGGACAAGATGTATTAGCCGATAAAATTATTTATTCTGCTAAGGATTCTAATTGGGGATGGATCATAGCATCAGGTACATATATGCAAGACTTTAATAAGGAAGCTCATTCATTATTATTTGTTATTGGCATTACATTATTAGGGGCCGTCATTATTGGAACTGCAGTTGTTATAATGATTTCTAGACATTTAGCCGTACCTGTTCAAAAGCTATCTAGCGTGTGCGTGAAGTAGCTAAAGGGAATCTAACTGTAGAAATTGAAGATTTACAACGCTCAGATGAAATTGGGCAGTTAAATGAAGGCTTCAATGAAATGGTTGATCAATTAAAAACGTTAATTACGGATGTAGAGGAAGCCATTGTAGAGATACAATCAACATCATCAAATTTAACATCTGTCGCTGAGGAGACAAATGCTTATGGGGATGAAATAGTAAAAGCAATTAATGAGGTTTCAAAAGGGGCTGTAAAGCAAGCTTCGGATTCTGAGGATACAAATCGAACGGCTATTAATTTTGCACAGCAGATTGAAGTATTGCATGATAAGAATGAATTAATATTTGACGCCTCCCAACATATGAAACAATCCAATCAGGAAGGGCTTGTCAACTTAAATAGGTTAAAAGAGAAATCACAAGAATCTTCCGCATTAATTTACACTGTACAATCAGTATTCAGTAGTTTAATTGAAAAGGTAAGAGAAATTGAAGGAATTGTCGGTACGATTACGGAGATTTCGGATCAAACAAATCTTCTTGCATTAAATGCATCCATTGAGGCAGCTAGAGCTGGTGAACATGGTAAGGGATTTGCAGTTGTGGCTGAGGAGGTAAGAAAGCTTGCGGACCAAACATCTGTTGCAACTGAACTAGTTCGAACAACTTTAAAGGGAATTGAAAGCGAAACCAATTTAGTAAACGACGAGATGAAGAAAACAAATGTCATCGTTCATCAGCAAAATGACTCTGTAGCTATTACTGAGTCCTCCTTCAAGGAAATTGAATTAGCGGTAGAGAAAATAATTGCAGTCATTGGAGATATGACTGAGGGCGTAGCGTATTTGAATAGCTCAAAGAATCACATTATGCACTCTATTGAAAGTATTGCCTTGATAAGTGAGAAAAATGCCGCTACATCAGAGGAGGTAACTGCATCCGTTGATGAGCAACAGCGTGCGATTCAATTGGTTAGTGAATCTTCTAATGATTTAACAGACGAAATAACAGCATTACAGGAATCGATTAGACGCTTTATATTAAGATAATTGAAACAGGATGTTTGTACCGTAGCACCGTACAAGCATCCTTTTTTTCTTTCCTAAACGTTAATAAAAGGTAGGGGAGGAAAATATCATGAAAAAATGGGTGATGAGACTAGGCTTATTAAGCATTGTCATATGTATTGGCATGTATATTTGGCTAGGTGAAGAGATGAAGGAAGGCGTTCAGCAGCTGCAAACGGAAAAGCCGCGTATATGATTGTGCTAGGTGCAAAGGTAAAACCAGGGGGCATTCCATCGCTTTCCTTGAAAAATAGATTGGAAGAGGCTGTGAGCTATCTAAAAAAATACCCTCATGTCCAAGTAATTGTTTCTGGCGGACAAGGGCCGGATGAAGATCAGACTGAGGCTTCAGTTATGCTTGAATATTTACTAAACAATGGCATCGAAGCTAGCAGGATAATAGCAGAAGATCGATCTACATCAACCTATGAAAATTTACTATTTTCAAAAGAACTACTACCAAAGGAAACGAAGCATATTACGATTGTCTCCAATGATTTTCATTTAAAGCGAGCAAAATATCTAGCTGAAACATTGGATCTAGAGGTAGATGTGGTGGCGGCCAAAACACCAAAATCAGTAGAAGCAAAGTTAAAGCTACGTGAAAGAGCAGCATTATTAAAAACATATATAATTGGCTATTAAATTGTTTCTTAATACTAGATATTTGGCATATAATAGAAATATAACGGTGTATGAAAGAGGGGACTTCTATGAAAACGTTTAAAGACTATGAATACCGTCGACCAAATATTGAAGAAATGAAAGAGCAGCAATTATCTTTAATTGAGCAATTTAAACGTGCGCAGACGATGGACGAGCAAAGTAGCATCATTCAGCAACTCAACGCTTTAAGTAATGATTATGCTACAATGGCGAATTTAGTGTATATACGTGCATCAATTGATACAAATGATGAATTTTATCAAGCAGAGCGTGATTATTTCGATGAGGTAGGTCCCGAGCTAGAAGAGGTAACCACTGAATATTATAAAGCATTGATAGCTTCTCCATTTCGTGAACAATTAGAGAATAAATGGGGTCAGCAGCTATTCGATTTAGCAACTTATCAAATTAAAGGCTTTTCACCAATAGTCATTGATTTAATGCAAAAGGAGAACAAGCTTGTATCAGAATATAATAAACTAGTAGCCTCTGCACAAATTGATTTTAATGGGGAAACATTAACACTTGCTCAGCTTGGACCATTTGCAGAGTCCACTGATCGTGAAATACGTAAATCAGCAACAGAAGCACGCTTTGGCTTTTTTTGCTGAGCATGAAGAAGAATTTGATCGACTCTATGATGAGCTTGTAAAGGTACGTCATGAAATTGCCGTAAAACTAGGCTATAAAAATTATGTGGAGCTAGGCTATGTTCGCATGAACCGCATTGATTATAATGCAGATATGGTGAAGAAATTCCGCGATCAGGTTCGCGATTTAATCGTACCAGTTGCTTCTGAGCTGTATGAGCGTCAGGCAAAACGAATTGGTATTTCTGATTTTAAATTCTATGATGAAGCATTAAATTTCTTATCAGGAAATGCGACTCCAAAGGGTGATCCAGCTTGGATTGTAGAGAACGGTAAAAAAAATGTATGAGGAGTTATCACAAGAAACAGGTGAATTCTTCAATTTCATGATTGATCATGAATTAATGGACCTAGTCGCGAAGAAAGGGAAAGAAAGCGGTGGGTATTGCACATTTATCGAAAACTACCATTCACCATTTATCTTTTCAAACTTTAATGGTACTTCAGGTGATATAGATGTATTAACACATGAAGCTGGACATGCCTTCCAAGTGTATTCAAGTCGTGACATCGGTATTCCAGAATACTTATGGCCAACATTTGAATCTTGTGAAATTCACTCAATGAGTATGGAATTCTTCACATGGCCTTGGATGGAGCTGTTCTTTAAAGAGGATACAGAGAAATATAAATTTACACATTTAAGTAGTGGCCTATTATTCTTACCATATGGTGTTGCAGTAGACGAGTTCCAACATGTTATATACGAAAATCCAACAATGACACCTGCTGAACGCAAGTTAGCATGGAAGAAAATTGAGGAAACGTATTTACCACATCGGGACTATGATCATAATGACTACCTTGAAGCAGGAGGAATTTGGCAGCGTCAGGGTCATATTTATGCAAGCCCGTTCTACTATATTGATTACACGCTAGCACAAATTTGTGCCTTCCAGTTCTGGAAACGCTCAAGAGAAGAGTTTGAGGAGGCATGGAAGGACTATTTACATTTATGCGGCTTAGGTGGTTCTATGTCCTTCACAAAGCTTGTAAAAGAGGCTGGCTTAATATCACCATTTGAGGATGGCTGTGTCGAATCAGTTATTGGTGAAATCAAGGCGTACCTAAATTCAGTAGACGACACGGCACTATAAATCTTATACACACTTGATTATTTAAATTCGTGACACTTTCACTGTGTAAATACTTGTGAAAGTGTGCGAATTTTTTTCAGTTGTGAATGAAAAGCAAATTTTATTTTAACAATCAATACTAGGATACTTGCGAAATGGTTAATATATCAGTAGTATTTTCAGTAACTGTGAAAAAAGGAAGTGAATGAGAGTGACAAGAAAAGTTTGGTTTCAAGTAGGTGTAGGGATATTACTAACACTACTAATCATTAAATATTTTGTGGAGATTCATTGGATTTTTTTCACCGCTAGTCATTCTTTTAAAAGCTATTTTTGTGCCTCTTTTACTTGGTGGTGTTTTATACTACGTGACAGAGCCAATTCAGCGATTTTTGGAAAAACGTAAATTCCCGCGGTGGGCAAGTATATTAACAATTATTATAGGGTTGATTGCTATTGCAAGTGCTTTTGGATGGATTGTAGGAAATCCGATTGCAGAGCAGGTCAATAAATTAGTAAAAAATGCACCAATGATTAGTGCGAGTATAAGTGCAAGTATTAGTACAAGTATTCAAGATGCAACAGACTATTTGTTGCAAAATAAGGATAACTTCCCAACACAGTTGAAAGATATTATTGATAAAATGGCAAATTCCGTACAGGATATTGCGGTAGTGGCAAGTAAAGGGCTTGTCTCCTTTTTACAATCTATAGTATCTGTCTCTTTATTAGCTATTTTAATTCCGTTCTTCTTTATTTTTATGTTGAAGGATCACGAGAAATTTGCGCCTTCGATTTATAAATATTTCAGTGGAGAACGTCGTGAATGGATTAAAAAAACATTAAGTGAAATTGATGATGTTCTACGCAGCTATATTCAAGGGCAACTACAAATTAGTTTTTTTATTAGCGCTAATTATGTACGTTGGGTATTTACTTATTGGTTTAGAGTATTCATTGCTCCTTGTCATATTCGCTTTCTTTATGAATATGATTCCGTTTATTGGACCTTGGATTGCCTTTACTCCTGCATTAATTGTAGCAGTAATTCAGGATCCTGTGCTTGTAATATGGGTATCGATTGTCACATTAGTTGCGCAGCAAATTGATAGTAATTTTATTACTCCAAATGTTATGGGAAAATCACTCGATATACACCCACTTACAGTTATTACGATAATTTTAGCAGCAGGTAATATTGCGGGCTTTATCGGAATTATTATTGCTGTGCCATTTTATGCCGTATTAAAGGTTATTGTATCCAATATTTATGATCAACGTAACGCAATTAAGAAAAGGGCTACGAAGTCAGTATAGGAGTCGAAAAAAATGGAACAAGAAATTGTGAAGGTTTTTAATGAGCAGCATGAACAAATTGGAACAGCAACAAGAGCTGAGGTACATGAGAAAGGGCTGTGGCATGAAACATTCCACTGTTGGCTTGTCAATGAGAACTATATCTATTTTCAAATCCGTAGTGCACAGAAAAAAAGACTACCCAGGCTTGTTGGATATAACAGCAGCAGGGCATTTATTAGCCGTTGAGACAGTTGAATCAGGAATTCGTGAAGTAAAGGAAGAGCTGGGTCTAGATATCAATGTGGATGATGTCGTAAAAATGGGCATGACATCCTGTAGTATAGTTTCGGAAAATATGATCGACAATGAATTTTGCCATGTTTACATATATCCATTCAAACATGATTGGGATTCTTTTGATCTTCAATATGAAGAAGTGTCAGGGGTTGTGAGAGCCGATTTAAATGAGGCAGAGGCATTCTTTTTAGGAAAAACAGCCACTCTTAATATTGAAGGCTATGAATACTTCCCAGACGGGCAACGAGCAAAAATTGTGCGTCCAGTAAGTACAGCACAGTTTGTTCCATATCGAGAGCTATATGTAGCACATGTTATTCAGTTTGTAAAAGATAAGATGTTTAAAACAACATAAGTAAAATAGGACAAGAGCTATTCATTAATAGTGCTTGTCCTATTTCGCTTCGTTATAACAGAAAAAAATAAGTTATACTGTAGGAAGATTGTATAGAAAAGGAGCATTTTATATGCTAACATTTGAACAAAAACAAGGTATCATCGAATCATTTTCTGAGCTTACTAAGAAGGAAATTTCTTTAAAGCGCTTAAATTATCATTTTATGGACAGCCTGTATGAAAAGACCATTGTTGTAGAAAAGCTTCATCCAAATGGCAACGGATTTGTCTTTGTTGGAGATTTATTGCGTTATGAGGAAGAGGCGAATGATAAAGGCTTAGTGAATATACGTGATTATGATGAGCAACGACTGCGTGAAATTATTGAAGATGCTATTCAATATTTATCAGAGGAAGAGGATAAACAAGAGCCGATTGTTGAGATATGGCAAAGTAGAGATAATGTACAATTAACATTAGCCTTTGAGCAGCGTTCTTGGAATGTTTATCATGGAGAAAATTTAGAAGAAGCTTTTGGTACGTATGAAGCTGCGAAAGAATATTTACTAGAAGAAGGTTTTCGTAAGAAGAATTAAGTAGTTCGGGGGAACATGGTCAATGAATGGGAAAAAAAATTGTGGGAATAGTTATTGTAGTTGTTGTTGCGGCATGTTTATTTTCAGTTTTCACGATTACTAAATTTTACAAAGACCACGAGAAACAGCCAAATAGTGAAAATCGTGAAATAAATAAGTCAAAGAGCTTGAATTTAATTTTACCACAGGCTACAATTATCTCGAATTCAAGATAATTGGAAGGTGGTCTGTTTATGCAGCACGTTTTTTTATAAAGGAACAGATGAAACAAAGCCAGTATTGTTGTTACTACATGGTACAGGTGGAAATGAGGAGAGCCTAATTGGTCTTGCAAGGGAAATTGATGAAACTGCAAGCATTTTAAGCGTTCGTGGGAATGTGTTAGAGAATGGCATGCCACGCTTCTTTCGTCGTTTAGCGGAGGGTGTTTTTGATATGGAGGATTTAATCTTCCGTACAAAGGAATTATATGACTTTTTATCAGAGGCAGCACAGCAGCATGGATTTGATCGCAAACAAGTTGTAGCTATTGGCTATTCAAATGGTGCAAATATTGCAGCAAGCCTATTATTCCATTATGAGAATGCTTTAGCAGGTGCTATTCTTCATCATCCGATGGTACCAAGACGAGGCATAGAACTTCCGAAACTTTCATCTATTCCTGTCTTTATCGGTGCTGGTACTAATGATCCGATGTGTACTGCACAGGAATCAGAGGATTTAGGGTCACTTTTAATTTCGGCGGGTGCAAATGTGACAACTAAATGGTTTAATTTTGGTCACCAGCTGACTATGCCTGAAGTAGTAGCAGCAAAAGAATGGTATAACAATATTTATGCATAAAAGAAAAATCCGCAGCCTTTACAAAGGAAGCGGATTTTTTGATCTTACTTATTTTTTTTAGCAAAGGGTAGCCACCAGTTCCAGTCACCGAACAGCTTCATGAGACTAGGTACAAGCATAAGACGGATAATGGTTGCATCAATTGCAACGGCAATGGCTATACCTACACCAATTTGTTTAACAGGCATTACATCCGTAAAGGCAAAGGCACCTGTAATAACAATCATAATAAGCGCTGCAGATGTAATAATACGACTAGTAGAAGTAAGTCCATCGATTGTGGCACGTGTATTATCTACGCCTTTTAAATATTCCTCTTGAATACGTGAAATTAAGAAGACTTCATAATCCATACTTAAGCCAAACACTAGACAGAAAACAATAACTGGAATAATCAGGACAATTGAACCTGTATCGATACCAAAATGTCCATATTGGAAAATATAGACGAGTATTCCGAAGGCAGAAGAAAGACCAATAATATTCATAATAATCGCCTTTAGTGGAATTAATACGGATCTGAAAGCGAGCATTAAAATAAAAAAATGTTGAAATAAGAATAATAGAAATAGCCAATACAATTTTATTGGCAATTTCATCGAAGATTTCTTGATTGAATTTTGCCTGCCCACCGAGTGCAAAATCAACGCCTAAATCCTTATCTTTCCACGTTCGAACAAATTTTTGTGCAGTAGATGAAGAACCGGCTGCATCTAATGTAATTGGGATAAATAGCTGAGTTTCTTTAGTAAACGTACTTAGAACGGGCTGTAATTGCTCTGCTACCTGTGGAATTTCCAAGGAAGCATTCAGTTCCTCGGGAGTATTGATGTTAGCAGCCGTATAAATCGTTGACACATTCGTTACTAATGGATCAGCAAGTAGCTTTTCCTGAATCGTATAAATAAGCTCTCTCGCCTCATTATCCTCCCATCCTTCCTTTCGATCAGCAAGCAAGTATAATGTTGAGGTTTCACCAAGCCCAAATGTGTCATCTAATTTGTCATAGGCGGTACGTGCGTCATATTTAGTCGGTAATGAATCTACTTGAGGTATTTTAAGTTCAATATCCTTCAATGGAATCATTCCAATGCCTAATAGTAATAATGCTGCAATAACAATCGTTACTGGATACTTCATTACAAAGCCTGCAAAGCTACGCCAACGATTAGCTCCACCAGGCTTTACACGTAATAAACGCCATTTATTTAAGCGATCTCCTAAGAGCATCATCGTAGCAGGTAGTAGCGTAAGGCCAGATAACACTGCCAGTAATACCACAATCGTGCCACCTAATGCAATGTTATGGAAAATTTCAACGTCTATAACTATCATCGCACCCAAACCAATCATCACACATACGGCTGAAAAAAATAATAGATCTTCCAGCGGTTTGTATAGCGATTTGTATGGCCTCAGGGATGGAAGTATGAGCCCGTTCCTCACGATAACGGTTAATAAACAATAGAGCAAAATCGATACTTAAAGCTAGTCCAAGCATAGGAACTATATTTAATACAAAAATAGATAAGTTAACATTACCGCTAAGCAATGTCATAACGCCAAATGCAGTGACAACTGTGACAACGCCAATAATAATTGGTAGTATAGAGGCTACAACAGTCCCGAAAGCAAGTAATAGGACTATAATTGCAATTGGCAAGCCTATTGCTTCTGCGGACGCTAAATCTTTTTGACTGGCTGTATTAATGTCTGCAGAAATAACGGGTCCACCTGTTACAGTAACACCGTCTTTTTCAATTAAAGAACGAATATCCTCTACAATATCAGTTTGATTATCAATATTATTTTTCAGATGAACCATAGCATAGGCAATACCGTTCTTTTGTAAAGAGGCATCATCAAGCGGTGACTGAATGGAATGGATTGCTTGATGGTATCCAACTTCTTTAAAGTATCTTGAATTTCCTTATTTTTAGCTGGATCGAAAACAACCAAAATTGTATCTGAAGGTAAATCAAAATTTTCGGCTAGCTCTTTTGTGACATAGGTATGATCTCCTTCCACAAAAAAGCCATCTCCTTGCAACTTACTTGGCAATTGTATGGCAAAAACGGCCATAGCAATAAAAATCACAAGCCAAATAGCTACGATGGCTTTTGCATGTGCTGTTATAAAAGCTGAAAAAGTTTTCATAGTTGTGTAGCATCCCCCTTTTCAAATAGTGTAAAGGATGTGTCTCATTTTGTCGTGTGACAATGTTAAGACTCCTGTCCACTAATGAAAAGGAGTTTTTGAGCGTTGAAAAAGATCAAGGATACCTTTGTGAATATTTAGTCAAAATGAAGGGGATTTCCGTTCCGAGCTACTCGCTTTGTTGCTGCCGCTTCGCTTTCGCACAGTTAAAACATTTGTTGCTGCCGCTTCGCTTTCGCACAGTTAAAACATTTGTTGCTGCCGCTTCGCTTTCGCACAGTTAAAACATTTGTCGCTGCCGCTTCGCTTTCGCGTAGAGCAAAGCTTCCAGTGGACGAGCAACGTGAGTGAAGCGGCTCATCGGACGCCCTCAGGAAAGCGCTTAGTCGGAACGGAGATAGACCTCTCGTTTTGAAAAAGGGCTATACTTTTTAATTTGTCACCTTGATTTCATTAACATAATAGTATTTCAACAACAAGAGACTCCTGTCCATTAATGAACAGGAGTCTTAGATGTAATTTAAAAGAATAAAGATAATAAAAAGTAAATAACAGCGGCCATTACTGCAGAAATTGGCATTGTAATAATCCAAGTAGTAACTATTTTACGAGCCATTCCCCAGTTAACACCTCGTACCCGTTGTGCAGAGCCTACGCCCATAATTGAGGAAGAAATTACGTGAGTTGTTGATACTGGAAGGTGGATTAAAGTAGCGCCAAAAATTACAGATGCAGATGCTAAGTCTGCAGCTACCCCATTTACAGGGCGGATTTTCATAATTTTACCGCCGACTGTTTTAATAATTTTATAACCTCCTATAGAGGTACCAAGGCCCATAGCAGTTGCTGCCGCAGCACGTACCCAAAAAGGAATTTCATCTCCTGTATGCAATCCTCCAGCAATTAATGCCATGGTCATAATTCCCATTGCCTTTTGAGCGTCGTTTGTCCCGTGTGTAAATGATTGAATAGCTGCTGTGAAAATTTGCATCGTACGGAATCCTTTATTTGTACGATATAAATTCAAATTTTTAAATAATAGTTTAAATAGTGTCATCATCAGAAAGCCGGCACAAATAGCAAGGATTGGTGAAAAGACCAATGCCATGATAATTTTAGTAAAGCCGCCATAGTTTAAAACGTTGAAACCCGCAGATGCTACAGCAGCCCCTGCAATGGAACCGATTAATGTGTGTGATGAACTAGAAGGAATTCCAAAATACCATGTTAGTAAATTCCAGATAATTGCCGAAATTAATGCGGCTAAAATAACAATTGAGCCTGTTGTGTCTCCTTGAAAGGCATTTAAAGAGAATGGATCTACAATGTCTTTTGTAAGAGCTTTTGCCACACCAACAAAGGTAATAGCCCCGATAAAATTCATCGTTGCAGCCATTAAAATGGCTGCTCGTGGTGGTAATGCTCTAGTGGAAACCGAAGTTGCGATAGCATTTGCTGTATCATGGAAGCCGTTGATAAAGTCAAATGTTAGGGCAAAGATGACGACCAGTACGGTTAGTATAATGATTGTGTTCATTGTAAGTGCCCATCTCCTAATTACGCGTTACGCATGATAATTGTTTCCATTGTGTTGGCAACATTTTGACAATAATCAGCGATATCTTCTAATTGTTCATATATATCTTTAAATTTAATAATTCGAATCGGATCTTTCTCATTTAAAAATAATTGTTTGATGGATGAACGTTGTACTTCATCACATTCACGCTCGTAATCTTTAATTAGAATTGCGTGTGGACGCATACCAATAAGATTCTTTTTCTTTAACTCTTCTGTTGCTTTAACAATTTCATCAGCACTTTTTGAGATGTATCCTAAGAAGATACGCATTGATTCATCGACTTCTGTTAGGGAGAACATTTCAAAATGAGCGATACAATGCTCCGTACCATCTAATACATCATCCATACGAATCGCAAATTCTAAGATGTCTTCACGCTCGATAGGTGTCATAAATGATTTATTTAGCATGACGATTAGATCATGAATCAGCTTATCGCCAGCCGTTTCGTAATTTTTCATAGTAATGCTAATCTCTTTCAGGTCAGCTACACTGTTGATACGAAAATCATTTGCGTAATGTACGGCCTCTCTCATATTTTCAGCAATTTTATGCAGGGCAATAAAGAAAGGGTCTTGTTTTTTTTGAGTTAAGCATGCAAATCGAATCCTCCTGGATATAAATAAAATTAATCGACCTCTAAACTTTACTATCATAACAAAATCTTTAATTTTTCTACATAAAATTCATACATTCTACATAAAACTTTACATTCCTGTAATATGCAAAATGTTCACAAAATATAAGCTAGAAACTCGAAATAGTAATAAAAGAGCTTTTAAATAGGGGATTATAATAGCCAGTATTATACAAAAAAACTTTCAGTCGTCAATGTTAATTGTAAAGATAATGTAAAGAACGGTTTCTATTTAGTGTGCCCTTTTTCTTAAGAATATCTTCATTTTTATCCTTTAACTTTTTTTAAGAATTTTTTTTCTACAATAGAAAGAGAATGAGAAAGGGGCGTTAATGAAAATGATTCAAGTCGAGAACTTACAACATACATTTTTAATCGGTAAAAAGGGCAAGGAAAAACAAATTCCTGTATTGAAAGGAGTTAACTTTGAGGTTAAGCAAGGAGAGATTGTTGCAATTGTTGGCAAAAGTGGGTCTGGAAAATCAACCCTATTACAAGTTTTAGCGGGTTTCATGAAATCTGAGCAAGGATCTATCAAGATTAATGGAAAGGAAACAGCCCATCTTACAGAAGCGGAAAGTGCAGCATTTCGCTCGAACCAATTTGGATTTATTTTTCAAAACTTTCAATTAATGCCTGGGTTGTCTGCGTTTGAAAATATTGAACTTCCTTTAAAGTTACAGGGCGCTAGGAAAGCTGTGCGAAAGGAAAAGGTTAAAAAAAATAATGGACAAGGTTGGCTTATCAGAGGTATCAGACCATTATCCAAATGAATTGTCTGGTGGGCAGCAACAGCGTGTAAGTATTGCTAGAGCTTTGATCACTAATCCACCTATACTGTTGGCAGATGAACCACAGGAAGTCTTGATTCGGAAACTGAGCAAGATATTTTGTTGCTTATCCAAAGCTTAAATCGTGAGCTTGGTTTAACATTTGTCATCATTACTCATGACGAAGAAGTAGCAACAATAGCGCATAGACGTTTCCGTATGTACGACGGTGAGCTTGTTAAGGAGGAGGCATAACATGTTATTTAAAGATCAGATAGATTTTGTTACACAACATATTAAGAAAAATAAATTACGTGTCTTTATGACGGTGCTAGCAGCAACAATGGGCTGTGCATTTTTAATTGTCCTTGCATCTGTAGGATTTGGTCTACAGGATTCATTACGCAATGATATATTATCAAATGAAAAGGTAACAAAAATTCAAGTATTCGATAATGAGCCATTTACGGATGAGCAAATACAGGAAATAAAAGGGGTTGAACATGTAGAATCTGTATTAGAAACGATTACAGTGAATGCATCTGCACACTCATTTTTTGAGGGGCGAGATACAAGCTCTACCCTCTATATTGCGAATATGCAGGATTTTGAGCAAGTAAATGGCAAGCTTTCACAAGGGAAGTATCCATCAAAGCCAAATGAAATTATAGTTGGCTATCATTTTGCTCAAACCTTATTAAATGATGCTGAGCGTAAAATTATTGAGGAAAAAAATAAAGAAGCCGAGGTAGAAGGCACATATTATGATGGTAAAGAAGAAGGTATAAGGACTCTTTAATTGGCAAAGAAATCGAATTGTCACTAGCACCTAACCTTAGTGCAGCTAAAGAGACAGAGAAAATGAACTATACAATTGTGGGTGTGATGAAGGAGCCCTCCTATGATTGGATGATTAATAACGCTGTCTATATGGATATAGAACAAAAGCCAGTATTAGCATCTAATTTGGCTACAGCGGTAGATGTTAAAGAGGATGAAATGTTTTATTCAGAATTTAATATTTTTGCTGATACATTAGAAAATGTGAAGCCTATATTAGATAGTCTTAAAGATAAAGGCTATAGCGTGTATTCTATTACTGAGCAATTAGATCAAATGAATGTATTTTTCCTTGTCCTAAAAATTGGTCTTATATTTGTTGGAACAATTGCCGTATTAATTGCATCAATTGGTATTTTCAATACAATGACAATGGCCGTAACAGAGCGTACTCGTGAAATTGGTGTGCTAAAGGCCATTGGTGCTAGTCCTAAGCTTATCCAACGATTATTTTTAATGGAAAGTATGTTCATTGGTATCGTTGGTACTGTTATTGCAGTAGCAATATCATATGCTATAAGCTTCGTAGCTAATGCCGCATTACCGTTAATTTTAAAGGCTGCAACTGGTGAAGATGGTTTTAGTAATAACGATATTACATTTTCCTTAATTCCTTGGCAACTTGTTGTTATTGCAGCAGCTATCAGTATTGGAGTAGCTATGATTTCAGGCTATCGTCCAGCACGTAAAGCCACTAAAATCGATGTTATCCAAGCGTTACGACAAGAACTATAATAGAGAAGGCGATCCAAATATTGGACCGCCTTTTTTTTCTGTTTAACTAAACTATAAAAAAAATTATAAGTATGTTTCTAATTCTTTCGCTAAGAATGGCTGGGCATTTAGTAAGGCTAAAAAAATTATCGTAACGAGCACGCTGCTCAGAGCTCGTTTTTTTACCTGTGTGATAAGCACGGATAAGAATGTTTTTTTGGTGTATTTTCTATGTCGATAAACTCCAGTAATTGTGCCTCATAGCCAACAAGAGATAAAATTTCGGCTCGAATAGCATCCGTAGCAAGTGCAGCAAATCGTTCGCGTAAAAACCCATGCTGAAGCATAATGTCAAGTGCTGGTGTATTTAATTGGCGATTTAATTCATGCTGACAGCAAGGAACACTTAAAATAACCCTTGCTCCCCATTTCACAGCACGTGCTAAAGCCATATCTGTAGCAACATCACAGGCGTGTAATGTCACAACCATATCTACATTTGATTCACTATTATAATCATTAATATCCCCTACTAAAAACTCAAGCTGCTCGTAACCTAAATCATTTGCGATTTTGGAGCATTCTTCAATGACTTCTTTTTTTCAAATCTAAGCCTGTAACACGAATATCTAAACCCTTTTCAACTTTCAAATAATGGTAAAGCGCAAAAGTTAAATAGGATTTTCCAGAGCCAAAATCTAAAATACGAACCTGGCGATCCTTTGGTAAATAAGCAAGGGCATCATCAATAAATTCAATAAAGCGATTAATTTGTTTAAATTTATCATATTTTTGTTTTTTTAATTTTTCCTTCTTCTGATTGCACGCCAAGACGGATTAAAAATGGATATGGTTGATCCTCTCTAAGAAGATAGTTTTTTTGGCGATTATGCGCTAAATTAATTTGCTTGGGAGCGGCTGATTTATCTGATTTCCATAGTACTTTATTTTTTTTGGATAGTTGAATTTGTACTTTTTCGTCTATAAAATCCATATGCGCTTGACGGTATTCATTAAAAAAAATAATGCAAGTCTTACTGGAAAATCCTCTAGAGGGACATTTTCATGTTTTAAAATACGTTCAAATTGGTACTCAATTTGTATATGATAAACATCCTTAAGCAAAATAGGCTTTAGCTTGATGCGCTTAACTTCATTTGATTTCATTCGTGGTTGACTAATGGTCGCTGTAACAAGTTGCTGCTGTAAAATTCTCTCTGTCAGTTGAGTTTTCATTTCTTCAAATATCATACTTTTTCGCCTTCTTTATTCAGTAATAGATGGCACTAGTTTAACACAATTTATATAGAGCGATGATACTTTAAGTGTTATACAAAATGCATAAAAGTAATTTTATGGGAATATTTACTTTAAGTAGAATAGATGAAAAAGCCACAAGGAGGAGAAAATATGTCAGGTAACATGTATCAATTACTGGCGATTGTTATTTATATGGTAGTAATGCTAGGAATCGGCTGGTATGCATTCGTTAAAACGTCCAATTTAACAGATTATATGCTTGGTGGTCGATCACTTGGTCCTGCTGTAACAGCCCTTAGTGCAGGAGCAGCGGATATGTCAGGCTGGCTCTTAATGGGCTTGCCAGGAGCCATTTATTTATCTGGTTTGGTGGAGGCTTGGATTGCTATTGGGTTAACCGTAGGAGCCTATTTGAATTGGTTGATTGTTGCTCCACGACTGCGTGTCTATACACAAGTAACAAATGACTCCATCACCATTCCAAGTTATTTGGATAATCGTTTACGTGACCAAACAAAGCTGATAAGAATTGCATCTGGTATAATTATTTTAATATTTTTTACATTTTATGTATCATCGGGAATGGTAGCAGGGGGTAAGTTTTTTGATAGTTCATTTGGCTTTGACTATCATACAGGTTTATTAATTGTGTCTGCAGTTGTTGTGGCTTATACACTATTCGGAGGTTTTTTTTAGCGGTTAGTTATACCGATTTTTTTACAAGGACTCATTATGTTTTTGGCACTCGTAACTGTACCATTATTTGGTTTATTTTTAACAGGGGGTCTAGGGGATACGATAGCATCGATTAAAGCGGTAGATCCTGAGCATTTAAATTTATTGCCAGCAACTGCAACAGCAGCAGGAGTTATTTCTTCGCTCGCATGGGGGTTAGGTTATTTTGGACAGCCACATATTATTGTTCGTTTTATGGCAATTAGCTCAGTGAAGGAGACGAAACAGGCTCGACGTATTGGTATTGGTTGGATGATGCTTAGTCTTTTTGGTGCGATTGGGACTGCGCTGGTTGGTGTAGCCTATTTCGAACAAAATGCTAGTAAGTTAAAGGATGCTGAAACCGTATTTATTGTGCTTGGTCAAATTCTATTTCATCCCTTTATTGCGGGGATTATGCTAGCCGCCATATTAGCTGCGGTAATGAGTACAATTTCATCGCAATTAATTGTTACTTCTTCAGCACTTGTAGAAGATATTTATAAGGCATTATTTAATAAAACAGCAGAGGATAAGCATTATGTATTTGTTGGGCGTATTGCTGTTTTAGTTGTAGCCATTATAGCCGCCATTTTAGCTTGGAATCCAGAAAGTTCTATATTGGACTTGGTTGGCTTCGCATGGGCTGGCTTTGGTGCTGCTTTTGGTCCCATTATATTACTTTCATTATACTGGAGAAAGCTAACAAATTTCGGGGCGTTAAGTGGAATGGTAGCAGGAGCTGCAACAGCCTTTATTTGGGGGAAGATTAAGATTTTAACTGATACATTGTATGAAATAGTACCAGGCTTCGTTGTATGTTTAATCGTTGCTGTTATTGTCAGTATGTTGACATATAGACCAAACAAAGAAATAGAAGAGGAATTTGAACGTACCGAAGAATTACTAAAACAAGAGAAATAAACAAAAATGCGCCTTTTACAGTAGGGCGCTTTTTGCTATGAAAAATTAGCTTTTAAACAGCATGATTTAGGGCATTATATGGTAAGATGAAGAAAATTTGTCGTAAGAAGCACCATGAATTGGTGGGAGGATTGTGGATGAATAGAATCAAGGATGTCGATATATTGTTAGAAAAGGCCATATTAGTTGGCGTCAATTTACGAAATGATGAGCATTTTGATTATTCAGTGGAGGAGCTAAAAAAATTTAGCAGAAGCTTTAAATGTTGAGGTAGTAGGGGTTATTACTCAAAATTTAGAGCGTATTACGCCATCTCATTATGTAGGCACAGGCAAAATTCAAGAAATAAAAAGCTTTTATGATGAAGCAAATGCTAATTTAATCATTTTCAATGATGAATTGTCTCCTTCACAAATTCGTAATTTAGAGCGTGATTTGGAGACTAAGGTCATTGATCGGACAATGTTAATTTTAGATATTTTTGGACGCCGAGCTAAAACACGAGAATCACAGTTACAAGTAGAGTTAGCGCAGTTGCAATATATGCTGCCTCGATTAGTTGGCTTACATGCCTCTTTGAGTCGCCAAGGGGGTGGCACAGGCGGTGGCTTTAAAAACCGTGGAGCTGGTGAAACGAAATTAGAGCTAGACCGTCGAAAAATTGAGGATCAAATTGCTAAAATTAAGAAAGAACTAGAGCAAGTAAAGGAACAACGAGAGACGCAGCGTAAACAACGACGCAAAAATGCTGTCCCTGTCGTTTCTATTGTTGGCTATACAAATGCTGGTAAATCCACAATTATGAATCAACTTCTCGCTAAAATCGGGCAGGAGGATCATAAACAAGTATTTGAAAAGGATATGTTATTTGCTACGCTTGAAACATCTGTCCGTCAAATAGAACTACCTGATAGAAAGAATTTTTTTATTAACAGATACAGTTGGGTTTGTTAGTAATTGCCACATCATTTAGTAAAGGCGTTCCGTTCTACGCTGGAGGAAGCGCGTGATGCAGATTTATTGCTACATGTTGTAGATGTATCAAATGCAGAGCATGGTTTTATGATGGAGGTAACGAATGAAACACTTAAAGCTGTGGGTGTTGAAGGAATACCAACGATTTATGTTTACAATAAAGCTGATTTGGCAAACGTTCCATACCCAGTTGTAAGTGGAGATAATATTTGGATCTCTGCAAAGCAGGGAGTTGGATTAGAGGAATTACTACATTTGATACGACAACATATTTTCGCTAACTATGTGACGTGTAAAATGCTCATACCTTATGAACAAGGGAATATTGTGTCCTATTTAAATGAACATGCTTCTGTCTATGACACAGAATATGAAGAAAATGGAACACTGCTTACTCTTGAGGTTAAGGAAGCTGATTATACGAAATATGAGGGATACGTAATTTAATCGCCATACTGATGTAAAAGCATGCTATTTCTAGCATGCTTTTTATCATGGCTACGTTCGAAATGCTTTGTGGATAATCCTAGCATATATGTTAAAACTATAAAAAAAATCTGATTATAAAATATTTTAGGATAATTTAATAGCTATTTATAGTTTTATTGTAATGGAAGGGTAAGAAAACTTAGATATATCAAAGGATTTAATATTATTATATAAAAATAAGTCTGAAATTATAGAAAAATGATAAATTTTCAACATTTTTTTAAAACTCTTGATAAAGTTTTTAAAACGCTTTAGTATGATGAAACAAAGTTTTTTTATTCATGATAATGGGTAATAATATTTTTGTTGAATAATGAAATCGGGAGAGGATATTGTTATGTCTACTAAAGATGAAATTGTAAAATCCGTCCCTCAAAATGGCTTTGTTGGACACCCTAAAGGGCTCTTTACATTATTTTTTACAGAATTTTGGGAACGATTCTCCTACTATGGTATGCGAGCAATTCTCATTTTCTTTATGTATTATGAATTGAACCAAGGCGGACTTGGTTTAGATCGTGGAACAGCAAACTCTATAATGGCTATTTATGGTTCACTCGTATATATGTCGGGGATCATTGGGGGCTGGATTGCCGATCGACTGTTAGGTACACGTAAAACAATCTTTTATGGTGGCGTGTTAATCATGGTTGGTCATTTACTGCTAGCATTACCAGGTGGTATAGCCATGTTATTTACTTCAATGGCCTTTATTGTTATGGGGACAGGTCTATTAAAGCCAAACGTTTCAAGTATTGTTGGCGATATTTATGCAGAAACGGATAGCCGTCGTGACGCAGGGTTCTCAATTTTCTATATGGGTATTAACATGGGGGCATTCATTGCACCATTTATTGTCGGAACAATTGGACAAAAATATAATTTCCACCTTGGCTTCGGTTTTGCTGGGTTAGGTATGCTAATTGGTTTAATTGTTTATAAATTAACAGAGAAAAAAATATTTGGGGTTAGCAGGCTTACAAGTCAATAATCCGTTAAAGCCAGAAGAACGTAAAAAAAGTCTTTACACAATTCGGTATGGCTGCATTAATTATTATCATTTTAGGTGCAATCGGCATTAAAACGGGTGTACTGACAATGAATGTATTCAGTTTAATCATTACAGCTTTAGGAATTATCATTCCAACACTGTTCTTTTTCTTCATGTATCGTAGTAAAAAAAACAACACAGGATGAGAAATCTCGTCTACTTGCCTATATTCCATTGTTTTTATCTGCAGTAATGTTTTGGGCAATTCAGGAACAAGGTGCTACTATTTTAGCAACATACGCAGATTCGCGTACACAGTTGAATATTGGTGGCTTTCACATTCAATCTTCATGGTTCCAATCATTAAATCCATTATTCGTTATTACGATGGCTCCGTTATTTGCAATGCTATGGTTAAAATGGGGAGATAAACAACCAACTACACCAAGAAAATTTGCCTATTCTTTATTCTTTGCAGGGCTATCATTCCTAGTAATGATGATTCCGGCATATTTATCAGGTGGAGAAGCATTAGTAAGTCCATGGTGGTTAGTCTTATCCTTCTTTTTAGTCGTTGTCGGAGAGCTTTTGTTATCACCAGTAGGATTGTCAGCTACGACAAAATTAGCACCAAAGGCATTTGCCGCACAAACAATGTCTCTATGGTTTTTAACAAGTGCCGCAGCGCAAGCGATTAATGCGCAACTTGTTAGGGTATATGAAGTTGTAAGCGAATTCACGTATTTCGGCTTCTTAGGTTCTTTATCAATTGTTATCGGGATTATTTTATTAGTACTTTCGCCAATCATTTCAAAAGCTATGCGAGGTATTAACTAAATTAAAAGATGTAAGTACAGTTTGATCGATGGCTGTACTTACATCTTTTTTTATTGATTTTGAAACTGGATGGATAGAATGAATGAAATGATTAAAAGAGAAGCAGAGGTGAAGGATAGAAGTATCAAAGTGAAGGATAGGACACATAAAGTGACTGATAGGAAAGAGCTGTCGCTATCGTTTTATTTGCTAAATGAGGGTATATGCTTCTATGAAAAGATTTTTTTTTAGTTATAATAATCTTACTAGTATGAAAATTAAAAGGGGGCTGGTTGCTGTGAAGGAAGCATTGGATCGTTTGAGGCCAAGATTAATGGAAATTTTCACATATTTACATGCAAACCCAGAAGTAAGCTGGCATGAGGTTGAAACCACCAATTATATTTTTGATTTATTAACAAATGAAGGATTTTCACCTATACGCTTTAAAAACAGTACAGGACTTTATGTTGACGTAGGAGTAGGCAGTCCCAAAGTTGGCTTACGAACAGACATAGATGCATTATGGCAGGAGGTAGATGGGGTATTTCGAGCAAATCATTCCTGTGGGCATGATGGACATATGACGATGGCTATTGGTGCTCTGTTGCTATTAAAAGAGCAGGCTCAGTCGTTAAAGGGTACTATTCGTGTAATATTCCAGCCCGCTGAAGAAAAAGGAACAGGCGCTTTATCTGTTCTAAATGAGGGAGTTATTGATGATTTAGACTTTTTATTCGGTGTCCATGTAAGACCGGTGCATGAACTTGAAGATGGTACATATTGTGCTGCATTGTATCATGGTGCCTCACGATTAATGGAGGGAGAAATTATTGGTGAAGATGCACATGCAGCAAGACCACATCTTGGTGTAAATGCTATTGAGGTAGGAGCAACAATTATTGAAGATTTAAGAACTATTCATACCGATCCAATGGTTCCAGTGTCCATCAAAATGACTAAATTCCACGCGGGGGGTGAATCTGGCAATATTATTCCAGGGAATGCATCCTTTACGATTGATATTCGTGCGCAGAAGAATGATGTCATGGATGCACTTGCTCAAGGTGTAAAACGGGTGATTGACTCCTCTAAAATCTTGCATAAAGTACAAATTGAATTAAGAACGGTTGCAAATATAGTCGCAGCTGAGGTAGACCCTGCTGCTCAATACATTATGGAACAGGCAATCGTTCAAGCGACCGGATTGTCGAATTTAAGAAAGCCAGTTCATACACCAGGTGGCGAGGATTTTCATCACTATGCAGTGCAACGCCCCCATATAAAAACAAGCATGCTCGGTTTAGGCTGTGGATTAACCCCAGGACTGCACCATCCAAAGATGAGATTTAAACAGGCAAGACTTGTAACGGGAGTTGAAATTCTGACAAGAGCTGTATTGTTAGCTTTGGAGTCGGGGAATACAAAGGAGGTATCGGCATAATGTTAGAAAGAGTGCGAATTCAAAAAAAATAATGACACCTACTGAGATTGCAGAAGTGCAGAGTTTAAATGCAGAGATTTGGGGAACTCAGGCTATCCCCTCACATCAATTATTGGCAGCAGTACAAAATGGTGGACTAGTACTTGGAGCTTATTTAGAGGAAAAGCTTATTGGCTTTAACTATTGTTTTGTAGGTTATCGTGAAGGGATAATGTATTTGCACTCACACATGATTGGTGTGGAGAAATCATATCGTGAACAAGGTGTAGGAGAGTTATTAAAGCACGCACAGCAGGAATATGCAAGGGAGCATGGGTTTCAGCTTGTACAATGGCTATTTGAACCATTGGAAGCGCGTATGGCTAATTTGTCATTTTTGAAATTGAATGCTTTTAGTTATCAGTATGAAAATGATTATTATGGTCAGCTCCAAGATGATTTTAACGAGGGGCTGCCTTCAGATCGAATTGTTGTAGAATGGTGGATTGAGCGGGATCGAGTAGAGGATAGCTGGATGAGCTGGAAGAGGGAGCTGAAGAAGTTGTACCGTGGTCATTGACGGTGGATGGCTTACCAGTACTAGATATCGATGGTACATTCCAGCAAGAGCAATCCTTTTATAAAGATGCTTATTTATTACCTATCCCTCAATTTTTACAAAAGATGAAAGTGGAAAGCCCTAAGCTTGCAGAGGACTGGCGTTATAAAATTCGTACAATCTTAACAACATTATTTGAACAAGATTATGCCATTGTAAGAATGAAAAAGCACAAGGAATATGTGCATAGCTATCTGTTAGTAAGACGCTCCTTATTAGCTATATAATAAGGTTAAGGAGTGAATATACGTGAAACTAAAGGAAATTATTGTTAGACATATAAAAATGCCAATGAAAGCACCTTTTGCAACGAGCTTTGGTACCATTCACGACAAAGAATTGCTTCTAATAGAAGCCAAAGATCAATCAGGCACGATAGGATGGGGAGAAGCAGTTGCCTTTGTAGCACCTTGGTATACAGAGGAAACATTAAAAACAACATGGCATATGCTGGAGGACTTTTTGATACCTATCTTGTTACATAAAGAGATTGGGCATCCAGACGAGGTAAGTACTTTATTTTCCTCGATTCGCCGTAATTGCATGGCAAAGGCCTCAATTGAAGGTGCAGTATGGGATATATACGCACAGCAAACAAATCAATCATTGGCTAGAGCCTTAGGCGGTAAAAAGGAGCGAATAGAGGTAGGAGTTAGTGTGGGTATTCAGCCTTCAAAGGAAGTTTTACTCACTGTTATACAGTATCATCTTAAGAAGGGCTATAAACGAGTGAAAGTGAAAATTAAGCCGGGCCATGATGTGGAGGTGGTACGCGCTATTCGTTCTGAAATGCCTGATCTCCCCTTGATGGTAGATGCTAATTCAGCCTATTCATTAAATGATTTAGATGTATTGCAGCAGCTTGATGCATATAATTTATTAATGATAGAGCAGCCATTAGCTGTAGATGATATTGTGGATCATGCTAAGCTGCAAGGGAAAATAACAACACCTATTTGCTTAGATGAAAGTATCGCCTGCTATGAGGATGCCCGCAAGGCAATAGAGCTTGGTAGCTGTGGTGTTATAAATATCAAGATAGGGCGAGTTGGCGGATTAACCGAAGCCAAGCGAATTCATGATCTATGTAAAGAGAATAACATTCCAGTTTGGTGTGGTGGCATGCTAGAGGCAGGAATCGGACGAGCACATAATATAGCATTAACATCACTTAGTAATTTTATATTGCCTGGAGATACTGCAGGTTCTAGTCATTATTGGTATGAGGACATTATTTTTCCTGAAGTAATTGTGGAAGACGGCTATATAAGTGTGCCACAGGCTATAGGAATAGGGTATTCGCCTAATATGAAAGTAATTGAGAAGTTGACACTTAGCAAGAAAGTTTACCAATAATTAGAGTAGGGTGTTGGGCGATTTTTCCTCTAAATTACAAACTTTTTGTGATATGCATCACTTAGTGATTTTAACATCATAAACGAGGAGAGGACTGTTTGAAGAAAAGCTTGCAAATCGGTGGTGCCTATGTAGGGATTATCGTCGGTGCAGGATTTGCATCAGGACAGGAAATCGTACTATATTTTACGAGCTATGGCTATAAAGGAATTTACGGTGCATTTCTTGCTACTTTTGGGTTTGCCTTAGTTGGTATGTGCATTGCTCAAATTAGCTCAAGATATCGTACAACATCACATAAGGATTTGATTTATCAAATATCAGGGCAATCTATGGGATTTGTGATGGATTATTTACTGTCACTCTTCCTATTTGGTGTGGCGGTTATTATGTTTGCTGGAGCGGGTGCCACATTACAGCAAATGTTTGGGCTACCTGTTTGGCTAGGAAGTATTTGCATGATTGTTCTTACAATCGCAACAGTCATGATGAATGTGAAAAGCATCATCAACATTATTGCGATAGCTACCCCTTATCTGCTCATTATTGTATCCATAATAGCGGTCTATTCATTAGCCACAATGGATTTAACCTTCGTTGAGCAGTCTGTGATTGCACAGCAGGCACAAGTAAGTTCAAAAAGCTGGTGGATGACAGCATTACTTTATATGTCTTTTAATATAGGTGTTTGTTTTTCCCTATTAACAGTAATGTGTGGTGCTATTCGCAATGAGAAGGTTGCAGGTATGGGTGGCATTATAGGGGGATTTTGCTTGGAGCTTTAATATTACTAATTAATCTTTCCCTTCTTGCTAAAATGAATGTCATAGTAGGATTAGACATACCGATGCTAGCATTGGCAAATGAAATTCATCCCTTCGCTGGTCTTCTAATGTCCTTTTCTTTATTAGGAATGATTTATAATACTGCCGTAGGAATGTTTTATTCCTTTATGGTACGTTTTTTTTAAACCTAGCAAACCCAGCTTTAAGGTTGCGAGCGTCATTTTTGGCATCTTAGGTTTTTTTGCAAGCCTCGCTGGATTTACGACACTTGTGGCAAAGCTATATGCTGTTATGGGATATGTAGGTTTTATGTTAGTCATTTTTATTATTTTTGCTTGGCTAAAAAGAAATCAACGTATTGCTTAATTAAAAAGGTGATTGAGGAAAGATAAAATATTTTATTCTCAATTACCTTTTTCCTTTGTATAAGGAATTTGAAGAATAAGTGAATATTTTCAATTTACGTAATAGTAGAAAGTTTTGCTATTTTGTTATTTCTGCTCGTTTTTAAAGGATTCTAGTAAAAACGAGAACAATTCTCATTTATAGGTTGACTGAGAATGAAAACACACTTATAATTGGAATCGTGAGTAATGATAATCATTTTCACTAGAGAATGGATTACGAGCTAAAATGAATCTACCGGGGATTACAATGAAAATAAGATATCTTTTAACAGCAACTGTAGTGTTGTCGATTGTGTCACTGTTTATCGGAGTAGTGAATATTAAACCGAGTGATCTATTAGACTTCCAATCAGAAGAAACTAGACTATTTTTAATTAGTCGTGTACCTAGGCTTGTAGCAATTTTACTGGCTGGTGCAGGTATGAGTATTGCTGGTTTAATTATGCAAAGCTTAAGTAGGAATAAGTTTGTGTCACCCACAACAGCAGGTACTTTAGATGCTACAAAGTTGGGTGTGCTGATTTCGATGATGTTTTTTTACAAATGTCACGTACTTTCAAAAAAAATTTCCTTCGCTTTCATATTTGCTCTAGCCGGCACACTATTATTTATGCAAATATTAAATCGGATTAAATTTAAAGATGCAATCTTTATACCGCTTATTGGCTTGATGTTTGGGAATATTCTTTCGTCTATTACGACATTCTTTGCGTATAAGGCAGATATTATCCAAAACATTTCTGCATGGTTACAAGGAGATTTCTCATTAATGATGAAAGGTCGTTATGAACTTTTATACATAAGTGTACCCGTGCTGATTTTTGCTTACATTTATGCAAACCGTTTCACAGTCGCTGGTATGGGTGAGGATTTTGCTAAAAACCTTGGTCTTTCCTACAAGTTTGTTGTGAATTTTGGTTTAGTGTTAGTAGCCCTTATTTCAACAACAGTGGTCCTTACTGTTGGTGTGATTCCTTTCCTTGGGTTAATCATTCCAAATATCATTTCGCTGTTCAAGGGGGATAATCTTGCAAAAACATTGCCTCATACTGCTTTGCTAGGGATGTCGTTCTTACTATTATGCGACATTTTAGGGCGTGTGCTGATTTACCCTTATGAAATTCCAATTAGTATGACGGTTGGTGTCATCGGAAGTGCGATCTTCCTAATTATGTTGTTTAGGGGGAAAGCATATGCGTAACCATACAAAGATGTTGATTTTAATTGGTCTTGCAGTAGCTTCTATCTTACTGTATGTATTTTATGAACTAAATGGAAACTATCATTATGCGTTCCCTCGCCGCCTCATTAAAGTCGTAGCGATGTCGTTAACAGGAATAGCTATTGCATATTCTACTGTGGTTTTTCAAACAATTACACATAATCGTATTTTAACGCCAAGTGTAATGGGACTCGATGCGTTATATATGATGGTTCAAACATTTATTTATTATTTCTTTGGTTCAATGTCGATATTTGTGATTAGCGCTCAATACAATTTCTTACTTGCTGTTTCAGCAATGGTTGTCTTTGCATTACTTTTCTATCGTGTATTGTTCAAAGAGGGAAAGCGTCCAATTTACTTCTTGCTGCTTGTCGGTATGATAGTAGGAACTTTTTTTAGGAAGTGTGACAACGTTCTTCCAGGTTTTAATTGATCCGAATGAATTTTTAAGCTTACAAAGTAAAATGTTTGCAAGCTTCAATAATGTGAATTCGGATTTAGTGTGGCTTGCAGCTATTGCAATTATCGTTGCCTTTATCTATGGGTGGCGACATATGAGCCAATTAGACGTAATGTCTCTTGGTCGTGATACAGCTATAAACTTAGGAGTGCCATACGATAAGCTTGTGCAACGCATGCTTATACTGTCCTCGGTATTAATTGCAGTATCTACTGCTCTTGTTGGACCCATTACATTCTTTGGTTTAATCGTAGCGAATTTATCTTATCAATTTTTCAAAACGTACAAGCACTCTGTGTTAATAGCAGGTTCTTGTGTGATGAGTATTGTTGCTTTGGTAGGTGGTCAGTGGATGGTTGAACGAATTTTCAACTTTGATACAACACTTAGCGTTATTATTAACTTTGTAGGTGGCGTGTACTTCATCTACTTATTATTGAAGGAAAGTAGGTCAGCAGGATGATCCAAGTAAAGGAACTCTCCAAGTTTTTTTGGTAAAAAAACCGGTCATTCAAGATGTCAGTGTAGACGTTGCCCCAGGGAAAATTACGTCATTTATTGGACCAAATGGTGCAGGTAAATCAACATTACTTTCAATGGTAAGCCGTTTACTAAATGCAGATACTGGAGAAGTATTACTCGATAAATCAGATGTACGTCGTTGGAAATCAGATGACTTTGCAAAGCGTGTTTCTATTTTGAAGCAATCAAACTATATGAATGTACGTCTAACTATTCGTGAGCTTGTGTCATTTGGCCGTTTCCCTTATTCAAAAGGAAATTTAAAGCCAGAAGATGAGCTGAAGGTAGATGAAGCTATTCAATATATGAATTTAGAAGATATGCAGCACAATTATTTGGATGAATTATCAGGTGGTCAACGTCAGCGGGCTTTTATTGCTATGGTTATAGCTCAGGATACAGACTATATCCTGCTTGATGAACCACTTAACAATTTAGATATGAAGCACTCTGTGCAAATCATGAAAATTTTAAGAAAGCTAGTTGATGAGCTAGGTAAAACGGTTGTTATTGTATTGCATGATATTAACTTTGCATCCGTATATTCCGATCATATCGTAGCCTTAAAAAAATGGGCGTGTTGTAAAAGACGGACCAACAAATGACATCATTAACTCGGATGCATTGAAGGAAATCTATGATATGGATATCCCAGTTCAAGAACAGAATGGCTGTCGTATTTGTGTGTATTTTAACTCTTAGTAGTAATAGGTAATAGATGGTTCAACCATCATCAAACTATAAATTTTAATTTTAAAGGAGCAATTTTACAATGAAGAATTGGAAATTACTTACTATATTAATGGCAATGATGCTATTAGTATTAGCTGCTTGTAGTTCTAAGGAAGAAGATAAAGAAGATGATAAAGGTACAACAACTGATAAACCAGCTGAAGAACAAAAAGAAGAAGCCTCAGCATATCCAATCACAATCCCAGGTAGCACAAGCGGAGAAAGCACATTTAAAGAAGTAACACTTAAGGAACAACCAAAAAAAACATTGTAGTATTTGATTACGGTTTCCTTGATACTTTAGATGCTTTAGGAGTAGAAGTTGCAGGTATTCCTCAACAATCTGTTCCTAGCTATTTAAGCAAATATACTGATACAACTTATGTAAATGTTGGTTCATTAAAAGAGCCTGATTTCGAAGCGATTTCTTCAATGGCTCCTGATATTATTTTCATTTCTGGTCGTCAAGCTTCAGCTTACGAGGAACTTTCTAAAATCGCGCCTACAGTATTTGTTGGTGTTGATAACGCTAATTTTGTAGAATCATTCAAAACGAATACTGAATTAGCTGGTAAAATCTTTGGTAAGGAAAAAGAAGCTGCTGATGCATTTGCTGCATATCAAGCTAAAGTAGAAGAATTAAAAGCGAAAACTACTACATCAGAAGAGAAAGCTTTAATTGTTTTAGGCTCTGAAGGCTCATTATCTGCATATGGTCCTGGTTCACGCTTTGGTGTGATTCATGATGTATTTGGTGTAAAAGCTGCTGATGAAAACATTAAAGTTGATACTCATGGTGACAATGTAAGCTTTGAATATATTCGTGATACAAACCCAGATATTTTATTTGTAGTTGACCGTGACGCTGCAGTAAACCCAGAAGGTGAGTCAGGTACAAAAGCTGCAATTGAAAACGAAATCGTTAGTGCTACTAATGCAGCGAAAAATAGCAAAATCTTCTACCTTGATCCTCAAGTATGGTATTTATCAGGTGGTGGATTAACTTCTGAAACACAAAAAGTTGAAGATGTCTTAAAGGCGTTTAATTAATATGTTTGTACAAATTAAACGTATCGTAGTGACGGAAGGAAATTCGGATAAGGTTGTGGAACGTTTTGGTGCTAAGCCAGACGGGCCATCGCTTCTTGAGCAGCAACCTGGCTTTGTTGATAAGCAGGTACTTGTTAAAAAAAGTGCGCCGTGGTGATGAGGAAGTGCTAATCATGGTTCGTTGGGAATCAGAGGAAGCATGGAAAAATTGGGAGAAGAGTCCCGAGCATATTGCAGGTCACAAGGCAAGCGCAGGCAAGCCGAAGCCTGAACACGTTATTGAAAGCGGACAAGAAGTTTACTATGTAAAAGGATAATAAAGTTAAGGTGTCTCAATTTGAGGCACCTTTTTTTTGATGTAAAAGAGGAGAAGGAAGGCAATTAGAAACCTTCCAAAAGACTGATAAGTGAGCGAAGGATTTGCGGATTATTAATGGATCGTTCATTCTAGCATCAAAATTAAGTTAATGTTTAATTGATGTTCTATTCCATGTATTAAAGGCCTTTGTAATATTAAAAGAAATACCACTATCATTAATTGAAACACCCGCTAAATTGGCGGTAGGTTGATATTGTGTCCAATTCGTTTCCTTCATCGTCGATAAATTACCAGATGAGGAGATATCGATTGCCAAATCGGTATTACTATGATTAATGGAGGAACCAATTAAATTCTCCTCTTTTCTAATAACTGAAGTATTAGAATCATTATTAGTCATAGATGAACCTCTTGCATTAATAATGGTGCAATGTGTAGTTGTATATAGGATTGGTGCATTTATATTTAGCCCAGAGGTAAATGGAACGACTAAAGGTGATACAGACCAGCCTTCTTCAAAAACTCTTATAATTCCGTAAGGTTCAATAAACATGTCTAACCTCTGTTGAAAAGTATCCTCAAATCCAGGTATCTCACTAATAAAATTCGATAATGTAGTGTTATTTTTATATTCTGCCAAGGTTTCCAAATAAGCTTGTTGCTCGGCTTTAATCATAATCTGCTCAATGCTTTGTTGTTCATGTGAAGGTTTTTTTGATGATAATTTCTTCTTCTGAGACAGAAATTGCACAAGAAAATGTACCCGTAAGGATTAAAACATTTTCATTTACTCCATTTTTCATTTCAATCACTCCCAGTTTCGGAGAATCCTTAATAGATTTAAATTCTTCCTTTATTTAAAATTACATACCTTATGCCCAAATGCTTAATCGTAGCTTTATTTAAGCGTAACATCAGTAAGGACGCCATTTCAATGGTGAGTTTACGCCAAAAAAATGGCGGTCGGTTATATAACACCGCCACTTTTTTTACTAATTCTTAACAAAAAAAATGGCGTGATGTCTATGAATACCGCCAATTTTTGGCGGTAATTACGTTTAAATAAAATATGGTAAATATTCCCTAAAAAATAAAAGTATGTAGTATTATTTCCCATTAAAATGTATAATATTTATTAATATATTTAAAGGGGGAAGGGACTATTGAAGGGTCTTGATGAACATATTAATGAATCATTGGACATTATTTTGGAAAACGAGACTATGTTAGGCTATGATTTAAAATCGATGCTAAAAAGCTTTAAAGAGGAAAAAAAGAACGGTAGGCTATTCATTTGGGAGACTCTGTATTTTACATTACGAGGCATTTACAGAGCGTTTAGATAAGGATATTTATAAAGTCGCCGCGGCTATTGAGCTTCTTATTTTGTCATTTGATATTATAGATGATTTGCAAGATAAGGATTCAGACTATAGCTGGAGTAAAACACCTGAGTTATCATTAAATGTTGCATTGGCTATGCTAGTAATGGCTTCTAAAATAATACGTGAAACCTCATTTGAACACAAAAATAAGGCTATTCAAATTCTTGAGGAGTACGCATTAGGCAGCATTAACGGACAGCAGCTTGATTTACTCAATAACTGTAGAGATGAGCAGTCCTATATACAAATGATTGAACAAAAATCAGGTTCATTAACAGCTCTAAGTTGCCTAATTGGGGAAGTGCTTGCGAAAGGTGAAATCTCTTCTCAGGTGAAGGAATATAGTAAATACATAGGCATTATTCAACAAATTAAAAATGATATTCAGGGTTTAAAAACTTGGGGCCCGAAAAATGATTTGCTAAATAAAAGATACTCCTTGCCTATTATTTATCTTTTATCACAAAAAAATGATGTTTCAAAATCTGTAAAAAAACTATTATAATGATGATATAGTTGCATTTTTGGATAATAATGCTACGGAAAACGAGTTGACAAATGGTGGTGCAATACGTTATGCCATTACCATTAAAAATGTCTATAAGTTTAAAGCATTGAGCTATCTTGAAAATGTAGCTATAAAAGAAGTAGGTAAAGATTACCTAAAAAAACTAATGAAATGAGGAGAGATTATTATGATGAACGTAATTCAGTATCTAGAACAAAACCCAGCCCTAGTTACACTATTAAAGGAACAAAAAGCCTCATTGATTGGAATTTCAGCTGTGGAACAAAAAGCAATTATAGATGCATTTAATAATGAAATTGATTTAGAGGGCGGAATTTGGAACTAAAATTATTATCAGGTAGGATTTTTTTGGCGCGCTATAAGTCTCTATTTAGCAATTGGTCTTTTTTTTGCTATATGTGAATTATAGCGGGCCTTTTTTTGAATATAGGGCTTAAGGAAGAGGATGGACAATGGGTAATCACTGATTTCTATTACAAAGAATGGGCAATGGATCAAAATATATCTACAGGTGATATTGTAGTAAATGTTAATGATACACCGATTGAAGATTTGGAAAATGTTAAATATTTATCTACAATATTATCTGCGCATGATTTAACGATCATTAAACAGAATGGGGAGAAAGTAAATGTAAGGATACATCATTTTGATATCCCTCAGCAATTTTACTATCTATTGGTGATGCCTGCTTGTTATTATTTTATAACTTTAATTATCACTACTTACCTTTATTTTAAACAAAAAAATACAAAACTTATAAATCTACTTATTCTTTTTATGCTCACAGTTTCTATAGCATACGTTAGTAGTGGAGCTTCGGGAAGATTGAATTCTGCTGGGATTATCATTAACCGTGGAAGCATGTTGTTATGCCTAGTGTTATTACTACACTTTTTAAGGAATTATTATACATTTTTAAAAACGAACTGGTTGCTTTCTAACAATATTAAATTATTTTATTCACTACCCGTGATAGCCATGATTTTGGGCTGTATTGGCATTATATATCCATCTTCTCATAATTTACTTTCTAATGTTGTATTAGCTATTTTCTTCATTTTCCTAATTATCATACTTAGTATATTATTGCTAAGCTATTTCAAATATAAATCGCCTCAGTTGAAGATGTTGCTGAATAGTATTATGATTCCTTTTCTGCCATTCCTATTTCTATATGCATTCCCTAACATCTTATTTCATCGATACATTCTTTCAGCTGAAATTAGTGCTCTATTTTTATTATTAATTCCTTTTAGTTTTATTTTTACACAGCTAGCTGAACGATTATTTGATATTGAATATCATATTACAAGACTCCGTTATTATGTGATTTTTTTCATTATTGTTTACTGTGTGGTTTACAGTTGGCTTATATTGGATTGCAGGTAAATACTTAACGATGGCTGTCGTATCAGGTGTTTCATTCTTTACCTTTGTATCTTTAGTTGTACTTTTTTACATAAAAGAAAAGGTTGATTATCGAAAACGAAAAATCCTATTTTCAACAAAAGGTGATTACATACATCAGCTATATACTGCGGTAGATCGAATTGGTAAAACTATTAAAATAGATGAACTATTAAAGAAATTTGCGCAAGAGGTTTCGCTGCATCTTGAGCTAGAGGATGTATTTGTACTAACTTATGACTATGGTATCCATCAATTTACTTCAACGGCTGAGGGAAAAAGGCTTTCGTTTAATCCTATAGTTATAGAGGATTTAAAATTGGGAGAGATCCGAAAAATTGACAAAGTCTACATAGCCTTTCTCCATCAAGATGCTCATTGTAAAAGAGCCTTAGTGTTGGGGCATAATAATTCGATTCATTTAAAAGAAGAAGAGCTTTTATGGCTAGAATTGCTCCTGCTTTATGTTAATAATTTTATTGAAAATACAAAGATGGTGGAAGAACTGTTAGAAGAATTAAAGCATATGAAGCAAGCAGACGATAGTCATTTACCTTGGTTAAACAAACTACTTTGGCTACGCTTTGAAGAAGAAAAATATCAATTGGCACAGGAATTACATGATACCAATTTGCAAGAGCAGCTGCATATTGCTCGAGAGGTTGATGCTCTTGTCAATGCAAAGAACACGGCGGAAATTCAAGAAAAAACTTGCAAATATTCATAAGCAGATGGTTGCTTCCTTACATGATTTAAGAACCTATTGTGAAAATTTGAAGCCTCCATTACTTGATACGTTAGGATTAAATGCAGCTTTAGAGAAGCTGATTCGAAAAGTAACAGAGAGAGCTAATTTTATGTTACTTTATACGATAGATCGCCTTTACCTAGAGGATGAACGTATGAACTTAATGATCTATCGACTCTTTCAGGAATTGCTCAATAATGCTTTAAAACATTCCTACGCTAGAACGGTTGAAATACATCTTCAAGAGACTGATGATGGATTTGAAATTTTTTTACAAAGATGATGGTGTTGGCTGCAATGTTGATGATATTATTATTGCAGAATCAATGGGGATTCGTGGTATGCAGGAGCGTGTAAAAGCCTTTAACGGGCAATTTTATATTGATTCGCAAATTAATGAAGGGATGTCGATTAGAATTACAGTAAAAGAAGGAAGTGACACACTTGATTACGATGCTCATAGTGGATGATCACCCTATTGTGTTAGAGGGAACAAAAAAATTTATTTCAAGAAAACGAAGACATTATCGTTGATACAGAATGCGATGCAACAAATGTTATCCAGAGAATTAGAAATAACCCCTATGATATTTATTTGATAGATATAAATATGCCATTAGAGAATGGTATAAATTTAGCCCGTAACATTAAAGCTATTCAGTCAAAAGCTTCAATTATTCTTTATACAGGTGATGATATTACAGATTATTATCCGCTTATCTTAGAAAGAAAAATAGAAGGAATTTTGGCGAAAACAGCTTCCAAGGAACAAATATTACGGACTGTACGCGCTATTGCTAATGGAGAAATTGTTTTACCTCAAAATTTCTTAGACTTTCTCGATAATAGATTTAAATTGCAAGATGCTAAGCTTGATATTCATTTAAATGAAAAAGAAAAGAAAATTTTAAGATTAATTGCCGAGGGACATACGAATAAGGCGATAGCAATTGAGCTAAATATTCCTCAGCGAACAACAGAAAGATATTTAACACAGTTGTTTTCTTTGCTAAATGTTGACTCGCGTACGGAGGCTGTAAATCTTGCTGAAAGAATGAATTTACTCTAGTGCAACTATGTGTTATAATAAAATGGAACTGGTATATATTTCAATAAAAAGGGAGACATTAGGTAGTTTTAAAATCCCATATATTAACTTAGGTAAAATTTCCTTATTAATAATACTAAATGCCTGTATTTTTCTTTTAACACCGCCAAAAAATGGCGGTGTTTTTTTATATATACGCCAAATCACGCCAAAATTTTGATTAAAGACCGCCATAAAATTGGCGTAAACCTAACATTGAAATGGCGGTATAAGTACTGGTACGCTTAAGTTAATCGTGATTAAGTAAATTTTGCTGCAGTAAGTAATGATAGACGAAAAATTTAGTAAAAAAAGGTACCTTGCTATCTATGAATAAAGTAGAAATTGTAGATTTTTTAAAGTTACTAGCTAGTCAACGTACTTCACCATAAAACTTTATATAAAGGTAGGCGTGTATTTTGAAAGTAGAACTTGAAAATTTATTTTCTATAGATGAATCTAATCAAGATCAAGTCATTAAAGTTTATAATCGCTATGGAATATTTATCGGTGCGCCTGAAATTAGAAAAAGAAATTTAAAGGCATCATTTAATCCAATTTTTACATTAAATGAAGAAGTAACATATGAACAAGTAGCAGCATTATATAAATCTTTGGAGCGCGAATTAGGGATTGTTTCTATTGGAGAACGTTTTTACTTTGATTTTTCAGATAGTGAATATGAGCAAGCACCATTGTTTACGTTAAATTCAACAGGCAATTCACCTGAGATGTTTGTAGATGATAAAGGAACTCTATTTTCCATAAGTACTTATTGTCAACATTGTGGGCTAATGGAAAAAGAGCAACTTTCACCAATTGTTATTGATACAACAGAAATGAAAGATCGCCATCTTGTACACGTGAGTGGTTATTGGATAGCTTCACAGGAATTAGTAGCATTAATGGAGCAGGAGGACATTAAAGGTTATGAGCTTCTTGAGGTAATTCATCAGGGGACAGAGGAAGGTAAGCAAAAGGCATTTCAAATTATACCCACACAAGTATTGCCCCAATGTAGTAATGAAAGAGTGAAATTATATTTTGCAACGGAGCAACCGCCATGTCGATGTGGATTAAGTGGTGTTATTAATGGCCCTGATATATACAAGAATGAAGACTTGAAAGGTCTGACAGGTGATGTATTCTACTCAGCAGAGTGGAGTCATGATGGCAGATATTTGTACCGAAAAACTTTGTTTAGTAGAAAGTTCAGAGAAATTATTATTAAAAACAATATTTCTCGTGAGGTAAGAGGCGAGAAGGATAAAAACTTTGGACCTAGAGATTGGTTATTTGACCCTGTACTTTTAAAATAAGCTTTCTGACAATGATATAAAGATGAGGAAGTGTTTATTTTGTTTAGAAAAATAATACCTATCATTGCAATCTTGTTTATCGTTGCATTAGCCCTTTCTAATTATTTTAATACAACTAATAAAATAACATTTGTTATGGTTCAAGAAAATAAAAGCAATTGTTCAGTGATTTAGACAAATGGATATTCACCCCTTGCTAATTAAAATATGATATGATGTGGAAAATAAAATAGCAGGGTGAAGTATGGTATGAAAACTTTGGTATATCCATTAGCATTATTAACAGTAATTATTTATTGTTGGCTACAGGCTAATTTTCAAAGTCAGTCGATTGAAAATTTTGATACAAAAATGGCAGAGCTTTTTTTCGAGAATCGTTTTATTGAATTTTTTTCATTATATCGGCGAACCTGCATTTGTAGTTTTTGTAGCTCTTATTTTAATTGTTTATTTAGCTTGGCAGGCAAAAAAATTATCGAGGTATTTTATTAGTTTTATTAACAATAGCGGGTGGTAATGTACTGAATCAAATTTTAAAAAAAATGGGTACAACGACCACGTCCTGAAATCGAAGAACAACTTACTTCTTTCAGTTTTCCATCTGGACATTCTATGACAGGAATTTTATATTTATTCACAACAGCCTATATTTTATCGGAAAACAATAGTAAAGGACGTAAAATCTTGCTTTGGATTGGCGCAATCATTTTAACTGTTCTTATTGGTTTGTCTCGAGTCGCTGGTGCTCGTCATTTTGCTTCCGATGTGTTGGCTGGCTGGAGCATGGGGTATACTTGGTTCATCATTTGTATGTTTTGGTATGAACGTCGAAAGCGATATTTTCAAAGAAATCAATAATGACATGTATAAAGGGAGCTAGCATAATAAGCATAGCTCCCTTTGTTATATAGAAATTTAAGTAGCTTATGATAAGGGAATACCTTGCTCAACCTCTATAAGCTTTTTTACAACCTCTAAGCAGTCATAAAATGTTTCGAATGGTTTATGGGGAAGATCAAGTTCTTGACAGCGTGTTATAAGGTGATCTCTAGCAAGTACTAAATCTGCCTGTTTAGCAGCCTCAAAATCAGATAGGGAGTCTCCAATCACAATTTTAAAATAATCACTCTGAGTAACCTTGCGCATGACACTTGGCTTACAGCAGCCGCAACCCTGCGTGTTAAAATTAGAACATTCCTCATCACAACTGTTTGGAAAGACAAGCTTGATTTGCCGCCCCGTAAAATCAGCACGATTACAATAAATCCCCGAAAATGGCCCGTAGTTTTCTAACATGGGCTCTATGAAAAAATCAACTCCGCTACTAACGATATAAAGTGAAATCTGCTTTTCCTGTGCAAAGCTCACAAAATCCCCAAAGCCGTCACGTATAATGGCCGTATCTAATAAATAGTCGATTATAGCTTCTTTTTGGTTAGTTGACAATAGCTCGAACATGGCTGAAACACCTTCTTTAAAGGATATGGTTTGTTCCATCATTGCTTTTGCGATGATCTCAGAATCCTCTGGTACGAATTGAGTCATGAGTGAGACGATATTATCAGTTTCTGTTATGGTGCCATCGAAATCACAGAAAATAATTGGTTTCAAGCTACTTCCTCCTTCAAGAAAAAAACGTCTACCTTTTCAGTAGACGTTTAAACATTACTTTACTTGTATACCATGTTCATCGGCTTTGGTTAAGATAATTTGATGATCTGGAAATTTATTTTTCATAGCTTTTACAAAATCGCCACCAATAGTGGTTGGAACAATGGAAATAAGCGTTGGTCCCGCTCCACTTAATGCTGTTCCAAATGCACCATTCGCCTTAGCCTCTTTATGAATTTCTGTATAGTTTGGAATTAATTTTGCTCGGAATGGCTCATGGAATAAATCAGCTTCCATATAGCGACCTGCCCGCTTGAAATCACGTGCCATTAATGCAGCTGCGAGCATATTGGCATTTGCTGAAGCATGCACTGCATATGTGCGTTCAAATTGCTCTGGTAGCACAGAACGAGATTCGCTTGTTTTTAGTTCAACATCCGGTACAAAGACCACAAAGGCAGCATCAATATCATTGACATGGAATGTATCGACAATGCCGTTCTCATTCATTGAGGAAATGGTTAAGCCACCTAATACTGAGGCTGTTGCATTATCTGGATGTCCTTCAATTTGTGAGGATAAATTAAGTTTATCTTGTACAGATAAGCCTAACTCACAGACCTGGTTAGCAAGCTCGATGCCAGCCACAATAACGGCTGCACTACTTCCTAAACCACGTGCTAATGGAAGCTCACTTGCCATCTCTACACGACACGCAGGAAGCTGTTTTCCGAATTGATCAGCAATTTTTTTTGGCAATTACGTATAGTAAATGCTCCTCTAACTCAAACTCTTTAGGACCATTATCATCGAGATGGATAATTTCCCAGTATTCTTGAACAGAAACAGTTAGCTTTAAGTAAAGGGACAAGCCAAGTCCTATTGAATCAAAGCCAGGGCCTAGATTGGCTGTGCTCCCAGGAACTGAGATTTGCCACATTTTACTCATAGTACGCCCTCAATGTATTGGCGAATTTCTTCTTCATTATTTTTAAGAGAAACAACCTCTACTGTTGAAACATTCATTGCAGTATCAGGATCTTTTAGTCCATTACCTGTGAATATTGTAACAACTTTTGAGCCTTTAGCGATTTTGCCATTTTCAACAGATTTAATAACACCAGCTAATGATGCAGCAGAGCCTGGTTCTACGAAAATGCCCTCTGTACCAGCAATTAATCTATAGGCTGCAACGATTTCTTCGTCTGTAACGGAATCAATAATGCCCCCAGATTCATCTCGAGCTGCCTCTGCTAATTTCCAACTTGCTGGATTTCCGATACGTATTGCTGTTGCTACAGTTTCTGGTTCAGCAATTGGTTCTCCTTTTACAATGGCTGCGGCACCTTCCGCTTCAAAGCCATACATCTTTGGAAGACCACAGCTTTTTGCAGCGTTGTATTCTTTAAAGCCCTTCCAGTATGCAGTAATGTTGCCTGCATTACCAACAGGGATGCATAGATAATCTGGTGCTGCTCCTAAAGCATCTACGATTTCGAATGAGGCTGTTTTTTGGCCCTCAATCCGGTATGGATTTACTGAGTTTACAAGAGCTACAGGAGTAGTTTCACTTACTTGACGGACAATGTTTAGGGCATCGTCAAAGTTTCCGTCGATTTCGATAATCTTTGCACCATACATTGTTGCCTGTGCTAGCTTTCCTAGAGCTACTTTGCCCTTAGGAATAACTACAATTGACTGGATTCCAGCACGTGTTGCATAAGCAGCAGCTGCGGCTGAAGTGTTACCTGTAGACGCACAGATTACGCATTTGCTTCCATCTTCAATGGCCTTTGCAACGGCAAATACCATACCTCTATCTTTGAATGAGCCTGTTGGATTTGCCCCTTCGATTTTTCCATAAAGCTCAATCCCAAGTTTTTTTGGATAAGTTTACTAAATGTATAAGAGGTGTATTACCTTCGTTTAAAGTTAGGGCAGGTGTATTTTCTGTTACGGGTAAAAATTGTTTATATTCTTCAATTAAGCCTTTCCACATAACGTTTACGATCTCCTTTTGTTCTTATAGAAAGAACAGTTGTTTTTGTATAAAAGACATTTTAACGCAAATCGTACTATATTTTCAATAGCATTTAAGAAATTGTCGAAACAATTCGGTAATTTGAATATTGCTTGTCACTTTCTTGAAACAACTGTATAGTATACACATAATGTAAAGTCAAGTGTAAAGACAGGTGGTTATATGACAACAAACACAGTTAAAACAAATAAGACTCAACAATCTATCTCGCGTAATAAGCTTTTAGGGGTAGCGGGTGTTGGCTGGCTTTTCGATGCAATGGATGTAGGAATTTTATCGTTCGTCATTGCAGCTCTAGCAGCGGATTGGGGGCTAGCACCTAATCAATCAGGTTGGATAGGCAGCGTTAATTCTATCGGAATGGCTGTAGGGGCACTCGTTTTTGGTGTATTTGCTGATAAAGTAGGCAGAAAACAAATTTTTTATGTGGACATTGGTATTGTTTTCGATTGCAAGTGGTTTATCAGCGTTTACAACTTCTTTATTTGCATTTATGGCTTTACGCTTTTTAGTAGGCATGGGGCTTGGTGGAGAGCTTCCTGTTGCCTCAACATTAGTTTCTGAAAGTGTTGAAGCTAAGGAAAGAGGAAGGGTAGTTGTTTTACTAGAAAGCTTCTGGGCAGCAGGGTGGTTAATTGCAGCACTGATTTCCTATTTTGTTATTCCTACATGGGGCTGGCGTGTTGCGTTATTGTTAACAGCGCTTCCAGCAGTATATGCAATTTATCTTCGCTGGCATTTACCAGATTCCCCTCAGTTTACGGTAAAAGTGGAATCGAAGAAACGTAGTATAGGACAAAATATTGGAGAAGTATGGTCGAAGAAATATGCGCGTTCCACTTTTATGCTGTGGGTGCTATGGTTCACGGTAGTATTTTCTTATTACGGAATGTTTTTATGGCTTCCTAGTGTTATGGTTGGTAAAGGATTTGATATGATCTCAAGCTTTAAGTATGTGCTTATTATGACGCTTGCTCAGCTACCTGGCTATTTCACTGCCGCGTGGTTTATAGAAAAATTTGGGCGGAAATTTGTACTTGTTTCCTATTTAATTGGAACGGCTGTAAGTGCTTTCATTTTTGGGAATGCTGAGACGCTGGCAGTCTTGTTAACGTCTGGGATGTTTTTGTCATTCTTTAATTTAGGAGCGTGGGGTGCTCTTTATGCTTATACTCCTGAGCAGTATCCGGCTGTGATTCGTGGTACAGGTGCGGGGATGGCGGCAGCAGTTGGGCGTATTGGCGGTATTTTTGGTCCTCTGCTAGTAGGTTCATTATTAACAGCAGGTTATGATATTGGTTTTATTTTTGCAATTTTCTGCGGAGCTATCATTATTGGCGTTGTTGGAGTGCTATTTTTAGGAAAAGAGACAAAACAAATCGAATTAGATTAATAAAATTAGAAATGTCTTGGATTATTAATAGTCCAAGACATTTTGCTGTTTTACAAAAAAAGCTATTAATTATTGCTCTTTTAATACATAAAAATTAGATTTTATTAATTTTTATACAATTATTTTCTTGAATCTGTTAAAATAAAAAAAATCAATATAAAGTTCCTTTCAATTAATTAAGTTGATAAAGATACTAGGGTTAGTGAAAATATAATGAATTTTTGTCAATTTATTGCGAACTATCATATTAGCAAGTTAAAGCGCTAAAGATTTTTCTGAAAAGTCATTGTATTCAAATTGTAATCGTGATACTGTATTTTTAATCGAATTTAGAGTCAGTAGTAAACAATCTCCATTCGTGATAATTTCATTGAAAGAAAGGTTGTTAGGGATGAGCATTAATGAAGAAATAAAAAGAAGGTTTGTTAGGTTATCGAAGGGACAACGTAAAGTTGCACAATTTGTTATGAACAACCCCACGGCTGTAATTGGTAACGGTGCGGCTGAAGTTGGGAGGCAAGCAAATGTGAGTGAATCGACAGTTATCCGTTTTTGCTATGCGATGGATTTATCGGGTTATGTAGAGCTTCAGGAAGAAATTAGAGGGTATTTATTGTCACAAAATGGGACAACTCTTCAACCTACATATACTTCAAATAAACAGCAAAACACAGGCTTTGGTAAGATTATGCAACGTGATAGTCAAAATATTCAAGATACGATCCATCTGATTAATGATAGTATGCTACAGAAAAGTTCGAAATGGATGCATACGGCTGATAATATTTATATTTTAGGTACTCGTCAAGCGGCATCTATTGCAAACTGGTTATCATACACACTAAGAACTTTACGCTCAAACGTTAAGCAACTTCGTTCAGATTCCGATGATATTGTTCAACAAATTAACAGCATGGGAGAGCATACAACGTTAATCGTTTTCTCATTTGATAAGCATACCAACGATATAAAACTATCGTTGAAATTGCGAAGATGAAGAAGGTAAAAATAATTGCCATTACAGGATCAGCTTTGTCACCTATTCGTGATTATGCAAGTGCAATATTTGCACTTGGTATGAAAAACCAAACGCCTCTTGATATTGTCCCCGTTTTATTTTCGTTTCTACATGCGTTAATTGAGGAAATGATTAGTCAGGATAAGGCGCAATATGATAAATATCAGCAATCCTATGAACAAGTAGAAAATAATTTATTATTCTTAGATGCAGCAAGAGAAAAGCAAGTTTTTTTAAGGCATTAGGCGCGTAGAACGTTACTGTTCTATGCGTTTTTTTAGATAACAGAAAAAAAAGATGCCCAAATAAGTTTTAGACACCTTGAAAAGAAGCTTATAAAATTTTACTGAAGCTGTATTCGTTCATGTAGCGATTGTTTAACTTAATGGCGTTTTTTTCGAATTCCTTCTTGCTGAAAACCTAATTTGTTGAATAAATTTAAGGCGATATCATTATGCTCCATAACAGACAATTCTAAGCGTGAGATTTCTCGCTGTTTAGACCATTTCTCAACTGCCTCCATGAGTGCTAAACCAATTCCTTTTCCTTGGTACTCTTCCTTAACAGCTAGGTGAATAGATGCAACGTGTTTATTTTTTTGAATGCTTGTGGCCATGGATAACTGCATAGCCAGCAAAACTACCATTTAAAATACAAAGTAAAATTGTTCTGTTTTTTTAGTTGCTTCCAGTAGGTTAAATTTTTACGAAGCTGTTGTACAGTTAAATCCAATTCATCTTGGACGTTATACATAAAGTCAGTTTGTTCAAAGATCTCTTCCTGTAAATGTATAAATGATCTAGCATCTGATGCTTCGATTGCTCGGATTATGTAGGCAGATGGGATGTCATCATCATTAGAGATACTATTCGCTGTAGCCTTCATTTGTGTACGTGAGAAAGTTACACTAGTTCCAAGTTTAATGTCAATGACGTAGTAACCTGCATTTGTCCATGTCAAATAGTGTGTAAGAGGAGGCTTTGTTTTTTTCCACCAGCTTTTATTCAAGTAAGCTGCATTTGGTAAGGCTTGTCCCATAATATTTTCGAGTTCACTAAAGGATAAAGTAATTTCTTGTTGTAAAGCTACTTCAAAATAATTTGCTAAAGGAATATACTTTTTTTTCCATCTTCTTTGTCATTGTAATCCCCATTTCCTGTATATCCTAAAATATAGACTATCTGATAATAGCATAAACTTATGGTTTCTTAAATATAAAAACGCAACTATATATCTATTTATTTCAATTATTTTTAATGAAGTATTAATAATTAATAATAAATGTTAAAAATAGGATGGTAAAAAAATATAAAACCATAGTTATTGAGGAGAATATTCATTTTCTAGATACCCTATGTATCCTCTTTAACCTATGGGAAAAGTAAGGCATGTGATATGTAGAAATTATTTTGGTATACGGAAAATATCGAAGGGATTTTTAATTGCTAGTATATTGCAAGCACTGATAGACAAAGTTTTACTTTCTATCACGATAGTTCATAGGGTATGATAAAATAAAATAAATGTTATTGCTATTTAGGAGGAGTAATTTTAATGAGTAAAGTTTTAGTTTTTGGTCATAAAAATCCAGATACAGACACAATTACATCTGCTATTGTCTATGCATATTTAAAGCAACAGATAGGGATAGATGCTGAAGCAGTTCGTCTAGGTGAAGTAAACAACGAAACACAGTTTGCTTTAGATAAATTTGGCTTTGAGGCACCACGTTCCATCTCATCAGTAGTAGGAGCAGAACAAGTAATTCTTGTAGACCACAATGAATTCCAACAATCTGCTGATGGCATTGAAGAAGTGCAAATTACAGAGGTAATTGATCATCACCGTATTGCCAACTTCCAAACAGCTGATCCTTTATACTACCGAGCTGAACCTGTGGGCTGTACTGCTACAATTTTAAATAAAATTTTCAAGGAGAATAGTATTGAAATACCTGCAAATATTGCGGGATTAATGCTTTCTGCTATTGTTTCAGATACATTACTATTCAAATCACCTACTTGCACAGAGCAAGATATAAAAGCTGGTGAGGAACTAGCGTCGATTGCAGGAGTTGACATCGCAGAATACGGTTTAGCAATGTTGAAAGCAGGTGCTGACCTTTCAGATAAATCATTAGAGGATCTATTATCATTAGATGCAAAAGAGTTCCAGTTTGGGGAATATAAATCTGTAGTTGCTCAGGTAAACGCTGTTGATATTAATGACGTGCTTGGACGCCAAGAGGAATTAGAAATTTTATTAAATAAAAATGTTGCAGAAAATGGATTAGATTTATTCTTTTTTTGTTGTGACAGATATTTTAAATAATGATTCAACAGCTGTTGCAATTGGACAAGTAGCAGAGGCTGCAGCAAAAGGATTTGGAGCTGAGTTAGTAAATAATCGAGTTATTTTACCGGGTATTGTATCTCGTAAAAAAACAAATTGTGCCAGTTTTAACGGATGCATTAAAATAATAGAGAAAAGAGGTTGTCTTCGAAAAAGACAGCCTCTTTTATTCTAATTTTAAAGGTTGTACAGCAGGACCTTCAAGAACTTCTCCCTTGGCATTGAAGCGGGAGCCATGACACGGGCAATCCCAAGTTTCATCAGCTTCATTCCATTTTGTTTTACAGCCTAAATGTGTGCAAGTTGGTGTATTGGCATGTCTAAGATAGCCACTGATAAATTCCTTGGCTACAAATCCTCCTACTTTAAGCATTTGCATAAATTGAGCACCAAATTTTGTACGTGCTGGTGAATAAAGAGGTATTGCACCGTCTTCACTCCTTGAGCCTGTAATCAAGGAAGACAATATATCTCCAGCTACAAATGAGTTAGAGATTCCCCATTTACGGTAACCAGTTGCAATGAGGACATTAGGTTGCGATTTTGAAATTCTTCCTACATAAGGAATCATGTCAGGTGTTTCAATATCCTGTGCGGACCAACGATAGATTGGTTCTTGTTCGAAATGTGCCCTCATTTCTCCTTCGATGGCTTCATAATAGGGTTCTGTGTTCGCTTTTTCACCTGCAATATGGTTAGCACCACCTAACACTAAATAATGCTCATTGTTTATGGTAGTTGTACGAATTGAACGAGATGGGAAATCTACACAGAGATACTGCCCTTGCATCGTTTCATTAATTTTGCTAGCGACCATATAGGAGCGGCTGTTAGAAAGCTTAAAAAGATGTAGCCCTTTAAAGGCTTCAATGGGGTAATGTGAACACAAAATAAGTTTGTTATATTGAACCGACATATTATTTTCGGTATGTAAATTATTTTGTGATATGTTTAATTGCTGCACACGAGTATTTGTATAGAGTTTTGCACCCATTGATAATGCTTCTTTTGCAAGAAAATTACAAACCTCCACTGGATTTATTTGCGCCTGCTGCGACATACTAAGTGCTTTTGTAATTGGGAAAGGAAGCTCTGTTTCAGAAGTGATCTTTGCTTTGATATTTAAAACTTTGTAGGCATTCCATTCTTTTAATAGCTGTGCATATCCTGTTTTTGTTTGGCAATAAAGTAATGAATCCACTTGCTGGACACTATTCTTCGGAAGTAATTGCATCGCTTTTTCAATAGCGAGCTGATTGAGCTGATAATAAAGCCTGGCTTCCTCTACTGATAGTTTTTCAATAAGTTCTGAATAAACTAGGCTATGCTGTGCAGTTAATTTTCCTGTTGAATGACCGGTCGTACCATGGCCTAAATGTGTATTTGCTTCAAGTAAGACTACGTCAACACCCGATTTTGCCAAGGTATAGGCTGTATAGAGACCTGTCAAGCCTCCTCCGATAATGCATACATCACAAGTTGTAGAAGCATTTAGAGATGTTAATGAGATGGAATCAGATGTTGCAAGCCAAAGAGATTGTGTCATACATAAAATCCTCACATTGTTTTTACGTTCAGTATGTAGATAGGATTGAAAATTATGCAGAGAAGCATAAAAATTGCCTTGCTATAAGATCTATCGCTACAATGTAGCAAAAAGGAGTGTGTTGGATGATGAAAATTGAAATATGGTCAGATTATGTATGTCCATTTTGTTATATTGGAAAAAAACAGCTTGAGCAGGCAATAGAGGATACAGGTTTTGCAGGACAGGTGGAGCTTGTATATAAAAGCTATCAACTTGATCCAACTACACCTGTTGATACAAATGTATCCACGTTTGAAGCTTTAGCGAAAAAGTATGGTATGTCTTTAGAAAAAGCAAAGGAAATGACGCAAGGCGTGGCAGCTAGGGCCAAAGAGGTTGGTCTAAACTATAATTTCGATAGGCTTATGGAAGAAAATACTTTAAAGGCACATCGTCTAGTGAAATGGGCGGAGCAGCAAGGGGATGCTACAGCACTTGTAGAAGCACTTTTACATGGTTATTTTATTGAAGCAAAACGGATTGGACATGATAATGTATTAGTCGATATTGCTGAGCAATTAGGTATGAATCGTGATGAAGTTGCGAAAGTTCTTGGGTCTGATGAGTATAAAAGTGAGGTTGAATCGGACATTCAGGAAGGGCTAGAACTTGGTGTACGTGGTGTACCGTTCTTCGTTGTCAATCGTAAGTATGGTATTTCAGGTGCCCAACCACAGGAAGTATTTGAAGATACTTTGCGTAAAGTGGCACAGGAAGAGGGTTTACAGCCAGCATTAAAAATGGCCGGCACTGACGAAACTGGTGTATGCACAGACGAAAGCTGTAAGTTTTAAATTAAGGTAGTCAACATTAATATGTCTATATAAGTATTTCAGTCAAAAGTATAAAATTAATAGTGTTGACTTTTGACTGAAAATTTTTTAGACTAAGGAAGTCATATATCTCGAAATCAAGATATATTAAATTATGATTTAAAGGGAGATTTTATATAATGAATGTATTAGTAGTAAAAGCTAACAACCGACCAGATGGTATTTCAACTAAAATGTATGAGACATTTATGGAAAATGTAAAAGGTGTTAATGTTACAACGTTTGACGTGTATAAAGAAGATATGCCTTATTTTGGTCAAGATCTTTTTAATGCTTTTGGTAAAGTACAAAATGGCGGAGAGTTAACTGACATCGAGTCTCGTCTTTTAGCTGCAAAGCAAAAAGCAATGGATGCTTTAACTGCAGCTGATGTAGTTGTATTTGCTTTCCCACTTTGGAACCTAACAATTCCAGCTACATTACAAACTTTCATTGATTATGTATACCAAGCTGGATACACATTCAAATATAATGAGCAAGGACAAATGGAGAGCTTAATGACAGACAAAAAAAGCAATTATTTTAAATGCACGTGGTGGTTACTACTCTTCACCAGAAGCTCAACCATTAGAAATGGCAGTTAACTATATTAAAAATATTGCAGGTGGCGTATTCGGTATGGAAATTATCGAAGAAGTTGTTATTGAAGGACACAATGCTTCACCAGATAAAGCTCAAGAAATTATTGCAAATGGCCTAGAAGAAGTTAAAAAAAGTAGCTCAATCTTTACAATCTGTCCATGCATAACCAATATTTTTTTTAACAAAAAGTTCTCTCTAATCTGAGAGGACTTTTTTTATTGGTGTAGTAGAGGTACGGTAGTGGTATAGTGATCTAACATGTTGAAGCTATACAGTTAATGTTAATTTACATTAAATAACATCATATGGTGAAAAATAAGAAGAAGTGGTATTAATCTATGATTTTCAAGTAAAGTGCTTTGCTAATCATTCAAAAGTACATACAATTAGGTCTATTTATTCAGTAAATATATGAATTAGTATAATATAATAGAAATTGTAGGAAAATAATAGATTTCTAAGGAGGTTGTTACATGAATAAGAAATTAATGACTAATTTTTTTTGCAATGTTATTTATTTTATTCACATTGCTACCATTTGGACTGTCTACAAATGCTGCATCGAACGATGTGACACGTGGAGATTTCGTGAAAGAATTAGTGGGAAAATTAAACGTTGAGCTAGGCGATGGTTCAAACCTGTCCTTCACTGATGTTCCAAAGGATTTAGCTCCTTATGTGGAAAAAGCAGTAGAACTGAACTTGATTAAAGGTAAAAGTGCCACATCGTTTGGACCAAATGATAAATTAACACGTCAACAGGCTTTTGTTATATCTGCTCGTGGACTAGTTAATGAAAACGCTTCATTTTCAGTGTTAGATAAATTCAAGGATGCTCATTTAATTGCTAAGACACATAAGCAAGATTTAGCAAATGCTGTTGCAGCAAATATTTTACAAGGCTTTGATGATAACACAATTCGCCCTCGTGACTATGTGACATCAGCGCAAATGCAAAGTATTGTGGAACGTTTTGTAGCTGAATATAAATTACCAGCAGCTAAGACCACAATGGATCTACAAATTTTAGGGACGACAGATATCCATACGAACCTAGCTAATTATAATTATTACTTAGATGCTGATTCAGCCGATGTAGGATTAGCGAATACCGCTGCATTAATTGAACAAGCACGTGCTGAGAATCCAAACACGTTATTGTTCGATAATGGCGATTTAATTCAAGGAACTCCATTAGGTTCTTATAAGGCGTTGGAAAACGTATTAAAGCCTGGTGAAGTTCATCCAGCGATTGCAGCACTTAATGCATTGAAATATGATGGTGGTACGTTAGGTAACCACGAATTCAACTACGGTTTAGCGTTTTTAGATGAGGTATTAAATGATGCACAATATCCAGTCGTAAATGCAAACACTTATGATGCTAAAACAAAAAAAGCATATGTATACGCCTTATGTCATTTTAGATAAAGAGGTTGTAGATCATACAGGTAAAAAGCACACACTTAAAATAGGTGTTACAGGTATCGTACCAACAAAAATTGTTGAGTGGGATGCGATTCATTTAGCAGGTAAAGTTGATATGCAGAAACCTGTTGAAGCGGTAAAAGAAATTGTGCCAGAAATACAAAAAGCAGGTGCAGATGTAATCGTCGTTCTTTCACATTCAGGTATTGGTGAAGATACGTATGTGGAAGGTGCAGAAAACGTTGGTTATCAAATTGCTCAAATCGAAGGTATTGATGCGTTAATTACAGGTCACTCTCATTTAACATTCCCAGGGGACTATAAGGATCTTAAAAATGTAGATCAAGAAAAAGGGACAATTAATGGAGTTCCTACTGTTATGGCAGGTAGCTACGGTAGTCATCTTGGTGTTATTGATTTAAAGCTAGAGCTACAGGGCTCAAAATGGGTTGTTGTGGATGGACAAGGTTCTATTCACACTATTAAAAAAAGAGGGATTACAGCCTTCTAAAACAGTTTTAAATGCGATTAAGGAAGCCCATGAAGGTACTTTAAAGTATATTCGCCAACCTGTTGGTGAGACAACTGCACCAATCCATAGTTACTTCTCTATGGTGCAAGATGATCCTTCTATTCAAATTGTTACACAGGCTCAAAAATGGTTTATCGAAAAGGAATTAAAAGGTACTGCTGATGAAAAGACACCACTACTTTCTGCTGGTGCACCTTTCAAAGCAGGTTCTCGTAATAATCCTGCTGATTATACAAATATTCCTGTAGGTCCTCTTGCAATTAAAAATATGGCAGATATTTACCATTATGATAACACTGTTGCAACGATTAAAGTGACAGGTGCTCAAGCTATTGAATGGTTAGAGATGGCTGCAGGCATTTTTGCAACAATTGATCCAAATAAAACAGAAGAGCAAAATATTATCGATCCAGAGGCACGTTCTTATAATTTCGACGTGCTAGATGGTTTAACTTATCAAATTGATGTGACATCGCCAGCAAAATATGATCGTCGTGGTAATCTTACTGATGAAAAGGCAAATCGTATTAAGAATGTACAATATGCTGGTAAACCGATTGATTTAAAACAAGAATTCATCATTATTACAAACAATTACCGTGTTGGCGGCTCATATGGGGCGACATTTAAAAATGCTAATGGCTCTAATGTAACGAATTATGCGTATGAAAATCGCCAAGCTGTTGTTGATTACATTATGGACAATAAAACAATAAATCCTGCTGCTGACAATAACTGGTCGTTTGTACCATTCCCAGCAAATACAAAGGTTATTTACCAAACTGCAAAGGATGCTCAAAAAGTTATCCCAGCAGGTAGCTCTATTAAATATTTGGGAGATACAGTGGGCGGCTTCGGTAAATATTTAATTCAATAATGAAATTGAAAAGAAGAGCGCGAGTTAATCGCTGCTCTTCTTATTTTGCCGTTCAAATGTATGATAACGTGTGCCTTGGAACGTTAGTAATCCAAAGTCGCCATCTGCAAGTAGTCCAAATTCACGACCATTCATTTTTAGCTCTATCCGATCACCACTTTGTACCTCAAACGTTACATAATAGGATGTCTGGGCACTAGTGTTACCAGAGCCTCCACTTGTATTGGATCGTTTCGTAACGACTTTAGCTGGTACTGTTAAAACAGGTGAGTTATTGTTTTTTTGACCATTGTAAAATGCTGTTAAAAACAGTGAACACGATACCTCCAATAACAATTAAAAAGATTATTGAAATAAAAATAGACACAAATGAAAAATCATTAAACAAAAACATAAAATCCTCCTTACTATGTTACAGCTAAAACCGTTATATTGGATTTAATTCAAGGTCAACAACAACATCAATTTCATCACTAATTAATACACCACCTGTTTCAAGCAGCGTGTTATACACTAAATTAAATTCTCGACGGTCAATTTGTGTCTTTGCTTGGAAGCCATATACCTCTTGTGCCCAAGGGTTCACTCCGTTCCCGGTATATATTGTAGTAAATATAATAGGCTTCGTTATGTTTTTAATAGTTAAATCACCATGAATAGCATATTCTTTATCTCCAAGTTTTTTTGATATCTGTGGATGTAAATAATATTTTAGGATAAACATCGGCATCGAAAAAGTCAGGAGATACAAGGTGAACATCTCGATCGAAATTTTTTTGTGGAAACACTTGCAACTGCGATGGTAAAGGAAATGCTTCCACCTTCCACTTGTTCAATATCTGGTAAAGCTATTTCTGCATTGTACGATTCGAATGTACCATGTATTTTTGATATCATCATATGTTTTACTGAAAAGCCGATCGTTGAATGGCTAAAATCAATTGCATACTTTTTCACTGGAAAATCCCCCTAAAAATAGTATCTTACAACGAATGATAGAGTAAAAAAATTCAATGATTCAATGGATTACTGATAAAAATGCCTAAATATACTTTAAATAAACGTGTAATTTGTGAATATTTAAAATTACTATAAGAAAGTATGAACGTTATTGAGGATTGCTTGGCTTTTGAAAGATTCATATTGAGAAAAGAGAAGGCATATAGTGAGTTGTCTTGTGCATGATTATTTTTTTGACTACGGTTATTTTGAAAGAAGATAAAGTAAAGGTTTAGATTTTATATCATTTAATGTAAATTCCTGTATGGTAACTTAAATTATTCATAATCAAGCTCAAACTTACTTTTAGTAATTAAATATACATATGTAAATTAATTACTTGGTGTAAATAAGTTACTTCAAATTTACTTTTGTAAAAAGAATCGTTACAATAGAGTACATAAGAGGTGAAAAAAAATGAATGAGACAACTTTATGTCCTCGTTTAGCTAAAGCAATGGATTTAATTGGAAAGCGCTGGACAGGGCTAATTTTATATCAACTATTAGATGGACCACAGCGATTTAATGAGATTGAGTCTGCTTTACCTGTAAGTGGCCGTTTGTTATCAGAACGTTTAAAGGAGCTAGAAAAAGAAGGGCTTGTGGAGCGAAAAGTGTATTCAGAAGTTCCAGTACGTGTCGAGTATTCGTTAACGGATAAGGGGAAGGCGTTAGAAGGAGCTATCCGCAATATCGAATCATGGGCAACAAGCTGGCTTTAAAAGAAGCCTATATAAGGTAAAAAAAATTTCTTGGAATGGTCTTGAATTTTCTTTATAATATTCAACATCTCTTCACAGGGTGTTTTGCAACCCATGAAAACGAGATAAAATACCCTTCATTTTACTTGTCAAATCGAGGTTCTAAACCCATACTAGTGTAGAGTAAGAAGGATGTTAGAAAGGAATTAGCTCTCATGACAAAAGAACAATGGGCATCGGATTTATCACAAAGCATAAATCCAGCCAATATTAAATTAAATGAATCATTACAACAATATACGATGACTAAATTAGGTGGTAAGGCAGACGTTTTTGTTTTACCTGAAACAGAAGAAGAAGCGATATCCGTTATTCGCTATGCGCATATAAATAATATTCCGTTATTAATGTTAGGTAATGGGTCCAATATGGTTGTTCGTGATGGCGGACATCGAGGGATCGTTGTTACATTTTCATATTTAGATGAAATTCATATAGCAGATGACCATGTTTACGCGCAAAGCGGCGCACTCATAAAGGATGTCTCTAAATTAGCTGCTGCTGCCTCTTTAACAGGCTTTGAATTTGCTTGTGGTATTCCAGGCTCAATTGGTGGAGCGATGGCTATGAATGCAGGAGCCTATGGTGGAGAAATTAAGGATATTATTATTTCCTCTAAGGTGCTAACTAAAGATGGGAATGTTTTGATACTAAACAAAGAAGAGCTTGAACTAGGGTACCGTAAAAGTATTATTGCTAAAAAGGGTTACTATGTACTGTCATCAGAATTTCAGTTAGCTAAAGGTGTGCAGGAAGAAATTGACGCTAAAATTGCAGATTTAACGTTTCAACGAGAATCCAAGCAGCCATTAGAATACCCATCTGCAGGGAGTGTTTTTAAGCGTCCTCCAGGTCACTTTGCAGGGAAGCTTATTCAAGATAGTGGCCTACAAGGAAAAGGCGTAGGTGACGCAGAGGTTTCAACGAAGCATGCAGGCTTTATTGTGAATAAAGGCAATGCCACGGCCTCTGATTATATCGCAACAATCCAAATGGTACAGCGGGTAGTGAAGGAAAAGTTCGGTATTGATTTGGAGACAGAAGTAAAAATAGTTGGTGATGACTTATAGTATACTACGCTCTTCGCTAATGGCGGGGGGCGTTTTTTTTGGGGGAGAGAGGAAAATGAAATTTATATCTTGGAATGTTAATGGAATTAGAGCCTGTGTAGGCAAAGGTTTTTTAGATTTCTTCAATAGCATGGATGCTGATTTTTTCTGTATACAAGAAACCAAGTGTCAGGCAGGACAAGTTGAGCTATCTTTTAAAGGATATGAGCAGTATTGGAACTACGCACAGAAGAAGGGCTACTCGGGAACGGCTATCTTTACAAAGCATACGCCACTTTCTGTACATTATGGTGTAAGTGAAGATATTTCTCAGGATGAGGGGCGAATTATTACGTTAGAGTATGAAGATTTCTACCTTGTAAATGTCTATACACCAAACGCTCAGCGTGATTTAGCACGATTACCTCTACGTTTAGAGTGGGAGAGTCGGCTAGCTTTATATTTACAGGAGCTAGATGCCAAGAAGCCTATCGTATACTGCGGAGACTTAAATGTTGCTCATATGGAGATTGATTTAAAAAAATGCAAAATCGAATATCGGAAATTCTGGTTTTACATATGAAGAACGTGCCAAAATGTCAGAGCTTTTAGCAAGTGGTTTTATCGATTCCTTCCGTCACCTATATCCTGAAAAAACAGACCACTATACTTGGTGGTCTTATATGAATAAAGTCCGTGAACGCAATATTGGCTGGCGTATTGATTATTTTATTGTTTCTGAGAGATTAAAAGACAGCATAGAAGAGGCGAATATTCATGCACATATTTTAGGAAGCGATCATTGTCCAATTGAATTACAGCTTCATCTTTAGTATTAAAAAATCGTATTTTTCTATTAGGGAAAATAGATTTTTTTTAACATTCCTCAGTAGTATGGATGATTCATATTTTTTTTATACTGTCCGTGTTCTATAAATCGCTAAATTTCGCTAATTTTTTTTACATTTAAAAGGATTTGGCAGGCGAAAATCAGAATATATTGCAAAGAAGGGGGTTGGCATGTGAGAAAGTTTACATGGAAAAAGTGGCTGCTGGCTACTATCGTTTTTTTAGCAGTAGTTGCGATTGCGCTATTTATCGGCTTTACGTGGTTCATGAATAAATCAAAGCCAGTAATTGAAGGGGAGCTTGCTGTAAATGTGTTGGAGCAGGATGTAAGTGTCACAAGGGATGACAAGGGGGTCCCTCATATATTCGCTCAGACAGATGCAGATTTGTATCGTGCACAGGGCTATGTACAGGCACAAGATAGACTGTTTCAAATGGATTTAACTCGTAGACAGGCAAGTGGTCGCTTGTCAGAGATAATTGGAGAGGCAACCATTAATTCAGATAAGCATTTTCGAACGTTTAGTTTACGAGATGCAGCTGAAAAGTCATTATCTGCCTACGACCCAGAAAGCAAGCAGGTACTTGAATGGTTTGCAGAGGGTGTAAATGCTTTTATTGCAGAGGCAAAAGAAAAAAATACGTTAAGCTATGAATTTGCATTATTAGGCTATGAACCAGAGGATTGGTCTGTGGAAGACTCTCTAACAATTGGAAAATATATGGCTTATGATTTAGGTGGAAATTGGAACGCACTTGCATTCCGTCATTGGGCTTTACAAAATTTTGGTGAAGACAAAGCGAAAGAATTATTTATGAAATATCCTGAAAATGCGTCATCTATTATTGAAGCCAATAAGGAAAATCCAGTTGCAGTAGCAGGGCAATTTCAAGCTGATTTATTGCCAAACGAATTTAATGGTAGTAATAACTGGGTAGTATCAGGTGAAAAAACAGCATCAGGCACACCCATTTTAGCAGATGATCCACATCTAGGATTAAGCACACCGTCAATTTGGTATCAAATGCACCTAAATTCACCTGAACAAAACGTTAGTGGCGTAATTTTTGCAGGTATTCCCGGCATTATTTTAGGACACAACGATGACATCGCTTGGGGAGTTACCAATGTTGGACCTGATGTACAGGATTTATATATTGAAATACCGAATCCAGATAATCCAACTCAATATCGCTATGATGATAAATGGGAGCAAGCAGAGGTACGTGATGAATCAATCAAGGTAAAGGATGGAGATACAGTAGATTTTGAAGTAGTTGTTACAAGACATGGTCCGATTATGACTAATTTAGCGTTTAAGGATACGAAGCCGACAGCGCAATTTGCCATGCAGTGGACGGCACTCCAGCCAACTGCAGAGTTAAGTGCGATATTGGGTTTTAATAAGGCAAAATCGTGGAATGAATTTGAAAAAGCGTTAGAGGATTTCAAAGCACCCGCTCAAAATTTTGTATTTGCTTCAAAGGATGGAACGATTGCTTATAAAGCCAATGGTCAAATACCAATTCGAAAGCAGGGTGATGGACAGCTGCCAGTTCCAGGGGATTCTAGTGACTACGGCTGGGAGGGCTTTATCCCATGGGATGAGCTACCGACTATAATCAACCCAAAGGAAGGCTTTATCGCAACAGCAAATAATGAAGTTATTGGAGAGGAATATCCTTATCATATTACGAACTTTTGGGCGCAACCTTATCGTTTTGAGCGAATTAAGGAAGTGTTAGCTGCAAATGATTCCATAACAGTGGAAGATATGATGCGACTACAAATGGATCAGCAGAATCTATATGCTCGCGAGTTTTTACCAAATTTATTAGCATCAATTAAATCAAAAGATCACGATGGAAAGTACGCAGAGATTATTAAATTGTTAGAAGAATGGGATATGATAGATGCCAAAGAATCAGGTGCTCCACTAGTCTTCCATACATTGATGGTAAAGCTTCAGGAAGTATTATTTAAAGATCAGATGCCTGAAGATATGTATAAATTAATGTCTGGGAAGTTTAATATTACTGATCAGCTTTTACGTTCAGCATATGCAGGAGATAAGAGTATTTGGATGGAAGAGCAAGGTGGTGTGGATACAACTGTTTATAAGGCATTCGAACTTACCGTAGCGCAATTAGAAGACCAATTTGGTCAAAATGTATCGAAATGGCAATGGGGCGACTTCCATCAGCTTACTTTTGATCATACATTAGGCAGTGCTTCACCAATTCTTGCGGCATATTTTAATGCTAAAAAGGTCCCTATTGGCGGCTCCAAAGTTACTGTTCAAGCTGCCGATAATGATGCGGCAGGAAATGTAGATCATGGTGCATCATGGCGTTTTGTTGTAGATGCGGGGGATTTAAGCTCAGCCTATCATATCGTTGGCCCAGGACAAAGCGGGCATGTAAAATCAAATTGGTATCAAGACCAAGTAATAGATTGGGCAAATGGAGTTTATCATCAAACCTTTGTGAGAAAAGAAGATATTAAGGGGAAAACATTACTATTAAAAGCAAAATAAATAAAAATCAGCGTACAAGAATGTGCGCTGATTTTTATTTATTTCGTAAGTGCATGATTGAAATTTTTTTATGGAAATAATGATATAAATCCTATACATTCAAATAATCGTTTGAATAAGATGGAATATTATGTTATAGTGAGAACAATCAAACCAATATTTGAATGAGGTGAGGAAATGCCGAAAGAAGTATGTGAAGTGACACTGGTTCATGAGGAAGCGGTCATAAGGGTGCAAAATCAAATGCCTGATTTATCGGGAGTAGCAAAGTTTTTGAAAGCATTATCCGATGAAACAAGATTAAAAATTGCTTTTGCCTTAACGGTGGAGGATGAGTTATGTGTGTGTGATGTTGCTTCGATTATTGGTTCATCTGTAGCGACAGCATCCCATCATTTACGATATTTAAAAGAAAATAATTTAGCGAGATCGCATCGTAAAGGGAAGCAAATGTACTACTCTTTAGCGGATGAGCATGTGTATCAAATTGTAACGATTGCCTATGAACATGCGAAAGAGGGGAAAGCTAATGACAGCAACGACACCAACTAAACAAGAATATAGACTACAAAACTTGTCATGTGCTAGCTGTGCAGCGAAATTTGAAAAAAAACGTAAAAGCTATTCCAAAAGTACAAGATGCACAAGTTAACTTTGGTGCTTCTAAAATAACAGTTATTGGAGATATTAGTGTTGATCAAATTGAGGAGGCGGGTGCTTTTGATGGCATAAAAGTGTCACAATCTCCAACTAGGTCTCTAGAAAAATCAATACCCTTTTATCGAAAAACGGAAAATATATTAGCCGGCATATCTTTATTATTTGTAGTGCTTGGTTATATTTTTGGAGCATGGCGTGGTGAAACAGATCCACTACCGATTGGAATGTTTATTATTGCGATTCTAGTTGGAGGTATGGGGATTTTTAAAACAGGCTTCCGTAATTTAGTCAAATTTGAATTTGATATGAAAACACTTATGACTATTGCGGTTATAGGTGCAGCCATTATTGGTGAATGGGAAGAAGCGGCTGTTGTTGTCTTTTTATTTGCAGTAAGTGAAGCATTAGAAGCTTATTCAATGGATAAAGCACGTCAATCTATTCGACAGCTAATGGATATAGCTCCGCCAACAGCAACGATAAAGCGAGCACATGGTGAACATTTCCACGAAATGGAGTTACCAACTGAGCAAATTGAAATTGGAGATATTTTAATTGTTAAGCCAGGTCAAAAGATTGCGATGGATGGCATCGTTATAAACGGGTTATCTGCTGTAAATCAAGCAGCGATAACAGGCGAATCGATTCCAGTTAATAAAACAATTGATGATGAAGTATTTGCGGGGACATTGAATGAAGAGGGAGCACTAGAGATACGTGTAACGAAGCGAGTGGAGGATACAACTATTGCCAAAATCATTCATCTCGTTGAAGAGGCACAAGCAGAAAAGGCACCCTCACAGCAGTTCGTTGATCGATTTGCCAAATATTATACGCCAGCGATAATGATAGTTGCATTACTTGTAGCAGTTATTCCACCTCTTTTTGTGGGGGATTGGCAGCATTGGATTTATCAAGGCTTAGCAGTTCTGGTTGTTGGTTGTCCATGTGCACTTGTTGTTTCAACACCAGTAGCAATTGTTACGGCCATAGGAAATGCTGCTCGACAAGGTGTTCTTATTAAGGGTGGTATACATTTAGAGCAGTTAGGTCATATTGAAGCGGTGGCTTTTGATAAAACAGGTACCCTTACAAAAGGTCAACCTGCTGTAACAGATATCTATACAGCAGAGGAACTTTCTCAGGATTACGTTTTACAGCTAGTAGCAGCTGTTGAAAAACAATCACAGCATCCATTAGCAAAAGCGATTTTAAAGAAATTACATGACGAAAAATTAACAGAGCTTATCCCTACTGATTTCCAATCTGTCACAGGTAAGGGTGCTTATGCAACGGTTGATAAGCAGATTATCTATGTTGGTAGCTTAAAATGGATTGCAACGTTAGCGGCAGTTGATGAAAAAAATAACGGAACAGGTTAAGAAACTACAAAAACAGGGTAAAACAGTAGTAGCGGCTGTGAGTAATGATCGATTTATTGGCATGATTGGAATCGCTGATCAATTACGACAAGAAAGTAAAGATGTGCTGAGTAAATTAAGTGCTCTAAAAGTGAAGCATACAGTAATGCTAACAGGTGATGCGGAGCCTACAGCTCAAGCGATTGCAACCTCTTTAAATATGACAGATGTGCGCGCAAGCTTATTACCGGCTGATAAGTTGATGGCCATTAAGGACTTACGAACGGAATTTGGTGCAGTAGCAATGGTAGGTGATGGGGTTAATGATGCCCCTGCCCTAGCCTCTGCTAATGTCGGTATTGCGATGGGCGGTGCTGGCGCAGATGCAGCTCTAGAAACTGCTGATATAGCGTTAATGGGTGATGACCTAACGAAGCTTCCTTATACAATTGGTTTAAGCAGAAAAACATTACGCATTATTAAAGAGAACATTATTTTTGCCCTAGCCTTAAAATTAATAGCACTGTTACTCGTCATTCCTGGATGGTTGACCTTGTGGATTGCCATTTTCGCAGATATGGGTGCAACATTATTAGTTGTTTTTAATTCATTACGATTAATTAAAACAAAAAAAGTAGTAAATAGGATTTAAAATGTTGAGGCTGTATAGGAATTTTATCTTACTGAGGAACTAGTAATTTTGTTGATATAGATGCTACTAGGGATTCTTGAAAAAGCCCGCCGTTAACGCTATTATAATTTCAGGAACAATGTAACAATTAAACATAAATGAGGCGAAAGTTTGAATATGTCAGATCCTATTTTAGTAAATGTTACAGAGGAAATTGTGCGTGGTTTAGTTAGCTTTCTATTACGGGGACCGGAATATCAAACATTTTGTAAATGTGAAATGTGTGAACTTGACACAGTAGCACTAACATTAAATGCATTGCCTAGTAAGTATGTTACATCTATGGAAGCCCGAGATGAAGCATTTAGAGTCATGAATACACCTGAAAATATCGAGCGTATTAACAGAGAAATTATTCATGCATTACATGTGGTCAATAAGCATCCTCGACATAAAGAAGAGCCCACTTCTATCTGAAGTAGGCTCTTTTTATGCTAGATATAGGAGGATGAAATATCAGTGGTCGAGTAAGTTACGCCTTCTCAGGAGATACAATTTGTATTATGCATGTAACGATTTTCTGGTATATGTATTTTCAGTTAACTTTTAAGCCAAGCTTGTAGTAAACTATAGAGTAAGAATAGGAAAGAGAGGGAATAAGATATGCCAACACCTAGTATGGAGGACCATATCGAACAAATATATCTATTAATCGCTCATAAAGGATATGCTCGAGTGTCTGACATTGCTGAAGCATTATCTGTTCTTCCTTCTTCTGTTACAAAAATGGTTCAAAAATTAGATAAAGATGGTTATTTAGTTTACGAAAAATATCGTGGTCTCACATTGACAGCCAAAGGAGAAAAGCTTGGAAAACGTCTTGTACAGCGCCATGAGCTTCTAGAGCAATTTTTGCGAATCATTGGTGTAGATGAAGAGCGTATTTATGATGATGTAGAGGGAATCGAGCATCATTTAAGTTGGAACTCAATTGACCGCATTGCAGATCTTGTGCAGGTAATGGAAGAAAACCCAGACATTGCGAAAAAAATTAGAGGCATCTAGGACGCACAATTTATAAAATTTTTTTGCGAAAATGATGGTGTGAAGGAAAGGAAGACAATATGAACGAATTAAAATCAGGTGAAGTTGTTACGTTAACAATATTAGAACAACAAGCATCGAGATGGATTTTAACAAATGGAGTTAAAGAACTGCCTTTAAATGCTTCAGAGGTAACAGAGCCACTTGCTGTAGGTGATCGCCTTGAAGTATTTTTATTTGTAGATCGCCGTGGAGATTTGGCTGCTACAACAGCCATCCCGTCTTTTGTACAGGGCGAGTATGGCTGGGCTCGTGTCCTGAAAGTGGTAGAGCGTGAGGGTGCTTATGTAGATATCGGTACTTCACGTGAAGTGCTAGTAAAGGCTGAGGACTTACCTGCATTAAAAGAGCTTTGGCCAATACCAGGAGATCATTTATTTATGACATTACGTACCGATCGCAATGGTGAGTTATTTGGACGCTTAGCAACAGAGGAAAAGGTTTCTGAGCTATATGAAGGTGCATTTGAAGAGATGCATAATAAAAATGTAACGGCACGCCCTTATCGATTGCTGCCAGTTGGTTCGTTTTTGCTAGGTGTAGACATTCCTTACCGTATTTTTGTCCACGAATCAGAACGTAATACAGAGCCACGACTTGGACAAGACATAGTTGTACGAATTATTGATGTAAAAGATGATGGTTCCCTGAATGGCTCTCTATTACCACGTAAACATGAACGTATTTCTGATGATGCACAACGAATTCTAAATTATCTACAAGAGGTTGGGGGCAGAATGCCATTTGGCGATAAATCCTCCCCAGAAGAAATTCAGGAAATGTTTAATATGAGTAAAGGTGCTTTTAAACGTGCATTAGGGACTTTAATGAAAGCTGGCAGGGTAAAACAGAATGATGGCTGGACAGAAGAAATATAATGTTTTGTTCCTAATGTAAGGTGTGGTAGATAATTTCCAAACGAAGTAAAGAAATGGACGAGAGAAACGATTGAAACCTTCTCGTCTTTTTTTTCGTACTAATTATTGTATAATGACATACATTATACAGGCCAAATGAGTTTTCGAGCGAAAGGGGTCGCACAATTTGAAAAAAAGCATGGATGAAAATACTAGCCGCAACGATGTTAGTATTTGGTGTGATGGCACCAACAACAGGCTTTGCAGCCGATAATATGCCTCCAAAAGCAATTGATGAAAAACTAGGCGTGCCAATTGTTGTATACGGTGCAAACTTATCTGAAGATGAAAAAGAGTCCGTTAAAAAAATCTTTAAAAGTGAAGGAAGAGCCTGAAATTGAAGAAATTACTGTATCAGGTGAAGATTTAGTTAAATACATTAAAGATAGTAATTCAAGTTCCCGTATGTATTCCTCTGCAAAAATTACACGTAAAAATGCAGGAGAAGGCTTGGTCATTGAGATTGTTACGCCATCCAATATTACACAGGTGACATCAGAAATGTATGCGAATGCAATGCTTACAGCAGGTATTGAAGATGCAACTGTACAGGTTGCTGCACCAAAAGCAGTAACTGGGCATTCAGCGCTTGTAGGAATTTATAAAGCCTATGAAGTAACAACAGGTGAAACACTTGACATTGATCGTACAGATGTAGCGAATGAGGAACTCTCAGTTGCTACTACTCTTGCAAAGTCAGCAGGGGTTGATGATGCTAAGGTTGCAGAGCTCCTGACAGAAATTAAAAAGGACATTGCGGAGTTAAAGCCAGCGACTCGAGAAGATGTTGAAAAAAATTGTAAAAGAGCAGTTAAACAAACTTGATATTAATTTAAGTGAAAAAGATCAACAATTACTTGTTGATTTAATGGACAAAATTAGTAAATTAGATATTGATTTTAGTAAATGGTCTGAACAATTAGATGATATTAGTAATACCATTAAGGAGAAATTCGGGTCACTTATGGAAGATGAAGGCTTCTGGACAAGTGTGAAAAATTTCTTTGCTAATTTAAAAGATACGATTTCATCATGGTTTAATTAAGAGATAAATGATTCTGCAAAATTTCTTCAACATTGAAATCACCGAAATTCCTTATCTGCTATCTTTGAAAAAATAGAAACAGCTATGATACTATTGAAAAAAAGGAGTGGTGAGAAATGGAATTCCAATTGCAGCAATTGGCAGGAAATCAGTTTGCTTACATCTATGAGCAAGAAGGGGAGAAGTTAGCGGAAATTACATGGCAGCAAAATGGGCAAGTTATGGTCATGGATCACACTTATGTATCAGATAAATTACGCGGTCAGGGTGTAGCTAAGGAATTGTTAGATCAAGCCGCAGCATATGCCCGTGAGCATGATTATAAAATGGACGCTGTGTGCTCTTATGTAGTAGCTGCCTTTGAAAAATCAAACGCTTATGATGATGTAAAACAATAAAAAATAAGGCAATCTGCTTGGAAGATAAGCGGATTGCCTTTTCACTTTTTATCAAGCTGTCCACTACAATTGAATAACACTGTAGATTAATGCTGTTAAGAAGCCTGCTCCACCTATTAATGAAGCCATATCCACCCAATCGTATACTAAGTCTAAATTTTTCATATCATCACTCTCCTAATAAATAGTATTAATTCATTAATTCCCTTCGCTTGTCTTTTATAATCATAAATAGTTACAAAATTATTTTTCGTGTTAGAAATTTTTACGCTACGCTAGGGCGTTATTGATACAAAAACAGCTGGTAGGAGAATAATATATATTTGAGGTTATGACATACTAAAAAGTAAGCAATTGAAGTAGTGAAAAGACTAAGCAAAGAGTACAGTTATCTCTCTCTAATATATATGCGAAAGCGTTTAAAAAAAATTTATGTTTAGTCGTCTTGAAATAGGGAAAAGATAAACTACAGAGCTAGTTTTTATACTTTTAGGAGGGATTTTTAATGGCAAAACGAAAAGGAAAAGGTGTTGTGATTGCAGGGTTAGCGGGATTAGCAGCATCTTATTTAAGTAAAAAAAGAAAACCGTGAAAAAGCATTAAATATGTTTAATAATGTAAGGTCTAAATTTGAATCGTATTTAAATACTTCAAATATTGATATGGATAACAGAGTTGCAGAGCGAGTAACTACTGAGGTAGCTACAGAGGCTGGGACTTCGCCAACGAAAATCGCTTCAAATGAAATGGTTGCTGAGGGCGGTGGTCATACAGGCGTTCATTTTTATAATGAACAAATTCAGGAGCAAGAGAAATAAAGCTAAAACCTTCTCATTAAGCATGGGAAGGTCTTTTGTATGGTATAAGAATCGTACTAGCAAATACTAATAAAACTATTCCTGTAAAGATAAAGCCACCGACAATGCCTAATGATAGCCAACCAAGCAACGATGAGCCAAGGACAACACCTAGTGAGAAAAAGGCATAGAAGTAACCATATGCTTTACCACGAATATCAGCAGTTGTAGAGTCAATTAAAAGAGAATTAATGGAAGGGAATAAGAAGCCAAATCCAATGCCATAGCAGACCATAGCTAAATAAAGCAATGTGCTTGAATCAGCCTGGCTAATAAGTAATTGGCTTACTCCCATTAAGCCTATACCTAATGATAATGTCTTTATAGGGGCAACCTTATCAAAAATTCGGTTAGTGGGTAAAATAAACACAAGGACAGCAATAATTCCAAATGTACTCATCAATGTTCCGCTTAAACGTGAATCAAAGCCTAAAGATTGCACTTTTAGGGGAAGTAGATAGGCAATAACACCCTGAGAGAACATTAAAAAAAATGCACCCGCAAATGCTTTTAATGTGCCTGAATTATTGAAAAATACACTTATTGGTATATGTGCGCTAGGTGTAGATTTCTCCTTTTTAATTTGATTTGACTTTAATATAAAGAAAGTAAGAATACCTAATAAAAGCATACAGCTGGCTGTAATATTAAAGACGAATGGTACACTAGTACGACTTGCTAAAATACCACTGAATGCAGGACCGATGATGGCAGCAATACCGACAAAGGCACCAGAAATAGCACTGCCTTTTCCTCTTTTTTTCCTGTTCTGTTGCGTTAGCTAAAAATGTGAAGGCAGCAGGGACAATAAAACCTGCTACTAATCCATGAACAAAACGAACAATTAGTAAAGTAGTAGGATTCTCGACTAAATTGTAGAGAGAAAGAGATAAACCAGTTGTCAAAAGACCTAGAACTAAAATTACAAAAGGTCCCTTACGATCTGTTAAAAAGCCAGAAATAATATTGCCAAATGTATTGGATAGAGAATACATACCTACTGCTAGACCGGTTAAAAAGGCAGATGCCCCTAATGATTCTGCATATGTACTCATAACAGGAAGCTGGGTAAAAAGATCAAAAAAATGAAAAGAAAATAATGACATAAATAAATTTTTTTCATAGCTCCTCCGATGATCTATTATGTATTTACAAAATAACTAGATTTTATTATATCATTTTCGACAAAAAAAGAACGTCTAATAAGTTTTTTACAACTTATTAGACGTTCGCAGAATCGCAGTTATTAAGCTTGAGCGACTTCTTTTTTCATTGTTTTGTTTTTAGCAAGATTTACATGCCAAGAAAGTGCTTCCTCTAAAATATGAGGCGTTTGATGGTTACCAGTTGCTTCTACAGCACGGTTATAGTAATCCCATAATTGCTCTTTGTAATCAGGGTGTGCACAGTTTTCAATAATTAAAGGTACACGTTCTTTTGGTGCAAGACCACGTAAGTCAGCAATACCTTGCTCAGTCACAATTACATCAACATCGTGCTCAGTATGGTCTACATGGGAAACCATTGGTACGATTGATGAGATTGCTCCGCCTTTCGCATAGGATTTTGTTACGAAAATACCTAAACGAGCGTTACGTGCAAAGTCACCTGAACCACCGATACCGTTCATCATACGAGTACCTGATACATGTGTTGAGTTTACGTTACCATAGATATCTAACTCAAGAGCAGTGTTGATTGAGATTAGACCCAAGCGACGGATAAGCTCTGGATGGTTAGAAATTTCTTGTGGACGTAAGCAAATTTTATCAGCATATTTCTCTAAATTACCATATACTTTTTTTCTGTAATTCTTCAGTAAGAGTAATTGATGTTGCCGCTGCAAATTTAACTTTACCAGCATCGATTAAGTTAAATACAGCATCTTGAAGTACTTCAGATGCTACCACTAAATCTTCGAATTCTGAATCAGCAAAGCCATCTAATACAGCATTTGCTACAGAGCCTACTCCAGATTGTAATGGCATTAATTGGTTTGTTAGACGACCAGCTTTAATTTCATCACGGAAGAAGTCCAATAGAATGTTTGCCATTGTTTGTGTTTCTTCATCTGGCGGAACGATTAATGAAGGAGCATCAGGCTCTTCTGAAATAACGATTGCTTTAATTTTAGCTGGATCAACTTTAATACCAATATCACCAATACGTTGCATTGCATCAGTCATTGGGATTGCTTCACGTTTACCTTGCTCTGCTGGTACATAAATATCATGGATACCGATTAAAGCTTCAGGGTGTGAAATATTTAATTCAATAATAATGTTTTCTGCGTATTCCGCAAAGATCGGAGAGTTACCCACTGAGTTTGTTGGATGATGAATCCATCTTCTGTAATAGCAACTGCTTCAAGAATTAAATATTTAATTGGTCCAATAATTCCTTGGCGAACTAATTCAGCGTTATGGGAAAGGTGAGCATCTACATATTGGATATCTCCAGAGTTAATTAAATTACGAATACCAGCGTCCCCTTGGAATGGTCCACGTTTACGGATAACACCAGCTTCAGCTAAGTATTTATCTACCTCTGGTCCTAATGATGCCCCTGTATAAACATCGATTTTGAAATTTTCGTTTTTAGCGCGCTCTACTAATGCCATAGGAACAACTTTTGCGTCCCCAGCACGAGTGAATCCACTCATACCAACTACATCACCGTCAGAGATAAGTGCTGCAGCTTCATCAGCAGTAACAATTTTACTTTCTAGTTCTTTTAAACCTAGGCGTTTTTGAACATTTGCATCCATTAAAAAAATCCTCCCCTAAAAAGTTTTGATGGAAACCGATTACAAAACTAGAAAAAAACGTGCAAGAATTTTCTGTTTATTTAGTTGTAGTATAACTCCAACCATTTGAATAATACTATCACCAATTTGTCACAAAAACTTTAGGATAAGCATTAAATTGAGAAAAAATAGGAAAATCGAGCATAAATGTGAATTTTCGACAGAGAAAACGTTTTAATGTAGAGCTATATAATTTTTAGAGAAAATCTCATTCTAAAAAAATGAAATTAAAAAGTACAGCGGGCGAATAAATTAAATGCTCGCTGTACTTTTTAATAATTAGAAACCTAAAGAACGACGGAAGTAACTTGCATAGCGCTGACTTACGGGAATACGGGTACCATCTTTCATGATTAATAAAAACGTTGAATGTGAATCTGGTTGAATTTCATCGATGTAGTCAATATTAACAATATAAGAGCGGTGACAACGAATGAATGAGTCAGGTGCTAAAAATAACTCTAAATCACTTAGGTTTAAGCGGTGGTAGCCTTCACGACTCATTGTTTTAACAAATGTTTTTCGGAGCTGTGTTTCAAGATAAATAACTTGATCATGTTTAATCGGGTACCAGCAATCATCTATCTTGATTGTGATGTAGTTCGTTAAAAATGCTGATGGTTTTTGTGGGAAGATCGCAGTAATAGCCCCCTTCGTTTCGCCTTCCTCCATAAGAGGAATACTCATGCCATAGTAGGCTACGCCAAATACATCCGGCTCAATATAAGAGCTAATTTTTTTGCCCATAGCTTAATGCTTTGTGGGCTGCTGAGCCTTCTTTAATTGGATCGCCCGGCTTAATTTTTAAATCAACTTTCTTGCTTGGCTGGTAATACAAGTATTCGTTCGTGTCAGAAATTGCGATTGAAGTATTTTCGGGAAAGAACTCCTTAATAATCTCCATAATCTCTTCTATTTGTTTTGGATCCACTATTAACACCTCGTCTAAACTTTTAAAAATAGTATTATCATCTATTTTACTACATATTCGTATAAATTATATAGAGAAGATTTCGGAATAAAAAAAGAGATATGTTGATTGTTGAAAAAAAAACGTGCAAATTACCTAGCATAATTTGTCACAAAATTTAATTAATTACTAATTTTTTTTAATATGTATATGGTAAAATTTAATTGTGCGAAATAAGTTTACGAGGTTTCTACTGTGCATATATGATAAATTAGAACTAGAGTGTAGCGTAAAATGTGGTTGAAAGGAAATCGCAAAATATGGTAAAATTCACTGTATAGTCTATTTTTTAAAAAAACTGGTGTTTTAGTTGGGTTATTTTTAAGTTGTATTCAATATATATTTGTGAAATAGGACTCAATTCATACAATAAATAAAGAGATACTATTTTCTTATTTAAAATATGTAATTTGATGTCTAATTTTGTAAAAGTAATTCGTGCAATCTGAGGAAAGATGGGGAAGATTATGCAACTACATCAACATTCTATGTCAGAAACGATATCAAAAAGATACTTCCAGGAAATCGATAATATTAATCAATACATCGGTGTAGAAGAATTTTTTTAATATTGAGTCGAAATTAATATTTGAAATTTACCATTTAGAATCTGCAAAGGCTAAGAAATCTTTGCATGAGTTAATTGATATTCTTTCAATACGTTTTGGCAAGCAAGTCATTAAAATGGTTCGAAGTTATTTTTCTGTGCTGTCGTCAATTGTTGCACGTAAATTGCTAGACAATCAAGTACCTTCGAAAAAAGCCTTTGCTTTTAACATTGCTTGTAATGATATGATTGAAAATCAGATGAAAGACGCTGAATTTTTACAATTCGCTGATGATTTAATTGATTTCTTTGTCTATTTTATCGCAGATCGCAAGCAACCGACTTTCCGTCATCAGACAGTTAACAAAGTGATTATGTATATAAATGATGAATTAGAAAATGACCTAACAGTTGAAAGCATCGCAAATAACTTCCATATTAGTACTAGTCACTTATCACGTATTTTTAGAGAACATGTCGGTATTACACTGGTTGAATATTTAAATGTTCGCCGCGTAGAAGAATCGCAATATTATCTACGACATACAAATAAAAGTATCACATCTATTTCAGATCAATTCCATTTCTGTAATCAAAGCTACTTTACCCGTATTTTCAAAAAAATACACTGGGGTTACTCCCAAGCACTTCCGTGATGAGCTACATCATGAGTTTTATCGTTTTGAAATGGCAGAGACTGAGCTTCAGAATGTTTAATGACATTAATAAATAAGGTATGAATGAATAGGATGCGGACGTGTTAGCGATGCTAAAGCTCGCATCTTTTTTATGCTCTGGCAATAACGGGGTAATTAGTAGCACCTTGCTATTTGATAAAGATAGACTCAATAATGTATACTTCACTTTAGTTGATAAATAATAGTAGGTGGAAAAATGAAAAATTTGAAGCTATTTTCAATGCTTGGACTTGTCGTTTTTGTTCTTAGTGGCTGTCAAGCTGTGCAAAACAAAGAAGGTTTTTTTCTATAGTATTTTTGTGAAGCCTATGGAATTTTTATTGGAGTTTTTCGGAAATACTATTTTTCAGGTAGCTATGGTCTGGCGATTATTGCTATTACAGTGCTGATTCGTTTAGTTTTAATGCCGATTATGTTAAAAAATTATCGTCAGCAACAATTAATGAAAACGAAAATGGACGCGTTTAAACCTGAAATGGAAGCTGTTCAGAAGAAAATGAAGGAAGCAAAGACAAAAGAAGAGCAAATGCAGCACCAGCAAGAAATGATGGCATTATATCAAAAGCATGGCATCAATCCACTAAACATGGGATGTTTACCAATGTTAATTCAAATGCCAATTATCATGGGTCTTTATTTCTCAATTTTATACTCAGCTGATGTGAAATCACATGAATTTTTATGGTTTAGCTTAGGATCGCCTGATATTGTAATGACGATTATTGCGGGTATTGTGTATTTAGTTCAAGCTCGTGTGTCATTATGGACAGTACCAGAGCAGCAAAAAGCACAAATGAAAATGTTTATTTATATTTCACCGATTATGATTGTCTTTATCTCGATGTCGTCAATGGCAGCACTACCACTGTATTGGTCTGTCAGCGGTGCTTTACTGATTATTCAAACCTACATCGGTCGAAAGTATTATTCGGAACATCCGGAAAAAGCAAGTTCATAAATTATTCAATGTCGAGGCGCCTTAGTAGCCTCGATTTTTTTAGGAGGACAACAGGATGAACATTAAATGGCTATCATCTATTTTAGTGGCACTTTTTAGTATTGCAGCTATAGTATTTATCATTATGGGGAATTTTAATTTTGCAGTATTGGCAATGACGATTATGTTTGCTTTATCTAATGGTTTCAGAGCTAAAAGCTTTAAAGAACAGGGCTATATGAAAGAAGCGAAATGGATGAAGTATATGGCTGTTTTTTTTCTCTATTGCTTCTATAATTGTCATAATTATCATTCTCACTGACAAATAAACTAAATTAATAATCTATAGTGCACCCTAAATTGTGAACAGTGCTAAAATGAGATTATACCAATAAAGTCGGATACAGTTAATTCAAATGTACCTGCAAGAGTTAAAATGTTCAGTACTAGCGTAAGGCATTCCCGAATATCAATTTCTATAGAGGTGTGAGTCTTCTGTTCTGCGGCTCCGCTACGCTTACGCGCAAAAAAAACATCTGCGGCTGCCGCTACGCTTACGCGCAAAAAAAATATCTGCCGCTATGCTTTCGATGCAAAAAAACATTTGCTGAATGAAGATAAAAGGGATATTTTAACCACATAGTACTTGAAAAATTACAAAAGGGGTAAAAATAGTGAAAAAAAAGTCGTCTATTACTCATTATTGGTGCTATCATTTCAGTAGCACTAATTGTTTCTATTTTCGTAGTTTATAACTATAAAAATAAGCAAGTAAGTAATGAACCAGAGAAGCAGTCATTAACAACTGAACCAACAAAAAATGATTCAGTTGCAACGGAAGAGCCGAAAAAAACAACAGAAAAGCCTTCGGAACCAGAGCAACAACCTGATGAAAATGGATATTTACCAAATCAAACATTACCCACTGAACCTACGTATATTAATGGTATTTTACTAGCAAATAAAATATATCCACTCCCGTCTACCTTTGCGCCAGGAGAAAATAAGGAAGCGCGTCAAGAATTAGATAAAATGCTAGCTGCTGCTAAAAAACAGGGTTTTGATTTTGTGGCATTTAGTGGCTATCGGTCCTTTGACTATCAAACAACATTATATAACAATTATGTGAATCGTGATGGACAGGCAGCAGCAGACCGGTATAGTGCGCGACCAGGTTACTCAGAGCATCAAACAGGTTTAGCCTTTGATATTGGAGAGCGTGGCAAAGAGAATCTATGGCTGACTAAGGAGTTTGGAGAAACACCAGCAGGGCAATGGTTATTGACAAATGCTCAAGATTACGGATTTATATTACGATTCCCAAAAAACAAGGAAGATATTACTGGGTATATGTATGAGTCATGGCATTATCGCTATGTGGGTGTTGATATTGCAAAAGAAATTAAGAAGAAAGATATAACTTTAGAAGAATATTTAGGTGTGAAATAAAAGAAGGGTAGCTACTCCATAGTTATGGAGCTAGCTGCTCTTCTTTTTTGTTTTACAATATAGGTGTTAGTAGGCGAGAAATGGATTCTTTAAATTTTATTAAATTGGAACGGTTCTGATACATTTCCCATGTTAATTCGGTACAATCAAAAATATCCTTTTCAAATAGCTCAGCTAGCTGGTGTGAAATGGTTGGGTCATAAATGAATGCATTTACTTCAAAATTCAAACTGAAGCTTCGGACATCGATATTGGCAGTTCCAACAGTAGAGGCTTCATCGTCAATAATAATGGCTTTCGCATGAATAAAGCCTTTTTCATAAATATATACTTTTGCTCCTGCTCGCAATAATTGTCCAACATATGAATAAGTAGCCCAATAAACAAACATATGATCAGGTTTATTCGGAATCATAATACGTACGTCAATACCCGATAATGTAGCAATTTTAATAGCATCTAAAAAGCTAACGTCAGGAATAAAATATGGTGTTTGAATATAAATGTATTTTTGGGCCATGTTAATAAGCTTTAAATAACCAATTTTAATCTGTTCCCAGTCAGAATCTGGCCCACTTGAAACGATTTGTAGACCTACATCGCCTTTTTTTGGGGATAGCTGGAAAATATCTGTCTGAATACCCCATTTTTTTGCTGTGCACAAGCTTGATTCCAGTCTAATAAAAAGCGTGTTTGCAGTGGGTGTACAGCACTACCCTCAATACGTAAATGTGTATCTCTCCAATAGCCAAACTTCTTTTGTAGACCTAGATATTCATCTCCTACATTAAAGCCACCAATAAAACCAATACGTCCATCAATAACAACGATTTTTCGGTGATTTCTAAAGTTTAAACGAGGGTTTAGAAGGGGGAAGATGGATGGGAAAAATACTTCTACCTCGCCACCTGCATTAAGTAATTCCTTGAAATGGCGCCTTTTAACATTTCGTGAGCCCATTTCATCATATAAGAGACGAACCTTTACACCTTGTTTTGCCTTTTTAATTAGCTTATCGACAATACGGGTACCTAAGTCATCTAAACGAAAAATATAATATTGGATGTGGATATGGTCCTTTGCTGCTTCAATATCTTTTAGTAGCTGTTCAAATTTATCTGCACCATCGTCAAAAATTTTAATGGAGTTGTCCTGCGTTAGCACTGCATTATTTGTTTTCAGATGCATATAAATCATTTCTTTATAATTTTCCGCATTCTCAATACGAAACTCGAATGTATCATCTCGAATCGCATCCATTTGATAGCTGATAAGATTATCAATCCCTATATCCTTCCGTCCTTCCCAACGGAATAAATGCTTTTTTCTTAGCTGTCGGCCAAGAAGTAAGTATAGAATAAAACCAGCTAATGGAAGGAAGAATAGTACGAGAATCCATGCCCATGTAGAAGTAGCATCTTTACGTTCTAAAAAAAATAATTGTCAATGCTGCTAAAATATTTACAAACATAATTAAAGGTACTAGATATTCCACATCTGTAAAAATGCTCATTCCTGCACCTGCCTTTACTATATTTCACAATATATCCTAGTATAGCTTACTTCATTGGTGGAAAGAAGAGAAGAAATTTATTGTAGGCACAGAAAAGGATTACTCCGAAATATGGAACGAAGTAATCCTAAAAATGATTAATAATGCTCCCATTGAAATAAAATATCAGAAAAATCCTTTTGAAGTAGCTTTTCACGATTGATAAAAAAATTTTCCTACACCACTATCTGCCCACATAATACCGAGTTCATCGTTTGAGTCAATTTGAAGTAACAAGACATCATAGCGTTGAAGGAGCTTTGATTCATGACGGATATCATCCTCTAAAAAAATAACCATAGCCACCAATTTTAGCTCCGGCTCCTAAAAAAATGTTGCAGATAAATTTCCTGTAAATCAATATCCACCTGTGAAGGTATTAAATTAGGCAAATAACGTATAGCGCGATAATCTAAAGCTGACACAGGTTCCTGTGATGGTCTGAATTGTAATGCTAATTCTTGATGAATAGGGAACCAATCTTTTGAATATGTTATAAATTCTTGTACGGGCATTGCCACTTCAGAATTTACAGTAGGGTAAAATCTAATTTTATAAAACTGCTGAAAAATATCTTCGTGGTAATGATCTGCATTCACAAAAATATTAGACGAAATATAAAACTGAAGAATACCCTGAGTTGGAAAATCCCTTAGTGGTGGCATTTCAGCAAAGTTGATTTGCGCTAATAGCCGCATTGGCTCACCTGTAATGTCTTTAGGATATGTCTGATAATACGGTAAATATGGTACACCAGCAAATTTACTTTCTGTTAAGGTCGTTGAATGCTTATAAGGTGTAATAATCATGGATGAAAGCAGTGTATTTTCAATTTCGAAACGAAGCAATTCTAGCTCTTTTGGAAGTAAAAGATTTGTGGTTTTATTCATCATGCAGAGCCCTCCGTTATTCCTCTTAAGCAGTAAATTATTTCTTATCAGTTCTTTATATTTCGAGATTCTATGAACTTATAGCTTTAGTAAAGTATCATATCTGAATAGTGTTATGGTTTATTTGAATTTTCTACGCTTTTAGGTATTATTTACGTTACCTATTATGTTACGCCTTTTTTTTGAACTTTTTATTCAAGTCGTAAAGATTTATTTGAAGCTTTATAGATAAATATGATACTTATTGAAACGACAGCTATTGCTGCTGAAGTATAATAACCAAGGCTGGATTGGACTGTAAATAGCCAAGTGAAGAATAATGGACCTAGAATACGCCCTAGATTATCCATAGAATAGGAAAGTCCTGCTGCAGTTCCGTATTGGCCTCCTGATTCTTTCGATGACAGTGATACAACACACGTTCTTGCAAGTGCATTGCCTGCAGTAAAGACACAAAGGGCAAGACCGGCCATAAATAAGTTAGCTGTTAAAGTGAATAACAGCATACCGATTGCAGTTACGATTTGGGCACCTATTATCCAGCTGTCTCACGTCCATTTTTAATCCTTCTTACAACCCCACCTTGAATAGCTGCATCTACAAAACCGCTAAACATAAATAAATAACCAATTTGTAATGGGGTAATTTGAATGCGATCGATTTGAAACAGCTGGAATGTAGCCTCTACTCCAGCCAGCATAAAAGTCACTAAAAAAAGAGAATAAAAACAAATAACGCACTCGATATTGCAGCATTTTACCAGCGCCTTTTGGCACAATGGCGCGTTTATTTGTATCTTTTCGTTTTTCAGGTTCTTTTAAGACGAAGCTTGCATAAATAAATAATAGTGCAATTAATAGTGCTGAACTAGTAAAGGGTAATTGTAAGCTATAGTGGCCTAGCATACCACCGATTGCTGGACCAAAAATAAAACCAAGACCGATGGACATGCCCATTAGACCCATATATTTATTGCGGTCTTCCTCACTTGACGTATCACCAACGAAGCCTGTTACTGCTGTATATAATGCGCCTGAGAATAAACCACCCACAACACGTGAAACGTATAAAATTACTAGATTATCTATAAATAAAGAGAAAATTACAAAGCTTAAACTAAAACCAACTAGACCCATTAAAATAAGCTGTTTACGCCCTACCTTATCAGAGAGCATACCCCAAAGTGGTGCAGTGAAAAAAACTTGCAAGGGAGTAAACTGTTAGTAAGCCGCCTACATGTAATTCGTCCCAATTATGCTGGACAATAACCTCTGGTAAGACAGGTATTATAATCCCAAATCCTAAATACACGAGGAATTGAACAGACATTAATAATAAAATTGCTTTTTTCATACAGTCCCTGCTTTCATACGATATTTCAGTATATATATTCTACCTCTCTTGAACTTGTTATTACAAGAAAACGGAAGGTAGAACATTGGAAGAAACACAGTAAAAGTTGTTTCCGCTCAGAACTTGTACAACTTCACAGGTCAATAGGTGGCGGCGAGTACATGCATTTGTCTAAGTTTTTATATCCATTGTCATATAGTATAGGAATTTAAATTTAGGGTATACTACTATAGGGTATATAAATCAAGTTTTATTTTTTTTGATTTGGTGGTAATCGTGTAGGGAAGAAAAAAATTTACATTGTAACATAAATGAAAAATTTTAAAGATGAGTTAAGTGGTATGATAAGAAGTGATATACTCGTCGGACATCATACACGTAGAAAGAAAAATGAAACTTTTTTTGGAAATAAAACGTTATATTAATTCGAGGAAAGATTGAGGTGGAATGTATGAAAAAAGAAGTAGATTTGAAAAAGATTGTTTCGAATTTATCTAAGTTGGGTGTAACAGCCACTGTAACAAAGTCTCGACTTGAACTTTTAAAAGTGCTCACACCACCAACGCAAACACCGCAAGTTCAAGCTTAACTCGTACAAATGAAAATGGGTAGTCTCTCTTTAACAGAGACTACCCATTTTCATTATCTAAATAAGTTCAATCAATCATCTTCATCATGAGTAGTAAACATGTAGGTACGATAGTGGAAGCGCATGCTAAAGACCAGACCGATAGCGAGGGCGTTCCCCATTAATGAACTACCGCCATAGCTAATAAAAGGTAGAGGAATACCTGTTATCGGTAATAACTGAATCGTCATACCAATGTTTTCGAATACGTGGAACGTAATCATGGCAATAATACCAGCACATACATAGGTTGAAAACGGATCTTTTAATAATAATGTCGTTTTTGTTAAATGATAAATTAATAAGAAGAAAATACAGATAACAATACTAGCACCAACAAAACCCCATTCTTCGCCAATAACAGTGAATATGAAATCGGTATGGTTTTCGGCAACGTAAACCTCACGACCTCTGAAACCTTTACCAAAAATTTCACCAGAGCCAATAGCATTAAGGGAAGTAATTAAATGATAACCCTTACTTGAGGAATATGAATAGGGATCTAACCACGAATAGATTCGGGCAAACTGATACGTCTTAAAGCCGAATGTTTTCTCTAAAAAATCCTGCATATAGATCGCCATCCATAAAAGTGTACCACCAGCGACAGCTCCGCCAAAAAGGGTTGGCAAAATTATTTTCCAGGATATACCTGCTACAATAATAATCGCAGCTGTAATGGCAAAAAAATACAAGGGCTGAACCAAGGTCAGGCTGTTGCATAATCAGTGCTAACGGAACTATCAATGTAACAGCAATTTTTGCTAATAATATAAAATCTGTTTTTAATGACCGCAATGAATAAAATTCATGATGCTTACTAATAAGACGGGCAAGTGCTAAAATGTAAAAAGTTTTCATAAATTCAGAGGGTTGTATATTTCCCATTGGAGTATGATACCAGCTTTTTGCACCGTTTACAGGCTCACCTATTTGTCCTTTGCCTTCAGGCATGAAAATAAGAAGTACTAACAGAGCGATACCTGCACCATACATATACCATGACATTTTTTTTATATTGATCAGGCTCAAAAAAACATAACTATACCAATTATTACTGCACCAATTACGTACCATTGTAGCTGTTTAGGAACATAGTTAATGCCATATTGCCCGGATGTTTGTGCCGATGCAATGGCTAGTAAACTAATGACCAGGAAGGTAAAAAGTATAAAAGCAAGCGTCCAATCAAAACGATTCGCGAAATTTCGTTTATTTTCCATACAAGCCACCTATTAAAATAGTATCTCTTATGAGTAAATCTGGTTTTATCCTATTTTACTAAATAAGAGTAGTTGAACATTCATGCAATAGCATGTTTAACATTCACATTATAACGCAAAAAACACTTTTACGCCTGTGAATATTGTTAAGACGATATATAACATAAAATGTTTCAAAAAATTCAAGATTAGTCTTATAATGTAGTGAAGAATGGGGTGATGATTGTGGCTAAAAAAATTGAAGTCAGCCGAGGATTTTATGTTCCATATTTATGTTCATATGAATGATGTCGATAAATTTGTCATTTTTAGCGGTCTGAAATTCTCGCAATTTGTGGCTGCTCTTGAACCACTGCATCACTTACTTTTATTAAAACATTCCTATGAAGACGGTTCTTTTAATATGCATACACAGTTTGATTATATACCGACGGAGAAGTATCACAGTTTGTAAAAAAAAGCTGCGGAGTCTAAGGAATTATGCTGGGTAGATTTTATGGATGAAAAAAAGGCTAGACCAATTAACGCCGACGGAGCAAGGGGAATTGTTGTATATAAGTCATAAAAAGGAACCAATTACTTCGCCTTTTTTTTAATAAATTACAAAATAGATTTGTTTACTACTCCTCTGACCTTGAAAAAAATGACTAAAATTTATTTTCGTCATTTAAGTGATTGGGACTTACTAATGGCTAATGTATTTAACAGTTTAATTCGAGAAAAAGAACGAAGCTCAGGCTTTTGGCGAAGGAAAGTGAAATCAAGTATTCCTTCTATTTCTCCTGAATTTTTACGTGCCTATCGATCTTTTGCTAAAGATGGAGCACTATTGTCACTGTATAGAATTGAAAAACCAAAATTAGCCTATGGTATTGAAATTCGAAACCTATCGGAATATTCATTCCCAGATGAAGTGTGGGATGATTTAAACACAATTTTGAAAAATGAGCACGATGAATTGATTTATATTATTTAACGATTCTTTCTACACGTAGGAATGAATAAAACACTTAAATCTCACCGTCAAAAATACGGTGAGATTTTTATGTCATTTGTCAAGACGTTTCATGATAAACTAATAGTACTCAAGAAGTATGTGGAGGGCACAAAGATGAAAAAAAGAATCGGTTTATTATACGGCGGAAAGTCAGCAGAGCATGAGGTGTCATTGTCGACGGCACGTGCAGTCATTGGAGCTTTGAATTTCGAGGAGTATGAAGTATATCCGATTTTCATTACACCTGAGGGAGAATGGCGTCGAGGTGAACGTCTAGAAAAACCCGCAAGTACAATTGAAGAACTACAATTTGGTGACGAAGCCACGATTCTAGAAAATAATATTACAGATTTCTTAATGGATAAAAACGGGGAAGCTACACAGTTTGATGTTATTTTTCCGCTGTTACATGGTACAAATGGGGAGGATGGAACAGTCCAGGGATTACTTGAAGTTCTGAATTTACCGTATGTTGGTAATGGTGTGCTAGCATCATCAGCAGGCATGGATAAAGTAATCATGAAGCAATTATTTGAAATTGCTGGCTTACCTCAAGTGCCGTATACGTACTTCATTCGTAGCGAATGGGTGAACGAAAAGCATACGATTTTAGCTCGCTGTGAAGAACAATTGAATTGGCCAATGTTTGTAAAACCTGCAAACCTAGGTTCAAGTGTCGGGATTAGCAAAGCAAATAATCGTGAAGAACTGGTAACTGCAATTGACATAGCCCTGCAATATGATCGTAAAATTGTCGTTGAACAAGGAGTTGCAGCCCGGGAAATTGAACTAGCAGTCCTTGGAAACGACTTCCCAGAAGTTTCTGTACCTGGAGAAATTAAACCTATGACTGATTTTTATGATTACGATTCAAAATATAAAGATGGCTCAACAGCTCTTATTATTCCAGCAGAGCTACCTGCTGAAACAGTAACAAGCTTACAGGAGCTAGCAAAGCGTGCATTTAAAGCAATAGATGGAAGCGGGTTAGTTCGTGCGGATTTCTTTGTGACAGCTGAGAACAATATTTATATGAATGAAGTAAATACAATGCCTGGTTTTACGCCTGTGAGTATGTATCCGCTACTTTGGCAACATACAGATGTAAGCTATCCAGTGCTTATTGATCGTCTCATTACACTAGCAATCGAACGTTATGAAGAAAAACAACAGCTTCACTATAAAAAAAGACTGAGTGGGATTATTGTGAAAAAAAACATTAAAACAATTAGCTGCATGGTTAAATGATGAGGTGCCAGCTTTTGGTGATACAGAAGTAACAGGTATTTCAATTGATACAAGAACGATTCAGCAGGGAGATTTATTCGTGCCATTTCGAGGTGAACAGACTAATGGCCATAAATTTGTTATGCAGGCCTTTGAAAAGGGGGCTGGTGCCTCCCTTTGGCAGAAAGATGAACCAAATCCACCTCAAGATGTACCATTGCTATTTGTAGATGACCCAGAGCTAGCCTTACAGCAAATGGCACATGCTTATAGAAGTGAGCATAAGGCAAAATTTATTGGGATTACTGGTTCGAATGGTAAAACGTCAACGAAAGATATTTTAGCAGGAGTGCTTACACCGTTTTTTTAAAGTACAAAAAAAACAATTGGAAATTTTAATAATCAGCTTGGTCTCCCGATTACAATTTTACAGCTTGATGAAGATACAGATGTTGCTGTGCTAGAAATGGGAATGAGTGGCTTTGGAGAAATCGAATTTTTAACGAAACTTGCTCGTCCACATATGACGGTAATTACAAACATTGGAGAAGCTCATATGCAAGACTTGGGTTCACGCGCAGGAATTGCAAAAGCAAAATTTGAAATCGTTCAAGGGATGTCAGCAAATGGCGTGCTATTTTATGATGGAGATGAACCTTTGCTTAAAGAATTAGTTGCAAAAGAGCAAAATCTTCATGCGGTGGCATTTGGTTTAATGCCAGGGAACCTATTATATGCAGAAAATATCGAAGCAACTACTAATGGCAGTAGCTTTACAGCACATGGAGTGATTGAAGGAAACTTCTTTATTTCAGTTCTTGGAAAGCATCAGGTGAAAAATACATTAGTAGCCATGTTAATTTCTCAAAAATTAGGTTTAAACGATGACCAAATTCGTGCATCCTTAAAACAAGTGACCCTCACAGATATGCGCATGCAGCAAGTGCAGGGAACAAATGGAGCATTATTTATAAATGATGCCTATAATGCTGCTCCAACATCTGTAAAGGCAGCTATCCAGTTTATCGCATCTTCAACAATCCGTTCTGAAAAATGGCTTGTGTTAGGTGATATGCTGGAACTTGGGCCAAATGAAAAGGTTTTCCATGAGAATTTATCAGAGGATATTCAAGGTCAGGAAATATCCTATGTTTGCTTGTTCGGTCCACGCATGGCTTATTTATATGATATTTTAAAAGAGCGTTTTGATGCGGAGCATTTATTATATGTTAAGGATGATTATGCCCCAATCATTGAAAAGCTACAGCAAGCTAACAAAGAGTCTATTGTTTTACTAAAGGGTTCTCGAGGAATGAAATTAGAAACAATATTAAAGGCTTTTACGTGATAAATGCTACATGGAATCGGTGAGACAACATTCTCACCGATTTCTTTATAGAGGTGAAAGAAATGTCAGTAGGTGTATTATGTATACACGGATTTTCAGGAGGTCCCTATGAAATAGAGCCTTTTACTGCCTATTTACGAGCTCATACAGATTGGCTCATTGAGGAGCCTACTTTATCAGGTCACGGTGAGGAATTACAGATGCAAGGCTTTACTGCTAAGCATTGGCTAATGGATGCCGAACTCTCCTTTCGAGCACTGGCTAAGAAGGTAGATGAGGTTCTAGTAGTTGGGTTTTCAATGGGAGGGATTATTGCGCTATATCTTGCTAAACGCTATAAGGTGAAAAAGCTTGTGTTACTAAGCGCAGCTGCCAAATATATAAGTCCCAAGCAATTGGTCAAGGATTTTAAAATGCTTGCGTCGGAGGCGTACCGTCGCAATCTATCTAATAACGAGCTGTTTATGCGATATCGACATAAGTTTAACAATGTGCCTTTATCATCAACAATAGAATTTATGAGACTTGTTCGAATGGTTGAGCCATACTATAAAGATATTGATATTCCTGTCTATATTGTTCAAGGGAAATTAGACGGAATAGTGCCTTATCATACAGCTCAATTCTTATATGATGAATTAATTTCAAACGATAAAACATTGTATTTTTCTGATAATGGTAAGCACCATATATGTTTCGACAAGGATTGTACTAAGTGGTTTTCTCAAGTTTTGACGTTTTTAAAGGGATAATAAAATAGTCAGATTATTACGACTCATGCGTTATCGTTGCATACGATTTAAAGCCATGTTAGACTAGTGTAAGCAATGGATACATTTTGTGCGAAGACTCTTCATATTTGGTTGAAGAGTACTTTTTTTTGAACACAACGGTTTTATTCTAAAGTGATTATTACGACAGAATCGAACCGCTCGGTAAGGACCGGGCTTTCCTTTTCATATAAGAGAGCTCTATATGAACATTATATAGAGGAAATTTTTAAGTAACGGAAACGTTCCACATAACAGGCTCGAATTTGCCGACAACTTCATCTGAAAATGTAACCATTTGTCAACTTAAAAGCAAAAAAAAGGAGAATGAGAAGTTTGACAAATTTTTCAGAATTAAATATTAGTGAATCTACATTACGCTCTGTAAAGCGTATGGGATTTGAAGAAGCAACACCAATCCAAGAAGGTACTATTCGTTTTGCTATCGAAGGCCGCGACGTATTAGGCCAAGCACAAACTGGTACTGGTAAAACTGCCGCTTTCGGGATTCCACTTATCGAAAAAAATTGACCCAAAAAATCCAAATATCCAAGCATTAGTAATTGCTCCAACTCGTGAATTAGCAATTCAAGTATCAGAAGAGCTTTATAAAATTGGTTATGATAAACGTGTAAAATTATTATCAGTTTACGGTGGGCAAGAAATTGGCCGTCAAATTCGTGCACTGAAAAATAGACCTCAAATCATTGTTGGTACACCAGGACGTATTATTGATCATATTAATCGTCGTACGTTAAAATTAGAAGATGTGCAAACATTAGTACTAGATGAAGCAGATGAAATGTTAAACATGGGCTTTATCGATGATATTAATTCAATTTTAGAAAACGTGCCGACTGAGCGTCAAACATTACTGTTCTCAGCAACAATGCCACCAGCTATTCGCAAAATTGCTGAAACATTCATGCGTGATCCAGAAATCGTAAAAATTAAAGCAAAAGAATTAACAGTTGATAATATTGATCAATATTTTGTGAAGTCTGCTGAACGCGAAAAGTTCGACATTTTATCTCGCTTATTAAACGTTCACCAACCAGAGCTTGCTATCATCTTTGGACGTACAAACGTCGTGTGGATGAGCTTGCACAGGCCCTATCAATTCGCGGATACTTAGCAGAAGGTATTCATGGTGATTTAAGCCAAGCAAAACGTATTTCAGTATTACGTCAATTTAAAGAAAATAAAATTGATATTCTTGTTGCCACAGATGTAGCTGCACGTGGACTTGATATTTCTGGTGTAACACATGTTTATAATTTTGACATTCCACAAGATCCTGAATCATATGTTCACCGTATTGGTCGTACAGGGCGCGCAGGTAAATCAGGTCTTGCAGTAACATTTGTAACACCTCGTGAAATGGGTTATTTACGTATTGTTGAGGAAACAACGAAAAAAACGTATGACACCACTTCGTCCACCAACTTCTGATGAAGCTCTTGAAGGTCAACAACGGTTAGCTGTAGAGACGCTAGAAGGTCTTATCGCGAATAATAATCTAGGTGATTATCGTACATTTGCAGCAGAATTACTTGAAAATCATGATGCGCTTGATGTTGTTGCTGCTGCTCTTCGTACATTAACAAAAGAGCCAGATGATACACCAGTAACTATTACGGAAGAACGACCATTACCAATGCGTCGTGAGCGTTCTTCTAACAATCGTGGCGGAGATCGTGGACGTAATAACCGTAGCTTTAACGGACGTCGAGATAGTGGACGTAGCGGAGACCGACGTGGCGGAAGTCGTCGAGATGGCGGACGCCGTGAAGGTGGTGCTCGTCGTGAGGGTGGACAAGGGCGCTCTCGTGCACCACGACGTCACGAAGATTAATTTTTATCTTCATTCAGCAGAATCCCACCTCAACAGAGTGGGGTACAATTCAAAATCTGGACGCATTTACGCCAGGGTAAAATTGATTATTACGAACCTTACAGTCAAAGTGGCTGTAAGGTTTTTTTTCGTATATTTTGAAACAAAAGGAGCATTCAACTCGTATACGTAATTAAAGAAAGTGAGGGAACAACTTTGAGAGCAGAACCAATTCATAAAATTTCCCGAAAAGGGCTAACTGTGTGGCGTTTATATGGTGTATTACAAACAATATTGCTATTGATTGTGGCAGTAATTGTTTCCTACTGCACGTATTATTTTGAGTGGCCATCATTTATTTATTTCATTGCTGTAGCAGTAGTTTTACTGAGTGCTATTTTATCAGTTTACTTATTTCCAAAAATAAGGTGGGAACGCTGGCGTTATGAGGTCCGTGAGAATGAAATTGAAGTACAACACGGTTTATTTGTTGTTAAACGTACACTTATTCCAATGGTGCGTGTACAGCATGTAGATACAACACAAGGGCCAATTTTAAAAAGATATGATTTAGGTAATATTTCAATATCAACAGCAGCAACTGTACATACGATTCCTGCGCTTGTGATGGATGAAGCTGATGGCCTTCGTGCACGAATTTCGGAATTAGCAAGGGTGGCGGAAGATGATGTCTAAGGAAATTAATCGTTTACATCCAATATCAGCTATTATAACGAGTGCAAAAGTATTAAAAAGCATGATTTTACCTGTTGCTATTATTTTTGTTACGAATGGTTTTAAATTTTCGTTTAATTTTACTAGTGATCATTTTTTTAAAAACACTGTTATTGCTCGGTATTTGGATAGTAGTAGCTGTACTTGCGGTTGTTAGTGGGATTATTAGATGGCGTACTTTTGTCTATTGGTTTGAAGATGGTGAATTACGTGTAAAGTATGGCCTGTTTGTTAAAAAGAAGCGTTATATTCCATTTGAACGTATTCAAAGCTTAAATTACAATGAAGGAATTTTTCACAGGTTATTTGGTTTAGTAAAGGTACAGATTGAAACTGCAGGGAGTAAGGATGGAAAGCCTGAGGCAGAGTTAACGGCAATACGTAAAGCAGCAGCTGATGCAATAGAGCTGGAAATGCGTCGAGCAAAAAAAACAAATAGCGGAAGAAACTGAAGATGAACAGCCTGCTCAAATGACAGAGGAAGAAGTAGTTCCACAGATTTATCATATGTCAATCCGTGATTTATTAGTCTTGGCAACGACCTCGGGTGGAATTGGCGTCGTACTGTCTGGTCTTGCAGCAATTGTCTCTCAGTTTTCAGATATAATTCCTTATGAAACTGTATTTCATGAGTTAGCTGACTTTGTTAAAATTGGAGCCTTTTTAGTTGCACTAACAGTAATGTTCATCTTAATCGTTGCATGGTTTGTTTCTGTAGTAATTACATTAATTAACTACTATGAGTACACAGTTAGAATTGAAGATGAAAAGTTAATCATTACAAAAGGGTTACTTGAGAAAAAAACGAATTACTTTACCCTTAAATCGAATTCAGGCAATTCGTATTGTAGAGAATCCAGTACGTCAATTATTTGGATTTGCAACAGTGGTTGTTGAAAGTGCTGGAGGAAATGGTGAGAGTGGAAAAGATAAGAAGATTACTTTATTTCCACTTATAAAAAAAACAGGATTGTCTAGAAACGTTAGAGCAACTTTTCCCAGAAATGAACTGGCATCCAGAATTTATTCATTCTCCAAAACGTGCTCGTCCATTTTTCTATCGTATCGATTTTATTTGGCTCATCCCTATAATTGGTGCATGTAGTTACTTCTTGTATCCGTATGGTTTGCTTTCACTGCTGCTGGTTCCACTTACAATACTTCTGGGTATTTGGCAGCATAAAACAGCTGGTTATATGATTGATGGAAAGCAACTTACAATGCAATACCGAGTATTTAATCGTATTACATTTTTTTATGGAGAAAAAAACGTATACAATCTATTGAAAGTACTCAAACGTATTTCCAAAAAAAGAAAAAAATGTTATGTCTATTAAAGCTACAGTAATGTCTGGAATGACTGGAATGACTGGAAATGTTCCGAGCTTAGAACAGAAGGATGCTGAAACCATCTTATCTTGGTATGAGCATTAATCATATGGAAGGCTAACCATTTACAATTTTTTTGTAATGGTTAGCCTTTTTTTAGCTATAAATAAACAATAATAATTTATATAATAGAATATATCTAACAAAAGGGGTGGATTTTTTTGTTTAAATATGATATTAACGAAAACACGTATTTGAAATTGTTGGATTTAAACGATGTAGATGAGTTATTTACATTGACAGATCGGTCTAGGGAAACTTTGCGAGAGTGGTTACCTTTCGTAGATGATGTGAGAACGGTAGAGGATACAGAAAAATTCGTAAGAAATGCGATGCACCAATATGCTAATAATAATGGTATACAAGCAGGGATTTATTATGAGGGGAAGCTTGCAGGAGTAATTGGCTATCATCAAGTGAATTGGCAACATAGATGGACGAGTATCGGTTATTGGTTAGGAAACGATTTTGTTGGTAAGGGGTTAGTTACTAATTCAATGAAAGCTTTTATTGATTATGCTTTTAGCTATTTAAAGTTAAATCGTATAGAAGTACGTGTTGCTGTAGGGAATATTCGAAGCCGTACAATACCAAAAGTGCTTGGTTTTAACGAGGAAGGTCGTTTGAGAGACGCTGAATGGTTATATGATCATCATGTCGATCAGGTAGTCTACGGATTAACGGCAGCTGAATGGAAAAAAACTAAAATCAACGAACGAGAATACTATCGTTTTATAAAATAAAAATTTGGTCGTTATAATAAAAGATAAAGTAAGAGGAGCATCCGTCTTCCTAAGGATCCTCCTCTTTGTGCCTACTATTTACCTGCCATTTTTTTGTTTACGCCAGCTTAAAATTCTTTTGGGGTGTAAATAAATCAACCCAAGAATGAATCCAGTTATTAAGCCACCTAAATGCGCATAGACATTCACATTTGGCTGTATAAAAGTCATAATGACACTGATTACAATGATTGGTAAGATTAGCTTGCGAAGCATAGGCATTGTGCGGCGTGTATAATAAACAAGCGCCCCAAAAGCACCAAAAATGCCAAAAATAGCCCCACTTGCACCGAGACTACCATAGCCACTATCATTATTAAGTAGATAGGTCGCCATGTTTCCTACAATGCCGGATAATAAATAAATAGTTATAAAACGTGCCTTACCTGCAATTTTTTCAAGCTCTGGCCCGAAAATATACAAGGAAAACATATTAAAGAGCATGTGTAAGAAGCCGGCATGTAAAAACATTGCAGATAAAATACGCCACCATTCACCGTTCTGGATTAGGAAATTCAGTTGGATTCCGTAATTCAATACAAGTACCCCAACACCAGGTAAAATAGTTAATACATAAAAAAATTAAATTAATCGCTATAAACGTAGAAACAACAGGGTAATACTTTGTATATTGCTTAAAATTTTCTGTTCTACTAAACATGGCTCCACCTCAATTTACAATTATTATACATGGCTTTTTGGTAATAGGAAAAGGAGAAGTTCAAATGATTAAAGGAATTGGTCTCGATATTGTAGAAATTGAACGTATTGCTAAAGCATTGACGCGAACAAATAAATTTAAAGATCGGATTTTATCTGAAAAGGAAAGAGGTTTATTCGAGGCACATTCAGAAACTCGTAGAATAGAATTTTTAGCTGGGCGATTTGCTGCTAAAGAGGCATTTTCCAAGGCTCTAGGTACGGGTATTGGGGAGCAATGCAAGCTCCATGATATTGAAATTTTAAGAGGAGAAGCTGGGAATCCTGTTTTATATTTTAAAGGAAAACTTGTAAATGGGTTTGTTAGTATCACACATACTAAGCAATACGCAGCAGCGCAGGTCATATTGCTGCTGTAAGTAATAGTGAATATCATGCTGCCATAAAAAAAGACGCTCTATCTTCTGTAAATTCTTTGAACATTAAAGATCAATTTCGCCTTGGCGTAATTGTAGCTATGCTTTCAATACAAAAAAACATTTGCTGAATGAAGATAAATATATTGCCTGCTCTTCAGATGACATAACTGACAAATAAGGTTCATATATTGTCGTAGTGGATTTGAAAGAAGAAAGGGTGAAAGCGTGGGCAACCGTATAGTTAAATGGCTCGTCTTAATTTGTACAATATTACTTCTGTCGGCGTGTGGTACAGCCTCACAGGAAAAAGTGTTGAAGAAGGTTAATGGTAAATGGGCAGAGACAAATGGTTATGAGTTAAATGCCTCGATGGAGATTAAATCAGGTGGAGAGCCAAGAAAATATGATGTAACAGTTTGGCATACTAAACCTGACTTTTATCGAGTAGAAGTAGTAGAAAGTGGGAAAGATGTTTCGCAGATGATAGTACGAAATGCAGATGGAGTGTTTGTAGTTACACCGACATTGAACAAAATGTATAAGTTCCAAAGTGACTGGCCAAAGAAAAACAGTCAGGCATATTTAATAGGTGCTCTAGCAGAAGACTTAGCTGAAGATAAAAATGTTGTCATGAAAGAGCAAGAAAAAGCATATATATTTGAAGCGGCTACTAGAAATAGCTATAAAAATAGTATGCCTCATCAGGTGATTACAGTAAATAAGAAAACATTGCTTCCAACTTCCGTGGTCATTATGAATGATGTAAAGGAAGAACAAATTCGTATAACATTTAAAAATATCAAATTAGGTGTTCAGCATGCAGCCAAGGAATATGCAGTTGAGCAATTTACGGAAACAGATCAAACAAAAGGTGAACAAGCTGCTCCTACAGAAAAGGATGACAAAGGCGAAAAAGATGGTAAAGAAGCAGTAGGTGCTGAAGTTGAAAATAAAGAGTTCCAAACAAATTACCCTGTTGTTAATTGGGAAAATACGAAGATGACGGAGGAAAAGGTAATTCGTGAGAACGGTATGGATCGTGTCATCTTAACATTCGAGGGTGACAAGCCATTTACAGTTATGCAACAACCAGCTACGAAAGAGAGTGCGATGCTACCAGTATCTTCACCAGGTGATCCGGTAGATTTAGGCTTTACAATCGGTGCAATAACAGATACTTCTATTAGTTGGGAAAAGGATGGGGTTGCATTCTTTGTTGCATCAAGTAAATTATCTCGTGATGAAATGATAGAAGTTGCTACTTCTATGACGATAAGTAGTATGAAATAACTTTTGTAGCTACAGCTTTCAAATCACTGAAAGCTGTAGCTTATTAAGCTAAATAGTGAATAAACACTGTTTAGAAAGTGTTAAGTTGTATAATATATTCTAGAAGTTATAAAAGCGAGTTAAGTACAATAACTTTCAATTTGAACGAATTAAACGAATTTATGGCAATACATAATGTTTTAATAAAAAAATAAAGAGGGTATCCTAATGATGACACAGCAGCATTTTAGACCAACAAAAGCAATTATAGACTTACAAGCAATCCAACAAAACGTACAAAATTTGAAAAAAACTACTTCGACCAAATGTTCAAATTATTGCTGTAGTAAAAGCCAATGCATATGGTCATGGAGATGTAGCTGTTGCTAAAGCAGCCTTAGAAGCTGGCGCTACTATCCTTGCCGTAGCAACACCCGACGAAGCATTACATATTCGAGCACATTTTGAAGAACCTGACATACTAGTTTTGGGTGCATCTCCAGTTTCGTTTGTACCTTTTGCAGCTCAAAAGCGCATTATTCTTACGGTATTTGCAAGTGAATGGGTCCAGCAGGCTGCTCCGTTAATAGCGCACGAAGCAGACCCGTTACGACTACATATAAAAGTAGATAGTGGAATGGGGAGAATCGGCGTTCGCTCTGAACAAGAGCTTTTGGAGCTTTCTAACATAATTCAAACAGCAAATAATATGAAACTTGATGGGATATTCACGCATTTTGCAACAGCAGATGAGGAGGATACATCCTACTTCGATAGACAAGCTCATTTCTTTGAGCAATGCCTTTCTGCTTTGCCTGAGAAACCTAGACTTGTCCATGCCTCAAATACGGCTACTTCTTTAGTTAAAGGCGCTCATTTCCAATATGACGCTGTCAGATATGGTATTTCAATGTATGGATTATCACCGTCGTCATATGTGGAAGGTATTCTACCTTTCCAATTACAGCCTGCGTTTACACTTGAAAGTGAGCTTGTCCATGTGAAGCAATTACAAGCAGGAGATTCTATTGGCTATGGAGCTACGTATGCTGCCCCTTCAGATTTGTGGATAGGAACCATACCAATAGGCTATGCAGATGGGGTAATTCGTAAACTAGGCGGTCAAGAAGTATTAATTGATGGTCAAAGAATGCCGATAGTTGGACGAATTTGTATGGACCAATGTATGGTTGCCTTACCAAAAGCATATGCTATAGGGGAGAAGGTAACACTTATTGGTCGTCAAGGGAAAGATGTCATTTCAATAGATGAATGGGCTGTTAAACTTGAAACCATTAATTACGAAGTACCATGCATAATTACAGCAAGAGTACCACGAGTATACGTTTAGTTGATTTTAAGCAGGCACAATGAAAAAAACTTTCTTTCATAATTGGTGAATAATTAACACTGGAGAAAATATCACCAAAAATTTAATTTACTGATCGTTGCTAATAAGGTAAATCGGCATATACCTTCGACAACCTACATATTTTTACAACTTGTCCTTCAAATTGTCAGATATTTTGTCATTTCATGTCTTTTCAACAATATCTTTCAATGATAGAATGAGTAGTAATGAAAAAGTGGATGGTTCCGTTGGAGGTGCTTGCTGTGTACGAGAAAAAGTTAAGAGAAGCTACAATTGCTGTTCAGGATAGACTATTTCTACAAACAAAGGAAGTAATTGAAGGTGAATCGTTTGCGCGTATTTTGTCGCGCAATATTTTAATGCAGGAGCAACCAAATCAAATACGGGAAGCTATGATGAAAGGATATGTTGAAATGTCTCATATAAATCTGATGATTGCAAGTGAATGCTTGCATGCGGAATATGAAGCACAACATATGGTGGAGCGTCTCGTTAGCGGGGGATGACACTTTGAATGTAAAACGTGGTGACGTTTTTTTTGCAGATTTATCGCCGGTAATTGGGTCTGAGCAAGGAGGGACTAGACCGGTGCTGATTATTCAAAATGATATTGGCAATCGATTTAGTCCGACTGTCATCATCGCAGCTATAACTGCACAGATTCAGAAAGCAAAGTTACCGACTCATGTTGAAATCAATGCTGAAAAGTATGGTTTTGAACGTGACTCGGTTATTCTGCTCGAGCAAGTGCGAACAATCGATAAGTCAAGATTGACAGATCGTATTACGCAGCTTGATCATGCAGTGATGGAGAAGGTTGATGGTGCACTGATGATTAGTTTAGGGCTTGTCAAATTTTGATATACATATATGTATAGAGGCATCGAGATGATTTTTCATCTCGATGCTTTTTTGAATTAAACTCTCAAATACTTCATTTCCATAAATTGAATTTGGTATTTGAAAATGGTATTAATAGATTTAAGGGGAAAATAAGATATTATTCAAAATAGATTTTTGAAAAAAATTATAGAAAGGTTTATGAAAATATACATAGAATTTACCATTTATAAGATTTATGAAATGAGATTAAAACAAATAAAAATTCAGGTCGAATATAAGTGTACAGTATAACTCCGAAAGGAATTGGGGGGACAGCGGTGGCAATGAGGTCTTCGGTTGAAATTATTACTGAATGGGATATAGTTACAGCAAGACAACTGGGGCGCAATGAAGCAAAGGCACTTGGATTTGGCACTGTTGATCAGGCTAGAATAACTACAGCTATTAGTGAATTGGCTCGAAATATATACTTATATGCAAATGTTGGCTTCATTGAAATTGAAAAAATTGAAACGGACGTAGAAAAGAAAATAATTATTATTGCAACTGACCAAGGTCCAGGAATAAAAGATGTTCGAGAGGTGATGGAGGATGGTTACTCTACTTCTGGAGGGCTTGGAGCAGGTTTACCAGGCGTGAATCGTTTAATGGATACAATGACCATCCACTCAGTTATTGGAGAGGGTACTACCATCAGAGCTGAAAAATGGCTGCGATAGGATGTGGTAATGTTGGATCGATTAGAGTCACAGTATAAGAAAATTTTGTCAGATTACTTAACTGACCAAACAGAGAGAAATTTATATATTGCTCAAAACTTCACACGTCAGCTAATCCAAAAAAAATGTTTCGCCAGAGGAAGTTGTAAGTATCCACAAAAACGCAGTTAGCAAAATATTACCTGATAGAATGAGAGAGGAACAATCAGCATATGATTTTCTAATTGAGGTAATGGTCCATTATGGCATGGCACATAGGGAGCACCAAAGCTTATTGCAAAAACAGGCTGAATATGAATTGGAAATGAAAATCGCTACAAACATTCAAAAAACATTACTCAAAACGGTTGTACCGCATTTAACTAGTGTTGACATAGGAATGGTATCAATTCCAATTCGCAAAATGAATGGGGATTATGTACATTTTTTTACATGGTCGGGAGGATTATTTGAGTGTAGCGGTGACAGACGTGGTAGGAAAAGGGGTTCCAGCTGCTTTATGTATGTCTATGGTGAAATATGGTCTTGAAACATTAGAATATACGTATAAAGATCCTACATATGTGCTCGAAGTTATTAATCGAGTAATTGAAAAAGGCGTGGATGATAGTATGTTTGTTTCCATGTTTTACGGCTGTTTGGATCTACAAAAAAAATACTTTTTCCTACGCTTCAGCAGGTCATGAGCCAGCGCTTCATTATTGTGCTAGACAAGATGAATTTTTTTACTTTGGAGGCAAAAGGTCTATTACTGGGTGTACTGCCTGAAACAAAGTATATATATAAAGAAATTACTTTAGAGAAAAATGATATCATCCTGATGATGACAGATGGTGTTACTGAATTTAGATCACATGAAGAATTGAACTCACGAGAGATTATTACAGCATTGATTGCAGAGAATAAACATTTGACAGCCCAAGAGCTATGTAATCTTCTTTATAAACAAATTGAGGAGCTACAGGATTTTAAACTATCGGATGATTTTACAGTTGTTATTTTAAAAAAAATAGGATGTAGAAGGTTTAATTTTTTTTCATAAGTGGGAAATGAAGTACAGTCTAACAAATATGGTGGAGGTGTGCTATATGGACGTGGCAATACATTTTAAAGAAATTGATTATAAATTATATGGATTCGTAGAGGGTGAAATAGATACCTTTACTGCTTCAGTTCTACGTGAAGAGCTGGAGGCTATAAAAATTACTGAAGGGTTAGAAATAGAACTTAATTTATCAAAAGTAAATTATATGGATAGTACAGGTTTGGGTATTTTTGTAGCTTTTTATAAAAAAAGCATTACGTGAAAATGGAAAAGTAAAACTTGTTGGTTTATCGAATAGATTACAACGGCTATTTGAAATTACTGGATTAAGCGATTTAATGGATATTGAAACTGATAAAAAGGTGGAATTAAGATAATGAAGGAATTTGATTATATTGAAATAAGGGTTCCTGCAAAACCGCAATTTGTCAGTGTAATTCGGTTAACGGTTTCTGGCTTAGCTAGTCGAGTTGGCTTTAATTATGATGATATCGAGGATTTAAAAATCGCAGCAAGTGAAGCAGTTACAAACGTAGTACATCATGCATATAAGGATGATGAAGAAGGTGAAATCGTTATTGGATGTGCCTTGTATGAAAATAAACTCGAAATGATGGTTGCGGACTATGGAAATAGTTTTAATTTTGAAGAGATTAAGTCAAAAATTGGGCCATATCATCCTGGAGATTGTATAGCTGGTTTACGTGAAGGTGGTTTGGGACTCTATTTAATGGAAACTTTGATGGATGAGGTGATGATTAATAACGATGGTGGCGTAACTGTCTTTATGACAAAGTATGTCACTAGGGAGCAGGTGGAAAAAAAATGTCGAAAGAATCACTACATAAATCTTCGTCCAATGAAGATGTATTAGAGTGGATTGCATTGTACCAATCAACTGAGGATGATGAAGCGCAAACAAATTTAGTGATTCATTATCGATATTTAGTTGAATCCATAGCACGCAAGTATTCGAATGGAAAATCTTATTATGATGATATTGTTCAAGTAGGTATGCTAGGATTACTTGGTGCAATTAGACGTTTTGATCCCAATGTTGGTAGAAGTTTTGAGGCATTTGCTGTACCAACGATTGTTGGAGAGATTAAACGTTTTTTTACGCGATAAAACATGGGACGTTCATGTACCAAGACGTATAAAAGAGCTGGGACCGCGAATTAAAACAACAGTGGAAGCGCTGACCATTGAGTTGCAGCGTTCTCCATCTATTAAAGAAATTGCAGATCAATTAGAAGTGGAAGAGGAAGAAGTTCTTGAGGCTATGGAGATGAGTCGTAGTTATCAAGCTCTTTCTATGGATCATTCAATAGAGTCAGATTCAGACGGAAGTACAGTAACCTTGTTTGATATAATGGGTAAAGTAGATGATGCTATGAAATAACCAATAAAAGATTAATTGTTTCTGAGGCCATGAACGTTTTAAATGATAGGGAAAAACAAATCATTCAGCTTACATATTTAGAGCAACTTAGTCAAAAAGAAGCTGGAGAACTATTAGGAATTTCTCAAATGCATGTATCTCGAATACAAAGAAAAGCAATAAAGAAATTACAGGAGGTTATCTTAGCAAGTGGCAGCGTTTCGCTCTAAACGTTTAGGTAAAGGCATTTTTGCTAAAATTACAAAGGTTATAATGTCAGTGTCATTGAAATAGTTTACTCTATGTTTAGAGTAGACTATTTTTTTGCATTTTTAGTAAAGTGTAATGGTAAAATGAAAAGAAAAAAAGGTAGTGATGAAGTGGATCAAAAGCAATTGTTACAGCTTATTGCAAAGGATGTTGCAATCAAGCCAGGCCAGGCAGAGGCTGTTATTAAATTATTAGAAGAGGGAAATACCGTACCGTTCATAGCACGCTATCGAAAAGAAGCTACTGGGTCCCTTGATGAGGTGCAAATTAAAGCTGTAGAGGAGCGTTATCACTACATACAGCAGCTTGAACATCGCAAAGAAGAGGTTATTCGATTAATTCAAGAACAAAATAAGTTAACACCGGAATTAGAACAAGCTATCCAAGCAGCAATTGTTTTACAGCGGGTAGAAGATCTATATCGACCGTATAAACAAAAGCGTCGTACAAAGGCGACAATTGCGAAAGAAAAAGGACTAGAACCTCTTGCGGATCTTTTATTAGAATATCGCTCTGATACATTAGCGCAATTAACTGTCCAATTCATAGATGGGGAAACTGTTACAAACACAGAGGATGCATTGGCTGGTGCAAGAGATATTTTAGCCGAGCGTTTTTCTGATGACGCAGCAATTCGTGAGAAAATACGTGCGTATTCATGGAAAGACGGTCTACTCGTGACTAGTGTGAAAAATGCGGAGGCAGATGATAAAAACGTTTTTGAAATGTACTATGAATATGAAGAACCTGTAAATCGAATTGTTCCTCATCGTATTTTAGCGGTAAACCGAGGAGAGAAAGAAGAAGTTTTAAAGGTAGCCATAAATGTTCCAGTAGAGCGTGTATTAATGATCATGTGGAAAGAGTGGATTCCGGCAACTGGTTCTTCTCCAGCAATCGCTGAGGTAAAGCTTGCGATTGAGGATTCTTATAAACGCTTAATCCAGCCTTCAATTGAAAGAGAATTACGAAATGAGCTTACTGAAAAGGCTGAAGCGCAGGCTATTCATATCTTCTCGGAAAACTTGCGCAATCTGCTTTTACAACCACCTATGAAAGGGAAATATGTATTAGGCGTTGACCCTGCATATCGTACCGGCTGTAAGCTAGCAGTTGTTGATGAAACAGGGAAAATGTTAGAGGTTACAGCCATTTATCCTCACCCTCCTAAGCCTGACGTAGCAAAATCTAAGGCCGTTGTAAAGGAATTATTAGCAAAATACCCAATTCAAATAATTGCTATTGGTAATGGGACTGCCTCACGTGAAACAGAACAATTTATTGCTGATGTTATAAACGAGCTTGATACCGAAATAGCCTATGTAATTGTCAATGAAGCGGGTGCATCTGTTTATTCTGCATCAGAGATTGCACGTGCAGAGTTCCCAGATTTACAGGTAGAGCAGCGCAGTGCTGTTTCTATTGCACGTCGTCTACAAGATCCTTTGTCAGAGTTAGTAAAAATTGAGCCTAAGGCGGTTGGGGTAGGTCAGTACCAGCACGATGTATCACAAAAGAAATTGACTGAATCCTTAACATTTATCGTAGAGACAGCCGTTAACCAAGTTGGTGTAGACGTTAATACTGCCTCAGCCTCTTTATTACAACATGTTTCTGGGTTATCAAAAACTGTTGCAGAGAATATTGTGAAGATGCGAGAGGAAAACGGGCAGTTCACCACACGTGCTCAATTAAAGAAAATTCCGCGACTTGGGGCAAAAACATACGAACAAGCAATTGGTTTCTTACGAATACCTGAAGCAAAAAATCCGTTTGATGCAACGGGTATTCACCCTGAAAGCTATAGTTTGGCTGAGCAAATATTAGAGGTTGCACAAATAAATAAAAATGAGCTGGGTACACAGAAGGCTGAAGAGGCAATTGCTAACCTAGATGTTCAAAATTTAAGTGAGGTACTTGATATTGGGGTGGTTACAATTCGTGATATAGTCGATACATTAATGAAGCCAAGCCGTGACCCGCGTGATGCATTCCCACAGCCACTATTAAAAACAGATGTATTAAAGATGGAAGATTTACAAGTTGGCATGGAACTACAAGGGACAGTCAGAAATGTTGTTGATTTCGGAGCTTTTATTGATATTGGTGTGAAGCAGGATGGGCTTGTGCACATTTCTAAATTACAAAAAAAAGCGTATTAAGCATCCTCTAGAAGTAGTTGCGCTAGGAGATATTGTAACAGTTTGGGTAGAACAAATTGATGTGAAAAAAGGACGCATTTCATTAACTATGTTGCCTCCTGAAAATCAAATAATGGAAATGTAATAAATTTAAACCACACTGTCTATACTACGCAGTGTGGTATTCTTGTTGTTAGAGGTGATCTTGATATGAACAATGAGGAACTTCAAAAGCTTGTCAGTAGAATATCATTAGAAAGTTTCCAAAAGCCTTTCATGCATCTAGCATATTTTAATGCAAGGTTACGATCTACTGGTGGGCGTTATCTCTTACAATCACATAATATAGAAATTAATCCAAAAGCATATGAATTGTATGGTCTTGAGGAAGTAAAGGGTATCGTTCGTCACGAGCTTTGCCACTATCATTTACATTTAGAGGGTAAGGGGTATCAGCATCGAGATAAAGATTTTCGAGAATTATTAAAAAAAAGTAAATGCTCCCCGGTTTTGCTCAACTCTTCAGACACCTAATACTTTGCGAAAAAAAGCAACGTCGACTCTATACATATTCGTGTGTTAAATGCCAACAGATATATGTAAGAAAGATTAGAATGAATGTCGAGAGATACTGCTGTAGCAAATGCTTAGGACGTTTAAAACTACAAGAATAAAAAAAACTTTTAAAAAAAGGGTTGACGTTTACTTGATGTATCACTATAATAGTAAAAGTCGACAAGATAACAACGACGAATTACATGAATTATTCCGAAGTAGCTCAGTTGGTAGTAGCACCTGACTGTTAATCAGGTTGTCGCAGGTTCGAGTCCTGCCTTCGGAGCCATGGCCCCTTGGTCAAGTGGTTAAGACACCGCCCTTTCACGGCGGTAACACGGGTTCGAATCCCGTAGGGGTCATTTCATTCGTAATATTTCTTAAAATGTAGTAACATTGGTCCCGTGGTGTAGCGGTTAACATGCCTGCCTGTCACGCAGGAGATCGCCGGTTCGATCCCGGTCGGGACCGCCACTTATTGGGGTATAGCCAAGCGGTAAGGCAACGGATTTTGATTCCGTCATGCTAGGTTCGAATCCTAGTACCCCAGCCATTCATTTCTTAATTAGAGCCATTAGCTCAGTTGGTAGAGCATCTGACTTTTAATCAGAGGGTCGAAGGTTCGAGTCCTTCATGGCTCATCTTTTTAAGAAAAAAAAGGTTGATTTTTCGGATTATCATAGTATAATAAGAAAGTTCCTAATTGAATGCGGTCGTGGCGGAATGGCAGACGCGCTAGGTTGAGGGCCTAGTGGGGGCAACCCCGTGGAGGTTCAAGTCCTCTCGGCCGCACCAAGTCGATTTTGAAATATTAATATTTGCGCCCGTAGCTCAATTGGATAGAGCGTCTGACTACGGATCAGAAGGTTGTGGGTTCGACTCCTGCCGGGCGCGCCATTTTATAAAAAAAACTTTAATATTTTGTGCGGGTGTAGTTTAATGGTAAAACCTCAGCCTTCCAAGCTGATGTCGTGAGTTCGATTCTCATCACCCGCTCCAAAAAAAACTTTTAAAAAAACTATTGACAATTACGATCGTGTGTAATATGATATAATAGTTGTCGCTTTAAAGTGACGTTA
>BBDJ01000008.1 GCA_001312325.1 Lysinibacillus pakistanensis | reverse complement strand
CGTTTAGAAAAGAGTAGGTTTTTTTAAGGCATTACGCACGAGAAACGTATGAGCCTCTTCTGTATTGATAATTAACTTATCACCTTGGTTAACAAAGAATGGCACTTGTACAATAAGCCCTGTTTCAAGTGTAGCAGGTTTTGTACCACCTGAAGCTGTATCACCTTTGATACCAGGCTCTGTTTCTGTTACTTCTAGCTCTACTGTGTTTGGTAACTCAACACCTAGCATTTCACCTTGGTATGATTGGATATAAACTTCCATATTTTCTCTAAGGAATTTTAATTCATATTCAATAGCAGCTGAAGCTAGTTCAGTTTGCTCGTATGATTCTAAGTCCATAAACACATGCTCGTCACCTTGTGCATAAAGATATTGCATTTTACGGTTGTCAATTTGTGCCTTTTCAACTTTCTCACCAGCACGGAATGTTTTTTTCATTCACTGAACCGTTACGCAGATTACGTAATTTAGAACGAACAAACGCAGCACCTTTACCTGGTTTAACGTGTTGGAAATCTAACACGCGATATAATTGGCCATCTACAATAATTGTAAGACCTGTACGAAAATCGTTTACTGAAATCATTTGTGTTCCTCCAAATTTTATAAAATAATAAGCTCTTTTGACGAATGTGTTAGCAGCTCATTACCAGTCTCTGTGATTAAGATATCATCCTCAATACGAACACCACCGATACCTGGTAAATAAACTCCTGGTTCAATCGTAACGGCCATCCCTGGCTCTAACACCGTATCTGAACGCATTGATAAGCCAGGACCTTCATGTACTTCAAGACCAATTCCATGTCCTAATGAATGACCAAATGCCTCACCATAGCCTTTTTCTTTAAGGTAATCACGTGCAATCGCATCTGCTTGGATGCCTGTTAGACCAGGACCTACCTTTTCAAGTGCTAATAGCTGGGAAGCAAGGACTGCATTATACATATCCACTAATTTTTCAGAGGCTCGCCAACTGCCACAGTACGTGTAATATCCGAAATATAGCCATTGTACAGTGCGCCATAGTCTAATGTGACAAAGTCGCCTTTCTCAATCACTTTATTCGTTGCAACGCCGTGTGGTAGTGCTGAACGAAGACCAGATGCAACAATAGTATCAAATGAGGACTGGGTTGCTCCTTGTTTACGCATGAAAAATTCTAATTCATTCGAAACCTCAAGCTCTGTTTTACCAGGCTTGATAAAGTCTAAAATATGTGTAAATGCGTGATCACCAATTTCACACGCAACCTTAATAATATTAATCTCTTGTTCCGTCTTAATCAAGCGAATTTTTTTCAATTAGCCCAGAAATCGGCACTAAATCAGCTTGAATCTTACTTTTATACAGTTCATATGTGCCAAAGCTGACAGTATCTTTCTCAAAGCCCAGTAATTTAATACCCATGTTTGTTACTTGCGTTGCAATTTCTTCAATAATCGTTGCCTCGTGCTGTACGATTCGAAAATCCTGTACTTGTGCAGCCGCTTGCTCTGTATAACGGAAATCTGTGATAAATACAGCATCATTTTGAGACACAATCGCTACACCCGCTGTACCTGTAAAACCAGTCATATAACGACGGTTGTACCCGTTTGTAATTAAAATGCCATCGATGTTTTGTTCTTGAAGTGCCTTACGTAGCTTTTGCAATTTCAACATAATCAATTCTCCCTCTCAATAAATGTGCGTAGTGCCAGTTCATAGCCTTTCGTACCTAGTCCACAGATTTGGCCAAGGCATGCCGGAGCAAGATAGGAATGATGACGGAAAGCCTCACGTTTGTGGATATTTGAAATATGTACTTCGATAACTGGCACAGTGATTCCAGCAATGGCGTCATGTAACGCGATGCTTGTATGGGTATATGCACCGGGATTAAAGATAATACCATCATATTTTTCGTCCTCTGCTTCATGTACCCAATCGATTAGTACCCCTTCATGATTGGATTGACGAAATTCAACTGTAGCACCTAAAGAAGCCGCAAGATTTTGAACATTTTCTCTAACATCTTCTAATGTTTCATGTCCATAAATATGTGGCTCTCGTTTACCCAATCGATTTAAGTTTGGTCCATTCAAACATAATAACTTCACGCATCTTCGCCTCTTTCTATGTACTTGCCATTTATTTTATCATACACGACGTATACAGCAACTATTTCATTTTTGAGCTGTATGTTCTTTCTGATGAAAATTCGCTGTTTCAAGCAAGAAACGTAGGAGACAAATAACGACCACCATAAAGGGAATCGATAATTTTTTAAAGGAGGAAAGCTGCAAAGGCAAATCAAGAACAACCCACTCTAATGTAATCGTCACAAATAAACCAAGTAAAAATGAAGATAAAACAGCTGGAATAATATAGACATATCTCAACACAATAAATAATAAAAAGCCTATGATGAATAAACATAAAATAAGAAAACTCCAATGAAAGAGTTTTGAGCTTTCTTGAAAAAGCCCCAATTTCTTATAAAAACCTACTGGACTCCATTTAATAAGATGAAAGTAATGTAAGCCCTTTAAGCACAATGCTAAAACAAGGGCACTGACAAGGGAAGTTATACTAGCTATTTTCAAATAAAATCCTCCTAATTAGTATACTTGATTGATTTTTAAATTGTTCATTATTTCCTTAACTGTACGAATAGTGTAGCCATATAGAAATTTTACTATGCGTAACTCTAGAGGTTTTTCATTAAATTTAGTACAATGGTACAGTTGAAATATATATAGAGAGTGGTGTTAGCCTTGAGCAATTCACCTGTATACGGGGGACAAGCACAATTAGAAGGTGTAATGTTCGGAGGAAAGGAACATACGATTACAGCCATTCGCCGTAACGATGATTCCATTGATTATTATCATTATAAAAAAAAGTTCAAAATCCTATTTTACAAAAGTTAAAAAAAGGTTCCATTTGTACGCGGTGTTGTGGCGTTGATTGAATCCGCCGGACTAGGCTCACGTCATATGCAATTTTCGGGGGATCGTTACGACGTTACACCTGGTGAAGAAGAGGAGCATAAAGAGGAAGGCTCTAAGCTGCAAATGATTTTAGCGTTGCCGTTGTTGGTATACTTTCCTTTTTGTTTGGAAAATTCGCCTTCACATTAATTCCTGTATTTATAGCGGACTTTTTCTCAAAATGGATTGAGGGGAAAACTGGACAAATTCTACTTGAAAGTGGCATAAAGCTACTTTTACTATTAACCTATTTATATTTTATATCGTTAACTCCTATTATTAAACGAGTATTCCAATACCATGGTGCAGAACATAAGGTGATAAATTGCTATGAAGCTGGTATGGAGATAACAGTGAAAAATGTACAAGCTCAATCACGCTTACATTATCGTTGTGGTAGTAGTTTTATGCTATTCACTGTCTTTGTCGGCATGTTTTTATATTTCTTCGTGCCCACTGATCCACTATGGTTACGCATCGTGGACCGTATTTTATTAATTCCTGTTGTACTTGGTGTTTCTTTCGAAGTACTGCAAGCTACAAATGCATGCCGTAACCTCCAGTGTTACGCTTCCTTGGCTATCCTGGCTTATGGCTTCAATTACTAACAACTCGTGAACCAAAGGACGATCAAGTGGAAGTAGCGATCGCTTCCTTTAATATGCTGCTGCAAGTGGAAAAACAGCCAGAAATTGCAGCTACACTAAATCACGACTAAAAATAAAGGGCAGTTCAAACTAGAAATAGTTCTAGCTTGAATGCCCTTTTTACCGATTAGCCACGCATCTTACGTTTAAATAGGAGGATAGCGATTGAAAATATGACGATTGTGTAACCAATGACAATAACAAGTGGGATGAAAGCATCTGTATAGCTTGTGCTTTGAATTGCACGTGCTGCACTCACAGCATGAACAAATGGTAAAAATTGTGCAATTGCTTGAAAAGTACCACCAATCATATCAGGCTCGAACCAAGTTCCGCTAAACCATGTAGATACATTTACAAATATGGCAAAGATACCGCCAACCTGCTTATCTGTAAAAATTGTCCCAAACAATAAGCCTAAGCCAATATACAGTAAGGAGATAATCATAAGTCCCCCTACCATCCATAGAATAGAGCTATCCAGTGACAGCCCTAAAAACATGGCAGCAAGTAAACACAATATAATTTGTAAAAATGCAATGGATAACAAAGGCAGAACATAGCCTAGAATATAATCTCCTGCTGACATAGGAGAGGCAAAGATGCGCATTAAAAAGGAGGAGCTTCTATCCTTCCCAAGTAGCATTCCTGAAAAAAGAGTAAGAAAGGAAAAACTAAAAACAATAACACCTGGAGTTAGATTACTAATTTCATAGAAGGCAAATGGCATATTTTTTTTGCATAACTGAAAATAAGCCCATAAGCAGAATCGGTAAGCCTAAGCCAATTAACAGTGTTACTGGATCACGAACGATTTCCTTATGATTTCTTGCCGCAAACACATTAGCCCTCAACATAAGCCCTCCTCTGTATATGCTAAAAATATTTCTTCCAAGGATGATTGTTTTGTTTCATGCATCAATTGTTGAATTGTGCCAAGCGCACATAGCCTGCCATGATGCATAATCCCTACACGATCTGCAAGCACCTCGACCTCTTCTAAATAATGAGTTGTTAAAACAATCGTTACCTTTCCCTTTAATCCGCTTAGTATTTTCCATAAATCACGGCGCGCACGTACATCCAGCCCTAATGTAGGTTCATCGAGAAAAAGTATTTTAGGATTTGACATCATAGCCATTGCAATGCTTAATCGACGCTTAAATCCACCTGATAGGGTTTTGGCCTTGTCGTTCTGACGTTGTGAGAGGGCAAACAACTCCATATTTGCGTTCGCCCGTTCCCTTGCCTGTGTTTTGGAGCAACCATAAATTCGACCTAAAAATAGTAAATTTTCAATTACTGTTAAATTGGGTGCAACTGCTGATTCCTGTGGAGAAATATTCATAATCTTTTTTGCCGCAACCTGATGGTGAACGATGCTTTTTCCATCCAACAGAGCATCACCATCTGTTGGCAACAAAAGTCCGCAAAGCATTTTAATTGTGGACGTTTTGCCTGCTGCATTTTGACCAAGAAGTGCAAAAAAACTCACCCTGCTTTATGCTGAATGATAGCTGATCCACTACTACTTTTTCGTGGTAACATTTGGTTAGTTCCTTTATTTCAATTGTCATGCAACTCACCTTCCTTTTTTTAACATCGCATTGATCTGTCCAATATCACGCTTTGAAAATTTATATTGCAATAACCATGTCATCACGTAAGTTCCTAAAAAACTTGCGAGTAAGGAGAACATATTTGCCATCGTTTTCGGCATCCATAACGTCATGACAATTGGTATCCAAACAATTGCCGTTACAGCAAAATGCACAATATATTGCTTTAACATCCCCCATCTGGCTATTTCAAAAAGTAATGCAGCTAAAGCAAATGTTATCCCAATCAAACCTGTTAGCAAAATCTGAGCGATAATAGCCATTGCTTCACTTGGGAAAAATGCTTGAAATTCTGGAACAACCCAAGCATAGCCCTCTTGTTCAATCCCCATTGCTACAAAAAATTGTACTAATAGTCCAAGGGTAACACCGATTACAAATCCTCCTACAATACGTATCAGTATGTCTTTATGCACATTTTCACCTCATAATCCTAACTGCTTTTTAATTTTTGTGACGTAGCGCCTTGATGCATATGTGTTGATATTTCCTACTAGTTCAACCCCAATTGTCCCTGTTCTACTAATATCCATGCGTTTAATCATATGGCGATTGACAATTTCAGCATTTGAGATTCGTACAAATATCTGCATATTTAGTCTTTCCTCCAGCTCATACAAACGTAAGCGTACTGTATAGATTCCCTTTAATGTTTGAACGAAGACCTTTTTCTGTTCCGTATAAATGCGGACGATATCCTGACAATTGATAACCTCAACCCCTCTATCTGATAACACCGATAATGTATGGATTCCAGCTGAAGCAATACAATGCATAAGATGCTCAATTTCATCTGTCATCTCTGCTGTATGAATGGTAACCTTTGGCTCTATACATTTAGGGTCAACGGAAACTTCTACCTTCAATATCATCACAGTCCTTTCTACCGCCTTCACTATAAATTTTTCCTTTAACAATGTAAATAAATTTTCGACGATTGGTCATTTTCCGAGGATAACTGGCTCGAAAACAAAAAAAAGTTCCTAATCTTTTTTTGATATTTTCTTAAAAAATCTATCTAAAAAAGCGTGTTTTGAATTAATCAAAACACGCTTTTTCTATACTCAACTATTATCTAAAGCTCTTTTTAATTGAATAACGAACTTAAAATGATCCTATTTCAACATTTAATTCCCAATAATATTAATAATTTTCTGTTGAGCATCTACGGCTTCAGGGATAGGCATAGCTACAAACACATGATTCATTTTAGGATAAACAAAGGTAGTGATGTCAATGCCTTGTTCTGTTAGTTGTTCATCAAATTTGATGGCATCTGGATATAAGCTTTCGTGTGTTCCAATAAAATGAGTAATTTTCCCAAGCCCTTTAAAGTCACCGTAAATTGGACTAATTAACGGGTCCTTTAAATGTTTATCAGCTGCCCAAATCTTTGTAATAACTTCCATGCCCATACTCGCTAGCATCGGGTCCTTTTCCTCATATTCAGGTAAAAGAGGATTTTCTAAACCCATATCAACACATGCTGATAGTAAAATAATATCTTTTGGTTGTGGTAGATTATTTCTCTTCAAAAGTTGGACCAGTCCAAGTGCTATATTTCCGCCTGCCGAATCTCCTATGATGGTCAATTGATGGAAGTCTTCAATAGTTCCAAGAATTTCTTTATATAGGTTTAGGATCTTTGGGTAGGTATCTTTATAGCTAAAATGTGGTACTTTAGGATAAATGGGCGCAATAATTTTCGCATTTAACGATTGCGCTATTTTATCCATAAGCATCCAGTGCAAATTTAAAGGTTGATTCGTCCAAGCACCACCATGTATATAGAGAATAACTTTTTGATTCAAGAACTTTTGGTCGTTTAAAGTAAAAACCTGCATACCTTCAAATACCTGCTCCTTACTATACTTAAAAATTTAACATCATCCCCAATCACATAGGCTGAATATTTTCAATTCCCCTTTGCTTTATAAATTGCTCGGTATTTTCAATACTAGAAAAACTTATTTTATTACTCTGGGAAAATAACAATTTTTCAAATTGAACACTTTCCTTAGAACGCTCACCATTAAAAATTTCTACACTCATGTTCCTCACTCCTTTAAACATTTTGTTTCATAATACAAAATGTGTTTTGAAAAGTCTTAACAAGCTGGAGAGCAGATCTTAAATTTATGGAGAATTTTTAAATTTCCCTTTATTTCTTTATCAAATTTTTATAGGATAATCTTCTGTACCATTCATTCAAGTTGCTGGTTCAACAATATGGCTCAGTTGTTGAATTAACAGTCTAAAAAAAAGATCTTTTTAACTGGCGATGATTGATAGTAAAGCAAAGTAGGCCATAACAAAAGGACTGTAGTGAATTTTACGCACAAGTCTTGTGGTTAATGAGTGATGGAGTGTAGTTCGAATGTTGAAAGTCAACAATAGACAACTAATCCCACATATTTATTACAATAAAAGTCTACATGAGAAGGATATTGATTTTTCTTCTTTTTCATTTAGAGTGATATCTAATGCAACAGGTTCAGTATTTACAACTTTCGATATTAATTTTAAAGAAGGTTCTTCCGTTTTAGATGGAAATGCATTACACCCTGATAAGAGTAAAATAAAAGTACTTACACAAGCTAATTTATAAATCTAGATAATACGATATTTACGTGAAGATTGCATGATAACCAAAATAATAGTTAACCCAACAACGAAATACCACATTATATTAAAAGGAACTATAAACATTAATCCACCAAAGAATATAGCTGTTATAGTGCTAACTAAAATTGATGTTATACTCGTAAATTTATCTGTAATAAAATAATATAAAGTAAATGGTAATGCTAAAGTAAATAACGGGATATAAATTGTTACAATAGATGTTTTAATGAAAGATATTGAAAGTACTGCTATTATGAAACCTACTGACGTAATAATCGTTCTTCCTACAAATACTTTACTTGAAAAATAACCATATAGCATAATAAACAAAATCACTAAACAAGTACAAAATCCTATTATTAGAACAAATGAATGGCCCATGACGTAAGCTGCAATTGAGAAATAAACTAAAGAAACAAATGGCAACAGCAATATTGAAGTATTTTGCGCTTTTTCTATATTCATTACATTTGTAAAACCTACAAGAACTAATAAAGTAAATGGAATCGTCAAATATCCTAATTCAAAGTGATTTCCTAGATTAATATAACTAACCTCGAGTTTGCCGACCACTATTAATACAAGCGACACACAAATTTGACCAATCAACCCCCAAATGCTTGATAATTTAAAAGCTTGAGTAAGCTTATCCATCATTACAATTAAAACGATGCAGATTAATAAGGTTAAATACAACAAATTATCCCCTCCAAAATAATTCTTTAGAAATACTTAAAGTAATAAATATATCCTAAATTATACAGTATAGGTAATGAACAACCAAATACAATTATTGAACTAAACAGCACCGTTTGCTCAATAAAAAAAGCTACCTTTGATTCGGTAGCCTAATCTTTAACTCTTGACACTCTTTAATTTCAATTACAGTAACCCAATTGTTTTTACCTTAAATATTAAAAAGTGCGTTAATCTACATTTCATTAACTTCCTAGGAAAATAAATAACACCTGAAACCTATATATCAAGGGTTTTTAGGTGTTTTAGTGAAGTCGATTATTTGCGTTAATTTACATTATCAGCTCTGCGTCTTTGCGTCTGGCTCTTTGATAATAGTCATTTTAAATCCTTTTACATCTACTAACGTTTCATTTTTACATTTAGGGCAGAATAGAGGAAAGTTTTTCAATTCAGTCTCTTCACGAACTTTTAATCTTGTTTTATTATCACAAACAGGATGATATACCCATTGTATTTTTACTACAATTACACCTCCGAAATTTTCTAACAATTAAACCTTAGAACTATTCTTATTGAATCTCATGATAAATAATATTGATACTGTTCCACATAAAATTAAACTTATTAAACTTAGGATAATCTCTGATGAAGTTGCTTCATAATATCCTGATATATTAAACACTGCTGTAATTGGATAGATAGCACGTAATGTACTTTGCATACTAGCAAACAATCCTAAAAAGGCAAAAACTTCTGCAAAAATCAGTGCTAACCAATGGCTTCCTTTTAACTTGTACACCAGTGTTATAATTGGAGAAACTGCCAAGAAAAAAACCAATTCCAGTCAAAAGATACATCTTGAAATTATTCAATATTGTGTTGAGGTTCAGTAGAGAAAAATGGAGAGATAACTCAACAGTTAATGCAATCAGGAAAACAAAACCATATAGGAGCAATGAGTAGAATGCAGTCATAAGCAGTTTTGCAATAAGCATTTTCGATATGCTCACTGGAATGAGAACAAGTGATTTCAATGTATCATCTTGATTTTCTCTACAAATGATATATGTTCCCATCAAAGCAATAATAGCAGGAAATACATAAAAACTTCCCAAAGATTGTATAGCTGTTAAATACCATTCAGGCTCATCGATGTATCTCTCCCCATAATATATGAATTGTCCTTGCATAAATACAATCGCAGCTATGATTATTGTTGAAAATATAGCAATCTTAAAGATGTTAGACCTCTTTAATTTTAACCTTTCAGCCCATAAATATAGTGTCATTTCTACACCACCTTTCCTTTTCTTAAAACATTTATTGCCAATGCGATTGAGGAGCCAGACCAAAGAGCAATAGACAATAGTGCTTTCCAAATCTGTACGGGGTCTTTCATAACAACGCCTTCAATATTTCTCATAAGAATACCAATAACACTTGATAATGGGTGGAGGTACATGTTTCCCATAAGTAAAATAAATCCAAAAAAAGATATAAACTATTGTGGTAGACACAGGAAGAATGTATCCTTTTTGTGTTGTTGCTAGAGCAAGAATAGGAATCATCAAAGGGAAGTAAAGCTCCTATTTCTAAGCATTTCAGTATAAGATTAAGAACACTAGTGTTTGTAATTTCTATTAACCCCGAAACACTTCCTATGACTATAGAGCCACTGGCACATATCAGCATGAAACAAATGGAGTAAAGCCACATAACACAAAATTTGCTAATAATAAATCTAAGTTTTCCAACTGGAACAATCCACAGTTGTGTTAATAAATTGTTTTCTACTTCTTGATAAACTAACATTGTAATCAACATTCCCAATACAAACGGAAGAATAAGCCAAGTTGTATATGAAAATGCCGTCCATCTATAAAACTTAATAGGTGTCAGATCCACTTGACTGCCTGCCTTAAAATAAAGGACAGCAACGAGTGGCATGAGCAAAGCAGGGATAAACATAAACCAAATAAACTTTTTTTCGTTTCAATTTTAGAAATTCAGTTTGAATTAAACTAAGCAATTCCCTCTCCTCCTGTTATTTTCTTAAAATAATCTTCAAGAGTGTCATTGCATAGTTGCGAACTAATAACGGATATATTCTCAAGCATTAAAGTCTTATTTACTAAAGCCATATCAATATGAGCTTTATAGATACGTAATATGTTATCTGCTTGAACAGAGTATTCTGATATGCCAAGTTTTTGTTCTAAAATAACCGCTGCTCTTGCAGTATCAGATACTTCTAATTGAACATATTTATCATTCATTTTTTGTAGATGAACTAAACTATTTTCTTCAAGTAAAACACCATTATGAATAATACCAATGTCATCTGCCAAAAGTGCAATTTCAGATAAGATATGGCTAGAAATAAGAATAGTAATTCCACGTTCATTACATAGATTACGAATGAACTTTCGAACTTCTGCAATCCCAATAGGATCAAGCCCGTTTGTTGGTTCATCAAGTATCAGTAACTCGGGCTCATGAAGTATCGCATTAGCAATACCTAAACGTTGCTTCATACCCAAGGAATACTTACTGAATACTTTTTTTATCTTTGTAAGGTAAACCAACAATTTCTAATGCGTGCTTGACTGCATCTGGTTTTGCAGTCCCACGAAGCTTAGCAAATATTTCAAGATTTTCAGTCCCTGTTAAGTTTGGATAGAATCCAGGAGTTTCAATAATCGCTCCAATGCGTGGATAGATTAGTTTTTCATTTCCTGTAATTGATTTGCCGAAAACTGTAATTTTACCTGAATTGGTTGTCGTAAGACCTAAAATCATTTTCATAATTGTGGTTTTTCCTGCACCATTACGTCCAAGCAATCCATAAATACGTCCTTTTTGAACATGGAGATTGACATTATCAACCACTTTTTGCTCTCCGTATATCTTAGTAAGATTTTTTGTTTCAATAAGATTTTTCGTCATAATTAAATCCTTTCATTAAAGAGTTTGTTTTTTCAAGAGATAAAGAGAAAATACTATAGACAAACCTGCAATTGCCAAAATACTTATAATGCTGACTGTGTAACTAGGTATTGTAATCATTGTTTCACTTATTTGTGTCATTCTAACAACCATATCATTTGCTACAGACGAGGAATAACTATAGATGGATAGTGAACTTGCTAACGGGTGCAATCCCATTAATGGTGCGGGTACAACAATCACAGGTAGGATATACATAAGTGTAATTCCTATTGGTAGCAAATAACTTTTCCCTGCTACTGCGAAAACAATAATTGGCAGCATTGATAAAAGAATTAAGATACTACCCTCTAAAAACAAAATGAACGCTTCTAGTATTGTCTGTATATTAAAATCTGGAAAACCACCAGCAATATTTGCACCTACTATCGTTATAATGTAGGTATACATACAGATTAGATATGATAACCCAAATACCAAAGTAATCTTTGAAAAATAAATCTGTGTCTTAGTAATTGGAATAATTAACAATTCTTTAAGTGTGTTACCTGAATATTCGTCAAAGAATAGCGAAGTACCGAACATTCCAAGAACAACAGGTAGAAATAGAACACTCATATTCTTAAAAGCTAAAGTATATAAATCTCCAAAGCTATCCATAATCTCACTAGTTCTAGGTATATGAATAGCCCGCTCTACTACAAAGACAGCAAGTAAAGTCGTAAAAACAAAGATTCCAATTTTTATCTTTTTTTTCGCTTTAATTTAGAAATCTCTGCTTGAATGATAGTAAACATGTTGTTCCTCCTTTCAAATCCAGTTTATCAAAGAAATCTTGCCATAACCTTGCAGAAATCTTGTTTGTTTCTTGCAAATAAAAAAAGCTCTCAAAAATCAAAGAGCTTTTGGGAATATTATGGTAAATGTCATTCCGCCATTTAATGAATTATCAGCACTGATTGACCCATTATGTAGATGAGCAAGTTCTTTAGCAATAGCAAGTCCTAAACCATTTCCGTTTACCGAACGTGATTCATCACTTTGATACAATCTATCGAAAATATGTGGTAAGTCCTTTGTTGGAATGCCTTTCCCATTATCACTTATTTGAACAATAACATCATGGTCTTTATCACCAATTTGCAGATCAATCTGTGTTCCCTCACTATGAATGAGAACATTCTGAAGCAAATTATTGATAATTCTTATAAATGCGTTAGGGTCTAACTGAATAAAACACTCTGTATTAGAAATATCAATGTTGTACTCAAAATTGTTCTCTTCAAAGGTTGGTATCCAATCTGTTAATATGTCACGAGTTAATTCGTTTATATCTTGTCGTTCAAGTTGGAAAACCTGTTCTTTTGCGTCAAGTTTTACCCAGTCAAACAGAGATTCTACAAATCCTTTAAGATGGTGGGCTTTAGTCAAAGCCACCTCTAAATATTCTTCTTTTTCTTCTCCTGTTACAATACGCTCTTGAACTGCTTCTAAATATCCAACTAATGAAGTTAAAGGAGTTTTTACATCATGGGAAAGACTGGTCATAAGTCGTTTATAGGCCTGTTCAGATTGCTTTAACTTAATAAGCTGAACTTGATTATTAGTAACCATATCATTGATGGAATAACAAATTGTTTTCGTCATATCGTTTTCTCTAACAAGAATACGACGATTTAAGTTTCCTTGCTTAATATCATCTAAAGAATCTTCAATAATAGAAAGCTGTTCAGAAACTTTATAGAGTTTTGCAATCAAGTAAACAATAACTACAAAGCAAAGAATTAAAATAATAAGTAGAATGTGAATCCAGTTCATGATTATGCCTCCTTATTGAAACGATAACCTACACCATGTACCGTCAAAATATAAAATGGCTGGTCTGAATTAGGTTCTATTTTCTTTCTTAGTTTACTTACAAAGGACATAATATTACTGTCATCAAAAGCATAGTCATCTTCCCAAACTTGTGTGTATATTTGTTTCTTTGTAAAGACACGACCTTTGTTTGTTGCTAAAAACACCAACAAATCAAACTCTTTTCCAGTTAAATCAATTGGTTTTTCTTGAACATGAACAGTCCTTGTTTCTTTGTCAATAACCATATCTTTAAAGGTAAGAATACTGACTGAATCTCCATAATTAAAAGTAGTATATCTTCTAATGAGAGATTGTACCCTAGCGATAAGTTCGTTAATGCTAAATGGCTTTGTCAAGTAATCATCTGCTCCAAGTCTAAGACCTGTTACTTTATCTGGCTCACTTCCTTTAGCAGTTAGCATAAGGACAGGAACGTTACTATATTTTCGTATTTCAGATAAAACTTGAAATCCATCTATATTTGGTAACATAACATCTAAAATGATAAGTAAGTATGTGTCCTTTTCATTCATCAATTGCAGTAACCCTGTTTGCCCGTTATAAGCAACATCTGCTTCTAGGTTAACCTGTGATACACATTTTTTTAACTAGAGAGCATAATTCTATATCGTCATCTATTATGAGTATCTTATTTGTCATGATTTTTCCTCCTAAATCTTTTATCTTGAGGTTTTGTTGCTGTCTTTGGTATCAACCACGTATTTCCAATCTTTATAGCACCATCAATGCGTCCAGAATTGCAATGATAAAGAACCATTCTGTCAGAAATACCCCATTTACTCGCTGCTTCTTTCGTTGTTATGTAGTCCATTGTAATCCCTCCGATAATATACAGTATATTTCGTTTATCCGAAATATACAAAAAAATCATAATAAAACTATTGAGCCCGCATTTTATATCAATGAAGGCTATTTTGTAGGCAGAAAAGTGTTTTAGTTTTATAGTGTAATTCCATGCACTTTTTTTACAGTTAGTTTGACTAATAAAAAAAAGATGTATAATGATAATAAAGTTATTGAATATTGATTAATAAAAGCTAAGAGCTTACTACATTCTACGTAGCAAGGCTCTTTAAAATTTGTTTCAAATTACATCCATCTGTTCCTCCTTTTTCAATAGGGAATGAGAATTTCCGTGTCTTTTTAGGTAATCGACCAGAAGTGAGTGTAATTGGTAAATGATCATAGGTGTTTTGATTGAAGCCAGCAATAAATAGATACGGCTTGTTGTCGTTTTTACCACCATCAAGTTTAGCATAACCAAATGTTTCAAAAAAAAGCGTTAATCTACATTTCATTAACGCATCATAAGTATTACAAAAAAATTCCTATTTAGTTAAATGTAGTTAGTTCTTCTGAAATTGAATTTAAAAAAATCTTTGTCAAACACCATGTAGTATTTACCATCTATCATATCATCTCTAATTCCATCAATTAAAGATAACGGTTTTATAGAATTGATTTCTATTTGATTCTCTAACCAATAATCCAGTGATGCATTAGCTTCTATTTGAGTAAGCAGTTCTTTTAATTGTGTTGGTGGAATTTCGTTTTCTGTTTTATTCATAACAGCATTCAGTATATTTAATAGGTTTTCTTCATCTAAACCGCTTCCCTCTCCCACTGTAGCAGCCATCATTAATGCTACAACTTCTTCTCCATTCAAACGATGCGGTCCTTTTTCGAAGTCAAATGCTACTCTAGTTATCGCTCTTACTCGAATATCTTCTGGCAAGTTGTAATCGATACCATTCACTGAATCAATTAACGTTGAAATGGTTTCTAAATCGATTACTGCATAATAATCAATTGGTAAATCTAATAGTTTTGAAACAGTAGTTCTTACATTTTCAGCACCACCAAAACTATAAGCAAATAACAATTTATCGTACAAAGTAGTCCCATCATTGTTATCTGCTATTGGCGCATACGTAAAATGAGGAATCGATAAAACTTTCATTGTCTTTTTATCTTTACTATAAGAAAGTAAAAGGTTAAGATATATTCGATTATCCATTTCTTTCGACTTCACCGTAAGTAAAGTGGTTACAAATCCAGCTTCCTCAACGACAGGTTCACTTGCAACATTTGTGTTAGATTTTTCATTAAAGTTTCCAGAAAGAATCGATGGCATAAACAAAAATATACACAAGCCAACCACTAATAAAGAAACTGTCAATGGCGCGAATTTTTTTTGAAGAAGAAACAAGAGATTTTTTTTGCGTTTTATTTTTCATCTCCAGTTTATGAATTTGTTCAAATACTTCATTACGGTCTTCTTTCGTAAATTTTAGTTCTTGATCAGCTGTGTTATTAATTTTATCTCTCAATCTTTTATCATCCATTAAATTCTTCCTCCTTTATCATTGACTCTAATCTTTGTTTTGCTCTTCTTAATCTAGTTTTTACCGTATTAGCTGGAATATCCAAAACTTTGGCAATTTCCTCTGTGTTTAATGAATCATAGTAGTATAGATAAACCACTTCCCGATACACTTTTGGAAGAGAAAAGATAGTATCTTTTATTTCTTCATTATTGTATTTATTGATAACCGTTTTTTCTGTTGATGGTAATATTGATTTTGCTGTTTCATTGATAAAACTTTTCACCTGTACCATTTTGTAATTCCAACTTTTTTAAATAATCTTTACATTCGTTGATTGTTATACGATAAAGCCATGTTTTTATTTGTGCATCAAATCGAAACGACTCGAGGTTTTTGTAGCATTTGATAAACGTATTTTGAACCATATCCTTAGCAATCTCTGTATCTTTTACATAAGAAAATGCCAATCGTACCAACTCATTACCATATTCAATCATTATTTTTTTCTAATATAAAATCTGTTTCTTCTCTGTCCAATCTACTACCCTCCCCTTCAACCTACTTTAAATTCTGCTATTAGACGATTACCAAATCATAATAGGTTCAATTTTAAAAAAAATATTTCTTTTTACCAAAGTTAGATTATTAAGTATTCAGCTACAGGCTTATTATTTATAAATTTATTCCTTATTCTACTAAACTGCAAAAAGAGCTGTCTAAGCAGCCCAATGAACTTTAAGTAAGCTTCAAATCCCTATACTTAAGATAGGAAAATCGTATTAAATGTAATAATTACCTTAAATACCGATTATAAATAGATGATCTTTATATCTCAAAAAGGAAAAGAGAATGGTAACAATCGATTAAAGGGTGAATAAACAAACAATGGTGAATGAGAATGCTTTAAAGGGTGAAATTTTACCTCTCTCCTTGTTGTTATTTGGACAGTCTTCTCAGATTAATCAAATGGCCAGATTGTTGAACACAAGTTAACACTCTCCAACTCCATTCGTTTAAGATAGATGATGTTAACTTAAATATCCAACAAAAAAAATCAATTCACCTCTAAAAAAATCCATAGAGGTGAATTGAATAATTCCTCTTTATAATAAATCCTTTTGATTAAATGATGCTAAGAACATAATTATGAAATGCATGTAGTAAGATGACAGTCCATAATGAACCCGTCTTTTTAAAAACAAATCCAAATAGTAAGCCAATGAGAAAAATGTAAATATGAGAACCAAATTGAAAAATGATATTATTGTATATCCAAATTGGATAATGTATGACTAAAAATAATAAAGCCGTCATTATATTCGCTTTCCAAAAAGCTAATTTTTTTATTGAACTCTTGTAAAATTAATCCTCTAAATACAATCTCTTCGGCAAGCCCCGCCATTAGAACAGTATTCAGATAGTCATCAAAAGATAATGAAAAATGAAAAGAAACACCATTAAAGAGGAATGCTTCTAAAATTAAACCGGCTCCTAACAGTAGCGAAAGAAGAATTCCCCAAAACACACCTTCCTTCACATTAACATTCATTTTTAGATAGCTGATTGGATCTGAATGTAAATGGATTTTTATATAAATCGACACTGGAACAATCCAAATGAGACTCTTAACCAATGCATCTACTAGAGGGATATTATTTCACCGAATGAATATATGTATTCTAATAACCATAATTCTTTAATGGTCCAAGCTACGTAAAAAAAAGACTAAAAAGCCTATAATTATATTGATATTATTTTTTTCTTTGAATGCGGCACTCAAATATGCCACCTCTTTCACGTTTTATCTTTAATACGATAGAAGTTAAAGTAGGTTCTGAGGTTTTTCGTGTAAACTTATCCATGCAATTGAACTAAAAATAGTTACAGAAAATTCAGTTTTATTTACTTCGTGAAACTATTCTAATGCGACGCTAGGGTTTGTTTCTAAAATAAATCTATGTTATTTCCTCCAATTAGAATACGATAAATAAGATTACTTTTAATTATTGGCTTATTATCATCAATCAGGTATGACTTTTCCATTAGAAAACAACAATTTGGAGCGGGATTGATTTATGTGAATTTTTATACCTAGCCATAATATTGCAAACCACAATATATTGAATGTACATATGTGTTGTTTAAGCTTAAAATATCCCCTCATCTTTACATGAAACAAATTACGTAATTATACTGAAGAATTTGCAACAAAATCTTCAGTATAATTGCACTTTATTAATAGAATCAAGACTATATTAAATTAACGAACATTACGATATAAAAACAACCAAGCAGAAATGGTTAATAATAATACTACCCAAGAAAATTGAACCGCTAGCCCTGACCATTTATCCAATAATGTATTTACCTCAGGTATTGAAAAAAGATTCAATGTAGCAAGAGTAGGTAAAAATTTTGCCAACTGAGAAATTGCAAACAACATTTGGCTAAGTCCCAAAATAAGCGGTAACATGATAGCGATTGGTGCTATAAGTGATTTTGTGATAATTGATAAGGCAGAGGTAATCCAAGCTAATTGAATCCAACTAAGTATGGGGAGAGAAATACTTCCAAGTAACCGTATGATTAAAGTACCTGTCCATTCCATATCATGTTGAAAAAAAAGAACAAGTAAACTAAGTACACTTGAAACTATTCCTGTAAACACTACAATTATGGTAATATTCACAAATTTCACACAAAATAATTTTAATCTAGATGGTTGTGTGAGAAGTGTTGTTCTTAAAGCAGAGTGCGAATATTCTTGTCCAAAACACCCCGCACTGGCAACAACAATTCCTGGGTGACCTAAATAGAGAGCTTGCAAGCACAGAGAAAGTATCTCCTTCTCACTCCCTTCCTTCGGGGTATCGGATGTTAATAAGAAAAGTAAGGGAACGATAATAGCTCCGATTACACCTAAAATACACCAACCAAAAGAAAAAAAATTTAGTTTTCTCACTACGTAACGCGGTGTACATCAATATTTCCCTCCTACATCATTACGAATAAAAGCGTAATAAGATGTGATTAAAGTTAATATTACCCATATGAGCAGTACCATGCCTCCGTTTAATGGATCATGTTTTAAAGGGTATGTTGGTGTTGCAAAGAGAAGATTACCTGCTGCCACAGGGAGATACTCCCCCCATTCCCATCTTTGCGCTAAATAATTTCCAAGATTATAAATCTGAGGAACCAAAAAAAAGCTAAAGGTATAATAGCATTTCTAAAGAGCATCCCGATCCCAAAAGAAAGTATGGTTAGTAAAATCCAATCCAGCACTGAAAAACCAATAAACTGCCAAGCTATTGTACTTAAATAAAATGGATGTAATCCTTGTTCCCCCAAACTAAAATGCGTGAAAGAAATTGTAGCAGTAATCGCTAAAAATGATATAAATGTACTGCATATTAAAAGTGCGAGTACTTTCGCACAAAAAAAACCTTTATACGACTACTTTGACTTAGTAAGGTTGTACGTAGTGTATGATGTTTATATTCACTTGCCCCTATAATTCCTCCAAAGACAACCATCAGTAATAACCCAAATGGCACTATATCAAATCCAAAATAATCCAAAGGCGGTAACGCTTCCACTAATTGCGGGTGAGTTTCTGGTGTCGCGTCTAAACCAATCTGAACATAGCTTTTTGCTGTGATAAGTGCAAGTAATGGTTGAATAACGACAACTAAAGCACAAATTACCCACCATACTCTACTTGAACAAATCTTTATTAGTTCAAATCGTATGGTCCTAGAAAAAGTCGTCATCTTTTGCTTCACCTCCTTCTGTAAGAGAAAAGAACACATCCTCCAATGATTCTAGATTTTTCATAACATGCTGAAGTTCACCAGTTGCTATTACTTTTCCGTGATTAATAATAACTACATCGTCTGCCACAGCTTCCACTTCGGAAAGAAGATGTGATGACAACAAAATCGTCTTTCCCATGTCTGATTGCTGACGAATAAATTTTCTAAACCAGCGAATTCCTGTTGGATCAAGTCCATTGGTTGGTTCATCAAGAACAATATATTGAGGGTCTCCCAAAAGTGCTACTGCCAGTCCAAGACGTTGCCCTTCACCCAATGATAAAGTTCCCAGCCTAGCTGTGCTTTTTTTCTGATAAACCGACTATTTTCAATACTTCGGACACACGACGGAAAGAAATGTTGTTACTTTGTGCTATGATTTTCAGATGGGTTTTTACCCTTCTAGAAGGCGTACCACCTATACCGTCAAATGCTGCTCCTACCACTTTCAATGGAGTATTAAATGTTACATAGTTACTTCCACCAAAAGTTGCCGTTCCTGTTGAACGATCAAGCCCTAACAAAATACGAAGTGTGGAGCTTTTTCCTGCACCATTTGGTCCAAGGAAGGCTGTGATTCTCCCTTCTTTCGCTTCAAATGACACATCTTTTAAAATATCTTTTTCTCCATGTCGCTTACATAATTGTGATATAACAATATTGTTTGTAGTATTCGTCAATATAAATATCTCCTTTGAAATTAGTATTGATTAACAGAATTTCAGTTTCTAAATTAAACAAATAGGAACTTAACATCGTTAATGGTTTCAGATAACTAAAAATATGTTTTAATAATAATCTATTTTTAAGCTATTTTTCTTTTGTGTAACAAACTGCAAGTTATATGTAATTGTTGACATTATTGCTATTCTAGTCTAATGATAGAGAATAGGATCTTTTCTAATAATACTGTCTAATTAAACTGATTATGGAAGATGGTTGTAAAATGGTAGAAGTGGTAAACTATAAAAATAACAAGCATTTTCAGAATGTCTCAGGTTACTGTCTAGGGCAAATATAGTAAGAATTTAGGAGTGAAACGATGGTAATAAAAGTTGCTATTTGTGATGATATTCCAGTTATTGCAAAGGCTATCGAAGATTTAATGTTAGAATATGACTCCTCGTTATTTGATATTGATATATTCTACAATCCTTTTCGTTTAATTGAATTACTTAAAGAAAATACATATGATTTGTTTATTTTAGATTTTGAGTTTCCAAATCTATCGGGAATAGAGATTGCCGAGACCATTAGAAAAAAATAATTATAATTGTCCAATTATCTTTATTACAAATTTCAAAGAATATATGGAAAAGGCTTTTAAGGTTAACACTTTTGATTACATTTTAAAACCAGTTACAAAAGACAAACTATATCCTACCTTGAATCGAGCTATTAAATATTTAGATTTAGATGATTCAAAATTTATGTTTACATTTAACAAAGTTTTTTACAGTCTTTCTTTTAGTGAAATTATTTACTTTGAAAAAAATAAAAGGAAAGTACTTATTCACACACCCTCTGATATATATGAAACGATTCTTCAAACAAAAGCCCTTTTATCCAAAATTAATGATAATTTTGTGCAGGTCCACAACTCGTTTATTGTTAATGTTAGATATGTAAAACAAATTAGCAATAATATAATTACTGCCAATTTAAATGATAAGCAAACTGTTGAAATACCCATAAGTCGAAAATTTATAGATAGTGCCAGAAAACAAATACTGATGAAGTTAAGAGACTTTATATAATGAAAGACACGATCGTTACATTATTCAGCTTCAATAATTTTCCTTATATACTTATCAATATGATCTTCACTGCTTTATTGTTTTTAGTTATCGTAAAGAGGACTCAGATAGATTTGAGAAAAGAGTTCCTTTTGGTAATTTATTTACTATTTATGTTTTTAATCTGTGATTTCGTTTCGTTTTTTTATTACGAGAGTGGTATCACGATTAGAAAGTTATAATTCAAATTTTCTCTTTATGGCTGTAGGAGGAGGTATGGCTATAATTTTAAAACTAATGGCTGTATCTGTTTTTAAAATTATCTTTCCTCAAAAGAGTAAATTAAAGAGACCTATAAATGTTTTTCTCCTAATGGCACTAATTTCTATACCAATCATATCGATTTGTATGTTAAGCACTGCTGTAATATCTGAAATTCATATTATTAATCAACCTAATTTTATTTTTATATTGATTGCTACTTTTATTATTTATATGAATTTATGCATACTATATCTTTATATAACCCTCGGAAATTATTATGAAAAGCTTGAAAAAACTAAAACGCAAAAAAAAAGTGTTTGAATCAGAATTGAAATTTTTCAAACAACTAAAGGATTCACAATCTAAACTATATTCAATGAAGCATGACTTAAAAAAAATCAATACGTAGTTCTATTGGGTATGTTAAGTCAGGGAGATACTGCTGGAGCTGAAAAATATCTTCAAAATTCGATACAGACAATCGAACACATTGATTATTATTTTACAAATAACTATGTGCTAAATTATCTTCTGAATGAAAAAAAATCTATTGCTGAAAGAAATGGAATAACTTTAAACGTTAAATCTTTCTTTTCTGAAATGATTAAATTAGATACTGATATTTTTGCAGTTGTGCTTGGAAATTTAATAGATAATTCTATAAACGCAGTCTTACGTTTATCTAATTCTAAAGAAAAAGAGATTTCACTTCTTATCAAACAACTTGATAATAACCTACTTATAGAAATTTCAAATGTATTTGATACTGCGGAGCTTCAAACTCGTAAGAATAGACGATTCGAGGGAATAGGCATTAAAAATGTGAAAAGAATTGTAGAAGAGCATGGTGGAATTTATAATCAATGGATTCAAGATAATCAGTATATCGTAAGTATACTTTTACTCGATGTAAATGAAAAAGAAGATGAATGAAATAGCTAAAATAGAAGAAACCCACTCATTTTGAAAAAAAGATTAGTCAAAATGAGCGGGTTTAATATTGACAAGAATTACCCCGATAATTGAAATAGGTAAATTCCAAATATACTACTTTTTTTATTAGTTTCTTTGTCCATAAATGTTCCATATTTATTTTATTGTTTACGTAACTTAATACAAATACATCAGGATTACTAAGATTCTTCCAACAGTCAAAATCAAAGCTGTTATCATAATTCTTTAGCAGTAGAGACATTAAATTCCCGTGTGTAACAATTATTGTGTTTTCAACTTCACGGTTAAAAGCTTCATCTACAACGTTTACTATTCGATTCATAGCTTCTTTACTCGATTCTCCACCTTCAAATTTCAACTCAGAATCATCGAATGTTGCTTTAAGTTTTTCAGGCCAGTCTGGTAAATCCAGTGTACTTAGTATGCGTTCCGACAAACGTTCATCAATCTCTATTCTTATGTTTGTTTCCTTACTTATTGGTTCTACTGACTGAATTGCTCGTAAAAAGGGACTTGATATGATTCGGTCAATTTTAATATTTGATAAAAAGTCAGATAAATATTTCGCTTGTGTAAATCCCATTTCCGTTAGTGGTGACTCCGGAGGCTGCCCCTGTGCTTCACAATGTCTCACAATATATATCTTTTTTTTCATACAAAGTATCCCCCAATTATATATAAGACTAATTTCTATGATAATTTAAAGCAGTTATGACGAATGAATTCGAATCAATGCCTTCGCATGATTAATGCTTTTCAAAAATTCTACAATAATTAATCTAACCTTTTTCTCCTATTTAAAATGAAAAACACAACAATGCCAATGGCTACTGCCACTGTAGCCCAAATATATTTTTGATTTCTATTATGTTTACCACTTAAATTAACTTCTTCAATGGGGGGCTGTCCTTCTCCAAGTATCTCCAAATCCTCCTGTGAAGAACTCAAAACACGGGTACGATTACACATGGATGATACAAGAGATTTTGCCTCGTATATAATTGATTCGTTAGCATAAACCAAATATTCTTCTCCCTTTATAAAATTATATCCACAATCTCCTCCTCCTTGACCAGTAGTAATGATAATTTGTGATTGTTCAACACCCTTCCAAGTGTTAGTTACCTCAAAAAGAACTGATTTAGTTGTATATCCTTTTAAACTTCGTTTCTCTTTTATATCAACAACTTTCCCACTAAATACGGCTTTTGAACGTTCAAACTCTTCTTCTACACTTGGTAAATCTGCACACGAACAAGCACTTGTAATCGAAGGAAAAGACCCTATCATAAAAATGAAAGCCAGAATTGTCATTGCTTTCCTCAAATAAATCATTCCAATTTCACCCACTATACCTAAGTTTAGTATTTTTTATAATATACTATTAATGTTAACATAAAAACCCGGTTTTGCTTGGTAATCTTATTCAATGTCCCTTTTCATAAATAAAGACGCTTTCCTTGTTACGGAAAAGCGCTCCAATTGAATACCAAAAATTAAAAAGCTTCAAATATTAATCTGTAGGTTTGAGTATAAAAATAACTAATTACAAAAGCATCAATTAATAAAGTATTTGGTTTATATTTAGTTTGTTATTTTAATAAACGATTCTTCTTCATTCTTCAATAGGAATTGAACGGTATATTTGTCATCTTGAATTACCTCTTTCGTTTCCGGTAATGCTAAGTAATCTTGAACAGCCTTTTCAATTTCTTTTATTATTTCTTCAGAAGGTGGTTGATTAAAATCCGTTTTTATTGAAACATAGGAGTGTCCTTTCCTCACTTTATAGGATAGCCCAGTCAGTTGATAAGTCGATTTCCCAGCCATTGCATCATAAATATCAGATGAAATATATGCCCAACGATTATCTTGTCTTCGATGTTCGAAGTTAAAAGTCGTCACTTCAATATCTTTTACATTCAATTTTTGGGATTTTATTTCTTTATCGATATCCGCAATAATTTGTTCTGACTGTTGAATATGATCAGGCATATCAATTAAAACAATATTGGAAAACCATGTTCTTTTAACCCCTGCTAATTCATAATCTGCTTCCTGGGCATATCCATTGGCTGTGAATACTTGCTTCACAATTTCGTATACCTTTTCATATGTGTCATCTTCTTGATTATTTGTGTGATACGGTACTTCAATTTCTTCCGAAAACTTTAATTCATATTGGTCATAGCCGTTTTCATAAAGATAATTTGTTATCTTCGCTTCAAGGTCATTTATTGCCTGCTTTAATGTAGAATCTTTCAAAATGAGTGATATTTCAATTGTATATGGCGATGGTGTGATTCCCACAAAATTAACAGTGTACCCTTCCTTGTTGGCTAATTCTGCGAGTTGAGATGTTAAATCGGGATTATACTGTCCATCTGAAAAACTTGGCGTAATAGAAATTGGTAGTATCCTCTCCGCTATCTTTGCCATTGTCGGCGAATAGATTGGCGAAGTAAGCATAAGAAGCATACAAACTGCTACAGCAATCCAAACGTACTGTTTTATATTATGTTTTTTTACTTTTATGTACATTCTGCATAATCTTACGTTTAAGTTGATCTTTGGATTTGTCCGTTAGCTTTAATTCTTCTCCCAGTTTATTAAATTGTTCTTCTAAAGATTTCACTGGTAAACCCTCCTTTAATCAACTCATTTTTTAGTTCAATTAACGCTCTTTTTAACGTCATTTTCACTTTACTTTCTGACCAGTTTAAAATAAGAGCTGTTTCTGCCGTTGAAAATTCTTTTAACTTCCGCAATATGATGACATGCCTGTATGTAGGCTTTAATTGTTGAATCGTTCTGTATAATTGTTCCGTTTGAAAGTTCATCGCTACGATTTGATCAGGTGTTGGCTTGTAATCTTTCTCTTCCATCGTTAAACCCAAAAAAATGCTGCAAAGGATGTTTTTTTCGGAAATAGTCCTTGGTCACATTGTGTGCTATCGTAAATAGCCATGTTTTCTCAGAGGACTTTTGTTCAAATTGCTGTTTATGTCTATAAGCTTTTATAAAGGTTTCCTGTGTTAAATCCTCTGCTTTTTGATAGTCTCTCACCATTAATAGTATGTAGGTTAAAACCGATTCACCATATTGATCGATCCATTCGGTCAATTCCTCTTGTTCCAAAGCTGCTCCCTCCTTTTCTATATACTTAGACGTAAATTAAAATGAGCTCGTCACGTTTTATTAAAATTAGTCATTCCACCAAAATTAAAAAAGCATAATCCAAATTAATGCTTTTTGAAATCTTCTTCGTAAGTCCATTGGAATAGTGTTTAACGCAACGAACTCATTATTCTTTCACTCTCCTACTATTTAAATCTAATACTCTAAAGTCTATTTGTTCACGGAGATTCTTTTTCAGACGAGAATATTCAAGAATTTGACAATAACGTATTGCTGAATCATTAGAGACCTTCAAATACAAGAAAAAAAGACACTTTCCTTTTTACAGAAAAGCGCCAGATTGTTGAATAATGTCCAGCTTCTATTAGCTGATTTGTTGAATATTAGAAGAATTTTTATTTGCTTGTTTAATATAAAACAGTTATAAATACTATTCTTTATAATTAGGCTGAATATAGCCAAATTTAATTCCTTTAGTTACAGCTTCTAATGAAGAAGATACATTCAACTTGTCAAATATATGCTGAATATGATTAGAAACTGTACGTTCGCTAGCAAAAACAATGGAAGCAATATCCTTACGCTTATATCCATTGGCTAGTAATTGTAAAATTTGTTTTTCACTATCAGTCAATTCTTCAACAAATTCCGAGGGCTTTGGAAAATAGTCAGTACCATTATTAATATCAATTAATATTTCCAATAATTTATCTGGCATAATATTTTTATTAATAAAACCATTTACCCCAATCTTTTTTGCTTCATGACGATAAACGGGGAGATCATAACCTGTCAACATTACTATTTTAGTTTTACATCCTATATTAATGATGTTTTTAGCTAGCTCTAATCCGTCTTCATTGCTTATATTGCTTAAATTGATATCAATTAAAGTAATGTCAGGCTTGAGGTTTTCTATTACTGACATAACATGATCAATGTCTTGTATGATAGAAATTGATTTATTTGAACATAGTCCTCAAAGGCTATTTTTAAACTCTTTGCAAATAAAATATGATCATCGATTAATAAAATATTGATAGGAATCATCTCCCTTCATGAAAATTTGAACACAGACAGATAAACCATTAGGCTCGTCATCCAATATGGTCATTTTACCATTTAATAAAAATAATTGTTCATTGATAGAGTTAAGTCCTTTATGAAGCGCAGAGCCAATTTTACCATATACCTTTTCCTTTAAGCCTGTTCCATCATCCGATACTATTAGTTCTACTTTTTCATTATCCTGTTTCAATGTTACCGTTATCTTTGAACATTGAGAATGCTTTATTGCGTTTGTAACCAGTTCTTTTAAAATCCGATAGACAACAAGATGATAGGGATCAACTAAAAATAGACCATTCATGCAGTGGAAAATTATTTCTATTTCTCCTTTGCCATAATTCTGTTCTAAGGTTTTCAATAGATAACCATAATTTTCTTTTAAGGTGAGTGATTTTAATAAAGTTGGATGGAATTCTTGCATTTGATCTCGTATTGACAGATTTAGGTTATCTAACGTTTCAAAAATGATGGTTCGAACTTCTTCTTTGTCTGATTTATTAATCATGTTTTTAATGGATAATATATCTTGTAAAATTTCGTCGTGTAAATAATTGGATACATTACTTTTTAGTTCCTCCTCTTTCTTTACTTGCATCAAATTATGAGCATAAAAATTATCACGGGCTACTTTGTAATTATCTTTTTCCAAAATAGTGCTTTGCAGTTCTTTATAAATTAATGTGAGCCGAAGTAATACAAACAAAAGAATCATGTGAATGATGATAAAATAACTTATTATATTAAATCGAAATAACAATCCAAGCAATAAAATACTGATTAGTACTAATAAGCACATCACAAAGACATTTGCTTTCTTAAATGGAATATATGCACCTACACTACTGGTGTTTTTAAAAGCAATTGAATGAACACTAAATAAAGGGAAAATAATTATGACATACCACCCAAAATTACTTAGGTATTCTGGTTTGTCAGCAAATATTATTACGTATCCAACAAATGAGAAAAAAAATAATGAAGCCTGTTTTATGAAAATGCTTTTTTTCACTAATTAAGACAAAGGAAATTCGTTTCCGATGCTTTAGAAATAGAAAGGTAATACAGCCAAAGCTTAGAACCCACTGAAGCAAAAATAGTGTCGCAAACAGCCTTTCATTTATAAATAAAGATATTAACGACAACAAGCATATGATCGATAAAATCCAGTCTATTATCTGTTTATATGTATAAGTAGTATCTTGAAAAAAAGAAGATGAGCAAAAATTGAATCGATTTATATAGGATTACAATGCTAAGTAATGTACTTAATGTATAAAAAGTGTTACTCCCATCTAAAGAAAATAAAAATTGCCATGCTACCAAAATTAATAAGTTTGTAAATCTTGATAATGTGATATTCCCTTTTATATTTTTGTAACTAATGTACGCCTCATCAATAATTATTAAGGATATAATGATTAATGGTATTAAATTTTCCGTTCCAGCAAAGTTGTTTATTGTATACTGATAACATAAATACAAGATAACTAGAATTTGATTCAGCAAAATAAAAAGTAGCTTTCTCTCATAGGATTTTTTCATAATCTTATTACCTCTATTCACTTTCTAACATTATTATACAATCTATTTTTAAGAAAAGCTGATAGACATCCACTGTCCATCAGCTTTTTTTGATAAATCTAATTTGTAAAAATAACTTTATAACAAGCTCTTTTTGTTACTACATAATAAATAATATAAACAATTGTAAAAATAACTACCGTTACCAATACAGGAAGTATAAAGGCACTATTTCTTCCTAGCAGATCATCCATTAGTGCTGACTTGTAGGCTATTATAGTAAAGGTACTATGTGTTATACCTAAAACATATGGTATGCTAAACAAAGCCAAAATTTGTTTGCTAATTATTTTCTTCATCATTTTATTGTTATAACCCATTCGATTTAATATCATCAAGTCATCTTTATCCGCCATTATACTAGAAATATTATGGAAGTAGAGTATACTCCCTGTTGCAACAAAAAAAGATAATAGTAACAAAGGCAATAAGTAAAAATGTAGAACTATTCTCTTGGGTAATGACTTCATTCCTTTGATAACTACTTGCAAAATAAGGGTCATCTTTAAAAAGTGGTTCTAGATTTTCATAAACTTCTTTGTTATCTCTCATATTTTGTCCATCAATACTCATTATCGTTTTTTTCAGGAAGACCAAATGTCTTTATTTTTTTGATAAAGAGTATCTGAAATGATTAATGTTGCAATGCTATTCGCAAACCCAATTGGATTTAGTAACGTTGTCTCTTTGATAATTACTTCTGCATTATCACTAGCTGACAAATTTAAGCTATAGACGTTCCCTTTATCAGGATCGCCTTCCTCTGGCCGATACTTTACTAAAATTGCCTCATCATCTTTCAACTTTTCAATTTTTGCACCCCTGTTTTGAAGCTCTATAAGCTCTTTATAATCTGATTCGGAAATTAAATCAAATCCCGATACTTCCTTAACGTTATATTCAAAAGGCAAGTTGGCTGAAGAGGACATTATTTGTATAATTGTTGTTTCACTATATTTCATATTTTCAACATTATTCGTTCCCTTCACTATTTCAATCGCTTTACTAGCCGTACCTTTATCTTCTATCGGAAATTCTATAGCTGATGGGATTATCCGTTCCGTGGCAGCTACCGGATAATAAATAGAAAGCACAGTTGAAGCGAAAAGAGAGAGTGTACCAGCAGCTAATAAAGTCAATAAAATTAAAGTCTTTGCCTTTGACCGAATTTTATATTTGAAATTTGGCAGGACAATAATATTCATTTCCTTATAAAGCCAGTTTTTTTCTTTGCTCTAATTTATGAATCGAAAAAGGTAAAAACGAATGGATAAAAAAAATGGTTCCTATTACTACTGTTAACATAGTTAAAAGTGCCATTGGTGAAAATCCTATCGTTTTCCATAATGATTCTACACCTCTAGTAATGTCAAACGCTAATATGTACCCAAGAACCATAAATAACAATCCTACAATGGATAGACTCATTCTGACTTTCATTTTCTTTTCTTCGCGCTTTTCCATGCGAACCAAATTTAAGACAGAGCTATTCCGAAGGACAACCAAATTTGACAAAAACAATACAATCAAAACAGCAAATACAAAAGCTAAAGTAAAAAGAATCGCGCCATAGTTAAATAACGGAATCGCTGATGTTTCAATTTGCAATTTTAATACTCTAATAATGACCTCAATAATACCTTTATGAAGAATGGCCCCTAATATTACCCCTGTAAGCAACGACAATAAACAAATTACAACATTTTCAATGGTTAACAACTTTAACATACTTGATTTTCTATATCCTAAAAGAGAATAGATTCCAAGTTCCTTCGTTCGTCGTTTCAAAAAGAAAGAGTTTGAATAGGACATGTAAAATAATACGAAGGCCATAACAAAAACGGCCACTGTTTTTGACATGGTTTCCACTCTACCATCAGATGATATTTTCTCCATAATAATATCGTTCATGGCAAAAGAGATGAAGGAGAAAAATACCATTAATACAAAGGCAACTGAAACAAAGTAAAGAGAATAAAAAGAAAAGTTCTTTTTTTAAATTCTTATATGCTATTGTTAATAGACCCATGGATATCAACTCCTATTCGTTGGAAACTTCAATGCTTGTGACTTCTTTTAAAATATTTTCGAGGTATTCTTTCCTAGTACGATCATTTCTTCTTATTTCTTTAATAATATTTCCATCCCTAAACATGAGGATTCTACTTGAAAAACTAGCGGTATAGGCATCGTGCGTCACCATTAAGATAGTGGTATGAAGTTCCTCATTCACTTCTCTTAACTTGTGTAACAAGGCTGTTGCAGATTTAGAATCTAATGCACCCGTTGGTTCATCTGCAAATAGAATTGAAGGCTTTTTTTATAATAGCCCTTGCTGCAGCTACCCTTTGTTTTTGTCCACCAGAAAGTTGATTAGGGTACTTAGATAGCTGTTCTTTTATTCCGAAACGCTTTGCTAAACTATTTATAGACATCTCAATTTCTTGTGGAGATTTTTTCAGTAATGTAAGAGGAACTGAGATATTTTCCTTTACAGTTAAACTATCTAATAAATAATACTCTTGAAAAATAAAACCTAAATCACTTTTCCTAAAATCAGCTGCCTTTTTTTCATTTAATTTATTGATGTTTACCCCATTGATTACAATATCCCCACTTGTAGGCCTATCAATAGTCGATAAAATATTTAGTAATGTTGTTTTTCCCGAACCTGAGACTCCCATAATTCCAATAAATTCACCTGATTCAATATCAAGGGATACTTTATTAAGTCCTGCTACCTGATTTTTGTTATAAATCTTTATTACATCTCTTGCCGTTAAAATCGCTTTCACATTCATTACTCCTTTCAGTTATTTACACGATTAGTTTAAAACTTATACTTGAAGGGAGCATGAGTAAAAAAACGCAATATTTCACCTAAAGCCTTATTCCTTAGTAACAATCGGATAAATTATTTAACAGACGCTACCTAATTAATCGATATCACTTTAAAGAAGAATTTGTGTTAGTCCTAAATGTTATTTTCACATTAAACTGTAAAAATCCAGCTATCTTCATATGTTGAGAAGATAAACTGGGTTTCTCATTTACATGCAAGCATTTTTAAACTAATTCAAATCAGCCAGTATAAAAATTAATTTTACTCCACAAGTTGGGTCCTTTAGATAAAGAAAGACGCATTCCTTACTAAAGAAATGCACCCAATTATGAAGGATCATAAGCCTATTTCTTGTATAACAAAAAGCCTTCCATTACTTCTATAAGTAGTACATAGAAATACTTTACAAAATTCTTCCCAAGATGAACATTAGTTTAAAACATATGTTTAAAAGAAAACCATGGAACTATCTAATTTAGATTTTCCATGGTTTATCGATGTTCTGTTTTGCAAATGAGTACGTAACCCTCTTATACATTTGGTGTACGTTTCTCCATTCGTAGCTCCTCACATATCCATGCGGGAAAAGCGATGTCATTACCTTCAATAATCGGTAGCTTTCCTATTTATCATGTATATCTAACTTATTTACCGCGTACCTCTGCAAAACCGGGATAGAAGAAGAGAGCCTTTTCTAGATACTGCAAGTGAAGCAGCTTTTGAGGCAACTGTAAGTGCAAATTTATTATCAGGATTCTGGGAAATCATGCTAAGGAAATAACCCAAGAAAGTATCACCTGTTGCCGTCGTGTCTTTCACTTTGACTTGATAGGCTTCTTGCTTGTATTCTTGTACATTGTCTCTATATATGACGCCATTTGTATCTAAAGTCAACACAATCATTAAATTACTATAGTTTGATAGTAAGTGATCGATTATTCTGTTAGGTGATTTTTCTCCACTAATTTCTCGTCCTTCGATCTCATTCAGTATTAGAAAATCAATTTTTGAAAAATCTAAATGCTTAATAGATTCACTAATTGGAGAAGGATTTAACGCAATGGCTAAACCCTTTTTATAAGCAGCATTGAGTTGATTTCTTTTTGTAGAACTAGGAAATCGTCAGCAGTGAAGTTCTCTAATACTTTATCAATTTGTTCAACAGTCAATTCTTTATTCGCTCCACTATAGAGGAAAATGCATTTTTCACCTGTCGGAGTAACTTGAATAATGGCATGCCTAATCAAACCGTTATCATATATTCCCTCAACATTAATTCCTTCTAATGCTAATTGTTGTTTTAGAAACTGACCATATTTGGCAATTTTACCTGCATGAAATACTTGTGCACCAGATTTTGCAAGAGCTATGGATTGGTTTAATCCTTTTCCACCTGGAAATTCATCATAACTGACCGAAGATAATGTTTCTCCTTCTTTAACAAAGTGAGGAACTGTATCAATTTCGCCTTGGCGTAATTGCGTCCGGATTTTGAATTGTACCTGTACAATTCATTCCTTTGAAAATCCGTGACATCCGCTGGAGGCTTTATCTTCATTCAGTAGGTGTTTAGACACCCACTGAAAAGGAACTAAAACCCCATTCATCTCACCACCTATAAAGATGGGAGGCTTTGCTGAATGAAGATAAACCTTATCAATATTTAATGATCCGAAATTTAAAAATTTCATCTAATCACCCCAAAATGTTAACTTACCAATAATTCTAATAGACGTTTCTTGAATAACTGATTGTTAATGGTCTTACAAACTTTTGCATTAGGCTTATGCGACACCCCTAAAAAGTAGCTTAAATCGGTATTTATCTCACCATCTTTAGAGGTGGGAGACTTCTGCTGAAAGAAGTTAAAACACCCCTTTAGAAATCACTTCTAAAGGGGTGAAAATCGATACAACTTTATTAAAAACGGTACAACTTTTTTTACAAACAGTATAACTTTATTTAAAACCATCAAGATTACCATTTTTATTATTTTACAGACCGCATTTTAACTGTGCACCACAGTTTGTACATGTATTACAGCCACCCATTTCTTCGACTGTTCCTTTACGGCATACTGGACATGTATTCCCTACGTCTGAGCCGATAACCGTTGTAGATTCTAACGCTTGGATTGTATCTACTAATACGACTGGACGTTTTGTATGTTCTTCTACTAATTCTTCCTCGAATGATAGCTGATCCATATCATTTTCTTCAGCTTTTAGTGTAAGCACTTGTGAATCACGGCTACCATCCACATAGACCGTACCACCTTTAGCGCCACCTTTATATAGACGCTCATATACTTTTTCTACTTGCTGTACTGTATAGCCTTTTGGTGCGTTTACTGTTTTAGAGATGGATGAATCAATCCATTTTTGAATAATACATTGTACATCAGCATGCGCTTCTGGTTTTAGCTCCATCGCTGTGACAAACCATTCAGGAAGCTCTTGCTCGTTTACTTCTGGGTGGCGATCTAAATATTCCTGAACAATTTCAGCTTTTACTTCAATGAATTTACCTAGACGACCAGAACGGTAGTAAGTGAATGAGAAGTATGGCTCAAGACCTGTTGCTACCCCTACCATTGTTCCTGTTGAACCAGTTGGCGCAACTGTTAATAAATGTGAGTTACGAATACCAGTCGCTAAGATTTGCTCCTTAATATGAGCAGGCATTTTCTGCATAAAGCCTGTCTCTGTGAAGGCTTTACGTAAACGAGCTGTTTCTTCGTCTGTAGCACCTACTAAGAATGGGAAGCTACCACGTTCTTTAGCAAGCTCTGTAGAAGCCTCATATGCCGTTTCAGCAATTGTTTTAAAGATTTCATCTACTAGCTCATTACCTGCTTCTGAACCGTATTCCTTCTCACAATAAATAAGTAAATCAGCTAAGCCCATAACGCCTAAACCTACACGTCGCTCACCAAGAGCTTGTACACTGTTTTCCTCTAAGAAGTAAGGTGTGGCATCAATAACATTATCCTGCATACGAACGCCTACACGAACTGTTTCACGTAGTGCTTCATAATCCACAGTTTGATTTTCTTTATTCGCAAACTGCGCTAAGTTCACAGCTGCTAAGTTACACACAGAATATGGTGCAAGTGGTTGTTCCAATTATTGTTATCCTAAAGGCTTTTTATCCTCTAGCTCTTACAGTTCACTTCCTGTAAGTTCAGCATACATTTTCATTACACACTTTTTTCATAAACCTAAGTAGTTCTTTTCTTCCTCTATCTTCCCCAAAGATTGATTTCGAAATTACTCTAAAATCTTTAACTCCAAATTCTTGATAGATGCTTTCGATTAATGGTTGGAGAGTTAATTTTATTTGATTAAAGGGGGTTGCAGTTATAATTTCTTGATTGTCGATTGCCCATTTAATTACTGTCTGTTTAATTTCTTGATGAATTTTTGCTCGCTTTTCAACATAAGTTTGTGTGGCAACTTGAATATTTGAACTTCCAGCACACGATTGAGTACAAAACCATTTGGATGAAGAAACAATAACTTCAAACTTGCTTCCACAACTTTTACAAATTCTTTGTTCCCTAGGTTTCTTTTGCTTACCCTTTTGAGACAAACCAGATTTTCTTAAACCTTCAATCATCCTGCTTTTGCTGGACTATTAGATTCCCACAATCGCTTTGTATGCTGTCCAATTATCTTTTTAGTTTGCTCATTATGCTGTCGATTGAAATGGCCATTATACTTACCATAACTAGCTTTGCTTATTGTCGTATTTTTTTGATTCTATCCATTCTGTTATCGTAGAAGTTAACGAAAAAGGTACAAGCTTATACATTTCGAGCAATTCTTCATAAGAAATTAATACACAATTAATATCATAAGTTGTTTCGATAATCTTTAAAGCTTCAAGAGCTTTTTCTTTCGCTGCAATATCGCGAGACTTAATTTCGACAATCTTTATAATATCCCCATTATCATTATAGAAGAAAAAAATCAGGTTTATAAAATTTATATCCTAAATTAAATACTTTGTCTTCATAGCCCCAAGAAATGGAATGATAATCTAGAAATTTGGCGTATGCATACTCATAAGAACTTCTTAAATAATATGATTTATAAAAACCTGCATAACCTCTGTTCATTTGATCACAGCCTTTCTATAATTAGGCTAGTATTTATTTTTATAGTGTAATGTTGCGGTCTCGTGCCCGGATTATAGTCTACAAAGTAGGATCACCAGGTATGCGTTGCCCCTGACTAAAGTTTTACCAATAGCCTTCGGTTCGGATTAGCATCTCAGCCTTCCCGCTTTATCCCGCAATTTTTAACGTGAGGCGAAGTCCACCACACGGGTTTGTCGCTACAACACTTTGACCATATGCCTTCGCATTCGTCATATCATTTGCGTTGTCGATGAAGAAAATACCTGGCTCTGCAGAGTATGTTGCACATACATTAATTAAATTCCACAATTCTTTTGCTTTAATTGTGCGGTATGTGCGTACTTTATAGCCCATTTTCTCCCATTCACGAACATCACCAACTTTATGCCATTCCGTGTTATAAACGTTCATTTCTTCTTTCGAATATTCTTCAACTGCTGGGAAACGAAGCTCGAAGTCAGCATCATTTTCAACAGCTTCCATAAATTCTTTTGTTAATGTAACAGAAATATTTGCACCTGTTAAGAATTCTGGATTATGAACTGTATACGTACCACCATCACGCAATTTATTTTCCGCTTCACGGATAATTGCTGTGTCAAAACCGCCTAATCCCTCGATACTTTTATAGTTGACAATACCTTGGTACATAGCTTCTTCTTGGAAAGAAAGAGGCTTAAAGTTTAATTTTTCTTTTGCTAGTCGAATGATTGTTTCATCCGTTGTATTTTCGATTAGGTATCTCAAGATACGTGGATTTTGCATTTTTGAAATAATAAATTCCACGATATCAGGATGCCAATCTGCCAGCATAATCATTTGTGCCCCACGCTTTTTGTTACAAAAAAAATATTTTAAAATACTTTTTTGATGTGGTCATTTCTGCCACATTCTTATGCTTTCACATAAGATCAGACTATATCATCAAAGAAGGATTTGATTTTTTCATACTTTCTATTGAGTTGTATGGAACCATGTTCATATAACTTACAAATAATCTTTAACACATCATCTTTTCGATAAATAAATAAGTCAACGCATCCTTGTTTTGGGTAAACTTTATGGACCGTTAAAGCCAGTTGTTGATTATGCAAAAATTGAAGTAATGATAAAAGCATTTCGCGATTACCCGTAAAACCTATTCTCCCACGCTTGGAAAAATGGCCATCTGCATCAAAAAAAACCTCTTAAATAGGTCCATTGTAAATCCTCATTTTTAAAATCAATCCAACTTTCATAGCCTGTTTTTCGAGGTTTAATTCCCAACCTCATTAAATCATTGCACATTTCTGTTGAATTAATTATTAAAGAGTATTTGTTTTGTTCATTTGGTGCACTTCGTTTACGGAATTTAATCGCTTCTTGCATAGACAATTCATTTGCGATATCTTCAAGCAATTGCCGGTCCTGCTCAGCAAGTGATAAAATCAGACGTTTCGATTTACCACGGTCATATATAGTACCATCACCTGTAATATAACCTACTAAATAAGCCTTATTTGCTGTATCAATATTTTTAAAGTAGTTTTCATCGTAATGATACTTCTTATTTTTCAGCTTTCCCGCTTGACCAGGCTTTCTCGCTTTAAAAAGCTCTAATTCTTTGTTCCATCTAAGGATTGTTCCTCTTCCTATGTTAAGTGTTTTTGCAATATCCACTTGGCTCATACCATTTTCATGCAACTCAATAATTTTTTTTAATCAATCGTTCCTTGTCTCGCGCCTCATAAGGACGTCTCCGTACAATACGATTTACTTCTTCCATGCTTCCACCTCCGATGTGGTCCAAAAGTTTAGGAAGGTTCAATAGTCGTTGAACGTTCATCTACGTTTCCATAGATGCTTCGCTGCTGATTGCCCAATCTTTTCTTTTTTTCAAGCATTCACGCTTAGCTTCGCAGCTTACGTTGTAGCAAGAAAAGCTCTAAGGGTGTTCCAGCAATTCACGAGATTTTAATCCCGCCGTTATCGGTTAACGGGATCCACCTTGTTCTACAAGATGAGTCAGCTTCGCAATATCATCTAACCATGAGACAGAACCAGATGATTTACCATTTACACCACGTGCTAACGTGTTACGTGGACGTAATGTCGAACCATTTGTCCCTACACCACCGCCGCGGCTCATAATTTCCATTACTTGCTTACGGTGATCACTTATTCCTTCACGTGAATCAGCTACAAATGGCATTACGTAACAGTTGAAGAAGGTTACATCTGTTTCAGACCCTGCTCCGTAAATAACTCGTCCAGCTGGAATGAATTTTAATGATACCAACTGATCATAAAACTTCTCAAACCATTCTTGGCGTTTCTCTGGTGTTTTTTCAACAGCAGCAAGCCCTGTGGCATTGCGTTTTGCGATTTGTTCATAAAAAAATTTCAAGAGGCTTTTCTAACACGTCAATTGAACGCGTAATCACACCTGTTTCTTGCTCTTTTGGATTATCTAAAGCGCTACGGTAGTCTTCCTCAATCAAAATATCTGCTGTTTTTGCAGACATGTCCAACTTCTGAATTGTCCCTAAACCACGGGCAGGGAATTTTGGATCTGCCTTCACTGTTAATACGACAAAATCTCCAGCTTTTAGCGTTTTCTTTTCCGTATCCTTAAACGAGTAGCGATCGATCATGACAAGCCTTGATACACCCTTATGCGTAATATGCATATCAGGTGTTACAGGGTGAACCTGTGGAAATAGCTCAATATCTTTGTTTAACTGTTCAATTTGTTTGTTTACTTCGGGTTGATGATTTGTGAGTACCATCGTTTTGCCTCCCTTATTTTCTGCCTTACACACAATAAATACACAATATCATGTGTTGTTAAACACTACATATTGTGTATATGTCTTAAAAAAAAGATACTATATATAGTTTTTTAATTCAACTCTTGCAATTTGGAATAGAATCAGAACTGCTTGTCATCACAAGGTTTGAACGATAAAAAAATATTTTTCTTATACCATTTTTTTACTTTTTGAAGTTCCAATCGTCACATGCATATTTTTTTTCCTCTAGTGCATGGACATATTCTAATTGCTCCTCAGAAAGTGTAAATGGTTTTAAATCAATTTGCAACGATTTTGCAAAGCCATCTCGAAAAGCTGTCACACATTGTTCAATTGTAACAGGTTCTTTGACAAGACTATTAATAGCAACGGCCTTCTCTGGTAGCTTTCTACGCATACGAGCCTTCGCTTCTTCACTTGAAAAATTAAAAACGGATAATAATTTTTCCTGATCTAAATCTAGTAAAATGGCTCCGTGCTGTAAAATAACACCCTTTTGACGTGTTTGTGCACTACCAGCAATTTTTTTTCCCCTCTACGACAAGTTCATACCAGCTTGGGGCATCAAAACAAACTGCACTTTTCGGCTTTTTTTAAATCTGCCTTTTTTTCCTCTGTATCCGGCACGCTAAAATATGCATCCATCCCGAGATTATGAAAGCCTTGTAGTATACCTTCACTTAACACTCGATAGGCCTCTGTCACCGACTCTGGCATATTTGGATAGCTTTCAGTTACAATGACGCTATATGTCAACTCATGCTCATGTAAAACGGCTCTACCCCCTGTTGGACGACGAACAAAACCAAGTCCTTGCTGCTGCACTGCCTCTATATTAATATCTCGCTTTGCTTGTTGAAAATAACCAATGGAAAGCGTAGCTGGCTCCCACTCATAAAAACGAATAACGGGTGGAATCAATCCCTCACTATGCCAATCAAGCAATGCCTCATCTAATGCCATATTAAAAGAAGGACTACATTTCCCTGAATTTAGAAAATACCAAGTTGTCATATTTTCATCTCCCACAACTATTTAATTTATCTTGAAAGAGCGTCAATATATGTCATAATATTCAATGTCGAATTATCATAAATAGTGACACTCATCTACTTCTGTAGCTTTGATGAACTACCATCCACGTAAACCAATGCATATAGTTTATCTTAATTCTAGCCACAATCTAGTTAATTTTATCAAAGTCAATGGACTATCGCTAGCGCATCTTTTATAATAATAAAGAAGATAGAAAGGGGTAAGAAAATCTTGGACATACTTATCACAATCGGTGTTGTTTTAGTAGTCCTAATTGCATATATCGGAATAAATGCAATGCGACTAAAAAAAAGCAGTGACAAACCTAACACAAGAACAATTTATTGAAGGCTATCGTAAAGCTCAGCTTATTGATGTACGAGAGCAGAAAGAATTTGATGCTGGTCATATCCTTGGTGCTCGCAATGTTCCTTCAACTACACTACGTCAACGTTATAAAGAAATTCGCCCAGATTTACCAGTATATTTATACTGTCAAAATACAGGCCGTAGCTCACGTGCTGCATTGTTTCTTAAAAAGCGTGGCTACAACCAAATTTACCAGCTTCAAGGCGGCTTCCGTACTTGGACAGGTAAAATAAAATCAAAAAAATAAGCATGTAGTAGAATCGTTAAGGCGCGAGGACCGCGTTCTTTCTCAATCGAGAAGTCGATTTAAATATATTTAACTACGCTGCGTCGTTTCGACAAAAAGAAACCATCCCAAATGACTATGAGATGGTTTCCTTTTTGCAAAAAAATTCAGAGTTTCTACTATATTATATCCATTACATACAATTACTCACCTATTTCTTGCTCACCACAACTTTGATCATGCATGGGGCAGAAAAAGGTAAAGCAACGAGATGCAATATACAGCTTATCATCATTCGAGATGCTAACCTGCAAATGAGCATTTCTCACACGCTCCATATCCGCTAGCAATCTCTGCTCCTCTTCCTTCATTTCCTCGCTTGTCATTTCATATTCCTCCGCATCCTCTGGTAATTCCATTAATTCTGTTGTTAATGTTTCCAGAAAAATAGCGCGAATATCTTTTACTTGCTTTTCATGTCCAAGCTGATGGAGGACCCATAAATAATTTGAAATCCAATAAGCTGTATGTGCGTAATGCTGATAACCTTTAGCATACCATTCCGCGGCCTCTTGATAGTTACCCAGGCTTGTATATAACTCCCCTAGCTCGACTTCTCCAATAAAGCGTTCCTGATCACGCTTAATAACATCAATCCATTTATAAGCACTATCAGTATCTCCAGCCAAAACAAAACATTCAACAGCCCTCATTAGCCCGTAATCCTCTGATTTATAGGATTGGATAAAATATGTAGCCGCTTCGTTAAACTTTTGTTGCTGTTTATAAATACATGCTAAATTATGAGCGACAACAGGAGACTCAAATAAAGTGTAGGCCTGCTCTAGCCATGGCTGTGCACTTTCATCGTTCACAAGTCGCATCAACAATTCGCCAAGTAATGCATACGGATAATAAGTTTTAGGCTCCATAGCAACCGCCTGTTTGGCATAGTATAACGCTTCTTCATAATCTTCATTTTCCTTCAATAAATCGGCTAAATTATGGAGGAGTATAATATTTTTTTTCTTCAGCTAGCACATCTAACAGCATATGTTTAACCTGTTTGTACCCTCCTTCCCTCGCCAATATCTCTGCAGCCTTCTTTATTCGTTCCATTTACTCACCTCATGAATAGATTATTAATGCACCATATAATTTTGACGTTTTTACCTCTTTGTTGAACATTTGAATTCTTCATTTGATCACTCTCCTCATTTTTTTGACCGCTCTTCCCCTCCAATCGTTCACTCTCCTCTCTATTTCGAGCATTCGAATTTCCAATGTACTTACTATTAATACACTCACATAGTATCCTTTCAAAGTTAAGAAAACAATTGTATGACCTAAAAATACTATTTTCTATAATTTATTTCTCTATCTAAATCGCATTCTTCTATTTTTCTGAAAATAGCTAAAATTTGTTCTTGAATAATGATGCAACCATTGATAGGATGTATAATATCTTAAAATAATGTCATCACGACAATATAAGCTATGAATGCTATGGATTAAACTATAGCAGGAGCAGTTCTGGAGAGAGCGCAGCTTGCGTCGCCGAAGGGTTCACTATCTCAGGCAAAAGGACAGAGGAGTAATATCAACTTTCATCATGAAAGATATACCAACCGAATGTTTACTTTATCGTCAACATCCATAAATGGTATTTGTTATTCTGACGTTTACGAGACTAGTGTCATGACTAGTCTTTTTTTATTTTCCAGTCATATTTTGTACACCATTGAGGGGGATTAACGTGGAACAACAGCAATTAAAACGAGATTTAAAGAATCGCCATGTACAGCTTATTGCTATTGGAGGGACAATCGGTACAGGTTTATTTTTAGGATCTGGGAAAGCCATAGCACTCGCTGGGCCTGCCATTATCTTTGCCTATTTAATTGTCGGCATCGCTCTATTTTTTTGTGATGCGCGCATTAGGTGAACTATTATTATCAAAAGCTGGTTATACATCATTTACTGACTTTGCAACAGAATATATAGGACCCTGGGCAGGCTTTGTCACAGGCTGGACGTATTGGTTTTGCTGGATTATGACAGCTATGGCAGACATTATTGCTGTCGGTGTATATACGAAATATTGGTTTGATATACCTCAATGGATACCAGCGATAGGTTGCTTAGTTCTACTATTAATCTTAAATTTATTAACAGTAAAATTATTCGGGGAATTAGAGTTTTGGTTTGCCTCATCAAAGTCATCACGATTGTTGCACTCATAATTATTGGGCTCATCATGCTATTTACAGGCTTTCAAACAAGCTCAGGCACTGTGTCAGTGGAAAATCTTTGGGCACACGGTGGAATGTTCCCGAATGGTGTTAACGGTTTCTTGATGGCATTCCAAATGGTTGTTTTCGCTTTTGTTGGTGTTGAATTAGTCGGTGTGTCGGCAGCAGAAACAGCTGATCCTAAAAAAAATATTCCTTCAGCCATTAACAAAATACCATTACGTATTTTACTATTTTATGTAGGGGCATTATTTGTCATCCTATGTATTAACCCTTGGTATGAAATGTCTGCTACAAGCAGTCCATTTGTACAAGTATTCACTTTAGCAGGAATCCCAATCGCAGCTGGGATTATTAATTTTGTTGTTCTCACATCTGCAGCTTCCGCAGGAAATAGTGGTTTATTCTCTACAAGTCGCATGCTTTATAATCTAGGCAGCAATAAACAAGCTTCAGCATCCTTTGCCAAGCTTAATAAAAACAGTGTACCAAGTAACGCGCTTATCGTGTCGGCAATTGTGGTATCGATTGGCGCCTTATTAAGTAAATTAATGCCAGAAAACGCCTTTAGTGTTGTAACAACCATTAGTGCTATTTGTTTTATTTGGGTATGGAGTATTATATTAATCTCCCATATCATCTATAAAAGAAAGAAACGGGCACTACATGAAGCATCTAGTTTCAAGGCACCTTTTACGCCATTCGTTAATTACTTAGTGCTTGCCTTCTTCGCATTTTTATTAGTAGTCATGTTTATCTCTGAGGCCACACGTACAGCCTTACTGCTAACACCTATTTGGTTTATACTACTCACATTTATTTATAAAATGAAAAGGACTAAACCAATAGGCTAAGATGAATTGCCCTGATAGTTTACAAAAGTGAACCTATCCAGGGCTTCTTTAAAAAAGTGAAGCTTTTCACTATACTAAAATCACGTCAATTAATGGCTTTAAAATATATTCATATCCCATTCAGTTGCAAGATGCTTTAATAGCTTTACTCCTGCAACACTATTGCCGATTGAATCAATCGCTGGTCCATAGATACCAATACCACAGCCATCAGGAAATGGCGAATTTAAGCTTGCGTGACTAGGCACAGCCGCCAGAATTGCACCAGAAACACCGCTTTTAGCAGGTAGCCCGATAAATGCAGCAAATTTTCCAGACGCATTATACATACCGCAAGTAACCATCAAAGCCTTCGCTAATTTCGCGACCTGTTTTGGGAAAAGCTGTGTTTTTAATTGGGGATGATAGCCATCATTGGCAATTACTAATCCAATCATCGCTAAATCAGATACATTGACTTCTATCGCACATTGTTTTAAATATACCTCCAATGCCTCCTCTACGGGGCAATCTAAAAAACCAGAATCCATTAAATAATACGCTAAAGATCGATTTCGATTAGCTGTTTGCCATTCAGATTGAAAAACCTCTCCATTCACCTTCAATTTTTTTTACCAACCATTTGCCCTAAAAAATAGAGAATTTTCTCTATCTTCTCCTGTGGTGAAATTCCAGAAAGCATAGAGGATACTGTTATAGCACCCGCATTAATCATGGGATTAAAAGGCTTCCCTGGGCGATGGCTTTCTAGGCGAATAATAGAATTGAAGGTATCACCTGTTGGTTCAACATCTACTCGTTCTAAAACATAGGGTAATCCTCGATCCATACACGCTAAAATAAATGTAACTACCTTTGACACACTTTGGAGGGTAAATAGTTCAGTAGTATCCCCTCCCTTCATTTCATTATTAGATGGTCCAACAATTGAAATAGCTAATTGGAGAGGTTTTTTTTCGGCAAGTGCTGGAATATAGTTTGCGCACTGTCCATCTTTTGCAAAGGGGCGAAACTCCTCGACCCAGCCAGAGACAAGATGTTGTTGTGAATTTGTATGTTCGGTTACCATAATCTAACTCCTCTCATATTTGAAAAACAGAGCCTTCATAGTTCATCTATGAAGGCTCTATCCGATTATTCTAACGCTTTGGAGGCTTTGTTCCTTCAGGAATTAGGGATGCATAAGTCTCTCCATCCAAACGTTCCTCCCATTCCTTTTTAGCCTCCTCAATCAGTGCTGGATTATGAATACACTCTATAGCGGTGCAAGCCATAATTTTTGCAGCCTGCAACATCCCCTTATGTGCTATCGGCATAACGCCCTGTGATACAACCTGCCACGTATGAAGTGGCGTACCCAATGCCATACATACCGTTGTACATTGAACAGTTGGAACATTCCAGCTAACATCTCCAACATCTGTAGATCCGCCCAAAATAAATTCTGGTAGAATACCTGGAATATGTTGTGCAATCACTTGATCTTTTAACAACATCGTATCCTCTCTCGATAAGCCAATTAAAGCAGAGGCCTGAATGTCAGGTGAAAATGTCTTAAAAATAGCTTGTGCATGCTGTTCATCTTCTATTGTATAAGTTGGCATACCGATTTCAAGTAATTGCTTATACATTGCATCATAAAGTGTTTTATTTGGAATAAGATTTGACGCAGCGCCTTCAAATTCGATTTCTAATGATGTTCCAGTCATAAGTGTGGCACCTTTAGCAATATTTTCAACACGCTGATAAATCTCCTGTACTTGCTGTTTTTTAGGTGCTCTTACTAAGTAAGTTACCTCGGCATATGGCTGTACAACATTTGGAGATGTTCCTCCAGAATTTGTAATGGCATAATGCACGCGTGCCTCTGGAATAATATGCTCACGTAAATAGTTTACCCCAACATTCATAAGTTCAACAGCATCCAATGCACTTCTTCCTAAATGTGGTGCCGCTGCTGCGTGTGCACTTTTTCCAGTAAACTTAAAAGTAGCTGCATAGTTTGCGAGAGAGCTACAAGTCATGACTGTTGAAAATGTTCCAGGGTGCCACGATATGGCAATATCAACATCATCAAAAAGACCTGCCTTCGCCATATATGCCTTACCTGAACCATTTTCCTCAGCGGGACAGCCATAAAAACGAATCGTCGCTGATTGATTATGTTGTTCTAAGTAATCTTTCACAGCCACAGCTGCAGTAAATGCACCTGTTCCCAATAGATTATGGCCACATCCATGACCACTACCACCCTCTTCTAGTGGCTCGTAAGAAGTGACACCACCTTTTTGACTTAGTCCAGGAAGAGCGTCATATTCACCGAGAAAAGCAATAACAGGCTTCCCGGAACCAAATGTGCCATTAGTGCTGTTTCAAGACCTGCTACCCCAACCTCAGTTGCAAAGCCCTCTCTCTCTAAGGCTTCTTTCATAAATTGTACCGATTTTTTTTCTTGAAAATGAAGCTCAGGTACTGCCCATATAGCATTACTTAATTCAATACTAGCCTCTCTTTTTGATTCGACTAGTATTGAAATTTTTTTCTTGAAAATTCATCTTTTTTTACCTCCTTAGAAAATTGGATTCAACTATGAATTCAATAGCTTCCCCTTTTGATCATTTAACGTTAACAGTGAAATAATACAGATTGCCGCAAATCCAATTAACATCCAAAAGGCTGCATCAAAGGACCCATTAAAGGCATCTACCATAAAGCCAATTGCCATCGGAGTTACAAATCCTGCTAATTGCCCACCTGTATTGGCAACGCCATTGCTGAACCTGTAATGGATGAAGGCAATTTCTTTAGCACAATGGCAGGGAGCAAGGTAATAACAAAGGCAATAAATATAGAAACTACCGTTTGATAGCTGATAAATAGTGATACAGATTTTGCTGTAAACATTAAATACAATAAAATGCCAATGACTGCACATGAAATGGAGCCTAAAACTTTGTCCATCCCTCGTGGTAACTTATCAATGATAAAACCGCTACCATAAACGCCTATAATTGTTGTGATGGCAGGGATTGTTTGCGCCCAGCCAATTGACATTAAATCAAGACCTCGATTTTTTTTGTAAATAGGTAGGAATCCAAGAAACTAATCCCCAGTTCACAGCATAGATACAAAAATAAGCAATAATTAAATTCCACATTAGTGGTGTCTTAAATAATTCCTTCAAATTCACTTTCGGGGAAACATTCTCATCCCTCTCTACTTGAACGGCTTGCTCTTGTGGTAGCTTAATATATTTCCAATAGAGCAAGGCAATAATGGCCCCTATTGCTCCGATAATGATGAACATCATGCGCCAGCCAATTGTTCCTAATAAATAAGCAGCTAGTAATGGTACAATCAGTGATACAATTCCCCCGGAGGTAAGCATAATGGACATAGCTCTCCCTCTCTCCTCCTTCGGAAAATTGTTGCAATAATTTTAGAGCTTGCCGGCTGGAAGCCCCCCTCTCCAATACCAAATAAAAAGCGAATAACAATCATTGCCGTTAATGACCATGCAACAGCGGTCAAACCTGTAAAAATTGACCACATAATAACAGCCATCAATAAAACTCGCTTAGCGCCAAATTTATCGGCAAGCCATCCACCAGGAATTTGCATAATGCATAGCCTAAAAAGAAAGCGCTTAAAATGATTCCTGTAGAAGAGGCATCTAAGCTCAAATCACCTGTAATGGATACAACCGCATAGTTCATAATGTATCGATCTAAATTTCCTAACGACCATCCTAAAAATAAAAGTGCAAGTATTAAATTTCTGGATTTTTTTTGTTACCGAATTCATTGTCATTACATTCCCTCCCATATCTTGTAGCTCTATTGCTGCAATAGTTGTGCAAAATGATGATCGTCTAAATTCACATTGTATCCTTTCGCTTTCCTTTGCAACCTACCAACTTTGACTGATCCATCTCTCCCTATCTAATAAAATCAAAACCCCTTAAATAACGACAATTTCGTTATATATTCGTATAATAATCAAATTTTTATGAAATGACAATATTTTTTTGAAAATTCCTACTAGATAAAACATAAAGAAGGATATAAGACATCTAAAAAAACCACGCTTGAATCCTTAAATATATGTAACAAAAAAAATATCCCAAAACCGTAAATGGTTTGGGATAATTCTTTATTTAATACGTAGGACGATGCATAACAAGCTGATACATTTTGATGGGTCTACCTCTCGTATGCTGTAGTTCCTCTCCGGCTATCTTTGCTAAACCTACACTACATAAATCAGCTACAATACGCTGAGCATTCCGTTCACTCATTTGAAGCTGTGTCGCTAAATCCTTTGTCGTAAAATGCTTCCAACGCATTTTTTTGGACTAAAGCCTGTATCTTCGTATAGGTTTTGATGCTAATACTACCTCTTTTCAATTTTTCAAGTATATCTGGATCTTCCGCTCGATAGGAATAGGATAACTCTTCTATATTCCCAACGGATTCAATAATCGTACCATCGTCCTGTACCATAACAATATCAATAGATTCATTTGCTTTCGTTTGACGTAAACCCCTATGTGCATGTAATTCTGCGTTAAATACAGTCTGCGCAAAGCCAATCCCTGCTGTTACTTTCCCCTGCATTTCAATGGACAGCTGATACATTTTCTCTGTGATGAACTGAATTTGACCTTCAATAGCTCCCCTAGTGCTAAAAATTGTATATCTACCGTTTCCTTCCACTACTAAAGAGCCATCAATTCGTTCGCATAATTGCAATAAATTTTCCTTTATGCGTAATTCCAAATATTGAATACGGTAGCCCTGCTTCATTCGCTCCTTCAAAGAGTCGAAATCCTTTATTTCCAGCATAACAGCACCAATCTGTGTTTCTTTATAATAGGATGTTTTAATTTTTTTCCGTAAACAACTGCACAGTATGGTAAATTTCTGTTTTTGTAGGAGAAACCCAATATGATGGAACCCCCATCCTTCTTAATTGCTCATCTACTGACGGATAACAGGTGATGGCAAAATCAATTTTTCCTTCTTGCCAAAGCCCGAAATGGAAATCAAATAATTCCTTCGGATCAATGGCGACATCAAATTCCTTAAGATACATGTTCCTCACATTTTGTTCAATGTCAGCTAATCCCTCTGTGGCCATTTGTGCAGGAGATGGAATAATATCAATACTAACATTCTTGATAAAATTTTTTTCTTTTATAGGATTCCTCTAAAAAACCTTTATAGATAGCTGCCTCCGAAAAAATAATATGTGCCAGCTTATCCTGTGAAACACTTGTCTGACTAGCAATTTTATAAGGTATGTATCCAGAAAAAAAGCCAAAAATCCACGTCTTGATTATGGCTCTCTACAATATCCTTCGTTTCAGTGGCGATACTATAAATATAGGGAATAAACGTCATATCCTGATCAATTTCATGTGCTAATTCGATAATTTTTTTTCCACGGATTTAATTGGCCCAACAACACCTATTTTATACATCATAAGCTCCTACCTTCTCTATCAATTACTCCGTGCATTTAGCACTCCTACTATTTACTGTAAATAGTATAGCGAATATGTTATAGCCTAGACAATTGAAAGCTTTAAAATCTACAGAAGATTATGCTTTTCCTCTACAAAAAAACCCCGAATAATAAGCATATTCGAGGTTTGTTTAACACAATATTGAATTAAAGTATCTTAAACATCATTGCTATACAAATTCTTATACAGAATTTCTAGTTTCTTCGAGAGCTTCCCATAGGCTGTTTGCCAAGCTTTACGCGCTTCTTCTTTTCCTTCACCAGCAGGAACATAAAGTGCATGAATCTCTGCTACCTTTTTCAAGTCATTCTCTGCCTGCGTTAGCTTCGAATAATTTTTTTACAACTTTTTTTCTCAGAGGCACTTAGGGCATCATATTGAGTACGGATTTCTTTTACTTTCGTCTCCAAATTAGCTATATACTCACCATTTTCAAGCAATCCATTGATTGTTTCAATTAAATTTAAAGCTGTATCATTCGATTGCTGCTGCCCTTTTTCTTTATCAAGAATAGCTTGTCTTATCGCAGGGCTAACTAAACTCATTTGTTTAGCAGTAAGTTTTGCATAGGCTTTTATAACGGTTGTCGGGTTGCTATTAAATGATTTTTCATACTGCTTCATGAAGGAATCTACTTTCTTCACATCAGAAACTGCAGTGGTTAGAATCGAGGCATTCGTAATACGCTTTTTATCACTAGAACTTAGCTTATTATATTGGGCTGAAAGCTGATTAATTTTATCGATGGAAACGATATACATATCATTAGCAACAATTGTTGCAATCTCACTATTTAGCTTGGAGATATCAGGTGCGCTGCCATCTACTAAACGATTATTCAGTAAATCATCATATTGTTGCTTTGCTAAATGCTGCTGATTTGCAGGCAGCTTTGCATATGCTGTCTCAACTGTTTGAATTTTTTTAGCCTGCTTTGTAGCATCCGTTTCCTCTCTAGCCGTTTGTACCTTTTTATGGAAGGATTTCACACCAGACAAATCCTTACTAGCAGCTGTTAATAAATAATAGTTTGTCACAAATTTTCGTGCAGGAGAAGATAGATTTTTATAGGTTGCTGTTGCTGCATTGACAGCTGTTTCGAATTGTGTAAATGAATATTTTGAAACATCAGCAAGCTTCGCAATATCTCCCTTTAATGCTTCGGCAGCAGCCTTATCAGTAGGTTCCTTGCCATTTGTGTCAACTGTAACCTTAGGTGTATTCAATAAAAAAATCGTCAGCATTATATACAAGTGATTGTTGTAGACTCGTTAATTTATTATAAGCTTTCAATATACTAGTATAGTTTGAATTTAGTTTACTTTCCGCTACACCAGTTGTTTGACTTAGCTTCTTATAAGCATCCATGTCCTTTATCACTTTTTCAGCTGCCTTAAAGTCCTTCTGGAGCGTCAGGATATCCTCATACCCAATAATTTTAGCTGCAGAATTTTTCGTTAAGCTCTTATACTCATTTATAATGCGATTTACATTATTAACATGACTCTGCCAAGAGTAAACGGACGGGTCTATCGGATAGCTATCGATAGCGCCACCTAGATAACCTGCTATGTCTATATTCAGCTTTTGGATTTGATTATCTTCTGCGTCTTCAGCTTGAAGTAACGCTGTCACATAATTGGATGGCACTAATTGTAATTGTTTAAATGTCAGCTTTTCATAGGCGGATCGAATGGATTTGGCTACAGTAACCTGTTTGTTAGGCGTATTATTTGGTGATAATTTCTCAAATGATTTGATAAATTGCTCAACCTTTTTTTATATCCGCCTTTGCATCATTTAAAATAGCTTGATTTTGCACTGTTGAGCGGTAATTTTGCGCTAGTTTGGCTTTATCCTTTTCAATTGACTCTACAGCCGTTTGTAAAGCTTCTTTACTTGCAGGAACATACTTAACAAGAGCATTTTCGTATTTTAATAAGCCTACAATAGCTTGATTTAATCTTCTTACCTCATTAATTTGCTCAATATCGGATGGATCTTTTAGAAGGTTTTTAATGCTAGTATATAAACTATCATTCACATCCAAGCTTCGCTGTAATAAATCCAGCTTATCGTATGAGCCCTCAATATCTTTCAAATACTTCTGTAAATCCTTCTCACTAACTTCTTTTATCTTATCTACTTTTTCAGCAAGTTTACTAATTAATTCCACATCAGCAACAGCTCTTTTTAAAATATCATAATTTGTCACATTTGCCTTCGCAGGAGCTGTCAATGCCTGATACTTAGCATCCATCGCTGTTACTTCACCCTTAAATGCTTCTAGGCTTGAAACATTGTATTGATGGTCGTTTTTAAGCAATGTTTTAATTTCATTAATCATTGAATTTGTCGGTTCATTCGATACTGTGATGACATCAGAAAAATCTGATTCTACAATTGCAGAACCAACTTTTGCTTTTACCTTAACCATAATCTCTTGCATGCCTTTATCTAAAGCATCTTTTGGAATTGTATATGTGCCGCTAGTAGCCCCGTCAATGATCGTGAAGGACTCACCAACTTTATAAAACCATTGATAGCTATATGTAATTTGACTACTTTGTAATTTGGCTCCTGCAGCATCCGTCACTTCGGCTGTGGCCTTTAACGCTTCCCCAGGAACAACATATTTAGAAGAAACTGCAAATGACGGCTTTGCAATTGCCAGTTGAAGCGTATTGATTGTTAGTGGTGCACTTTTATATTTACTATCGTTCGTTGTAATGGCTTCTACAAATATTGTTTTTCCGGCTGCCTCTACTGGTACTGTAAAGGATGCTGCAGTTGCACCAGAGATTGGTTTATTTGTATTGTCACTTTCAATATAATACCATTGGTAGCCCTTCACGATTGAATTAGCTGGTAAATTCTCAATAGAAGCCTTTAACACGCCATTTACCATATTTTGTCCTAACACTGTCACTGTTGCTTCCTCTGCACCTGCCACTGTTGGTACAATAAGAGCTGCTGGAATAGCGGCTACTGTGAAAAATAATTTTTTTATTCAATTTTTTTTACCTCCTCTATCCATCTATTCAATTATATCGGTCATAATTTTGGAATTTCCTTCGTTTTACGAGATATTTCTAAAAAGTGTATTTTCTCCTATTTCTAAATAAAAAATAATATTTTTATGATTTTTTTCTATACTTAGACCTTATGAGTGTTTAAATACTGATGCCAAACTTTCTGCTCCTCAGCTGTCATTCCACCAACAATAGTAGAAAAGTCAATCGCCTGATGAAATAGGTCTTTTAAGTAATTAAATTGTTCAAATGATCCAGTAAATATTTGAAGCGAGGAAGACTTTGCAATCACCTTAAGATTCTCAATTGTTGTCCCATCTAATTTTAAGCATTTGAGATTTTTTAGTGCACCAATTGCAGTTCCATCCTCAAGTATGGTATTTTTTAAAATAATTTCTCGCAGCTGACGACTGGATGATAAACAATCTAGATTTTTCAAATAGCAATTTTCAAATGTTATTACTTGCAAATTTTCAAGGTGACCTAACTGCAATAAATCCACCTCTTCAATATTTTTCAATTGATGGATATCTAATTGTTTTAAAGTGCTAATTTGAGTGATTTGTCTTAACTGTTCTTTATTTACGATTGAAATGGATAAGGATTCTAGTGCCTGACATTGTTGAAGGATTGAAAAATCTTTAACATCTGTTTGATCCATTTTTAGATTTTTTTAATTGTGAGATACTAACTAACGGGGTTATATCGAAAACCTGTGTATCATTAATATTTAATTCTTGCAAATGCTCAAGGTTCTGTAATGGCGTTAAATCACTTAGCGGATTCTTAACTAAATAAAGTTTCTTTAAAGAAAGCATGTTCTTTAAAGGGGTTATATCAGTCAATTCATTGCTGGTTAAAATTAATTCTTTTACTTCTGTACAAAATTGTAACGGTTTAATATGCGTGAGTTTTTTTTCCCAATTAAGTAAAGCTGCTTTCTTTTGATAAAATTCTCTGGATTAGAATACTCTTCTTGTATTATCTCTTTCCATCCAGAATCTAAATCTTGCATCCATTTGGCAGTTTCCTCTTTGAAATTTTGAGATTCAGGGTGCAGAACAGGCAATTCAAGGCTTTTAAGCGCATCTAAAAAATGGGTGCTGTTTTTATAATTCCAGTAGAGATAGTCTTCTTCTTGTTCAATTTGATAATTTCCCTGAAAAATGGTTTCAGCAATAAATTCTAGAAAATCTGATAATTGAGTAGCTATTACATACTTTACTTCTTCATCACGACCAAAATTAATGACCTGGCCTATTCGCCCTTGATGATCTGGATCGACATCAATGCCAATATTATTGCCACCAAAATCCTTACTAATAGGTATCCAAAAACGATTAATATATCTTTCTTTTATGTATCCAGTTGGGACTGAATAGGAACTCCCTTCCATTGCAAACTCGTCTTCTAACTGCTTCCATACATGCCATTCCTGCAAAACATCATTTAATGGTAAAAATGGTAACCCGAAAAACAAACCTGGTCCGTCTTCCCTCTCTCCATTATGTATTAGATAGAGTTCTCTTACATCGTCAGGAAATTTTATAGCCATCTCATTTTCAACCTCTGTATCTCTTCCTCTGAAGCTGGAGGATTTAAAAAAAGGCGAAAATATTTGGTCTAACTGAATCTTTAATTTTTCCATTGTCAACTTAATCATAGTGTTTACCTCCCTATTCAAAATTCGAATCATTTTCCTCATTTAAACAGTTTTCTATAAATGCAAAAAGACTCTTTGCATCAATTGTTCGCTTTCCCCAATCATGCCAAAAATACAACACCTGTCCCACCACTCCTTGTTTGGTGGGATCAGTATCAAGACAAAGATAATCGCCTCCACCATTTTCAGCAATAGGAATCCATTTTTTATGCCAAAGCAATGGTTGGACCTCTACGCCATACTCTCTATCTGGAAGCTGATCATCTGGTCAAATTCCTCCTGTAGGAATAACCAATTATCCATAATTTCCGCAAGAGGAGAAAGTGTTAGATTTCTAACAAAAGGCTCTACCCCTATATCCCAAGCTTGTCCATTAGAAATGCTATAAAAACTTTTCATCTCCTCTGGAAGAGACACACCTAAGGTATTTTCAATGAGCTGAAATTCTTCAGCTGTCGCGCCAGGCTGAAGATTCAATGCATCCCTACCCTTTTTTTTCAATGATACATTTCCATAAATTCTTCGCTTGAGTATTCAATTTCAAATCCCCTAACTCTATTACACATATATCGACATGTTCACACATCATCTTGATGCAATTTCCTTGCCTGATGAGTAGCTAAATCTGCATATCTAACAGGGATTGGTAGACGGCTATCTTTGTCAATAAAGTGCATTGTTATATTTGTGGCTGTGTCTAAATCAATCCAGTTTCCACATGATACAAATATTGGCTTCACATTCTTTCTACTTCTAAGCGTACGCCCAAATACCTCTCCATCAATGACAATATCAGTAAATGCTCCAGCAATATTTTCAGGCATCGTGAAATCAATATTTTCAATTTTGTAGTAAGTTTTTGCTACTCCTATTGTTGGTTTCTTTAAGTAGAAGGAAGCATGTGTGGCAATTCCCATATGGCGCTTATGTAGATAACCATTCCCATCAAACATATATAGGCTTGGTTGAGTTTTCAGCTTTTTCACAGCTTCTAAAATAAGAGGCAATTCTCGAAAAGCTAAGAACCCAGAAATATAAGGAACAGTAATTTCATTTATATACGAAACTTGCTCTATCAAATTTTTTGATCTAAAATCAAAAACTTGTATACAGCAGGCTCCATACTCTTTATTATTTTTATGCCAATAGGCAATATCTAAGCCGGCTACAAGGCTAATTTGATTCTCTAAGAAATTATTTTGAAGAGAAATATGCTCCTTTAAATCATTTTGTTGTGCGATAAAGTTTTGTACCATTTCATCTTTTTCCAAGACTAACATCCCCTCTCTTCTACTAACTAAGCATAAAATTTCATAATTTCAAAGCAAAAACCTTCTAATCTTTACTTGTGCTTGATTTTGCACATTCGAAAAGATTAGAAGGTATGAAAATGATTCATGTTTTGCTTACTATTCATAGATTATCCTATGGTACTATGAACATGCCTTTTATTACAGATATCGTAGTCATAAGTAGTGGAAGTATTTCCTTCATTCACTATAATTCGAATGGACATTCCTTCCCCTAAATTCGTATTGATTGAGAACTGACCATTAAAAGCTTGTACCCGTTCTTGCATTCCCCTAATCCCCATGGAATCAGCAAGAATAATATCATCCATCTTACAGCCAACACCATTATCAGAATAATTAATCTCAAATCCATCTTCTGTTTCAAATAGGTTAATTTCAACCGTATCAGCATATGAATGCTTCAAAGCATTATTCAATAGCTCTTGGAAAAGACGATAAATCATTAAGTTTAAACGCTCATCCTCTAAGTAAAGGCGATCAATGGTATAAACTAAAACAAATTCAGCACGTTTATGATTTTTTTTGAATAAGCTTCTCAAGGGCAGCATTTAGGCCCAATGTATCTAATAAAGGAGGCTTTAAATTTTCACAATAGCCTCTTAAATCATTTAAAGAAGCTAGCATATGTTCATGAATCTTCGAAAGCTTTGTTTGAAGATCATCCGTATTCTTCGTACGGACAAGCACATCCATTTCTCTAGCGATATGTAGCTGTTCTTGTAGGTTTGTATCGTGTAACTCTTGTGCCAATTGATATTTTTCTTCTTCAAACCGTAGCCAAAGTAATTTATTGAGCCATGGCAATTGGCTTTTATCCGCTGCTTTCATATGCTTTAGCTGTTCTAATAGACCCTCAACCATTTTCGTATTTTCAATAAAATTATTTAAATACAGAAGCACTAGCTCTAGCCATAATAATTCCTCTTCTTTTAGATAAATAGATTGATTATGATCCACAACTAGAATTCTTTTATAATTCGTATCTTGATGAATAAAGCAACGTAAAAATGAGCCGTTTTCTTAATATCCCCTAACCGTAGCTGCTCAATGAATACTTCATCCACTTGATTTTGTGTATATTCTTTTAATTTGCTCGTTGAAGTAACGGCATGTGTGTGAAAATCATAGGTGAGTACATAAACATGATGGATTTCAAGATGCAGGGAGACTTCCTGAACAAATCTTTCTAGTAAATCTTCAATTTTTACCACTCTACCTATACTATCAACAGTTGTATACAAACGATGGATATAATCTCCCTTTGTAGAAAACAGGATTTTTCGCTTGCGATAATCAATCTTCTCTTTTAAATAAAAAAAGGGCGATTAATGACAAAAAAAGTAAAAAAAGAAGATTTCTGTCATTCTTGAAATCGATAAATCAGTAATCCAATAAAGACCAATCATTAGCCAAATCGTAAAGGCAAAAGAGAAATTAAAATAATGACGTAACCGTGTAATGAAGTATTCCATATCAAATAAACGTTCAGTGAGCTGTGTACAAATAAAACTATAAGGTATCAATACTAAAAAAAGAGAACAAATATCTGCCGAAAGAATTTGTTTATGAAAGATAACTTCTGGTAACGCGTATAGAAACAGAAAGGGCATAAAAGGAATAATAATACTGCTCAATAATATTTTTAATTGTGGTATTTTATATTTAAAATTCCCTGAAATCATAATCCCAAGAATTATGATAAGTAGTAAGAAAAATATCCCTAAGATTATATTTGAAAGCGCGACATGAGTAGAACTATTTGTAATACCATAAATGCTTAAAAATACTACCGATAGAGGGAGTACATATAGAATCTTTATATTATTGATAAACAACCATTTTATATTTAAAAAAAATCAAAGTAAAGCCTTAAAAAAATGAATTAAAAGCACAGGACACAGCAGCATACTACTACGATTTACAATTACCCCCACGTTGTTTAATATCCCAGACGCTCCTATACTTACATATGCTAATGAAACTGTTAGTATAAATAAGATTAATAGATTTAATAATGCTGTATTTTTCTGTTTTAGGTACAAATATACGGAAAGTATTAATGATAGGAAGTAATATATAGTAGGTACAACAAATACATAATAAAATTGTTGAGGAATATCGAATGGTTTTATCTTTACATGTACTATATCACCATTAGGTTTCTCTAAAGTTAATTTATTTGCTGTACGTATTACGAATTCATACTTTACATTGGAAATATTTTTTATATCTTTCCCATCTACTTTTAATATAATATCTCCAGGCACTATTTTATACTGGTTAGCCCAATCCTTGTAGTATGGATTTGTTACTATCCAATTCCCGCCTTTTTCTTCTATTTCAATATTTATGAAGGGCTTACTATAAGATGTAAATAATAAATAAATCCCTATTATTACATATATACCTATAGTAAGCCAAAACCATCTAAATTTAGTTGACCTTAGTTCCACAAACGATTTTCTATACACAGCTCTTCATCAAACGAATCTAAGATTGCCTTTTGTTCAAGTTCTGTAATGCCAATAAGAGAAGCCTTTTTTTTCTTTTAACAAAGATACTACTGACGGATTTTGCTCCAAAAATTGAATCATGTTAATCATAAAATCTCCTCATTTCATATGTTTTTTTATAGTTACACCTATTTATATGTTAATAATATCCTTAATAAGGTATTTTTAACCAACATTGTAACTACACCTTCATTATACTATATTTTTACATTTTCACAACAATATATTCTAAAAATTCCTAAAAAAATAATAGATTATGTGCTCATTCTGCTTAATATGCCAATTTGTATGCTAAAACAAAATTGGTACATTCAATACGTATTGAAACTTTTGTTGAAAAAGATAGACTCATACTTTTTCAGTAAACTACTTTTATTAAAAAGAGAATTACTCTGTAGCTATTTTCCAAGCCCAACGTTAGTTATAGGCAAAACTGTAGAATGTTTGATTTCTCTTAATGATAAATTAGTTTGAATTCTTGATATACCAAGCTTATTTAACTTTCTTATAAAGCTATCCAGCTCCCTCCTGTCTCTTATTACTACCTTTAGCAGATAATCGTATTCCCCTGTTAAACAATGACATTCTAATATTTCTGGCATTGCCTCTAAAGCATTTTCCAAAATATCTAATTGTTCAGCTTGATGGATATTTGTACTGATAAAAACATAGCACAGTAAATCAAATCCAAGCTTCTCCTGATTTAAAATCGCTACCTGTCTATTAATAAACCCTTCACTCTCTAAGCGTTTTATTCTTGTATGTGTTGCTGGTGGGGACAAATTAACACGTCTTGCAAGTTCGGCATTACTTATTTGAGATTCCTTTTGTAAAATATCTAAAATTTGTATATCGATGGTATCTAAAATTTTGCTGACAAATGATTCCACTTAGATTCTCCTTTTATGTTTATTCTAAAAACAAGCTTAATAATAGCTTTCAAATTAATTTTATTTCTCTAAATACATATTTCATTTTCTTTTATTTCGTTTTTTTTGAATTATACAAAATAGTATTCCTTAAAATCAACAAAAACCATATAATAATTAACAAATTCATATGGAAAATGTCATTGTGCACAATGGCTTCTATTTTTCAGCTTAAGCATGAAAAATAAAAGGAGCTAAATGATATGTCAAAGTTTTATGTGTTATTGTTACTCTTCACAAGCTTGCTTTGGGGAGGAAATTTTGTAGTTGGCAAATCTCTTGTAGATCATGCTTCACCGCTGACATTAACGAGCTTAAGGTGGATCATTGCTATTGCTGTTCTTCTGCCTATGGTTTGGTGGAAGGACAAAAAAATAATCCCTTCCTCACATGCAGTTTTACCATTAATTTTAATGGGCATCTCAGGTGTTGCGCTATTTAACCTTCTCCAATTTTCAGCATTAGAACAAACTACCTCAACCAATGTTGGGTTAATTTCAGCACTAAATACTATTTCTATTGCTATTTTTTTTCATATTTCTTTTTAAAAGAAAGAATCAATATACGACAAGTTTTATCTATGATGATTTCACTTTTAGGTGTCCTGATTGTTCTGTCCAAAGGAAAGATTAATTTACTATTTTCTACGGATTATAATATGGGGGATTTACAGATGATACTAGCTGTAGGTGTTTGGGGGATATACTCCGTATGTAGCTTATGGGCGATGAAAACGACTTCTCCCCTAATGTGTACCTTATATTCAGGTTTATTTGGACTTCTTATTCTTCTACCCATGAATATCTTTCATTTTCATATTTATAATATCAATTATTCTTTTATTTTATCGATTTTATATACAGGTGTTATCTCTACTGTTGTTTGTCTTGTTCTTTGGAATATTGGCATACAAAAATTAGGCGGCACAGCATCTGGTATTTACTTGAATTTCAATCCAATTTTTACTGCTATCCTTGCGTTTTTGTTTTTAGGCGAACAATTGACATGGCTACAAGGTGTTGGAGGATTAATGGTCATTTTAGGGTGCTATTTATTCACATACTTTAAAAAATTAAAAGGAGTTTCTTTTAACATTTTTAGCGTAACGAATCAAAGAAAATAATAGTAAATCTAATATAAAAACCGTTATTTTGATGTTTCTTTTTCAAAATAACGGTTTTATAGATATGATTATTCGATTCTTGTAGGATACTCTTCTATATATAATTTCTCTAATTGATTAGAAAGTTTATTAAAGGCATTTTGCCAAGCCTTTCTTGCAGCCTGTTTGTCATCAGCGTTTAAAATTGCCTCCTCTAATGTACGAACCTCAGCAACCTTTGCTAAATCATTTTCCGCTTTTGTCAGCTTTGAATAATTTTTCACTAAGCTTTTTTTGAACTGTTGAAAGTCCTTCATATTCACTGCGCAAATTACCAACTTCAATCTTTAGATTGGCTATATATATGCCAGAGCTCACTATTTTGTCAATTTTACTTACTAACCCCAATGCTACATCATTTGATTCACGCTGTTGTTTTTCTTGTTGAATAATTGTATCTCGCATTTGACTTGGAACAAGATTTGCTTGCTGTGCTGTTAGTGCATTAAAGGCTTTTATTACATTTGGACTATTTTTTTGCAGGGTTTTCTTGCATTCTATTATATTGAGTAATGAAAGCCTCCACCTTTTTTACATCAGCCATTGCTTGTTTTAAGATTGAATAATTGATAACTTTCTTTTGCTCCGCTGCTGAAAGATTTTTATACTTACCTTCTAGTTGTTTAATATCCTCTATACTTGCATTACCGTCAGAAAGCTTAGCAATCGCTTGATCTAATTCGGTCAAATCTGTATATATGTCATTATTTGTTAAAGAAGCAATTAAATTTTTATAGGTTTCATCTGCACCAGCAAGCTTTTGCTGATTAGCAGATAAGCTTAAATAAGCCTTTTGGACACCTTGAATTTTTGCATAACGCTTTTTCAAATCAGCCTCCATTGCTGCCGTTTCAGCTTTCTTTATAAATGACTGCACCGCTTTCACATCTTTTTCCGCCGCTTTTAATTCATTATAATTTGTCACATATTTACGCGCAGCTGATGTAAGTCCGCTTTTATACTCATTCACTAATTTTTCTATATCTTGGGCATAGCTTGCAAAATTACTGTTTGGTACCGCAATAACAAGATTGATTTTAGCCACAAAGGCAGTTCCCAATTCCTTTGCCTTTACCTCAGTCTCAGGCAATGGTTTATCACCTGGTGGCTGCTCAGATGTTGAAGGTGAGAGTAATGTATTACTATTTTTCACTAAGGATTTTTGCAGCATCGTTAATTTATTGAGTGCACTCAATGTACTGTTATACGTTGAATTTAGTTTGGAATAACTGATACCTTCTGTATTCAGCAGTTGCTTATATTTTTCAATTTGTGCCGTCACCTTGTCTGCAGCTTTTATATCCTTCTGCAATTGTAAAAGCTCTGTATAGCCCGTTATCTTTTTGGCATTTTCCTTCGTCAGCGTTTTATACATTGTAAGAGCTTTATTGATTTCCTTGGTGTCCTCTATCGTATTGATTCCTTTATACTCAGTAGTTGGCCCTAATGTAATATATTTATCTATCACACTTTGAACATTGGTAACATCTTGTTCCTCAGCCGTCTCTGCTTTGGCAAGATTACTACCCACATCGAAAAGGGTACTAGGTACTAGGCTTTGCTGTTTCACATTAAGCTTTTCGTAGGCTGTGTGGATGTTTTTTTGCTGCAGCGACCTGTTTTTTTTGGCAGTAGTATTGACATCTATTTTATTAGCTTTATCTAAAAAGGCCTGTACTTTTTTTAATATCGGCCTTTGCTGTATTTAAAATATCCAGATTTTGAACAGTCGATTTATATTCACTGGAAAGCTTGGCAATACGATCCTCTATCGCCTTAATGTTTTTCTGTAAATCAGAAAGTGAATTTTTATATTTTACTAATTCATAGGATGATCCATTTGCCAGTGAATCTAAAAGCCCTAAAATTAATTTATTAATCTCTATTACCTCTGCAATATCTGTATTCTGTGATGCATTTCCTAAGCCACTCTGAATGTCAGTATACATGCTCATATCAATACTTCTTTGCAATAAATCTAACTTTTCATATTCTGAATCTAACGCTTTGAACTTTTGGATTTTAGCCGTACCATCACTAATTTTTGTGCCTCGAGTATTTGATTTTTTTAAAGACTTCACTACTTTATAATCCTCTATAGCACGCTTTAAAATATCATAGTTAGTCACATTTGTCTTAGCTGCTGCTGTTAATGCTGTATATTTACTTGTTAGGCTTGTTAGTTCATTACCAAATTGCGTAAAGCCTAAAGATTTATAGACAATAGCCTTATTTGAATTCCCTTCTAATAACTCATCGATAGATTTCACTAATCCTTCAGCTGGATTATTTGCTACTTCTACCACCTCGGAGTAACTAGGACCTGCTTCCTTTGTGCCAACAGTTACTATCACACGGACTACAATTTTATTAATTTGATTTTCTAATGCGTCTGTAGGAATCTTATAGGTAGCACCTGTTGCTCCAGAAATAAAGGAATAGGAATCACCCATTTTATACATCCATTGGTAAGCATACGAAACCTGCTCTGCTTTTAAATCTCTCGTATCATCTTTAACAGTCGGCGTCACAACGGATAATGTATCTCCAGGCAATACAAATTTTTCTGGTGAATACCCATTAATTTGTAATGGCGTAATAGAGGGATCAGGATCTAACTTCAACTGTAGCGCATCGATTGAGATTGGTGTACTTGTAAAGTTTTTTCCATCCTCTGATTTTGCCTCTACAACTAACTGTTTCCCCGCCGCTTCAACTGGAACGGTAAGCTCTATATTTGTTGCACCTTTAATTAGTGTTTTCTTACCATTGTCAAAGAAATACCACTGGTAGCTCTTCATTACAGGTTTAGGATTGAGATTATTAATTTCCGGATAGATTTTACCGTTTACATAGGTATTTCCAGCTAGTTGCAAGGTAGTATGGACAATCATTTTGTCACTTAAATACTCAGTTCCATCTTTAGTTGTCACTTTCACAATAATGGCTTTATCAGCAACACCTGCTGGTATCGATATCTTATGACCCACACCTATTTGAGTTTGATTTTCTCCCTCAACTGAAAACCATTGATAGGAATCAATTTCTTTATCTTTTGGAACCAAAGAAGTATCGGCTGTTATTTCAGCTCCCTCAATATTATTTCCAGTAATTTTAACAATACTTGCTTCAGCCGCTTGTACTTCCATTGGCACAATTAGAGCCACTGGAGCTGCTGCCATTAAAAATAGTTTAGCTTTATCCATCTTCTCGCCTCTCTTACTACTATGTATGTATCAATCTATACCCATTATAGCAATATTTTTTTGCATATTAGCAATAATTGCCTAAGTCATCTAGTCATAAATGAATAGGTATTTTTATTGATACTGATAGTAAAAAGGTAGGTTTTTATAAGCTAATTTATTCTCATTAAAATTTGGAATTTAACAATTTATCAACTTTATTAATTCTAGAAACTGTAGGATTTTTTTATCAAATGCCCTTTTATCAAGACCATCTTTACCTCTGATAAGGTTTGTATCGCTTCTAATGGATTTCGTTCTAGAACAATTAAGTCAGCCTGTTTCCCAATATCTACAGTTCCAGTAATATGATCAATTCCTAAAATTTCTGCATTGGATTTTGTTACACATTCAATAACTTGATTTGGACTAAGGCTTGTATACTTTAAGAAATGATTGAGCTCTCTCCATAAATCATAATGAGTAACATAGGGCATAGCAGCGTCAGTTCCGACACCAATTTTGATATGATTTGTGATGGCTTGTTTTAAACTAACCATCATTCCCTCATAAACTAGTTTGGAATTCTCTTTGACAACATGTTTGACCTTCGTGATTGCTGAATCAAGAGTTGCAACAGGATATCCAGCCTGACAAGTTGGAATTAAAGCAGAATAACCTCTTAAAGCTTTTGGATTATGTTGATATAAGGCAATAATCTCTTCATCCATTTCAGCTCCATGCTCAATTGTATCCACCCCACCTTTTAAGGCGATTCTTACACCTTCTGTACTTTCTGCATGAGCCGCTACGAGTAAACCCATTTTATGTGCCTCATCACAAATAGCAGTTACCTCTTCTTCCGTCATTTGTAACCTACCAGCCTCACCTATCGCTTTTGCATCGGTCACACCACCTGTCACACAAATTTTTATTAGATCAACACCATGTTTACTATTTATTCTTACATTTTTTTCTTCCTTCCCATGGTGAATCACTTACTAGTGCTAAGTATGGTGCACCATGCCCACCAGTAACACTAAGAAAATAACCGGATACAAGCAAATTTGGACCAATAAATTTATTTGCCTTGATTTCATCCCGTAAATGAACATCCGTGTAAAAGAATTCACCTACACTACGCATCGTTGTAATACCAGCATGTAAGGCGTTTAGGGCATTTCTCTTCATTCGTTTCTTTAATAATGCTCTACCCATTTTTGTATCTAACAGCTTATGCCCCGTTTTCAACATGCTTTCATTTGATGACATTGTAAATGGTTTTCCATCTGAGAAAAGATGTACATGTGCATTTATTAATCCTGGCATCACATATTTACCAGCTAAATTGATGGTTTTATAGTTTTTAGAAATCTTCAATTCCTTCGTTTTTCCGATATGTTCAATGATGCCATTTTCATTTATTAAAATGGTCATATTATCTGCAATAGACTTATTACTATCTCCATGAATGATATGACAATTTTTCAATGCTAATCTTTTGTTCATATTAATCCCCCGTTAAATCGTATTCAAAAGTGAATAGATAATTCATTTTTGAGCAAAAATAGAATGTAGGTGGACGTTTTTCACCTACATTTTTTTAAACTATTCATTTAAATTTTTCATGCCATATAATCGATAGATAGTCAATGCCTCAAAAATTCGTTTACGACTATCTTCACTTAGTTCCCGTTTTAATAAATCTAACAGCATATCTATTACATTATTCGAGATAATATCTAACAAAATTATATTTTCCTCACTACTGATTTCATAGCTCTTATAGTTATTTTTTTAAATAGGGTCTTTTCGTTTCAAGCATTAAATCAATTAGCTCATTTTTAGAATTTTGATAGATTGTTCCTTTGTTTCGCTCAAAAATAATAACAATCTGCATACGATATTTGGTTAAGGCATTCATTTGTTCTTCTAACAATGCAGCGTTTTCAGCAATTTTAGTACCATCAAAATAAGCCTGATTATAGAGATGTATGCTTTCCACTAAAACATTCTTTAAATAATCCACTAGTGTTGGTGAGACAACAGCATAAAACAGTTCCTTTTTATTTTTAAAATAGGTATAAATATTTCCGACTGAGATATTAATCTCCTTTGCTATATCGCTCATTTTAGCATCTATATAGCCCTTTTTAAAAAAACAGCTTGAGTGCAGCAGACTCAATTTCATTCTTCACTTCATCCTTTTTTTGCTTGCAATATAAACGCCCTCTCAATAATGAATAATTCATTCACTATTAAATTAATTATTCGTCATCTATTTGTCAATAAATCTGTTGACTTAAAAAAAATTTTGAACCAAATCATTTCTTCCTTATAAAATCCTGATAAATAGGATTTAAAGTCACTAAATAGATAAAAAATCAAATTACAACAAAAGGATGGATGGAAATGAAACAAAAGCTTTCTCCTATATCTGCCAAAGAGCGGATAGAAGCACTTGATATTTTAAGAGGGTTCGCCTTACTAGGAATCATACTTGCGAATATTGTTTGGTTTCTTTACCCAGTTTACATGCAGGAAGATCCAAGCTTTAACAATGAATGGACCTCTTTTTGGAACCAGGCAGATTATTTAGTGAAGGATTTACTTGCTATGTTTATCGATGGTAAGTTTGTAATGCTTTTTTTCCATGCTATTCGGCTTTGGAATGGTAATTATGCACGAAAGAACCGTTGCAAAACAATTAAATTTCTGGAGCATTTATAGTCGACGACTTATTGCCTTATTTATCTTCGGCTGTATCCACGCCTATTTCATTTGGTTTGGGGACATTTTAACAGACTATGCGATTTTAGGATTGTTACTACTTCTAATGCATAAGTTAAAGCCAAATGCTATGCTAATCATCAGTGTTGCTTTATATAGCTTGCTTTTTGGGCTTTTAACACTGGGTGCTCTTTCCACTGATCCAACGATGACCATGACGATGTCAGAGGATAATCGTCAGCTTATGCAAGCTACGATAGATGCCCATCAAAACGGGACTATTCAAGAATTACTCGATGCAAATTTAATGGAAAGATTCTTTTATACAATGCGTAATGGGCTCTACGTCCTTTATTTAGGTAACCCTCTATTGTATATATTCACAAATCTACCCTTCTTACTAATGTTCTTATTTGGGGCAGCAGTTGCAAAGAAAAAAATGGATTCATCGTTTTCAAGAGTTACGAAAAGGCTTTTTCATTACGTGGCTCATCACTCTAATTTTGGGTGGAACACTGAGTTGGATACTTCCCTTCGTTTTAGATAATCCATCAGCCACACCATTGATTCAATATATGAGTTCACCACTTCTTACTATCTTTTATGCCATTAGCCTCCTTTTCATTTATCAAACGTTACAGGGAAAGAAAGTATTGCAATGGCTCGCATACCCTGGAAGAATGGCCTTTACAAACTATATCAGTCAATCCGTTATTTGTACGTTTTTATTTGGACCATTTGCGTTTGGTGTTTACGGAAAACTACACTTAACGACAGCTATCTTAATTGCCATTGTTATTTTTGTATTACAAATAATACTTAGTAAGCTATGGTTATCCAAATTCCGCTTCGGACCATTAGAGTATATTTGGAGGTCATTTACTTATTTAGGTATAAAAGACAAGAGCAAGTAATTCTTGCTCTTTTTTATGCTTCATTATCGGAATGTTCCCCAAATGTTGTGAGAAACCTTGCTCCATATATTAAGAAAACTTATCCAGTAAGATCTGCCTCTTCTATCCGTCACTCTATTCATTTTATCTGCCACTTTCTCTCTCCTATCCATCACTTTGCTCATTCTATCCACCACTCTAACTGTTCTATCCGCTAGAAGCCAAAAAAAGCGTCCAATAAGTATGAACACTCATTGGACGCTTGTAGTTCTATGCTTTTTGATAACGAAGCACTGGTGTACGAGCAGCGCGTGTTTCGTCAAGACGAGATACGACTGTTGTATGTGGTGCTTCTTGAACGATGGATGGATTTTCTTCTGCTTCTTTTGCAATTTGAATCATCACATCGCAGAATGCATCTAACGTTTCTTTTGATTCTGTTTCTGTTGGTTCAATCATTAACGCCTCTTCCACATTTAATGGGAAGTATGTTGTTGGTGGATGGTAGCCAAAGTCTAACAGACGTTTTGCGATATCTAATGTACGTACGCCAAGTTTCTTTTGACGACGACCAGATAAAACAAATTCATGTTTACAATGGCGGTTATATGGTAGATCGTAGAATGGTTCTAATCGACGCATCATATAGTTTGCGTTTAGCACAGCGTATTCTGTTACAGCTTTTAAGCCATCTGGACCCATTGTACGGATATAAGTATATGCACGTACGTTAATACCAAAGTTACCATAGTAAGGTTTCACACGTCCGATTGATTGTGGACGATCGTAATCAAAGTGGAATGTTCCATCTTCTGTTCTCACTAGTACCGGTTTTGGTAGGAATGGAATTAAATCTGCTTTTACACCTACTGGACCTGAACCTGGACCACCGCCACCATGTGGACCTGTGAAAGTTTTGTGCAGATTTAAATGTACGCAGTCGAAGCCCATATCGCCTGGTCGTGCTTTACTCATAACGGCATTTAAGTTAGCACCATCATAGTACACTTTACCGCCTACAGAGTGGATAAGCTCTGCCATTTCGATAATATTCTCTTCAAATAGACCTAGTGTATTAGGGTTTGTTAGCATTAATGCAGCTGTGTCAGGACCTACTACTTTGCGAAGATCTTCAATATCTACTAGACCATTCTCATCAGATTTAACAGTGATTGTTTCAAAGCCTGCAACTGTTGCTGATGCTGGATTTGTACCATGAGCTGAGTCAGGAACAATCACTTTATTACGATGCCCCTCACCATTTGCTTCATGGAACGCACGAATCATCATTAATGCTGTCCATTCACCATGAGCACCTGCTGCAGGTTGTAATGTTACTTCATCCATTCCTGTAATCTCTACTAAAGAAGTTTGTAAATCATAGAGCAGCTCCATTGCACCTTGTGCTGTTGACTCATCCTGTAATGGGTGAACATTGGCAAAGCCTGAAAGACGTGCAACTGCTTCGTTAATTTTCGGATTATATTTCATCGTACAAGAGCCAAGTGGGTAGAAGCCAGAGTCTACCCCGTGGTTACGACGAGAAAGTGCTGTATAGTGACGCATAATATCAAGCTCAGATACTTCAGGTAATTCTGCAGCCTCAGCACGTACTAGGTTTGCTGGTAATAAATCGGCTAGGTCAACCTCAGGTACATCCAGTGCTTCTAAGCTATAGCCAACGCGACCTTCTTTGAAATTTCAAAATGAGTGATTGATTTTCGTTATGCATGAAGAGCCCCCATTTCTGCAACAAGTGCATCAATTTCTTCTTTTGTGCGTAATTCCGTAACGGCAATCAGCACATGATGTTTAAGAGAGTCATAATTTTGACCTAAAGGATATCCACCGATAATACCCTTTTCGATTAAGCCTTTGTTGATTTCTTTCACACACTTATTCGTTTTCACAACGATTTCGTTAAAGTGTGCACCTTGGAATGCTACTGTAAAGCCTGCTGCTTCAAAGGCATTTTTCGCATAACGTGTTTTCGCGATATTTTGCATAGCCATTTCACGAATACCTTGTTTACCTAGAGCTGTCATAGCTACAGAAGCTGCAAGTGCAAGAAGTGCTTGGTTTGAGCAAATATTAGATGTTGCTTTATCACGACGGATATGTTGTTCACGCGCTTGTAATGTTAATACATAGCCACGACGACCTTCGCCATCCACTGTTTCACCAATCAGACGACCTGGAACTTTACGCATTAATTTATTCGTTACCGCAAAGAAACCACAGTGTGGACCACCGAATGCTTCAGAAATTCCGAAAACTTGTGCATCACCTACACAAATATCAGCTCCAAGCTTACCAGGAGGTGTTAAAATACCTAATGCAAGTGGGTTAGAAGACACGACAAATAAGCTTTTTGCTTCATGTGCAATATCTCCAATTACTTGAATGTCCTCCACTTGACCAAAGAAGTTTGGATATTGTGCAATAACAGCTGCTGTGTTGTCATCAATTAACTCTTTTAATGCGTCAATATCTGTTACACCATTTTTCTGTGGAACAGTCACGATATCAATCGATTGACCGTAGGCATATGTAGCCACAACATCGCGGTATTCTGGATGCACTGTTTCAGACACTAAAATTTTCTTACGACGTGTATGACCAGCTGCCAGCATACCCGCCTCTGCTAATGCCGTACCACCGTCATACATAGAAGAGTTAGCGAGATCCATACCAGTTAGCTCAGCAATCATCGTTTGGAATTCAAAAATTGCTTGTAGTTCCCCTTGTGAAATCTCTGGTTGATATGGTGTATAAGCTGTATAGAACTCTGAACGAGAAATGACATGATCCACGATTACTGGTTTATAGTGGTTGTATACACCTGCACCTAAAAATGATACATTGGCATTTGTATCCTTATTTTTGGCAGCTAGAGCTGTTAATTCTTTTAATAAAGCCGATTCTGATTTTGCTTCCTTGATGTCATAAAGGCCTTTTAAAACGGACTTTCTCAGGGATATCCTCAAATAACTCATCAACTGAGGATACACCGATTACGTCTAACATTTCTTTTTGATCTTGTTCCGTCATTGGTAAATAACGATGTTTCATAAATGTAGGTCCCTCTTTTCAACTATTATTTTGAACGTTTGTAAAACGGTGTTTCAACTGTTATTACTTTTAAGTGCTTTCCACGGATTTCAATTTCTAGCTCAGTTCCGATTGTTGCGAATTGACTGTCAATTAATGCGTGACCAACATTACGTTTAGAAGAAGGAAGCTGTGTACCAGTTGTCACTTCACCGATTTCCTGACCATCCTTAAATACCTTGTAACCATGACGCGGAATTCCTTTATCAATCATTTCAATTCCTACCAGTTTGCGTGGAAGACCATTTTCCTTCTGAGCTACTAATGCATCATGACCGATAAAGTCCTCTTTATTCAATTTCACAGCAAAGCCAATACCAGCCTCTAGTGGCGAAATCGTTGCTGATAGCTCTTGTCCGTATAGTGGGAGACCCGCTTCGAAACGAAGTGTATCACGACAGCCTAGACCTGCAGGAACAACACCTTTGTCTTGACCAGCCTCTAAAATTTTACCCCATAAAGCTTTAATATCTTCTGGAGCACCATACAATTCAAAGCCATCTTCTCCCGTATAACCGCTACGAGAAACTAATGCTTTATGTCCTGCAACCTCTATATCCTCTTGGAAGCGGAAATATTTAATGGCACTAATATCAGTCGTTGTTAAAGATTGAAGAACCTCTTCTGCTAATGGCCCTTGTAAAGCAATTTGTGCATAGGCATCTGATTGATTGTCAATCGTCACATCATATTGATGTTGATTCTCCATCATCCAATCATAATCTTTTTCAATATTTGCGGCATTGACGCATAATAAATAGTGATTGTCTGCTAATTTATACGTTAATAAATCATCGACAACACCACCATCTTCATAGCACATTGCGTTGTATTGCGCTTGACCTACTGCAATTTTCGAAATATCATTGGACAGAAGATTTTGTAAAAAAATCTAATGCTTCGGGTCCTGTTACTAAAATTTCCCCCATATGTGATACATCAAATAAGCCTGCACGATTACGCACTGCATCGTGTTCTTCTTTAATAGAAGAGAATTGAACTGGTAATTCCCATCCACCAAAGTCAACTGTTTTAGCACCATATTTTGCGTATTCTTCAAATAGAGGTGTACGTTTTAATTCACTCGCCATTCATTTTTGCCCCCTTATTGTTAGTTACATTCTACTTAGTAGTAGTTCGTCTGCTTCTTGTATAAATACGGTCTATACTTGTCGTATAAAGACATAAAAAAAAGACAGACGAACCCCTTTTTCGGGATTCTCTGTCCTTGCACCTGAAAGTTACACCAGACTGGCTCGCATTGTCTCTTTGCCAATCAGCCGGCTTTCCCCTTTGGTGGCTGTTATTGTTATACTACAGCTCTCTCCAGAGTTGCGTCTTGTACGAGTCCTTTTACCTGAGAGATTCATAGCCCTTTGCTACTTGCTCCTTCGGCGGCGTCTCTACGCGCTCTCCCCGCACAATCATCCGCCCAAGATTCATCTTGGTACTATTTAGTATTCAATGAACATTTAGTTACTTATTTGTCTATATCCTAACATTAAATATATTGAAAAGGCAAACATTTTTTTAAATTATAATAAATAACGAATGTTGTAGTTATTTTCACTAATTATCGTTCGCCTTTTAGCCTTTTAACTTGGAATACTAAATACTCAAGAATTTGACGGATGGTTCTGCCCTCTGTTAACACTTGAATATGTCCTGCATCACGGTAAAATTTCCTTCTGTAATGATACAGCTTCTCTAGCTCTTCTTTCGTTGAGCTTTGCACAATCGGTCGGTTTTGATCATGCTGTATTCGCTTATAAATATCTTCGAATGTCGCATCTAAAAAAACACGAGTCCACTGCGTCTCATTATTTTCCTGTTTTCAGCATTGACGCAACGCCACCACCAGTTGAAATAATACAAGCTTCATCACGGAAATTTTCAAAAATTCTGTTTCTATTTCCCGAAACCGTGCCTCTCCGTATTTTTCAAAAATCTGAGGAATTGTCATACCCTGCTGTCTCACAATTTCATGATCCATATCATAATAGGGCATCTTTAACAAATAGCTTAAACGTCTTCCTAACGCACTTTTCCCGCAGCCCATAAAGCCAACTAAATATATTTTTCGCATTCGAATCACCTTCTTATAACTACGATTCTACACTGTCTGACAAAATTTGTCCTAATAAATTTATCGTAGCGCGAACATTCATTTTTTCAAGCGAATCATATGTTCGATACTGAATTTCATAAGACGTACAATACGTAAGAACAAAAGTAGTTACAAAAAAATAATAATGCAATTGCGATTAAAAAAAATAGCCCCTCTGTCATTTTTCAATAATTGGTACATAGAAGGTTCGCTCCTTTTGGATACCACTTGGAAATTCAACAGCTACAGTAACCCTATTATTTTCATATTGAAATTGGCATTTATTAATACCAATTAACATCGGTACATGCCCACCATTTACTTGGTCACGAATTAAATTATTATAACAATCAATATTATGAATCGTATTCCCCGATTCAAAGGTTATTCTCTTTTGGTTCTGTCGAATCGTAAAAAAAAGTAATATTTTCAAAATAACTATTTAAATCGTACACAAATAGCTCCCACTTTGATTGTTCATCAGATAATACTGTCGTTTTCATCTCGGCATACCAAAGCATAATTAACACAACAAGCTGCATAACTAGTACAAACACGACTAATTGAAATAAAGCTTCAAGCAATGTATACCCTTTCTCATTCATTGACTTCACCTGTCAGCTGTATACATTTTTCACGTATTTCACGTGTATTTTGAAAGGTTACACATATTTCTTGTCCCTCAAATATCCAATGAAAATCCACATTTTCAATTGTTTTTGAACCTTCCTGTTGCCGTGAATGCCAATATTGCTTTAAACCCTCATAGGCAGTCTCTGCTGCGATAACCTCTAGCTTTTTGTTAGATAAATTTGTTTTCATTGAATAGCTAATTGGTAATAATGCCACACATAGTAACATAAGGATGCCAATGGATAAAATCGTTTCTACAAATGAATAGCCTGTCTCATTCAACTCTAGCTCTCCCTCGTCCAAGCGTAATCACAACTCTTTTAATGCCTTGAGGTGTTTTAAATGTTACAGTTCCTGCAGTCATGACATTGCCACTATAGTTATACATAATGGTTTGCACGGAGCTCGAAGCCGGCATTAATTCAACCCCTTTCGGAAAAGGTCTGTCATATAAATGAGTATAAAAATCTTTTTTTGATAATATAGCGTTTTGTCGAGCTTTCAAACTTCATCGAGATGTATTCTCTATGATGCATACTATAGGTTTGAATATATTGAATATCCAATTGCACTTGTGTAAAAAAAACGCTCAAGTTCTTTTATTTCTGCTTGTTTCAATGAGTACTTCATGACAATCGCAGTTAAACACATCACAAAAAAATAACACAATTAACATTTCAAGCAACGTATATCCTTGATCATTTTTTAAGCTACTCACGTTCATCCACCGCTAGAGTCCGATCCTAAAGAGGCATTTGCCAATTTAACCTCGCCCTCATTTGTAATCATAATTTCTTCCTTATTCGGACAGCTCGTTTCATTTTCCTTCAAATACCCCTTTGTTACTAAATCCTCGATTGTTGGATAAGCCATAAAATCCACCCGATATGCTTCTACCTGTCCCTGTACCATAGAAATATAAGCTTTACAGCCCTTCTCATCGATTGTGGCAAAATGCTTCGTCACATTTGGGATTGTGATTAAAATTAGGATGGAAATAATTAGAAGTACAATTAACATTTCGATAAGCGTGAATCCAGCTTGGCGCTTTATTTTTTTCATAATAATCCTCCTATACTAGTTCAATCATGTGATAAATGGGTAATAGCAAACTAACATATGCAGCAACGATACAGATAGCAATGATGATAAAAAAAAGTTGGCTGTACAAATGCAAGTATTCGGTGCAATAATTGCTCCTGCTTGTCTGTCAACAATTCGCTATAGAGTAAAAGCTCTTTTCCTAAATAGCCACTTTTCTCACCATGCTCAACAAATATGGAGAAGTCCCTCTGCCAAACAGCTGTTAATTGAACAGCCTGTGTCAAAGTATCTCCAAAAACAACGCGCTCTTTGAGACATCGAGCCAAATGCTGCAAAAGTGGCTGTAATCGCTGCTCCTCCAATATTTGCAGACTGGCCTGTAATGAAAAACCACTTTCTAGTAGACTCCCTAAATAGGCAGCAAATTGCCTCGTTAAAGATAATCGCACATAAATTTGGACAAACGGGATCTTTGAGATGATTGTAAGCTGACGGGCAATTGACTGACGTTTAAGATAGAGCTGGAAAAACAAAATACTACCAATCGAAGCTATACCTAATAAGACAAGAGCATCTGGGAAATGCAAGAACATTTTTGATAGCCCAATCATTGTTTGATCATTGCTAGGAGTTCGACTCGAAATCATTTTTTCTATATTTGGAAAAAAATACCGTACGAAATACAAAAAAACAATAGTAACAAAAATACAATGAGTACTACTGGATATAAGAGAAGTCTCAATAATTTTTTCTTAGTTGCCTCACTTACAGCCATTTGCTTTGCTACTCCTTTTAAAGCCTCAATCATATGACCATTCTTTTCAGCAACTGCAATCGCCACTAAATGATGCCTTGCAAGCCTTAATGTTTCCAAAATCCCTGTAACACCTATCCCTTGCCTAAGTTTTTCGTCGATTCGTTGCTGAATTTCTTCATGTGCCTCAATATGGTGTGGTAGGAGAATTGAAATTGCTTGAGGAAATAAATAACCCTCTTGCATTAGCACACTTAATCGACTAAAGAAATGTGCTTGCTCCTTTACCCGCCATTTTGTAGCTTTTTTTGTATTCAACTAACATCTTGTCAGTGTATTTTCGTAGTTGCATATTTTTGCCCCTCTATTAAACCTCTTTGACCTGCAAGTGTTAAATCATACGGCAGCTCATAGGTAGTATTTTGCATGATTGCTTTGATGGCCTCTTGAAGATGACCGTCGCTTAATATTTCAAACAATGCGCGACGTTCTTCCTGAATAATTGGTGACTGGAAAAGTATTTGTGCAACAATACCTATTACCGTTTGACGAAGTTCTTCTACAGAAACACCTAAGTCGATTAGTCGATAAAGACAGCTGACCGAATCCTTAGCATGAATGGTGCTTACCACTAGATGACCTGTTAAGGCTGCCTCTATTGCGATTTTGGCAGTTTCTTTATCACGTATTTCACCAATCATAATGACATCAGGTGAGTGGCGTAAAATAGCCTTTAAGCCTGCAGCATATGTAACACCAGCTCGTTCATTTACTTGAATTTGAAGAAGATTCGCTTGATTATTTTCTACAGGATCTTCCAAGGAGATAACATGACGATGTAATTCTGTTGAGCAATAATGAATGAGTGAATATAACGAAGTTGATTTTCCAGACCCGGTTGCCCTGTGAAGCATAGGAGCCCTTGTCGATGTTTCACAAGCTCCATTAAGATGTTCGCTTCGAATTTGGAATAACATAAAGAAGTAAGTGGAAAAGCATGGTTTTGAAGAAGAAGTCGGATAATCAGACTTTCTTTTAAAAACACTGAGGGAAGTGTAGATACCCGGAAGGCATATGGATCTTTCTCCATTGATTTCTGAAAGGAGCCGCTTTGGGGTTTGCGACGCTCACTAATATCTAAGGCTGCTAAAAATTTATAAAAGGAAATCATTCGTTCTGCTAGATCGTTCGGTAGCTCACCAGCCTGAAGTAGCTTATCGTATTTCCGAAAATAAAGACGATACCGTTCCATTTCAGGTACTAGTAATAAATCTGATGCACCAAAATGATAAGCCCTTAGTAAAAGTTGCTCACATTTTTGTTCGACAACTGTTTCAAAATTCTGCACATTTGCACCTCTCTTCTAGTTCATTCGAATATGACCGCCCTATTCGATATTTCCTAGTATAGTTACGAATACGCCACGAGAAAAGCCCTTTTCTCAAAATAAAATTTTGCTGTTAAAACGCCTATCAAATTTGTTTTTTTGGTATAAAAATGTGGATAACTTGCAAATTTCCACTAAAAAAAGAACATCCCCACATGAAAAAGTTAATATTTATGCCGAAAGGAACTGTATCTTTTTCAATAATACAATATAATAGAATCAACATGATTATTTTACTAACACTTGGTAGACTAAATAATATTTGAAAAATTCAATTGAGGTGAAGCAAATGATCCATCCATTAAAGATTACTAGTACATTAGCCGATGAAACTAGATACTCGATTTATGAGTACATATTGAAAGAGAGAAAAACAGTAACGGTCCAAAATATTGCTGATAAATTCGGCATTCATCCGAACGTTGCACGCCTGCACTTAACGAAACTTTCAGAAATTAATATAATTACTGCTGATTTTGCTAAGACAGGTAAGGGAGGGCGACCTGGCCGTGTATATAAGGCTTCCGAAAAAGGAGTATCATTAACATTCCCAAGGCGGGATGAGGATCGACTATTGAAGTGGACTATACAATTAATTCAGGAATTTGGCCCATCTGCTTTAACAAAATGTATGGACATCAGCTATCAAGATGGTTTCCAGCAGATGAAAAATTATGTAAGTGCTGAGTTAAAATTAAATAATACCCTTTCCTTCGACCAAAAGCTTCAACTATTAACAGATAATGCTGCATTAATTGGCTATATTCCACAAATTCAGCAAACAGAGCATGGCAAAAAGGTGATATTCTCCATATTTAATTGTCCGTTCCAGGAACAGCTTACTACCCATTCAGAAATTGTATGTTCTTTACATGAATCCTATTTAAAGGGTCAGTTAGATGCATTATTTTCTAGTAATGAATTTATTCAGATTGAAAGTATGATACATAATTGTGATTTATGTAAATATGAAATAAACGTGACAGAAATAGATCGCTAATTTAAAATTCCATTTGTTTGTCACAAAGAAGGAGAAGTTCCAGTTTACAGACACCTTTCATATCATTTATAATGAGTAAGAGATTATTGTGTCGTGGGCAAAAGGAGGGGAAATTTCATGGATAATATGTATAAAGTTATGGCATTCTGGACAGGTATTTTTGCAGTTATGTTCTACCTTGGTGGTATGAACGAAGTATCGCTATTATTCGTAGGTAATACAGGTTTATTCTTATTATTAGGCTTCTTAAACCTTTCAGAACGTATGTACATGTACATTTTCGGAGCATATTTAACTGTATTCTTCGCTGGCTTCACGTACTATACAACATTTATTCACGTACCTGGTGGCGGTCATTAATACAGAGAAAATCGCGTGCCTCATTTAAAATATGAGGCACGCTTTTTTTTGTCTCTATCTTTTATGAGCATAATAAAATCCCCCTTTAGGTAAGGGGGATTAATACTTTATGAAGTTAGTTTAGGTTTGTATTGATTAAACGCAATTGTTTGTACAATCATCCAAATAGAGGACACGGTCCAATAGAATGGGATGGCTGACGGCATGAATAGAGATGAGAATACTATCATAACAGGCATGATCCCTATCATCATTTTCATTTGTGGATTACTATTTTCTGCTAGCTTAAATGATAAATACATTTGAATCATCATCGCTAAACCTGCAACAGCCGCCATAAAAATATCTGCAGAACCAAGATTAAACCATAGTAAGCTCTCATGCATAATAGCATTGTTTTTAGAAATGGTTAAATACAAGCCAGTTAAAATCGGAAATTGTATAAGCGCTGTTAGACATCCCGTTTTCATGCCTGAAAAGTTTTCCATCATTAATCGAGACATTTGCAATTGATACTCTTTACGTTCTTCATCTGTTTTAGCTTGGCTTAACTTTGTTTGTAGCGCTAATAATTGCTCCTTATTCCCTTGGGTAGTTTGTGTAACCACCTGTTGAGATTTAAAAGACTTGAAATTTGGATACAGTAAAATTAAACGTGTTAGCACCGTCAGAAGTACGATTGCAAAAACATAGCTCCCTGTAAAATGAAAAAAAGCCTCTAACAAAATTGTCAATGGTTGTGTTAATAATTCAAGCATTAATGATTATCTCCCCTTTTATAATTTTTCTTATAAAAGGGATACTAATTCCTCATCATTATCTGATTTACTGTAAATTACTTTTCTCAGCCATTTATTAAGTGTAATATGAGATAAATATATCTTTGTTTCAAAATTTACATTGTCTGTTAAATATTACTTCAAAATTCGTATCAAAAACAGAAATTTTATCAAATATAGTATATATATATACTTTAATAAACGGACTATGTTGAATTAAATAATTAAAATCAGTAAGCAACGATAAGAGTAAAATTAATTCCATTTACATCACCTATTTTCATTTTAGCACAAGTAGATGAAATTGTATAATTTATCTATATTCAGCAGAATACTCCCAGCTCTATAGGTAGCGAGATGAATGTGGTTTTTTTCCTATTCAGTGGGCGTACAAACGCCCGCTGAATCAAGATAAAGCCCCTGGCGGATGTCACGGATTTTGGAGAGGAGCTTTTCGAGCGAGCTCGAACAAAATCCGGACGCATTGTTTATCTGTGCGAAAGCAAGGCGGCAGCACAAATATTTTCTGTAGCGAAAGCAAAGCGGCAGCTACAAATATTTTCTGTAGCGAAAGCAAAGCGGCAGCTACAATACGCTGGGGCTTAATTGATCCACATTTTTAAAATCCATTTAAAAATGGGTTTGCTTCCATCTCTGCTCCAACCGTCGTGTAATTGCCATGGCCTGGATAAACAATCATATCCTCTGGTAACGTTAATAATTTATCATGGATGGATGCCAAAAGCACCTTAGTTGAACCACCAATTAGATCAGTTCTTCCCACACCTTGTTCAAATAGCGTATCTCCTACAATAGCAAAGCCATCATTTTCAAATATATACGAAATACTGCCAGGTGAATGTCCTGGTGTAAAAATTGCTTTGAAAGCGAAATTATTTATTTCAAATAGACGCTCTTCTTTAATTATATTTTCTTCATCTGGTGCCGCCACAATATAATCTGGTAAAGCAGCATATTTGCTAGAGCCATTCTTTGATGGGTCCCCTAACCAGCTAACTTCCTTTTCATGAATCCAAACGGGAATATTAAAAGCTTCCCGGACAGCATCTACTGCACCAATATGATCAAAATGTGCATGTGTTAAAAAAATAGCCAATGGTGTTAAACCATTACTGCGTATGGCTTTAATTATTCGTTGTGCTTCCTCTCCAGGATCAAATATTAAGCATTCCTTCTCTTTATTCGATACGATATAACAATTCGTTTGGACGGGTCCAAGTGAATAACTTCGTACGTTCATCATTGTCATCACCTCAACTTCCTATTATACAGCCTTTGCCACAATTTGACGATAAATGTTCATAGTTTAGGCTATTTTAGTTCTCGACAAAAACAGGTAGAACGTTTACAATTAAGGAGGAATATTGTTTACGACATTCATTTTCTGATGTCGAAAGGAGTGTCAATTTTTAATGAACTTATTAATGGTTATTTTTGGTCTAGTAGCTATTTTTGCTGTAATTGGTACATTCCAAGCAATTAAAGAAAAGAACCTTTTAAGTGTTGTTTTCAACTTATTAAGTGCTGTAGTATTCGGTTGGTTCGTCATTATGACAATCGTTCATAGCGGTTACCCACCAAAATTACACTAAAATCTAGACGGAAACAAGGGCAGTCTCACTACGAGGCTGCTCTTTTTCTATATATATCAGAATTGAGGGATACAATCTCTTTCAATCGAGCAGTTTTTCGTAGCTACCTGAGCGTGCTTCCATACCGCCTGAGCGATTTTCTCGCCACCTGAGCGTTTCTACCCTGCCCCCGAGCAGTTACTATCGCCACCCGTCCGGAGCAGTTTTTCCGCTATCCGAGAGAAATTTCTGCTCTACACGAACAACAATCTTTCCCACAAGTTAACTTAAACAAAAAAAAGAGATCTCCATAAATAGAGATCTCTCTTTAAGTTATTTCACAGCTTCTTGTTTCAAATTACCAGTCTTTTCATCATAGAATCGAAGCAAATCCCCGTTAATGATAGCATCGGAATTTTCTAATTCCATTGTAGCACGATCAGCGTATGGCTGACATGGCTCGCTATCAATCTCTTCACCAGTAGCTTTGTCATAGCAAGCTTCTCCAGCATAAACATATTTATCTGTTATAAATCGACCATCGCGGAATATAACAAAGTCTTCATGCTCTGGTGAGAATAGATCTGCGCCCATTTGCATATCTTTTGATGTTTCAACGCCAAGAAGGTGTAAGATTGTTGGACGTAAATCCATTTGTCCAGCTACCTCAGTCATTTCTTTACCATCGCCAGCTCCAGGGATATGGATGAATAAAGGTACTTCTTGTAGTATTGCATTATCAAATGGTGTGATGCTTTCTTTTCCTAAATACTGGGCCATCGCCTTGTTATGGTTTTCTGAAATACCGTAATGGTCACCATACATCACGATAATAGAGTTATCATATACACCTTGATCCTTTAAACTTTGGAAGAAGTCTTTCAGTGCTTCATCCATATAACGAACTGTTTGGAAGTAGCGATTTAATGTACCTGAATTTGAAGTATATTCAGGTATCATGATATCATCTGGATCCAATGTGAACGGATAATGGTTCGTTAATGTAATTAGTCGAGAATAGAATGGCTGTGGCATATCTTTCATTAATGCTGCAGATTGCTCTACGAATGGGATATCTTTCATTCCCCAGTTAACAGCTTCCCCTTCGCCAATAGTATATGATTCTATATCATAGAATTTATCGATATTTAAAGATTGATACATGATATCACGGTTCCAGAATGATTTATTATTTGGATGCATGACATTTGTAAAGTAGCCGTTTTCTCCAAGACGATCTGCCATTGAGTTGTACGTATTTCCACCATGTGTGAAGAATACAGCACCACGACCTAAGCCGAACAATGAGTTTTCTAAGATAAACTCTGAGTCAGACGTTTTACCTAAGCCTGTTTGGTGATAGAAATTACTGAAATAAAAAGTATCTTTATCTTTTGTTAAAGAATTTAAGAACGGTGTAATTTCATGACCATCCATCTGATTATTAATGACGAAGTTTTGTAAAGATTCCATTGACACAACAATTAAGTTACGCCCTTTGTATTTACCAAACATTTCAGGTTTATGGCTGCCTGGTTAGAGCGAATATAGTTATTCACTTCTACTAGTTCACTACCATCTGCTAATGCACGTTGAGCAGATGATTTTGATTGAATATAAATATCATATAAGTGATAGTTGTACGTACCAATGTTTTTCACAAGTAACTCGCGGTCAAAGCTACGTGTTAACAGTTGTGGGCGCTCTGTTTCTGCTAGTCCTAAGTTTAAGAAAGACATAGCAATCGCTAAAACGAAGAACGCACGACGGAATTCCACGTTAACTTTTACTGCTTCTTTCATTCTAGGTAGATATTTATTAGCTAAAATTAGAATAAGTACATCAACAAAATACAACAGATCCCATGGGTTTACAATTGCTGCTACAGAAGTTCCTAAATCACTGAAATTATTTGTCTGGAATAATACCGGTAATGTAATAAAGTCATTGTAGAAACGATAGAATGCCACATTTCCATATAAGACAATTGATAAAAGAACACTGACAGTAATAATATATCGGTTTTTAGCCTTTGTTGATTTAAAGAATAATGCTAATCCATAAGCAAAGAGTAAGAAACTTAATGGATTAATAAACAAGATAAATTGTTGCATCGCATTTTCAATTTTCATCTCAAAACTTGTGTGATAAACAATGACCGTTTTTATCCAAGTTGCTACAATTGCTAGTATCATAAATGAATGTTTAGGCCACTTAATTGATTTCATTCCTAACATCCTCCCTACTTTCTTACCCAAAAAAAATAATAATTTTTAACATTTGTTACTGAAACAAAATATATCTTAATCTTTTTTTTACAGATAATCAACAGATATATTTTTTTAAAAACTTTTATCCTTACTCCTATGCGTTGGATACTTATATATACGTTTTGCATTGTAAAAAGTTTCATAAAATCATAAAAACAGTGGAAAGCCACTGTTTCTTTGAATATTACAAACATGTTACACTATTTTTACAATACCCAAATTCGTAATCTTTCAATCAAGATTGATTATTTTCTTTCATACGAAGTTTTGTAGTTTCTTGTCGAATTAGTAACAATGCCATTTGGTAATCTTTACTATCTAGCACATTTGCTTTATACAACTCACGAATTTCATCCTCCATTAGCATCAAATCTCCAATAGGATCACGTGTGTAAATATAAGTGCCGTATGTTTTCAATAATTCATAAATATCTAACATTTTATCCAATTTAATTCGCTCCTCGTTGTGCAACACAATCTATACGTATTGTGGGCGTCACAATGATATCAACTGGGCAATCATGTGCTTCTGTAGGAACACGATCAACTAGCTGTTCATCAAATAGCAATGACATGAGCTTACCCTTTTTATAGTTTAATACATAGCGGTCATAATAACCACCGCCGTAGCCTATTCGATAGCCATATTGGTCAAAAGCAACACCTGGAACAAGTAGGACATTCATCTCATTTGCGTCAACAAACTCACATTTTTCTGGAATTGGCTCACGTAAATGCATATATACAGTTTCAAGCTGTTCAAAAGAATTAATAACGTAAAATGTCATTTCTCTTGTTTTTGGGTTACATTTTGGAACAGCAACTTTTTTTACCAAGCTTCCATAATTCGTCTATCAGATCAATTGTGTCGACTTCTGGTTTATTGGAAATGGTAATACCAATCGTTTTTGCTTCTATTATATATGGTTCCTGTAGCACTTTTTTTTACAATAGCTAAAGACTGCTCAAGATAAGCTTCCTCACTCATAGTTGCAAGCGCTTCCTTTACCCTGTTTCGCAATGTTGATTTATCCATGCCAAGCTACCTCCTAGTAAAATGTAGAAAGCCAAAACCACTTGTGGTTTTGGCTTAATGAGCGATTACTTAGTTTCACGGTGAAGAGTGTATTTCTTCTCGCGAGAGCAATATTTTTTTAAGTTCAAGACGCTCTGGATTGTTACGCTTGTTCTTTTTAGAAATGTAGTTACGTTCGCCGCAATCAGTGCAAGCTAAAGTAATGTTTACGCGCATCATTAACCCTCCCACTCTATATCAAGAATTTAAATTTGAGCATGATTTATACGACTAACCTATTATAACACAAACTGAAAAAAAATCTACCTTCATTTCATATTAAGTTTGCATATGGTAAAATACCTTATAAAGTGAAACTTCAATCGGTGGGTTTTTCCTCATCCTACCTGATTGCTGTAGAGGAACACAAGCTAAGACTCCTCATCCTGCGGAAATGCTTGTGTGACCAACATCTTGTTGGCCTCAATCGGGATTTATGGTCAGTAATCTCTCACTTATATTTTTTTGTTTCACTTAAATCTTGGAGTGGGAATCTTGTATCTGACACTTCGCTTTCAGTACAGATAACTGACTGCCTGTTTATGCGGGATAATTACATACTTTTAATGGGGTGAAACTAGTGGATTTATCCATCATACTTATGAGCGTAGGTATTGTTCTTATCATTGTATCGTTCTTTTTCAAAAATAGTGCAAAAAAAAGTCGAACAGGATGTGGAAGAATTATCAATCTCAATTTTCCAGGAAACCAATAATTTGAAGCGACGACTTAAAATTGTCGAAGAGGAGCTATTGCTTGAACCTGAGTTTCAGGTTAAAACACCGTCAGCAATAAATAACTCAGTATCCAATCAAAAGGTTCAACAGGTCATGCAAGCTGTGCAACAAGCAGCTCAAGTATCCAAAAATGGACAAGTAGCTGCCAAAACAAAACCCATTCATCAAATTATTGTAAGTCAGGTGCTTGAACTTAATAAGCAAGGAATGTCCGTAGCAGATATAAGTATTCGCTCTAATTTAACTGAGGAACAAGTCCGACAAGTGATTGCAAACGGAGGTCGTTAATTGATGAATAATTCCGCAATCCGTGCATTTGGCATTGCCTTATTTCTTGTGGGAGCTTTGATAGCTTTCGCTACTCGTTTTGATTTCAGCATCGGTCTTCCGACAAAGGCCTCCACAAATGGAGAGCAAGTAATGGAACTTCAAAAAAAAGCTTGTACAGGCAAATCAAGAAATTGCTTCGTTAAAGGAGCAAATAAAACAGGTTCCTAAGGAGAATACTGAGAAGCCTAATCCATCTGAATCTATAAATAAATCTGTAGACAGCCCTAAAAATTCGGCTACCATGACGCTTCAAATTTATAGTGGCATTGCCCCATATACGGTGGCAAAAAAAGCTAGAAGATGGCGGTATCATTGACAATAGTGTGGAGATGGAGCTCTTACTTGCCAATGCAAAATACGCACGAAGCTTACAAATAGGTTCCTATGAGGTCAATTCCTCGATGTCCTTAGAGGAAATTGCAAGGCTAATTACAGGAAAAAAACAATAAATAAGAAAAGGCTGTCAATTAGAGTGACAGCCTTTTCTATTTACTTTATGAAATATGATCTAAGAAGGCTTGCATCATGAGACCACCCTCTTCTGTCCCGATGGATTCTGGATGGAATTGCAGACCAAAAAGCGGATAATTTTTGTGTTGCATTGCCATAATTTCGCCATCATCACTTGCGGTAGCTAAAATTTTAAAATCCTCATGTAGAGTACACCTCTCAATAATAAGCGAATGATAGCGCATGACCTCAACTTCACCTTCTAATTGTGCAAATAATCCTGCTTTTTCATATTGAAGTGTAGATAGCTTACCATGCATAATATTTTTAGCCTGCACAATATTGCTTCCGAAAGCCTGACCAATAGCTTGGTGTCCAAGACAAATACCTAAAATCGGAAACTTTTTATAAAGCTCTTCTACTACTTCCACTGTTATACCTGAATCTACTGGTGTTCCTGGACCAGGGGATAAAATAATCGCCTCTGGCCGCATGCTTTCAATATCAGCTACAGTCAGCTCGTCATTACGTACTACTGTTACTTGCTTTCCAAGTATTGATATTTGCTGATATAGATTATAAGTGAAAGAATCGTAGTTATCGATTAGTAGAATCATTTTTTTTACCTCCAATAGTGCGCGTGCTTTATTCAATGTTTCCTCGTATTCAGACATTGGTACAGAGTCATACACAATACCTGCGCCAGCCTGAACATGAGCACTTTGATCCTTAATAATCATCGTACGAATGGCCAGTGCCAAATCCATATCCCCGGTTGTAGAAATATAGCCAACTGCTCCAGCGTAGACACCACGCTTCACAGGCTCTAGCTCATTGATAAGCTGCATAGCACGAATTTTCGGTGCACCTGATACTGTACCTGCTGGCAGACAGGCACGGAGAACATCTAAAACATGCACATCCTCACGTAATTCTCCGATAACCTCTGAAACGATATGCATAACATGCTTATAGCGTTCAATATTCATATACTTTACAAGCTTTACAGTTCCAACTTTCGAAATTCGACCTAAATCATTTCGACCTAAATCTACTAACATCCGATGTTCAGCAATTTCTTTTTCATCATTTAATAATCCCTCTGCAATAGCATTATCCTGATCCTCTGTTTGACCTCTAGGCTTTGTGCCCGCGATTGGATTTGTCGTTACTTTACGATCTTTTACCTTCACTAAACTTTCTGGGGATGTTCCCAAAATAGTGTACGTTCCATAGTCCATATAGAACATATAAGGCGAGGGATTAGATGTGCGTAATTGACGATATAAGGCAAATGGATTTCCTGTAAAGGATGAGGTGAAGCGTTGGGATAAAACAATTTGGAATATATCACCCTTAAGAATATGCTTTTTCGCACGTTCAACTAATGCGATAAATTGTTCTTTTGCAATTATCGGCTTGAAATTTAGCTCTCCAAGCTGCATCTCTTTAAACGTCGCTCCAGCGTATAGCTGCTCTTCAATCCGGGTAATCTCCTCTTCCATTTCCTCAAGGGAACGCCCGTCAGCAAATAAATCAATAGCCGCCAATGTAATCTCCTGCTTTAAATGATCAAACACAATAAATGTATCATAGAAAAAGATATGGACGTCTGGCATTTCTAAATCATCCTGTAAGTATTCACCTATTCTCTCAGTATAAAAAGCAGTTTCATATCCAAAGAAACCAATGGCGCCCCCAAAAAAAGGCAAAAGGATAGTGCTCTTGATGGAACGGCATTACCTGCTTTAATTTTGCAAGTACATTCTCGCTTCCCTTTTCGATATGAAGATCTTTGGTAAAAGTATAACCATCCCTATCGCCAAATAATTCTGCAATTGGGTTAACGGCAATAAATGAGTATCGACCACTCTCCTCATGCTTGGCAGACGATTCGAATAGCATTTTACGCTTTCCTTCAAGTGATTGATAGACGGAAATTGGCGTCATCATATCCCCTTGCAATACCTTCATGGTATACGTTCTAAGCTCAACTGTCATAATTCTCTCTCCTTCTCTAGGCTCTACTCTTCTACACCATAAAACATAGCTTAATTGTAACGGATTTTTTCGAGTTCCCTCGAAAAACCCCTCTTCAGCATTCAACTTCCCCACTTTAGAGATGGGGGTTTTTGCTGATTCAAGAAAAAAAGGCCTTTCCATCACAAAAGGACGGAAAAGCCGTGGTGCCACCTTCATTGGTCTCCTAAAAGACCCACTCTAAGCCTTATAACGTAGGCAGACGCTAATCCATACTTTTTTTCAGGATTAGAGCTCCGAAGTCCATTCGCCATTCATTTGCACTAGTTTCCACCAACACTAGCTCTCTATAGCAAATAATAATAGCTACTACTCTTCATCAAAGCTGATTACTCACCTACATTGTAAACCAAAAAAAACTAACAATTCAAATTATTTTTTAGTCCCAAACCATTCTTCATCTGTTGGATTTATTAATACAATTTGTAGTTCCTCAACGATTTGACGAATTGCAAATAAAATATCCTGACGTACATCTAGCATGACAGCCGTGTCATTGCTTGCCACATAAAAACGTACAAGGACACGGTAATAGCTAGGATAAAATTCATCGATAAAGACATGAATCATTTCCTTTTCAGTCTTATTATGCAAATAAATTTCTTTTTGAATGGCACTTAAGGCACCTCGTATGGATTCTTCCTCATTTTCAGTAGAAACATATAAAAATGCTCACATTTTCGTTTTTCTCGTCTTGATAAATTATAGATTGGACGATTGACCAAATAAGAGTTCGGTACATATACAAGTCCTTTATCACCTGTTTGAATCAACGTACTGCGAAGATTAATATCCTCAATGGTTCCCTCAATTTTTTTGGTCTTCTGTTGCAATCCAATCGCCAATTTTAAAGGGGTTATCCAAAGCCACTGACATTCCACCAAAAACATGTGCTAGCGTATCACGAATACCAAAGGCAATTGCTACACCTGTTAAACCAATACCTGTTAAAAAGCCATTTAAGTTAAAGTCCCAAAAGGAAGCAATGGTAAACATAGCAAAAATCATGATGAGCACTTTTCCTATACGAAGAAAAAAACGGTAATAGGACATTCGCTTCCTCTTCACCATTTAATGGCAAAGGTTGTTTTGTATAAAAGTTCAAAACATCGTATACCCCTTTGAAAGCGAAGAAAACAATAATCGACAACACAAAGTTTTTGGACGCTTTATGTGTGAATAATGGCACATCTATCAAATAGGATAAGCTGATTACAATAACGGAAGCCATAAATGCGTAGCGAATCGCCTTATTAAATTGTGCCAGCACCGTTGCCTGAAAATTACGCTGTCGATTTTCTAAAAATACAACAATACGATTAATAATTTTCTTTATAACAAAATACTGAAAGAGCCATCCAACACCACAGAGAGCGATGGCTATAATTACATCCATCCACGTTGGAACTGTAACACTGGGTGGTATTAACCATTTCAATAAATCCATATTTTTCTCCTCTAATTACTATGTATATGCACACAATAAGAGCCAATCATCTTAAAGATCAGCTCTTATCGTTATTGAATAGCATCATCCGCAAAGATGGCCTTATTGGCAAACCAAAATTGCTGCTCATTAAAATTATGCTCATGCATAGCGATAACTGAAAATTCAGCGTGATATTTCTTTTTCATTTCCTCTAGCATTGTTTTAGTTTGCTTTCCAACTAGATGCTGTCCATCAATAGGCCTTCCTTCAGTGAAGATAATAATATCTGCTTCACCGCAATGTTGATTTTCCTGCAGCAAGCCTTTAACAAAATGTAATACGGGCAGTATTGCAGCTTCTCCCTTTGCTTTGTATTCCATAAAATCCTTAAAATCAGATAAATTCAAATGACCATTTTCAAAGCGATAGTGTACATGAATTTGATAGTCGTAGGGGACAATATACAAATCTCTTTGCTCACGATGTGCACTCATAAATAATGGTAAAATCATACTTTTACAAAGCTCTGTATAGGCTTCCATACCCGTTGTTTGTTCAAGACAGATAATGATTGGACCAGGATCTTTTTTTATACTCATTAAAAGGAACATATAGGATATTCCCTTTTTTTCTTGTTTGATGCTTTAGCTTATGGCGTCTTACTTCCTCCCACTTATGCTCATAATATATGCGCTGTTCTTTCCCATTGGCTAATTGCTCTGCTTGCTCAATCGTTGGTATATTTTCTTGAATTTCTTGCATGATATCTGCCAATTCAAGTGCAAATGCTGCCATATTTCGTAATGCTTCACTTTTGTAAAAATAATCAATAAAATAATGCTGTTCCTTGTCACTTAATTCTTCTAGATGTAAGTTTTCATATAGAAAGCGTAAATAGTCACGCAGCTCTGACGTGATTTCAATAGCAAATTTTTCTATGAGTGAATCTACAGCGTCTTTCACGAAGCAGCACCTCCTTCGCACATTTATTTAAATAATGTCTATAGTATAACCAAAATAATTTTTGACAATACAAATCCACCCAAATATTTGACGCAAATTTGGCAAACAATGTTGCTGCTATCACATTTATTTGCATAAAAAAAAGAAGAGCTTGTTGACGGCTCTTCTCTTCATTAATTATTTAATTCATAATGTTTGCCTTTAACTAAGTAAAATAAATGTTCTGCAATATTTGTGGCATGATCCGCTGAACGCTCTAAATAGCGGCACACAAAAGTTAAGTGCGTGATTTGAGAAATATGAGCTGGATTTTCAGCCCCTGCACGCAGTAAAAGCGTGATTGTCGCGCCATATAAATCATCGATATAATCATCTAATTCTGCAATTTCCTTTGCATGAACCGTATCTTCCTCAGTAAAGGCTTTAATAACACTCTCTAGCATTTCTACTGTTTTATTGCACATCGTTTGTAAATTGGTAGTAGAAAAAAACTAGTGGCTCTTTTCCAATGCGAATTGTCTCTTTGGCAATATTAACCGCATAATCTCCAACTCTTTCCATATCCGAGGCAGCTTTCACTAATACCATAAGACGACGCAAATCGGTAGCTACAGGCTGCTGCTTGGCAATCAGTAAAATGACATGATCATTAATAGCTTCCTCAAGTCGATTAATCACTAAATCATCTTCAAGTATTCTTAGAGATTTCTCTAAATCCTGCTCTATTAATGCCTGAAAAGCTAATTTTAAGGCATTTATACTACTTGTAGCAATCTCGACAAATTGCGCTTGCACTTCTTTTAATTCTTGTTCAAAACGTTCACGTACAACCATTCTTGCCTCCTCCTTAACCGAAACGACCTGATATATAATCTTCAGTACGTTGATCTGCAGGTGTCTGGAAGATAACGTCTGTTTTATCGTATTCAACAACCTCTCCACTTAAGAAAAATGCTGTACGATCAGAAATTCGTGCCGCTTGCTGCATATTATGTGTAACGATGACAATCGAGTAATCCTTTTTCAGCTCTTGAACAAGTTCCTCCACTTTTAATGTCGAAATAGGGTCAAGTGCAGATGTAGGCTCATCCATTAAAATAACATCTGGTTCAATCGCTAAACAACGAGCAATACAAATACGTTGTTGCTGACCTCCTGACAAGCCATATGCATTTTGATTTAAACGATCCTTTACCTCATCCCAAATTGCCGCACCACGTAATGATTTTTCTACAATTTCGTCAAGAATCTTTTTATTTTTAATACCATGGATACGCGGACCATAGGCAATATTATCATAAATAGATTTTGGGAATGGGTTTGGCTTTTGGAAGACCATTCCTACACGAGTACGTAATTCCTCCACTGTATAGCTTTTGTCTAAAATATTACGCTCACGATAGACAATTTCTCCAGATGTGCGAACAATCGGCACTAACTCTACCATTCGATTTAACGTTTTTAAATAGGTAGATTTACCACAACCTGAAGGACCAATGATAGCAGTCACTTCATTTTCATAGATGCTTAAATTGACATCTTTTAAGCCATGATGATCTCCATACCATAAGTTTAAATTACGAGTATCATATACTATATTTTTAGCAACATCAGCGGAAAGCTTTGGCGCCGTTTGAATCGATTTGACAACTGATTTTTCCTCTTGTAAATCTAGTACCATAAGGTCACCTCATTAATAACGTTTTTGGAATTTATTTCGAATAAAGATTGCAATAGAGTTCATCAATAAAAGCACTGACATCAAGACTAAAATACCAGCTGCCGCAACATATTGAAATGCCTCTTGAGGACGTTTTGCCCAATCATAAATTTGCATAGGTAAAGCTGTGAATTGACTTAATAAACCATTAGGTAAAAACTGTAAAATGACAGGAATTCCTAAAACAACAAGTGGCGCTGTTTCACCGATAGCCCGAGACAATGCTAATATACTACCTGTTAGAATTCCTGGAATGGCAGCTGGTAATACTACACGCACAATCGTTTGCCATTTCGTTGCTCCCATCCCATATGATGCTTCCCGTTGTTCGCTTGGTACTGCGCGAATGGCTTCCTGTGCTGCCACAATGATAACAGGTAAAATTAATAAGCTCATTGTTAAACCAGCTGCTAGAACACTTTTTCCTAATCCCAACATACGAACAAAAATTGTTAATCCCAATAATCCAAAAACGATGGAAGGTACACCCGCTAAGTTAGAGATATTCATACGAATAAAGTCATTTAGTTTATTTTTTTTAGCATACTCTTCTAAATAAATTGCCGTTCCAACACCTAAAATAATGGATACGGGCGCAACCACACCCATCAACCAAAGAGAACCAATCAAAGCAGCCTTTATACCAGCTTTATCAGCAAAGCGTGATGCATAATTTTTCAAGAAATCGAAAGTTAAATAATCAATTCCTTGTGTGACAATTCGATAAAGTAAAATGGCTAAAGTTACTAAGGCAAATGTAGTTGCTAAAAGGAAAAATACTTTCCAGACTTTATTAAATGTAATACGCTTTGTCATTCGTTTCATGACGACCTTGTCATCAATATAGCGCATGCTCATGCTAGTAAACCTCCCTAAAGCGTTTCGATATATAATGAGCAAGTAAATTCATCACTAATGTAAAGATGAATAATGTGAATCCAACTGAATAGATCGAGTAATAAATCGTTGTACCATAACCAGCATCACCTGTTGCAACTTGAACAATATAAGCTGTCATGGTTTGAATAGAATCGGTCACATCTAAATCAAATTTTGGTGTAGAACCACCTGCAAGTGAAACAATCATCGTTTCACCAATTGCCCGGGAAATAGCTAGTACAACTGAAGCGACTATACCTGATAATGCTGCTGGTAAAACAACTTTAACGGCAACCTCAAATTTTGTTGCACCTAGAGCCAAAGCACCTTCACGCATACTATTTGGAACAGAGGACATAGCATCCTCAGAAAGTGATGTAATCATTGGTAAAATCATAATCCCAACTACGATTCCTGGACTCAGTGCATTAAATAGTTTTAACCCAGGAATAATTTGCTGTAGCATTGGTGTGACGAATGTTAATGCAAAGAATCCATAAACAATTGTTGGAACACCTGCTAATACCTCTAAAATTGGCTTTACAGTACGTCTTATTTTTTCACTTGCATATTCACTTAAATAGATAGCTGAAGCAATGCCAAATGGTACTGCAACAATTATGGAAATCAGTGTCACTTTCAATGTACCAGCAATTAAAGGTAAAATCCCAAATAACGGTTCCTTTCCTGAAAAAGGTAGCCACTGTGTACCAAAAAGGAAATCCGTAATCGACACGCGTTTAAAGAATTCGAACGTTTCAAAAATTAGTGTGAAAACAATGCCAAATGTTGTTAATATAGAAATAAGAGCTGCAGAAAATAATAGAGTTGGCATTGCTTTTTCCACTATTTTCTTCGTTTTATGATTGCGCGAATTTGCAATTAATTGCTGCACAGATGTTGTCTTATTTTCTTTTTGAGAAACCATTGGGAACTCCTTTCAAATAAGAGAGAGAAAGAGCATACATCTCTTTCCCTCTATGCATGTCTTCTTATTTTAAGCCTTCTAATGTTTTTAAAGCTTCTGTATATTTTTCTTCAGGAAGACTAACATAGCCAACTGCATTTGCCATATCTCCACCGTGTTCAAGCGTAAATTTAATGAAATCATATGCCGCTTCATTGTCTTTCATTGCACTATTTTTCACATAAACAAATAGTGGACGTGACAATGGTGCATATTCACCAGTTTCAATCGTATCATTTGTTGGCTCAATACCATTTACTTTGACAATGTTTAATTTATCTTTATTTTCCAAGTAGTACGCATAGCCGAAGAAACCAATAGCATTTTTATCACCTGCAATGCCTTGAACTAGCATGTTATCATCCTCTGATAATGTTGCTGAACTTGCTAGATCTGCTCCATCTAACACTACTTCGTCAAAGTAATCGTACGTACCTGAGTCAGTACCTGGTGAGTAGTACACGATTTTTTCATCTGGCCATGATGGATCAATATCAGACCATTTTTTTAGGTGTTCCATCTTCAATCCAAATTTTCTTTAATTGATCTACCGTTAAATCCTTCGCCCAATCGTTTTCAGGATTCACGACTACTGAAATACCATCATATGCTAAAGGAAGCTCTGTATAAGCAATTCCTGCTTGTTCCAATTTTGCTTTCTCTTCATCTTTTACATGACGAGATGCGTTAGAAAAGTCTGTCTCACCTGCGATGAATTTTTCAAAACCACCACCAGTACCCGAAACACCTACCGATACTTTGACATCTGGTTGAGTTCCTGCATACTCTTCAACAACTGCTTCAATAATTGGTGCTACTGTTGATGAACCATCCCCAGCTACAGCCCCTTGCAGTTTTTTGTCAGCAGTGTCTTGTTCTGAGCTTGCTGGTGTTTTTGTTTCTGCGTTGTTACCATTTTGCGCAGAGTCACTGCCACATGCACCAAGCATTAAAGCTGAACCCATTACCGCTGTCATCGTTAAGTACTTCCACTTTTTCATCTCATTTGCCTCCGTCATTAACTTTTTTTATAGTTGTTTGTCTTACAATCTTTACTATAATGTTTGATTGTTGAAGTCGTATAAACAGTTCGTAAAAGAGACGTAAAGGAATGTAATGCTTTGTAAACGATTGTAAAGATGAATTTACAATTACAAATACTTGCTTCCTTATTGAAAGATGCTATAATAAGCAATTGTGTCATGAATTAATAGAAGAGGAGTTTGACTTTGTGATTAAGCATGTAAAAGTACAAAATGCCGATTACTTTAAAACATATCTAACACTCGTAATGGAACATCGAGAATTCTCTTTACAGGAAGCTGTTGATTTTATGCTTGAGTCCTATTTCTGTAATAATATAGAGCTTTACGGAAAAAAACCAAAGCAACAATTTGAATTAGCAATACAACAACTATCTGCGTAGAATTTCATATGCATTATTATATAGAAGAAAACATGGTATGGAGATTTAACGCATACCGTGTTTTCTATTTCACGACAGAAAAAAACCGCTAGGCATTTAAATACTCTAGCGGTTTCTCTTATTGTTGTTCATCTTCACCAATTTTATCTTTTGTCACAGCTGGTAAAATAGGCTGTGTTACATCACTATCTGTTACTTTTTCAGCTTTATATTTTTCTTTTAATTCATAATATTTATCCAGAGCCTTTCTAGCAATCTCGCTGTTAGCCGAAAATGGTTGTTGAGGGTTTGTTGATGCCCAAGGAATAACTACAGCGTAGGCAATTTCAGGATTTTCATAAGGGGCAAAACCAACATGTGTATACGTAAGTGTATATGTACCCCAATTTTCTCGCAAATCCCCATAATATATTACCTCTGCAGTTCCTGTTTTCCCTGCCGCTGTATATGGTGCATTTGCAAAGTGTCTTTTAGCTGTACCATGTGCACCTGTATAGACACGACGAAGCCCTTGTTTTACATAGTTAATTTCATCTGATGAATTATCAATCCGATTTAAAATCGTTGGTCCAACCTCTGTTACTAATTGACCAAGCTCCTGTCCATCTTTTGATGGCTGACGCACTTCTTTCACTATATGCGGCTGAATTCGATAGCCACCATTAGCAACGGTTGAAATATATTGTGCTAATTGTAAAGGTGTATACGTATCGTACTGTCCGATTGCTAAGTCAAGTAACTTCCCTCCATAGGTTGGACCAGAAGGACCTTGTACACCGCTAAATTCATTTGGTAAATCAATCCCTGTTTTTACGCCTAACCCGAACTGTGCATAGGAATTACGCATTTTTGAGAAAGTATCGTCCTTTAAACGTAGAGGCATTTTATAGCTATAAGGTGTTTTATTAATGAGTAGAGCTGTTTTAAACATAAATACGTTAGAAGATTGCTCTAAGGCCCTTAAACCATCCATCTGGATATAGCCAGATGGATTAAAATAGATTTTTTTTCGCCTTAGTACCCAATAAGGTGATTGGTTCGTCGCCTAATACAGTCCGTGGTGTAATAGCTCCTAGATTGTACCCCGTTAGTAATGTTGCTGCCTTAACTGCAGAACCTGCCTCATAAGCTGTTGTAAAGCTGCCATATGAATAATCAACGACTATATTTTTTTCCTGTCTCTGAATCTTTTTCAATCTTCTTACCAACCATTGATAATATGTCTCCAGTATTTGGATCCATCATAACTAAAAATGCACGATCTAATAATTTTGAACCGGAACGTGCTTTTAAATTAAGTAATTCTTCTTCAACAATTTTCTCTGTTTCAGCAGTTAATTCACTATCTAATGATAAGACCAAATCTTTACCAGGCTCACCTTCATAGGTTGTCACGGTATCGACTACCTGCCCTTTTCTATTCGTAATATTTTTAACAACTGCTTTTTGCCCTTGTAGTAAATCTTCATATTGTGCTTCAATATAACTTTCACCAACGCGGTCATTACGTGAATAATCACGAGCTAAATAGTAATTCAGCTTTTCCTTTGGAATCCCTTTCGCCGGGACAGTTGTTCGCCCTAAAATAGAAAGAGATGATAATTTCACACGCTTCCAATCTGTTGTTGTGTTGACGCCTGGTAGCTCTGTTAAGCGCTCTGATACACGTGCAAATTCATCTGCCGATACATTTTCACTTTTAATAATTTGAGGTGATAAATTGTAGCCAGAAGCCATCTCTCGATAGATTGCTAGTACTTCTAAATCTTCCTCTGTCAATTGTAAAAGCTCTTCATTTGTAATACGTTCCCGCACAAGTTTATCAATCTCTGCGTTGATTTGGCTTGTTGTAATATCTTTTTTTTGTCGAATTTTGTCTTCTTCAGCCTTTGTTACTTTTTTTGTAGGCAACATCATGGTTTTTAAGTATCCAGAAATCCTGCTTATCGCGCAATGTCACACGATTTGTAGGCTGTTCAATTAATTGTGCTAGCTTCTCAGCGATTTTTAGCATTTCCTCTGTTTTCGTTGTTTGCATTTTCGTATAGGTAATAGCATTTTCAGGGTGATTATCGACTAAAATACGTCCGTAACGATCATACATGCGGCCCCTTGGCACACTTGTATTAACAGGGACTTCCTCTGTACTCTCTAAAAATTTTACATACTCTTCCCCTTTCACGATTTGCATATAACCGAGTCTAAAAATTAACATTGAAAATACGATAAATATAGCAAAGAAAAGGACATTCATACGAAATGTTAAATTAGAGTGATGTTTTGCTTTAACACTCGCCGCGCGATTTTTCCTTGGTGCTTTGCGCAATATGTATTCCCCTCCTTAATCTTATACATTTTAAATACACGATATCTAGTATACCATTCGAAGGTACGACAGGAAAGCATGCACTTGATATTTCATGTTTGAAAACATCATTTATTTGACGGCATATTGAAGTGAAAGGTTGCTATTCCCAATCAATCATTTAAAGTTTTTCGATTCTATCCAAAACTTGGGCTTTTCTATCCATATCTTTGTCAGTTCAATCCGTCACTTTTGCATCTCTATCCATCAAAACCATCAAAAAGGCTATGTCATGGTGATGAATCACCGTTGACATAGCCTTTTATTACTCAATCATTATTTTGCAGCTTGGAATTTTGCTTCCACTACATCCCAGTTCACTACGTTCCAGAATGCACCGATGTAATCTGGACGACGGTTTTGGTAGTTAAGGTAGTAAGCATGCTCCCAAACGTCTAAGCCTAGGATTGGTGTTTTACCTTCCATAACTGGAGAGTCTTGGTTTGGAGTTGATGTAACAGCAACTGAGTCACCATCAACGATTAACCATGCCCAACCTGAACCAAAGCGAGTTGTAGCAGCTTTTGCAAATTCTTCTTTGAATGCATCGAAAGAACCGAATTTAGCGTCAATCGCTTTTGCAACTTCACCAACTGGAGTGTTTGAACCGCCTGGAGCGATTACTTCCCAGAATAATGTATGGTTAGCATGTCCACCACCATTGTTACGTACAGCAGTTTGTTTGTCAGCTGGAAGCGCATCAAGGTTTGCGATTAGATCGTTAATATCTTTCTCTGCAAATTCAGTGCCTTCAACAGCAGCATTTAAATTTGTTACGTACGTATTGTGATGTTTAGAATGGTGAATCTCCATTGTTTTTGCATCGATATGTGGTTCTAATGCGTCATAATCGTAAGTTAATTGTGGTAATTCATAAGCCATTGTTAAGTTCCTCCCTAAAATAAAGAAATAATTAGTACATTCATAGATTATCAAAATTGGTCAAACCATTCAATGAAAAATACTTCAAATTGAAGATTTCAGCCTTTTGACTGAAAACCAATACGTTTACTATCCTACCCTTTTTTTTCATATAACTAAACACATAATATGAAAAAATCAGATAGCGATAAAGAACACAATAATCATAACAATTTGGATAACCGCTTTTGCTACTGTCGAAGTTAAAAAAACCTACAAGCGAACCAACACCACTTTTAACGGCCTCACCGAATGGGCGACGCTCCACAAGTAATTCAGCAATTACTGCTCCTAAAAACGGTCCTATTAGTATTCCTGCAACAGGGATAACGAATGGTCCTATTAATAAACCAATGGTACTACCCCACATCCCTGCATTTGTACCACCGAACTTTTTTTATACCGAAGGCGTTTGCTACTGTATCTGCACCAAATAACAGCACAATAAATAAAATCTCAATTGCCCAGAACAACCAATTTAAATCGGCAAAAGAGAAAAATAATCCATAGACTATAAAGCCGCCAAGTAAAAAAAATAACCCCTGGAATGATGGGGTACACCAAACCAATAAATGAAATGATAAAGCAGGCAATCACTAATATCCAGCCAACAATTTCCACCTAAATTCGCTCCTTTTGCTTTGTGCATTGCCTATCATACGTACAAGCAAAACCTAAAGTTTCAATTTCTTAATGTCGAATCCCTAAAATAGAATCGGCTATATTTACAGCATGGTCACCGATACGCTCTAAATTGCTGACAATATCAGTATAAACAATCCCTGCAGCACCACTGCACTCATTTGCGTTTAAGCGTGCAATATGCTTTTGTCGCAGCTTATCCTCCATATCATCAATCAGACTTTCCAGCTCCGTTACTTCCTGTGCTAAGCTTAAACTTGCAGTATCCAGTGCCTCTATGCTCTTGCGTACCGCTTCAATTGCCAGGCTAAACATGCCAATCAAATCTTGGCGTGCTGACTTACTTAAGCTTACCTCATGGTGATCCTTATATTGTAAAAGCTCTAAAATATTTTCAAAATGATCCCCAATGCGTTCAATGTCGCGTACATTTGTTAGCAATGTGTGGTGTCTTACAGAGTCTGCACGAGAAAGGGGTTGCTTAGACACCATCACTAAATAATCTGTGATTTCCTTGTCTAAATGATTCAGTACTGCCTCTAGCTGCAAAACAGTTGGAATATGGACAGCTTCACCTGTTTTCATATATAAGAATGTTTCTTCCAAACCACGTAGTGCATGCTCCCCCATTCGCAGCACTTCCTCTTTTGCTTGCCCGAGTGCAATTGCTGGCGACGAGTCAATAAAGGACGGATCTAAATGCTTCGTTGTTACATCAATATTTTCGTCACGTCCAGGCAATAGCTTTGTCACAAGTGCCGCCAAGCCACCAATAAATGGTACCTGAATAATCATGTTAATTACATTAAAGGAGCCATGTGCAATGGCAATTTGCATCCTCGGCTCTAGATGGAAGAGCTCACTAATCCATTGCACAAACTGCATAAAGGGTGTAAAAAAGATCATGAAAATAACAGTGCCGATAACGTTAAACAGCACATGCGCCACAGCTGCACGCTTCGCATAAATAGAAGCTCCTAGCGACGCTAAAACAGCTGTAATCGTTGTCCCAATATTTTCGCCAAATAAAATAGGTAATGCACTCTCCAAGCCAATAAGATGCTCAGCATATAAGCCCTGTAGCACACCGACAGTTGCAGTTGAGCTTTGCACAAGTAATGTAAACACTGTCCCTAAAAAGATGCCAATAACGGGCTGATCTCTTAGATGCAGCGTTAATGATGCAAAATCAGCCAATTGATGAATGGCCTGCATACTTGCGCTCATTAACTCCAAGCCTAAAAATAATCCCCCAAAACCAAATACGATTTGCCCTATATGCTGGTATGTTGCTTTCTTAAAGAAAAATAATAATCCAGCACCTATCGCCAACAGTGGATAAAAATAAAAACCAATATTAATGCCAATAATAAATGCCGTGATGGTCGTGCCAATATTAGCACCCATAATAACACCAATTGCTTGACGTAATGTTAAAAAGCCTGCACTGACAAGCCCGACCGTAATGACTGTTGTTGCAGAGCTTGATTGAATACAAATCGTCACAATTATGCCTACGAGCACACCCATTAATGGATTGGTTGTAAACCGATTCAACCATTCCCGCAGTCGATCATCTGCTGATTTTTGGAGTCCGTCTCCCATAAATTTAATTGAAAATAGGAATACTCCTAACCCACCTAAAAATTGAAACAGTATGTTTTGCCAATCTATCGTCAATTGTATTCGCTCCAATTCTTACATCTCTACTACTCTATTCCTAATCTTTAAATGATAGTGTAGAAAAAGTAAAGAAAACCTTTAACTTCTTTACACAATGTTAACATTTTATCATTCTATTCTCAGCTATTACTGCTTATCTCGTATCTTGTCAAAGTTGAACATGATAGAATAGCGATTGGAGGAGATATGCTATGAACCACTCACAACTATTTATTGACAGCTTAATTCATCCTAAAAAACTAGCTGCCTACCGTTTATTACCTATCGGAAAAGTCATTCAATATACCTTTCTACTCATAACAATCGTGACGGTTTTCTCGTTTGGTCGCTTTACAGCTGGTATGTCTGTAAATACATTTGATATGACAAGTATAAACGGGTTAACTGAATATATAGAAGGCATTAAATGGCTATTATACCCTGTAACATTCATCATGCTTTTCGTTTTTACAACCATGCTTATTTTTGGGCAAATTGCACTCTATGCCTTAGCAGGTCTATTTATCTTAAAAGTGATGAAGCGTCGAGGGGAATACCGTCATATTTGGCGAACAACAACATTTGCCATGACCTGGGCTATTCTTATCAGCATGCTATCAGATTATCTACCGATTAACAGCACAATTATCTCTATTTTTTTCCTTACTTTTAACTGTTACTCTATTAACTATTGCCTTTACAAAATATCCAAAACAACCAATTGCAAAATAATATGCATGATTCCCCCCTCTTCTAAATATAGTGTAGAAAAGGAGGGGGTTTTTTGCGTCCATTCGTGTTAACAGCCATTATTATTATTATAGCTTTTGTTGTAAAAGTAGATTTAACGGAGGGATCTTTACAATTCTCTGCATTTTCCTTAAAAAAATTCTGATAATGCTCTTTGTGAGAAACAACGAGAACCAAATTATATTACTGTACAAACTATTCAAGGAGATACGATTCACAGCCTCTTTGCACTTCATCCTGCAAAAGTACCCATGACCTTTCCTGAACGCTTGGAGTTATTTTATCAATTGAATCCTCATTTACAATTACAGGCACTTATTCCTGGTGAAAATATAAAGCTTCCATTATCATTTGAATTTGAAAACAAATGTGGAAAATGAAATGTTAACGTTTCTTCCTTGTCCTTATTTTCTTACACTGCTAAAATAAATGTCAGTGACGGCTGAAAGTATGGCCCGAAAAGGAGAGAAAGTTAATGAGTGAAATTTGTCACCGTTCAAATACACGTCCCGTACGTGTCGGTAACTTAACAATTGGTGGTAGTAATGAATTATTCATTCAAAGTATGTGTACAACAAAAACACATGATGTTGAAGCAACAGTAGCAGAAATACATCGTCTAGAGGAAGCAGGCTGTCAAATTGTTCGTGTGGCAGTTCCAGACGAGCGTGCAGCGGATGCCATTGCAGAAATAAAAAAAACGTATCCATATTCCTCTTGTAGCTGATATTCACTTTGATTATAAATTAGCATTAAAAGCAATTGAAAATGGCATTGATAAAGTACGTATTAATCCAGGTAATATTGGTCGTAAGGAAAAAGTAGAGGCAGTTGTCAATGCAGCTAAAGCAAAAGGAATTCCGATTCGTATCGGTGTTAACGCTGGTTCCTTAGAGCGTCATATTTTAGAAAAATACGGTTATCCAACTGCAGACGGTATGGTTGAATCTGCCCTACATCATATTAAAATATTGGAAGACTTAGATTTCCACGATATTATCGTGTCCATGAAGGCATCAGATGTAAATCTTGCAATTGAAGCTTATGAAAAAGCAGCGAAAGCCTTTAATTACCCCCTTCACTTAGGGATTACAGAATCAGGTACACTGTTTGCTGGAACTGTAAAATCAGCAGCAGGTCTAGGAGCTATTCTCTCAAAAGGCATTGGCAACACGCTTCGTATTTCATTATCTGCTGATCCAGTTGAAGAGGTAAAAGTCGCACGTGAGCTTTTAAAATCGTTCGGCTTGGCGTCAAATATGGCAACGCTTATTTCCTGCCCAACTTGTGGTCGTATCGAAATTGATTTAATTTCAATTGCCAATGAAGTAGAAGAATATATTTCTAAACTTAATGTACCGTTAAAAGTAGCTGTGCTTGGTTGTGCGGTAAACGGTCCTGGTGAAGCACGTGAAGCCGACATCGGTATTGCTGGTGCTCGTGGCGAAGGTTTACTATTTATGAAGGGTAAAACAGTTCGTAAAGTGCCTGAAGAAACGATGGTAGAAGAGCTGAAAAAAAGAAATTGATAAATTAGCTGCAGAAATGGAAGAAAAGCGAGCAGCTGAAGAAGCAGCAAAAGCAAACGCCTAGGGAGGTGCTAGCATGAAAAAACCTCGCTTTGGTATTGATATTGACGGAACAGTCACATGTCCCAGTACACTCATTCCACATATTAATAAACAATACAATGTAAACATTACGCTTGATGATGTCTGTGAATATGATTTTTTATCCGCATTTCCACATCCTATTGATCGAGGTGTGTTTAATACATGGTTTAAGGAAAATGAGCCTTATATGTATGAGGTATCTGAAGCGGCGAAAGATGCAAAGAGTATTTTAAGTGCTTGGCAAAACGATTTTGAGCTTTACTATATCTCGGCTCGCGGTGAAAATCTTGTAGATATTACTGTTAAATGGTTTAAAACCCAAGCTATTCCGTATGATCATATCGAGCTTCTGGGCAGCCATGATAAACTAGCAGCAGCAAAAAAACATGCTGTAGATGCGTTCTTTGAGGATAAGCACGATAATGCTGTTATGCTAGCGGAGGAGCTAAAAATACCCGTAGTGTTATTTGACACACCTTATAACCGTCTTGCTGTTCCTAACAATGTTGTGCGGGTCTATAACTGGCAAGAAGCTAATCAATTTATTACGCAATTTTTTTAAATAAACAAGAGAGCTGTTCGTAAGGTCGAATGAAAACTTAACCTTACCAACAGCTCTCCCTTTTTTTAATTTAGCCAATGCTATACGCAGAGTGTCAGCTATAGCTGCCAATTGCTGTGCCTTGCTATTTGATGTCATGTATTGTTCCATTGTTGCCAATAGCTCCTCTGTTCCTGCCGAGGATTGCTGGCTCACGGCTGTCACATTATCGATTTGTATGAATCCACAATATGCTGTAAAAATCGCATCCAGTACCTGTATATTGGCATCGATATATTGTAGGTTGGTTTGCACAGCTAGTACAACGCCTTGCATTGCACTAGCCGCTTCCCTAACAACTATTTCGATAATCGTGTCAATTTGGCTTGTTGATTTGGTGGATACTTATGCGAGCTTGCGTACTTCCTCTGCCACAATAGAAAAGCCCTTGCCATGCTCACCTGCATGTGCCACTTCGATTGCTTCATTGAGCGCCAGTAAATCTGTTTAGCCCAAAATCATATAAATGACCTGCAAAATACGATTAATTTCTGTCGATTGATCATTGAGCTATTGCACAATCATAGCTGTTAATGTGCAAGCTCACCAATTTCAATTAAAAGAGGGGTAGCTCACTATACTTCAAGTATTCCACGTAACCAACGCTCAACAAAATTTTCAAAGGTAATCCCATAATTTTCATAGACAGCGTGATAGACAAAATATGTTCCTAATCGATCCAGTAATTCATCATTAATCTTCATCCCAAATCGCTCCCTTTCATTTCTGAGTTTACTAAATTTTCAGATACCAAAAATTCCAATTGCTTGAACATTCAAGTGGAGGTCGTATCGTTGCAAAACCGTCACAATCTGCCGCCATCATGCCCTTTCTTCGTATTTTTCTTTTCGATAATATAGTAGTAACAACTTGCAAAACTGGGGGGACTACTTGTGAGATGGATAACAAAATTAGCATGTGTAGCATGTTTAGGTGCATTACTAGTCGGCTGTGGGGAACGACTGTCTGAAATTAAAGGTGCAGTTTCAGGCATTAATTCTGCAGCTGATTCCGCAGCGAGTGCCGTTGGTCGTGATGTACATGCTATACGTGCCATTACCATTAACTATAAAAACACAACTTTTACGGTTAATGACCTATTTAAATCTATTTTACGTGACATACGCTGGGATTATGACCCTGACAAAAAAGAGCTTCATGTGAGAGGGACATGGCAAGCACCACTATTTTCTGAACAAACATGGGATGAAGCTATGAAAAAAACAGCTCGCAGAAACAGGCGTGGTAAACGTTACATGTGTGATAAAGGATGACCAAATCGATGGCTCACAAACAGTGATAACATTAGTTTTTAACGATGATACAATTTTAGAAATGACTGGTGAAGAGGCTTTAGATTATCTTTACGATACATATTTAAAAAAATAACATATAACTTTGATCAGTGGGCACACCTCCCACTGATTTTTTTGCCTACATCTTGTAGTATTTACATGCATTAAATACCTGACAAAAGAAGTCTTACAATTTTGAAATATTGAATTCTTTCATTTGAATGTATACAACCATCACGTTATAATCAAAGTATCACGTGATGGTTTGGAGGTGTTTGCATTGGGACAGAGAAATTAAGAATTGGTGAGCTGGCAGAGAAAACAGGCATTACGAAAAGAACAATTGATTATTACACGAATATCGGTTTATTAGAAGCTGAACGCTCTGCCTCAAATTATCGCTATTATGCCCCTGCTATGATTGAAAGACTTCATTTAATTGAGCAGCGCAAACAGGAGGGTTTATCCCTTGTAGAAATTCAGCATGAGTTAAACACCACACCCTATGAAGAAATCGATGTACAAATACTTCGTTTAAAAATGCAAGACTTAGAGCACGATGTAACTTCTCTTCTTGCGCAAATAAACAATCAAGACACTAAACATATTGAAAAAGTTAAAAAAAATGTTTCACCCGAAAGTATTGCACTCATGCAATCTTTGCTTTTACTTATTCATAATTAGGAGGTGACGTTCTGTTTATACAGAACGACTATTTGGAGACCATACTTAACCTATCGATTTTTACCATTTTACTAGCTTTAACCGGCTTTTTCGTGGCAACTGAATTTGCCATCGTAAAAGTGCGTTCCTCTAGACTGGACCAATTAATTGGAGAGGGCAATAAAAAAGCTATTTCTGCTAAGCATGTTGTTAATCATTTGGATGAATACTTATCTGCCTGTCAGCTTGGTATTACTGTAACTGCACTTGGTATCGGGATGGTCGGTGAGAAAACCTTTGAATTTATGCTGCATCCACTTTTCGAGATGGTCGGTATTTCAGATAAATATATGACGGTTTTCACAATTGGTAGTGCTTTCGCGATTGCTACATTTTTACATGTAGTTGTTGGCGAACTAGCCCCTAAAACTGCTGCTATTCAAAAGGCTGAGACGATTACATTGTTGTTTGCAAAGCCTATTATGTTGTTCTATAAGATAATGTATCCATTTATTTGGTTCTTGAATGGTTCTGCTCGTATACTAGTTGGCCTTTTTGGCATGAAGCCTGCTTCTGAGCATGAATTATCACATACTGAGGAAGAATTACGATTACTGCTATCGGAGAGCTTTAAAAGTGGTGAAATCAATAAAACTGAGCTCAAATTTGTGAATAATGTGTTTGAGTTTGACGAACGTATTGCTCGTGAAATTATGGTACCCCGCACAGAAATTGCTGGTATAGAGAAGAATGAATCTTTTACAAATATTATCCATTTTATAGCTACTGAAAAATATACGAGATATCCTGTTTATGATGGAGATCGTGATAATATTTTAGGCTTTATTAATGCTAAGGAATTATTTACCTATGGATTGCTTGAACAGCTAACAGATGAATCACTTATACTAGAGCAATTTATCAATCCAGTAATTCGGGTGATTGAAACGATTCCAATTCAACAATTATTGGTACGCATGCAGAAGGAGCGTATTCATATGGCCATTTTAATGGATGAATATGGTGGTACATCGGGTCTTGTTACTGTAGAGGATATTTTAGAAGAAATTGTTGGTGAGATTCGTGATGAATTTGACGATGATGAAATTGCAGAGATTCGAAAATTAAATGACAATCATTACATTTTAAATGCAAAAATGCTCGTTGAAGATGTAGAAAATTTATTGAATATAATCCTTGAAGCAGAAGAAGTAGAAACGCTCGGTGGATGGTTCCTAACAGTTAATAATGGTATTAAAGCGACAAAAAAACATTGAATTAGCTCCGTATGTATTTAGTATCTACGAGCAGCAAGGGCATCAAATCCATTACATTGAGGTGCGCCCTCTTCGAAAGGCCTTGCCCTCTATTGTTCAAGCTTAATCACTGAGTTATGGTTTTTAGATGATATCATTTTTAGCTTTACTAATATTTCACGAAAAAGGCTATTTTGATTTATCATATACTTTTGCCTTATTCCATTATTAGCCATTTCAATATATAATGAAATATGAATATGATTCTATTTTCAGGGGGCATCACATATGAAATTGTTTAAGCTATATCATTCGGACGGTATACACATTATTACGGACGTCAAAAAACACAAAACGAATATCGAACTAAAAACGATTACAGGTGAAACATTATATATTATCGTTGTCACAGATGAAAACTATACAGTTTACGACGACCGCTTTGCTGGAGCTTCAAAGCAATTAAATTCTGTTGAAGCCTTTGATATTGATGGGAACTTCCGTAGTCTAGATTTCGATAATATGCGCTCACTCTTCCAAGAAGCCTTTACGAAGCTATTACAGGAAATTGCAGAATGTGTGAATGATAATGATGAGCTTGTCGATATTGATACACTTCGTCATAAAGTAAGCGCTCAAATTAAAGGAATCCATTTCCGCGTTATTTCAGACACAAAAAAATACGAATTTTAACAATACGGTGAAACTTTATATCCTGGGTAACGAAGTTGCCTGAACCAATTGGGCTTTGGTAAGCAGTTTATCTGCGGGATAATACAGACTGTTCAAAATCATTTGGACAGTCTGTTTTACATTAATAAGCCATTTTGAATATATCAAAGCTGAAATCACGCTCTTTAATGCATTGATGTATAATGGTACTTAACGATCTGAAAGAAAGGGTGTTTGGATGAATCGTGAACAATTAATCACACTTATTTCAGAAAAACTGAAATTAATCCGTACCGAAAAAGATTTAACACAGGATCAGATGAGCGATTTATTAGGGCTCTCAAAAAAAACACTTGTTCAAATTGAAAAAGGTCGTATACAGGCTGGTTGGACAACAACAGTGGCAGTTTGTACCTTATGCCGAGAAAGCTCAATTTTACAGCATGAGCTTGGTGGTGACCCACTTGAGGTTGTGGATTTGATTGCAAATAACGGAACATTACAGCCAAAAGAAAAAAACAATGGGTGGTTACATATGGTGGAAAAGCCTAAGTGAATACAATAGTTATCGCCTGCAGCAAAATGTTATTAGTCAACATTTTCGAATTCTAGATTCCAATAACTATCGGCTTCTCTCAACATTTGATGAAAATATTGCAAAGCAAGCATGGCAAAAACTCAAAGAATAACCAAATGCTACTGTCTATAAGACAATCGGTGGGGTTTTCCTTATCCCCACCGACAGTTAGTTTATTGCTACCTATTTATGATGCAAACATGATTATTAAATACATAATAATGGATAAAAGATAAGCAACCCGTAATAATCGAAGCTCTATAAAACCACGGTGTGGCGTTAACTTTTGATTTATCCAAAATTCCCAACAGCATAATATGAATGCGATAGGTATTAACCAACCTACATACAACGGACTCTTTAAGTTAACTGCCACCAAAAGTATAACCATTGACACACCAATATCCACTAGCATCCACTTTTTTTTCCGGATAGAGGTCTGGCTTTTTTTGGAAGCCTGTATTTTTTTTCGTATAAAAAAAACTCAAAAGAGCTTCCACTATCATAACTCCTAATATAACAAGTGGCCATAATGTCCAATTCTTAAAATTGCTTTTTAACGCTATAATTTCCTCATCCATTTTTACAGCCATTTCTTTAGAGATTATATAATATATTTTTTTTATCCCAATCAAGCATTAATAATTCTCCATTTTCGTTAGCAAAACGATTCCATTTTAGGCGTTGCTGATGTCCATCTTTAAAGGTAATAACTAGATCATACGTATCATTATCAAATACCTGAATTTCACTTTCACTCGGGAAAATTTCTTGCTGTAAGGCTAATAATGTTTCTAGTTCCCTATAGGCCTTTGGAGATAGCTTTTTCACGCCTAAATAAAGCCTTGAATCTTTACCAATAAATTGGTTTTTTTGTAGCGGATGCTATATAATGAACCGATGCTATTTCCTCCTTTAAAGGAAGCATTGCATTTTTGGAACTCTCATTGCCATTTACTAACAAGATGATGAATAAAAATAACATAACAACCACACCCGTAAATGCTGTACGATACTGCCATTGATGACGTTTTGTTTCCATCTGCATTTTTTTCTCTAGATTTTCCCATGTCAGCTCTTTAGCTTTTGTTGATCTTTTTAAATCCTGCATTTGTCGCAAAGCATTTTTTTATTGAATCATTCATAACATATTCCCTCCTCCCCCAGTATTTTTCGTACTGCCCTAAGACCACGTGTCGTATTATTTTTCACCTTTGCTTCGCTCCAGCCAAGTAAATCACTGACTTCTTTAACAGATAGCTCCTCGATATAACGCAAAATAATAGCTTCTCGGTACTCAAGCTTTATCTTAAAAAGTGCTTGAAAAACAGCTAAAAAAAGTTTCCCCTTTCAGTATAAACTCCTCTGGTAACAAGGCTTCATCTTGTAAACAATCCTTTTGAAAAAACGGGATAAATTGATAAATTCTCTTTCGTCTATAGTAATCGTATACTAAATTTCGGGCTATTTTTCTTAACCATGTAAGAATATTTGCTTCCTTCCTATATGTATGCATGTATTGATAGGCTTTAAAGAATGTTTCCTGTGTTAAATCTTCTGCTAGCTCCTTGTTTCCTACCAAATAATAAATATATTTGAAAATAGAATCACTGTGCTTTTCATAATCTTGCTGAAATTGCTGTAGCAACTATGCTCCCTCCTTTCCACTATCCCAACACTATAGACGAACGATGAAGGAATTGGAATCACTCTGACATATGATAAAGTAAACTTTTCATTAGTGAAAATTTGAAGATGTGATAATAGGACTTAGACCATCTACTAAATAAGAAGTCCATCGCTTGAAGCATTGATAAGATAGAGTCATTCATCAATACTATTTTGGAAAATAGAAAACTTTCGTAAACAGTAATTCGTCTAGAAGAGTAGAAAAGTCGAATTTTGCGAAACTATTCTCTATACTAAATAGTAACTGTACTTAACTGGAAAGGATGCACTTATATGAATAGAATACTAGCTATTAGTGATATACACGGGGAATTAGAACTTTTTGAGGAACTATTAATGGCAGCAAATTATGATGCTGCGCAGGATCAGCTATTTTTACTAGGTGATTATATCGATCGAGGACCTGCCTCAAGCGGTGTTTTAAACCTAGTAAGCGAATTGCGAGCAATGGGTGCACGGGTTCTTTTAGGAAACCATGAGGCAATTATGCTAAAAGCCTGTCGCTCTGGTCATCTAAAGCCTTGGAATCATTGGGTAGGGCTCTGTGGCGGAGATGCTACGCTTGCAAGCTATGGTTATCAGGTAGCGGATTTTGAAGAAGCCATTCGTAATAACACCTTACCAGCTTTTATTCAGACATTACCGAAGCTTGAAGAACATTTACAGCTTATCGAAACCCTTGAAATTTATATTGAGTTAGAAGATGCTATCTTTGTACATGGTGGCGTCGTTCCTGGAGTAGCTTTGGCTGAAACTGACCCTATGCAATTGTTATGGATACGAGAGGAATTTCACACAGGCTATCAGGGAGATAAAACAGTCGTCTTTGGCCATACACCTACGTATAGACTTCATCAAAACCCTACTAATTACAATGTCTATTTTGGAGAAAATCATATAATTGGCATTGACGGTGGAGCTGTTTTTGGCGGACAATTACATGCGTTGGAATGGCCAAGTCGCCAAATCATATCAGTAGATAAGAAAAAGCCAACAAGTGATGAATAACTTGTTGGCTTTTGTTGTAATCGGATGATATTAATACAATTTAAAAATAACACCTACTAAAGAGTATACAATCACTGTTGAAAACAAAATAGTCATATGGAATAGTGAGAAAACAAACATTTTTGTCGCCCATTTAATTTGATCCTTGTTACTATGATAGCCGTAAATACTCATTACAAGCCATGCGATACTAAGCAATAACGCCACAAGCATAATGCCGATACTTAAAGAGCCGAATAGAAAACTTGATAAAATTAGTAATAGTAAATAAAAGTTCGTTTGATAATACGTTCGGCGCATTCCTTTTACAACCGGAAGCATTGGAACTTTAGCCGCCTCATAGTCGGCATGCTTACGAATAGCTATTGCATAAAAATGAGGCATCTGCCATATAACCATAACAAAAAAAATAGACCGAGTATTGCTGGATGTGTAATGTCGGAAGAGACTGCTGCCCAACCTATGACAGGTGGAATTGCCCCTCCTATACTTCCAATTTCCGTATTATAAATAGTGCGGCGCTTTGTCCACATTGTATACGGCACTACATACAAAAATACTCCAAGGAAACCAAATGCTGCAGCTAGTGGTGATGCAAGATATAGTACAGCCACACCCAAAATAAGCATAGTAAATGCCAAAGTCAGAGTAGATTTCGTTGACATCTCGCCTGTAACTGTAGGACGACTTTGCGTACGAGGCATAATAGCATCAATGTCCCGATCATAGACATTATTAAATGCTCCAGCGGCTCCTATAACAAGTGCGGAACCTATAGTGGCAAAAATAATTTCAGGAATATTCTCGATAAAAGTCATTTTATTTTTGTACATCCCCAGCGTTAAACCAGCCCACATAGGAATTAAATTGGATTTAATAATCCCTGTTTTAACTGTTTGCGCTAAAATAGTAGAGCGAGATTGTTGTTGATGCTCCGTTTTTAGATTTTGTTCCATTCATCTTAATTCCTTTTCTCTCTTAATTTCTACAAGCTATCCTCAATAGAAAACGACAAATTTTGCATACATATCAAATTATTATTTTACCTCTTGAAGCTAGAGTCTGTCTCTATGTTCACATAAAGTACATGATTTCTTTATCGTAAGTATAAAGAAGTAGTTCCATTCACAACATCTTCTATGATACCACCGACTGTTGTGAATTTGAACCTTATTGCCTTGATTCTTTGCATATTGCTATTCAAGAAAAACAATCTATTTTATACTAATGTGTATGTTTGGACTATATAAAGGAGTGTCTACCACGTGAAATATGGATTTATCGGCCTTGGTAATATGGCGACAGCTATTATTAAAGGCATGTGCAAAAGCGGGGATTTCGATTCTACCATGATCTACGGTTATAATCGGACGAAAGCCAAAACAACAAAATTAGCAACCTCTTACGGTATTCAAGCTACAAGCTCTATCGCAGCAATTATGTCGAATTGTGACATTATTATCCTTGGTGTTAAGCCTCAAATGCTGCCAGATGTTTTACCAGAGCTAAAAAAAATATTTACATAACAATCACGTCATTGTTTCCATTGCTGCAGGCAAAAATATTACATATCTACAAGATTATTTATCTGAGGATACCCCTATTATTCGTGTAATGCCAAATATCAATGCCCTTATCGGCGCATCCACAAGCTGTTATACAGCAAGTGAGCAAGTATCAACTGCACAGCTTCAACTCGTTATTTCCTTGTTTGAAACAGTTGGCACAATTATTGAGGTGCCAGAACGTTTATTCTCTATTTTTACAACAATAGGTGGGGCTTCACCAGCATTTACTTATATGTATATCGACGCTTTAGCACGTGCAGCTGTACGTGAAGGAATGCCAAAAGATATGGCACTGAATATAGCTGCAAATGCAGTGCTCGGTAGTGCTAAAATGATTTTACAATCACAGGAACATCCATGGGCACTTGTCGATCAGGTCTGCTCACCAGGTGGAACTACTATTCAAGGTGTATCCTCCTTACAAAGCAATCATTTTGAAACAACGATTCATGATGCGGTAGCTGCTGTGACGGATAAAGATAGGAGCTTATCCAAATAAATTTTTAAACAATATGAAAGCCGAGACAACACATGTCTCGACTTTCATTATTGATAATTTTCTTGTAACTCCTGCGCTAAAAAGGCAGTAAGGTCTCGTAAGTTTTCTGGTGTAACACCATGTCCATCTGCATACTGTTTAAATGTTACAACTGCTCCAAACTGCTCAAAAGTCTCTTTACTTTCTGTACCCCATTGTGGCGGAATAACATAATCATAATCACCATGAGAAATAAAAGCACGTAGATGATTAATTGGGCGAATTGCATATTCTTCTGTAACAAACTTTGGTGTATAGCCACTTAATGCTACTACCCCAGTAATTAAATTGCCCATTGCAAAGGCAAGTGATTGTGCCAAAACTGCTCCTTGACTAAAGCCCAGCACGAATACTTTATGCGGATCAATTTGATATTCGTCAATAGCCTCTAACACAAATCGTTGTAAAGCTACTAAAACTTTATCAAAGATTTCACGGTCTGGTTTACCAACCTCTTGGATAGTGAAAAAAGCATAGCCAGGTTTTTGGGTAATAGGTCCACGTAAACTAAAAATATGGCATTGTTCTTTAAAATCCTGCACTAATTGTGGTAAATCATCTTCATGACTACCCATTCCATGCAGTAAAAAAATCGCTGGATATTTTTTTATGAGGGTCCATAGTAGTAGGTTGTGTATGTTTAAAGATAAATGGTGTATTCATGAACAAAATCCTTTCAAATGGAATCATTATTATCTTACCATATTCATTTCCTGCATAACTTATTTATTGCTCATATTTCAGTGGACCGTTTAAAATGTTTCCATTTGAGTACGCTTCAATTGTGCCTCTGGTTCTTTTATTAATTCCCCTGCTGAATTCTTTCTTCCGGCCATCATACAACTCAGACATTATAAAAACTACCTAACATATTAGGTAGCCTCTAAGAAAAACTTATTTCAATTTAGTTCGATTTATTAATTGATCTGTATGGTATGCAATATAACCATTCAAAATGCGGATGGTTTCTTGTGGCTCAGCATTAAATAGGAGTTTTGAGTGCTCTGCGGTCGTCACCAATACCGTTATTAAATCCATACGCATAGAATGACCAGCAGAACTATAAGCATAATCGTAAATGATATCCTCCTCTACTAACCCGTCTGTCTCATATTGCTTATGAAACAATTTTTTTCGCTTCATCGATTTGCTCAGCGACCTGTTGACGGATACGTAGCTGATGCATCAATAATTCTTCCTCAAGCTCCGCTGGCTTTAACCATTCTTTATTTACAAGCATTTTTAAGAGTTCTTTTTCCCAAACCTGCTCATTTTCAGTAAAATATAGCATATTCACCATTAGTCTATCCCAAAAATCAAATGGAGACTGTGCCGATTGACGCTGCATTGCAATTGTTTCTTTAAAGTGTTGCTCTACCTTTGAAATATCCATATTGCGCACTAAATGATTACACACATTTTCAATAAACTTATTTGCCTCTTCTTGTGCCATAAAAACCGTCCTTTATATCTACAAATCAAATCATCTCTATCATACCATGATTGTAGAATATAAAGAAACGGGCAATCCCTATGCCTGAAATGACGGTTGTTGGAATAACACTGAAACGACAAATTCAATGACAGGACGGCTAACAATCTCTACAATTACACGATATGTGTTACTGTGGAGTCCATAATCCTTCACAACTAGGCATTTTCTTTAAATTAGGTTCATCACCAAAAGATGTGGTTGACATTTTTAATTGTCATAGTAATTGACTGGAGCGGAGCCAGTGTGACTCCTAGGGGATTAAGCGTCCTGGATGAGACCCTGGAGCGAGTGAAGCGGCTCATCGGACGCCCCCTGGAAAGCACACTGGCGGAGCGGAAGTCAACCACAATTTATGGTGAAGAGCCTTAAATTATGATAAGCATTCGTTATTTGGAAGAAGACTTACTGAAACGCTCCATTACTATTAATGTTCTAGAACTGAAATTGAATCTAATATACTCTTCACATGATTGTGAAGTGATTTGTAGGATTCCTGCAATATTTCCGGCTGTATAGGCTTACTGAATAAAAAGCCCTGTACAGCATCACACTTACTATTGACTAAATAGCTTAGCTGATCTATCTCCTCTATTCCCTCTGCAACTACCTTTAACTGTAGATGCTTGGCCATTGAAAGAATCATGTCTACTAATGCCTTATCTGTAGAATCTGCATGTATCTTTTGGACAAAAGAACGATCTATCTTTAAACAATCTATCGGAAAATCCTTCAGATAAGATAGGGATGAATACCCTGTCCCAAAATCATCTACTGCAATGGTCACACCAAGTCCCTTTAGTTGAAGTAATATTGTCGTCATATGATTGCTGTTGATCGTCATGCTTTCTGTAATTTCTAGCTGTAAAAATTGTGCATCCAACTGTGTCTTGTCAAGCACTTGTTGTATCATTTCCACTAGATTTTGCTGAAAAAGTTGACCTAATGATAAATTAACAGCCACCTTCATTGGAGGTAGGCCGGCTGCTTCCCATTGTTTCACTTGTCTACAGGCTGTTTCTAACACCCATTGTCCTATAGGGATAATCAAACCAGATTCCTCAGCAATTGGAATGAATACCCCTGGCGAAATCCACCCCTTTTTTGGATGCTGCATCTGATTAAAGCTTCTACTGATTTTATTTCACCTGATTGTAGATTGATTTGAGGCTGATATTCCAAATAAAGCTCCTGGTTGTCTAGTGCATCATGTAAATCATTTTCTAATACAAGACGTTCTGTCATTTCACTAGACATGGAGGATTCATAAAATCGTATACGTGATGGAATCTTATGTGCTTCATGCATCGCATAGAGTGCAAATCTAAGAAGTTCTTCCTCCCTATTTGAATCTGTAGGAAATAAAGAAATTCCAATATTGAGCTGACTATTGAGGGAAAAATGTTGTACTTGAAATGACTCCTCCATGACCAATTGAAGCTGCTGACTTAGCTGGGTTAATTGATGGGTATGAACTACTTCATCGATAAAAATCACAAAATAATCCTCTCTCAGCATACAAAGGTCATATTTCTCTGGTATCACGTTTTTCAGCCGTTGTGCAATCAGATCGATCATCTGGTCTGCATATGTATTACCTAAAGATGCTTTAATAGCTGAAATCCTTTCGATACCAATGGCAATAATTGCTTTATGCGATGTAGTTATGTATAAATTTCTTTTTAATGTCTCCATTAAAAAACGATCATTTGGCAGATTCGTTACTTCATTGTGATAGGCCATATAATGCATTTGTTTACGAGACTTTTCTAGATGCTCTTGTGTATCTATTAGTTGTTGAAAAGGCTTTTCAATAGATGAAAAATAAATTGCTCTAAATAAAAGGTAGAAAGAGCTTAACTGAAAAATATGACCAATAAAGTTTTTAATGTCATAAACATCACGATATATTGTAAAAAGATAATCACTCATGATTAAATAAATCGCACTGCCCACCGAAAGAAAAATTATTTTTGGTGCTCTTTTAAATTTTTTTTAGTAAAACTATAATAATGACGATGTGTAACAGGACCGCTAAATATTGCAAAGTATTTTTTTAATGCTGTAGGCCCTTCTCCTTCAATGATTAGTGATGGCAAGATAGGTGTAGGAGCATAAAGAATAGCAAAACAAGCAATAATTATTAAAAACGGCAGCGGATAAATCTGCCAACGAAAGGTGATTTTAACTTCCTTGTCTTTCATAAAAAGAAGCACAAGACCACCAATCGATAAAAGCAATCTCCCTAGCATATAGAACCATGTGGCAGCATATGGTGTACTCTCTGTAATGAAGAAAGGCATACCTTTATAGGATAGGGCATGGGCTATTTCTATTAAGCTAATGGTTAAAAATAAAGCGCCAGCATAGAGAACTCGTTTCGATAAAATATAGGGTGAAACTAACCAGGCCTGAATCGAAATCGCCATGGTTACCACAATAATGAGGATTTCCATCATTAAATGAATTGTGACATAGTTGTTCTTACCGAAGATGCCATATAATTGGTCCCCACCTAAAGCAATGACACTTAAGAAAATCACAGTTAATACAAGAAATTGACTCCCTCTTTTTACAAATGAAAAATCATCATTGAATTTCCCCATTGTAACTTCCCTCCTTTACTTAAGACATTTTTCAATATTTCATTTAGAAATATTGGAATAATTATACTATAAAATACCCCTAATAACAGAGGTTTCGATTTTCCATTTGATTATCAATTATGCCTTAACATATTTGCGTTAGGAATGGGCTTTGTGCTTAGACCTACGTGAGGGCCGACACGATGTCGGTCATTTCGGTAAAGCCACAGGACGTGGCGTTTTTTTACCGATGCAGGTCAGTTAGCCGTTATCGCATGGATGCGATGATTTTAGGCTAACATCCTTTATTAACTCCTTTTCGATTCCTTGACATCCGCGGCTTTGGACCAACAAATGTTTTTGGTTCGAAAGCGTAGTGCTAACGTAGCGGCAGCAACATCATGTTTTTTGTGCGAAAGCGTAGTGTTAACGTAGCGGCAGCAACATCATGTTGGTCACTCAGTCGTGTGTTGTTGTTGTTGTTGCTGTCGCTTCGCTTTCGCACAGATAAAACCGTGTTGCTGTCGCTTCGCTTGCGCCAGATAAATTGCCACAGGACATGGGTTCTTAGACTAAGTTCCTCTATTTCAGCGGGAGTTTGGACACCCTCTGAAAAGTAGCTTTAATTCACATTCATCTCCACCACCTATTGAGATGGGCGACTTCTGTATCTGCCGCTACACTTTCGATACAAAAAAACATTGCTGAAAGAAGTTAAAAAACATAGGTTATTGCCTGATTAGCTTGAATGATGGTCACAAAAAAAGATGCCTCGATTTTCGAGACATCTTTCCCTTGCTATGAAAATACATAGCTATCCATATTATCCACCGTATTTTGTATAGCTTCCCGCAGTGATCGCTGATGCTCTCCACAAGCGGCAAGGGCCTCCTCTAAGGTAATTGCGGCATTTGCCATAAACGGTGCCAGCTGTAAATCCTTCGCTAATTGAATCAGGACAAGCGCTTTATTCCACTTCCAGCGTGCGTTATGGGGATCTAAATAAATTGCTTGCTCTAAATAACCGAGTGCATCAAAGGGCATCCAGCCAAAGCGGTGCATCGTTTGTCCTGCAATTCCCCAATATAGAGCCTTATTTGGATTTTCCTTAACAGCTTGTTTAAAACAATGCACACTCTCATTGTAATGGTGCGCAAATAAAAATAATTCACCTTGCGTAAAAAAATGATTGTGCTTTTTCATAGGGCGTACCTATTTTTGCTAAATTCTCTAGCTCTTGGATACGCCTAGAAAATTCAGCCTCATCCTTTATTTCACGAATTTCTACGACAGTATCTGATTCAGGATAGCTTTCATCTGAGCGCTCCACATGCTGAGTTTCAACTCCTACCATAGACTTAGGATAACTAGCAAAATCATACTCTTCTAATAATTTTATATATTTTTCAGCTAACGCCTTTTCCGCTTCATCTGTCACTTGCTGAGCTGCCTCATAGCATTTCATTAGCTCTCCATTATAAAAATAATCATCCATCGTCATTCTAACTTCCTCCAATGTACAACTTTTCAGTATATTTAGTATACACTAACTACAATAAAAAAAAGACTGCTCAAAATTTAACTTTCGAAACAGTCTCAACATTCATGCTATTTTTTTAATACCTCTGTCTTTAAGAATGCTCGTAAATCTTCCTCAGGTAATGCACCTACAAAGCGATTAACCTCTTTACCACCCTCGAAGCGGATAAACGTTGGAGTCGCTTCGATATTGTACTTACTCCCTAAATCGTCATACTCATAAAGATTCAGTTGAGCAATATCAACACCTAACTCATCAGCAATTGGCATTAATACAGGTGTAAATGCTTTACAATGCATACATATTGGACTGAAGAAATAGGCATTTACATCTTCTCCAGCCTTGATTTTTTTTCTCTAATTCATCAGGCAGCATAATATTTTGGTAGTTTTTATCATCTAATTGATCGATTGTCTCTTGTTTCAGTTCTTTGTCGCCATACAAATCCTTAGCATTTGCTAGCTTACTTTTGTTCGACACATTTGTTAGCACAATAATTGCTGCAAATAGTACAACAATAATGGAGCCAATAATCAGTAATTTTTTCATGTGTTCCTCCTTTTAGACACTAAAAATACCCTAAATTTAGTGTATTTGCGACTTGATTATAAAGTATTTTGAAATCCTAGTAAACTAATTTGCCTTTAATAATAAGTTTTTCCACAATTCAAACATAATTTGGCCCAAATTTGGAACATACATATTAAAGATCTAGCTCAAAATGAATGTGGAGGTGGTTACAATGAAGCACACTATCCAACATAGCCTGCAAATTTATAAAAGAGATATCCATAATATTTTAACAAACTGGGTAGTAGCTGTCATTATTGGTGGGCTCATCTTTTTACCCTCTCTATATGCATGGCTTAATATCTATGCCTCTATGGACCCATACGCCCACACAGCTAATATGAAAATCGCTGTAGTTAATGAAGACACCGGAACTACCGTTAGAGGAGAAAATGTCAATGTTGGGAACGAGGTAGTCAACAATTTAAAAACAAATAAAAATTTTTCTTGGATATTTTCATCCCATGAACAAGCCATTGATCAATTACAAAATGGCGATTATTTTGCGGTGATTATTGTTCCAAATGATTTTTCTCAAAAACTCACCTCTATCCTATCCAACCAACCGACTAAAGCACGTATAGATTATTATGTGAATGAAAAAAATCAATCCTATAGCACCAAAAATCACTAGTAAGGGAGCTAGTGTGCTAACTCAACAAGTATCAAACGAATTTGTTTCAACCGTCAATGGAACGCTTTTCTCTATTTTTAATACGATTGGCGTAGAGATGGAACGAGAAATACCTGACTTTAGAAAATTTGAACATTATCTATTTACCATCGAGCAGCATCTACCTGATATTGAAACATTTTTAGCACAAACGGCTACAGGTGGTAAGGAAGCTGAGTCACTATTAGATGGTACCATAAAAGAGGTGCCAAAGGTTACGGCATTAACTAATGATGGTCTTACAACTATACAGCATGGTTTAACATTAATGAACGAAGCAGAGACGCTGTTTAATCAGCTATCTCCAGCCATTAAAAAGGATTTGGAAACTGTTCAACAAATTGCCCAACATTTTTCAGAGCTATTAGAGAAGCTACAAAATGCTGCTGTGGATACATCGAAGATTGCACAAACAAAGGCAACGATACAAAAGCAACTAGAGGATTCACGAAAAAAAGGTCAATAATAGCATCCAGACACTCGAAGCACTCCAAAATTTAACACAGGCTGATGCATCTTCACGCAAGCAACTTGAAAGCTCACTTGAAACTATAATTACGGATATACAGCAGAATGAAGACGTCAATAAGGAGCTCATCACAAAACTTGAGGCTATCAGAGGAAATTTACAAACAAAGCCGAGTTTAACTGACTATTCATTAAACACATTAACATCATTACAACAGCTCAATACCTTACTCTTAGATGTCCATACAAACGTACAAAAGCTCAATGTCTTAAATGAAGAAACCATAAAAAAAGGATCTCGCTAATCTTCAATCAATTGCACAAACTGCTGCTAACAATCTACAACAATTTGTTACACATTATAATGAGAATCTTGAACCACAAATTCATACAACCTTATCATCTGCAAAAAAATACGTTAACAAATGCAGCTACCATGTTAACAAATGTAAAAAAATTCCATACCAGAAGCTGCGAATCGCTTAAAAAGTGCTAGAAAAACATTAGAAACAGCCAATAATACCATTTCTAAAGTACAATCCAATTTTCCTACACTTAGTACCAAAATTAGAGATCTCGCTAAGAAGCTACGTACATTAGAAGATGAGGCAGACATATCCGAAATTGTTCAATTGCTAAAAAAATGATGTTAATGCTGAACGGGAATTCTTTGAAGAGCCTATTAAACTTGAGGAACATAGAATATTTCCAATCTCAAATTATGGAACTGCTATGACTCCTTTTTACACAGTATTGTCTATATGGGTCGGCTGTTTATTGTTAATTTCACTATTATCCGTGGATATTCATAATCATACACAATACAGTATTCGTGCCATCTATTTTGGTCGACTATTAACATTTGCTACGTTTTCTTTTATCCAAACATTGATTATAACAATTGGCGATATTGTTATTCTAGATGGATCCATTAGTTCTCCATATTACTTTATACCTTTTGGTCTTTTTATTAGCTTAGTGTTTGTGACAGTTGTCTATACACTCGTATCGGTGTTCGGAAATGTAGGAAAAGCATTAGCCATTGTCATGCTGGTATTGCAAATTGCTGGCTCTGGAGGCACATATCCAGTTGAACTATTACCGGGTTTTTTTCCAATTAATTAACCCATTTCTTCCCTTTACCTATGCAATAGAAATGATGCGAGAGGCAGTTGGAGGTATAATTTGGACAAAGGTCTGGGTAGATTTAGCCTTTTTAACTTGCTTCTGGTTAGTCTTTATTTTATTTGGCTTTTTCTTAAAAAAAATTATTGAGTGAGAAAATGGAACTTTTCATGAACAAAACACGTGGCTTAGATATATTTCATTAAATCTCCCTACTCTTCCTATAAATGTTTCGGCTAGCGATGCTATAATGGCAGTAGTGTAAACATCTAGGAGGCGTTCTATTGAAAAAACTCATTTTTCTTTTTGCTATGTCGTTATTAGTGTTAAGTGCTTGCGGTGATGAAAAAAAAGGCTGTTGAATCAAATCAGGACTCTGGGCAAAATGAAGCTTCACATGAAGGACATGCTCATGACACTGGAGATATTCAGGAAGAAACAGCGTCTGCTGACGTTCTCCCTTCCTTTTTAGACAGTCAATCTGAAAATATTCGCTTAGTGTATCAAGTTGCTGGACAAGCCACAGAGGTTTTAGAGTGGATACCATGCTATTGTGGATGTGGTGAATCTGCAGGGCATAAAAGTAATTTAAACTGCTTTATCCAGGAGAAACGTAAGGATGGAGCTATCGTTTGGGATGATCACGGTACTCGCTGCTTGGTATGTCTCGAAATTGCTGTACAATCTGCCAAAATGCATAAGGATGGCATGAGTCTAAAGGAAATTCGTCAAGCAATAGATGACACATATAAAGAAGGCTATGCTAAACCAACACCTACTGAAATGCCTGCATAAAAAAGCAAAGTCGCATGAAGGTGCGGCTTTGCTATTATGTTATTTGAAAACCAAAAAAGATGTTTGATTAAGTCCTTTAGACCCTTCAAACATCCATTGAAAATCCGTATTTAATCGTTTACTTGACGAGCTGTAATATTGTTTTAAAATGCTCATGATCGGCTCTTTGCAGAAGCTCGTATAAAATCATCTCTGTACTCGTTGGTAAAATGCCTAGTGCCTTCATTTTCTCTAGCCCCAGCTCTTTATTTTCCTTTGTACGAGAGGATACCGCATCTGCAACAACCTCCACCTCAAAGCCTTGCTCTTTCAACTGTCGGGCTGTTTGATAGACACAAATATGCGTTTCGATTCCTGTCACAATAAATTGTGAACGACCAGTAGTTTTTAAGGCCGTCATAAATTCTTCCTCTTGACATGCACTAAATGCCATTTTGGCTATCGGCTGCCCCTGAATATGTTGGGCAATTTCTAATGCGGTACCACCTAAACGGCTTGGATTCTGCTCTAGCCATAATACAGGTACTCCCAGTACTTGCATAGCTTGAGCCAGTTTAGATACATTTTGAATTGTGACTTCGCTTTCATCCACGATTGTTGCTAACTTCCCTTGTACATCGACAACCACTAAACATGCTTCTTCTACTGTAAACATTCGAACACCCCTTTGAATCATAGTCAACATTCATTATACCGAAAGTTGTGTTGTTTATCTGCATTCAGCCTTGTTTTTTTGGAGCTGAATAAGGCAACATGTTTTTGATAGCTAAAATAAGATGTTCGCCACTACAAAATTTTATGTTCCAAATAGTAACTTAGAGTCCCTCTTTTTATGTTTCCGTTTAATAAGCCACTCCGCTATGATTAAATTAGGCACCCAACAGAGCCAAGCGATAACTGTATAACTTATTTCAAAATGATGAATCCCGAATAATCCCGTAAATATAGCTAGCCAGATTCTTAATGTGACGGCTGCAAAGGTCAAGGCATAATTTCTAATCATCCACTTTTCATGAGTATCGATTTTTTTATGTTTAATGTTAGCCAGTGCCTGCGAAGCTGTAATTAGCCAACAAATAGATAATAGGCCAAAACCCAACTGAGACATTACTCCTCCAGTTGCATGAAATGCCAAATAAAGACCCGAAGTACCCCCAAATAAAATACCTATCATATAAATTCTTCCCAATGTGCGATGAAGCTTACTATTCTTTTCTCTAAATTTTGAGTATAGCGTAAAGGGACCGATAACTAATGCTAAAACACTAAATATAATATGTATATAAAGCATTATGTACCATAGTGAACTTAATGTGGAATTTAACATTAGCTTCAGTTTTACAAACCCTGCTTGATGTGCATCCATGAAAAAAATACTGAACAATGGAATAACTAGATATTAAAATTGCTAAACAACAACTAACAATTAGCCATGCTTTTTTATTCATCCTACAACCTCCTAAAATTTTGTATTTTCATAGCATGCATGAAAGCTTTTTCTATTAAAAGTTAAGTATGCTTTTCTCCATACACCTCTGAAAATATATGAATAGCAGATTATTTTTATCCCCATTCATTTTTTGCCACATTCCCTTCTCTGTTTATACTATAGCATTGCAATTTATTGCATTTTCTCTTTGCTATACAAGTGGTACTAAAATGACTATAAGTGGTCTTATTTAGCCCCTGAAACTAAAAGGGAAGACAGGAGTTTAGGTACTTACACCTTCCCATCACACAAACACGAACACGAACGTTCAACATTAAAATGATTGTAATGATTAATAAATTACGAATATATTTTCAATAAGCGCCTATTCATCCATGCATTTGTTCGTGTTTATCACTTAATAGTCATTTTTAATTTACTTAATTGTGTACATTTTGTAGCGAGAGTGACACTATTTTGCTTAAATATTGAGAATTTTATTTTTTTCTATTGAAAATTGAGTTATAATCCAGTAAAGTTCTTTTATCCTGCTTTTACGGTTAGTTCATTACCAGTTGCTTTAGAATACATGCATGAACAAACTGTAAAAGCCTGATGGAATTATCTACTATTCACTAGGAGAGAATCGACTCCTGTTGAATGAACAAAAACTCACTTTATAAACAATAAGGAGTGTACCACTTTGACACAACGCGCATACAATTTTAACGCAGGTCCATCTGCACTACCGCTAGAAGTACTAGAAAGAGCTCAACAGCAATTAGTAAACTTCCGTGATTCAGGTATGTCCATTATGGAGATGAGTCACCGCAGTGCTATTTTTGATGAAGTACATAATGAAGCAATTGCTTTATTAAAAAAGCTTTATGCTATCCCAGAAAACTATGAAGTTCTGTTTCTTCAAGGAGGTGCCAGCCTGCAGTTCACAATGGTACCCATGAACTTCCTTCAAGCAGATCAAACGGCAAGCTATGTTTTGTCAGGCTCATGGGCTGAAAAAGCTTCAAGGAAGCCAAATTATTTGGTACACCTGTAGAAGCAGCAAGTACTAAAGAAAATCAATATCGTAGTATCCCAGCGTTAGCAGATATTCACTTCAACGAAGAGGATGCCTATGTGCATATTACTTCAAACAATACAATTTATGGTACTCAGTGGAAGGAATACCCGGAAACAGGCAATGTCCCATTAGTGGCAGATATGTCTAGTGATATTCTTTCAAAACCAATCGATATCAGCAAATTTGGACTTATTTATGCAGGAGCTCAAAAAAAATCTTGGCCCATCTGGAGTAACGGTTGTCATCATTCGTAAGGATTTACTAGAAAAAGAAAATAAAAATATTCCAACGATGTTGAAATATACAACTCATGCTGATAGTAATTCTTTATATAATACACCACCAACTTTTGGTATTTTTATGTTAGGTGAGGTATTAAAATGGGTAGAATCCAAGGGTGGCGTTGCGGAAATTGCCAAGCACAATGAAATAAAGGCAAAAGTTATTTATGATGCGATTGACAATAGCAATGGCTTCTATAAAGGACATGCTACACCAGAAAGCCGTTCTTTAATGAACATTACTTTCCGTGTCGCTGATGAAGAACTTGAAAAACAATTCCTAGCTGAAGCAAAGGCAGCAGGATTTACCGGACTAAACGGACACCGCTCTGTAGGTGGTTGTCGTGCTTCAACTTACAACGCTGTACCATTAGAGGCTTGTGAAGCATTACGTGACTTCATGGTAGCCTTCCAACAAAAGCATCAATAAATCTACTTTCTGAGAAGTATTTTCTCTCATCTCCAACCTAATGTAAAAAGACGAAGGAATAGATTGCTTATTCTTTCGTCTTTTTGTCTCCCCAGAAATCAAGCTTTACTCCCTGCCACTTCAATCTTCAACTAATTGCGACACTTTCTAAAAATGTTTAGTAATAATTGGATGCCTTTAAATTTCTTATTATCTAGTGATTTACATTGGGGATATCTCATAATGCTAACTAACGTTAAGAAATTTAAAGTATTTTATATAGCCTATCGGACATATTGCCAATCTTCTTTCATTTTGATTTCATAGATTATTAATGTAAAGCACTACCTTTACAATAATAGATGAAGGGAGGTTTTTATAATGGAAGATAGAAGATATGGAACTTATATGAACTTTGACCACAATAAATGTTTTAAAAAAATGTTGTAACGAGGCAGCAGCAAAACGTTGTCGTTGTGAAGAAGAAAAAGCTTGTCCCTGTAAAGAAGAAAAATGCACACCTAGAATGAGTGCTAACTGTAGAGGCTGTATCTGCCAACAATTAAGAAGATTAGAAGCTCCAGTTACACTAGACATCTTTTTAACTGGAGGTCTAAGCTTCTTAGGCGTGACTTTCATTTCCTTCGATCCTCAAAATTGCTGTGCTGTTTTCCTAGAGCCAGGTACTACAGGAACGTTAACTATAGATTGTAATAAAATTGATGCTATCCGTAGAGTAGCTTAATTACCAAATAAAAAAGGATATTGCGAAGTATTGATGTACATTCGCAATATCCTCTTTTCTATATCTTAAACTGTTTCATGTTTACAATCTGGACATTTACCATAAATCTCGAATTTATGATTTTCTATTTCATAGTCTGGCAGCTTTTCTCCAAGCATTTCCATAGGACATAAATTTAACTCTTTGACATTTCCACAATCCATACAGATAAAATGATGGTGATGATGCTCTGACTCACAATGCATACGGAAATTACGCTCTCCAGATAATTCTGTTTCCTCCAGTATGCCAAGTTTCACAAATGTAGCAAGGTTGCGATAAATGGTATCGAAACTCATACCTGGAAAATCTTTTTTTTAAAACATCCAGTAAATCACGAGCCGTTAGATATTTATCAGTTGCTGCAAACATATCTAATATTAACTCCCGCTTATCCGTTTTTTTATAGCCGTTCTCTTTTAAAATTTCCCACGCTCTTGTACTATTCAAGACGCTACCTCCTTGTTTTGCAGCCACTTTAAATGCTATTTTCTTCCCTAGTATAACAAGTAACAAAATAAGAATGGAAGTGACCACAATCGTACCTCCTGGCGCTAAATCCAAATAAAAAGCACTTACTAGCCTATTAGTACAGCTGCTTCCCCAAATACTATGGCATAAATAATTGTTTGTTTAAAGCCCTTAGCCAGTCGCATGGCAGCAGCCACAGGAAGTGTCATAAGCGATGACACAAGTAATATTCCAACGATGCGCATACTTGCGGCAATCACAAGTGCTGTCACAATCATAAACAGCAGATGAATCCAACGTGCAGGTAAACCGCTCGCTTTCGCATATTCCTCATCAAAAGATAGGACAAAAAGCTCTTTAAAAAATAAAAATAAAAAAAATGATAACAACCGCAGCAATGCCCACAACTACCCATAGATCCTGACGTGACACAGCCGATACAGAGCCAAATAAATAGCTCATTAAATCTGTACTAAAGCCACTTGCAAGTGAAATAAAGATAGCACTAATACCAATACCACCAGACATGATAATAGGAATCGCAAGCTCTTCGTAGTGCTTATATAGCCGTCTTAGTCGTTCTATTAATATGGAGCCACTCACAGAGGCCAGTATCCCTAAATAAATTGGATTAAGCATCGCTAGCGCTGTCACTGATTGACTAATGTATAGGCTTCCTGCTATACCAGCGAGTGTCACATGTGATAAGGCATCTGCAATTAGAGACAATCGACGTACAACAATAAAGACACCAAGTAACGGCGCCAATATACCTATTAGTAGCCCAGAGAAAAAGGCATTTTGTAAAAATTCATAATGTAAAATCGCTTCAATCATAGTGCCTTCCCCTTCTTAATGAATCTTTCTGACAGAATGACCATACCAAGCATCAAGTGCATCCTGAGAAATGCTATCAAACTCATTTTTATAACCATGGAAGTGAATCGTTTGATTTAAACATGCCACATGCTGATGCGGTTTGACACCGTATCAACATCATGTGTGACAAGAATCATTGTAATTCCCTGTTCCCGATTTAATTTCGCCAGCATATCATAAAATGATTGCACATTCTCATGATCAATGCCGACAGTTGGTTCATCTAATATTAGTAGCCTTGGTTCACTCACTAAGGCCCGTGCAATAAAGACCCGCTGCTGCTGCCCACCGGATAAATCGCCAATATTACGATGCATAAAAGCATCCATTCCAACAGCTTTTAAGGCATTCAAAACTTTTTCTTTTGCATCGCGTCCTGGTCTTTTAAATAGCCCTAATTGTTTCGTTAATCCACTTTTTACTACCTCTTGGACGGTTGCCGGAAAACCTGAGTTAAAGGCATTAGATTTTTGTGAAACATACCCTATCCATTCACGGTGCTTAAAAGTAGTGCTTCGTTCACCAAATAACTTTATTTCTCCAGACATAGGTCTTAATAGTCCTAAAATAATTTTTAATAATGTAGATTTCCCAGAGCCATTTGGACCGAGTAGTGCTAAAAAAATCACCCTCTTCTACACGAAAAGAGATATTTTTTTAGGACTTGTGTATAGTCATATTGAAATGACACATTTTCAATACTAATTAATGATTTTTTTCATTCATGATCGCTTCTTTCTAATTCAAAATCATTACGATTTACAAGTTGTAAGTATAAATGAAAGCCCGGTTTTTGTAAAGAAAAAAAAAGATTCCTATGTTTTATGATCTGGTGGAAATGTTGTTATAGTTCAAACAAGCGGCTTCCTGTACTCTGTGAACGATTGTCCAATTTGTCTTGTGCTCATATCATCATCTTCTGCTGAATGAAGATAAAGATTTTCATAAAATTATATTTTAAAGGAGGATTCGCTTTGAGTATTCAATTTTTACAGCAATTAGCACAAAGTAGTGATAAGGAAATTGTTGCCATTGCTCGTGCTGAAGGATTTGACATTACAACGTCTGAAGTAAAAAAAACTTCGGCCCCATTTGGAGCAATTCTCATTTTCTTGGCTTTTTTTAGGCATACCTAAAGATATACTTGTTGAGGTTGAGGCTGTTTTAGGTAGAAAGCGTTCTCGTCAGCTTATCGCACTTTTTACGAAATAATTGAAAATGCCCGAAAAACAGTGTTCATTTCACTGATTTCGGGCATTTTGTGTTGTTATCCTTCTTTTAGCGCAGTGATTAACTCAGGTTTAAATTCACCACTTCGTAACATCTCTAGTTCATACTTATAAGGTGCCGATTTGGATTTAGCATCACTATTTAACGCAACATATGGAGTTTCTAGGATTTTAGGAATCTCCTTTAATTGCGGGTGGTGCACTACATAGTTTAATGCCTCAAAGCCAATATGACCAAAGCCAATATTTTCGTGGCGGTCTTTTCCTGCACCTCGAACATTTTTAGAGTCATTGATATGAAGAACTTTAATCCGATCCACACCGATAATTTTATCAAATTCATTCAATACACCATCAAAGCCCTCTACAATATTGTAGCCAGCATCATGTGTATGACATGTATCAAAACAGATAGAAAGGCGTTCATTATTCGTCACACCATCGATAATTTTGGCAAGCTCTTCAAAAGAACGACCACATTCTGTTCCTTTACCCGCCATCGTTTCTAATGCAATTTGGACAGGATAATCCTGTGATAGCACTTCATTTAAGCCTTCAATAATTTTGGCTATACCTGCGTCAGCACCAGCACCAACATGGGCACCTGGATGTAAAACAATTTGGTTGGCTTCCAATGCAGCTGTACGTTCAATTTCAGATTGTAAGAAATCTACGCCAAGTTGAAATGTTTCAGGTTTTTCTGTATTTGCAATATTAATGATATAAGGTGCATGGACAACGATGTTTGTTATGCCATGCTCCTTCATGTGTAATAGACCATTCATAATATTAAGGTCCGCAATAGCTTTACGACGCGTGTTCTGAGGTGCTCCCGTATAGATCATAAAGGTATTTGCCCCATATGAAAGGGCCTCTTTACTTGATCCTAGTAGCATTTCCTTCCCACTCATCGAAACATGTGATCCAAGTAGCATGAGAATGCCTCCTTATTTTTTTTCCACGAGCTTTTAAGCGACGTTCACGTTTTTTTTATTTTTTTCCATTTCCCATTTCATATTACGCTTGTAGCCTGGTTTTACTTTTTTTCGGCTTACGAACTAATGATTTTGCCTTTGCATCGATTTCATTTTCATGCTTTACTCGATTTTTTTCGAGCATGGCGATCCTTTAATTCAGACCATTCTCCATCTTTTACGTCTTTTTGTACAAATGGGATGCCCATCTTCTCTACACGAATTAATGCATCCTCATCTGAAGGCTCAAACAAGGTGATGGCTGTTCCTTTATTTCCTGCACGTGCAGTACGTCCTACACGATGAATAAAGAATTCTAGGTCTTCTGGAATTTCATAGTTAATGACATGTGAAATTCTTGAATGTCAATACCACGAGCTGCCAAATCAGTAGCAACAATATATTGATAATCCAAATCACGAATTTGTTTCATCATCTTCTTACGATCACGGGGACTTAAATCACCATGTATTTGACCACAGCGAATACCATTTTCATTTAAATAACCTGCAACTTGCTCTGCTGTTTTACGCGTATTTGTAAAAATCACAGCTAAAAATGGATTAATTCCTTCTATCACATCTAATAAACGCTTATTCCGTGATTTCGAGCGAACTGGTACAAGCACAAAATCAATGCCCTCTGCCACTGGTCGCTTATCGTTCATATGGATGTGGACAGGTGTCTCCATATATTTCTTTAAGAAAGGCTGAAGTTTTTCTGGAATAGTTGCTGAGAATACAAACATTTCAAGATTTTCTGGCATTTGAGAAGCAAAGCCATCAATCTCCTCGATAAAGCCCATATCGAAGGCTAAATCAGCCTCATCGACAACTAAAATTGGTGCCGTATGCACAAATAACGCTTGCGCAGAAACGAGGTCACGAATACGTCCAGGCGTCCCAACAACAATTTGTGGCTGCGTTTTTAATTTATCAATAGAGCGTTGTTTGTCCGTACCCCCAATAAATAGTTTTGCTTGAATTGCTGTTCCTTCTATTAATTGGTTTAACGCATCAAAGATTTGCTGTGCAAGCTCACGCGTAGGTGAAGTAATCACAGCTTGTACTTCTTGTTTATCCGGATTAATACGTTGCACAATCGGAATTAAAAAGCTATGTGTTTTTCCTGTTCCTGTATGTGCCTGTCCAATAGCACTTTTCCCTTTTAATAGTAGCGGAATTATTTCCTTTTGAATTGGCGTCGGTTCTGTAAAGCTAGTTTTGCTATTGCGTCCTGCAAAAATGGCTGAAAATTATAATCAGTATATTTTGACATCCTTCGTTCCTCCTAACATCTTTTCCATTGTATCATGATTCAACTTCTAGGTATATTAACCGCCTAATAACTTCAGCATGAACATTATTTAGTTTTATTATCCTTACAACAAAACCCTTATCAAAGGTACTGTAAATACTCTTAAGATGCAATCAAAAAAAGTGCTACTTTGTAATTGAAAAAAAGCAAAGTATTCGTATTTTTTTATGTCAATTTATTGCAAACTTATCATTTGAATAATTACCACATGTTATGATGAGGAAGTAAGACACTAGAGGAAGATGATTTTATCATGAAAGCAGCAAGATGGTAAAAAGCAAAAGACATCCGTATAGAAAACATTACAGCTGATCCAATATTCATCCTATTGGAACAATTATTTCGATTTGGGAGACAGCAGCTTCAATTCTACCAAACAATATTGTTTTTTTCAGAGTGTACTGTAAAAGGAATTTTTGCATACCGTGATATTTTCCCGGCAGTTAGGGAATTATTGACACAAGGTTACTTCCCTGAGAAGCTCGTAACACAACATATTTCATTATCGAAGCTTTAATAGAAGAGAAAAACCTTATTAAAATTCTAGTAAATTCATAAGCTTAACTATATATCAGGTAGAGAAGACCCAAGCGCTTCTCTACCTGTTTCTAATGCTTTACCCATTTCTTTCCTCTACTCTCTTCATGATTGCTAGATTAGCCATAAGAACATTGATCTTATTTTCCCCAAAAATCCCCAGTGTTTGTTTTTCTGTATAAGTATCCATAATTTTTCTAATCTCCCGTTCTGAAAGTCCACTTGCTTGAACAATACGTTGGATTTGTATTTCTGCAGCCTTTACACTGATATGGGGATCTAGCCCTGAACCAGAGGCCGTCATTAAATCTGCAGGAATATCCTGTCGTTCAACAGCAGGATTGGCTAGCAAAAATTTCTCTATATCTGCTTCTATTCGTTTCTTTAATGCAGGATTCGTTGGTGCATAATTAAAGGAACCTGAGCTAACACCACTATAGTTCAACTGATCATTTTCATCAGGAATTGTATCCTTCATTGTGTACACATTATAATTTACAGATGACACTCGTCCCCAGAAATAGGCGGGCTTCAAAAATGCCTGACCGATTAATTCTGAACCTCTAGCTTGCCCATCAACTTCTATTAAGCTACCGTTTGCCTTGTGTGGAAACACTCCTTGTGCTAATGCAGTTACTGCTAATGGATAAATAAAGCCACAAAGAAGAAACATTGTGAATGTAATCAGTATTGCTTGCTTTGTATACTCAAAAAAATTTACGCATCTCTCTTCCTCCTATAGTCCAAATATCTGAAACAGGGGTGCTATCATAACATCGATCAACTTTATGCCGATAAAAGGAGCTACGACACCTCCTACTCCATATACAAATAAGTTTTTATTTAGTAACTTCGAAGCACTCATAGGCTTGTATTTGACCCCTTTCATGGCGACAGGAATGAGCAGAGGTATAATAATCGCATTGAATAGTAATGCAGAAATAATAGCACTTGAGGGCGAATTCAATTGCATTACGTTTAATACATTCATCTCTGGAACAGCAACCATTAGCATTGCTGGAATGATGGCGAAATATTTTGCCATATCATTCGCAATACTAAATGTTGTGAGGGCACCACGAGTCATGAGTAACTGCTTCCCAATTTCAACTACTTCAATAATTTTAGTAGGATTTGAATCTAAATCCACCATGTTAGCAGCTTCTTTTGCTGCATTCGTTCCTGAATTCATAGCGAGTCCTACATTTGCTTGTGCCAATGCTGGTGCATCATTCGTCCCATCACCAGTCATCGCTACTACTTTTCCTTGTGCCTGTTCATCTTTTATGACTTGAATCTTGTCCTCAGGTTTACTTTCTGCAATAAAGCTATCCACACCCGCTTCCCTTGCAATAGCTGCTGCGGTCAGGGGGTTATCTCCTGTACACATAATTGTTTTAATTCCCATTGCTCGTAGCTGTTCAAAGCGTTCCTTTAATCCAGCCTTCACCACATCCTTTAAATAAATAACACCTATAATTTTCTGGTTTACTGCTACTACTAGTGGTGTCCCACCAACAGAGGATACTCGATGAATAAGCTGATCTAAATTCACTGGAACGTTATGCCCTGCATTGATACACTCTTGTTTAATCGTATCATAAGCACCTTTTCGAATTTTTGTCCCATCCTGCATATCTAACCCACTCATTCTTGTCTGTGCTGTAAATGGGATATGTTTACTATTTTTTATGATTTGTTCTTCATTATCAGTATTCATACCTAATTCGCATGCTAGTGATAGAATAGATTTCCCTTCAGGTGTGTCATCTGTTAATGAACTAAAATAAGATGCTTGCACTAAATCTTTATTTTTCACACCTTTTACAGGTAGAAATTCAGAAGCCATGCGATTCCCGTAAGTGATTGTGCCTGTTTTATCTAAAATTAATGTATCCACATCCCCACATGCCTCTACAGCCCTTCCAGACATGGCAATAACATTGAACTGTGTCACCCTATCCATTCCCGCAATACCGATAGCTGATAATAATCCACCAATTGTTGTGGGAATTAAGCAAACTGTCAGAGCAATTAATGTTGCGATCGAAATAGGCACGTTTAGATAAGTTGTCATAGGATAAAGTGAGACAACCACTAGTAAAAAAAATAATCGTTAAGCTTACTAAAAGCGTATTGAGAGCCACCTCATTCGGCGTTTTTTTTGCGACTAGCACCTTCAATAAGCGTTATCATTTTATCTAAAAATGATTCACCAGGCATTGAAGTAATTTCAATCATTAGCCAATCGCTTGTAACAGTCGTACCACCTGTCACTGAAGAAAAATCACCCCCACGCTCTTTGACTACTGGTGCAGATTCACCTGTTATCGCCGATTCATCTACAGTAGCTATTCCATCGATGACCTCTCCATCGTTTGGTATAACCTCTCCTGCTTGAACTAACACAATATCGCCCTTTTTTTAATTCATGTGCCTGTTTCATTATTTCAGAACCATCATTTAGCAAAACACGGGCCTGTGTAACGGTTTTTGTCTTTTTTTAAGGTTTCAACCTGTGCTTTTCCTCTTCCCTCTGCAATCGACTCTGCAAAATTCGCAAATAAAATAGTAATAAAAAGAATGGTTGCCACAATTGCATTATACAATCTTTCATGTTCTGCTATTTCACCGCCAAAAATAGATGGAAATAGAGCTAAAAGCAGAACAAACAAAAATCCCACCTCTACTACAAACATTACAGGATTTTTCAGCATATATATCGGATGAAATTTTTTTTAACGCATCTATCAAAGCGCTTTTTAGCATATTTCCAGTGATAAAGCTTTTTCTTTCAGTTTCCATACATGTCTCTCCTCATTAAGCATAAAGTTGTAGGTGCTCAGTGATTGGTCCGAGGGCAATCGCAGGCAAAAATGTCAGAGCACCAATCATTAATACGATTACAACAAGTAGAATTGTAAACATGGTATTGTCCGTTTTCAACGTTCCTATAGAATCATGATGCCACATTTTTTTTAGCCAGTAAGGATGCAATTGCTAGTTGAATAATGATCGTTACATAACGACCAAAGAACATAGCCAGACCTGTTGTAACATTCCAAAATACAGAGTTGTCGGAAAGTCCTTCAAAGCCCGAGCCATTGTTTGCTGAAGCGGAAGCAAATTCATAGAGTACCTGTGATAATCCATGTGCACCTGGATTCGTTATCCCTGCTACGCCCTGTGGTAAAGCAACAGCAAGAGCTGAAAATAGCAGGATAATGGCAGGATGTATTAGAATACAAAGAGCAATAAGCTTCATCTCCTTCTCTTCAATTTTCTTGCCTAAAAATTGAGGCGTTCGACCAATCATCAAACAAGCAATGAAGATTGTTAGCAACACATACATCATCATGTTCATAAGACCAACACCCTTACCACCAAAGACAACATTTAGCATCATATTAAACATCGGTACAAGCCCACCTAGTGGAGTTAACGTATCATGCATATTATTGACAGATCCAGTTGTAAAAGCTGTGGTCACTGTCGTAAATAACGCAGACTGCGCCACACCAAAGCGCATCTCCTTCCCCTCCATACTACCAAGTTGCTGGGTAATTCCCAGTTCATTTATAATAGGATTACCTGCTCGCTCCGATATATAGACAATCACTAATCCAGCAAGGAACAGCATAGCCATTGCTACAAAAATAGCTAATCCCTGCTTGCCAACTATGGGCTTCTCTTTTCTAGAAGCTATCATTAAGCTAAATGCTACTACACAGGCTCCAGGCAGTAGCATCATTGACAGCATTTCAATCATATTTGAAATGACCGTTGGATTTTCAAATGGAGTAGTAGAATTTGCTCCATAAAAACCACCACCGTTTGTTCCTATATGCTTAATAGACTCAAGTGAAGCTACAGGTCCTAGTGCAATATCTTGTAATTTCCCTTCTATTGTTTGTACAGTTTGATTGGCTTTGAAGGTTTGTGGTGTACCCTGTGATACCAAAATAACGGAAACTACTATAGAAAGTGGTATTAATATCCTTGTAATGATACGAACAAAATCTACAAAGAAGTTACCAATTGTATCCGTTTTCGCCACAATACGACGACAGAATGCCATACATGCTGCATAACCAGTAGCTGCAGAGGTAAACATCATAAAAATAATGACAAGCATTTGTGATAAATAACTAAGCCCTGATTCACCACTATAATGCTGAAGATTTGTATTCGTCATAAATGAAATAATAGTATTAAAAGATAGTGATGCTTCCATATTGTCAATCTTATTTGGATTTAAAAACAAGATTGCTTGAATTCGTAATAGAATATAGCCAATAAACACCATACAGGCATTTGATAGGATTAAAGAGAGCACATATTGTTTTCCTGTCATATCTACTCTTTTAATACCACAAAGTTTATAAATAAACCCATCCAATCTATCCATGATTGGATCAATCCATGTTACTTGTTGCATTGCCACCCGAAATAAATAATGACCTGTAACGATAACGAGTGGTACATACATAATTAAAATAATGCTATTTGCCACATAATGCTACCTCCTAAAAGCCTATTAATAATTTTCAGGATATAGTAATGCATGCCCTAGATAACAAAAAAAGGAATACAAGTACAATTCCCATAAAAATCCACATCCAATTCACTCTCCTTACTTTTCTTCCACTAGCTTAAAGCACCAAGCGGTTAACCCAGAAAGACCTACAAAGCTGATTATTACTAAACCAATCATAAATAAGTCCAACAACCAAAACCCCCTCCCCTTATTAGGATGCTCTCATCATACTTACTTTCAGATTAATGTAGTGTTAGAAAATCGTTTTTTCTATTAAGAAACTATAAAGGGCGTAAATCTTAATACTTTCTTAATGGAAGATAGAGCTATAATACAAATGAGGTGAAGGATGATGGAACAAGAACGACCAGCTCCAGAGACATTTTTAGCGAGGCTTAAACAGGAGGAACACGTTAGTGGAAAGCTCAAAATTTTTCTTGGCTATGCTGCTGGCGTAGGGAAAACCTATGCAATGCTAGATGCAGCACAACAGGCCCAAACACTTGGTAAAGATGTGGTGGTTGGCTATGTAGAGCCTCATCCTCGTCCAGAAACATTAGCCTTACTCGAAGGGCTTGAGCAAATTCCTACAAAAAAAATAAGGTATAAAAAGAAAGACTTTCAGGAATTAGATATTGATGCAGTATTAAGTCGTAAACCAGAAATTGTTCTTATTGATGAATTAGCACATAGTAATGTACCAATAATGCGACACAAGAAGCGCTTTGGAGATATAGAGGAATTACTTGCAAAGGGAATTCATGTCTATACAACTATAAATATTCAACATATTGAAAGTCTTCATGATTTGGTAGAAGAAATAACTGGAATCAAGGTACGAGAACGTGTACCAGATTACTTAATTGATCAGGCCGCACAAATAAAAATTGTGGATATTGAACCCGATGAGTTAATTCAGCGTCTACAGGATGGCAAAATTTATAGCAAGCAACAAGCTGAGAAAGCTCTACAATCTTTCTTTTCTAAGCAAAATTTAATTGCTCTTCGAGAAATTGCACTACGTAGAGCTGCTGATACGATTACCTATAAACAAATTAACAGCAACGAATCGATGAAACATTCTGTACAGATTGATGAGCATATCCTTGTTGGTATTAGTAGCTCCCCTACAAATGCTAAGGTTATTCGAAATGCCGCAAGACTTTCGCAAGCATTGCATGGCAAATTCACTGCCCTGTATGTACAAAAGGTTCAGGAAAGCGATAGGACAACCGCAAACTCAGAGCGATTACAGCAACATATAAAGCTTGTAGAACAGCTTGGTGGTCATGTGGTCATTGTTCAAGAGGATGATATAGCAGCAGCTCTTGCTAATTATGCTCAAATTAGCGGTGTAACAAAATTGGTCATCGGTAGAACAAGCATGAGAAAAAGATGGTGGCAACCAAGCTCAAAAATTAGCGATCAACTGACTGAATTTGTACCAAATTTAGCTATTCATATAGTACCAGATCAGGAAAATGAACAATTCTATCTGCCAAAAATAAATACACAGTGGTCATTTGACTGGCTTGACTTGCTGAAAATGATTTTCATATTTGCCTTTATATCCTTTATCGGCTTGTATTTATATTCACTTGGTATTAGTGAATCAAATGTCATTACGATTTATATTCTAGGTGTTTTAATACTTGCTATCTGGTCATCGGGTTGGATAATGAGCATTATTAGCTCTATCACAGCTGTATTACTCTTTAATTATTTATTTACTGAACCACGATTCTCATTTGATGCCTATCATCGAGATTATCCAATGACCTTTATAATCATGTTCCTTTCAGGGTTCATCACAAGTAGCTTAACAAAAAAAATAAAAAAAGCAAACGATGATAGCTATGCGTAAATCCTATAGAATGGAGGTGCTTCTAGATGTAAATAGGAGGCTCCAACATGCTAAAACGATAGATGATATTATTACGGAGGGTATGGTACAAATTGTTAAGCTAGTAGAAAAGCCCGTACAATTCTTTGAAATAGAAAATAACGCCATTGTTAAATCAATGTTTTTTCATACGGAGAGCATGTCAAATAGTGAAAATAAAAAAGCAGCCTCCCTTTTTGGAAATCCTAATGAGCATGGAGTGGTGAGTTGGGTTATTAATAATAAGCATGTAGCAGGTATTTCCACTGATATATTTCCAGAAGTAAGTGCCTATTATTTACCCGTTATGTCAAATGGGTATGTAAAGGGTGTTATTGGAATTGCATTGTCAAAGCAATTACCATTACCTGCATTTGAGCGTAATATTTTGCATGCTATTATCAATGATTTTTCGTTTGCGCTTGATAAATGGTATTTACAGAAGCTCAATGAAGAAGTAGTCAGAGAGGCTGAAATGGAACAAATGCGTGCTAACCTTTTGCGTGCTATCTCACATGATTTAAGAACACCGCTAACAGCTATCTCTGGAAATGCAGATATTTTATTGACGAATGCAAGTAATATTCCAGATAATGAAAAAAACAAATTATATGAAGATATTTATAAAAATTCAAAATGGCTTGTACAAATGGTTGAAAACTTACTCGCTGTTTCAAGATTAGAAAATGGTCAATTAGCTTTGGAGATGCATTTGGAACTTGTAGAAGAAATAATACAAGAGGCACTTTGTCATGTCGTTCGTCTAAATAATACTCATAAAATATCCTATCAAATTGAACCAGAATTCTTATTTGCTTTTATGGATGCACGATTAATCATTCAGGTTCTGATTAATATCATTGATAATGCATTGACCTACACACCTCCCGGTAGTGTGATTACGTTACAAGTAAAAGAATCTTCTGGTTTAGTAGATTTTACTATTTCTGATGACGGGCCAGGTATTGATGATGCTATAAAAGACACGCTTTTTGATCCATTTACAACCGGAAAAAAACAGCGCAGCGATAGTCGAAGAGGTCTAGGATTAGGCTTAGCACTTTGTCAAACCATTTTAAAATTACATGGGAGCGTAATACATGTATCAAATAATCAACCTCAGGGTACAGTCTTTCATTTTTCACTAAAAAAAGGAGTCATGATGTTCCATGAATAAACGAATTCTTGTAGTCGAAGATGACCTAGCCATTGCCAATTTACTCAAGATGACATTAGCTACACAACACTATGAATTCGACATCGCATACAACGGGAACGGTGCATTACAAAAGGCTCTTACTATGAAGCCAGATGTAATCATTCTGGATTTAGGACTACCGGATATGGATGGTGTAGAGCTTATTACAAAGATTAGAAGCTGGACCCAAACCCCTATTATTGTTGTCAGTGCGCGTGGAGAAGAACAAGATAAAATAAATGCATTGGATGCTGGTGCAGATGATTATGTCACTAAGCCTTTTAGTGTAGAGGAGTTACTAGCACGCATACGAGTAGCACTGCGAAGAATGATGTATGAGCATCAGCTCGAAAATGAACCCTCTATCTTTGAGAACGGCCATTTACAAATAAACTATTTAGCAAATACAGTGTTTGTCAATGGGAAAGAGGTGCATTTAACACCTATAGAATATAAGCTGTTGGTCATTTTATCTAAGCATGTTGGCAAAGTATTAACACATAATTTTATTTTAAAGGAGATTTGGCATAATGTTCTCCAATCGGATGTCCCTAGCCTTAGGGTTTTCATGGCAACACTTCGAAAAAAAATAGAGAACGATCCAACTAACCCAACATTAATACAGACCCATGTTCGTGTCGGGTACAGAATGCTACGTTGTTATGATGAAGAATAGTGTGTACTGAAGATATTTTAAAAAAAATATAATAAAGAGGTTCCAAAATTTTTGGAACCTTCTCGCTTGTATAAAAAAATAATTACAGACTATCGTAGTCTACAGTCCTCATTTAAATTTTAAATTTATTGATTTCTTCCCTCACTGTCAGAGCTTCTTCGCTTAATGATTTTGCAACGGCATTTATTTCTTCAATCGTTGCTGCTTGCTCTTCAATTGTTGAGGCAATTATTTCTGATTGCTGTGCAGCTTGAACGGCAGAGTTAGACATTTCATTGACCGATGCAGCCATTTCTTCAGTGCTTGCAGATATTTGCTGAGTGGAGGCTGAAACATCTTCAATTTGCCCTGTCATCTCACGAATGGCATGTAGAATTTCATCAAAGGACTTTTGCGCATTTTGAATAAATGTGACACCCTCATCCACATTTAATACCGTTACACCTACAGCTTTATCTACTTCCTTCATTTCCTGCTGAATATTTGCAATCAAATCAACAATTTGATTGGCAGATGCTTTCGATTCCTCCGCTAACTTTCGTACCTCATCTGCTACAATTGCAAAGCCTTTACCATGTTCACCAGCACGCGCTGCCTCAATAGCAGCATTTAATGCTAGAAGATTCGTTTGTTCAGTAATATCTGTTATGACTTTCGTAATTTGAACGATTTCCGCTGATTGTCTATTTAACTGCTTAATACGCTCATTTGTCTTATTAGAGGATTCCTGAATGATTGCTATTTGATTTTCTGCGATATGTAATGTTTTTTTCGCCATCATTCGCAATAGTCTGCGTTTCTATAGCTTTTGAATGAAGCACTTGCGTCGCCTCCGCTATACGTTGCACCCCTTGGGCTGTTTCATCCATTGCAATTGAACTCTCACGACCAGTGGCAGCTGCTTGATGATCGGTTGTTGCCATTCCCTCTACTAAGTTTGCAACATCATTGGAGGAATGAGAAATGACATCTGTACTTGCAGCTAATTGTTCGGCTGCGGAAGTAGTATGCTCAACATTGGCAGTCATACTATGTATCAAAGAATGTAAATTAGTTTTCATTAAATTAAAGGAATCTGCTAAAATCCTAATTTCATCATTTGTTCTGACCTCTATATCCTTTTGACATAAATCACCTTTAGCAATTATTTCTGCAGCGGATGTTAATTTATGAACAGGAACAACAATGGAACGTACAAGAATAATGCCGACTACGATACAAATAAGGACAATAATGCCGAATATCCATAAAAACCACTGCTTATTATCATCTATAAGCTTTTCAACATCGGCTAAAGATTTTTGCATTTGTGTAATGCTTTCTTGTTGGAACATTTCTACTTTTTCATTGATTTCAATAGATGTCGTATCAAATTCTAGCATTATCTTATTGCCCTGCTCAGGTCCCCCTTGAATATAGCTCTTAGCCATTTCTTGACCAGAGCTATAATAATGATCAAATGCTATTTTAATTGCATCTAGTTTTTCCTGTTTTTGAGGATGCAAGCTTTTCAGCTGTTCTAAATTTTGATTAAAAATTTTACTATATTTTTCTGCTTGCTCAAATCCATCATCTAAATTATCTAGTGCCCTTGTAGCACTAATATCTGTCAAGTATTGCTGAACCTGAACCACTGCTAGCTTCATCTCATCTGCTAGTAGTGCTGATTGCAATGTCTTTTCCTTCATTAAGTATATATGCTCTAATTGGGATTTGGCATTTTGTTGCTGAAAAAACCCCATGATTAGCACTAATAATACAATAATACCAAAGGACACCATACTCCTCACTTTAATTGACACAAAATACCCCCTATACAAGATTCCTCTATATTATTCTAACAAAAATACCTTTTCGTAATATCTACATAATAAATTCAAAACACAGGTATTAATAATCCATTATACCCTTGCATGAAGCAGAAAAAGTGTAAAAACTGTGACGTTTTAAGAAATCTTCCTATTTATTGGTACGTACTAGGTAAAACGAACAAAGCCAATTCCTGATCATATGTTTCTTTGTCTTTACCGAACGCCAGCATAACCATCTGCATATCATATCTATAATCAGGTATGTCATCAATGATTAAACAAGTATTGAAAGGAGATCATTATGGTATTTCGACCACCCTATCAGTTTCCCATGTATCCCGGCGGCATGAGAATGCCCATGCAAATGCCCATGCAAATGCCAATGCCACCACAACAAATGTCACCGCAGTCCTTTTTTCCTCCTGGAGGCTTCCCAGTTCAACCACGAATTCCGGGTGGCCTTCCAATGTCTAGTGGAATAGGTAGTTTTGGAGGGCAAATGCCGATGCCACCAGTTCAGGGAGCCTCTAAAATCGGCTCATTTTTAGAACAAGCAAATAGCTTGTTTAATTCAGCCAAAACCTATACACCCTATATACAGCAAGCGATGCCTATGGTAAAAAATATTCCTTCCCTATTAAAATTGTATAAAGGGTTTCAAGGTCTTCCGTCTGCGAAAGATGGGGCCTCTAAAGCAACAGCAAGTGAAGGAGCAGGTTCTACAAAAAGTGCAAGGTCTTCTCGACCAAATGCATCATTCACTGCGCCAGATCCAATTCCATCCAAACCACGTATTTTCCAGCCACCTATGTAGATGAACGTTTCTTTGTATTCATCGTCCCCGTCCGTTATAATGTAGGTAGGTAAGCTTGAAAGGAGTCACAACCATGCAAGTATTAAAAATTAATCCACGTGGCTATTGCTACGGTGTTGTTGATGCGATGGTTATCGCGCGTAACGCCGCACTCGATAAAACATTACCAAGACCTATCTACATTTTAGGGATGATTGTGCATAATAAACATGTCACAGATGCCTTTGCAGAGGATGGCATCATCACATTAGATGGTGATAATCGTTTAGAAATCATAAAACAGGTTGAAACTGGCACTGTTATTTTCACAGCGCACGGCGTTTCACCTGAAATTCGTGAAATTGCGAAGCAAAAAGGTTTAGTATCCATTGATGCTACATGTCCTGACGTAACCGTTACCCACGATTTAATTCGTGAAAAATCAGCACAAGGCTACGATATTATTTATATTGGTAAAAAAGGACATCCCGAACCTGAAGGAGCAATCGGCGTTGCACCAGAGCATGTACATTTAGTGCAATCTTCCAACGATATTGATGCATTGCATTTATCGAATGATAAATTACTAGTAACCAATCAAACTACTATGAGTCAATGGGATGTTGCTCATTTAATGGATAGTTTAAAAGAAAAATTCCCACATATTGAAGTGCATAAAGAAATTTGTTTAGCAACACAGGTACGTCAAGAAGCAGTCGCTAAACAAGCAGGGGAAGCCGAATTACTTATTGTTGTTGGTGATCCAAAATCCAATAACTCAAATCGTTTAACGCAGGTGTCTGTTGAAATCGCAGGGACACCATCCTATCGAATTGCAGATGTTTCTGAGCTAAAAGTTGAATGGTTATCAGGCATTAATACCGTTGCTGTCACAGCAGGTGCTTCGACACCTACACCGATTGTCAAAGAGGTTATTTCATTCCTTGAGCAGTACGATGAACATGATGACACTACACACATCATTAAACGTACAGTTACATTAGATAAAATTTTACCAAAAATCAAGACACCAAAGCCTGTAGAAAAAATTATGCCCTACTAAAATACTTAAAACCTGATTGCCTAAACACAATCAGGTTTTTTTCTATTACTTACTAAAATAATAATTGATCGGTCGACCAATGCCTCCATAATGCACATCCATCGTAATCTCATCTTGCTTCTCTAAATAATCTAAATACCTCCGAGCTGTAACCCGTGCAATGCCCACACCACTTGCAACTTCTTCAGCCGAGGCTCCCTCTACAGTATGCAAATAGTGCACAACTTTTTCGAGTGTTGCTCGATTAAAACCCTTTGGTAAGTTTTTTTTCAACATGTATCATAGATGGTTGCTCAGCTTCTTTTTGCCCACCCTGATAATGGAATAACTGATCAAGTTCTCCCTGTGTTAGCTCACGCTCTTTTTGCATTTGTTTTTTTTAAAACGCAAATAATTTTCAAGGGTTCCTTGCACGCGTTCAAACGAAAAGGGTTTCATTATATAATCGAAAACTCCTAGATGCAGGATCTGTTTCACCGTTTTCATATCATTTGCAGCAGTTACAGTAATAACATCCACTGGCAATTTAAGTTCACGTATTTTTCGCAAACTTGTAATCCCATCCTGCTCTGGCATAAAAATATCCATGAATACTAAATCAGGTACAAGCTTACGTATTTGAGCTATTCCCTCGATACCGTTCGAGGCTTGACCTATCACCTCAAACCCCGCTACCTTTTCAATAAATTGACGATTCACCTCTCGCACCATCGGATCATCCTCTATTAAAAGCACCCTTATCTGTGTCACTGTCAACCCTCCATACACTAAAATTTCATTACTTTTTTTAATAGGCGACTTTAAGAATAATAAAATGTTATCAAAAAGCTGGTTCCTTTATGAGGCTCACTAGTAACCTCAATATCCCCCTGCCCCTTGTGTACAATTTCTTGAATTAAATACAGGCCAATTCCTCGCCCTTTTTTTTCTCTTTTGTCGAAAAGCCATTATCAAAAATATGTGCCCTTACCTCTTCTGTCATGCCTATACCATTATCTGTGACTAAAATTGCCAATACATCTTCATCCTCATCAACAGATACATGCACAATTTTTTTCATCAAGTTGTGTATCTTTTAATGCATCAAAGGCATTTTCGATTAAATTGCCAAATAAAATGACAAAATCATGATGGTCTAAATTTTTTTGGAAATACCGTCAGATGACTTTCTCGATCTATCTCCAACCGGATTCCCTGCTCCTTTGCATAAGAAATTTTACTAAGTAGTAAGCCTGAGATATTTTCATTTTTTATTCGTTCATTTAAGAAATTTGTAATTTCATCATGTTCTTCCTTCACTTGTGTTAAATAAGAAAGTGCCTGTTCATGATGTTCTAGCTGTAAAAGTCCTGCAATGGTGTGTAATTTATTTTTATGCTCATGTGTTTGTACACGCAATGCTTGTACAAATGCCTTTACACCGGTTAATTCCTCCGCAAGCTTTTTCACTTCTGTACGATCCTTAAACATGGCCACAGCTCCAACTGTTTTTTTCATTGACTTGTATTGGAATACGATTACTCATAATACTGTGTCCATTAATATAAAGCTCACGATTGAAAAGTGGCTGATCAAGCTCCAGAATTTCTGGTAAGCGCGTGTCAGGTAATACCTCATAAATTTTCTTTCCAATTAATGTTGACGGTTGTTCATAAACACCTAATATATCACATGCTTTTTCATTAAATATGGTAATCGTTAAATCGTTATCTATTGCAATAATTCCTTCATGCATGGCATTAAAGGTTTCTGTTCGCTCCACATACATTTTAGCTATTTCATGCGGCTCTAACCCGAACATTTGCTTTTTCATATGAAGCCCTAAATTATGGGCACCCCATGCACTAAATAGAAGAGACAAGAAAATTGTAATAATTAACTCCTTTTGGATAGATTGTAGTAATTCTGCAATCGTTAAAACACTATACCCTACAATTACAACACCTACTTGCTTACCCTCACTACTCATAATAGGTACAAATGCTCGTACCATATCGCCATGCTCTCCATGTGCAATTGATGTATAATAATGTTCAGAAAAGGCGGCATTTAAATCTCCAGATTGCGAAATTTGGCCAATTTCCTCTGAAATCGGATGTGAATATTTGCGTCTTTGCATATCTAGAACAACTATATATTGTGCACCATTTATATCCCGGATTTCCTCTACGATAGGATTAATATGCGTTGTTGCCTCATTAAAATTACGGCTAGTAATATACGTTTTTAATTCAGGAAGCTGTGATACAGTTTTTGCCACAAGCAATGCCTGATTTCCAAGCTTATCCTTCTGCTCATTCATCACGAATCCTAGCAAAAATGTACCACCAATACTAAAGGAAAGCATGAGAATAAAAAAAAGTCAGAGACATGATTTTTCTTCTCATTGACAGCTTTTGAAATTTCAAGATGTAAACGCCTCCCTCTACCTATATTTTAGCTTACTTCATATGTTAGAATAACAAAAACATCAGAAAATACGAATTAATTGGGTGTAATCGATGAAAAAAATTTATTATTGGAACAATAACAACCGTTTTACTATTAACAATCGCGATTGGTGTACAACAAGGTCTATTATTCGCTACCCCTCTTCCCTACGACGATGAACAAAAAGGCTTAGATACACAAATTACTATCCATTTAAGTCACGTAGTAGCAGAAAATACGCCGAAGGGACAAGCTGCAAGTAAATTTGCAGAACTTGTTGAGGAAAAAAAACTAATGGTGAGGTTAAGGTACACGTCTACCCAAACTCCTCCTTGTTTAATGATGAAAATGAATTTCAAGCATTACAAAATGGAGAAGTAGAAATGATTATCCCTACTTTCTCTAAAATGACAACCTATGTTCCAAACTGGCAGGTTCTAGATTTACCCTATCTTTTTAATACGGATGAAGAAGTCCATAAAGTTCTTACTGGCTCAATTGGTGAGCAGCTTTTAAATGAGCTTGAGCCCTTTCAAATAAAGGGGCTTAGCTTTTGGCATAATGGCTTTAAGCATTTAACCTCTGTTGATTATCCTATTCATACATTCGAGGATTTAAAAGGCTTACGTGTCCGAACAATGCCAAGTAAAACACTTGAGAGGCAATTTGAGGCAGTTGGAGCAACACCTATTCCAATTTCCTTTAGTGAGGTTTTTACGGATCTAGAATCACATGCCATTGATGCACAGGAAAATACAGCGTCTAATATTTATTCTAAAGGCTTTTATAAGGTACAAAAACATATGACATTAACAAAGCATGGGATTTTAGGGTATGCTGTTCTCATGAATGAAAACTTTTGGAAGTCACTACCTGTGAAGTTTCAAAAGCAGATTATGGAGGCTATGAAGGAAACGACAGACTGGCAATTTGAACAAGCCGTTATGATGAATGACAAAGATTTACGAAAGCTAGAGCAGCAAGAAGGCTTTGAAATTTTCACGATGAGTAGTGAGGAACGTCAACGATTTAAAGAAAAGCTTGCACCTGTCTATGACTTTTATAAAACCAATATACAAAATGACGATGTCTTATCGAGAATCGAGAAAATCGTTTCTCCTTAAATACTTTTGTTCATTAATGATAAACCTTACAAATCGTGAGGGTTTTTTTCTTTTGTATTATAATAGTTTCCACAATTTCAAATCTACTATAAAACAGCTATTAATCCTTGTAAACTCTGGTTTCATACACTCTTCAACTAAGAATGAACAAAATGAACAATAGAAACATTACGGACATAAAAGCTATTGTCGGAAAATTTCAGCTATGATAACCACATGAAAGCGTTCACACAATATTCACTAATGTTGTAGGGGGAAAACTTAATGCGTATAAATTTTAAAAACTTAACCGTACAAGTATTAATAGCTATTGTACTGGGTATTATTGTCGGTGCAACGTTCCCAGAGTTTGGAGCGAAGTTGAAAATACTAGCCGATATTTTTATTAAATTAATTAAAATGCTAATAGCTCCTATTATTTTCTTAACAGTTGTTATTGGAATTGGTAGTATGGGCGATGTAAAAAAAGGTGGGAAAAATCGGTGGGAAAGCCTTAATTTATTTTGAAATCGTCTCTACTTTTGCACTAGCGATTGGCTTACTCGTTGTCAATATTGTACAGCCTGGTAAGGGCTTTAATACAGCTGCTGCAAACGCCGCAGATGTGTCTCAGTATACACAACAGGCAGCTGCCACGGAGCATGGCTTCAGTGCATTTATTATGCAAATTATTCCTGATAATGTTGTTGGTGCCCTTGCAAACGGTGAATTACTACCAGTCCTGTTCTCAGCAGTTTTATTTGGGCTTGCTGCTGCTGCGATTGGTGAGCCAGCAAAACCTGTTATTAAATTTTTTTGAACAAGTCGCAGATATTTTCTTTAAAATTGTCAATATGGTCATGAAAATTTCCCCTATTGGTGCATTTGGTGCGATGAGCTATACTATCGGAAATTTCGGTATTAAATCACTTGGAAACTTAGGGTTTTTAATGCTGTCTGTTTATATCACGATGTTTATTTTTATCGTTGTCATTATCGGTCTAATTACACATTATTTTGGCTTTAGTATTTTTAAATTTATCAAATATCTTAAAGATGAAATTTTTATTGTTATTGGAACATCCTCATCAGAGTCAGCATTACCTTCAATGATGCGTAAGCTAGAAAACTATGGCTGCTCCAAGCAAGTAGTTGGTCTTGTTGTACCAACAGGGTATTCCTTTAATTTAGATGGTACGTCTATTTACTTATCCATGGCAGCAATATTTATCGCTCAAGCTTATGGCGTGGAATTAGATATTTGGCATCAAATTACCCTATTAGCCATTTTAATGCTGACATCTAAAGGAGCCGCTGGTGTAACAGGCTCTGGCTTCATTACGCTCGCAGCAACTTTAGCAGCATTCCCTATGATCAGTAGAAGGGATTGCATTGTTAATCGGTGTCGATCGTTTTATGTCTGAGGCTCGTGCCGTAACAAACTTAATTGGTAATGGTGTTGCAACAGTTGTTGTTTCAAAAATGGAAAAAGAATTCGATCCAGAGCAAGAAAAACGCGCTCTTGCAGGTGAAGTAACTATTCAATAAGATCAATTATGCCTCGGCATAATTGCGTCTGGAATCGGCTTTGTGCTTAGGCCTGCGTGAGGGCCGACACGATGTCGGTCATTTCGGTAAAGCCACAGGACGTGGCGTTTTTTTACCGATGCAGGTCAGTTAGCCGTTATCGCATGGATGCGATGATTTTAGGCTAACATCCTTTATTAACTCCTTTTCGATTCCGTGACATCTGTCGGAGGCTTTATCTTCATTCAGTAGGTGTTTGGATACCCACTAAAAAGGAATCAAAGCCACATTCATCTCACCATCTGTAGAGGTAGGAGTCTTCTGCTGAATGAAGATAAAAAGCTGATCATCGATGTAATTCTCACGTCAATGGTCAGCTATTTTTTTATTTCCTTGTTCTTCTTGCCTGTTATGTCAAAATAATTTTTATAAATATTGAAACCTAGGATTCGGCTTCCCCGTATAATACAGTAGATTGGAGGCTTTTTATGGCTACATTTACACTTACCTTTCCGAAAGCATTCGAAAGCTTTACATATATCCCTATTATTAATGAACAAAATGAAACAGTATGTGTATTGCAAAAGGTTGACCGTTCAACCGTTGGAAAAGTTATCAATGCTGTTATGCTAGTAGCTGCACAGCAATCTTTACCACATCATTATGAAACACGCACTACCTTAGGAGCACCTCTTTTTCAAGTGCAATCAACTCTCTTAACGAAGGGGGTTAGCCATCAACTGGTGATGCCAGATGGAACAACCCTACCAATTCAACGCAAGACCGTGCAGCTACTTGAATCCTCCTATTCATTTACAATGGACGGACTCGTTTTCCGCTTTGAAAAGGATTTTACATCAACTGCCAACCTATATTGCAATGATGAAAGAATAGCAAGCGCCAGTAATATAGAAACGGAACTCGTGCGTACTGGGATAGCTTTTAAACTTTTTGACTCAGATGATACGCTATTTGTCGCTTTACTAGCAACTCTTTATCAGACATTGTTCTTAATTAATAAATAAAGTAGATAAGGGAGCTTCAAAAGCACTTTACATGCTAGAATTGTTCCTGATATTCCGGAACACGAAATAAATTCGCTTTGTTTTGACTATTTTATACAGTCCCTTGAAAATAGGAGTACACTTAAAGAGTAGTTTTACTTTACTTTTGGAGGGGTTTCATATGGATTCAAAAGCTACCGACATTAAAAACTTAATGACTTTAAATCTTCTTGTTCAAATCTTAGAGGAACGTGGCATTATGACTGATCGAGAGTTAAAAGAACGTCTTACAAATAACGTTAAGCTTTCCTCTATGGATGCCGATTTAAAGGAAAAAGTCATTGAAGAAATCAAACATTAATGGGTAATAAGTCAAAGGGAGTAGCTCTAAGCACTAAGAATACTTAAGCTGCTCTCTATTTTAATCAATTTCAACCTATATTTTACATTATATTATGAGAATCTATTTTAGCATGATTAAAACAGATTTTATTCATAAATTAGGAATGCTCAATTTCAGAAGTACGCTTATTCATATATTTTTGGCTAGTCACTCTTTTATTTAATATAAACAAGTATGTAATTAGAATTAGATTAACAATTAAGACGATAATACTGCCTTCAATTTTATAGATGCTTCTGATATTAATGGATTTCCTTGAAAAGTACTGTTTAAGAGATTTGGATAATCACTTGCCAAAGAAACACCGCCAAGTATTATGGCTCCAATGGTATTCCAAATGAAATGGGCAATTATTGGTGCTACTATTGTGCCTGTGTATTCTAAGAGTAATGTCACAAGTATACTCATTGAAACAACATTCAGCACAGGGATAATACCGGCTTCAAATGCTCCACCATGCATCGCAGAAAATAAAATAGTAGTACAGACGGTTGCCACAGTTACATTATATTTTTGCTTCCATAATTGATATAGATAACCCCTCATCAATAATTCCTGCATTACAGAATTCAATAATGATGCCAAAATCCAAATGTAATCAATCATGTTTTGGCCCTGTATCTGCATTGTCTTTGTAAGTAAAAGGATAGCTATCACGCTACCGAACCATAAGAAACCTATCCCAACACCTATTAGAGAATTTTTAAAGAATCTTGAGGCTAGGGGGATCTTAATTTTACCCTTTTCTATTAAAGAAACAAAAATAATAGACAATAAAAATACTAGAGCAAGTGGTGCGAATTCCCATCATAATTGTAATAATGCCTGATTATTTGTTTGAATATCGGGTGCAAAAGAAATTAAAATTGCCCATTCAACAAAAAAAAGATAATTGTTTTTAAAATTGTACTTACTAATTTTTTTCAATATTGATTTCTCTCCGATAACTGTGTAAATTATTGAATTTATATATTAATGCTATTTTCAACTGTACATCCAACGGAGTTAAGCGGTACAACTTTATTTCAAGGGGATATCTATTTCCTTCACAAAGACAGCAGTACCTGTAATCGAAATAGTTAATTTCCCGTTATCATTTTTTACGTGCACCTGCACACGTCCATCCTTCTCAAGTTCCTGTCCCTGTTCGACGATAAGTGTTTTCTCACTTTGTCCTTGCTGCTCAATATAGGTTGCATGATAGGCACCCATAACACCAGATGCAGTACCTGTCGTAATATCTTCAATTGTTCCAGAATAAGGAGAAGAAAAATGTCTTGCATGCATATCGGCATTTTTATCAAATGCCTCTAAGCAAAATGGATGTAAGGATGCTTTTGGCATTTCCTTTAATATAGTCGGAAATGTAGCTGTTTGTGGTGCCATCGCTTTAAAAAAATTCTAAGCTTTTGATTGGTATCAGCAATGTCCACAGGCCTGTACTGCCATAAACAATTGGTAAGTCTGGATGTATAGCTTCTTCTGGAAGTCCAATAGATTGTGCAAGCTCGGCTTTTGAACCGTTAAAGGCTACAAACTGAGGAGCTGCATGTTGCATGGTCATGAAAATTTCACCTGATTTTTGCTCTGTTATTGCAATTGGAAGGATGCCAGCCTTTGTTTCAATGGTAAAAACTTGCTTATTCTCTAATAAACCTTTTGTTTTTAGCGCATAAATCGTTGCCATGGTAGCATGTCCACACAAATTTACTTCATGACCTGGCGTAAAGTAACGTATTCTTAAATCTGCTCGCTCAGATTTTAGGGCAAATGCTGTTTCATTAAAGCCTACTTGCTTTGCAATCGCCTGCATCTCATCATCGCTATATGAATCTCCCTCTACCACAACACCTGCTGGATTTCCCTTATTAGGATTGTACTAAATGCATCATAATGATAGACCGTCACCATCTTTATCTTTTCCTCTTTTCTACCAGCTAGTGTGTACTACCAATTCGATCAAATGGCCATAATACAAAACCTGCTGTCCCCAAAATTTCATGCTGTGCAACAAATCCGACTTTTTGATCTCGGCTATCTATACTTCTTCGACGATTATCCCCAAGAACGAAAAAAATGCCCTTCTGGCACAATCATTTCACCTAATTGATCCTCTAAAGTAAAATCATATGTAAAATCGCCTTTATCCAGCAATGCTTCTTTATACTTTATTAAATAAGGTTCTTCAAAGGCCTTTCCATTTATGTACAGAACATCATCTTTATAGGCTATATGATCTCCTGGTAACCCGATAATTCTCTTAATATAATTTTCTTCTTCATTCGCTTTAAAGACAATCACATCAAAGCGTTGATAACTTGAAATTTTCGGTCCTACTTTATTTACGATAACTTTATCACCATTTTCAAAGGTTGGCATCATGGAGGCTCCTTCTACAACTACAGGTGAAAAAAATGAAATAACGGATCCCCATTGTAAAAATAATGGCAAATCCAATTGCTTTAATCCAAGCCCAAAGTTCATTTTGATTTTGTTTTTGCGCCACATCTCACACCCCATTTTCATCTGATTATCTTACACTAATAAATACGAATCCACTACGGGGAAAGTTCCATGAATTTCTAAAAAAACTAAAATTCAACGTTATTTGCGCTAAATTCTAGTTTCTCATTCTCTATACAGCCATATTTTTCAAATAACAGTTTATAACAACTAAGAAAAATCATTTTCTAAAGTTCATTGTATTTAAAAAACATTATATGCGCTTATCGAATGGTTTTGAATGCCGTTGCCCAAGGAATTAACTGATCTAACATTTGATTTACAGAGTCTACCTGTACCTCTTTTGGTTTAAATGTTGTGCCATTTTCAAAATCTGTAAATAATGATAGTGCAGGATGAACTCGAACATCTGCTACTAATAATTCACCAAGAATGCCACGTAAATGTTCAGCGGCCCTTGCTCCACCTACAGAGCCATACGAAACGATTCCAGCAGCTTTGTTATTCCATTCCTCACGTAAAAAAATCTAACGCATTTTTTTAATGCCCCCGTAATGGAGTGATTATATTCGGCAACAACAAATACAAAGCCATCACAAGCTGCAACTCTTTGAGACCATGCAGCCACTCCAGATGCATCTCCTCCTGGCTCACCTAGAAATGGTAGCTTAAAATCTGCAATATCAATAATTTCATATTCTGCGTCACTGCGTTTTTCAGCCACATTCTTAACCCATTCTCCTACCTGTGGACTTAAACGCCCCTCACGCGTACTACCTAAAATAATTCCTATTTTCAACACTATGCTCCTCCTCTTCCATCCCAAAATTAATAGCCTAAATTATTCATTTTGCATTCCATTATGAATAAAATAAGTGCTCTTAGTCATGCAATACAGGAATACATTGCTTTATTTAAAACCTGGCTGACGAAAAAGACAAACAGCCTCTATTTATTTTATCTTGATGGGTCTTTCTAATGCTGCAAGCTCATCCTCCATCGATGCATATTGTCTTTCTATCGCATATTTTGCATCAGAGATAGCAGCATTATAAATATGCGGAGCGATGTATTCCTTTATAAAATCCAAAACTCTCTCCGCCTCAAATTCTGAAATATCCTCATCTCGATTGTTATAGAAGAATCGTTGTATATCTGCTATAACTAATTCTTGCTGCTCTTTAGTCAGTCGAATAAACATGCCAAACACTCCTCTACCGTTTTCTCACTCATCATATCACTATAGACTTTATCTATACATACACAAAAAGACTGAATTAAATAGTGTAATTCAGCCTTTTTATATTTTAAAAAAAGATTGTATTTAAGACATCACCTAGTCATTTGCTTTGCTTAAAATCTATTAACGATATTACTGTTCACATTTAAAAGAATAGCTTGTTGATAGAAAATTCTTTTCCTTTGAGACAATAGCTTCTCCACCATCTTTTTCACACTGCTCTGTCATGGCATCCATTTTTTTTGGCATTTATCGTATTTGTCATAAATGTCATCCCAACACCAAATACAGCAATTAGTAAACCAATCATTATCCACAACTTTCCAGCCTTATTGCCTGCAGGTCTTTCACTTGCCACATTTATTCCCCTCTCTTATACGAATAGAAATGGTTCTGTATGAATAGTAGATTGTACAAATTCAACCGTATATTTTTTATCTTCACACATTTTCGCCATCTTTTTCGCTACGCCCGCAATCATCACTTTTTCAACATGATGACCAGGATCTACAATTTGCAAGCCCAATGCCTGTGCATCTTGTGCAGTATGAAAATACATATCTCCCGTTAAAAAAACATCTACGCCAGCACGCTTAGCAGCATAAATATATTTATTGCCATCCCCGCCAACAAGCGCTACTTTTTTTTACTTTCGATTGTAAATCACCGACAACACGAACAGCGGGTACATCTAGCTGCTGCTTCACAAATTGTGCAAAATCATGAAGGGATAGTTCCTGTCGCAAGTAACCCACTCGCCCTAATCCCATGACATTTGTCTGCTGGTCTAAGCGAATAATATCATACGCTGGTTCCTCATATGGATGTACATGTAACATAGCTTTCAATACACGGTTTTTAATAGATTCCGGCAATACTACTTCTACCTTTACTTCTTCTTCCACATGGATTTCCCCAATTGAGCCTACATACGGATTGGCATGTGCTAGTGCACGAAAACGCCCTTCCCCAATAGTTGTGTAGCTACACGCTTCATAATCACCTATACGACCTGCTCCCGCCCTCGCTAATGCTTCACGCAAATCTTCGACATTGGCTGTTGGAATAAAAACTGCTAGCTTTAACAAATCTTCCGCATACGTTTCCTCTAAAATGGAACGATTTTCAAGCTGCAGCGCATCTGCTAATAAATCGTTGACACCGCCTTCTGCTACATCTAGATTGGTATGGGCTGCGTATACGGCAATATCGTTTTTTTAGAAGCTTCTCATATAAACGTCCAGCCGGGTGATCTGTACGAATATTCGCTAAACGCCTAAAAATAGGAGGATGATGGGCTATTATAAGCTCGCAGTCTTGTGCAATGGCTTCGTCTGCTACATCTTCATTCACATCTAGTGTAACTAATACTTTATTTACAGGTTTGTTTAAGGTGCCGATTGCAAGCCCAATAGGATCATTGTCCATACAAGCAAGTTTTTTAGGTGACCATGATTCAAATAATTGAATAATCTCTTGTCCATTTACCATTTTCATCTACAGAACTCCCTCCACTAAATGAATTAAAGTTTCTAGCTCTGCACGCTTTTCGTCGATTTCAGGTGTTTGATCTGCCCCTTCAATAGACTGTAACACACGCTGCCAATTTTCCTTTTCACGTGTCCATTTTTTTATAAAAGTTGCTGATTTTCGCTGCATTAATTTGGGTCCAACTAAAATTTCCAGCTCCGTTAGCTCCATGTGACTTCTTTGCAAAACAAGTATTTCATAAATTTTATCATCTTCCTCTAAAATCTCTTCGTCAAGAATTGCCCAATTATGTGCTAAAGCCCATTCCCGAATGACCTTAGCATGAATATTTGGTTGTAAAATAAGGCGAGTAATTCCCTGTAGCTTTTCTGGATGTTTTTCCAAAATAGATACAATGAGAGGACCACCCATTCCTGCAATTGTGACAGTGTCAACATGATCTTCTTTTTCTACTGCTGCTAAGCCATTAGCAAGTCGTACTTTAACTTTTTCTGATAATCCTTCTTTTTGTACCTGTCCAACTGCTGATTCAAAGGGTCCTTTTACAACTTCTCCTGCTACGACATAAGAGGCAATTCCCTTATGAATTAAGTAGCATGGTAAATAGGCATGATCACTGCCAATATCAGCAACAATCGCACCTGTTGGAACAAATTTCGCTACTGTTTCTAATCGTTTTGATAACTTTTGTGCATTCATGTTTTCCCGCCTACCTTAAATAGAGTCCTTTAATAGTATGTATGAAATCAAGCAAAAAAACAAATGGAGTTGTCTCTTTTATGAGCAACTCCATTGTTTATTAAAAGAAAATAAATATAGCTGTACCAATTACGTTAAACGCTTTCAGTACAGCTACTTTTTAAATTATTTTAGAGTAGAAATGTACTCAGCGATTGCTTTTGCTTCCGCTTCGTTTTTCATTCCAGGTGTCATCGGTGTACCTTCAATACCGTTCGTTAAAACGTCTACGATACGCGCCTCATCTAAGCCATGTAGGTTTGGACCCACAGCACCAGTTAAGTCAGCTGCGTGACAGCCAATACAAGATTGTACTAATGCAGAACCATCATCAGTAGCCTCTGTAGTTTCGCCACCGCCTTCTTTTTCAGCAGCAATTTCTTTTTTTGTTCTCTGCGCCTGTTAAAGACATGAAGAAAATAAGACCAATACCAAATGCCAAAATTAAGATGTAAGGAACGACTGGATTGTTTTTCATATGTTTCCCCTCCTCATTGTAAATCTACTTCTATTATAATATAGAATCAGTCAACATCTAATATTGTACTGCATTAACTAAGAAACGAAAAGCCCTATTCGCTAAGTTTTCCTTTGTTTGTAACAAATTCGACATTTCTGTATCTATTGGATAAAATATGTCTTGCTATCACCAATTTTTGGTCTATCTAAAACCATTTAACAATTTAATTTTGCTCTCCATTCTTGTAGTTAGCTTTCCACTATGAACTCTTACCTATACTTAAAAATATATTTTTCTTCAACGAAAATTTCCTTATTTGTCCTAAAATTCATCAAAATGAATAAGCCATACTATTATCTTAATATATTTTAAATTCTGCCTCTTAACCCTGTATTTTTTCTTAAAATCTTATTTTTAAAAAAAGTCCTACTACTTTTTAGAAAAATATTATGTATCAATTACATCACTTATTAATCTGCATAAAAAAAGAATCTATCGCTAAAAGCGTATAGATTCTTAAATAGTTCATAATAAATTTATGATATAATAACCAATCAATGCTAATAGTCCTAAAACTCCAGAGACTGTATAATACAGTAGCTTCATTTTAATGCCAGACCAAAGCCAAACTCCACAATTTGCTGCAATTAAGCAAAATAAAGCTATATTATTCCCATTGAAATATGTAGTGTAAATTCGAATAGACATACTAAACAATAAAATAGCTGCTAACAAGTGAAAAATAGGTGTTAATAAATTATTTTTTTGTGCCATTCGAAATGCCGTAATGAATAAGATAAGAGCAGCTATTCCTACAATAACTGATAAAACTAACGTTAAAGAGGAAATTGTAAAATAGATCGATAGAAGAGCAATTATGGCAATACATATACCCACTATTAAAAGATACATTTTTCTCTTTTCTGAGGGTAACACTGCTTGCTTATGATGCACAGGATCTAACTCCTCTACATCCGCTCCCTCTGCATAAAGAGCTGCTAAAAAGTCACAGTAATGCTCTGGTAATAGCTTATTCTGCTTCCAAAACAAAATCTCATTTAAGATTATTTTTTTCCGTGGATTTGTCATCGTATTTGCTCCAAACATTGCTTAATAATGGTTGTTATTACAATTTTATCTCACAATTCTTGAAAACACATCTGTAGAAAGTAACAAAAATAGTTAATTTAACTCATGCTAATTATGTATTTTTAAACTCGCTCGATTTATCAATTTATTATTACTTTCATACAAGCTTAAAACGCCCCAGCGTAAAAACTCCCCTTCAAAATCCATAACCTCCACAGAAGATTTGGATGCCAGCTGAATAAGAAAAAACTTATAAGTATTGTGTACCTCACGCTTCGCAAGATAAAAAGGAGCTAGCCAAATAGTTGTCACTAATCAGCTAGCTCCTTTTTTTTCATGTTTATTCTAAGAAATCTTTTAAACGTTTACTGCGAGAAGGGTGGCGTAATTTTCTAAGCGCCTTTGCTTCGATTTGGCGAATACGTTCACGAGTTACACCAAATACTTTCCCTACTTCCTCTAATGTACGTGTGCGGCCATCATCTAAACCGAAACGTAAACGAAGAACATTTTCTTCACGATCAGTTAATGTATCCAACACATCCTCTAATTGCTCTTTTAATAATTCATATGCTGCATGGTCAGATGGAGATTGAGCTTCAGAATCCTCAATAAAGTCGCCTAAATGTGAATCATCTTCTTCTCCAATTGGTGTTTCAAGAGATACTGGTTCTTGTGCAATTTTTAAAATTTCGCGTACTTTTTCAGGTGTTAAATCCATTTCTTCTCCTATTTCTTCTGGAGATGGTTCGCGACCTAAATCCTGTAATAATTGGCGTTGTACACGAATTAATTTATTAATTGTTTCTACCATATGCACTGGTATACGAATTGTACGTGCTTGGTCAGCAATTGCACGTGTGATTGCTTGGCGAATCCACCATGTAGCATACGTGGAGAATTTAAAGCCTTTACGGTAGTCGAATTTCTCAACTGCCTTAATAAGACCCATATTTCCCTCCTGAATTAAGTCAAGAAATAGCATACCTCGGCCTACATAACGCTTTGCAATCGAAACAACAAGACGTAAGTTTGCCTCCGCTAGTCGTTTACGAGCTTCCTCGTCTCCTTGCTCAATACGCTCCGCTAATGCAATTTCTTGCTCTGCAGACAGTAAATCAACACGGCCAATTTCTTTTAAATACATTCGAACAGGGTCATTTATTTTTACACCTGGTGGTACGCTCAAATCATTTAAATCAAAAGTCTCTTCATTTGCTTCTTCTTTCATTAAGCTTTCTTCTTCAAATTCTTCTTTTCCAATAATTTGAATGTCTTTATGCTTTTCAAGATCTTCAGCAAAATGGAAAACCTCTTCATTTTCTAGTTCATACTGCGCTAACTTCTCTGAAATTTCTTTCATTGAAATTTCACCGTCTGTTTTCGCTTTTTCCTGTAGTAATTTTTTTGGCTTCATCTAATGTGATTTCTACTTCTATCTCTTTTGAACGTTCTGACTTGTCCGCCATAAACCTTCCTCCTTCTAAACAACCGAATCGGGTTAAATCGCCGATAACGATTTTCTTAAATGAATAATCTGTTGGGCGATTTCAAGTGCACGTGCATACTCATGCATCTTCTCCGCTTCCTTTGACTCATGCATCTTTTGTTGAATTTCTTGCTCAATTCTATATTTTTGCAACTGGCGTATAGAGTCTGTAACCTCTGCTTCAGCTTGGTCTGGATCTCTCTCTACTAAAGCTGCTTCCATGACAATTTTGCGTAATTCAGCGTCATCTAGTATCTCAACAAACCGCTGATAATCGGGATGACCATATTCCTCATAAAAGCCTACTAAGCGAACAAAAACAGCCATATAGGCATCTCGGACAAATGGCTCCTTTTGCTCACTGCGTAATAACCTGTCCACTACATCTATATTATGAAGCATATGAGCGAGTAATAAACGTTCGGCACGTTCGGCTGCGTCCATAGGCTTTTGCTGCTGCGTGACTGGCATTGAAGGTAGAACGGGCATTTCTGCTTTTGCAGAACGTACCTGACTAGCCTCTAACTTTCGGAATTGTGCATATATCGCTTCTTCCGAGATATTTGTTTCAGTAGATAGCTGCCGTATATACAAATCTCGTTCAACTGGAGAGGATCTACCAATCAGTTGTTCAAGGACTTCTTGAATATATTGAAGCGTATCATTTTCAAATTGAAAGTTCTTATTTCGTCTAGCATGCATCATCATAAAAGCAATATACGCATGTGGGTTTTCCAAAATTTGTTCCTTAAATGCTTGTCCACCTAAACTACGAATGTATTCATCAGGATCTAGCTTATCTGGTAACACCGCAATATTTACTTTCATTCGTTCTGATTGTAGTAGCTGTGCCGCTCTTTTTGCTGCGTCAAAACCAGCATTATCACCGTCATAGCAAATCGTAATCTGCTCTACTAAGCGCTTTAGCTTTGTGATATGCTGATTCGTCAGCGAGGTACCCATTGTAGCTACGGCATTCGCTACACCAACAGAAGTTGCTGCTAAAACATCCATAAATCCTTCCATCAATACTACTTGACGATTTTTCTAATAGAGGTTCGTGCTTTATCTAGGTTATATAGCACCTCGCTCTTTTGAAAAATTGGTGACTCTGGACTATTTAAATATTTTGCCTCTTCACCAGTCGATGAAAGTATTCGTCCTGAGAAGGCAATAATTTTACCGTTCTCATCTCGAATGGGAAACATAATACGTCCTCTAAATCGATCAAAATAGCGTTCCTCCCCTTCTCGCTTGATGACTAAACCACTTTCTGCGATTTCTTGTAAGTTATAACCTTTTCTTTCAAGCAATATCGTTAATGCATCAAAGCTTGGGAGAGACCATCCAATGCTATTAGATTCGATAAGTTCCCTTGTAAATCCTCTTTCTAGCAAATAATTTAAAGGTTCTTCACCATCTTCTGTGTTCAATAGTAAATGATGGAAAAAATCAGCTGCAAAAGCGTGTGCTTCTTTCATCCTTTCTTCCGCTTTAGATATCTTTTTTTGTGACGTCAGGTAAGGTTGGTCCAACATCTAAATGTATGCCGGCACGTTCACCAAGTTTCACGACTGCCTCAGGGAATGGAATCCCTTCAATGTCCATGATAAAGGTAATAGCATTACCACCTGCACCACAACCAAAGCAATGAAAAATTTGTTTGTCTGATGACACAGAAAAAGACGGTGTTTGTTCTCCATGAAAAGGACAGAGACCAAACCAATTGCGCCCACGTTTTGTAAGCTGCATGTATTCGCTTATGACATCAACAATATCCGATTGTGTACGAATCTGTTCAATCACTTCTTCTGGAATCTTCCCTGCCAAATTCATCACCATCTTTAATTTACGTTCTAAAACACAATTCGCTATCCGTTTTAAAAATCCTTTAATTCTCGACAAAAAAATAGGATTTTTCTCTTTTTAAATATTTTTACCACAATTTTATTATTATAAAACAAAAATTAGTTTTTATCTATACTATTTTCTAAAAGCGACTCAAAAAAAACCGCCCCATACTACCGAGGTGGTTTTATCTAAGATCCATGCTTATTTGCAGGTAGAGATATGTTCAATAATAACATTTGCTGTTTCCTCTACAGCCTTGTTCGTCACATCAATAACCTTACAGCCAATTTTCCCTACAATTTTTTTCAAAATGCTGGATTTCTTCTAATATACGATTATGCTGTGCATAGATAGCATCATCATTCAAGCCAAGAGTCATTAATCTTTCTTTTCTAATCGAGTTTAATTTTTCAGGAGAAATAATTAAACCGAAACATCTTTTGGCATCAATCTGGAATAGTTCTTCAGGTGGTTCCACTTCTGGTACTAATGGAACATTCGCCACCTTATAGCGTTTATGTGCTAAATATTGTGATAAAGGTGTTTTGGAGGTACGTGAAACACCTACAAGTACAATATCCGCCTGTAATAATCCACGTGGATCTCTGCCATCATCGTATTTTACTGCAAATTCAATAGCCTCGATTTTTTTAAAATAATCATCATCCAACTGGTGAACAATCCCTGGTGCCTCTAACGGGAATTCTTCCATAAAGGTAGCCATTGTTTTTAATGCAGGTCCTAAAATATCAACAGCATGTATTTTTTCCTGCTCACACAGCTCCTGCATCAGTAAACGCATTTCCTGTCGAACTAGCGTGTATACAATAAATGCCTGTTGCTTTGCTGCAAGACAAACAATTTTTTTGGATAAGCTCCTCTGATTGAATATATGGAAAACGTCTAATAACCGTGTTCTCCAAACCAGGTCGAAACTGGCTAATAACTGCTTTCGCTACTTGATCACCAGTTTCACCGACTGAATCAGATACAACAAAAACGCGTAATCTTTTCATGCTGCACTCCTTCAAAATTTAGACATTCTGTGCGAGTGATAAGAAAGCACGTGTAATCGTCGTTTTTGTAAGACGGCCTACAATTGTTAAGCCACCTTCCTGTGGTTCTACTACAGGTAGTGAATCAACTTCTCGCTCAATTAACTTATTTGCCGCAACAACTAAAGAATCTGATCGCTGACAGTACGAAATATTAGGCATGCGCGTCATAATAATATGTACAGGAATTTTGTTTAGATCCTGCGTGCCAATACTTGTACGTAGTAAATCCTTCCGCGATAGTACACCTGTCAGAAACTCATTCTTATCCACGACAAAGAGTGTACCAACATCCTCCGAAAACATAAAGCAAATTGCATCATAAACAGTCATTGTTTCTGGTACAACTACGGGTCCTGAATGAAAATCTTTCACTTTTAAATTGTTAATACTATCCGTTAATGTAACGGACGCTTTTTTTCCTGAATAGAAATAACCAACTCTTGGTCGTGCATCTAAAAAGCCCGCCATTGTGAGAATAGCCAAATCTGGTCTTAAAGTCGCTCTTGTCAGATTGAGACGCTCTGCAATATGTTCGCCTGTAATTGGCCCGTTTTCTTTCACAATTTGTAAAATGTCTTCCTGACGTTTATTGAGTTCGATTGGACTCACCGCCTCAAATCTAATAGTGTTATACTTATGCTCAATTATTATATACTATTTTAATAATTATTGCGAATTAAAGAACTACATGCTACAATATTGACACATACGCTTGCTCTATATGTATTTTCGAGCAATATTGCGTTATATACAGGCGATGATGGGAAAAAAAGTATCTGTTCCATTTAATAGCGAGTAGAAGATGGTGAAAGTCTACACAGTGACAGAGAAAAGGCACTCCCTGAGCTAACCTTTTAAAAAGAGGTTTTAAACAGTTTGTTTAAAACAATCAGGGTGGAACCGCGGGTATTAGCACTCGTCCCTGGGCATCTATTGTGCCCGGAGACGGGTGCTATTTTCATTTAGGCTTAGTCTAAGTGAAAAAGAGACTTTGGCGTTTTACCGCAAAAGACAAAGTGAAAAATTTGAAGGAGGCTATATTATGGCTAACAAATCAATGGAAACAATCGTATCATTAGCAAAGCATCGGGGTTTTGTGTTCCCAGGGTCTGAAATTTACGGAGGCTTAGCTAACACTTGGGATTATGGTCCATTAGGTGTAGAACTAAAAAAATAATATTAAAAAAAAGCATGGTGGCAAAAATTTGTTCAAGAATCTGAGCACAATGTCGGACTAGACGCTGCCATCTTAATGAATCCTAAAGCTTGGGTGGCTTCTGGTCATGTTGGTAACTTTAATGATCCTATGATAGATTGTAAATCGTGTAAGGCACGTCATAGAGCAGATAAAATCATTGAGGACGCTGCGTTAGCAAAGGGCGATGAAATCATTGTAGATGGTATGACATTTGATCAAATGAAAGAAACAATGATTAAGTATGATGTGGTATGTCCTGATTGTGGTAAGGCTGATTTCACAGATATTCGTCAATTCAATTTAATGTTTAAAACATTCCAGGGTGTTACAGAGTCTTCTACAAACGAAATTTATTTACGTCCTGAAACTGCACAAGGTATTTTCGTGAACTTTAAAAATGTTCAACGCTCTATGCGTAAGCGCACTCCTTTTGGTATTGCACAAATCGGTAAATCATTCCGAAACGAAATTACTCCAGGTAACTTTACTTTCCGTACTCGCGAATTTGAGCAAATGGAGCTTGAGTTTTTCTGTAAGCCTGGCGAAGACCTTGAATGGCATGCATACTGGAAAGAATTTTGTAAAAACTGGTTATTAAATTTAGGGATGAAAGAAGAGTCAATGCGCCTTCGCGATCATGAGGAAGATGAATTATCACACTATTCGAATGCTACTACAGATATCGAATTTAAATTCCCATTTGGTTGGGGTGAGCTTTGGGGTGTAGCTGATCGTACAGATTACGATTTAAAACAGCATATGGAGCACTCTGGTGAGGACTTTACTTACATTGACCCAGCCACAAACGAACGCTATGTTCCATACTGTATTGAACCTTCTTTAGGTGCTGACCGTGTGACATTAGCATTCCTGTGTGATGCATATGACGAGGAGGAGCTTGAAGGTGACGATAAGCGTACCGTTTTACGCTTCCACCCTGCTCTTGCACCATTTAAAGCAGCAGTCCTTCCACTTTCTAAAAAGTTATCTGATGAGGCTACAAATGTATGGGCAGAACTTCGTAAGGCATTCCCAGTTGACTTTGATGAATCCCAATCAATCGGTAAACGTTACCGCCGTCAGGATGAAATTGGTACACCATTCTGTATCACATATGACTTTGACTCACAGGAGGACGGTCAAGTAACGGTACGCCACCGCGATTCTATGTCTCAAGTGCGTATGCCAATTGCTGATGTGAAGACATACATTGAGAAACATCTACAATTCTAAATATCAATTATGCCTTGGCGTAATTGCGTCCAGATTTTGATAAAAGCATTGTAAAAGGGAGCTGAAATTTCAGCTCCCTTTTGGCTATGCCTTTAATTTAAAAAAACAAGCGCTCCTGCATCTTCTCCTCAAAGGAGAACCGTTTCATGCTCATTCCCACCAAACTTACTAATAATTCCTCAATATCTGAAAGAGAATAATAAAGGAATGTACCCTCTCGCATAGGACGAACTCGTTTTTCTACCGTGAGCTCATCTTCAATAAAATAAGCTACATTTACATCACAATGTTCCATTAATTGCGTAATTCGCTGATCGTCCCCTGGATTTATGAAGAATGGAACGATTTTATCAATATACAAAATACTCTGTACAAGTTTTATGAAAAAGTTTTCACGAAGCGAGGTTTCTACAACTAAAATAGTTGTTTGCTCATGATGATAATCCATGTATAAAACATTTAATTGTTCTTCCAATAATTTTTTTAAGAATACTAATAGAGTTTCTATATTTTGTCATATCCGTCTGAATTTCTCTAGTCAATAAACGTAGAATTCGAAAGGCAGGTAAGAAGATTTTTAAGACTATCTCTTTTGGATGTAAGTGATCAATTAGTTTTTTTAAAGTGTATTCTTAAGTTAGTCTCGTCACAGCGGATTAATTGCTCAACAAATAAATTAAATATTTCCTCAAAGCTATCTGCACGATAATCAATCATTTTCATAATTTTCACACTATAATTTAAAGGTAGATTCATAGATGTTTGTTCATCCAATAATTTAACTTTCGGCAACGTAGGGAATAAATCATAGACAAGCTCAACTTGCGCACTTCGATTATCTGATAATAAGACTACTGAGTTAACAGGATAGATTCCTAAACATTCCACGAATTTATGCATGAACATTTCGTTATATAATTGCCGATCGCGATATAAAACGGCTAATGCATCCGTTGCTGCATACCCTGTATGATAAACACGTTTTGATGTCATTGCTGAATATACATCTATGATTTGCAATAATTGAACCCCTTCACTCATTTCATCTGCGCATAGTTTATTTGGATAGCCTTTACCAGCAAAGCGCTCATGGTGATCTCTTGCCAGATAGGCAATCTCTTCTTCTCCATTTTCAACAAGTAATTCATACCCTTTAGTTGTGTGTGTTTTAACAACCTCAAATTCATCTTCTGATAACTTTCTTTTCAGATTTAGAATTTCTTGAGGAATAAAAACTTTGCCAATATCATGGAACAAATACCCTCGTGCTAATGTTTCGATATCAGCTAACCCTAGGTAACGTGCAAAGATAGTGCCTAAAACAAATACATCAAATGAATGGACAAAGGAATACTCATCCCATTCTCTTAAACGCATAAGTAAATCGTAGCGATGTTTCTCTTCTAAAATTTTTTTCAAAAACACCCCTTACATAAGCAGTGTCCTGCATGCTTTTTAAAATTTGACCATAGCGTAATTCATGGACAACATTCTCCAATGTCGTCATAAATAGCGTACTTACTTTTTCTTTATACTCATCTACTTCATTTTCTTTAGCCATTAGTGGGGCAAAGACATCCTCATACTCCCTTGTTCGCTGAACACTTAAATCATGGACAATCCGAACTGAATCTGATGGTAAATAGACAGCTAATTCATCTACTTTTCTAAGTTTAAGTAAAGCAATAATCCGATCCGTTAAAACTAACTCTTTTTTTAGCTAATAATTGATACTCGGAAAAAAATATCCTCAGCCAAAATATCATTTGCTTCAACTTCATCAATACTTAATGTTACTTTTCTTAGCATATTTTTTTGCCACATACGCAATGTTCTAGCATTATGTGACTCCCTCCTTCTTCCATAGGACTGCGTTGTTCTAAAAAAAACATCTTTGCTGATAGAGGCATGTTTTACATTTTATATGCATGTCAGATCTATATGAATTGGACTAGTTTTTTATGGATATTAAATGTATAAATTATACCGAAATAGTTTTAATGTCATAACCTATATTTATTACAATATCATAGGTTAAAATGCCTTTTCAACTAGTATATGGGTCTTGAATGATTAGTTAATACTATGACTATATTAAAAACTAATTAAAAAAAATAAATCTTTAAACCTAATACCTCCATATAATATCTGCTATTAATGACGCGATTATAATGCTAAAAGAACTATAAAAAAACAAATTATAAAT
>BBDJ01000007.1 GCA_001312325.1 Lysinibacillus pakistanensis | reverse complement strand
CTATTGAAAGTAGCAGGCATCCGCCTCGCTACTTTCAGCCAAAAGGAAAAAGTGCGATTTGGAAAACGGCCCGTTCTCCAAATCGAACTTTTTATTTAGGGACTTTCTGGACAGCCCCTTTTCAAAAGATACAAAAAGTGATTCGGGCACCTTTTGGGCACCGATTATTGAAATATACATTTATGCATAAATATTAAAAGCCTTACAACCGTTGTGGCTGTAAGGCTTAAGTTAGCGTCCCAGGAGGATTCGAACCCCCGACCGACGGCTTAGAAGGCCGTTGCTCTATCCAGCTGAGCTACTGAGACATGATGTCGTTTCTATATATTTCATATGAAGGACAATATTTATTATATGTACTTTATGGGGAAATGTCAACATTAATTTTACTTTGAAGGCAAGGTTTGCCTCATAAAGATTATTATATGAATTCATTAGTGACTTTATGCTATCTTTTCCCGTTCTTTTTTTCTTGGGTTGACCGATTTTTTTACTAAAACGATGAGTGCAAAAACAACGGGAATTATGATTATGTTTTGCATAAGCACAACAAGGGTACTCATGTGTCATTGCTGATGTAAGCAGAGAGCGATTTACTAGAGCAAAAATATTCTACGCTTGTTATTCCAACCGATGTATCAAAGGAGAACAAGATATTATCCATTTAATGCAAAGGACCTCTGATTATTTTGGGTACTATTCATATTTTAATAAATAATGTGGGTAAGTTTCAATATAAATCTCCATATGACAGAACATTTAAGGAATGAAATAATACAAACCAATTTAGCGAGTGACTTTTTCTGCTAAAGCGATGAGGTCTCGTGAACATGGTGGTGCAATTTTCCTCCAGCCTCTACTCGTGCTGAAACGTCTGAATCTGAAACCAGGGCTTATGCGGCAACAAAGGGTCGTATTGTCGCGTTAACGCTTGCTTTAGCACGGTCATATTGTATTTCACCAGGATGATTGAAATTGGGAATTAACAGCAGTTTCATGAAATTGATCGTATGCAGCAATTTTCTATACGTGTAGGTGTTCCTGAAGATATTGCTCGAGCCTGCCTTTGTTTAAAAATAATTTTGTAACAGACATTAATCTTACTGTAGATGGTGGTATGACAAAGAAAATGATGCTGAAGAATTATCGATTTTGCCTTCTATCATACTCGAAACTTTTAAAGAGTATTCTAAAGTAAAGAAAAAAATAAAAAGGAGTGAATTATTGTATCCTTATGCACAAGGGTTTACCCTGAGTATGCTATATCCTGCTCCATACACTAATTATACGGCACCAGTTCGCCATTTTTTAAGACCATCAAATGATTATCGGCGCTGTATAAGTAAAATTGAGGCTGACTTTATGGCGATGAATCGACTTCTCTGGATGGAGCATGTCAATTGGACGAGGATGACAATTATTAGCATTGTTTTTAATCTGCCTGATCTTCCCTTCGTGCAACAACGATTGTTGCGCAATGCGACTGACTTAGGAAATTGTCTACGCCCATTCTATGGTGATGCCATTGCTGATCGTTATGCTACCTTAATAAAGGAGCATCTTACTATAGCAGCACAATTAGTGACTGCTGCTGTTAAAGGCGATGCTAAAACAGCAGATGCTAAAGAAAAAGAATGGTATCGAAACGCAGACGAAATTGCTATTTTTTTTACACAGTATCAATCCTTACTTAAGCATAGAAGGTGTACAACAAATGTTCTATACACATTTAGCGTTAACGAAAAATGAAGCTATAACTATGATCCAAAAAGATTATCAAACAGATGTAAACATTTTTGATGAAATTGAGGCTGAAGCACTTGCTATGTCAGATATGATTGCCCACGCGATTGTTCTACAGTTTTGTTATCTCTTCTAGTAATAAAAACCAGATCTATTAACATTTATTTTTGTTAATAAATCTGGTTTTTCTGTTCAATAACAGGTGGAAAAATTTTCGCCTTCTTGTACTTTGCATAATGAACTATTGGTTGAGTCCTTTGGAACATTTCATTCGTAAAAGGAGCTAGCGTATTGCTTTCAATATTGATTTGCGCTTTATGAAGCTGCCAAGGTAAATGATGTATATCGATTCGTAATAATACATTTTTCGATTTTGTCCATGAGCAATAGCGTTCTACTAACCATTTATCAAGGCTGCTACTAGGTATTTCACTAGGCAATGGTTTATAAGAAATCCTTGCTCTTTCCTTAAATTTATGACTATGGCTTGTAAAAAAAGTAGCTATTATCCTTTAGTTGTAATGCCATTTTTGCATAACGGTATTTTAAACCACCCATTGAAGCTAATTGTGCAACAAAGCGATTTGTCACATCTAAATTAAAAAAATAAATACCTTGCTTCCCCTTGTACGTCACATAGGTACGTATATTGAGCTGTACATAGGAATCAGTTCCAGGGAATGCTGGTAGCAATCGGATTCGTTGTCCGTTTACTTTAAAAAGCACTATACTAAGCCAAGCGTTTTGTTCAAAGAGATCTACTTTTAAATCTATTGGGATATGTTGCTCTAGTATAGACGGAGGAACAGGCCAATGCAAAAACAATACATCCTGCCATGTTTGCGTTAAAATCCATGGTTTTCTCAACATCAAATCACTCCCTTCTGTAGAATCAATTCTCTCCTACAGAAGAGTAGTTCAAACATTTTATTTTCGATCTGTTTCTAGCGTTTCTTTTACGACAAAGCGATAATATAAATTGCGAAGCTCAGATTCTTTAAAAAGCCCTAAATGATTTTTTTAATTGAGGGTGTACTAGAATTCCATGTTTACGCAACTCGTTAACAAACCAACCCTTTGAATATTTATACATCTAATATAGTCTCCTTTAGCATTTATTCATACATAGGGTATGCGCTTGAATTCTAGAAGTGACCTTTTGACAAAATAAAAAACGAAGGGAGTTCCCCTCGTTTTCCAATTATGTGCCACAAAATGTACGATATGGCTGTGTAGATGGTGCTGGTAATGTTGCGTATTGTAATTGCTCTTTAGAATGCTCGAACGGCTGCGCAAGGGCCTTTAATAATTTGTTCATAACACTGTAGTCCCCATGCTCGACTGCAGCCTCTAATGCTTCCTCCACACGATGGTTTCGTGGAATAATTGCTGGATTATAATTACGCATTAATTGGTGAGACATTTCCTTTGTTTGCGATTGTCTTGTTAATCGCTCAAGCCATTTACTATGCCACTCTTTAAATGCTGATGAGCTAAATAGCTGTGATTCGTCCCATCTTTCAAAGGTTAATGCAATAAATGTATTTGTATAGTCCGCTTGATATTGCTGCATAAGCTTAAGTAGCTCTTCAATAAGAAGCACGTCCTGCTCTTCTTCATTATAAATTCCAAGCTTTGCACGCATACCTGCTAGCCAGTTATCATGATACAGTTTGGGATATTGTTGCAATGTTTCTTGAGCTAAAGTTATTGCTTCTTCTTGATTTTCATGAATTAATGGTAATAGTGTTTCAGCCAAGCGTGTTAAATTCCAGCCACCTATATTGGGCTGGTTGCCATATGCGTAACGACCTTGTCTATCAATGGAGCTGAACACTGTCGCTGGGTCATAGGTATCCATAAATGCACAGGGGCCATAATCAATCGTTTCACCACTAATAGTCATATTATCCGTGTTCATCACACCATGAATAAAGCCAACTAACTGCCATTTCGCAATAAGGGAGGCCTGCTTCCTGATTACTTCCTGTAGTAGATAAAGATAGCGATTTTGAGCCTGATCTGCATTCGGAAAATGGCGCTCTAATGTATATTCTGCCAACATTTTCAGCTCCTCATCTGTTCCCCATTGTACTGCAAATTGGAAGGTACCGACGCGCAAATGACTGCTTGCAATACGAGTTAGAACAGCACCCGAAAGCTCAGATTCACGGATAATTGTTTCACCTGTTGTTACAACAGCCAAGCTTCGTGAAGTGGGAATACCAAGTGCATACATGGCTTCGCTAATTATATATTCACGCAGCATGGGACCAAGTGCTGCCCTACCATCTCCGCCACGAGAAAAAGGTGTTCTTCCTGAGCCCTTTAGTGCGACATCAAAACGTTTATTATTTGGGGTTATTTGCTCTCCAAGCAACAGTGCTCGACCATCCCCTAGCATATTGAAATGACCAAATTGATGACCAGCATAGGCTTGAGCAATGGGATTCCCTCCAGTTGGAACCTTATTTCCTGCAAAAATCGCAACCGCTTCCTCGCTAGATAAGGCTTCAATCGTTAAACCTAATGACGATGCAACCGCTTCATTTAATTTGACCAGCTTAGGAGCACGTACAGGATTAAGGGCTAGTTCCGAATAAAAAAAATGCTAGCTAGTTGGACATAACTATTATCAAAATTCCATCCAAATATATTTTCCATGCTCTCTCCTTTATTGTCTTTTATATTTATTTTTCCTTAATCTTTAAAATCAATTCATAGTCAATTTTACCACTAAGAACTCCTTAAAGCCGACTACAAATTAAAAATCCGCTAAATAAAGCGGATTTCTACAACCATCATTATTCATTTCGCATAAATGTATAAGAGTCTAAAAGCTGGTGATCGTCCGTAAAGAAATCAACTTTAAAAGTTGTCTGATTGATCTCCACAACGGCAAAGCTTTTCTCTCGGCGTCCACGCGGCTTTAACAGGCTCCCTGGATTTAAAAATAACATACCATCAATCATCTCTGCTCCTAGCATATGAGAATGTCCGAAGCAGACAATTTGTGCATCCACTTCTTTCGCTCGGTAGGATAATGATAGCATTGAGCTTTTCACATTAAATAGATGACCATGGGTTGCAAAGACTTTTATATCGTCAACATCAATAACTATTTCATCTGGAAAGGCAGGATCGACGTCACAATTACCTCCTACTTTTTTCATGCCATCTAATACCTGATGGGAGAAAGGAAGCTCACTATCCCCACAATGTATCAAGGTGTCAATGTTTGGATAAAAGCCTCGAACCTTTTCAATCACACCGCTATCACCATGTGTATCGCTCATCACTACTATTTGCATAGATATCACCTCTTATTTTATAAGATTTGACAATTGTTCCTTTAACTGACGAATTGCATTTCCACGGTGAGAAATGGCAGCCTTTTCTGCTGGTGATAGCTCAGCCATCATACGGTCTAAGCTTGGTACGTAGAAGATTGGATCATAGCCAAAGCCATTTGTACCTCGTTTTTCATGGGCAATAACACCCTCACAAGTACCAAAAACTGTAGTTGTGTTAAAATTAGGACCTGCAATGGCAATACAGCAGCAGAAACGTGCTGTACGATTTTCATCTTCAACATTCTTTAAATTTTCTAGCAGTTTGACTATATTCGCTTCATCATCATGGTCGCCTGCATACCGTGCAGAATAAACGCCTGGCTCTCCATTTAATGCATCGACAGCTAAGCCGCTATCATCTGCAATAACGATTGTGCCGAGCTCTTTGGCTAATGCCTCTGCCTTTAATACTGCATTTTCCTCAAATGTAGTGCCCGTTTCTTCTATTTCCATTTCTGGTGCCACTTCAAACATGGTTACCACTTCATAGCCAAGTGGACCAAATAAAGCTTCGAAATCCTTAGCTTTTCCTTTATTTTTCGTTGCTATTACTACTTGTTTCATCACTTTTATCCTCCAATTTGATCTGCCAGTTCGCCAAGTGTCTCTTTTTGTAGTGCAATTAACTCTTGTATGCCCTTTTCACCTAGTGCTAGTAGATCATTTAGCTGTGCACGAGAAAATGTTGCCTCTTCTCCTGTCCCTTGAAGCTCAACAAATTGTCCTGCTCCTGTCATCACAATATTCATATCGACGGCAGCATCAACATCTTCTATATAGTTTAAGTCTAAAATCCCCCTTGTTCTTCGACAATTCCAACGCTTGTTGCTGCTAAATAGTCAGTCACGGGAAACTTTTCAAAAGGCTTTTCGGCACCAAATTTAGCGATTGCCTGTGTCATTGCCACAAATGCACCTGTAATAGAGGCTGTACGTGTTCCTCCGTCTGCTTGAATAACATCACAATCAATCCACACTGTTCGCTCACCAAGTGCCTCTAAGTCAACAATAGCACGTAATGCACGACCGATTAAACGTTGGATTTCCATTGTACGACCATTTACTTTGCCTCTAGATGACTCACGGGGTGTACGCTGTGCTGTTGCACGAGGTAGCATCGAATATTCTGCCGTGATCCAACCTTTGCCCTGTCCACGTAAAAATCCTGGAACCTTATCCTCAATTGTTGCTGTACAAATCACTTTTGTATTACCAACTTGAATTAAAACTGAGCCTTCAGGGTGTACTAAATACTCACTATCTATTTTTACTGGTCGCAGTGCATCTGCATTTCTTCCATCAAATCTTGTCATCATTCTTGTTCCTCCTAAAACTTTCGCACTCATCTTATCATACTTTAACCATTCAAAAAAGTGTACGGTTCTCTATGTAAGATGCTAAAAACAGCAAAAATCAGCCTAGCCCATCGCTAAGCTGATTTTTTATTTTAATGTCATACGTTTTATATCGAGAGTACCTTGTTCAAGCCAATTTTCAGCAATTGAACGGAAAATTGGTACCGATCCTGTGGCATAAAATTTATGAGTAGGCACTATAGTTGAATCAGCCAACGTGCCATTATACTCAAGCATTTCTTGAACATCCTTTGCTGTTTCCTCCGCAGAAGATAGCACGAAAACATCTTCTCCGACAACAGCTTCAATTTGTTTTTGCAAAATTGGATAATGTGTACATCCTAAGATGACCGTATCAAATTGTTCATTTTTCAACGGCTTTAAGCCTTCTGTAATTAATTTATTAGCAAATCCACCTTTATATTCGCCACTTTCAACAAGTGGTACAAATGTTGGACAAGCAAGTGGAATAATATGTGTTGACGTATTGAGTGACAGTAAGGCTTCCTCATACGCCCCACTTTTAATGGTTCCTTCTGTTGCAAGCACAACGACTTCATGTCGCTTCGTTTTCTTTACAGCTGCACGTGCGCCAGCATTAATAACGCCTAGTACCGGAAAAGGCATATTTCTTTGTAAACTTTCGAGTGCTACTGCAGTCGCTGTATTACAAGCAATAACAAGCATCTTGATATTCATTTTCTCGAGTGCTTTTGCCATTTGCCAAGTGAAATTCCGTACTTCCTGTCGACTTCTCGGACCATATGGACATCTTGCTGTATCGCCAATGTAGTAAATCGTTTCATTTGGCAAACGTTTCATAATTTCCTTTGCTACGGTTAAACCGCCAACTCCTGAATCAATAACGCCTATCGGGGCATTCATACTTTCCGCCTCAATCCTGTTTCATGTGTACATGTAGTCTTTGTAGATATCCTGATAATTGCGCGACTTCTTGCTCATTAAAACCTACAAGTTTTTCCTGCAAATACTGTTGTCTTTTTTTCAATAACCTCTTGAATAATACGTTCGCCTTTCTCGAGAAGATGAACAACAACGACACGACGATCATTTTCGTCACGTACTCGTTTCACTAATTCATTTTTCTCCATTCGGTCCACTAAATCTGTTGTTGTACTAAAAGCTAAGTATAATCGGTTAGACAAGTCGCCAATTGTCATATCACCAAGTTCTTCTAACCACTGTAATGCAACAAATTGTGGCGGTGTAATCGCATATTGCGAAACAATTTCTCTTCCCTTTTGTTTCACAATGGCCGCTATATAGCGTAATTCCTTTTCAACCGTTGCAACGGTTTCAGGTGAGTGTTTTGTTACTTCATCCGACATATAACTATTTCACTCCTAAAAATACGTTGAATAGTTCTATTTTGTCGTTTTTTTCATGAAATAGCAAGTGTCCATTAGTCTAATTTAAATTCTTCTAAGCGTAACAGCTCAATTAACGCCTGAGATCGATTTGTTACACCTAGCTTTTGAATTGTATTGGAAATGTGATTTCGCACTGTTTTTTCACTAATACCAAGTTGCTCTGCTATATCCCTCGTTGTTTTTTCAGCTAATAAAAGCGCAAATATTTCACGTTCTCGATTTGTTAAAAGAGAACGATGATGAGAGCCATTCATTTTCAGTTACACCCTCCTCCCCCGCACGTATTGTAACTTATGATAGGGAATGAGGAGCGGTGACGGCTATTTTCATGAATATGACATGTTTCCTTAAAAATTTCGAAAATTCCCGTCATAAATAAATAAATGAAATGTATTGGTAAACGCCTTTCAAAATGATAAAGGTTGTTCACTACCAAAAAAAATTGCTTGTCAAAGAACGATTTATATTAGAGTATGGAAAGGCTGGCTAAATGATTCCTTGCTTCTACAGACAAAGGTACACTTTTCCCAGTGCGAGAGTCCATTTGCACAACGGTACCTCGACCCGTGAAACAAACTTCATCTTTTTGATTTTTCCCCAAATAATGAATATCCAATGATGAATTTCCAACCTTCGCTACCTTTGTATAAATTTTTAATGCATCATCAAAGAAAACCTGTCTTACATAATCACATTGTAGATCCGCTACTATTGGAATTCCCTCCACATTCTCATCAATTGCAGCTGGCATTAGGATACCTAAGTGACGGAAATAATCAATTCGTGCTTGTTCAAAATATGTAAAGCTAACTGTATTGTTCATATGACCGTACATATCTGTTTCAGAAAAACGTACACGTACCTCGATATAAAAAGAAAAATCCTTTGTCCATTCCTGAAAATCTTCAATATAATTTGCTTTCATCTTACCAACCTCCTAAAATTAATTCGCTTTAAAATTTAGCGAATTGATAGATGAATATACATTCATTATAAAGGAGATTATTATATTATCATAGAAAATTCAGCTATTTGCTTGTTTTATTCACAAAATCCCTTAGCAAAAGAAATTGGAATAGAAAAATCCCCCTGACACTTTATCGTGTAGGGGGCTTTAAAGTAAAGCTTGTACAATTAGTCAACAAAGTGGTCAGAACCGAAGAAGTTACGGAACATTTGCACTGTAGTTGCACGGTTTAATGATGCAATAGATGTTGTTAAAGGAATACCTTTTGGACATGCAGCAACACAGTTTTGGGAGTTACCACAGTTTGCAAGGCCTCCATCACCCATAATCGCATTTAATCGTTGATCTTTAATCATAGCACCAGTTGGGTGAGTGTTGAATAAACGTACTTGTGATAATGGTGCTGGTCCGATGAATGAAGCTTTTTCAGACACGTTTGGACAAGCTTCCATACATACACCACAAGTCATACATTTAGATAATTCATAAGCCCATTGACGTTTACCTTCTGGCATACGTGGACCTTCACCTAAATCATAAGTACCATCGATTGGCACCCATGCTTTAACTTTTTTTCAGTGCGTTGAACATACGTTCACGGTCAACTTGTAAGTCACGAATAACAGGGAAAGTTTTCATAGGCTCTAGTTTAATAGGCTCAGTCAATTGATCAACAAGCGTTGAACAAGATTGACGTGGGCGACCATTAATAACCATTGAACATGCACCACAAACTTCTTCTAAACAGTTCATATCCCATGCTACCGGTGAAGTATTTTCACCATTTTCAGTAACAGGATTTTTTTTGAATTTCCATTAAAATTGAAATTACGTTCATACCATGACGGTAAGGCACTTGGAATTTTTGCCAGTAGCTATTGCCGCCTTTAGTATCTTGACGTAAAATTTCCACTTTGACCATTCTTCCAGTATTTGCTGCGATTTGCATAACTTTTAGTCTCCTTTCGCAGAGTAGTCGCGTTTACGTGGTGGAATTAAAGAAACGTCGACTTCTTGGTACGTGATGATAGGATTACCAGTAGTTGGATCAAACTTCGCCATTGTTGTTTTTAAGAAGTTTTCATCATCACGGTTCGGGAAATCTGGTTTATAGTGAGCACCACGTGATTCATTACGCAATAATGCACCCTGTGTCATTACTTTCGCAAGAATTAACATATTTTTAAGCTGACGTGTAAAGTGCGCACCTTGGTTGCTCCATTTTTGTGTATCATTGATGTTGATGTTATTCCAACGCTCAGAAAGATCATCTAATTTTTTTCAATGTATCTTGAAGTTGGTCGTTATAACGTACTACTGTCATCGTAGCAGTCATCATCTCACCAAGCTCTTTATGAAGCAAGTAAGCGTTTTCTGTGCCGTCCATCTTCATGATAGCGTCCCATTTAGCTTGTTCTTCTTTTACGCGAGCATCGTAAAGCTCTTGTGGAAGATCTTCAGCATGCTTTTTAAGATGTTTTACATAATCTACTGCGTTTGGTCCTGCAACCATACCACCGTAGATAGCAGATAATAATGAGTTTGCACCAAGACGGTTTGCACCATGTTGTGAGTAATCACATTCACCTGCTGCAAATAGACCAGGTATTTCAGTCATTTGGTTGTAGTCAACCCATAATCCACCCATTGAGTAGTGAACTGCTGGGAAAATTTTCATAGGTAATTTACGTGGGTCATCTCCAACGAATTTTTCGTAGATTTCGATGATACCACCAAGTTTAACGTCCAATTCATGTGGATCTTTATGAGAAAGATCTAGGTAAACCATGTTTTCACCATTGATACCAAGTTTTTGGTTTACACAAACATCGAAAATTTCACGTGTTGCAATATCACGTGGTACTAAGTTACCATAAGCTGGGTATTTTTCTTCTAGGAAGTACCAAGGTTTACCGTCTTTATAAGTCCAAATACGTCCACCTTCACCACGAGCCGATTCTGACATTAAACGGTTTTTGTCATCTCCAGGAATCGCTGTAGGGTGAATTTGGATGAATTCACCATTCGCATAAGAAGCACCTTGTTGGTAAACGATAGAAGCAGCAGAGCCTGTATTAATAACAGAGTTTGTTGTTTTACCGAAGATAATACCAGGACCACCAGTCGCCATAATAACAGCGTCTGCACGGTATGATTTAATTTCTTCAGTACGCATATCTTGTGCTACAATACCACGACAAACGCCATCTTCGTCAATAATGACACCAAGGAATTCCCAGTGCTCATATTTATTAACTAAACCAGCTACTTCGTGTGAACGAACTTGCTCATCTAGTGCATATAGTAATTGTTGACCAGTTGTTGCACCTGAGAATGCTGTACGGTGCATTAATGTACCACCAAAACGACGGAAATCAAGAAGTCCTTCAGGTGTACGGTTGAACATAACACCCATACGGTCCATTAAGTGAATAATACCAGGAGCCGCATCACACATACCCTTAACTGGTGGTTGGTTAGCTAAGAAGTCCCCACCATATACTGTATCATCAAAGTGAATCCAAGGAGAATCCCCTTCACCTTTTGTATTTACCGCACCATTAATTCCGCCTTGCGCACATACAGAGTGTGAGCGTTTTACAGGAACTAATGAGAATAAATCAACTTCAGTACCAACTTCAGCTGCTTTAATCGTTGCCATCAGACCAGCAAGACCGCCGCCGACAACAATTATTTTGCTTTTCGCCATGATTATTTCTCACTCCTCTTAAAAAAATTGCAATGATTGCATGTGCTCTATAGTAGCTTCTATTAAATTAAACGAAAGCTAAAATAGCAGCCACACCAACTACACTTAGAATTACGAAAAGAATGTTTGTTACATAAGTAGCAATCTTTTGAGACTGAGGAGATTGTACAACACCCCAGCTTACTAGGAATGCCCATAGACCGTTTGATAAGTGGAAAGTTGCTGATAAAATACCAACGATGTAGAATCCAAGCATGATTGGATTAGCAACGATATTCGCCATCATATCGTAATCAACGTGTGTACCAAGCGCTTTTTGAATACGAGTTTGGAAAATATGCCATGCAATGAAAATCACTAAGAATACACCTGTAAAACGTTGTAATGAGAACATCCAGTTACGGTATGTGCTGAAACGTCCTGTATTTGGTGTAGCAGTGAATGCAATGTAAACACCATAAAATGCGTGGAACATTAATGGAATATAGATGACAATCCATTCAACTAGGATAAGGAATGGAATCTTTTCCATTACTGCGGTAGCATCGTTGTAACTTTCTGCTCCGCCTGTTGCTGTAAAGTTAATGAACAGGTGCATCGTTAAGAACAGACCTACTGGAATGATCCCAAGTAGAGAATGTAAGCGACGCCATAAAAACTCTCGATCTTTCGACAAGACTGTTACCCCCCTTAGTACTTAAAATAGCACAACAAAAGAAGTCATCATTTTGTAAATGATACTTCATTGACTGTGTATTTCATCATGGTACAATATTATGACATGTTTATTGTACTCTCAAGAGCTACGAGCGTCAAGGTAACTTAGAGTTTTTCATAGCCCTCATTAAAGAACTAATCTAGTACATGATGCATCATTTTTCTCGAAAAAACTATCTTTACTTTATCAGCGTTAAATTTTAAGAAAATTCTAAGAAAGAAGGATTTCAATGTTAAACCCTCCATATCCTACTATCTCATCATTTGGCTATGAGATTATCCGTGATCATATTTTATCTTCAATTCTTGGTAAACACGAGGAGGATGTACTTTACTGGGCCGGAAAAGAGCTGGCTCGGAAGTTTCCTTGTAAAAGTCAAGAAGAACTTATCGCATTTTTCGCAGATGCCTGTTGGGGTACCCTTGAATTGATTAAAGAAACAAAAGATGGGCGTATATTCCAGTTGACAAACGACCCTGAGCTGCTATTAGTCGGGCACCGTTGCTTTAGATTGGAAGCCGGTTTTATAGCAGAGCAAATTCAGCAAGCAAAAGGCTATTTAACAGAGTGCTACGATGAAAAACAAGTTAAACAGGAGCATGTGATGTTCACTGTGAAGTGGGATGTTAAAGAAAGAATTATGAATACTATACCAACAGAGTAAGAAAAAGGATTGCATCCCTCTCTTTATTTATGGGATGACAATCCTTTTTCTAGTTGCGCATGTCTTTCTTTTAACAGTATATCTATTAATGCAATAAAGGCCTCCAATATATTAAGCGAGTGTTGAATCATTTCCTCTAAGTTACTAATTGATAGTTCATTGACTAATTTTTGTGCAGCAGTATGTACGAATTCATGCGGTTGCTCTATTTGACGGTACTCTGATAAGGAATGATACTGCTCAAGATGTCCATAATACCATTGTCCAAAGGCACATTGATGATGTGTTTTTAAAATATCCTTTTTTTCCTGCCCTTTGAATTGTATTTCGCAAAAAGCTTGCATGATCCATTAATCTTGCTGCTAGCTGACTTATGACGGTTTGCTCTGAAGGTTTGCGGATGGTCGGTACAATAGCTTTTAGCATTTCAGTGACTTGATTTTGAATTGTCTCGGAGAAATCACTAGTATGTGATAATTCTGTTGTCGTGATAGCCAATCGATCAATCGCTACTACATTTTCCTCAGACGCAACTGTTATTTGGTGAACGCCATGTGCCGCCTCTTCAATACTTTTGCTTGTAATAGACAGATTCGTAATATTGTCTTTCATGTTGCTTAAGAAATTTGTGAAATAGTATTCAACCTGTTCGATATTGGTTATAGTATGATGTAATTTCTCATCGATGACTGATCGAATTGTTGTCATTTCTTTTAAGGAACCTTTGGAGCTATTGGCTAACTTCCCTACCTCCATAGCCACAACATTAAAGCCTTTTCCATGCTCACCTGCACGCGCAGCTTCAATTGAGGCATTTAACGCAAGTAGCTGTGTTTGATCAGCAATCGCTGTTACACTTTTGCCAATGTTATTCATTCTATTCATTTCATCCTTCAGTTGCTCTGTTGAATGAGCTCCCTGGATTAACAACCCTTGAACAATTTCACCTTTTGTAATTGATGACTCCATCTCTTTCACTAATTGGATAGAATGCTGTTTGATTTCTTGAATGTTTGCATTCACATTTTGCTCTACAGCTAATATTTCTTCTGTGTTTGATGACATTTCTTCACTCATTGCTGAAATATCCCCTACACTTGTTGACACTCCCTGTACCTTTAAAGCAGTTTGAAAATTAATTAATTCCATATGTGCTAGTACAAAGTCTAATATTGCATTTTTCACATCAATACTTTCCTGTGCAAGTTCCAATTCTAGAATTCGTTTTTTCAGTAATTGTATTTCAGAATCATTACATTGTTTTATACCTTCATCAATTGGTTTTTGAAATAGACCAAATAATGCCATTCAATACTCACCTCTTCCTTGTCAAAACATGTAATCTTTCTCTATTATATAACAATCAATTTCGATAAAACATTAAATTGAAGTAAACGTCCCATATATAAAAAGGATGTGGCTATTGGCACATCCTTTCATTCTTACATATAAAGTGCTTGCTCTAAATTAAATTCATCATGTAAAGCATTAGCTGCATGAATCATGTCATCTTGAGGCACTACAACAGACACTTTGATTTCAGATGTACTAACCATCTTAACAGGGATGCCTTCATGTCGTAAACGATCAAACATTCGTGCAGCAACGCCTGGATTAGATGCCATTCCTGAACCAATAATAGATACCTTTGCCAAGCCAACTTCAAAATCAGCAAAGCTAAACCCAAGCGACAATTTACTTTCTTCTAGAACACGTAACGCTTCTGCAAACTCTTCTTTCAAAATCGTAAATGATACAGTTGGTTTAAGACCGTCAATGATCGCTTGCACGATGATATCTACATTAATGCGGTGATTTGCAAGTACCGTAAAGATATCTGCCAACGAAGCATCCGAATAAGCATCATACCCTACCGTTAAACGAATAACATCTGATTCATAGGCAACACCACGTACAATTAAATTTTTTTTCCATCTCAACTTCCTCCTTCAATAAAGTACCTACTGTATCTATTTCATTTGATCGAATAATAACGGGTATTTGAAACTTCTTTGCTAATTCTACAGCTCGTGGATGTAAGATATGTGTACCTAAATTCGATAACTCTAGCATCTCATTATAGGAAATTTCCTTTAATTTTTGTGCACTGTTCACATGGTTTGGATCAGCAGTATAAACGCCATCCACGTTCGTATAAATATCCACACGATCCGCATCCAGTGCTGCTGCAATGGCCACAGCAGTCGTCTCTGCTCCACCTTTACCAAGAGTCGTAATATTTTGTAAATGATCAATACCCTGCTCCCCAGCAACTACGACAATTTGCTTCTGTGCTAAATGCTCTTCTAGTCGACTTACATCTACATAATCAATGCGTGCGTTAACATACATTGCATCTGTTTGAACACCGGCCTGCCAGCCTGTTAATGACACTGCATTATAGCCTTCTTCCTGCAAGGCAATGGCCACTAATGCACTTGATAGTTGTGAGCTTGTTGAACGTAGCACATCTAATTCACGCTTAGACGCATCATCAGATAAATCCCGTGCCATTTTTGTTAATTCATTTGCTGAGCTTGTCATTGCTGCAGTGACAATAACTACATCATGACCTTTTTCTTTTTCATGAATTGCCTTTTTCGCAATCTTAAAAATATGTGCTGATGATGCTAATGTAGCACCGCCAAATTTCATTACAATTCTTGCCATCCTGAATCTTCTCCTTTTCATCATCACTAATTTGACGTAATTTCTATTCGGAGTGTCTACTAGAAAACCAAAAAAAAGCAGCTTTCACATAACGTGAAAGCTGCCTATACATGTACAATAAAAAAAACCTTGCGCATGTGTGATAGCTCTCCGAAACGTTTAGAATCGACAGTCTTACATTTCTTAAATGCAAAACCAGTACAACATCGGAAACAACGATGCTCCACTTCGGCAAGCTCCCCTTTCATACATCTTCACAGGATTTGTTCATCCTCTGATGTACTACTTTTGAATCTTGCACCTCTATCATCACTTAAAATAGTGAATGTATGTTATTAAACATTAGCATATGTCTATTCCTTTGACAATGTCTGTTCCTGAAAATAGGTATATATATGACTAGCAAGATTAGCAGGCATCCCAGCCTCTTGTAATGCTAACTCACTTGCCTCTCGAATTTTTTTGACAGAACCAAAATGCTTTAGTAATTGCTGTTTTCGCTTTGGTCCAATACCCTCAATCTGATCGAGAACGGATTGAATAGCATGCTTTTCGTGCTGCTGGCGTAGGAATGTAATGGCAAACCGGTGTACCTCGTCTTGAATTCGTTGCAATAAATAGAACCCATCACTTGTGCGCTTTAACGCAATGACCTCAGGTGGATCACCAAATAGAAGCTGTGATGTATTATGCTTTTCATCCTTCGCTAAGCCAGCGATTGGAATGACCAGCCCAAGCTCATCCTCTAATACTTCTCGTGCAACCTCCATTTGTCCCTTCCCTCCATCTATTAAAACTAAATCTGGTAGGGGTAATCCCTCCTTTAGTACACGAATGTAACGACGACGTATTACCTCCTGCATCGCCCCATAGTCATCGTGCTTAGCAGCTATCCGAGTTTTATACTTCCGATATTCTTTCTTTGCAGGCTTGCCATCGATAAATACCACCATTGCAGATACAGCATCTGTTCCATGCATATGACTGTTATCAAAAGCCTCGATTCGTAAAGGGGTAGAAATTCTCATCGCTTCACCTAGTGCCTCACATGCACCAATTGTTCGTTCTTCCTGACGTTCAATGAGCTGGAACTTAGCTGCTACTGCGATTTCAGCATTTTTTTGTAGCGAGGTCAACAAGCTCTTTTTTTTGCCCACGCTTTGGCGTCAATACCTTCACATCTAATAATTCTGTTAAAATCGCAGCATCAATAGCTTGTGGGATAAAAATTTCCTTTGGTTTAATATGCTCTAGTTTTTCGTAGAATCGACCAACAAATGTTAAAAATTCCTCCTCTGCTTCCTGATAAATTGGAAAAATAGAGACATCACGCTCAATAAGTTTACCTTGACGAACAAAGAATACTTGAACACACATCCAGCCCTTTTCAACTGCATAACCAAATACATCTCGATTGATCGTATCACTTGATACAATTTTTTTGCTTTTGCATCACTGTATCAATATGTGCAATCTGATCACGGAATTCTTTTGCACGTTCAAACTCTAAATTTTCAGCAGCGGCTAGCATTTTTATCTCTAGCTCCTTTTTGACTGCCTCCACGCCACCATTTAAAAATTTGGTCATATCCTCAATCATATCCTGATAAATTTGAGCATCAATCTCCTTTACACAAGGTGCCATACATTGGCCCATGTGATAGTATAGACAAACCTTGGAAGGTAGTTGTACACATTTTCGAAGCGGATATAAGCGATCAAGTAGCTTTTTCGTTTCACTTGCTGCATATGCATTAGGATAGGGTCCAAAATACTTTGCCTTATCCTTTTTCACTTTTCGTGTCGTAATAAGACGGGGATGTTTTTCATTCGTAATTTTTAAATACGGATACGTTTTATCATCTGTCAACATGACATTGTATTTAGGATCATGAAGTTTTATTAGATTAAGCTCTAAAATCAATGCCTCAATATTAGAGGAGGTCACAATATAATCAAAATCTTCTATTTCACTTACAAGTCTCTGTGTTTTCCCCTCATGTGTACCAGTAAAATAGGAGCGTACTCGATTTTTTTAGCACCTTTGCTTTTCCTACATAAATAGTGGTTCCTTGCCGATCCTTCATCAAATAGCAGCCAGGCTGATCAGGCAAAATATCAAGCTTTCGTTTTATTAAATCATTCATTACAACCTGCCCCCTCTTTGTTATACATAGGTCCCATCCTCTATTAACTTATTATATAACGAAAAAAAAGCCAAGCACATCAAATGATGGCTCGACTTTTCATATCTTATCAATTAAGCATGTTTTGCAATAAATGTCTCTAACGCTTCTTTAGGTTGGAAGCCAACAGTTTTATCTACCAATTCACCATCTTTAAATAATAATAAAGTTGGAATTGACATGATTTGATATTGCGCTGCCGTACCTTGGTTGTTATCTACATCTACTTTTACGATTTTAGCCGCACTACCTGCAGCATCCATTTCTTCAAGTACAGGTCCAATCATTTTACATGGTCCGCACCAAGCAGCCCAAAAGTCTACTAGCACTAACCCCTCTTTAATATCATCTTGGAAAGTTGCATCTGTTGCATGTACAATTGCCATTTGAAATCCTCCTTAAACTTACTATGCTTGTAGTATAGCATGGATAATTTACCTTGAGCGAACAATCTGCCTATAATGCAAAATTGATGAAAAAACAAGATGAAAAAAGTCGAAACAGCTTGAAGTCAATTTATAATTTAGTCTAATTTGTATGGTAGCGACCTTTATAAACATACGTTAACGTTATAAAGATATATATAGCTAATGTAATACCTGTTACAATTATAGAAGTCGTAAAAATAATACCAATCAAGATAGCACTTAACGCAATAATAGCAATCCACGTTGTGTAAGGAAACCATTTAACTACATAGGCACTTGTTTTTTCTGATTGTTTTTTACGTGATTTCAAATGTGCAATCGCAATGATTAACCAAATAAATAACACCGTGTATCCTAGAGAACCCATTAGATACTCAAAAGTCTTACTTCCAGCATAAAGTGAAATAATTACACCAACATATAATGCTAATGTGCACATTAAAATCGCATATACCGGAACTTTTCTTTTCGATAAATGAGCAAAGATTTTTGGAACACGCCCATCCACAGCCTGTGTATATAACACACGAGATGAGCCATAAAGCCCTGAATTCATGGAGGAAATAATCGCAAGTAAAACAACAGCGTTCATAATATGGTCTGCACCAGGAATCCCAATCATTTTAAACACCATCACAAACGGACTTTCAGGTACGCCATTTACTTCATTCCAAGGAATTAAGCTTACGATAATAAAGAAAGGTAGTAAATAGAACGTCACAATCCGAACTAGTGTACTACGCACAGCTTTCGGTACTACCTTTTCAGGATTCTTTGTTTCTGCTAATGTAATACCAATAATTTCAGTACCACCATAAGAATAAATAACCACAAGCATTGCAGCAATTAATCCCATTGATCCGTTAGGGAAAAAGCCTCCATGCTCCGTTAAATTCGAAAAACCAACAGCTGTATGCTGACCAAACGAAACAAGTAATAAAATTAAGCCTGCAATAATGAACACAACGATTACACAAATTTTAACTAACGCTAACCAATATTCTGTTTCAGCAAAAACTTTCACTGATAATAAATTAATCGCTGTAACTAACACTGAAACAGACAATGCCAGAATCCAAATTGGATAATCAGGTAACCAATATTGAATGAAAATGGCCGCAACTACAGATTCTGCTGCAATATTCAAAACCCACATTTTCCAATAAATCCAATCTAGGAAATATGCTGGGTACTTTCCTAATATCGATTGAACTAAATCTCTAAACGTTCTGGCCTCGCTATTTCGAACTGCCATTTCCGCTAAACCTTGCATAACAAATAAAAGAATAATACCACCTAATAAATAGGCGATGAGCACTGATGGTCCTGCCATATCAATGGCAGCACTACTTCCTTTAAATAATCCTGCACCAATGGCACCACCTAAAGCCATCATCGTGATATGTCGTGAGGACATTGTGCGTTTTAATGTCTGGTTGTCTTTTTCCATTTTCTTTCCTCCTAAATCAAAAAGGCATATCGCCTATCCTTTCACCGTTAAATGAAAGAAGAGACGATATGCCATAAGCAAACCGCGGTACCACTCTAATTGATTCGATTCGAATCCTACTTTAAAACCTTGTAACGAAGGTTAATCGTCAAACAAATAGAATAATCTGTTAATTCCATTTATTTTACCACTCCTAGGCAAGTTCAAAGTCTTATTGGACTGCGTTGCACCACCCCGCAGCTCTCTCTACCAAATAATGAGCTTCTACTACTCCTAATCTTTGCGTTTCAATACTTTATTATTGAAAAATTTAATGATTATCCACCACTATAAGGGCTATCCATCATTATGTCAATATCTTATTTTACGATAATTCTCAAAATAGAGCATTATACAAAAAAAACAGGAGGAATGAATCCCCCTGTACCATTTACTATGCATTTACTTTTAATGCCTTAAATTCTTCAATTAGAAGAGGCACTACTTCAAATAAATCTCCTACGATACCGTAATCTGCCACTTTGAAAATATTAGCCTCAGGATCTTTATTAATCGCAACGATGACTTTAGAATTTGACATACCTGCTAAGTGCTGGATTGCACCAGAAATTCCTGCAGCAATGTAAAGATCAGGTGTTACAACCTTACCTGTTTGACCAATTTGAAGTGAATAATCACAGTATTCAGCATCACATGCTCCACGTGAGGCACCAACTGCGCCACCAAGTAAATCTGCTAGCTGTTTTAATGGTTCAAAGCCTTCTTCTGATTTAACACCACGTCCGCCCGCTACAACTACTTTCGCTTCTGAAAGATCAACACCTTCTGAAGACTTACGTACAACCTCTTTTATGATTGTGCGAAGGTTTGTAATATCCACCGAAATGGAAGCTACGTCACCTGATTTGCCTTCTACTTTTTCTAAAGGTGCAATATTGTTTGGACGAATTGAAGCTAAAATAACACCGTCTTTTACTTTTACTTTTTCGAAAGCTTTACCAGAGTAAATTGGACGGATAAATACGATATCATCGCCAGTGCCTTCAATTGAAGTAACATCAGATACTAAACCTGCCTGTAACTTACTTGCAATCTTTGGTGATAAATCTTTGCCATTAGCAGTATGTCCAAATACAATTCCAGCTGGATTTTCCTGCTCAATGACAGCTAATAACGCTTGACCATATCCATCAGATGTATATTGTTTTAAATGTGGATGCTCTACTGTTACAACACGATCAGCACCATATTCAAATAATGAACGAGTTAAATCTGCTACAGCGTCCCCTAAAAGTACGCCGACAACCTCGCCACCATCAGCGATTTGTTTTGCAGCAGCAATTGCTTCGAAAGAAACATTACGTAAGCTTCCTTCACGAACTTCACCTAATACTAATACTTTTTTTTGACATAGTATATTCCCTCCGTTACCCTTTAAGATTCGATTAACATCATCAAATTTTTAAACTACTTTTGCTTCAGTGTGAAGTAGATTTACCAGTTCTTTCACTTGTGCAGAAAGGTCACCTTCAAGAACGCGTCCTGCTGCCTTTTGTGCTGGTAAGAAGATGTCTACAGTTTCAATCTTCACTTCTACATCATCTTCATCGATATCTAAATCATCTAATTCAAGTTCTGCAAGCGGTTTCTTCTTCGCTTTCATGATACCTGGTAAAGATGGGTAACGAGGCTCATTTAAACCTTGTTGAGCTGTTACTAATAGTGGTAAAGAGGACTCGATAACCTCTGAATCACCTTCGATATCGCGTACAATTTTCGCAGATGTTCCATCGATTTCAAGTTTTGTAATTGTTGTTACATAGTTAATGCCAAGTAAATCTGCAACACGTGGACCTACTTGCCCAGAGCCACCATCTATCGCTACGTTTCCTGTTAAAATTAAATCAGCATCTTTATCTTTTAAATACTCTGCTAAGATAAAAGCAGCTGCATTTTGATCTAATTCATCCAAATCATCTTCTGTATTAATAAGAACCGCTTCATCTGCTCCCATGGCAAGAGCTGTACGTAGTTGCTTTTCAGCATCTTCGCCACCAATTGTTACTACTGTTACTTTACCACCAGCAGCGTCACGAACTTGGATTGCCTCTTCAATGGCATATTCGTCATAAGGTTGATGATGAATTCAGCACCATCTTCTTGAATTTTACCACCAGACACAACAATTTTCTCTTCCGTGTCAAACGTACGTTTAATTAATGCAAAAATGTTCATATATCCATACCTCCTGGAACGTTTTTTTAATTCTAAGTAAACTTATAAATATTATATATTTTCAGTTTGGATAATGTCGATTGACAAGTGCTATCGACACGAATGGAAAATTATTTACCAGTAAACACAGGCTCACGTTTTTCAATAAATGCTTGAATACCTTCTTTTGCATCTTCTGTTATAAAAACAGTACCAAACGATTTTGCCTCAGCCTCCATACCTTCGTAGAATGAAGCAGGCTTCGCAAATTGTAAAGTTTGAATAGCTGCCTTTAAGGCGATTGGCTCTTCTTCGCAATTTTCTTAGCAGTTTTTAACGTTTCCTCAAGCAACACTTCATCTGAATATGCTCGATTCGCTAACCCCCACTGCACAGCTTCTGTACCTGAAATTGGTTCACTTGTAAACATCATTTCTGCAGCTTTTGCAACACCAACATAGCGTGGTAATCGTTGTGTGCCACCAAAGCCAGGAATTAGACCTAATTGTAATTCGGGTAACCCTAATTTTGCAGATTCTGTTACAAAGCGCAGATGACAGCTCATCGCAAGCTCCAAACCACCGCCAAGTGCAGCACCATGGATTGCAGCAATAACGGGTTTTGAGAATGATTCAACACGTTCAAATACTTGTTGCCCATTGCTCGCTAGTTTTGTAAATTCCTCGCCAGATTCAACTTCTGTAAATTCCTTTATGTCTGCACCTGCTGAGAAGAAACGGCCTTCTCCGTGAAGCACAAGGACACGTACTGCGTCATCGTTTTCTACTGCATCTAGCACTTCATTGACTTCGGTAATGATTCCGCGAGATAATGCGTTTGCTGGTGGTCGTGCAATTGTAATAATTGCTACTCCATCTTCAACTTTCCAACTTAGAAATTCCATTTCTCCACATCCTTTTAAGCTTTAATGCCGTTCAGAATTAATGCCTGAACCTTTGGAACTTGTTCTATCAAATCATATCGATAATCATTCATGACCCACGACGTAATGGTTTCATCAATTGTTCCAAATACCATTTGACGTGCCAAGCGTACATCCATCGTTTGATTGAACTCACCGGAAAGCATACCTTCGATTAAAATTTGATCAAGTAATTGTAAGTACTCTCTTAACACCGAATTAATCTTTAATCGCAAATCCTTATTCGATTGTCGTAGTTCTAATTGTGTGACGGTTGCTAGGTATCGATCTGTCGCTAGAACATTAAAATGATTTTCTATCATCCGTGAAAGTTTGTCTTTAGACGTACTTCCATTTTCTATTATATCTTGTAATGACTCAACAAAAACAGCCATTTTTTTCATTAAAGACAGAAATTAATATATCTTCTTTATTTTTAAAATATAAATAGATTGTTCCATCAGCCACCCCAGCCTGTTTAGCGATTTTCGACACTTGCGCTTGGTGATACCCATTTTCTGCTATAACGATGACAGCTGCATCAATAATTTGCTTATATTTCGGCTTATCACGTTTCACTTATATATCACCACCTATAAAAACTTACAGACGTCTACATGCTTTGTTACCACATGATGTAATCCTTATTTAGTAAAAAGTAAGGATGTGACGTGTAACCTAAAAAAAATATGAAAATATGAATGGTCATTCATTCATATTTTCATATTATATTTTACAACTTTGCTTGTCAATACTTTATGACGTATTTATTTTGCTTCTTTATTCACTAATTTCGTTTTTTTCTTCATCCACTAATGAGCGACGCAAAATTTTCCCTACAGCTGTTTTCGGAAGCTCATCTCTAAATTCATAATAGCGCGGAACTTTGAATGCAGCTAGATGTTGGCGGCAATATTTATTTAATTCGTCCTCTGTAATCGAATATCCTTCTTTTAATACAATATAAGCTTTAACTGTTTCTCCACGGTACGGATCTGGAATACCTGCAACTACACATTCTTGAATTTCCTCTCGCTCATATAAGACTTCTTCCACCTCACGAGGGTATATATTAAAGCCGCCTGCAATAATCAAATCCTTTTTACGATCCACTACATAGAAAAAGCCTTCTTCATCCATATAACCCAAATCCCCTGTTAAGAACCAGCCATCTGCGAACGTTGCTGCCGTGTCTTCTGGTCGGTTCCAATAACCCTTCATTACCTGTGGACCTTTTACAGCAATCTCTCCAACCTCACCAACTGGAAGCTCCTCCGAATCTCCTGTACGTAAAATAACCGCATCTGTGTTCGGCCATGGTAAACCAATTGAGCCGATTTTGCGTTTACCCCAAATAGGTGTTGAATGTGTTACTGGAGAAGTTTCTGTTAATCCGTAACCTTCTACGAGCTTTCCGCCTGTGACTGCTTCAAATTTCTCTTGCACCTCAACCGGAAGTGATGCAGAACCACTCAAGCAAGCTTTAATGGATGACAAATCATATTTAGTAATATCTGGATGATTTAAAAGACCAATATATAATGTTGGGGCACCAGGGAAAAGCGTTGGTTTTTGCTTATCAATGGTTTTCAATGCCGTTTCCGCATCGAATTTTGGTAATAACACCATTTTATTTTGCGTAAAAACAGATAATAGCATAACCGTGGTCATACCATAGACATGGAAGAACGGTAAAATACCCATAATGGTTTCTTCACCATGCACACATTTATACATCCAAACATCACACATTGTTGTATTGGCAATTAAATTTTTATGAGTCAGCATCACACCTTTAGGAAAGCCGGTTGTACCTCCTGTATATTGAAGCAAGGCAATGTCCTCTTCAAAATCAAAAGAAATGTCCAGCACTTTAATTGGTGAGGAACGCATAATCTCAGTAAATAGATGGTTTTGACCGCTATGTTCTACCTTCACACTAAAACCGTATTGCTTTTTTTTGAATAAAAGGATAAACTAAATTTTTCGGAAATGGTAGGTAATCTTTTATTGCCGTGACAATTACATTTTCAAGTGCTGTTTCTTTCATAATCTTCATAACACGTGGATATAAAATGTCCATCACTAAAATAACCTTTGCTCCTGAATCAGCCATTTGATATTGAAGTTCACGTTCAGTATAAAGTGGATTTGTTTGTACGACAACAGCTCCAGCATACATAGCACCGTAGTAAGCAATTACACTTTGAGGCGAATTTGGTAGCATAATTGCCACACGATCTCCCTTTTCTACACCAAGTGCCTGTAAATAGTTTGCAAATCTAAGCGCAGACTCATATAACTCTGTGTACGTCAAATCCTTCCCCATAAAATGAATCGCCACTTTGGATGAATTCTTTTTATAGGCACGTGTCAAAAACTCTTGCACTGGAATTTCCTCAAACGTTAAAGACGATGGTACTTCTTCAGGATAATTTGCTAGCCATGGTTTTGTTGTCATACGTCCTCTCCCCTTTGCCCCAAACTTTGTAAATTCTTATATTAATTATAATGAAAAAGAAATACAGTTTCAAACACAAAATAGAAAATAAATGCATTTTCGATTAATTATTATGCATTTTACAACATTTATATGACTGTATTTTATAGGGTTTTTGATTGCTAGACCTTATGAATACTCATTCATTCTTTGTTTTTTTTATGCAAACATGTGAAGTAATATTTCTATATTGCAAAAATAAATTGCGAGGGTTAATTTTTTTATAAGATGAAAGATTAATGATAGATTTTAGTAGTATTTTGTGCGGTAGTGGTTTTAAGAGAATTTTGAAGGTGATGAAATTTTTGATTTTGCTGAAGATTGGGGGATAATTTATGCTGCTAGGTGGGGGCGAAATCACATGAGTTGTTTTTAAAGCTACATGAGCGATTCTACTCGATACATGCACAAGTTTTGCCAGCCGAGCGACTTCTTACTTTATCTGAACACTTCTTGACCCTACCTGAGCAATTTTTTTCTGTATGCCACCTTTAAACATAACAAAAACGCATCCTCACAAACAGGATGCGTTTTCTTGTTTAAAGGGTCATCATATAGTAGACACCGACTGCTAAAAATGCGATGCAGACAACGATTAGAATTTTTGCTAATTTTTCCATGTCATGACACTCCTATGCAATACTTGCCCCAATCACAAACGATAGACCTACTGAAATGGTGAAGGAAATAAAGCCGACTGAGCGATTATCATTCGCAATTTCTTGATCTACATTAAAGCGTGGAGTCATAAATTCAAATAAAAAAATACGCCACAATCAGTAATGTAAAGCCAAAAAGACCCCAGCCAATCATTTCGCTTAATGTGCTGTGTCGAGCAATGGAATAGCGGAAAATATTGCAAATCCCCAAAATTTTCCCTCCAGTTGCAAGTGCTACAGCAACATTGCCATTTTTTATTTCTTCCCAATTTTTATATTTCGTAACGACTTCGAACAATGCCATCGAGACGACTAAACATAACACAACAACACTAAAATATCCTGCCGTTTCGATAATCGGATATCGCCAAAAGCTAGAATTCAGCATTTTCTCCGTCCCCTTTACTGCTTATTTCAATTCCACAACCGTGACTCCAAAGCCACCCTCACCGGCTTCACCAAAACGGAAGGATTTTACACGCTTATGCTTTTTCAAATAGTTTTGAATTCCCTGACGCAATGCACCTGTACCAACACCGTGAATAATCGAAACACGCCCATAATTAGCTAGTAGAGCATCATCAATATATTTTTCTGTACGTAAAATAGCATCCTCGAAACGTTCACCACGTAGATCTAATTCTAATTTCACATGGCTATTTCGGTTTTTAACACCTGCAATACGTTGCACAGGCTCTTTTTCCGGCTTGATGTATTCAAGGTCACTATCCGAAATTTTCATTTTCAAAATGCCCATTTGCACAATCCATTCAGAATCAGACACTTTTTCCAGCAAAGTACCCCGTTGACCATAGCTTAACACCTTTACCTCATCTCCGACAACTAGGTTTTGAGCGCGAGCCTTAACTTGAGCTGCTTTCTTTAGCACCTTATTGTTATCTAGAGGAGTCGCATCTTCTAAGCGTTTACGAGCCTCAATAAGCTCATGCTCCTTCACGACCTGGTCCGCATTTTTACGCATTTCACGCAATTCAGCTATGATTGATTCAGCTTCTCTCTTCGCCTCATCGATAATTTTACGTGCCTTTTCTTTCGCTTTTTTTATCGAGTGCCTCTTTACGCTCCTCATAAGCCTGTAGTTTATCCTGCAGGTCTTTGCGTAAGGCTTCGGATTCCATCAGTAATTCATGAGATCGCTCTGCATCATCCTCGGATTGGCGTCGTGTCTCCTCAAGTGAAGCAATCATTGACTCCACTTCATGACGATCTGTCCCTGTAAAGCCTTTCGCTCTATCTATAATGGATTCTGGTAGGCCAAGACGGCTTGAAATTTCAAATGCATTGGAGCGACCTGGAACACCAATAAGTAGACGGTAAGTTGGACTCAAAGTTTCAATATCAAACTCCACACTTGCATTGGCAACGCCAGGACGATTATAACCATAAGCTTTTAATTCTGGATAGTGAGTCGTTGCCATCACACGAGCTCCTCTTCCATGTACTTCATCTAAAATAGAAATAGCAAGAGCTGCACCCTCCTGTGGATCTGTCCCAGCACCTAGTTCATCGAAGAGCACTAGTGACTCATGATCAAACTTTTGTAAAATGTCTACAATATTAACCATATGTGAGGAGAACGTTGATAGTGATTGCTCAATAGACTGTTCATCACCAATATCTGCAAATAACTGCTTGAAAACTGCTAATTCTGAACCGTCGAGAGCAGGTACAGGTAATCCAGCCTGTGCCATCAATGTACATAATCCAACTGTTTTTAACGTTACAGTTTTCCCACCAGTGTTTGGTCCTGTAATAACAATTGCCGTAATGTCTTTGCCGAATTCAATATCATTGGCAACTGCAGTGTCAATCGGTAAAAGTGGATGACGTGCTCGTACTAGGCGAATATAACCGTCGTTATTCATTTTTGGCATTGTACATTTGTTTGCTTGCCCATATTTCCCCTTTGCTAAAATAACGTCTATCTCACCAAGTACTTTCACTAAATTAAATAAATCAGGGGCTACTTCCTCTACCATAGCACTTAAAGCAAGTAAAATGCGTTCAATTTCAGCTTGCTCCTTCATTTTTAGTCGATGAATCTCATTATTTGCTTGTACAACCGAATCTGGCTCGATGAATAATGTTTGCCCCGAAGACGATTGATCATGCACAATTCCACCATAATGATGACGATACTCCTGTTTAACAGGAATAACGAAGCGATCATTCCGAATCGTTACAAGTGCATCTGACAGCATTTTTGCAGCATTACTGCCACGTATAAGGCTTTCAAGCTTTGAACGAACCTTAGCCTCCTCTGCACGCAAAGATTGGCGAATGGAACGTAAAGTTTGACTTGCTGAATCTAACACTGAACCATTGTCATCAATACAATTGTTAATTTCGTGCTGCAAGCCAGTTAAAACAGGCATTGCCTCCTTTTTAGTAATAAAATGAGGAATCTCAATCACTGCTTCTGATTCAATATCCTCAATGAAATTGCGAAGAATTCTGCTAGCACGAATTGTACTTGAAACTTCCATCAATTCCACCGCTGAAAGCATACCACCGATTTGTGCACGTCTTGCGGCAGGGCGTACATCAAAAATTCCACCCATCGGTACATTGCTTTTTACACGTAAAATGGAAAGTCCTTCATCCATTTCCTCTAATAATTGTACAACTTTCTCATAGTCTGTCTGTGGTACAAGCTCATCAATAGCCGTTTTGCCAATAGATGAAGTACAGTATGTAGCCACTTGCTGACGTACTTTATCATATTCTAGTGTTTTCAATGCGCGTTCTGCGATCACTGAGAACACCTCCTCAACCTATTTATTTCGTCGAATAAACGCCTCAAATTGTTCCCGCGTCCATGTATTCACAATCATATCCTTTTTCAACCATGCTTTGTTTGCATAACGAACCCCTATATCCATAAAACGTAAATGAGTAATATCATGGGCATCGGTATTAATGGCTACAGGCACACCAGCTACCATGGCCATTTCTAAATGCTCTACACATAAATCAAGTCGATATGGATTGGCATTTAACTCTAAAATTTTACCATACTCCTTCGCCCAAGCAATTAATTGTTCCATATCGGGATTATAACCTTGACGGTCCTCAATAATGCGACCTGTAGGATGCGCAATCATATGCACATATGGATTTTGCATCGCCGTTAATAAACGTGCCATTATTTTTCCTGAGACTGTGTAAAGCTAGAATGGATAGAGGCAATCACAAAATCTAACTCTTTTAATACTTCATCTTCAAAATCAAGCGTCCCATCTGGCAAAATATCCATTTCTGTTCCTGCATATAAATGAAATTCCGAATGTGCCTTATTAAATGCTTCAATTTCAGCACGTTGCTTTATTAAACGTTCAGGCGTTAAACCATTTGCTACCTTTAAAAATTGCGAATGGTCCGTTATAACGCTATATTGATAACCTCGTGCGATTAAAGCCTTGCCCATTTCTGCCACAGAATAGGCTCCATCTGACCATGTCGTATGCATATGCAAATCTGCCTTGATATCCTCTAGTTTAACTAAAGTGTGAATATCCTCGCTTTTGTCAAACTCCGTTGTACCAGTGCGTAGACTTGGAGGGATAAACGGTAAATCAAAATGGGCAAAAAAACGCTGCTTCATCTTTAAAGGTCAATACGTTCCCGTCTTCCTGCTCAACACCATATTCACTAATCTTCTCACCACGTGCTTTTGCAATTTGACGCATACGAACATTATGATCCTTAGAGCCTGTAAAATGATGTAAGGCAGTTGCATATTCCGCATCTTTTACTAAACGGAAATCCACACTTATTGGCTCGTCTAAATCTAATATGACAGAAATTTTCGTATCACCAGCTGCTACCACTTCCTGTATCGAAAGCTTATTCAGCAGTTGCTCACGAACAGCCTCAACTGCTTCAGTTACAACAATAAAATCAATATCCTTACTTGTTTCCGCAGCCCGCCGGAAGCTTCCGGCAACTGAAAAACGCTCCACTTCCTTCATACTACCTAGAAGTGCTTCTATTTGTAAAACAACAGGCTCCAGTTGCCATATTGGTAAACGTTCTGAACGATTAGCTAAATTGGCAAGCTCCTTTAATATTTTTTCTTCTGTTTTCGCTGCAAAGCCTACTAGCTCACGAACTTTACATGCCTCACATGCTGCCTTTAGGCTTTCCGCAGAATCAATTCCTAGCTCTTGATGAAGCTTGGCTATTTTTTTTCCACCTAATCCAGGTAATTTTAATAATGGTAGTAAGCCTTTAGGAACAACTTCTTCTAATTCCTTTAATAGACTTGATTGTCCAGTTGTCATTAAATCTTCAATGACAGCGGCAGTTCCTTTACCAATTCCTTTAAGTTTCGTTACATCCTCCATCTCACTTAATGAGCGTTCGTCTCCCTCAAGAGCCGCAGCTGCTTTTCGAAAGGCTGATACTTTAAATGGATTTTCCCCCTGTAATTCCATATATAATGCGATTTTTTTCAAGTGTTCGAATAATTGTCTTTTTGTTCAACAGAAGTTCCTCCTATCGTAAAAACACTTCTCTCACAGCCGAGAGAAGTGCAAAGTTTACTATTGCATATAAATATACCACCAGTTTTGAAACATCTTTGTAATAATTGGTGTATGCTCCAAAATAAGACCACTTATCAATGACTTCGATATTAACCCTTGAATAAAATCAACTGGCAATAAAGCAAGAATGTATAGCAAAATAAACATAATTAAATAGTTTTCAATCATGCCAAACAATGCTCCAAGCCAACGATTTAAAGTATTTAACACTGGTAAATACGCTATAAAATCGAAAATTGACGCAATAATTTGCAAGGAAATTTTCACAGCGAAGAAAATAACAGCGAAGGCAATGACACGGTAAAATGTGCTGTCTAAATCCAGACTATCTATGACTACGCCAAGACTACCTGAATCTGTTACACCTGGATATGGAATCCAAAACACAAATTTTTGTGCTAATGGCTTATAATAAATATACGCAACAATGATGGCAACTATAAAGCTGACGATATGCATCATCTGAACGATGAAACCTCGTTTTGCACCAATAATAAGTCCAGCTAATAGCACCGCCAATATGATTAAATCTAGCATTCACTTCAACCCTTTAATTTTTTCAATTCTTCTTCTAGTTGCTCCATCTGCTCTTTTAATAGTAAATAATCGTGAACAGTATTTACTGCTGTTAGAACAGCTAGTTTTGTACTATCAAGTGAGGGGTTATGTAAATTCATTTCGCGCATACGGTCATCAACAATTGAAGCGACAAGTCGCATATGTCCAATGGATTCAGAGCCGACCATTTTATATGTGTGACCATATATTTCCACAGAAATTTTATTCTTTTCTTGATTTTCCATAGTCGCACCCTCCTTTTTTAATCTTTATGTTCACGATTTTTTAGTTGTGAACAGCATCACACAAAAAAAGCTATTTATTATCATACCATGAAAGATATAAAATTGTGAACAATGAGGACAGAAAGGGACGATTAAATGTCAAATATTGTGCTATCAATATCACCAAATATACAAAAAGAAGTGATGGCCTTCTATGCAAGCCATTATGTAGAGCGAAAGGCACCTGGTGTTATCTTTGCCGCAAAGCTTCCAGATACGGCAATCACCATGTACAAATCAGGTAAATTAATGTTTCAAGGGGGAGGAGCTGAACGAGAAGCTGCTCGCTGGGGTAGTAGCATCCCTAGTCCGCCAAAAGCTTCAGCCATAGGTGCAAAGGGAGATGTTTTGCCTGATGGCTTTGCTACAATGTCAGTGCTCGGCTCTGATGAAACTGGCACTGGCGATTATTTCGGTCCAATTACTGTAGCAGCTGTTTATGTTCCTTCAACGAAGATTGAGCTTGTCAATGAGCTTGGGGTAAAAGATTCAAAAATGCTAACAGATGACTATATGCGTAAAATAGCGCCAGATTTACGTGCTGCCTGTGTCCATAGTGTACTTGTACTGCGGAATGAGAAGTATAATAATTTACAGGCAAAGGGCTATTCACAGGGAAAAATGAAGGCAATGATGCACAATAAAGCACTTAACAATACTCTAGTGAAAATGGCACCAGAAAAACCACAGCATATTTTAATCGATCAGTTTGCTGAACGAGGCGTATACTATAATTATTTAAAGAATGAGCGAGAAATTGTCCGAGAGAATGTGCTTTTTTTCAACAAAAGCTGAGCAATTGCATGTTTCAGTTGCAACAGCCTCCATATTAGCTCGCGCAGCTTTCTTAAAGGAAATGGATCGACTTAGTGAACTTGCTGGAATCGAATTATTAAAGGGAGCTTCTGCAAAAGTAGATGCTTTAGCAGCACGTATTTGGCGTGGTCAAGGTGAGAATTTTTTTACGCACTATAACGAAATGGCATTTTGCAAATACCGAAAAAGCAAGGAAAATGATTTAAATCATTTTCGTCTTGGCGTAATTGTAGCTGCCGCTACAGATAAACAATGCATCCGGATCATCCGCAAGGGGCTTTAGGCCAACAGATGTTTTTTGTGCGAAAGCGTAGTGTTAACGCAGCGGCAGCAACATGATGTGTTTTGTGCGAAAGCGTAGTGCTAACGTAGCGACAGCAACATGATGTGTTTTGTGCGAAAGCGTAGTGCTAACGTAGCGACAGCAACATGATGTGTTTTGTGCGGAAGCGTAGACTGAGTTCCACTATTCCAGTAGGTGTTTGGACACCCACTGATAAGGAACCAAAACCCCATTCATCTCACCACCTGTAGAGATGGGAGTCTTCTGTATCTGCGGCTGCCGCTATGCTTTCAATACAAGAAACATTTGCTGAATGAAGATAAAAAAAGACTGCCCCGTAAGACAGTCTTCCTAAATAATAATATTAACGTACTTCTGTACCTTCAATTGTTGCAATAGCTTTTAGCACTTTGTTATGTGCTGCAACAACTTCTTCATCTGTTAAAGTACGCTCTGGATCAAGGTAAGTGAGTGAGAATGCAACAGATTTTTTTACCTGGCTCCATTTTTTTCACCTTCGTAAACATCAAATACACGAACGTCTTTCAATAATTTTACGCCAGCTGAACGGATAGCTGTGATGACTTCTCCTGCAGTTGTAGCGCGATTCATGATTAAAGCGATATCACGAGACATTGCTGGGAAGCGTGGCACCGATGTGTAGGCAAGCGGTTCTTCTTGTTCAGTGGCATTTAATAATGCTACTAAATTCATTTCCATGACATATGTGTCTTTAACACCCCACGCTTTTTGCTCTGCGGGATGTAAACCACCAATAATGCCAACTTGCTCACCATCTAAAAGAATGTTAGCTGTGCGTCCTGGATGCAAGCCATCGACTTGTGCTTGCACGAATGAAATGCGATTTTCTAAACCAAGCTTACCAATAACGCCCTCTACAATGCCTTTTAAGACAAAGAAGTCAACTGCTTTTTTTCTCACCCTGCCAAGCATGATCTAACCATTTTCCTGTTAAAACTGCTGCTACATGCTCTTCCTCATATGGCTGCCCTTCTTCTAGTTGACCAAAGAACACAGAACCGACCTCATAAAGTGCCACGCTTTCAGCTTGACGCGCTACATTATAAGCTGCTGCTTCAATTAAATGTGGAATTAGACTCTGACGTAAAGTTGAACGTTCTTCACTCATAGGCATTAGCAAACGAGTGACTGGCTCAGCCTTCAATGCAAAGCGCTGTGACAGTGCCTCAGATGTTAATGAATAGGTTACAGCCTGATAAAGCCCTGCTCCCTCCATAAAATTACGAACTACACGACGATGTGCTTGATATGGTGTTAAACCACCTACTTGCGTAGCACCCTCTGGTAATGTCATCGGGATTTCATCATAACCAAATAAACGAGCAATTTCCTCAACGATATCCTCTTCAATTTTAATATCTTGACGACGCGTTGGCGCATCAATTATTAACAAGCCGTTCGCTGCCTCTACACTGAATTTCAGACGTTCTAAAATAGAAAGCATATCCTCTAAAGAAATTTTCATTCCTAAACGCTCATTAATAAAGTCTGGGGACACAACAACACGAGCTGGTGTTTTATCCAGTTCATCGACAAGACATGTGCCTTCCAACACTTCCCCACCAGCAAGTTCAGCTAATAAAGCTGCTGCACGTTCTGCTGCTGGTAACACACGGTTAGGGTCAACACCCTTTTCGAAACGAGCAGAAGCATCTGAGCGCAAGCCAAGACGACGTGAAGTTTGGCGTACAGTTAAGCCATCGAAATATGCAGATTCAATAACAACTGTTGTAGTAGACTCTGTTACCTCAGAATTTGCGCCACCCATTACACCTGCAATAGCTACTGGTTCCTTACCATTAGTAATCACTAAATCAGTCGCTTTTAACGTACGTTCTTGGTCATCTAAAGTTGTAATTTGTTCACCCTCTGTTGCTTTACGGACAACGATTTCACCTGTTGCAAGGCTATCATAGTCAAAGGCATGAAGCGGTTGACCGTATTCCATTAAAATGTAGTTCGTTATATCCACAACATTATTGTGTGGACGAACACCCGCAGCCATTAAACGATTTTGTAGCCACATTGGTGATTCTGCAATTTTTACATTTTTCACAACTTTAGCAACGTACATTGGGTTTGCTTGCAAATCTTCTACTCGAAGCTTTAACTTGTCTTCCGCTTTTTCAGTAGATGTGTTATAGGAAATTTCTGGATATTCCACTTCTTCTGAAAGAATTGCACCAACTTCATATGCCACACCTAGCATTGACAGTGCATCTGATCGATTTGGTGTTAAACCTAGCTCTAGTACTGTATCTCGTAAACCTAAAATAGCAAGGGCATCTGAACCAATTTCAGCATCGGCAGGAAGTACATAAATCCCCTCAGAATATGCTTTAGGAACAAGCTTCCCTTCGATTCCTAGCTCTTGCAACGAACAAATCATACCATTTGATTCATGTCCACGAAGTTTCGCTTTTTTTTATTTTAATGCCACCTGGTAAATGTGCACCTGGACGAGCCACAATAACTTTTTGTCCCGCATCAACATTTGGTGCGCCGCAAATAATTTGTTGTAGCTCTGCTTCGCCAACATCCACTTGGCAAATATTTAATTTATCTGCTTCAGGGTGTTTTTCTTTTGATACGACATAGCCCACTACAACTTTATCCATTCCGTTAGCACGATCAATTACTGCATCTACCTCAATTCCAGAGCGCGTAATTTTTTTCCGCTAACTGCTCAGGCACTAAATTCTGTGTACTTACATAATCTTTTAACCATTCTAATGAAACTAACATTTTTTTAATCCTCCCTTACGCCTCTGTTCGCTCGAATTGTGATAAGAAACGTGTATCACTTGTGTAGAAATGACGAATATCGTCGACACCATATTTTAACATCGCAATACGTTCTGCACCGATACCAAATGCAAAGCCTGAAACTTTTTTTTGGATCATAGCCAGCCATTTCAAGCACATTTGGATGTACCATACCAGCACCTAAAATTTCAATCCAGCCTGTACCTTTACATACATTACAGCCTGAACCACCACATTTAAAGCAAGAAATATCCATTTCAACAGATGGCTCTGTGAATGGGAAGAAACTTGGACGTAAGCGGATTTCGCGATCAGCACCAAACATTTTCTTCGCTAAAGTATCTAAAGTTCCTTTAAGGTCGCTCATGCGAATATTTTCGCCAATCACTAATCCTTCAATTTGCATGAACTGGTGTGAGTGTGTAGCATCATCGTTGTCGCGGCGGAATACTTTACCTGGGCAAATTATACGAATGGATTCACCTTTTTTTCTCTTCCATTGTGCGAGCTTGCACTGGAGATGTATGCGTACGTAATAATATTTCCTCGGAAATATAGAACGAATCTTGCATATCACGAGCAGGATGCCCCTTCGGTAGGTTTAGTGCTTCAAAGTTATAGTAATCCTTCTCAACTTCAGGACCTTCTACAATTTCATAGCCCATACCGATAAATAAATCTTCAATTTCTTCAATGACACGTGTCAATGGATGACGATTTCCTACTTTAATTTCTCGGCCTGGTAATGTGACATCGATCGACTCACTTGCTAATTTTTCAGCAATTGCCGCTTCCTCAAGCACTGTTACCTTTTCCTCTAAAACAGCTGTTACCTTTTCACGCACTGTATTCACTAAGGCACCCATTTTAGGGCGTTCCTCTGCCGATAATTTCCCCATCCCTTTTAATAAATCAGTGATAGGTCCTTTTTTTCCCAGATATGCTACACGCACATCATTTAACTCTTTTAAAGTTGAAGCTGCTTCAATTTTAGCAAGTGCTTCTTCCTCTAATTGCTTTAATTGCTCTTCCATGTGTAAATCCTCCTTGTTCAAATCAATTTCACTTTGGCATTTTTGAAGTTATCGCTTTGCCTTCACTACAGATTCTGAATTGTCCTATACCATGTTTCACTTCCGCTACAGGATAAATGTCAGCTTTTTAATGGCATAAAAAAACTCGCCCCTAAAAAAGGGACGAGGACATATTCGCGGTACCACCCTAGTTATTGCAAGGCAAACGCCAAGCAATCACTTCATTGACATAACGACTAGATTAAAGCCGGCTTACCTTTACAGCATTTCGCTGGTCCCGGTAGCTGCTCGCAGGCTGAATTCAAAACTGCATTGGTTCGGCGCTGGCTCTCAATCTCCGGCCCACGCTCCCTGTCGTCCATTCACAATCTTTACTACTTCCCGGTCAAAGCATTTTTATATTCAAGTTTACAATTTAAAAGTGATTATACAATACTATACTCATGCAAATCAAGGGGCATCTTTCCATTATTGAGGATATTAATGATTCCAAAGTTTTTGAACCCTTCATTATGACAACGCATCCATCGATTTAAGCAATCTATCCTTCACTTTTGTTATTCTATCCATCAGTTTGATAGTTCTATCCGTTATTTAACAAAACCATATAATACAATTCCTGTTGCCACCGCTACATTTAATGATTCTGCCTGTCCAAAAATAGGAATTACAATATTTTGATCGGCCATAGCAAGCAATTGTGGATGGATGCCGCTGCCTTCATTGCCCATCATGATGGCAAAAGCACCTGTATGCTGAATATCGCTGTAGATAACCGCATCTTCATCTAAGGCCGTTCCAAATACAGGTACACCATTTTCCTGTAGCTGCTCTATCCAATCCTCCAACTCACCTCTAAGTACTGGAATGTGAAAATGTGAGCCCTGTGCAGAACGAAGTGTTTTAGGATTATACATATCTGCACAGCCTTTGCCTAATATAACTGCATCCAAGCCCGCAGCATCTGCCGTACGAATCATCGTTCCTATATTTCCAGGATCTTGTACAGCATCAATCAGTAATACCTTACGCCATGAAGCCATTACATCTTCCTTTAGTAAAGGCTGCTTACAAACAGCAAATACTCCTTGTGAGGTCTCCGTTTCAGCAAACTCCTTCGCAACAGCTACAGTCACTTCAATGATGGCAATATCATCAATTGGCCAAAGCATTGGTAAATCTACACCTTCACGCACAATAAGCTGCAATATCTGCTCTTTATTTTTTAATGCTTCCTCTACTAAATGGAATCCTTCGACTATAAATTCTCCAGAACGTTCACGCTCTTTACGTGTCGTCGCTAGCTTCTTCCAGTATTTCACTAATGCATTTTGCGTAGATTCAATTCTTTTCATCGTACCTCGTACCGCCCTTTTCCTATTTACTGATTTTTATTATACAGTAGAAAATAACAATTTACATCGTCATGGAAACTCTGTTTTTAATGAAGACAGCTTTTATTTTAAGTAACAAAAATTTAAAACTACATGTTATAATCTACAATATTTCATATAAAAAATTTTAGGATGAAGAAAATGAAAAAACATATACACGTAGTGGGCGCAATTATTGAAAATGACAAGAATGAAATCTTTTGTGCATTACGAAATCCTCACATGGTACTCGCTAACTACTGGGAATTTCCCGGCGGTAAAATAGAAGTAGGGGAATCGTCGAAGCAGGCATTGGCCCGTGAAATATTAGAGGAATTTAATTGTTCTATAGAGGTGAACGAAAAAGTAGAAGATACCACATATGAATATAAAGAATTCATTGTGCGCCTAGAGACATTTAAAGCCTCAATAATTAGCGGAGAACCACTTGCTTTAGAACATACTGAAATCAGATGGGTAGCTCGACGCCAGCTGTTAGAATTAAACTTCGCTCCAGCGGACATCCCTTCCATAAAAAAAATTGCTAGCAGAAAAATAACGAAAAGATGGCAATTAAGTAATTTTCTTAATCGCCATCTTGTTCATAAACATCCCCTTTATTCCACTCTAAATACTTGTTAAATCTATACTGTGTGTAATGAGGTTTCGACCATTTTCCTTAGAGGCATATAGGGCCTTATCAGCTCTTTGTAAAATGGTAGTCTCATTATCCGTTTTGATAGCAGAGGCAATACCGACACTCACTGTAATTCGCCCAGTTTGCCACTTTGCTTGTTTTACAGCTTGTCGTAATTGTTCTGCAATAGCTTTTGGCGTAGCGGCAGCGGCAGTTACAATTACGCTGGGGCGTAATTGATTCACTACCTAAAGCCATTTTCGATTAGGTGGGATGCTTTGAGGAAAATGAAACACATTCAACGGATCGTATTTTGACTTTACCTCTCTTAATCTACGAATATTTCGGCCATAATAAGCAGTCAGCCAATCTTTAATAAAGCGATCAGGGAAATTGACATAATCCCCAGTAGTATAAGGAGACAAAGCCCGTCTGACATTTTCCACCCATCGAATGTTTTTCTCTTCTTCTTTAGGTTTTTTTCCAAGATGTATTGTACTCCTGTGCCATTAAAGCATTTCTATAATAATAAGCTGTACGATTGGGTGCAACTTGACCTACAGCGCCTCCCAAAGATTGCTGCCATATCGTTGTATTTCTATTTGGTGGTTTAGCCAAGAATTCTTTCATTTGTACAATGGCAGCATGTGGAAATGGTCTTTCAATAAAAGAACCAGATCTTTTACGAAGGGCTGGCTGGTTGCCACTTGGAATATCAAAAAAATTCTACAGCCTTTAAATATGGGACTCCCTTTATCCAAACATTTCTGGGTGCTCCTGTTTTCCTTAAAGGCCGTAGTAATTTCTTTAATTCTGAAGCAGAACCGACGAACTCTCCTTGCGCAACAATCTCACCTATCTCCTTTGATTTAAGCTCAATCTGGGACGTTAAGCGTTCATCTGTATATGGTGCCCATTTTTGCCATGCATCAAAGGCACGTTCAAAATCCTCCCAACCCCATGTAATAGAAAAAATAGCAACATCATTAATTGGATGTAGCTTAAAGGTAAGTGCAGTTACGATACCAAAATTGCCACCTCCACCTCCACCTCCACAGCTAGCCCACAATAAATCACTGTTTTTCTGTCTGTTTGCTTGAATGACTGTTGCTCCTTCATGACCACTTACACCCACCATCTCAATTTCAATCAAATTGTCACATGTTAACCCAAATGGACGAGATAGCATCCCAATTCCTCCACCAAGTGTTAAGCCCACGACGCCTACACTACTTTCGGTTCCGGCAGGTATTGTTACACCTTGTTCTCCTAATACACGATAAACGCTCCCAAGATTTGCCCCTGCTTCAATTTTCACTGTCATTTCCTGAAGATTGAGTTGAATGTCATTCATGTCACTAATATCAATAACAAGACCTTTATTTAATAATGAATAATTTTCATAGCTATGCCTGCCACTTCTTATTCGAAATGGTTCATTATTTTCCCTTGCCCAGTTTAATGCATTTATAACATCCTTTGTATCTTGACAAAACACAATCACTCTGGGATATTTTGGATTATTTAAGTTGTTATTTGTTCTTGCCTGTTCATATCCCGGATCATCAGGGGTAACGATTCTTCCAGTGAGCTTTACTTTTTTTCAAAAGCCAGCTCCTTTCTCAAATAATGAATGCATATGCTCTATCCTATGCATATCGATTGAAAAGAATATAAACAATAAAATATTTATTATGCGTCGTTGAATCTATAGAATAGAAAGCTTTTCAGAAAAATACTCATTTTCTTCCTTAATACATATGATGCAATATGAAAACTACTTTGGAGGTGTCCAATGATAATACATGTGGTGAGTGCTGGTGAAACACTGTGGCAAATTGCAAACCACTATTTTGTACCTATTCAGGAGATTATTCAATTAAATGGATTATCTAATCCGGACCAGTTAGTAATCGGACAATCACTCGTTATTCCCTCTCCCTATACAACACATACAGTGAAAAAAGGAGATACTCTATGGTCGATTGCACAACAATACAACGTATCAATTCAATCTATTATCTCTGTTAATCATTTAACTAATCCTGATTTGTTAACGCCTGGCACTCAATTAGTAATTCCACCCGTTATTCATATCGTCCAACCTGGAGAAACGTTATCCCAAATTGCTTATCAATATAGTACGACTGTTCAAGCCATTGCTGTTGAAAATGGCATTTCAAATCCAAATCTGATTTATGTAGGTACACACTTAATCATCCCAAGAGCAAAGCCTTTAATTGAGGTGAACGCCTATACGTATGAAAAGCCAAAAGAAGCTGTTCAATCTATAAACGCCATTGGCCATCTTCTTACTTATTTTAGTCCTTTTGCTTATATAATAAAGGAGGATGGAACTTTAGAGCCGCCCGATGATCAAGAAATGATTGCAGCTGCCAATGCAAAAAAACATTACACCTATGCTAACCCTTACAAACCTAACTTCTACTGAAACAGGCTCTAACTTATCACATGTTATTTTATCAAGCGCAGCATTGCGTGAAAAAGTGATTACAAATACTCTACAAGTAATGCAGGAGAAGGGCTATAAAGTTTTAAATATTGATTTTGAATACGTCCTTCCAGCAGATCGAGAAAATTATACTGCCTTTCTTCAACTCGCTGCTGACCGTCTACATCCGTATGGCTATCTAGTATCTTCAGCGCTTGCACCAAAAACAAGTGCTGCACAGGTAGGAACACTGTATGAGGCTCACGATTATGAAGCACATGGGAAGATTGCAGATTTTGTAGTATTGATGACCTATGAATGGGGGTATCGACTTGGTCCACCACAAGCAATATCTCCAATTAATGAAATGAGGAAAGTTGTTGAATATGCGTTAACTGCTATGCCTGCCGAGAAAATACTTTTAGGCTTCGAACTTTATGCTCGTGATTGGCTTTTACCACATGTAAAAGGACAAGAAGCAGAAACATTCAGTTCTCAAGAAGCTGTTAATCGGGCAATAAAATATGGCGCAACCATTCAATATGATCTAGTTGCACAGTCACCTTATTTTCGTTATGTTGATGAACATGGGAAGCAACACGAAGTTTGGTTTGAAGATGCTCGAAGTGCACAAGCTAAGTTTGATATGGTGCGACAATATAACCTTAGAGGGATTAGCTATTGGGCATTAGGTTTCCCTTTCCCACAAAATTGGGTGCTATTAAATAATGACTTTTCCATAAAAAAAGGTCTCGCTATAAAAACTCTTGTTTTCTTTTATGGTTAACGATTTCTCCAAAAATAATTCGTAACTGTTTTACATTAAATTTTTTTCTGTTCCCTAGATTTCCCCTTGATAAAAATTCGATTCAAAAGCCATATTAAGAAATATCAAAACGAAAGGAGAAACAAACATGGGAAGAGACAATAAACAAGGACAAAGCGCCAATAAAGGATCTTTACCTCAAACGCCAAAAAAAACCAAAAAATAGCGCCCAACAAAGTGAGTGAAGAATTTTCAAAAGAGTTTATGGAACTTATTCATTCCGTTACTAAAGAAGGTAAATCAAAAAAATAAGGGGGACTTCAAGTGGATTTTAAACGTGCACAAGAAATAGTCGCCTCACCATTAGAATATGAAGTCAGTTATAATGGCGTATCTATCTGGATTGATAAGCTTCATGACGATGGAAAAACAGCAACTGTTCATCTACGGCGTTCTTTAGAGGAGCGATCAGAGGTGGATATAGGAGAATTAAAGGAAGAGTATCTGATGCATTAATCAATTATACCCCAGCATCATTGCGTTCGGATTTTTTTTCGAGCCTCATCAAAATCCGTGACATGGTGCTGGGGCTTTATTTTATTTGTGCACCCCACTAAATTGGATATACGTTATAGAAGTGGAAGTATTCTATCTTTATTTTTCCTTTTTAAATTGTAGCGAATTTTTTTTAAATGCCAAAATAGGAGTAACAATAAAACGATTATTACTGTACACATTGTAATATCTTTACCTCTAAATAATGTAGTCTTCTACATATGTAAATTGTGTTAAGATTTCTAAAGCATGTCTGTGTAATTCCTTAAAGTTATTAGAGATTTGTTCTGCTGAAATCGGCTTACTGAATAAGTATCCCTGGATATAATCGCAATCTCCATTAATAAGGAACGCAAGCTGCTCGACTTCCTCAATTCCCTCTGCAACAACCTTCAGTCGCAAATGCTTGGCCATTGATAAAATCATGGACACAAGTGCTTCATCATTTGGATTATGCTGAATATTTCGAACAAATGCGCGGTCAATTTTTAAGCAATCAATCGGAAAATCCTTTAAATAAGAAAGTGAAGAATAGCCAGTCCCAAAATCATCCACAGCAATTTGAATCCCTAATGCCTTTAATTCATACAACAGCTGTGTCATTTGATCAATATTCATCGTCATACTTTCCGTGATTTCTAATTGTAAATGCTTTGGTTCTAATCGTGTACGCTGTAAAATTTCCTGTACCATCTGTACTAAATCCTGCTGGAACAATTGTCCAAGCGAAAGATTTACGGCTACCTTCATAGGCGGTAATCCTTGCTCCTCCCAAGCTTTAGCTTGAGCACAGGCGGTTTCTAAAATCCATTTTCCCAACGGAATGATAAGACCTGATTCCTCAGCAATTGATATAAACTGATCTGGAGCCACAAACCCACGTGATGGATGACGCCAACGTACAAGTGCTTCTACAGATTCAATTTTACCCGTTTTTAAATTTACCTGTGGTTGAAAATCCAAATAAAATTCCTGATTAGCCAGTGCCTTATGTAAATCTTGCTCAATTAGAATACGATCTGTAACTCCGTTAGACATATAAGGTTTATAAAATAAACATCTTTGAGGGAGCTGACTCGCTTCTCTCATTGCTAATTGTGCATGCATTAGAAGTTCTTCACCCGTACAATCTTCTTCATGCAGGGCAATACCTATATTAAGATTTCCATTAAGTGAAAATAACTGTACCTGTAAGGGCTTTTTCATCACATTTCTTAAATTTAAACAGAATTGTAATAGCTCTTCTCTTGTTTTGACATGATTAATATAAATAATAAATTGGCCTTCATTAAGTTTTGTTGCAAAATAATAAGGCGGTAATATTGCTTGTATCCTTTCAGCAACAAGCTTCATCATCTTATTGGAATAGCTAATCCCTATTGATGCACGAATGGCTGCTAATCGATCAATTTCGATGGCTATAATTGCCTTTTGATAGTTATTTGCATGTAAGCTTTCCTTTAAGGTTTTCAATAATAAGTGCTCATTTGGAAGCTGTGTTATATCATCATGGTAGGCTTGAAAATGAAGCTCCTGCTGTGAATGCTCCAAATCCTGCTTGATTTTCAAAAGCTGTTGATAAGGTTTTTCCACAGTTGTATAATAAATGGCCTTTAAGAAAAAATAGAAAGCAAAAAAATTGATAAATAAGTGCTGAAAATCCCCAAATTGATTGCCAATCCTTACTGATAACAAAGAAAATATCACTAAAAATTAAATAGATGGCCGCACAAATAAGCCACATTACACGTTTTGGTATTTTTTTTAAAATATTTACTTAGAATTATTATTGTGACAATCTGAAAAACCGCAGACAATAAAAAAAACAAGATCATTTATTTTATTCAACTGATTCTCAAACAGTAATTGCCTTGAAGATAAATAAACTAGAAAAAGGGTAAGTAATACTAATATTAAGGAACTTCCATATGTATAATAACGATATTTCATCGCTAAATTTTGTTTTGGCTTTACAATAATAAATAAAAAGCCAATAGCCAAGCATAAACGCATTATGATATGTATACTCATTACCGCATAGTGCGAATGAACGGAATAGTTTTGATGAATAACTAAACTAACTAATTCCAATAATGCGGTGATAAAAAAACAAATTACCTATGTATAATGTTTGATTTGATGGGAGATGTGAAAAAAAACAAGCCAAGATTGAATGGCAATTGCCATTGTAAAAACAATAATGAGTATCTTTATAACTAAATTCAAATAAAGATAACTTTCTTCCTTAAAAATACCATATACCTGATTACTAAAACCTAATAGGGGTACAACTAGTAATAACGGTAATACTATATACCAAAACTCCTTCTTTTCAATTTCTAAATGATTAAACCAATTTTCCAATCCAAACCCTCCATACTAAGTATATATCTATAAATTGTATAGGTAAATTTATCTACCTATTGAAAATATCATTTTAAAAATTGTATATTTTTTTTGACTTCTTACAAATCATAGCATTTTTCTTGGAAGTTGTATGCAAGTATTGAAAGTATGCTAATATTCTGTGTATTTAGATATTAGCATACTTTTGCTATTTTATCCCTTTATTTTACTATAGAGGACCTTAGCTCACGTAGTTTTGTCATGATTCTAGTACGCCTCTTTTTTTATGGCTGATACTGATAAATGTAATACTTGTGCGATCTCCTCATAAGTATAACCTTCTACATAATAAAGTAGTAAGATAGCTCTTTCTTCCTCCTTTAATTCAGCCAATAAAGTTTCTAAAAGCATAGGGCTTTTTGGTTTTATTTCAAAACCTCTAACGTAATTTATAGTTCATCATCCATAGGTGCATGCAGTTCTTCAAATGTCACCTCTTTTGTCAGCTCCTTCATCAGCTCTCCCTTAACGGTTGTATAAATATAAGCCGAAAATTTACCTTTCAATGGATCTACTTTACACCAAGCCTCCCATACTGCTATCGAAGCAAGATGACGATAATAATCATAATCTTTATAAATATGGAGCTTTAAAAAGATCGATGTTATCATTGGCTGGACTTTTTCTAATACTTCTTCAAATGACTGTTCAGGTGAAAGCTTATTACATTGCGGCATCCCATTTTCCTTACGACTATGCACAGTCCTTTATTCCTAGGTGCCTTTATCTTACTTATTATACTACGAACGTGGCGAATACCCTTTTTGTCGATATGATCAGAAATTTTGTATAAATCCATACTAAAATTTATTCAGAATCGCTATAAAATAATAAAAAAATCATATCTTTATCTGTCCTTCTATACATATTTCTTCAAAGGCTGGACAAATTATCACTAAGGAGGCGAAATACATGAATTTTCAAATAAGGGATGCGATCACAACAAACGTACATGGTCAAACAGCGGCTGAATTTAAAGACATTGTTGAAGATGCGATCAGTCGTGGGGAAGAGCATTTATTACCAGGGCTTGGTGTATTTTTCGAAAGTGGTGGCAACAATCTAGTCCTGCTGAGCAGGATGCATTTGTACAAAAGCTAGAAAAAGCATTTGCTCACTGATTTAAGTAAACAATGTAGGCGATGCGGTTTAGTGACCAAACACTCAAAGGTATAGAGGAACAAAGATTTTCTAAATTCTTTTAAAGGGTGATTGGCCCACAGAGTTTGGACGGTAGCTACAACAACATCAGGCAAAATTGCTAAACAATTCATTCCATTTCCAAGAAATGCATGATAAAGTTTTACTTATCAGAAAATTTGGAGGGATTGGAATGACTGTTGCTGTAGAATTAATCATCAATCAACTAAAAGAGGCTTTATTAGAAGAACAAGTATCGACAAACGAAACAGTGCGACAGCTTCATGGGAAGGACGAGTCTCATCATGCAATGAGCTTACCAGATATCGTTGTCTTTCCACGTTCCACAGCAGATGTCAGTGCCATCTTGAAAATCGCGCATGCGGAACGTGTACCAGTCGTACCTTTCGGAGTTGGTTCAAGCTTAGAAGGAAATGCAATTCCCATTGCCAATGGTATTTCTATCGATTTCTCTGAAATGAATGCTATTTTAGACATTCGACCAGACGACCTATTGGTAAAAGTACAGCCGGGTGTAACTCGGGATCAATTGAATAAAGAATTAAAAAAAACATGGACTCCAATTCACAGTCGATCCTGGTGCTGATGCAACATTAGGTGGTATGGCTGCTACCAATGCTAGCGGGACAACCGCAGTACGCTATGGGGTTATGCGTGATCAAGTTCGTGATTTAGAGGTTGTACTAGCGGATGGCTCGGTTATTCATACAGGGAGCCTAGCCGCTAAATCATCTTCTGGTTATCATTTAAATAGCTTATTTGTTGGCTCAGAGGGTACACTTGGCTGCTTTACAGAATTAACATTAAAAGTCTATGGAATTCCTGAATTTGTAACTGCAGGGCGTGCAGTTTTTGCAACAGTTGGCGATGCTGTTAGTGCAGTAACTACATTATTGCAGGTCGGGATTTCAATTGGCCGTGTTGAGCTGGTAGATGAAGCCTCTATTAAACAGGCAAATATTTACAATGAAACGTCTTATGAAGAAAAACCTACATTATTTTTAGAATTCCACGGTAACGAAGCTGGGATGCATGCTGACATAGATTTTGCAACAGAAATTTTCAAGGATTTCGATTGTCTTTCAGTTGAATTCGAGCATGATACAGCAGCACGCAATAGGCTCTGGCAGGCTCGCCATTCCTTAGCCTATGCATATATTCATGCTTATCCTGGGAAAAAGCTGATGTCGACTGATGTATGTGTACCCATTTCAAAACTAGCTGAAACCATTTTATATGCGCGTGAGCAACTTGAAAACGTTGGGCTAGCAGGTGGTATTGTTGGCCATGTCGGAGATGGTAACTTTCATGCATTGCTTATGCTTGATCCAAATGATTCTGCCGAACGCGCACAAGCAGACCGCTTTAATGAACATATTGTGCAATACGCCTTACTGCGAGGTGGAACATGTACAGGTGAGCATGGAGTTGGAATTGGCAAAATGAAATATCAATCTACGGAGCATGGGACATCCCTATTAGTGATGAAAAGCATAAAGGCAGCCCTTGACCCCCATAATATTATGAACCCAGGAAAAATTTTTACTATGTAATCTTGAAAAAAACACGATCTCGTCATTAAGACGGGATCGTTTAGTTTTTTTATAGGGATATTCCCCTTAAAAACTAGGCACAGCACCTTATCTGTAAAATGTCATAGGAAAAGTAGCAAAACGTGTGTAAGGTGATGAGCAATTCTTTGAGAGTAGTTGCCTTAAAAAGTATTGAAGCAGAGTACCGCTATGCCACGTCAATAATCATAAAGCCACTTAATTACTTTATTTTATAAATCATAACGGAAACCTTTTACAAGAATATCTCCCTTGCGAAAATCCTTAGATTCATCACGTACAAAGCCTAATGATAAGTAAAGATTGATGGCAACCTGCATGATATCGCCCGAATGTAAATATAAAGCTTGATCCTGACGAGCGCGTGCGAAGGCAAAGCTTTCTTGTAGTAATTTTTTTTCGCAATGCCTAATCCCCTTCCCTTAGGATGCACGCCAAGTAAACGTACAATAGTAGAATGTATACGAAGCTCTGGCAAACCATAGGCCTTTTCAGAATCCGTAAATAGCTGGAGCCCCCCTAAAATTTCATCCCCCTGCTTTGCCACTAAAATTGTTGCTGCATCAGGATTACCTACGGATGCACGAATAGCACTTAAATAGGAAGCCCAATCCTCTGGGTTATTATATTCTTTCTCATATTGTGAATAGCTCTCTACAAGAACCTCTAAATAACGTGCATGGTCTTCCTCTTTTAATTGCTCAATCACTATTTCCACTACTGCCATTGTTTATTCCCCTTTCTTTTTTTTGTCGAACCATAAGTATTTCGTCAAATGCCGCCCTTATTATAGGCAGTCACTTTTTTTTTCAAGGCGATGGGCAAGCCATTCAACGATGGCTGAAACACCCCAATAGATAATACCCACAGCGATAAATGCCTCCAAAAATTTTAAATTTTTAGAGGCAACAATATTCGCTACACCTGTTAATTCTTTCACTGAAAGAAAAAAAAGCTAGCGATGTGGCATGTAAAAAGCCTATAAAAACATTCGTAAAATTAGGAATTGATTTACTAAATGCCTGAGGTAATATATACCGTCGCATCGCCTGAGAAAATGTTAAACCAACTGCATAAGCTGCCTCTAGCTGCCCCTTAGGCACACTTAAAATCCCTGATCGAATTATTTCGGAGGCATAGGCACCTGCACTCAATGTCAAAGCAAGTAAAACAAAAAAATATTATAGGAATAGAGCTGGATTGAACATTTAACTTTAATGCTTTCGCAAGGACATCCACTATGAAAGGTACCCCAAAATAAACAAGCATTATATGCATAATAATGGGTGTACCTCTAAAAAAAGATACATAAAAATTTAACAACGGTGTGAAAAATTTAGTTTGCTGGAGTCGAACAAAGGCAACAATAACACCGATGATTATACCCAATAGGACAGGTGTAATTGTCATAAACAAGGTTAACGGCAATACCTTACTAATTTCTTTAAAAGCTTCGAAAATAAATGCAAAATCTATGGTCATAACTTTTACCTCCTAGCTAGATACAGCTTCCTTTGGCATATAGCGATTAAGATAGCGCTCATTACTCTTAAAAACCCTCTCTAGCAGCATCACAATGACATAATAGACAATTGATAGTGCCAAATAAATTTCTAGCGCTCTTGTGGTAGAGGCAATAAGTGTTTCTCCTCTCCCAACCATATCCATGACACCAATTGAAAATGCAAGAGATGTGTCTTTTAAGGAGCTAATCATCGTGTTCGCTAGATTGGGAAAGGCAACACGAAGAGCCTGGGGAAATACAATCCGCACAAAGGCCTGTGTACCGTTTAAGCCTACTGAATATGCAGCCTCGATTTGCCCTCGATCCACCGTTAAAATCGAGGCTCTAAAAATTTCTGCAAATGCAGCAGCATTACTTAATGTGTAGGTAATAATGACAAAATACATGGCATCCATTCTTGTTACATCAATATGCACAATCTTTAATAATGCAGGTATACCATAAAACACTAAAAATAATTGTACTAATATCGGTGTACCACGAATAAACGAAATATAGATTGTTATTATTTGTCTCAAAACATTGATATGGAGTAGCTTTGGTAAAGCAATACCTATACCAAGCAGTATGCCAAAAAGAATAGAGAACACTAAAATTTCAAATGTTACTGGTAAATACTGAAGTAATATTGGAAGTATTTTTGCTATAAGCACGAAGTCAAAGTCATTTGCCATACTTCCTTCACCCTCTCTGTTTTAATTAAAAGTCCACGGTATAATCATCACCTAACCACTTTTTACTTAGCTCACTAATAACACCATCTTCCTTTAATTCACGAATAGCATCATCAAGTCGTTGCTGTAGGGTAATCTCATCTTTATTTAATAAGAAATACACTTTTGAATTTAATAATGCGTCTCCCACTACCTTTTGCTGTGCTTCATTGTTTTCGTTATAATACTTCACTGCAAATGGTGTTGTTATAATAGCATCCACACGCCCCGTCGCAAGTTGATTATTAACATCAACTGAGCCTGATGAATAGATGATATTTGCACCTAAATCGTGTTCCTTATTGTATTTCTCAATAAAGACAGCTGAATTACTAGTTGGAGAAACACTCACATTTTTTTCCTTTTAAATCGTCAATAGATTGAATATCATCGTTTTTTTGCAGTAACAGTTACCTTTAATGGGAATACATTATAGGGCTCTTTATTAAATAGAAACTTCTCCTCACGCTCATTATTGACTTCCATTTGATGTGCAACAAAATCAATTTTTCTTGTTTCCAAACTTAGCAATAAATTTGAGAATTCCATTGTTTTAAATTCAAACTCATATTCTGGTAGCTTCTCATCAATTGCACGAACAAGCTCCACATCATAACCAGTCAAATTTCCTTTGTCATCTAAGAAGCAGATATTTGGAAATTGTGTACCTGTACCAACAATAATTTTTTTGAACTTTCTTTCCACTCTGTGCTGTATCATTCTTATTTGTATCTCCTTCAAGCTTTTCAGTGCCTGCACAAGCGGTTAAAAGCAACATTAACAGTAGCAAACAACTTAAAAGTGTTATTTTTTTCATAATATCCCTCGCTTTTATCAATGTAAACTTAGCTGAATAGTAGTATTTAAAACAGAGTGAAATTTTTTTAATCCCAAATTGGGCATGTTAGCTCTTTTTTGAGAACATGCATGATTTCTGTAAAGGGCGCCCATTAGTTTAAACGTGCTACTAAATACGATTAATTTTATATGTTTTATGACTGTATTTTTTCTTCAGCTAGTGCTGCCTTTAAATGCTCTATACCAAGTTCTGTAATGGCTTGATAGATACCGTCTTCACTTGAGCCAATTTCTACAACGGGTACATAACGAATTCCATATTTTGTATCGAGAATATCACGGAAAGCATCATTATGCGTTACGTCCACTGTTTTATAAGGTATACCCTCCTCTTGTAAATAGGCTTTTACCTCATTACAGTAGCTACAGCCCTGCTTCGACCAAATTATTACATCTCTATTTTTTTGTCATGATGTTTTCCTCCTTAACTAACCGTTTTTTTTAAATGTACTGGACTCAATAGCTCAAAAGATCGCTCACGCTCAAAATCCTTTAAGACAGGCGTATGCAAAATAAATTCATCGATTTGGTAGTTCACATGGTAGTCATCTAAATTGGCTTTAATTTCTTCAGCTGTACCATATAAAATATCAGCCTCATACTGCTCAATCGTATATTCCTCTCCAGATTCCTGACCAAATTTCTCTGCTAGCTCTACTGATTGTAGTGTCACACTTCTGCCACTTGCTAAATGTACCTTTGTAATTTTTTTGATCACCTACCAGCTCTTTCGCCTCCTCTTTGCTTGGGGCAGCAAGTGTGGCAATGGAAATCGCAAAATGGCCGTTTGGATGGTGACTGCGATAGGTTTTAGCTGCTTGTGCCAAAACATTATTATCGCTATTAATAAATCGAGCAAAGACGAATGCAATTCCTAGTTTACCTGCAAGAGCAGCACTTTCTGGCTAGCACCAAGTAAAAATAATGTTGGCTTTATCTTCGGAATAGGCGTTGCTTGTATGCCATATAATTCGTGCTCATTTGGTATTGATTGCTCAATTAATTGCTGTAAAAATATTAATCTTTCCTTAAAATCTCCTCCATTATTGAGCGTGCCATATTGGAGGGCCTTTGTAGAAAGAGGTAAGCCTCCAGGTGCCTTTCCAATACCCAAATCCACTCGACCCGGCTCCAAGGATGCTAAAACGTGGAAATTTTCCGCTACTTTATAGGGGCTATAATGCTGTAGCATAACCCCACCCGATCCAATGTTGATTGATTTTGTTTTAGCTAGTAAATAAGATACTAATACTTCAGGAGATGTTCCTGCTAATGAATCTGTATGATGGTGCTCCGATACCCAAAAGCGTGAGTAGCCTAATTTCTCAGCTTTTTGTGCGAGTGCCACTGTCTTTTGCAAGGTCTGCTCATTTGTTGCACCCTCGATAATCGGACTTTGATCTAATATACCTAGTGAATAGCTCATATATTGCCTCCTTAATCTTTTTATTTTTATTCAAATCAATTTTCTAGGTTTTAAGAGACAGTATGTTTAACATAACGGCTTTCCTTAAATGGTAAACCTAAATTGCCACGTAATGTATCCGCTTCATACTCTTCACGATAAAGCCCTCTTGCTTGTAAAATTGGTACAACCTTATCTATAAAATCGTCAAGTGCACCAGGTACAGTTACAGCAATAATAAAGCCATCCGCTGCCTCCTTTTCAAACCATTCCTGCACTAGATCAGCGACTTGCTCGGCTGTTCCGAAGAAAGCTGTTTTTGGTGTTGCCTCACGTAAAGCAACTTGTCGTAATGTCAGTCCTTCTTGTTTGGCATATTTTTTTATATAATCGGTTGTACTTCTAAAGCTATTTGCTCCTATATCACCAAGCTCTGGGAATGGAGCATCCACATCATACTGTGTAAAATCATGATGATCAAAGTATCGTCCTACATAAGCAAGTGCACGTTCTATGGATACCAGTTCCACGATTTCCTGATATTTAGCTTCAGCCTCCTCCAGCGATTCACCAATAATTGGAGATATTCCTGGGAAGATTTTAATTTCCTGTGGATTACGTCCAAATGCAATAGCCTCTGTCTTAACCCTTTGATAAAATTTCTGTGCCTCATCTAAAGATGCACCATGTGTAAAAATTGCATCTGCATCCTTAGCCGCTAAACGGATACCTGCATCAGACGAGCCAGCCTGAAAAATAACAGGCTGACCTTGCCTAGAGCGTGCAATATTAAGTGGTCCCTGTACAGAAAAATATTGCCCCTTATGGTGTAAGGTATGTAGTTTATGTGGATCAAAAAAACACATCCTGTTCTACATCTGCAATAAAAGCATCATCGTCCCATGAATCCCATAAGCCTTAGCCACTTCTAAATATTCTTCAGCAATTTGATAGCGCTCTGCGTGACTAGGATGCTGTTCTATTGTTTTATTGTAATTTAAGGCAGTGCTTTCTAAAGGAGTTGTCACAACATTCCATCCAGCACGTCCTCCACTTATATGATCCAAAGAGGCAAATTGACGTGCAACTGTAAAAGGTTCACTGTAGGAGGTAGATACTGTGCCAACTAGCCCAATGTTTTTTTGTTGCTACTGCTAATGCTGATAAAATTGTTATTGGCTCAAAGCGATTTAAAAAAAATGAGGAATGGATTTTTCGTTGATAAACAAACCATCTGCAATAAACACTACATCAAATTTCCCTTGCTCTGCCTTTTGTGCCTGCTGGATGTAAAATGGTAGGCTTACACTTTGATTACTTGCTACCTTTGGATGACGCCAGCTTGAAATATTGCCACCTACACCGTGAATAATTGCTCCAAATCGAATTTTGTCCTGTCTCACCATATTCATTTCCTCCTCAAACTTTATTTTTACTAAACATAGTGGTTAAGTATGTTTTAGATAAAAAAAATAATACTCCATAAATAAATTAGGGTTGAGGAAGATATTACAGCTCAACGCTGCAATATGCAATAGGCTACATAATAGAAAAAAAATTTACTGTTTGATAAAATATTTTATCAATCTATTTTTTCATAGCTGCTTTCAAATTGCTCAGCAGTTTCTATTACCTTTTCCCAAAAGGCTGGAGCTAGTGTATCTTTATTGTTATAAGTTAAAAAAAATATGTTGATTCATATCCAGTAAGTGCTTGACATCAATCTCTACAAACTCACCACTTTCAAGCTCCTTTTTTACACAGAGATGTGGTAAAAAAACTCATATATTCTTTTGTCCGTATAAATTCTTTCGCTACTTCTAAATGATCTGTACGCACTTCTATATTTGCAGTGACACCCTCCACCTCAAATAGCTTATGAACATAATTCCAATCAAAGGCTCCACATTCAAAAAAACACCATTTTTTGCTGAGCTAATTCCCTTACTTTAATTAGCGTATTCTGCTGAAAAGAATGTTCACGATGCATCACGAGTTTAACAGCATTACTTAATAATAGCTCATTACCAATCCCTTCTCGATGCACATATTGAATAAGGCCAAAATGGATTTGATGACTTTGTAGCTTTTCTAATATTATATTTGTTGACCCTGTTACAATTTGAAAGCGTAAATGCGGATAGCTTTCCTTCCATTTAGGTAATGCGTACGCTAAAAAAATATTGTGCAGTCACTCCATTAGTACCAATGCACACTTCATCAGTCTCCTGAGTTTCCTCTAACTGCTTTTTTTCCCTGTTGGAAGGTTTGCACAATTTGTGTCGCGAATGGTAAAAAAATCCTTGCCCTTATCTGATAAAATTACACTTCGCCCATCTCGATGAAATAATTCAACATTTAGTTCTCGTTCTAATGATTTAATGCGCGCAGTTACAGTCGGCTGAGATAAAAATAACGCATTAGCAGCCTTATGGATACTTTTATAATGCACGACATATAAAAATGCCTCGATATGATCAATATTCATTTGAAGGCCTCCCCCAATTATTTATTTATCTTATTATATAGATAAATACTTTTATTCTCTATAATAAGATTGGAAAACTAGGTAATATACTTGTTTGAAAAATAACACAACAAAAAAAGTAACCTAGCGTCTCCCAGGTTACTTTACTATGTAGCGATGTGGCCATCCATCTTGACAACGTACATCGCGCGTAGCTTACATCCCTCTGTCTGTAGGCCACTGTTATGATATTCACATTGACACCCTCTGTTATCAATGTGAACTCTGTATATATAGTACTTCTCAACCCGAGAAGCATATGTCAAAAATTTAAGCTAAAATAGATGCAAGTACTGCTTTTTGTGCATGTAGTCTGTTTTCTGCTTGCTCAAAGATGTAAGAATTAGGGCCATCAATAACAGATGTCGCTACTTCCTCTTCACGATGTGCAGGTAAGCAGTGTAAAAACATATAATTTGGCTTTGCATAGGAAACAAGTTCATCATTAATTTGATAACCCGCAAAGTCTTGAAGACGTTTTGCAGCTTCTTCTTCTTGTCCCATGGATGTCCAAACATCTGCATATACTACGTCCGCATTTAACACCGCTTCTACTGGATCATTCGTGATTGTAATGGTACTGCCATTTGCTGCTGCGATAGCTTGTGCTTTTGCGATAACCTCTGTATCACATTCATAGCCGACAGGCGTTGCCACTGCCACGTTCATTCCTACATGTGCAGAAGCGACTACTAATGAGTGCGCCACGTTGTTGCCATCTCCAACATATGCAATTTTAAGTCCTTTTAGTTCACCTTTATTCTCAGCGATTGTTTCTAAATCCGCCAATGCCTGACATGGGTGATAAATATCTGTTAGTCCATTAATAACTGGGATAGTTGCATGCTCGGCAAGCTCCTTCACCATAGCATGGGAATTTGCTCGAATCATAATACCATCTAAATAGCCTGACAGTACATGTGCTGTATCATAGATTGATTCACCACGTCCAATCTGCAAATCACGCGCATGCATAAACATACCTTTTCCGCCCAATTGATTCATGCCTACCTCAAAAGAAATACGAGTACGAGTTGAATGTTTTTCAAAAATCATGCCAAGTGTTTTACCTTCTAATAGCCTTGGACATTTTCCTTCTTTTGTTATAATTTTCAGTTGTGTTGCTAATTCCACTAACTGTTGAACCTCTTCACTTGTATAGTCTAACAAAGTTAGTAGGTCTTTACCCTTTAAGCTAGACACTAACTTTAACTGTACTTCCTCAAGTAATTTCATAGCCTTCGCTCCTTGTTCTGTTGCTGTTGAAATAAGTATAGCATGCATAAATATAAAATCAACTGAATTTTTATGTTTATTTTTAAAAATTAGAAATTGACAATAAAATATGTCAAAAATGCGTCTCTTTGAATATTTATGCATAATTCTATTTTTAACAATCATATTCTATAAATTATTTGCATTATCTTTCATGCACATTTATAATTAATGCACATTAACTATTTAGGCGGTGAAACAAATGGAGAAAGAGCTTATACAACTTGTGAAAGAGCTGAACCAAATAGAATATGAAACAAATGTAATGCTAACAGAAGAATTCTCCACCCTGTTAGACGAAACATTAACTACAAAGCAAGCATTATTCTTAAGTCTTCTTCAATCACATGGTCCCTTGCAAACCTTCGAATTAGCAAAACTGATGGGAACATCTGCTAGTGCTGTTAGTCAATTAGTAGGAAGACTAGAACAGGAGGGCTTTATAAAAAGATCCATAAGTAAAAAGGATCGCAGAGAAATCATTATCGAGTTGGATACGAGAGGTCATGATTATTTTCAGAAGCAGGAAGAAATTGAGCTAGCTATTATCAATAAATACTATTCACAGCTCCCTAAAGGAGATTTGCTGCAATTAAAAGAAATTTTCATGAAACTACATGCTATTGTCTCTAATGCACAAAAAAATAGCGATTAAGGGAGGAATATTTGTGGATTTAAATGATTTAAAAAAAGGATATTTTTAAAATTGCTTATCCTTACATAAAGCCTCGTCCGAATGTAACTTTATCCATTGGTGTTTTTTTTGTCGTGACCAATACGCTACTTTTATATTCAACGGCTCAAATGTCACATATGATAAAAAGCCCTATATCTATGAAATTGGGTCAATCTCTAAAGTTTTAACAACATCCATGTTTGGGGAGATGATTCAAGAAGGAATCGTGAAGGTTGAAGACTCTATCGGCAAATATTTTTCTGCAATTCCTGATAATCACCCTGTTACTTTGAGGCATCTGGCAAATCATACATCTGGTCTACCGGGAATAGGTGTACTGAAGAACATCTATAATCTTTTTGATAGCCAAACACCTCGTGACCCTTTTTGTCCCTACTCATTGAATGAGACAATACATTATTTTAAAACCCATACACATGAGCCTAAAGCTAAGTTAGGTATTCTAATGTAGGAATGGGATTTTTAGGATATTTATTAGCAAATGAACTTCATACCGACTTTGAAACAGCTATCACACGTAGAATCGTAGAGCCTTTAAATTTAACGAACACCTTTATTTCTATCCCCTCCTCTAAAGAAGGTGCCATATTAGAGGGTTACTCTGTTCGTGGACATAACAAGCCTCCACTTCAAATGAATGAATTTATGGCAGCGGGCGCTATTCGATCCACAGTTGATGATTTATTAAAATTTATAAAAATACATGTTGGCAATCAAAATTCAGGCTATCAATTAACACACCAAGCTACTCATACTATTTCAAAATATATAAGCATCGGACTAGGGTGGATACTTGAAGACGATATTTTTTTGGCATAACGGGTCAACGAAAGGCTTCTCTAGTTATCTAGGATTTAATAAAAAACAGCAAACAGGTGTCGTGATTCTATCCAATTATCGATCCCCTATACTAGCAACAAATCCTGTTCATATGGGAAAAGATATCTTACAGCTTTTACAAAATTCTTTATAGAGAAAATGGGGTGTTTCTTGAATGGAATAAAAGGAATTACCCTATTCTTCACAAGAACACTCTTGTAGCTTCTATACATAACGTACACTTGTCAATTCCTTCACTCATTCTCAATAGTTCATAGGCTCGATAAATGCTTTTAGAAGCTAGCTATTGTTCTTGTCATAAGCTAACTTAACGTACACAAGCTGTTACTCAGTTCATGTAACTATCAATATTACTCGTTAGATTTTTCCATTTACCTACCAATTAATACGCCACTATGTTACGATTTCTATAAGAGATAATTTTAAATCAGTTATGACAAGGGCAATTTGGAGGTTAATTATGCAAAGTTATTTAGTTTATACTTTATTACTAATCTTAATTTTTATTGCAATGGTTAGCTCTTGGGGAAACTCCTCTAAAACGATATGGTATGTAATAGCATTTACAAGTATTATCTGCTTAATGATTGTGAAAACAATTGAACGAAAAAGACATTGAATAATAGGGCAATTATCGCCTATAAGAAACAGTCAATATTATTTGTTACATATAGATACTTCCTACACCACTATTTGTGAATTCTCTACATTTTAACAAAGTAACGGTAAACAAAATGGCAGGTAAAAAAAACGAAAAGAGGGGAATGTATGATAAAGAAAAACATTCGATTTGCGTTGTTATTTTTCATAGTAACAATTGGATGTAAATCAATTTTTCAAAATGACATTAAGTGGGGAGAAACAATAACAATCACAATTTTAATATTTCTGTTTTCACTATTGTATGATTGGTCAAATGTCCCATATAAATGGAAGAAACAACAATAGAGTTGTACCCTGAATTTCCTTATTGATATAGGAATAAATGAAAGGGGATTACAGCATGGAATTATTCATGGAACTTGTAGGTATTGTTCTACCCATTGCAATAATTGGAGGAATTGTGGTCTTTGTTGTTAAAAGGCTTGAGCAAAAACATAAGCAGGGAAAATTAGGTAAGAAAAAAATCAAGAGGCGCTCAAATCTTATTAGATAGTTTAATACCACTAGGCATGCTTGTTGGCTGTGCAATTGGTTTGATTCTTAGCATGTTTTTCTCAATTTCATTATTATCTACAATAAGTTTTGGCTCAGGAATAGGCTTACTACTTGGCTATTTTGCTTATGAAATTTATGGCAATATAGAGGAAAATTTTTCATAAGAAACTATTATTCCTTAAGAGTTTGACTTGACTTGTGTTTTCATTAATCTTCATTATCGGAAGTCCTTTTTTTATTCTTTTAAGCAAGTTAATTGGTCTTGGAACCGTGAAAAAAAGCCTCCTAACATTTTGTTAGAAGGCTAAACCATATTAGCAGTATCAGTCAAATATAATTTGATTAACTGCATCTCTGTCTAATTTTTTTATAACTTCTACCATTAATTTTACAGCATTATCATAATCATCACGATGTAGAATACCTGCATGTGAGTGAATATAGCGTGTTGCAATACCGATTGATAGTGCAGGTATGCCGTTAGCTGTTACGTGAATGGAGCCTGCGTCTGTACCTCCACCAGCCATTGTCTCGAATTGATATGGAATATTATGCTCGTCAGCCACATCTAATACGAATTCGCGTAAGCCACGGTGGGATACCATTGATGCATCATAGACAACAATTTGTGGACCAGCGCCCATTTTACTTGTTGATTCCTTCGCTGTTACCCCTGGCGTGTCCCCTGCTACACCTACATCGACAGCAAAGCCAATATCAGGCTGAATTTTATGAGTAGCTGTTTTTGCACCTCGAAGACCGACTTCTTCTTGTACATTCCCTACAGAATAGAGGATATTAGGATGTTTTTCATTTTGTAACGCTTTCATAACATCAATAGCAATTGCACAGCCAATACGGTTATCCCATGCCTTTGCTAAAAGATACTTGTCGTTTTTCATAACATTAAATTCAAAATATGGTGTTACCATATCACCAGGACGCACGCCCCATTCAAGCACTTCTTCCTTTGAAGCTGCACCCACATCAATAAACATATCTTTAATGTCTACTACTTTGTTTCGTACATCTGCTGGTAAAATATGTGGTGGCTTTGAACCAATTACCCCGATGATTTCATCACCTTTACGAGTTGTAATTGTCACACGCTGTGCAAGCATTACCTGGCTCCACCAGCCACCTACAGTTTGGAATTTGATAAACCCTTTATCATCAATTTGTGTAACCATGAAGCCAACTTCATCTAAATGCCCTGCCACCATAATTTTTGGACCATTTTCATCGCCCACTTTTTTTTGCGATAACACTACCTAAGTTATCTGTTTCTACTGAGTCTGCATATGGTGCAATGTATTTTTTTCATGACCTCGCGTGGTGCACGTTCATTCCCTGCTATTCCATTCGCATCCGTTAAATCTTTAAACATTTGTAATGTTGGATCTAGTTGTGTCATCCTTTTGCCTCCTACTTCTAAAATCTTCTCTATTATACTTCGTTTACCGAAATATTCCTAGTATAATCGTCTGAAAATTGATGTATTTCTCACATTAATACCCTGAACGCTGGCGATTATAATTTTCTTCATTCTTTTCTATATACGCTGCCACAACATCCTCAAACGTAAAGCCTAAATTAAACGCAAGTAAACTATAGCATTGCCAAATCATTAAATATCTATCCTCTGATGGCTGGTGAATAAAGGTTAAAATATAGTCCTGTGTCAGTAAGAAAATTTCTGTTAAATTTCGCTTTTCTTGAATTACTGGCCAATTTTCTAGCTTTGTGTAACCCTTTAGTAGACCGAGGGATAATATAAAATGAATTGAATCCACATACTCCTCTAAAATAACAGTCCGAGCTGAGGGTCCCTTTGTACTCCAAAATTTAAAGCAGCGTGTTTCATTAGCTAGTTCTGCTAATTCAACCATTAATGCTAAACCTTTTTCTTTAAAAACATCCTGTTCAATTTTTTTGTGTTTTCTCGATAAAATCATCAAGCTCTTGCTGCATTTTAAACAATTGTTGTAAATTCATTTTTTTTCTCCTAAATTTCTAAAATAATTTATAAAAAGTGAAACTAATTTCCCCCTTCAATCGTATAGGAAGAATAACCTTTATTCAAGGGGGAAATAAAACATGTTGCCGTTACTAATTCGACTTGCTGTAATTGCGCTTATAATCTATGTATTTTACAAAGCGATTCGTTATATAACCGATCCTAAGCGAAAACTTGATGAAGCCTATGAAAAAGGCCATTATTATTTTTACGATGATGTTAAAAATGTCCGAAAAAAATTTCTTTATATCCTATAAGGGTGCACTTTTTGAAGGTGAAAAATACCTCGGTACTACTGAGGAAGCCTTTGAGGTTGTGACAATTTTCGTTGGTGCTCGTGATGCTGCGACATTGCAGGGCTTCAAAAAAAAGTGATTTTGAATATTTACAGCAAGAAATCCTATTGAACTATCCAAACGCAAAAATTAATTGGAAGCAGCCCATTGAACAGCTTATGCGCAACACATCCTCCTCATGAGGATGTGTTTGTAATTAGCGTATTTTTTTGTGTCTCCTCACTCTCACCATAGCTGTACAACGATAAAAATTTGAACAGCGGCTAACAGTGGGAAGCCAAAAGCAAAGCTGTTATGGCGTGTTTTATGACGAAATAAATACATTCCCAACACGCCGCCTACTGCCCCTCCAGCAATGGCCAGCGTAAAAAGCGAACGTTCCGCAATTCGCCACTCATGCTTTTTTGCTTTGGATTTATCCATGCCCATCATTACGAGCAGTACTATAGAAACAATTGCCATATAGGCTACTAATGCTTGTCCCATTGAAGTCTCCTTTACAAGTGATTTACTACTAATCTAACATAAAAAAAGACTGACGGATAAATCCATCAGTCTTGAGAATACATATTATTTTGCTACTGCTTTTTTTGCGACTGTCGCTTCGCTTTCATCGCAGAATTTAACTGAGATTCGCTTCGTTTCAGTCGTGTAAAAAAACATTATATCGCTTAATTATTTAGCGACTGCTTTTTTTAGCAGCATCTGCTAATTGAGTGAATGCTGTTGCATCTGTTACAGCTAGATCTGCTAACATTTTACGGTTAACTTCGATACCAGCAACTTTTAAACCGTGCATTAAACGGCTATAAGAAAGACCGTTCATACGAGCAGCTGCATTAATACGAGTGATCCATAATTTACGGAAATCACGTTTTTTTCTGACGACGGTCACGGTATGCATATGAACCTGACTTCATCACTGCTTGGTTAGCAACTTTATATAATGTATGTTTAGAACCAAAGTAACCTTTAGCTAATTTTAAAACTTTTTTTACGACGTTTGCGCGTCACTGTTCCGCCTTTTACGCGTGGCATATGAATTACCTCCTGCTTTTCATTTAAAAATGAATGTTAGTTATTTTGTGTAGTCTAATTATTTCATGTAAACAAGTAATGAACGAATACGTTTGAAATCACCAGATGAAACGATGTTCGCTTTACGTAGGTGACGTTTTTGTTTCGTAGATTTGTTTGCGAATAAGTGGCTTCCGTAAGCGCGGTCGTATTTTAATTTACCTGAACCCGTTTTTTTTGAAACGTTTCGCAGCTCCACGGTGAGTTTTCATTTTTGGCATGTCGAATTCCTCCTAAACTGTTCGTCTAATATTATTTCTCGTTCTTTGGTTGAAGAACTAAGAACATGCTTCGGCCTTCCATCTTCGGCTTTTGTTCTACCGTCGATACTTCAGCACAAGCTTCAGCAAAGCGATCTAGCACACGTTGACCAATTTCTTTATGTGTAATCGCACGACCTTTGAAACGTAGGCTACATTTAACTTTATCGCCTTTTTCAAGGAATTTAATCGCATTACGTAACTTCGTTTGGAAATCATGTTCATCAATTGTTGGGCTCAAACGAACCTCTTTCATGACGATGACCTTTTGATTTTTACGAATTTCACGGTCTTTCTTTTGCTGTTCAAACTTAAATTTACCATAGTCCATGATACGAGCGACTGGCGGCTTGGCTTGAGGGGCCACAAGGACAAGATCCAAGTTTACACGAGCGGCGATTTCTAGCGCTTCATTACGTGTCTTTACACCAAGCTGGTCACCATTGTGATCGATTAATCGAAGTTCACGTGCGCGAATGCCTTCGTTTACATACATGTCTTTGCTAATAGTAATCCACCTCCAAGTAATTGTCGCGAATACATGGTTTGGGCAAAGCCTTGCCCGGTTGAACGGTACATCCTCTTGTCATGTCCATAAAAAAAAGGACGGACACTTTGAAGATGTCCGCCCGCTATATGTGCATGCGCAAGTCTGCGCAAAACAATTCAACGTGTCATACCTGTTCACAGCCTAGAGCGTTAATCAGGTGAGAAGCGGGCAGCCTCTACTTCAACCACAAACTTTGTATTCATTAACCTTAATTATATTAGCATGTATATAATAAGCTGTCAAATATTTATTTTCTTATCCCTACTAGATTGACCTAGAAAAAAAATATTTTATACAAAAGCAAGATTCATTATATATATAAACCCTCACTAATGTAAGTGAGGGTTTCTTATGAATGCTTATTTAATAATTTCTGCTTTTATAGTTGCTAGGAAATCTTCAAAGCTAATTGTTTCAGAATCTTTTGAGCCATAACGACGTACATTCACACCATTTGCCTCAACTTCTTTATCCCCAATAACAAGCATATACGGGATTTTTTTCATTTGTGCTTCACGAATTTTATAGCCTAATTTTTCTTCACGGTCATCCATTTCAACACGTAAGCCTGCTGCTGTTAATTGCTCTTCAATTTGTTTTGCATAGTCGAAGTGGGCTTCATTCGATACTGGAATCACTTCTACTTGAACTGGCGCTAACCATGTTGGGAATGCGCCTTTGTATTCTTCAATTAAGAAGGCTACGAAACGTTCCATTGTGGAAACAACACCGCGGTGAATAACTACTGGACGATGTGGCTTTCCATCTTCACCAACATAAGTTAGATCAAAACGTTCAGGTAATAAGAAGTCTAGTTGAACTGTTGATAAAGTCTCTTCTTTACCAATCGCTGTTTTTACTTGTACGTCAAGTTTAGGGCCATAGAATGCAGCCTCACCTTCCGCTTCGAAGTAATCTAAGCCAAGCTCATCCATTGCTTCTTTTAACATGCTTTGTGCTTTTTCCCACATTTCATCATCATCGAAGTATTTCTCTGTATCTGCTGGGTCGCGGTAAGATAAGCGGAATGAATAATCATTTAAATCGAAATCTTTATAAACTTCTAAAATTAACTGCACCACTTTTTGGAATTCTGCTTTAATTTGGTCAGGACGAACAAAGATATGGGCATCGTTTAAAGTCATCCCACGTACACGTTGTAGGCCAGAAACAGCTCCTGACATTTCATAACGGTGCATTGTACCAAGCTCTGCAATACGTAATGGCAGATTACGATATGAATGCATGCTATTTTTGTAAACCATCATATGGTGAGGACAGTTCATAGGTCTCATAATTAATGTTTCATTGTCCATCTCCATTGGTGGGAAAATAGAATCTTGATAGTGATCCCAGTGACCAGAAGTTTGATAAAGCTCTTTTGAACCTAATACTGGTGTATAAACATGCTTATACCCAAGTGATAATTCTTTATCCACAATATAACGTTCAATAACACGACGAATTGTTGCACCATTTGGTAACCAAAGTGGTAAACCTTGACCTACCTTTTGAGAAGTAGTGAACAGGTCTAATTCTTTCCCAATTTTACGGTGATCACGTTCTTTTGCTTCTTCAAGCATTTGTAGGTGATGTTTTAAATCTTCTTTTTTTAAAGAATGCTGTACCATAAATACGTTGTAGCATTTTGTTATCTGAGTTACCTCTCCAGTAAGCGCCAGCTAATGAAAGAAGTTTGAACTCGCGAAGCTTGCCAGTCGATGGTGCGTGAATACCTCGGCAAAGGTCGAAGAATTCACCTTGATAGTAAATAGAAACTTGCTCATCTACTGGGATGGCTTCTAGTAATTCTAATTTGTATTCATCGCCAATTTCTTCATAGATCGCTTGTGCATCTGCACGGCTAACATTTTTGCGCTCGATCTCTAGGTTTTCAGCGATGATTTTTTTTCATTTCTTTTTCGATTGCCGGTAGGTCTTCAGCAGTGATTGGAGTTGGTGCATCAATATCGTAGTAGAAGCCACCTTCAATCACTGGACCAATACCAAGTTTAACACCTGGGAATAAACGTTTAATCGCTTGTGCTGTTAAGTGTGCAGTAGAGTGACGTAAAATTTCTAATGCTTCCTCATCATCCTGAGTAATAATTGAGATAGCAGCATCCTCTTCAATTGGTGTTTTTAAATCGACTAAGACACCATTTACTTTACCAGCATATGCTTTTTTACGAAGTCCTGGGCTAATTGATAATGCTACGTCATCAGTAGATGTACCTTTTGCAAATTCCTTTACAGCGCCATCTGGGAAAGTTAATTTAATCATATCTGACATTTTTTTCGCACTCCTTATAGTTGTTTTGTTATGATGCATGATTGAAGTCCAAGAATCCCCGGTATAAATCCTTATTCTACAGGTGTTTTAACACCCACTGAAAAGAAACTATATCCGCATTCATCTCACCACTATATTCCATTTAACGGAAATAAAAAAAAGCCCCGTCCCTACGAAAGGGACGAAGCGTATGCTCGTGGTTCCACCCTTCTTCCTTCCGACTTTTATAGTCAGACGAAGCTCAAGGCTAGCTAACGGGCTAGGGACCGGCGAAAGATTATCCCTTTCGCTGCTCAGCAGGTAGTAAATAGTGTGCTCGAACTAGGAAGCTTACAGCCAATGACTTCCCTCTCTAAAAGCTGTTACACAAAATTCATGTCCTCATCAATGCATTTTTGATCAATTATGCCTCGGCATAATTGCGTCTCGAATCGGCTTTGTGCTTAGGCCTGCACGATGCAGGTCAGTTAGCCGTTATCGCATGGATGCGATGGTTTTAGGCTAACATCCTTTATGAACTCTTTCCGATTCCGTGACATCCGCCGGAGGCATTAACTTTTTTTCAGCGGGTGTTTGCACAGCATGCTGAAAGAAGTTATTTATTATATGTGACAGTATACGCTCGATTGTCGTAAAATGCAACTGTCAATCTTACATACGACGATTTTTACCGCGCATTTCAATCGGCTCTGTCAAGGCTTTGACACGTTCCATAATCCGCCCTGCTTTGACTACTTCGATATCACCTTTTTGTGATTGTGCTAAATGATGTTCCAATTCATCATAATTAAAATTAGAAGTTATAAATGTTGGTAATTGCTCGGCCATACGATAATGGAATATAGTTCCCAAAATTTCATCCCTCGTCCAAGTGGTCATCGTCTCGGCTCCTAGGTCATCAAACATCAGCACAGGTGCCTTTTTCACATAGTCTATTTTTTTCATTCAATGTATTATCACCAATGGCATTTTTCATTTCTCGTAAAAATTCTGGCACAAAAACGACTACTGAACGTATTTTGATAGCAGCTAATTCGTTAGCCAAGGCACCCAATACAAAGGATTTCCCTACACCAAACTTTCCATATAAATAATAGCCCTTTGCAGGGAGCTTCCCGGATTCTAGAGTAGCCTTGACAAATTGTGCCGCTTTTTGCGCAATCATAACGCGAGATTCGTCGTCAATCATTAAATCTTGAATGGTTGCTTGAAGAACATCTTTAGGCATATGCATACTCGCAATCATATTGGCTACATCCCTGCGCTCATCCTCACGAATTTTTTTGATCACAACGCACATAATCCATTTCCACAGTATTTCGAACGACACGTAAAGTTGGAATAAAACCTTTCAAATAGTTTGTACAATGATCTGTATTGTCACAGCCACAGCAAACAGTAGATTGACTTATAAACTCATGAAGCTTCGGTAAATTACGCTCAATGGAATCATAGCTTAACTCATTTGCATGCGCTGCTAAAAAAATCTTGCACACGAGGGTTTTCTAAAATTTCTCGACGCATCGCTTCGTAACGCTCTTGAAATGATGGTACATTAACTGCTCTTTTTAATGGTCCATTAATTTGTTCGATTGTCGTTCACCCTCCTACTTATCACTTTTCCCTAGCATTTCTAATATTTTTTTGACGCTCTTTTTCAAAATCTATCGTGCTTGAGGTGCTTTCCTCCTGCTGCTCATTACGCTTGTAAAACCATTCAGGTACCTTCTCTTCACGTTGCTTTCCTGAACGTCCCTTGACATTTTGACTGCTTTTACTCGGTGTCTGGGGTTTATTTTTCCAAGTAGTGTATTTATCATGCTCCTGACGCGCAAGCTCCATTGCTTCCTTAGCTGTTTGAATATTTTTGCGAACCCAATGATCTGCAATCGTCTCTACATACTTTTTAGGTAGCTTCATATCCGTAGTAAGCATTACATATTCTAAAAGAGCATTGACAACTCCTACTGGCATACCATGCTGAACAATTAAACTTTCAGCAAGTTGGACAGAGGTTTGTAGAGGCTCTTTACCGTTATTAATATCTCGTAGCACTTGAATAGGAGGTGTGGTTTCTAGGTATTGCTGTAGCTCCTGATCCTTTGTTTTATGTCCTGCTCCTTCTACAGGGGCTGGTTCATTTACTCGTATCAATTTTGGTGGCTCTTTTGAGACCGTTAGCTTATAAAAATCAGCCGCAGCCTTACGAAGCCGCTCCTGTGAAATGCCCACATCATCATCTAAAGCTAGAATCACTATTTTTTTGCATATCTAGTGCAGTTAAATGATATAGGAATGCAAGTTTAGCAATCGTTTCACGAACATCTAATGTAAGTAAACTGGCAGGCACTAATTGCTCAGATAACCCTGCTTTAAGAAGCTCAAAATCAAACTGGTCAAAATAAAACGGATATATTTTTGACTGATTATCCTTGCTACTCTTACTAGCTTGTAAATCATCAGGAATATTTGAATTTACAGGCTTATAAACATCAATAAAAGCGCGAGATACATCTTTAAATTCAGCATCTCTTGCAGGAGCTATAAAGCGCTGTCGCAGCCTCCGATAAGCTTGCTCTCCAATTTTACTAAATAAAAACATGGATAATAGCGGGTCTTTCATAAAACTATCTGCATCAAGTGGACGAATTAGTTCATATAAAAAGCTTCGCTCTCCCGTATTTTCTTTCTTCCATGTACGTAATAAGCCAATCGCTTCAAGTGCTATTCGTGCCTCAAATATTTTACCAATTGGAAGCCCTAAAACATTCATTAAATAATAATGTGTCATTTGCTGATCTGGCATTTGCTCAGCTTCTGCCCAAAGTGTTAAATAAAGGCTAATCGGCTCTGCCCCAGTTAATGGCTGATAAAATAATGTTACTAATTGACGTTCCTGTGTAGAAAGTGCATGAGGTAAACGAATGTCAAAAGAATCAGCAGGCTGTAATTCCTTATACAAATGAATCAACGACATTCACCCTCTCTGTATTACTTAAGATTTTTGCTCTGTCTGACGTTGAATAATATCTTTAATTTCTTCAATAAAGACATTGATGTCCTTAAATTGACGATAAACCGATGCAAAGCGGACATATGCTACCTCATCGATTTTCGCTAGGCGGTCCATTACCATTTCCCCAACATCCTCAGAGCGTACCTCTGAATTACCAATACGACGGAGGTCTTTTTCAATCGATAATACGAGTTGCTCAAGAACATCTAGGGCAACTGGACGTTTTTCACAAGCACGAATAAGCCCACGAAGTACCTTTTCACGACTAAACTCCTCACGTGAACCTTCTTTTTTTTACAACAACAAGTGGTGTCTCTTCAATTTTTTTCAAACGTTGTAAAGCGAAAGCCACATGACTCGCATTCACGACGTCTTCGAATTTCTTTATTATCATCTACTGGCCTCGAATCCACTACACGCGTTCCGTTAAATTGGCAAGATGGACATCTCATATCTTTACTCTCCTGATTTCACAACAATTTAATATTCCTATTATAACAAATTTCCCACATGTAAGAAAAGCGCATTCACGCTAGTGTGCTCATGATAAACCCTGAAAGCAGAAAGTACAAGTATAGATGCCAACAATTTTTCAAGTGAATGTCCTTAAAAAGCTCATTCAAAAACTATTACTCTAACAAAAAAAGCACACCGAAATCACCAGGATTTCAATGTGCTTAGTATAATTATTATGCGTTAACTGTTTCTAAAGCGTTTGCCACTTTTTTTCACAAGATCTACTACACGTGCAGAATAACCCCATTCATTGTCGTACCAAGCAAGTACTTTTACTTTGCGGCTACCCATTACCATTGTCGAAAGTCCATCAACTGTAGAAGAGTAAGTTGTTGTATTGTAATCAGAAGATACTAGAGGCTCAACTGAGAAGTTTAAAATTCCTTTCATTGGTCCTTCAGTAGCAGCCTTCACAAATGCAGCATTAACAGAATCTACTGTTACATCCGTATTTAAATCCACTACAAGGTCCACTAAGGATACGTTTGGTGTTGGAACACGGAGTGCCATACCATGAATTTTTCCTTCTAATTCTGGTAATACCAATTTCAATGCTTTTGCAGCGCCTGTAGATGTTGGAATGATTGACTGCGCGCATCCACGTGCACGACGTAAATCTTTATGTGGATTATCTAGGTTCTTTTGGTCATTTGTATAGGCATGAACAGTTGTCATTAAGCCATTATCGATACCAAATGTGTCATTTAATACTTTCGCAACTGGTGCTAAGCAATTTGTAGTACAAGATGCATTTGAAATAACATCATGTTTTGCAATATCAAGTTTATCGTCATTTACACCTAAAACAATTGTTACGTCCTCGTTTTTACCTGGTGCTGTTAAGATTACTTTCTTTGCCCCTGCTTCTAAGTGCATCGCAGCTTTTTCACGATCATTAAATTTACCAGTTGCTTCGATAACAATATCTATACCCATTGTAGCCCATGGTAATTTTAAAGGGTCACGCTCGCTAATAATTTGAACACGTTTACCATTTACAATTAAAGCATCGCCTGCTGGTTCAACCGTACCTTCAAATGTTCCGTGATTTGTGTCATACTTAATCAAATGTGCTAACGTTTCTGCTGGATAGCTCGCGTTAATAGCCACAATATTTAAACCCTCTTGTACGATCGCTTGGCGGAAAACCATACGTCCGATACGTCCGAAACCATTAATAGCAATTGATACTGTCATTTATAAAATCCTCCTGTGAGTACATACTCAGATTAATTATATACTTTATGGTGATTAGTATAACACAATTTTAAAAAAGATGAACATTATATACTCATAATATTAAAGTTCTTATTTTCTGAAAAATAATTTTGTCAAATATAATCCTATTATGGCGTAAGCAAACATAAAAAATGCGTAGTAAGATATGCTTACTACGCATCAAGCAATGAAAAAAATGTCTTTATTTACAGGGTTTTAATTAGCCTCTATAACTTCCCATTTTGTAAGAATTTTTTTTCAATTGGTCCTCTGTTTGTCCTAAATTTTCATTATTGTAAATAACTGCATGTGCCCCTTTTTCCTTCACTGACATCGGGAGCTGTGAATGCATTCGCGCTAATGCATCCTCCTTCGACAAATTGTTGCGCTCCATTAACCGGCGAAGCTGGACTTCCTCGCTCACAGAAACCACAATGATTCGCTCAACGAAATGCTGTAGCTTACTTTCAAATAGGAGTGGGATATCCATTACGACATGCTTGTTGCCAGCCTCTAAATAGGCATCGCGCTGGCGCAGCATTTCCTGACGAATAGCTGGATGCATAATATCATTTAAAATTTTACGCTTTGCAGGCTCATGGAAAATAATATCGCCAAGTTTAGCACGATTTAAAGTGCCATCTTCCAGCAGAATATCTTGTCCAAATTGCTCGGCGATTAATGCTAGTGTTTCCGTTCCTGGTTCCACAACATCGCGCGCTACAATATCTGCATCGACAATTGGCAAACCAAGTGCTGTTATCATTTTCGCAACGGTACTTTTTCCACTGGCAATACTTCCTGTTAATCCGATAATCATCACTTATTCCCCTTTAATGTTGACAATTTGGGCAAAAAAACAGACGTGCGCCCACCAATTGTCATTTGGCTCGTTGGCGTATCACACACTGGACACATCTTTTTCCCATACATCTGAAGTCGATTTTGCATGCTTCCAGCCTCACCATTAATATTACGATAATCTGAAATCGTTGAACCTCCTGCGTTAATGCTTTGACGTAAAACAGTTACAACCGCTTCAAATAGTGCACGTTTACGCTTTTCACTGATACGGTTCATTTTGCGAGCTGGATGAATTTTTTTGAGCAAATAATGCCTCAGTTGCATAAATATTGCCACAACCCGAAATTACCTGTCCATCCATAATGACTTCCTTTACGGATTTCTTTTCATATTTCGGTAATTTTGATTGAGCAATAAAATAATCACAAGCTATTTCATCGAATGGCTCTGGTGCCATTTTTGTTAACGGTGCATGGTCTTCAATTTTTTTCTAAAAAAACGAAGTTCACCAAAACGGCGAATATCTGAATAAATTAAAAAAACCGCCATCTGCCATTTTGAAAGTAGCATGTATATGCTTTTGAAATTTCGCTTCATTGATTTCCTCTGGCGAATTTACCACAAACCATGCACCTGTCATCCCTAAATGACTAACAAGCACATATGAACATTCTCTTTACGCATATGAAAAAAGATATACTTTGCACGTCTCTCAATTTTTGTAATGGTCATTTGGGTTAAGGACATTTCAAAGGCATCAGGCTCAGCTTGCTTGATAATACATTGTTTTCCTTCCCCAAAGGAAAAACGAATTACCTCAGAAAGCTGCACCTGTTGGATTGTCCGTCCCTCCATTTTAGGCTTTAATGCCTGGACGACACCTTCAACCTCTGGTAATTCAGGCATTTAAATCCCTCCTTATTTTGCTTCGTACCAAGTTGCTCCATGGTTGAAGTCTACTTTTAACGGTACGGTAAGCTCTATGGCATGCTCCATAACCTCAGGAACAATTTTTTTCAAGCAATGCAATCTCTTCCTTAGGTGCTTCAAAAATTAATTCATCATGCACCTGTAAAAGAAGCTTTGCCTGCATATTCTCTTTTTTCAAGCGAGCATCCATATCAATCATTGCTTTTTTTAATAATATCTGCAGCGCTTCCCTGAATAGGTGTATTCATGGCAGTGCGCTCTGCAAAGCTACGTATATTGAAATTGGAGCTTGTGATATCAGGTAAATATCGACGTCTATTTAAAATCGTAGTGACATAACCATTAAATTTCGCATCCTGCACAATATCATCCATATACTGTTTTACCCCTGGAAAACTTGCGAAATATTTTTCAATAAATGTTGCTGCTTCCTTACGAGTAATATCTAAATTTTGTGATAAACCGTAATCACTGATTCCATAGACAATTCCAAAGTTAACTGCCTTTGCTGCACGACGCATATTACTATCAACCTCATCTGCTGATACATGGAAAACATCCATTGCTGTACGTGTATGAACGTCCATCCCTTCACGGAAGGCCTCTACAAGGTTTTTATCTTCTGACATATGTGCCAGAACGCGTAATTCAATTTGTGAGTAGTCAGCCGAAAACAGTATCCAGCCCTCTTTTGACGGCACAAATGCTTGACGGATTTTGCGCCCCTCCTCTAAACGAATGGGAATGTTTTGCAAATTTGGATCTGTAGAGCTTAGACGTCCTGTAGCCGTTAATGCTTGCTGGAAACGGGTATGCACCTTGCCGTCCTCGTTATGAATTTCTTTAAGCAAGCCTTCAATATAGGTTGATTGTAATTTACCTAACTGACGATATAAAAGAATATGCTCAATAATCGCATGCTCCGATTTTAATTTTTCTAACACATCTGCTGCCGTTGAGTAGCCTGTTTTCGTTTTTTTTAATAACTGGCAGTCCAAGCTTATCAAATAAAATAACCCCTAATTGTTTTGGTGAATTAATATTAAAGGCTTCTCCAGCTTCCGTATAAATCTCTTGCTCAATAATAACTAATTTGTCATTTAATTCTTGTCCCATCTTCTCTAAAGTAGCACGGTTGACTGTAATTCCTTCACTTTCCATCTCGCCCAGTATAGAAGCTAATGGGAGTTCTAGATTTTTATATAAATCAAATTGTTCGTTTTCCTTTAGCAATGTTTCAAGCTTTGGCTGTACTGACCACACAGCAAAAGCTTTGCGGCTTGCATGCTCTGCTAGTGTATCAATGGTAGGTATAGCTCGTTTGGCACCCTTACCATAAACGGTCTCATTTGCCTGCACATCACGGTAGCCAAGTTCCTTCGCAAGTGTTGCTACATCATCTCCGCTTAGCCCAGGATTATTGATATAAGAAGCAAGCAATAAATCAAAATCAACTCCTGCTAAACGAATCCCTGCACGTCTTAATGCCGCTTGGGCTGCCTTTGAATCTGACATATACTTTATTTTTGTCGCATCCTCTAGCCATAGACGAAGAACATCTGATTTAGCCACTATATCAAAAGGTACGTAAATTGGTTTCGCTCCATCAGTTAGAGCTATGCCTAGTTGCTGACATGTGTGATAATGTTCGTCCGCCAGCTCCAAATGCACTGCCATAACATCCTTTAAGTGTTCTTGCTTTACTTCCTGCACAATTTCATAGTCAAATGGTGCTTGTTCTTCTTCTTGGACAGAAAAATCACTTTTTTTCTAGCAGTGATTTAAAGCCAAGCTCCCGCCAGACATTTATTAGCTCTTCTTCATTCGGACCATTATAAGCAAGATCAGTAAGTGCAACCTCTATCGGCGCATCCGTAAAAATGGTTGCAAGCTTTTTACTCATGATTGCCTGCTCTTCATTGGCTACTAATTTTTCTTTCATTTTCGAAGCCTTTAATGTATCCATCGCTTTATATAACGACTCTACTGAACCATGCTCTTTCAGCAATTTAACAGCCGTTTTTTTCACCGACACCAGGTACTCCAGGAATATTATCGGAAGCATCCCCCATAAGCCTTTCATATCAATTATCTGCGAAGGGGTTAAGCCATATTTTTCTTCAATATAAGCTGGTGTATTTTTCTCAATTTCAGTTATACCTTTTTTTAGTAATGTACACAGTTACCTGCTCTGTGGCGAGCTGTGTTAAATCACGATCTCCAGAAACAATGATGACATCGATATCCTGTGATGAAGCTTCTTTAGCAAGTGTTCCTATTATATCGTCCGCTTCATACAGTTCTAACTCGTACTGCTTAATACCATATGCATCAATGAGCTTACGTAAATAAGGGAATTGCTCAGATAATTCTGGCGGAGTCTTTTGTCGCCCACCTTTATATTCCGTAAAGGTTTCATGACGGAATGTTGTTTTCCCAGCATCAAAAGCCACTAAGATTTTCGATGGTTGTTCTTCCTCTAATATTCTTTGTAGCATTGTTGTAAAGCCGTATACAGCATTAGTATGAATGCCACTATCATTTGTCAACAATGGCAACGCAAAAAAACGCGCGATACGCTAAACTATTACCGTCCAATAATAGTAATTTTTCCTTTGTCATGATTTTATCCTCCTGCGTTCTCTTCTACTTAATTGTAAAACGAAAACGTATGTTTGAAAATGCTTCTTCTTTCTACTTTATCGAGAAAACAGCCATTTTGCCAACAATAACAATGCATTTCACACAAAAAAACCTTATGGGTCTCATTGTGCTATCTTAGTCCTTAGGATTGCCATTCCTATCAAAAAAGCCAACCGCTCATTGCGATTGACTTTCTTACTTACTATCAAACGTTTGTATTTTCCATTGTAAATGGTTCTTTCAAAAGGTTATGTTCCGGTTTACTTTCACGTTCAATGTGTATAAAGGTTGCAAATAATGGGACAATACCATCCATTCGAATGATTACACTATTTCCTGTACTGCTACTTACTGTTCCATACAGCGGGGTTAATGAGTCATTTATCATAAATATAAATTGCTCGCCCTCTGGTATCTCGATATTTGAAGAGAACGTGAGCCTTATATTCTCATTATCTATATAAGAGACCTCATTAATGACAAGCGGTTGTGGTTGCACAAGTGTCAGTTGTGCTGATATTGCTGGTACAAGCTCTGATGTTTGACCTGTCACAGGATTTGTATATGAAATGGCTTCATTTAATGGAATCGTTACTTGATTGTCAATGATTTGAATGTGTTGTTTAAACTCCCTTAATATGGCGATAATCAATTCCTGCTCCTCAACAGTTAGAGGCTCTTGTTCAAGTTCAAATTCGTTCCTTAACAATTGTTCTATCGCTTCATATAATCTGCCCACAGTTACTTCTTCGATGTCTGGTATGCTCGTAATCTCTTTGCCATTTAATAGGCGTTGGATTGTTGCTATCTCTTTCAACCCATTGATTGGTTGTAAATTCATCAGCTTCTCTAATTTTTCTGCCATATGATGAATATCTGTTTGTGTGTTAGCTAGTAAAATATTCGTATTCGTTAAAGAAGCGACTCGCTGGTAACCCATTGGTCCTTGAGCTACTTTAGCTACCATTGCTTCGGCTTCAGTTATTGCTGCTTGCAGTGCGTCTGTTGCTCTTTTTGGTATCCATTGCTGTGCCTGTGGAATATCAAAGCCATTTTCAGATATAGGGTGATCTCCATTTTGCACGGCTACAAGTCGTTCCTTCGCATTACTAATCATTTTCTTAAGGGTTGTCGTATCTACAGGTGTTGTTGTATTTCCTCCACCTGTGTTATTACCACCAGAGCTACTTCCACTATTACTACTTGAACCACTGTCTGTTGCTTCTGAGGGCGTTTGGTTAAAAGGTGTTTGTTGGCCCTTCGCAGATATTAATGTTTTAATTTGCCCTTGACGAACATTTGTAAATATTGCAAGCAGCCCTTCTCTAGAAATATCTGTCATCATATTATGAATGCGGACATCTGGTCCAAGAGTGAAGGTTGAAACAGCAGGTGATGGTACAATGATATTACCAATATTTATTGTTCCATTAATTTGTAAAGCAGTCTTTATTAGATTTTTAAAATCTTCATTTTGTTGTTGCAGCTTTCTTGACTCTTCTTGTATCTTTCGTATTCTTTCTTCCACTTGTGTTGTTTGTTCAACTGAAGGGAATAATCCTGGCAAATTGGGTATTCCTGCTGGGTTATTACTAGATTGCGGCTGGTTTGGTAGTACTCTTAGAGAAAGTAGTTCATTTTCTATCTGTTGTAATTTTTGTCTTAATAGAGCTAATTGATTATCTTGTGTTGGTGTCCTTTTAACCTTTGTTAAATCATTAATCTGCTGCTGCAAGTCTACTGATTCAGTTGTTAAATCACTTATTTTAGTCAATATTGCTTTTTTCTCTTGCTCCTGCAATTGTTGCTGCTCTCTTAAAAAAAACTTGACTGGCTTCGAGCTGCTTTTGCATTTGCTGTAACCTAAATTGATATTCAGCGCCAATCATGACTGTTCCAATATTGGCATTTCCACTTAATTGTGAGCCTTCAGGTGGCGATTCCCAATTAAGTAGCCCTATATTAGGTGCATTAATCTGTAAATTACTTCCCAAATGAGTTACGACTGGTAACGATGAATCTGAGTTAATAAATGCAGCTCTTTTTACAAGAAGAGCTACAAATTCACTTCTAGTCATATCCACCGTAATAGGGTTTTCATTAATAACGGCTACTTTGTTAAGTGATGCCGTTCTTGATGCTTCACCTTCTTCTAGTAACAGCTCCCCTTTTACCTTAAGTTGATTCAATGCTATAGAAGTCGCTCGCCCTAGAACACGAATATCCCCTGTAACAGCCATATTTTTCAGTTCAACATAATCTGCATGAATTACGATATTGCCTACAGAGGTATTGCCACCATCTAGCACAACTTTTGCTCCTTGCTGTCCAGATGTGTATAAATCAATCGCTAATACCTCAGCGATTTCACCATTCACCACAATAACATCTAGCTGTGCATTTACTAATGCAGCAGCGTTTTTATTATTTATTATAGTCTTTGCATTTTTGCCAATAGGCCATTCACGCCCCCCAATTGTAACCTTGTTGTTGTGAATGTGCTCCACTGTAACGGTCGCCCCTGCAATACCTGTATCTGTTGAAACTTGCTTTATGATCTGCTCAGCTCTTACAATAAATGAAGCAAGCTGTCCCCTTGTCACAAACTTGCCTCCGCTAAATGTAGTTGCCGATGTTCCTTTTGTCATCCCATATTCAAATAATGCTGTCACTACCTGCTGATGTTCTGCCGACACATCTGTAAAGGGTATTGACACATTACCGGATGCAGTAAGCCCTAATGACTTCGCAATGACCTTTGCCATGTCGTTGCGTGTAATAGGATCATTTGGATTTAATGTGCTATCCATAAGACCTGCTGCTTGTAAAGCTACCCATTCTTGTTCATCACTAGCATCTAAATTGAGTATACCCGCAATGATTTTCGCTGTTTGCTTAAAAGTGACAAACTCATTTGGCTTAAATGTGCCATCTGGGAAACCATGTATAATATTACGCTGTGCTAAATCCATAATGGCAGTATAATGACTATTTGCCTCTTGTACATCTGAAAAATTGGTCGTTGCTGCTTCTACAGTAGTGCTTATACCTGTTAATATAGTACTTACTCCCACCGCAGTAGTAGTCGCTACAATAAACAGCTTGTTTTTTTTCATAATTTTCCTCCTAGCAAGATAGTAAAGGAATAGGCCATGACCCCGTTATTACGTAGCATCTTCAAGTTACTCTGGCTAGCATTTATTTTTTTTAGTTGTTGACTAAAATCTTTTTTTAAATAAAGTGGCGGCTTTTTTTCCTATTTAATTCTACAAGTTTTGCATTAAACTCAGTGATTTGTTGAAAAACTTCCCTCTGCGTCATTCCCTCCTAAACTTTTTAATGTTATATACAATTGGAAAATCCTCATCATCATACATAATAAAGGTTAAAGTTAGGTTAAAAAATATAATTTTCTTAAAATGAACGTTAATACTCGTTGCGCTATTCGACATCATTTTTTTGGCACAGCAAAATAATTCCCTTCATTAGCTCTGGTCGCACAGGATGATGAGTACTTAGAAACTTTCTCCTTTCGCTCTTTAATCCTTTATCCATGTAATAATTACTTATAGCTGTAAGTAAATACTTCCTAAATGTACTATAGATAAAATGAAGACAATACTGATGAATGTTAATATTTCACTTTGAGCGCTAACATTAGAAAATAAGATTCGATGATTAAGCAGAAAACACCATCAATCTGTAGTCACTCATATTCAATTAATCCCATAACGTAATTTCGTCAGGATTTTTTAAAGCTCCCTTGAAAAGCTACTGTTCAAAATACGTGACATCCTACAGAGGCTTTAGGCTAACACAATGGAGCGGGTGTTTGTATGCCCTGCTGAATCAAGATAAATAAATGAAAAAAAACTTTCATTCAAAAGTGACAATCCTTTGAATGAAAGTTCATTAATGCATGTTATTAATTTGATGTACGATAAAATATTTCTTCATATATAATCGTTAAGATAAACGCATTCATAAAAGCAAACACTAAAAATAAGGGCATCCCACCAATTGTGGCTGTGTCAGCTCTTTACTAAATACCATCACCATACTAATTTGTGCTAAAAAGAAAATAAAACCAATACCAACTTGCCAAATAGGACGCTTGACCTTGCGTTTTTCATACCAAAATATTCTTTTACATATTTTGCGGACATCCTCAGCAATAATTAAACTTACTAAAAACAAAATGACAAAAAAATACTGGTATATGATAAACACTTTTCGTTATCCATTCAAAATCTGATAGACGGAAGAAAAGTGTAAACAACGATGCAATACTACTGGCTATACCTAAATTTTGTAGCCAGGTACTAATTTGTAATTTCACAGCTATTACCCCCATTTTTTCATTCTAAACATCATTATTCTATCAGATTATAGTAATCTACGATATAGAAATTTATAAATTTCTATTATTTACTTACTATACAAATTAATAATAATAAAATTTTATAAGTTTACACATTATTAAAAACAGAAAAGTCGCCATACCAAACTGGTAGGCGACTTCTTATTTTAACCCCTGCAAGGATTACAGAATTATTTGATATAGCCAGATAATACCTTTGCATACGGTGAAGTAGATGGCAAAATAATAACCGTATCTTCACCGATCGTTTTCTTATAGGATTCTAAAGTACGATAAAGTGAATAGAATTCAGGATCTTGTGAAAATGACTTATTATAGATTTTCGCTGCCTCTGCCTCTCCTTCTGCTTGGATTAGCGCGGCATCCTTTTTAGCTTTTGCTAGCATTTCTTGCACTTTCTTATCTGTTTGTGCTTCAATACGGCGCTTCCCTGCATCACCTTCTGATAGATATTTTTGAGCGATTGATTCACGATCTGAAATCATATTTGTAAATACGGCTTGCTCATTTTCTGTTGGCAAATCAATACGACGGATTCGAACATCTACAACTTCTATGCCATATTTATCTTTTGCAAGCAATTCATTCACACGTTCAGTAACTTGGTCATTAATACTTCCACGAGAAGAATTTTCATCATTAATAATTTGTGTATATTCTATTCGTCCAAGCTCAGAGCGAATAACAGAATAGATAAATTCCTCCATACGAGATTCTACTTTTTCAATAGTACCTGCATTTGAAATTAATAACTTTGGATCTGTAATACGCCATACCGCATAATTATCAATAATAATTCTCTTTTTATCCTTTGTATTAATTTCCTCTTCTGATATTTCATAAGTCATTTGGTTTTTTTGGTAATCTCGTTACACTTTGAATAAATGGAACCTTCATTTTAAGGCCAGGCTCACGTTCAAATTTCACCACTTCTCCAAACTGCCTTACTACAGCATACTCTGATTCTTTTACAATATAGATATTTGCAAATAAAATAATGGCAATGGCAAAAACGGCTGTTAAGGTTACAATAAGAGAAATATATTTCTTTGGATTCATCGGACCCTTCTTTGACATCTTGATTACATTATCCTCTGAGTTTCCTTCCTTTGGAGTAGTATTTTTGGATTTGCCCGATAAAAAAATTTAAGAATTTTTCAAGATCCTTATTTTTTTTGATCCATTAGTTACCACTCCCTTCTTTTTTTCTCTTCTTGTTTCTGCTCTTGCTTCTGTTCTATGGGTTGTAGTGCTTGAAGAGGTAAGTATTTCATTGTGCTGCCATCATCATTCATAATGTAAATTTGTGCTTTTGGTAACACATTCTCAAGTGTTTCTAAGATTAAACGCTCACGTGTAATTTGCTGATTTCCTTTATATTGCTCATACATTTTATTAAAGACAGCTACATCCCCTTGAGCCTGCTCGATACGGGCTGTTTTTTTCTCCCTGTGCCTTCGAAATAATGGCGTCTTTTTCACCTTTAGCCTCATTTGTACGTTGATTTTCATATTTTTCTGCCTGATTGATTTTTGTATTTTTCATTTCACGTGCATCTGTTACTGCTGTAAAAGCCGCACGTACATCAGCATTTGGTAATTCCACATCCTGTAATTTAACACCCAAAATACTTATGCCAATATCATATTTTTCAATTAGAGAAACAAGTAATGTTCTTGTATTTGCTTCTATGTCTGCTTTTCCCTCTGTTAACGCGGCATCGATTTTAGAGCTTCCAATAATAGATCGAATTGCACTCGATGTAGCGCTATGTAAAATCTCTTCTGGGTTTTGTGCATTAAATAAGAATTTGTTCGGTTCTGTAATCTTCCATTGAACGACAAGGTCTGTTAATACAATATGTTCGTCTCCTGTAATCATTTTCGTTTCAGCATCATAAGCTTCTAATTCACCTTTTTTTATTTTGCTTATAGCCAAACTGTAAACTAAATGTTTCCTTTGATAAAACCTCAACCGATTGGATTGGCCAAGGTAATTTAAAATGTAAGCCTGGTTCTGTTACTGTATCATCGGCACGACCGAATGTTATAACAACTGCTTGCTCTGATTCATCTACTGTGTACCAAGATGTAAATACAGCAATAAGTGCAACAATGCCGAAAATTCCAAGACCCACCATCATTAGTGTCCTTTTCACACTCATGTTTGTTCCTCCCTTATGCTTAGTACTATTGTATACGGAACACTTTTTAAAAGGTTTCAAAATATTTTAATAAACTAATATTTTATTGTAGGCAGTTTGACATATATCCTGTTTCATCCAATTTTGAGTTTGACTCTAGCTTGTTTGTAACCAAGAGTCCTTGGGCATTCATCTCCATCTTAGACAAAAAAATCCTGTCACCATTTAAGGCAACAGGATATTAACCACTAGATGTTCAAATGCTGGGAACAATGTTGTAGAAAGCACGATGCTAATTAAGGCTGCTACAATCATCGCAAGGCTGGCAAAGGTTCCTTCGAGTTCACCGAATTCAAAGGCTTTAGAGGTACCTGTACCATGAGCACCCATTCCTAACATTAAACCTCTAGATGAGGGTCTATGAAAGCGAAAAACTTTTATGATTAACGGAGCAAGTAGACTTCCTAATATTCCAGTTGTCATCACAAAAACGGCAGTCAAAGTAGGGGAGCCACCTATCATATTAGAAATATCCATCGCAATTGGTGTAGTGACTGAGCGTGGTACTAGGCTATGAACAAGCTCATTATTTAGGCCAACAACTAATGCCATAATAAATGAGGATATAATAGCGACGGCTGAACCAACTGCGATGCTAAGAAATATTTCAAGAGCATGCTTTTTTTAATAAATTAAAATTTTTATAAATTGGAACAGCAAATGCAACTGTTGCTGGTCCTAATAAATTGGATAAAATATTTGCTCCTGTATTATAGGATTGATAGGAAGTACCTGTTAATAATAATAGTAAAATTATTATTATTGGTGTGACAAGCATGGGCGTAAGCCACTCTTTTTTATATTTAACATAAAACATTTTACATGCGTAAAAAATAGCAACTGTCCCTGCTAAGCTTGCTATAGCTATGAAATAACTCATGCGGCATCACCCTTCTTTCGTTGCTCTAGCCACTGTGCAGTAAAGCCTGTTGTAAACATGACAACAATAGCGCTCACGACAATCACAAGTACAACCTTCACACCCTGCACACCGAACAGTGAATCATAATCAATTATGCCAATTGCAGATGGTATGAAAAATAACAATAGCTCACTTAGTAATAATCCTGCTCCTAACTCAATCCATTCAAGCTTAATCATATGAAACTGCAAAAGTAAAAATAATAAAACTAGTCCAATTATGCTACCTGGAATCGGCAAGTGAAGTAGACGTGCAATACTATTTCCAACAAATAATAGTATATAAAGATAGCCGATTTGCACGATACTTTTGACGATTTTCATGGTCATCCTTCTTTCAATTTTGTCCTGCTTCTAAGGAAAACACAGTGAAAATCATACTTTATCTTTTAATAGCTGTATCCATTTCACTGTCCATAAAAGCCCAATTAATTAGTTCAACTAAACATTGAAATTGTAAGTTAAACTTTATGCTACTATACTTTACACCTATTTTCGTCTAGTGTAAAACAGAAAAGAATCTATCACCAAAAAAATTTGGCAATAGATTCTTCTATGGCAATTATAAAGCAGCCATTAAAATGTAATAACTGATACATGATTTATTTACAGACTTGTCGATTATATAGGGGGTTTCTACTAAATAAGTATAAACTCCCTTTGTGAATGTTACATGTTGCTTTTGTAAAGAGATTGTTAATTCTTCGGAATCATGACAATCATCTTAGTGCCTACACCGACTTCACTTTCTACCTGAATACGCCCATGATGCGCCTCTACTAAATGCTTCACAATAGCGAGCCCTAAGCCTGTTCCTCCAGAGTTTCGACTTCGGGCACGATCTACACGATAAAATCGTTCAAAGACACGAGCAATTTCGTGCTTTTCGATTCCAATTCCCTGATCCTCTATTTCAATAATTCCATACTTTTCATTTTCCTTTAAACGGATCGATACAGTTGTATTTTCTGGGGAATACGTAATCGCATTAGTGATTAAATTTGTTACGATTTGGATGATACGATTGGCATCTCCCATCACTTCAACATCGCGTTCAATATCCACATGGAAGCTCATATTTTTCTCATCTAAACGAGGCCCTGTTAATTCTGCACCTCGAATAAGTACGTCCTGCAAGCCCATTGACATAATATTCACGGTAAAACCATGCTGTTCGATTTTCGATAGTTCCAATAAATCCTGAATCAGCATTTGTAGACGGTTACTTTCTTTATAAATAATCTCTAAAAAGGATAATAACATCTTTTCATCTTTATAGGCACCATCCAATAAAGTTTCTGAAAAACCTTTAATCGAGGTAATTGGTGTACGTAATTCATGGGAGACGTTTGCCACAAAGTCCTTTCGAATTTGTTCCAAACGGACAAGCTCTGTAATATCATGCATAACAATAACAACACCCAGCCAGCGACCATGATCTCCAATAACAGGAGCCCCATACACTTCCTTATTGTATAGTTCCTGTTGTACTTCCATTTTAATTTGCTGTCGATAAGGCATTTCTGTTAGAAAGACGTGGTCGATAAATTGCTCAAGTGATTTAGGCAAGCCTATTGTACGAAAGACCTTTCCTTGAACATCGTCAATTTGCATGCCAAAACGCTCTAAGAATACACGATTCACAATCGATATATTGCCTTCACGTCCAATCATCATAAGTGAGCTTCCCATGTTCTCAATTAACGTTTTTAGCCGTTCCTCTTCTACTTCACGTATCGTCGTAATGTCCTGTAAATTACGCGCTAAAATATTAATAGAATGGCTTAATGGCATCATGCGTTCCTGCTCGTTCTCATGGGCACGAGCGCGGTAATTCCCTTTAGCGAGCTCTAGCGCTGTTTCGGTTACATTATCGATTGGTGCAGTGAAATTTCGAATCATATAACGACTGACAATTGCAATCAAAATTAGTGCTATAGTAAAAAGAATAACGAGAACCACATATAATCGAGCGCGAACACTCGATAAAATTTTATGCTGTTCCCCTGCATTTTGGACTCTATTGATAGCCTCCCTATCTTCCTTCGAGAGTTCAATTTTTCGTTCATCTAGTACTTGATTGATGAATTCTTGCTTCTCAAGGCTCGCCTGTTCGTCATACTGTTCTATATAAACAGGAAAAAGCTGACCTATTACAATCATTAGGACAGCTAGTATTGTTCCGAGTAAAAGCATGAATGTCAAGAATAAGCGGTTGCTCATTGATTTCATGTTGTCTTCGGCTCCTCGAATTTATAGCCAAGACCACGAATGGTTTTGATAAACATTGGTTTTCGGCTATTTTCCTCAATTTTATCTCGAAGGTGACTGATGTGTACATCCACAATTCTTGTATCACCAGCAAAGTCATATTTCCATACAGCACTTAATAGCTGATCACGTGTTAAAACACGATTTTTATTTTCAAGCAAATAAATCAATAGCTCAAATTCCTTCGGTGTGAATTCCAATGCTTCATCCTGTAAAAATACTTCAAAACGCTCAGGAAAGACACGTAATTGTCCAAATTCATACATTTTCTCTTGAGGTTCATCTTTATTGTCTAATATAACATTTTGTGTGAAACGTCTTAACACAGCTTTCACTCGCGCCAATACCTCACGCGGGCTAAAAGGCTTCGTCATATAATCATCTGCTCCCAGCTCCAGACCAAGAACTTTATCGAATTCATCGTCCTTTGCGGTTAACATAATGATAGGCGTATTCATACGTTGTTGACGTATTTGTTTACATACCTCCATACCATCAAGCCTTGGAAGCATTAAGTCTAAGAGAATTAAATCCGGCTGTAAGTCAATTGCTTTATCCAATCCTTCTTGCCCATCTGCAGCTGTTTCTACAACATAGCCTGCCTGTTCTAAATTATATTTCAATAATGTCGCAATAGAAAATTCATCTTCTACAACTAAAATCGTTTTTGTCATTAATAATGCCTCCGTTAGTGATTTGAAACCCCCATTTCAAATCTTAAAACGTCTATAGCGCAAGTGGCGGTGTCACCAATAAGGTTCCTTCAATCACAAGCTGCTTTTGCTCATTATAGGAGTGGACAGATACAGTAATTATATTTTGGCGTTTATTTACTTCTGTTACCTCTAAAAGCGTATCAAATAATTCATAATGATAGAGAGGTCCTAAATATTTTAAATGTTGCTCAATAATTCGTGCACCTGGTCCAGGAATATACTTTGACACAGCTGACGTAATGATACCATTTAACATAATTGTAGGTACGATTGGCTTTTGAAAAGGCGTCATCGCAGCATAATCATGTTGAATATAAAGCGGATTACTATCATTCGTAAGGCCTAAATAAAGCAGTAAATCCTTATCCTCTATCTTTTCAGTAATATGAATCTTCTCGCCAACTGTAATTTCATCTATTGTGAGACCAAGCTTACTGTTTTTTTGAAGCAAAGATACGCCAACCCCTTTTCCATCATACTACCTTCATAGTATCAATTTTATTCTAAAAGTACAACGAAAAGCAGAATAACCATTTTATTGATAAGCATAGGATGCATTAGTAATTAAAGGAATATAGTCTATTTGTCACTTACATTTTATATAGACAGACTACAAAAAAATCGAGTAGGAATGATTCCCACTCGATTTCATAAGCTTTTTATTAAGCTAAAACTTTCATAACATTGCGGACTGCTTCTGCCGAATTATCTAAAGCCGCTTTTTCTTTGTCTGTTAAGTCCAGCTCAAAGATTTTTTTCGATACCATTTGCACCTAGTAAAGTTGGAACACCTAAATACAAATCAGTGTAGCCATATTCGCCTTCTAAATATGCAATGGATGGTAAAATACGTTTTTGATCCTTAATAATTGCTTCAGCCATTTCAACAAGTGCTGCTGCTGGAGCATAGTATGCTGAGCCATTACCAAGTAAATTAACGATTTCTGCACCACCATTACGTGTTCGATTTACAATCTCTTCAAGACGATCAGTAGGAATTAATGTTTCTAATGGTATGCCGCCAGCAAATGAATAGCGAGTAAGTGGTACCATTGTATCACCGTGGCCACCTAAAACAAAACCAGTAATGTCTTTCACCGAGATATTAAGTTCCTCTGCAACAAATGCACAGAAGCGAGCTGTATCAAGTACACCAGATTGACCGATAACACGATTTTTTTGGGAAACCAGTTTCTTTGTAAACTGTGTAAGTCATAGCATCTACTGGGTTTGTGAGCACGATAATCGTTGCATTTGGTGAATAAGCAGCAATTTCCTTAGAAACAGCCTTCATTACACCTTGATTAATTTGAACAAGATCGTCACGACTCATCCCTGGTTTACGAGCAACACCAGCAGTGATAAGGACTACATCAGAATCTGCTATATCTGCATAGTTAGAAGTACCCTTCACATACGAATCATAGCCTTGCACTGGTGCAGCTCCCACATATCTAGAGCTTTTCCTTTTGTTGGGTTTTCTGCTTGTGGAATATCAACTAATACGACGTCGCCAAGTTCTTTCTGAGCTGCTAAAAATGCAGCTGTAGCACCTGTAAAACCACTACCGATTACTGAAATTTTTTTTACGTTTCAGAGACATTTAAATACGCTCCTTTAAAATTAGGTTATATATTTTAAAAGAGGGAGGAGAATACCATCTCCTCCCTCGATTAAACAAGTTCATCGTAATACTTTATTAAACTAAATACATTTTACCCTAATTATATCGGCAGAATAAAGCATCCGCTTACCTATTATTTCTATATTACAATAGAAAATTATAGGTTTTTGATTAACTCATTCGCGAATTCTGAACATTTCACTTCTGTAGCGCCGTCCATTAAACGTGCGAAGTCATAAGTTACAACTTTAGAAGAAATTGTTTTCTCAACAGATTTAGTAATCATGTCAGCAGCTTCTTGCCATCCTAAGTGTTCAAGCATTAATACACCTGAAAGTAATACTGAAGATGGGTTTACTTTATCTTGACCAGCATATTTTGGAGCTGTACCGTGAGTAGCTTCGAAGATCGCGTGTCCAGTTACATAGTTAATGTTTGCGCCTGGAGCGATACCGATACCACCAACTTGTGCAGCTAATGCGTCAGAGATATAGTCACCGTTTAAGTTCATTGTTGCAACTACATCGAACTCATTTGGACGAGTTAAGATTTGTTGTAAGAAGATATCAGCGATAGAATCTTTCACTAAGATTTTACCAGCTGCTAAAGCGTCAGCTTGTGCTTTGTTCGCTGCTTCTTCACCTTGTTCAGCTTTAATTGCATCATATTGGTTCCAAGTGAATGTTTGATCAGCAAATTCTTTTTCAGCTAATTCATAACCCCATTTTTTTGAACCCACCTTCAGTGAATTTCATGATGTTACCTTTGTGTACTAAAGTAACAGATGGGCGTTTATGATTAATAGCATATTCGATAGCAGAACGTACTAAACGCTCAGTACCTTCTTTAGATACAGGTTTTACACCGATACCAGAAGTTTCTGGGAAGCGGATTTTGTTAACACCAAATTCAGTTTGTAGGAAGTTGATGATTTTTTTGAGCTTGTTCAGAACCAGATTCGAATTCGATACCAGCGTAGATGTCTTCTGTGTTTTCGCGGAAGATAACCATATCAACGTCTTCTGGGCGTTTAACTGGTGAAGGTACTCCATCAAAGTGACGTACTGGACGTAAGCACACATATAGGTCAAGCTGTTGACGTAATGCTACGTTTAGAGAGCGGATACCACCACCGATTGGAGTAGTAAGAGGACCTTTAATTGCGATTAGGTATTCGTTAATTTTGTCTAAAGTTTCTTGTGGTAACCATTCACCAGTTTGGTTGAATGCTTTTTCACCAGCTAAAACTTCTAACCATTCGATTTTCTTTTCACCGTTGTATGCTTTTTCAACTGCTGCGTCGATTACTCGTGATGCTGCAGCCCAAATATCTGGACCAATTCCATCACCTTCGATGAAAGGAATCACTGGATTGTTTGGTACATTAAGTACGCCATTTTCAACTACAATTTTGTTTGACATTGCTGTTGCCTCCTAAATTCATAATCATAGGACTGTGTTATCAGTAACACAGTCCCAAATATTCTAGCATATTTTCCAAATTAGCGCTCGCTGATTGGAACATATTTTTGCATGCCTGGTCCAACATACTCTGCACGTGGACGGATTAGGCGGTTGTTAGCATATTGCTCTAAAATATGAGCTACCCAACCAGAAGTACGTGATACTGCGAAAATTGGTGTGAATAGGTCATGATCAATACCTAAAGAATCATACACTGACGCAGAGAAGAAGTCTACGTTTGCAGGTAATTTCTTTTGTTCTACGATCATGTCATGGATTTTAACTGACATTTCATATAGCTCTGGTTTACCAGTTAGTTCAGTTAATTTTTGTGACATAACACGTAAATGTGGTGCACGTGGGTCGCCTTTGCGGTATACGCGGTGACCAAAGCCCATGATTTTTTTCTTTGTTGTCTAGTTTATTTTGAATGTAAGATTCAACTTTATCAAGTGAGCCAATTTCAGTTAACATTTTCATAACTTGCTCATTTGCACCACCATGAAGTGGCCCTTTTAATGCACCAATAGCTGCTGTTACACCAGAATATACATCTGATAATGTAGCTACACATACACGCGCTGTGAATGTAGATGCATTTAATTCATGGTCAGCATGTAATACTAATGCTTTGTCGAATGCTTCAACTTCGATTGCTGCTGGTTCTTCACCTTTAAGCATGTATAAGAAGTTTGCTGCATATCCTAATTCTGGTTTTGGCGCAACTGGCTCTAAACCTTTACGAACACGCGAAAATGCAGTAACTACTGTAGCAATTTTAGCTTGTAAACGGATAGCTTTACGGTAGTTAGCTTCTGGATCCATAACATCTGCCTCTTCATCGAATACACCAAGTAAAGATACTGCAGTACGTAGTGCAGCCATTGGATGTACAGTTGAAAGTGGGTATGTTTTGAATTGATCTACAATTGCTTGCGGAATTGTCATGTTGTCTGCTAATTGTTGTTTTAATTCAGCTAGCTCGTCCTCTTTTGGTAAACGAGTGTGCCACAATAAATAAACTACTTCTTCAAATGACGCGTTCTCTGCTAAATCATCAATGTTGTAACCAACATATGTAAGTGTGTCATCGATAATTGAACTGATTTTAGATTCCGCTGCTACGATACCTTCTAATCCTTTAGTTGCTGACATAAATTATCGCTCCCTCATACTTATATTTTTTTGGTTGTAAATGTATTTAGTTCGTCACATTTACGTACTTTGCTCATATGAACCATTAAGTAAATCGCTTACATTGCTATTATAATCATTTTTGACAGCTTTGTGAATGAAAATCACCTAATTAAAGAAAAAGGCGCCCGAGCGATTATATATATGCTCTAAAGAGGTTTTATTGTATATTTTGACATTAATTTAACTTTTGAAATGGGGTGAATTTGTAAAAATGAGGAATATTAAGTATTTTTCATACGAAAGAACTACAAGTGTTTTATTTTTCATTTTCTATTTGGTAATACTTTGGTTCGTATTGCCTGTTTCACTTGCAATTTTTTTTATCTTTTTCGACGTATCCTATCATAAAATTTCTTCACACTTATTGTAGGGTCGCTTATTGGCTTGCAGCAATTATTGTGGAAATTTTAATACTTTCTTGTATCTTTTTTTCTTGCTGTTATATCCATCAATAGCGTCATTTATATCTTTCCTGAAATCCGAGATACACTACAAAATTTCCCACTTTTCGATGAATATGAATCCATGTTTATTCAAGTTTTGAAGGAAAAATCGTTGTCTATTTTTGATTCGATTTTAATTTATATAGCGAATATTTTTCAATTAATTATGAAGCATGTCATTGAAGTATTTATATTCCTTGTTGCCTACTATTTCGCCCTATTAGAAACTCGGAAATCCCGTTATTGGTTTTTTTCGATATGTGCCAAAAAAATATCGCAATGAATGGCAGTCACATTTTTCTAAAGTAATGCAGCTATTTCATTACTTTATATTCGTGGAATTTCAGCTTTTCACCATTACGTTACTCATACTATGTGCGGGATTTATGCTGCTTCAATTTGAACAAGCTATCATTAAAGCTTTTATTGTAGCCTTCACAGATGTTCTGCCGTTCTTTGGCATTGGTGTATTTCTTGTACCTATGAGCATTTATTTTTACTTCACGGGCAATACCTTTTTATGTGTTGCAATTTTGGTGTTATATTTATTCGTCCAATTAACAAGGCAGCTAGCTGAATCCATGCTTTGGTCAAATACGCTACAATTACGTACCTTCCACACCTTTTTCATCAGTGCTGCCTCCATTTTATTATTTGGTTTTTATGGTATTTTACTAAGCCCATTTTTTTTATTTTTAGCGGTTAAGCTAAAGGAAAACGCTATTTTTGAACGATAATAAAATTCCCTTTTTTCATTTTTTTTACGCATCCAATAATAAAAAAATTGGTTGGAACATTTTACGAGAAAAAGGCATAAGTAGTAGCAAACCAATTAAATCCGTTAAAAATCCTGGCAAAGCTAGTAATACACCACCGCTAAAAGTTAACACGGTATCAATTAAGGCAGGGCCTGGTGCCTCTCCTCGTGCTATCGTATTTTTAACATTTTGCACAGAATTCATACCTTTATTCTTCACTACATAAATACCTATAATACTTGTTGCAACAATGAGCAATAATGTATTGAAAACACCAATATTTTGACCAATTACTATTAATAACGCCAGTTCGGCTAATGCATAGACAATGAAACCAAGAAAAACCTTTCTCATATTTTTCTCCCTTCTATCTAAAAAAAGCTATACCTCTTATACGTTATTATAGCCCATTTTGTTTCATTAAAAAAACAAATGAAACATCATGTAGAGAGATCAATCTATTTATATTCAAGCATGCTACGAATGAAGATTGTTTATGTATAAAAAGTGTTTGTTATGTTTAGAAAAAAAGCTCTAGTACAGTCGATTGCACTAGAGCTCCTTTCTTAAAGAACGCTGGCATGTCCTTTATAAATAACGCCCGTTTCCGCATCCATTGTGATTTCTTGACCATGACGTATCAATGTTGTAGCTTCTTTTACTCCAACAATAACAGGGATACCTAAGCTCAGACCTACTACTGCTGCATGGCTTGTAAGCCCACCTTCTTCCGTAATCAAACCAAGACAATTTTCAAGCGCTGGCATCATATCGCGATCAGATCCAACAGTTACTATAATACAGCCATCTGTATCATAGGCTAGTGCCTCTGCTGCATTTTTTTGCAACAACCGTTTTTCCTACTACTGAAGCTTTGCCAATTCCTTGACCACGAGCTAATAAATCTCCAATAATGTGAACCTTCATTAAATTAGTTGTACCTGCTTCACCTACTGGTACACCAGCTGTAATAACAACTGCATCGCCATGCGTTACATAGCCATGCTTTAAGCTCTCATCAACAGCTAGCTCTAAAATTTCATCGGTAGTTGTCACACGCTGACAAACAACTGGATATACTCCCCAAACTAAAGTTAGTGTATGAGCTGTATTAGAGGACCCAGTTACGGCAACAACTGGCACACCTGGGCGATATTTCGCAATCATTCTAGCTGTATTACCACTTTCAGTCGGAGCTAAAACTGCCTTTACTCCTAGGTTGATCGACGTATATGCTACAGCCTGAGATATAGCCTCCGTCATATTTGCCTCTTTTTCTCTACTACGTGCAGAAACAATTGCTTTATAGTCTAAAGAGTTTTCTGTACGCTGTGCAATTTTATTCATTGTTTGAACAGACTCCACTGGATATAGACCTGCTGCTGTTTCACCAGATAACATAATAGCATCTGTGCCATCAATAATCGCATTCGCTACATCACTTGCCTCTGCTCGTGTCGGGCGCGGGTTTCGTTGCATTGAATCTAGCATTTGTGTAGCAGTAATTACTGGTTTCCCTACTTGATTACATTTTAAGATTAATTTCTTTTGTACTAACGGAACTTCCTCAGCTGGAATTTCTACTCCTAAATCACCACGAGCTACCATTAATCCATCTGACACTAAGATGATTTCATCAATATTGTCGACACCCTCTTGGTTCTCGATTTTTGGGATAATTTGAATATGACTGCCACCATTTTGTTCAAGTAGCTCGCGAATTTCTAGCACATCCTTCGCACGACGCACGAACGAAGCTGCGATAAAATCTACATCTTGCTTAATGCCAAATAAAATATCCTGCGCATCCTTTTCTGTGATTCCAGGAAGCTGGACAGAAACACCAGGTACATTCACACCTTTTTTTATTTTTTTTAAAACACCCGCATTTTCAACAATTGTATGAATAAGACCTTTTTCCATATCTGTCGCTAAGACACGTAGCTGAATAAGTCCATCATCTAACAAAATAATAGAGTTTTGTTCAACATCCTCAATCAAACGATCATATGTGACAGAGAAGCTAGTCTCTGTACCCTCAACCTCAGTCATTGAAATATCAATTACTTGACCTGCTGATAAATGTAGTTCCCCGTTTTTCATATTATGTGTACGAATTTCAGGACCTTTAGTGTCGAGTAATATCCCAACTGGCTTACCTAATTTCTGTGCAACTTCACGAATTAAATTAATGCGTACTTCATGCTCCTCATGTGAACCATGTGAAAAGTTTAAGCGGGCAACATTCATACCTGCCTCAATCAGTTTTTCTAAAGTTTCTGGCGACTCACTTGCCGGACCTATTGTACATACGATTTTAGTTTTTCTCATTTTCTGCCCACTCCGTTTTTATGCCAAATTATATTGATAGTTCTTTCATTAACGTATATAAACTTACATCTGCCTCATGATTTTTTTTCGAAAGCTTCAGGCATATCATAGTCAATTACTTGATGATTGCGAATTCCTACCGCTCTGCCAGACTTTCCTTCCATTAGTAATTCAACTGCATGAGCACCGAATTGACTTGCCAAAACACGATCACGTGCAGTAGGAGAACCACCTCGCTGAATATGGCCAAGAACAGAAACACGTGTCTCTTTCCCCGTTTTTTCATTTAACAATTTTGCCAAATCACTACCAGACATGACACCCTCAGCAACAATAATAATACTATGCTTTTTACCACGAGCTGCTCCTCGATCTAAGCGTGCCACAATATCATCTAAATTATAATCTTCTTCTGGAATTAAAACTGTTTCAGCACCAGCTGCAAGACCTGCCCATAAAGCAATGTCACCTGCGTCTCTTCCCATTACCTCTACGATAAAGGAGTTTTCATGAGAGGTTGCTGTATCACGAATTTTATCGATGGATTCTACAACAGTATTTAGTGCCGTATCAAATCCTATTGTGTATTCTGTGCCCGGTACATCATTATCAATTGTTCCTGGCACACCAACAACAGGGAAGCCTTTCTTCACTAAATCCATAGCACCTCTGTAGGAACCATCACCGCCAATAACAACTAAACCTTCAATTCCAGCTGCCCGCAGGTTGTCAATACCACGCTGTTGTACTGCTTCTTCTTTAAATTCAGGACATCTCGCTGAATTTAACTGTGTACCACCTCGTTGGATTATGCCACCTACTGAACCTAAATCAAGGTTTTCCATGTAACCTTTTACTAAGCCTTCATAGCCATGCTTAATTCCGACAACATCGATTCCATGAAATGCTGCCTTACGAACTACTGCACGAATAGCTGCGTTCATTCCTGGTGCGTCTCCACCACTTGTTAATACGGCAATTTTTTTTCATTGTCGAACCTCCTGCAGTTACTATTATTATTCACATTAACATGAAAAAACAAACTATGTAAGGGTTCTAAGACTATAAAAACATAACTTTTACATAAAAAAAATGAAAAGAATGCGCTTTCACACACTCTTTCCATTCAAAAACATCCGAAATCTAACATTTTTTTCAAGAAGTCTGGCGTTATTTTTGCGCTACTATCTTCTTATATCATAAAAGCTTTTTCATTATTTAAAGACAAAATTAATCTCTTTACGAGCAGATTTCAACTATCGAATCTAATTCTAAATTCACAAAATATTTTTTTATACTTCTGTTTCTGTATATTGACCTATTTTTTTTAAATTTCTCGTAACGATCTTCAACTAATTGTTCACCATTTAAAGTATTTAATGCTTTCAGTGTGTCACTTATACATTCCTTTATATAGAGTGCCTGTTTTGCTACATTGCGATGTGCACCACCTGTAATTTCTGGAATAATGCCATCAATGACACCTAGCTCCTTTAAATCAGGTGCTGTTATACGCATTGCCTCCGCAGCTTGTTTAGCAAGCTTCCATCACGCCATAAGATGGATGCTGCTCCTTCAGGAGAGATAACAGAATATGTTGAGTTCTCTAACATAAAGACGCGATTAGCTACCCCTAATGCAAGTGCACCACCGCTACCACCTTCGCCAATAACAATGCTGATTACTGGTACTTTTAAGCCTGCCATCTCAATCAAATTTCTAGCAATTGCTTCACTTTGACCACGTTCCTCAGCTGCCTTACCTGGGTACGCGCCTTTCGTATCAATAAAGCATATAATCGGTCGTTTAAATTTCTCAGCCTGCTTCATTAATCGCAATGCTTTTCGATAACCTTCTGGATGTGGCATACCAAAATTACGACGGATATTTTCTTTTGTAGATTTTCCACGTTGATGTCCGATAATTGTTACTGGCTGTCCTTCAAAAAATGCAATACCTCCAAGAATGGCTGCATCATCACCAAACGTCCGATCCCCATGCAATTCTATAAAATTTTCACACATCGCTTCTATATATTGTAATGTCGTTGGTCTTTCTGGATGTCTTGCAACCTGCACACGATCCCACGGCTTCATATTGGCGTATATGGATTGCTCTAGCTGAGTCAGACGAGTTTCAAGTTTTTCAATTTCGCCTGTCATATCTACATCTGCTTCAGCAGCTATTGATTTTAATTCATCTATTTTTTTCACGTAATTGTATTACTGGTTCTTCAAAAGCTAAATTTTTAGGCATGTTGTACGCCGCCTTTCGTATGCATTTTTACAAGTACTGCTACTTGATCTCGCAAATCTTTACGAGGGAAGATGGCATCAAGTTGACCATGCTCTAGTAAAAATTCTGCCGTTTGGAAATCATTAGGTAATTTTTCTCTAACCGTTTCTTCAATAACACGACGTCCAGCAAAGCCAATTAATGCCTGTGGTTCCGCAATATTAATATCTCCAACAGATGCAAAGCTTGCCGAAACACCACCTGTTGTTGGATGTGTCAATATGGAAATAAATAAAAGCCCTTGTTCACTATGACGTTTTAATGCCACGCTCGTTTTCGCCATTTGCATTAATGATAGAACGCCTTCCTGCATGCGCGCTCCTCCACTAGCAGTAAAAATAATAAACGGTACACGCAATTCTGTAGCCTTTTCAACAGCTCGTGTAATTTTTTTCTCCAACAACTGAGCCCATGGAGCCCATACGGAAATGAGAATCCATAATTGCTACAACAATTTCTTCTCCGTCTAACGTTCCTACTCCTGTCAATACAGCCTCATTTAAGCCCGTTTTTTTTGTTGGTCCACAGAAATTTTCTCTACGTACGCTGGGAAATTAAGTGGATTACTTGTTTGTAAATGATCATCCATAGAAACAAATGAGCCTTCATCTAAGAAATAATCGACGCGCTCCTGTGCAGTCATTTTGAAGTGATGGCTACATTTTGTGCATACTTTATGATTTTTCTCTAATTCCTTCGTTAATTGAATATGGCGGCATTCAGGACATTTTGTCATCAGTCCTTCTGGAAATGCCTTTTCTTGTCCACTCTCTTTCTTTTTCTTATTACCACTAAATAAGCTACGTATTGCCATGTTTGACTCCCCCTCTGTTGTCTAAATGCTTTGTTCAGTATTCATCCATTGTTCGTAAGCATTTAATGCTTCTTTTTCATAGCCTAGCTGCATCGATTTCAACATTGTTTGAATAATTAACTTTTCCTCTTCTGTTGAGTTTCGATTTAAACGATCACCATCATAAGCTGTTAATTGAAACCAGATTTTTAAAGACAGTCGATTTCCTGCCGTTATTATTAGCTCTCGTAAAATATCCCGACAATTTACCGTACCTTCAATTTCTAGTTTCACAAAAAAAACTATCCCACACAGGTAGTATGCGAAGAATCTCTGTACAACTTATTACGCGGATAGCTTCCTTTTCATGAATTTGCCGCGTTAATTCGACATCCTTTTTTTGATTTTTCATCTTCTAATATAAACATCGACAATATTTCTACGAGCTGATGTTTATGTGTTGATGCTAGAAAAGTACCACCACCATGTCTTGTTTCAATCAGTCCGAGCAATTCTAAACTTCGTAATGCCTCTCTTACAGAGGAACGACCGACACCTAGACGCTCTGACAGAACTCGTTCGGAAGGTAGCTTCTCACCAGCTTGTATTTTTTCTATTTTTATGAGTTGACGTAATTGTTGGACGATTTCTAAAAACACTTTCTTTTGTTCGGTTTTTTTATCCATACGACTAACTCCCCTTATCAAAAAGTGGTCTGACCACTTTTAACGTTGTTTCTAGCTTACAAAATAACTGATGAAATGTAAAGAAAAAAACTGCATAAAATTTATGCAGTTTCTAAATTCTTGTTTCATTTTATATTTTTTTTGTCGTTTGTGCGTGTTTTACTTTCACCTGTGCCTTTCCAAATCGTCGTTCCACTGTACCCTCAATATAAAGTATTTCATCCTCCTTTAAAAAGTCCTGCACAAGCTGAAATACTTGTGGAAATAGGGTGATGGACACTGTACCATATTCGTCTTGCAGCTGAGCAAAGGCCATTTGCTCACCTCTTTTTGTGCGAATTTTTTTTATCTCTTCAATCAAGCCAATCACTTTGACATAGCTTCCATCTCGTGTATGTTTTAACTCTCTGCATGTAACATTGGCATCCGGCCAGAAAGCTCGCTCTTCTGTTACAGGATGTGCTGATATATAAAACCCTAAAACTTCCTTCTCGTGCATCAGTTTTTCTTTTTGCGTCATTTCTTGAGCTTGCATATATTTGGGCTTACCGAAGCTAAAGGCAGTAGCTGAGGCCCAATCAATCTCTACTGTAGGTCTTAATAGCTCTGCATGCTTCAAAGCTGCTTCTACAGTCTTAATAAGTACAGCACGATCTTTCTCCAAATAATCAAGGGCTCCAGCAAAAATTAAAGATTCTATTACTTTCGGTTTAAAATGCTGAGCACTTAAAGCAACTGCTAGATCAAATAAATTATTCAATGCCTCTACATTCGATTGTTGTATGGCCTTAACCATCTCAATTAAGGGATGAGGAACACCTTTAATTCCCGATAAGCTATAGCGAATGCCATCATTTTCTACAGTGAAATATTTAGTGCTATGTTTTAATGAGGGTGGGTAAAAAAATTATACCCTGCTCTTTGGCTTCATTCACAAGCTGCTGAATCTTTTCCACATTTCCTGTTGCATTCGACAATAACGCTGCATAAAAGCTTTTTGGATAATGCGCCTTTAAATAGGCCATTTGATAGGAAATAACACTATATGCAACTGCATGGCTTTTAGGGAAGCCATAATCCGCAAAACGTACAATCAGTGCATACACTTCTTCTGCTATATGAATATCGTAACCTTGCTTCATCGCTCCATTGACAAATACAGCACGTTGCTCCTCTAAAACTTGGCGATTTTTCTTGCTGACCGCTCGACGCAGTAAATCTGCCTGTCCCATCGAAAAGCCTGCCATTATCGAGGCAATTTGCATGATCTGTTCCTGATAAACGATAACACCAAATGTCTCTTGTAAAATCGGCTCTAACACTGGATGTGGCATAACCACCAATTCTTGTCCTGATTTCCGTTTTGCATAGATTGGAATAAAATCCATTGGACCTGGCCGATATAAAGCATTGACTGATACTATATCTAAAAAATGAGTTGGTTTAATGTCCCGTAAAGCTTGCTTCATGCCTTCAGATTCCAACTGAAAAATCCCTAACGTATCTCCCCTTTGAAGAAGTTGGAATGTTTTTTCATCTTGCATAGGGATTCGTTCAAACTCTATCCATGGTCCCCTTGCTTTATAAATTGACCAGCGTATCTGCTCTAAAATTGTTAAATTACGCAAGCCTAAAAAGTCCATTTTCACAAGACCACATGCTTCTACATCACCCATTGGCCATTGCGTACAATAAATATCATCATGCCCCTTCTCAATAGGCATTGTATTGACCAAGGGGGATGGTGCTAATACAACCCCAGCAGCATGTGTAGAGGAATTTCTTGGCAAACCCTCTAATTTCAAAGCTACTTCTAACCAACGACGATGCTTTTCATCCTCTGCTATCCAGCCTTGTAAGCCCTGTGATTCTGCGACCGCTTTTTGTAGCGTCATTCCAGGTTTATTAGGAATCAATTTCGAAATCTTTTCTAAGGTTTCAGCTTCGAAGCCTAAAGCTCGAGCTACATCCCGAGCCACAGCTTTTGCAGATAATGTACCAAATGTAATAATCTGTGCGACATTTGCCTTACCATATTTGTGTGCAACATATTGTATAACCTTTTGTCTTTTATTATCTACAAAATCAATATCAATATCTGGCAAAGAAATACGTTCTGGATTTAAAAAAACGCTCGAATATTAATCCATACGCTAGAGGATCTACTTGTGTTATAGAAAGACTATAGGCTACAAGTGATCCCGCTGATGAACCCCGGCCTGGCCCTGTTAAAATTTGATTTTCTTTGGCATATTGCATAAAATCTGCAACAATTAAAAAAATAATCCGCAAAGCCCATTGAACAAATAATTTCAAGCTCATATTGTAGTCGCTCTTTATAAGCAGGTGGTATTTCATGCTCATTGAAGCGCATTGTTAATCCAGTAAACGCCTCTTTGACAAGCAAGTTCTCAGCAGTCTCTCCTATTGGCACTGGAAATTTAGGCATTTGCACAGGCATATTAGGAATTTTGGCAGTACAGCTAGCTAACATTGCTGCGCTCGATTCAAGCCATTCAGGACGATCAGCAAACCAGCTGTTCCATTCACTCTGAGTTGGCACAAAATAGCCTTGCAAGGCGGATACCTTTGTAACCGTGCATTTTTCACCTGTATCAATAGCTCTTACCACCTCGTAAGCAAAGTGGTCTTCAGGTCGTAGAAAATAACAACTTTGTGAAGCGACTAAAGGAACGCTTTCGTTTTTACACCATGTAACACAATCCTGTTCTGTTTCTGCAATCATCCCTGCTGGTCTAGCAACTCCCATAAATAAGTGCTGACCAAATAATGCTTTTAGTGCACTTGCTGCCTCTGTCCAATGTCCAATTTCCGTTATTTCATTAGAGGAAAGCAATGCTATACAGCCTGCTGCATACCCCTCTAGCCATTTCCAAGGTAAAACTTCATCCTCTCTTATCGAAACAGCACTACTAATCTTTAATAAATGCTGATAACCTTCTTGTGTCTTTGCATATAAAACTAAAGGAATTTGTAACTCCTGCCATTGTATGTTTATAGAAAGACCAATTACAGCATGAATATTTGCTTGCTGTAACGCCCTACAAAAAGGCAAAAGCCCATACAATTTCGAATTGACGATTGCACAGGCCTGCGTTTTTTTGCTCTTGTAAAAAAGGGATCAATTGTTCAAGCCGAATTGTGCTTTTCAATAAATCCGCGCTCGTATGCATTTTCGTATATACATGTGTCAAATGAATCCCTTCCTTTCTTGATCTTGTTAGTTATTTGAGCGATACGTTTGACAAATTGCCTGTAAACGATTTATCACACGATCCGCTTCCTCCCATGAATAAGCAGTTGCCCCTGAAGCTAATGGGTGTCCCCCACCATTGAATTCCTTCGCTAGCGTATTAATAACAGGACCTTTCGAGCGTAAACGTACTCGAATTTGTTCCCCCTCCTCAATAAACACAACCCATGCACAAATACCTTTCACACTACCAAGACTGCCTACTAAAAGAGAAGCCTCAGATGGTACAGCCTCAAAATCTGTTAGCAATTCCTTCGTCAGCTTTATATATGCTGCCCCATGCTCATCCATTTCAAAATTTTGATAGATATAGCCCTGTAAATTTAGTAATTTTTGTTCCATTTCATACATGCCATTAAAAATCTGATTTCTATCAAAATCATATGTAATGAGTTCTGCAGCAATTTTAAACGTTTTTCGCAGTTGTACTTGGAAATTGAAATCTTCCTGTATCACCCACAATACCAGCAAATAGCAATCTTGCAGCTGCACTAGATAGCGACCAGTTGGCTGCATTGTGCCCTTCCTCAAAAAGCTCATAGATCATTTCACTACAAGAGCTAGCTGTCGTGTCCACCCACAATAAATCGCCATATGCATCATCATTTGGATGATGATCGATTTTAATAACCATTTTACCCTTTGTATAGCGTTGGTCGTCAACACGTTCAGTATTTGCAGTATCCGTAACAATTACTAAAGCATTATCATAAACATCATCAGTAATTTGATCAGGCTGTGCCATAAATGTTAAAGAATCATCATGCTCACCTACAGCAAAAACCTTTTTTTTCTGGATAGTTGGCTAAGATTAATTCTTTTAAACCTTGTTGAGATCCATAAGCATCTGGATCTGGACGTACATGACGATGAATAATAATTGTCTCATATAAAGCAATTGTGTCGATGATTTGTCGTTTCAATATAATTTCCCCCAAAATGATAGTAATAACCGTTAGCATTTTTCATCAATAATCGTTACAATAATGTCTAGTTATGCTAGGAGGTTTACTATGCTCAATTTAATTTTTGTGTTTGCCATAATCATATCATTTGTTTTTTTTATTTTTACTTTAAAACAAAACAATTCCGTTCTCCATTACCGATTGCAAAAAAAATGGTACAAAAGCAAGGCGAATGTAGGTTTCGGTGCCTTTATACTTTTTTTTTGGTTGTAATCAAGCTTATTTATTCCCTGGATTATACACATTTATTATTGTAGCAATTCTTGTCGTTTTAGGCATCTTTGTTATTATTGAAAATATTAAAAAAAGCACGACACTACGGTCAATTTGTTGAAGAGGAGTGCCGTATTAATCAATAAGCAAAAAAATAAGGGATGGCCTAATATTTCCACTAGGCCATCCCTTTTCTAGCTTAGCGCTCCAAGAGTTGGAACATCATCATTGCCTTCCCGACTAACATTTGCTGATTAAACACTTCGAAGTCCATTTTCACAAATTTACGACTCATGTCTAAAATTCGAGGTTTTACAGTAAGTGTACTTTCCATTTGTACAGGCTTGATGAAATAAATCGTCATGTTTTCGGCGACAGCATCGCCTCGCTTACGGCGCTTTAATGAAAATGAACCAACTTCTGCTAATAAAGTTGTAAATGCTCCGTAAGAAATCGCCCCATACTGGTTTGTCATTTGAGGTGTTACTTTAAACTCAACGATTAGCTCTTCATCACCAAGAACCTTCATTTCATTTTTTTACTAAATCATCAATTGTTTCTCCATGTTGAGGCTGTCTTTGTGCAAGCTGAAGTGCCTTAAGCACATCTTGACGGCTAATCACGCCTTGTAAAATCGTATCATCATCAACGATCGGTAACAAATCAATGCCTTCCCAAATCATACGGTGACCCGCAGAAGCAACACTCATTTTCATGGATCCAGCAATCGGGTTTTTAGTCATTACCTTTTCAATAAGCTCAGTTTCTTCTCGACCGATTACGTCTTTCACAGTAATCATCCCAACAAGCTTATTATTGGCTGTCACTACTGGAAAGGCACCATGAGTAGTTCGCTCATTTAGCTTTTGGAAATGATGAATTGTTTCATCATTTTTTTAGGACAGCTGTATCTGTCATCGGGACATAGATATCCTCAATAAATAATATATCCTTTTTGATTAATTGATCATAAATTGCTCGATTAATCATCGTCGCAACTGTAAACGTATCATAGCTTGTTGAAATGATTGGTAAATCTAATGAATCCGCAAGCTGCTTATTATCCTCCGTTGTATCAAAACCACCAGTTATTAAAACAGCTGCACCAGCTCGTAGCGCATTCTCATGGGCTTTAATACGGTTACCAACGATAAGCAAGCTTCCTGCATCTGTATAACGCATCATATCCTCTAATTGCATCGCACCAATCACAAATTTTGTCAGCGTTTTATGTAGTCCTGATTTTCCACCTAAAACCTGTCCATCAATTATATTGACAATTTCAGCAAACGTTAAGCGTTCAATATTCTCTTTCTTTTTCTTTTCAATACGAATTGTTCCAACCCGTTCAATAGAGCTAACTAAACGGCGATTCTCCGCTTCCTTAATAGCACGATATGCAGTTCCTTCACTTACTTGCATTTCTTTTGCAATTTGACGTACTGAAATTTTATCACCCACGGGTAGTGATTCGATGTATTGTAAAATTTTCTCATGTTTTGTAGACAAAATATCACCTATTCCTCAAGCATCATTTCTGCTCTTAGTGTACCATATATTTTATAAAAATATTTAATATAAAGTGATGAATTTGTTTAACTTTCCCCATCGTTTCAACTATGCACGTGGTGTCAATTTATATAGTACAGCAGTGTCACTGTTTAGGAACAGTTTACTTTTTCACCGGCTTTTAAAATTTGCACCTCTGAATTTTGCACTAGTTCCGCAAAAATTTGTGGATCCTGCTCGATTGGAGGAAATGTATTGTAATGAATTGGTACGACAATTTTCGGCTTCAAAAATGCAACTGCACATGCAGCATCCTCTGGCCCCATTGTGAAATTATCACCAATTGGTATAAAGGCAATATCAATCGGATGGCGCTCTCCAATTAATTTCATATCACTAAATAGCGCTGTATCTCCTGCGTGATAGATTGTTAATCCCTCAACAAATAATAAAACTCCTGCTGGCATTCCCATATAAATAATTTCATTATTTTCAGTTACATAGGAAGAACCATGGAATGCTTGCGTAAATTTCACTTTACCAAAATCAAATTCTCTAGCCCCTCCTATGTGCATTGGATGCGCTTTCACGCCTTGCCAAGAAATCCAATTGGCCAGCTCATTTGGTGCAATAACAAGTGCGTCTTTCTTCTTTGCAAGCTCTACCGTATCACCAACATGATCATTATGTCCATGCGTCAATATAATAATATCTGGTGCTTCTTCCGCAACCTTTAAATCTGTTTGTCCATTCCCATTAATGAATGGATCAATCAATATTGTTTTCCCATGAGTTTGAATTTTAACAACGGAATGTCCATGATAGCTTATTTCCATTTTATAATTCCTCCTTGCACTATTGTTACGAATCAATGTATCGAAAAGGCCAAATTGGTAACTGGTAATTAGTAAGATACTGATTACTAATACACAATATGCACCCTTTAATTTTTATTCGCTATTCATGCGCGTTTTCCCTTTTTTTGATATGCTTATAGGGAGAATTGTTGTCTAATCTTAACAGACTTTACCCGATTAAGAGACAATTATTCATTAGCAAAGGAGATGACTCGCTCAAAAGTAGAAGCCTACCAAGCTTCAGCAGTAAAAAAATCTTTTAAGCAACAAGAGGAGGAAATGTCTATGTCAAAGGTAGAAGAAATTCAAAACTATTTACAACAAAACCAAATTGATGCTGCTTTCGTAACAACACCTGATAATGTTTTTTTACGTTTCTGGCTTTAAAAGTAATCCACATGAGCGATTACTGGGCGTGATGATTTTCAAAAACGCAGAGCCTTTTTTTAATTTGTCCAAAAATGGAGATTCCAGATGCGAAGGCTGCTGGCTGGCCATACAAGGTGGTTGGTCACCAAGATACGGAAAACTCCATGGAAGTTCTTGCCCAAACTATAAAAGATCGAAATGTGAATCCATCAGCTTTTGCTATTGAAAAGGCTCACCTTATTGTAGAGCGTTTTGAGGCACTACAACAATCATTCCCGGAAGCAAATTTTGTCCGTCTTGATGAAAAAAATCAATGCTTTGCGTGTTATTAAGGATGAACATGAATTAGAAAAATTACGTAAAGCTGCTGAACTTGCTGACTACGCAATTGAGGTCGGTTGTAAGGAAATCGCTGAAGGAAAAACAGAAATGGAAATTGTAACAGCTATTGAAAGTGCTATTCAAGAAAAAGGCTGTAAAATGTCCTTCGAAACAACAGTATTGAGTGGACCGAAAACAGCCTCTCCACACGGTATACCGGGTTCCCGTAAAATTGAAAAAGGCGATATGGTGTTATTTGATCTAGGCGTAAATTACGATGGTTATTGCTCTGATATTACACGTACAGTTGCCTTTGGTGAACCAAGCGAAGCACAGAAGGAAATTTATCATACTGTGCTAGCTGCCAATACAAATGCCATTGCTGCTGTAAAGCCAGGTGTCCGTGCAATGGAGTTAGATAAAATTGCCCGTGACACGATTGCTGATGCTGGTTTCGGAGAGTATTTTACACATCGACTAGGTCATGGCCTTGGCATTTCCGTCCATGAATTCCCTTCAGTGACAGGTGCTAATGAACTGATTATGGAAGAAGGAATGGTCTTTACAATTGAACCAGGTATCTACAAATCTGATGTAACAGGTGTCCGTATTGAAGATGATGTGGTTGTTACAAAAGATGGAGTCGAGGTGCTTACAAAGTTCCAAAAGGAATTAATTGTGCTTTAATGCTTCCTAATTACAATTAGTCCAATCAAAAAAAGGAAGCACCATGAGTTTTCTCATAGTTGCTTCCTTTTGCTATTTCAATTATTGAAGTAATTCATCTACATCAACAAATGGCAGACCTTGAGAATCAGCTACCGCCTTATAAACAAGTTGTCCATCTAACGTATTTACACCTTTTTTTCAATGCAGGATTATCAAGACATGCTTGTTTATATCCCTTATTTGCGATTTGCAGTGCATAAGGAATTGTATTATTTGTTAAAGCAATAGTTGAAGTACGAGGAACAGCCCCTGGCATGTTTGCTACTGCATAGTGCACTACACCATGTTTAACATAAGTTGGATCATCATGTGTCGTCACACGATCGGATGTTGCAAAAATTCCACCTTGATCAATGGCAATATCAACAACTACTGAGCCTGGTTGCATAGACTTAATCATTTCCTCAGAAACAAGCTTAGGTGCCTTAGCCCCAGGAATTAACACTGCTCCAATTACTAAATCTGAGTTTTTCACGGATTCCGCAATATTATAAGGATTAGACATTAATGTTTGAACATCACGACCAAATAAATCCTCTAATTGACGTAAACGCTCTGGCTTAAATCAATTACTGTTACATCTGCACCCATACCAACAGCAATTTTTGCCGCATTTGTTCCAGCAATACCACCACCAATAACAGTGACTTTACCGCGTGGTACACCAGATACACCGCCAAGTAGAATTCCTTTTCCTGCATGGTTTCTCTCTAGGAACTGTGCCCCAATTTGCGTTGCCATTTTACCTGCAACTTCACTCATTGGTGTTAATAGTGGTAAGGAACCATTTGCTAATTGAACTGTTTCATAAGCAATACCAACAACTTTTTTTATTTAAAAGAGCCTGCGTTAATTCGATTTCTGGTGCTAAATGCAAATAAGTGAATAGGATTTGCCCCTCTTGGAAGTAGTCATATTCTGATGCAACAGGTTCTTTTACCTTCATAATCATTTCTTGTGACCAGGCCTCTTTTGCTGTTTCAACAATGTGAGCACCTGCTTCCTGGTAGTCTGCATCTGTAAAGCTTGATCCTAAGCCTGCTCCTGTTTCAATGAATACTTCATGACCAGCATGTGTTAATGTAACAACTCCAGCGGGTGTCATTGCTACACGATTTTCATTGTTTTTAATCTCTTTTGGAATACCAATTTTCATCTTTCCTATCCCCTTCCATTACCTAAGAAATTAGCATCATTTTTGTAAATACGATTTTTTTCCGTATTGATGCACCCCTTGCCCTTCCATATTACCAAAAATAATCAAAAAAATGCTTTAAATAAAGAGATTACAGCTAAAATTAATAACATTTACAAAATACAAAATTTTCAAATTACTAATAGTACATTATCAGTTGGTATTCAAGACACTTACCGTTTCTATTAGCAAAATGTAATCTTCGTTTTTATAATGGATTCCCAGTTGGAAGTACTGTTCTTTGGACAACATTATATGAGGGAATTTGATATTTTAGCAGTTTCACAATAAAAGCCTTCACTTTTTCACATTTTTTTCTTTCGGAAAGTATTTCCTTTAGAAAATCATTTGGTATAATCAGAATATATAAATCAGGGAGGTAATTTAAATGGCTAATCATTATAAAAGCATTGTAGTTGCAGTAGACGGTTCTAAGGAAGCAGAATACGCTTTCCGTAAATCAATTGACGTGGCAAAACGTAACGAAGGTGCTGTGTTAAACCTAGTAAATGTTATCGATACACGTTCTTTCGCTGCAATCGAAGCTTATGATCGTTCAATTGCCGAGCGTGCTCAAGCATTCTCTGAAGAATTATTAAATGGTTACAAAAAAACAAGCTGAAGATGAAGGCTTAACGAACATTAACCTTGTAATTGAATATGGCTCACCAAAAAATATCATTACGAAAGAGCTTTCTAGCATCGTAGACGCAGACTTAATCATCTGTGGTGCAACTGGTCTAAATGCAGTAGAACGCTTCCTAATCGGTTCAGTATCTGAAGCAATTGTACGTTCAGCAAAATGTGACGTACTTGTTATCCGTACGCCAGAAAAATAATTAGTACATAAAAAGTATCCAATTTTGGATACCTTTTTAATTATTTATCTTCTCGCCACATTTTCACTTTTTCAAAGAACATCGCTAGCGCTTGTTTATTTTGCATATTTGGTACCTTTGCCAGCAATACCTCTTTCGGTGCCTTAAAGTCCTGCCCCTGCTTTTGCAAAACAACAATGCTTTTCTCAAGGGCTCTGTTTGCAAATATTGTATCAGGCAGCTGAATAATTGCTTGAATCCAAGCATGCTTCTGGATATATTTATGCAATTGCTTAGATTGCTCTGAGTCAAAAAGATGGGATGGTGCAAGGAAGAATAAATAGCCCCCATCCTTCGTGTAGTTAATGGACTGCTCAATAAACAAATGATGTGCAAAACTCATTCCTTCTGAAGGACATAATTCATAATTCAATGCCACTTCCTCGTTCGGATAGTAACCGACTGGTAGATCACAAACAATTGCATCCACTGGATTTACTAGTAAATCCTCTAAAGCATCTTGACGGTATAAAGACACAGGCTGCTCTGTCAAATCAGCTGTTGCTGCGGCTAAACGAATAAGCAGCTCATCAATCTCGATACCAGTAGCTTCTATCTTTCCATCTAATAAATTCATAACTGTTAGTAGTAAATTTCCTGTACCAACCGCTGGATCCAACATAGCGATTTTTTTCTGTTGCTAGACGATCTGCAAAAATCTGCTCCACAAAATAGCCAACTAATAGACCAAGTGTATCTGGTGTCATTTGATGATTAGGCTGAGAACCTTTTCTCATACCCTTTAAGATAGCAATTTGAACTGCTTTTCGTACATCTTCCTTAGTTGCACCTTCTTGAGAAAAATCAACTACTCCATCTAGCCACGCCTCTAAACCATCCAAAACTCCTTCAAGCAAAGTAATATCTTGTTCTTTTTCTATTTTCTCAGCATGTTCATTAAGCATACCAAATAACTTCTCAATATTTTCCATAGATAACTTCCTTTCACGCAGAAAAGAGCCGTGACAAAACCTTGTCACAGCCCCTTTGTCTAGTAATATCTTAGCCTAAAAGCAGTATTTTATGCTAGTGCTTTGACAGCTTCAATCGCCGCTTCATAATTTGGATGGTCTGTTGCCTCTGGTACATATTCCACATATGTCACTTTGTCATTAGCATCCACCACAAAAACTGCACGCGTTAGAAGACGTAATTCTTGGATGTATACCCCATATGCTTCCCCAAATGAAAGGTCACGGTGATCTGAAACTGTTTGAACAGCATCAATCCCTGCAGCACCACACCAACGTTTTTGAGCAAACGGAAGATCAACAGATACTGTATAAATTACAACATTGTCTCCTAAGTTTGCTGCTTCCTCGTTAAAACGACGTGTTTGGGCATCGCACACACCAGTATCTAATGATGGTACAACACTAAATAAACGAATTTTCCCCTCAGAATCTTTCAATGTAACAGGTGAAAGGTCGTTCGCTAATACTGTGAAATTTGGTGCTTGATCTCCAACCTTTACTTCGTTACCAATAAGTGTTACTGGACCATTTTTAAATGTTACTTGTGCCATATAAACGCCTCCTAATCATCATATGTACATAATATTACTAAATGAAGGGAATTGTTTGCAACTAAGACAACTCCGTAATTCAATTTCAGGTACCACAAAAATGAGCTGCCCCATTTACTTGAGACAGCTCAAATTACTATTCCCCTTTTTTTTCTTCAAGAATGTCTATGTCTTTTTCTATGAGGGGTTCAGTTGTAAGACTATCCTCTTTGATTGGTAATGGAGGTTGTGTTAATTCCTTTTCAATAAACGTATTTTCATGAACAACAGTTGTATCCGCAAAGAAATCATGTAAACCTTTATTGTCAGGTAAAATAACGACAAGAATATATAGTGGCATAAAAATATTACAAATTATTCGCCCAATCCAATCACGAAATATCACATCAGACCAAGTAAGTTTATCATGCTTTAGTGAAACCACACGTAATCCAAATACCATTTTCCCTAATGTTTGCCCAAAAAAACTTTGTCATCAGAACGAAATAACTATAATAGAGGATAGCAGTGATTATTGAAATGGGTGCATACCATACTGTTTCAGATAATGACCAATCCATTACATAAAAAATAGGGTTAATGAAAATGCCACCAACTGCTGTAATAATAAATCCATCTAATAAAAATGCCCAAAAACGGATCCAAAATCCTGCTGTTTTTTTAGCATAGTTTTTATTCATGATCGTTTTTTTCGGATTGATCAATTAGTAGCGTATTACTGAGAGAGGATGAACCTTGCATAACAATTTCATGGTTTGTCATTGTACTTCCCCCTTAGTATTCGCCGTATAAGTACATCATTTTCGGTGCTTTATAATCTGTCATTATTTTCATCAGCATTTTTTTCCTCAGTAGATGGACCAAAGACAGATCCAATCTTCATGCCAACATATGACTGCCAGCCACCCATTTCATATGAATACTCAAATAATTCAGCATCTTGTAAACCAAAATCTTCGCGTAATGCAGTAATCGTGGCTTCCTGATCACCAATTTCATCAATTAAGCCGGATTCAAGTGCCTTTGTACCACTTAGTATTCGACCATCAGCAACTTTTTTTAACTTCTGCTTCAGACATGTTACGCCCTTTTTCAACAATATCAACGAATTCCTCATATGATTCATTAATCATGTCCTGCATCATGGCACGCTCTTCTGCTGTTACTTCACGCATAGGACTTAGCATGTCCTTATGCTCACCAGATTTAAACGTCTCATACCTAATACCAACTTTTTCTGCCAAAGCCTGATAATTAATTGATTGCATAATGACACCTATTGAACCTGTTATTGTATCACGTTGTGCAAATATTTTATCGGCTGGTGCTGAAATATAGTAACCTCCTGATGCAGCCATTGAATCCATAGAAACATAAATTGGTATTTCTCGCTCTTCTTTAATTTTTAAAAGTCTTTTATAAATTTCTGCAGATTCTTTCACACCACCACCTGGTGAATTAACACTTAAAACAATACCTTGTATCGAATCATCATTTAAAATATTATCTAATTGCCCTAAAAAGAATTGATGGTCATATGCTACTGGTTGCCATAACGAACTTGAGCCAATATCTTGTATTGCTCCATCAATTTTTAAATAGGCTATCCGCTTATCCATATTACCATTTTCGATAACTGTCTCCATAACTGACAAATTATCCCCAGCCATTAAGCTGTCAAAATTACCAAATAAATCTGATTTAAAAATTGCAAATACGGTGTTGATACCTAAAGAAAATACAAGTAATACACCTGCAATAATTAAAGCAGTCCACCTTTTTACATTCATGTCTTTCCGCCTCCTCTACACGTTATACGAATAACTTTCCAATATGTTTCATTTTTTTGCAATACTATTTAAAAGTTTGCTAATTAATATTACCGAATATCATAAAAAAATCAAAGCTCTGTAAAAATTCATGAACTTTGATTTTCGACATTATTTCCTAGGAAATTATTTGTGAATTATTTTTTTTCGACAAAAAGTAAATCGGTAACTATTTAATATTACATTTATTTTTTTCTTGTAGACGCAATTCAATACGGCGGATTTTGCCTGAAGAAGTCTTTGGCAATTCAGTTACAAATTCAATGGCACGAGGATATTTATATGGTGCTGTTAAAGCTTTTACATGATTTTGAAGTTGTTTAATAAGATTATCATTTCCTATTTCTCCATCAATAAGTACACAAATGCCTTTACAATATTTCCTCGAACCTCATCTGGACTTGCTACAACTGCCGCTTCTTTTACTGCAACATGTTTGATGAGAGCGTCTTCTACTTCAAAGGGTCCTATTGTATAGCCAGATGAAATAATAACATCATCTCCTCGCCCCTCAAACCAAAAATAACCATCTACATCTTTATATGCTCGATCACCAGTGATATACCAATCTCCTCTAAATTGTAGCTAGTACGCTCAGGGTCATGTAAATATTTTTTTAAATAACGCAGGCGTTTCACGATGAACGGCAATATCACCTACTTCTCCAACTGAAACAGGATTTCCAAAATCATCTATAATATCAACTGTATTTCCTGAAGTTGGTTTTCCCATTGAGCCAATTCTAGCCTTCATACCTACCATTGTTCCAACCAGTAATGTATTTTCAGTTTGCCCATAGCCATCTCTTACCTGTAAACCGAAAGTATCCACAAACACTTTTATTACATCGCTATTTAGAGGCTCTCCTGCTGAGACAGCTTCACGAACACTTTCTAAATTAAAATCTTGTAAATTTTCTAATGCAGCCATAAATCGATATTCAGTTGGTGTACAGCACAAAATATTAATATTGAATTTCTCAAGAAGTGTGAGATATGTTGCTGCATTAAATTTACCCTTGTACACAAATGCGGTTGCACCACTTCCCAATGTAGCAAGGAATGGACTCCAAATCCATTTTTGCCAACCTGGAGCTGCTGTAGCCCAAACAATGTCATCTTCCTGTACGCCTAACCAATTTGGAGCTGTTGTTCGTAAATGTGCATATCCCCAGCTATGTGTATGTACGGCTGCCTTAGGATTGCCTGTTGTACCACTTGTATAAGCTAAAAATGCCTTGTCTGAACTTTTCGTTGGAGTTGAACTTATGTAGTCTGTTGGTTGTTCTTGCATTTTTTTGAAGTAATGACTGCCAAGTTCATGAGCAGTACCTATTACGAATTGCTGCAAGCCCTGTAAGTTTTTCACGTTATCGAATTGCTCAATATATGGCTCATAAGCAACAATGCCCTTTGCATTAGCGTGGTTTATACGATATTCTATATCCTTTGCTCTTAGCATTTCTGAACTAGGAATAATTGTTATACCGGCTTTTAGAGCGGCAATATAGACAATATAGGCTTCTACTGATCTAGGTACCATCACGATAAGTACATCACCTTTTGTTAAACCTTGTTTTGTAAATACATGTGCTGCCTGATTTGCCTTTGCAAGTAAATGTGCGTATGTAATAAATTGAACATCATCATTTTCATCATAAATAATGAGCGCATTCTTGTTTGCATCCTGTGCATATTTTTCAATTTCCTCTGTAATATTGTACCATTCAGGTGCAATTAAATCCTGTCTTTTCATGGCAAATGCCTCCCTTATGCTATGACTCATTATAAAACTCCATTTTTATCATTTTCAATGGTTCGCACTCTATTTTAGAAAAGTCATGACAACTATCATACTTTGCTATATGGCATCAGTCACGTTCATCAATCATTTCGCCTTGGTGTAATTGTAGCTGTCGCTACAGAAGTACATTTGCTGAATGAAGATAAAAAGTATCTATTGAACAGGAAAGAAAAGTATGGTACATTTTGGTCAACTAAAAGCATGATTGCAGGGGGACTCATTTGGAGTTGAGAAGGTAAAACCTGACCCTTTGAACCTGTTAGTTAACACTGACGTAGGGAGCAATTCACATCTATTCACTGATGAAAGGCTCTTTTGCGTGTATTTTTTTGCACAAAAAAAGAGCCTTTTTTTGCACGCTTACGTCCATCCAACAAAGGAGGACTTAAAATGATTTTGCAAACTATCCGTAAAAAAAAGCCCACTAATTCATTGCATTACAAATTATGTAGTGGCAAATTTTCAAGCAAACGGTCTATTAGCAATTGGTGCCTCACCAGTTATGGCTGATGGCAATGACGAGGTCGAGGAAATGGTTGCAATTGCCTCAAGCTTATTGATAAATATTGGTACCCTTAATGACAAAACGAAAAAATCCATGATACTTGCAGGAAAAAAAGCCAATGCACTTGGCATACCTGTAGTTTTAGATCCAGTTGGCGCTGGAGCCACTACCTACCGAAAACAAACTGTAAAACAACTGTTAGAAGAGATTGAATTTGCAGTAATTCGCTGCAATATTGGAGAGCTTGCCGCAATTGCCAACGTAAAATGGCAGCAAAAAGGTGTAGACAGTGGAACAGGTTCCATTTCCTTAGAGGATGAAGCGAAGAGAATTGCTCAGTTGTATCATTGTATAGTGATTGTCACAGGTGAAAAAGATTTGATAACTGATGGAAATCACCAGCAATGGATTACAGGTGGAAATCCTCATATGACAGAGGTCACTGGTACTGGTTGCTTATTAAGTGCCATTTGTTGCGCTGCTTTTGTATCCGACAATCAGCCTATTACCAATTAGTAGATGTACTAAGATGTTATAAAAAAATTGCTGAACAAGCCGGTTCGACTACACAATACATCGGTGATTTTCAAATTGCTATATTGAATGAACTATATCGTCTTTCAAAGGACGGTGAACGATAATGCAGGTTGTTACGACAATTGCTGGATCTGATAGTGGCGGTGGTGCTGGTATACAGGCTGATTTAAAAACCTTTCAGGAATTAAAGGTGTTTGGAACTTCTGTCATTACAGCTTTGACCGCTCAAAATACACTTGGTGTATCAGGGGTAATGCCCATTGAGGCAAGCTTTGTTGAGCAACAACTACAGGCACTATTGGAGGATTTTTCAATTAGTGCGGTGAAAACAGGCATGCTATTTTCCTCAGCCATTATTCAAACTGTTGCACAAATGACGGCTAATACAAAAGTCCCGCTTATTGTAGATCCTGTGATGATTGCAAAGGGCGGAGAAAGCTTATTGCGACAAGATGCCATTGATGCCATCATTAATCATCTACTGCCAGTGGCAACCATTGTGACTCCGAATATCCCAGAGGCCGAAACGCTTACTGGCAAAGAAATTAACACTTTAGCTGATATAAAAGAAGTAGCCAAGCTCTTGTTACAAACTGGAGTACAATGTGTCATTATAAAAGGAGGGCATTTAGCAGATAGGAATTTTGCCATTGATTATATATTTTTTTAAAAATGGACAGTCTTTTTCTATGCAAACTCCTCGTATTGCATCAAAAAAATACACATGGTACTGGCTGTACGTTTTCAGCAGCCATAACTGCTTTTTTTGGGCAGCGGTCTTCCTATAAAAGAAGCAATTATCGAAGCAAAAAAAATTTATTCAATTAGCAATAACGTATGATTTAGCTCTAGGTAATGGTCATGGGCCGACAAATCATTTTGCCTATCAAAACTATAAGGAGACCTGTGAGGTGATTATTCATGAATCGTAAGGATTTACAGCTATATTTTATAATGGGCACAAGTAATGTTGTCCATCAGAAGCCAATACAAGTTCTTGAAAAGGCTTTACAGCATGGGATCACCATGTTTCAGCTTCGAGAAAAGGGACCTTGTGCATTAACAGGACAAGAATATGAAAATTTTGCCCGTCATTGTCAAAAGCTTTGTCAGCAGTATAATGTGCCGTTTATTATCAACGATGATGTAGAGCTTGCAGTAAAACTTAAGGCAGATGGAATCCATATTGGTCAGGAGGATTTCCCTGTATCTAAAATTCGTAAAAAAAATTGGAAAGATGATACTAGGTGTTTCAGTTCATTCTCATGCTGAATTGGAAACTGCTCTACAATATGGAGCAGATTATGTAGGAATTGGTCCCATTTTTGCAACCACTTCTAAAAGCGATGCGAAAACGCCAAGTGGAACAAAATTTTTGCAGGGCCTCCGCATTGAAAATCCTGAGCTTCCCATTGTTGCAATTGGAGGCATAAATTGTTCAAATGGACAATCAGTTATTGATGCTGGTGCGGATGGTATTGCTGTTATTTCTGCTATTTGTGATAGTGAGGATATTTCCCAGACAATAGCAACGTTTAAATCATTTTTTAATTAGGATAATTAAACTAAATGTAAGCAAACTAAAACCAGTGCCTTTTACGGTCACTGGTTTTAAGCTTAATAATTACTTATTCAGCAATTATTGATTGTTGTTTGGCATACCTTTTAATTGAGATTCTGCCATTTGTACAAGACGTTTAGTGATTTCACCACCAACGGAACCGTTAGCACGAGCTGAAGCGTCAGCTCCTAATTGAACACCAAATTCTTGTGCAATTTCGTATTTCATTTGATCAAGTGCTTGTTGTACACCAGGTACTGCAAGCTGGTTTGAACTGCGGTTGTTGTTTGAAGCCATGTTTCTCACCTCCTTGTGAATATAGAATGTGCGATATTAGATTTTTAATACAAAATTTTTAGAGGTAAATTGTACCTCCACAGGAAATAGGGGAAATTAAAAAAAAGCCGCCTCAAATTTAGCTTTTGAGACGACTTACATTTAATTTATATCAAGTTTAATTATGACCAGATTTTTTTCAAGCTCATTCAAATAACTCTTCTTCAAAATCTAGGACATCTACCAAGGATTTATTCTGATTTAGCGGATATACAAACACCCCACAATTTATAGGGATAGAAGTTTTTTTTGCTGAATCAATATAAATTTCTTCTCGTTATAAAAGATCTGCAAATTTATCGGTTTCTTGTTCTTTTTTTCGGGAAAATATAGACTTCTCGATTTTTCACAGCTCGTTCAATTAATTCGTCAAAATCCGAGAAGCTTTCGTAATGCTCAACCTTCTCAAGTTTTGGTTTTGTTTTTGGACTTGCAGGTGTAAAAATGGTGCAGCAATCTTCAAATGGCTGGATAGATGTTTCGTATGTGCCAATTTTCTCAGCAATATTGATAATTTCTAATTTATCAGTTGAGATTAAGGGACGTAAAATCGGTGTATTGGTTACAGCATTTATTGCAGTAAGACTTTCAAGTGTTTGACTTGCCACTTGTCCAAGGCTTTCACCTGTTACAATCGCTAGTGCATCTATTTCCTCCCGTACCTTATCAGCAACTTTTAACATCATGCGGCGAGTTGTTGTCATTGATACATTTGAAGGTACTTTTTCTTTAATCAGTACTTGTATTTCAGTAAAAGGAATGACATGTAAACGAATACTTGCGCCAAACTTCGTTAATTCATTTGCTAGTACCTTTACCTTTTCCAATGAATTTTGGCTTGTATATGGTGGACTAAAGAAATGAATCGCCTCTAAGCGCACACCACGCTTCATCATTAAATAGCCAGCGACTGGACTGTCTATTCCACCAGAAAGCATTAACAGCGATTTCCCATTAGAACCTACTGGCATTCCACCTGCACCTGGAATCACTTGTGCCATCATATAAGTTGCATCATGACGCACTTCTACACGAAGCTCAATATCAGGATTCTTTACCTTTACCGATAGATTTTTGTAATTTGGTAAAACATAGCCGCCAATTTCACGTTGAATAGCATGAGATTCTAATGGAAATGTTTTATCTGTGCGCTTCACCTCTACTTTAAAGGTAAGCTGCTCATTTTTAAATGTATCCATAATTGTAATGGCCAGCTTTTTCATAGCTTCAATATCTTTTTCACATGCTGCCACTGGGCTGAAAGATTGTATACCAAAAATTTTAGGTAATCCTTCTAATAAAGCATTCATTTGAATTTCATTTTTTTATAGCGATAAACATCCGATCACGCTCTGTACGAATGTGTAAATGTCCTAAATCTGCAAATGCATGACGAATATTTTCACGCAATCGGCGGATAAAATCCATCTTATTGCGTCCTTTTGTTGAAAGCTCGCCATAACGAATTAAAATTTCTTTCCAAATCATTGTATATGTTCTCCTTTAAGTTCCATCAATACTTCATTTAATACATCTTTAAATTTTGCAATATCCTCATCCGATAAATAGGCACCAAAGCTTAAACGGATAACACCCTTTTTAAAATGCTCATCAAGTTTTAAGGCCTCTACCACATGGCTTGTTTTTGTTTGCTTTGACGAACAAGCACTTGATGTAGAAACGATTACCTGACGTTTTTGCATGGCATTAATAATAACCTCACCTTTTAAATCACGAATGCTAAAAGATAAAATATGTGCTGCTCCCTGAGGCGTCGATAAAATATGCACTGCCTCTCCATATTCACGTAACTGTAGACATATTTCATCATGCCATTTACGATATTTTTTTTCCTGATCCACCCTAGATTCCACTGCAATACGAGCAGCTTTGGATAAAGCGACAGCCTGCGGAACAGCCACTGTCCCACTGCGCAATCCATATTCCTGACCACCGCCAAGTGCATATGGCTGCCACTTCATATGTGTCCGAAACGCTAACACACCTGAGCCCTTAAATCCATGAATTTTATGCCCAGAAATGGAAATACAGTCAGGTCCATCCTCATGGTTAAATGCTAAAGGTAATTTTCCGAAACTTTGAACAGCATCCACATGAAAAGCAGCTCTGCTCATGTTATGAATAATTTTAGCTGCTTCAAATATGGCTGAATTGCGCCCATTTCATTATTAACGTGCATTATGCTTACTAAAATGGTATCCTTACGTACTTTTGCTCGAAGATCATCTAATGAAATCACTCCATTTTGATCCACTGGTAGATATTCTACTTCAAAGCCCTCTTTTTCAAGTTGTTTAACGGACTCTAGAACAGAGGGATGTTCAATTTCAGTCGTTATAATATGCTTGCCTTTATGTGTATTGCTGTGAGCCAGACCCAAAATTGCTGTATTATTGGATTCAGTACCACCTGATGTAAATAGCACATTTTTTGCTTCTGTCTGCAAAATATCTGCTACTTGCTCACGTGCACGCATTAATAAGTTGTTTGCTTCAACACCCATTGCATGTATGGAAGCTGGATTGGCATAATACTGCTCATTCACTACCATAAATGCTTGCATGACCTCTTTTAAAGGCTTTGTGGTTGCACTATTATCTAAATAAATTGTTTTTACTTCCATTAAAATTCACACACTTTCAAAACGTTGATTTAACGGTATTTATCATAACGCAATCTTGAACAATTGACTACTAACTTTAACGATTATTCTAATTTAGTTACTCATTTATTTACTTTTATGGCGAAAAACCATCCTTCATAGAATGGTAACTATTTTAGTGGGAAAAATTAATTCCATCAATTACGCCTTAGCATAATTGCTTCCCGATTTTTTTCGAGCTTGCTTGTAAAATCCCTCTTCATGTGATATCCGTCAGGCTTTTACTTCCTGGAAACGCCCAAAATAAACGATACATTCATTTTTTCAACATTGTTATAAATGCGCTTGTTGCTGTGAATTCCATGCTTTTTTTTAAAGCCTAATTTTTCGTAAAGATGAATAGCTCTCGTATTAATTTAGCAACTGTTAAGCGGAGAGGGTACTGATTATTTTGTTGTATTTGATTTAGGATAAATGTAAAAAAATTCCGTACCAAAACCTTTCCCTGTTAATTCAGGCTTCATCCCGATACCTACATCAATACATTCGTTTAGATATGCCCCATAGTCATGCCCTTTAGGAACTTGTGCAGATGCTCCTGTGCAAAAAAAACCGACAAGTTCATCTTTGTCGTTAACAATTGAATAATATGGATTATCAAGTATCTCTTTTATTGATTGCTCAGAATGTTCGTTATTATAAAAATCATATGGAATTTCATATTTCCAACTTACAATATCAGTCGCATAGCTTTTAGTCATTTCCCTAATAAAAAAATGGCAATTTCCCCACTCCTTCATTTCGAAGTTCTATCCAGCGTATCCATCTGATTTCAAAAACAAAGCTGTCTAAAAAGTATTCGTATACTTTTTAGACAGCAGATGAAATTTCTTATATGGCTGTGTCTTAACTATCTCGACATGAATTCCTCTGCAACGAGCTCTTGAATTCGTTTTAAAGCGCCTGGCTCCATTTCTTCAACTGCCGTTCCAGCCTCTTCTAGTGCTTTGGAATAACGGAATTGATGAAAAGCTACTTCAGCTTCTTTTAAACGAGCATTCAATTTTGGATTTGTTACACGATGACGATTTCCATACTGAATAATCCGTTCAATTAGCATTACATTTTCTATCAATTCATTCGCCTTTTCTTTTACATCCTCCACACAAAGGGTAGCAGCCGTTAAATTATTATGTACTGTTCCCATATTAAGAGGTACTTCTTGCAAGCTTTGCATCACTACATAGATATGCTCTGCCGCCTCATCTAAACGCGCATCCATTTCATCTGGTATACCAGGAATATTGGCCTTATTTAAAAGTCGATCTGTCTCTTGCAATGCTTTCTTTAGGCTTTCTACTTGTGTACGTGCCTTATTCTCATCTATACGAAGTTTTTTTCATCGTATTTGATAAATGCCCTTGTTCCTCATGAATCCGTTCAAGCTCTTCACTAATTTCAATTAATTCCTCCTGCAAGCTTGAGTAAGCAGACTTCTCCTCTTTCACACGCATTGCTAGTAACTCATAACGTCGCTGTAATGCCTCTAATTGCTTTAAAGCCGCTTTTGGAATCTCAGCATCTTTTTCATTTAAATGATAGCTTTGTTGCACATAAGTTGCTTCATCACTAACCAATCTTGTTGATGTAATAACATTGGTAATTGAACTTAGTAAGCGATCACAATTTTGGTCAACATAGTTTTTAGCGATAACCTCTTTTTCCAGTAAATCGTAGAATCGATCAATTTCTTCATTTATTTCAGCAACACGCGGCTTAACATCTGTCAAATTAAGCTCCGCTAACTCGTTTTTTAATGTTTTAAATTCTTCTTCAAACTTATTTAGTGCCTCTGTTAGCTCCAAATGCTGTAAATAATAGGATTGGTCCTCCATTTCACGCTGACCACTACGCAATTCCTGTACAGCTCCAGGTAGCTTTACTTGCAGCTCTGTTAAAATCGTTGGTACATCATTGATATAGTCAAATGTTTGTTGCGATTCATGGTTTAGGCTAATTACAATCTCCCTTGCCTGCAAATAATTCCCTTCGCTTGTCAGTACATCAAATTCATCAAACTTTTGAACGAATGTCTCCAGTCTATTTTCTAATGCTGGTAAAGCTACACCAAATGAATGTTGATGGGCTAACAAGGTTTTACGCGCAGAGCGATAATATTCTTTTAATTGTTCAATTTCTATACGGTTTTTTTCTTCGCTGCCAATTAATTCATTTAATTCTTCTAAAATTTTATCTTTATCCTGTTCACACTTTTGAATATAATCCTCTATCTCACGTTCAATGAGTGTTGCTTTTTTTAAAACGCAGTCTATTTATTTGGTCCTCTGCATCAAATAACAGCGAATCAATTTTTGTCATATGTACATCGATGACTTCATCCCAGCTATTACGCCATCGTTCAAACATCTCTTCTGTTTCACCGTTCATATTCAAAGATTTTACTTTGGAAATTTCCTCGTTTATGGGGTTATTTTGTATTTGTAATTTTTCATTTTCAAGCTTTGCAATGATTGTTGTATGTTTTCGTCGCATCATAAATCCCACTATAGCTAAAATTAATAGTAGGACAACCGGAATGATGATATACTCCATCGTAAGCCTCCTATTCTACAATAAACGAATTGGCTAGTTGTATTTATTATATACTATGTTTTCGCCTTTTGTACTAAAATTTAAGCGTTTTTCGGAAAAGTGTATGACAACGCTCAGGTATAATCAATTTACGCCATAGTATTAATAACGTTCGGATTTTTTTCGAGCTCGCTTGAAAAGCTTCTCTTCAAAATCCTTAACATCTGCTGGGGGCTTTAATCTTGATTGATTAAAAACACAGGGAGTGGTAATTTAATGAAACGAGACGGACACATTCATAGTCCTTATTGTCCACATGGTACTACTGATACATTTAAGCAATATATTGAGAAAGCAATTGCTAATTGCTTCACTGATATTACGTTTACAGAGCATGCGCCTTTACCAACAGGTTTTATTGACCCTACACCAGAACAAGATAGTGGTATGAATCCAGAATTTCTAATGTCTTATCTTAACGATCTGCAGTGCCTGCAAAAGCGATATGCACGAGACATTCGTATTCATATTGGATTAGAGGTTGACTACATTCATGGCTTTGAACAAGAAACACGTGAATTTTTGGATACATATGGACATTATTTAAATGACTCTATTTTATCAGTCCACTTTTTATCATGGCAAAATACATTTGAATGTATCGATTATTCTCCAGAAAGCTTTATCGATTTTTCTAAAAAAAGTAGGCTCTGTTGAACAGGTTTATCATTTATATTATGATACGGTTCTACAATCCATTAAAGCAGATTTAGGAAAATATAAGCCTAAACGTATCGGACACCCCTCACTTGTTCACAAGTTTCAGCTAGCACATAAAGTAAAAGTTGATGACACTGAGAGGATTCGAGAAGTTTTAGATTGTATGAAGCTAGATGGCTATGAGCTAGATGTAAATAGTGCTGGTTTAAGTAAAGCACATTGTCAGGAACCTTATCCACCATTTGCCTTTATTGAATATAGTAAATCTATAGGATTGCCTGCTGTTTTTGGTTCAGATGCGCACAGTGCCAGTGATTTACATCAACACTACCATGTTATATTTCCAAAATAAATAACTTTTAAACGAGGTGCTAGTATGTTTACGAAAATTCATTATGATGGCCCTATCGCTGAACAATATCATTCATTGACTAAACAATTGGATGCCCTACTTACAGGAGAAACAGATCGCATTGCCAATTTAAGCAACGCCTCTGCATTATTGAATCAATTTTTAACAAACATTAACTGGGTTGGTTTTTATATCTTACAAGGAGACGAGTTAGTGCTGGGTCCATTCCAAGGCTTACCTGCCTGCGTTAGAATTCCTACTGGGCGCGGTGTTTGCGGAACAGCTGTAGCTCGAAAGGAAACAATCGTTGTTAAAGATGTACATGAATTTCCAGGACATATTGCCTGTGATGCGGCATCACAATCAGAAATCGTTATCCCTTTAATAAAAAGCGGAGAAGTGATAGGTGTTCTTGACATCGACAGTCCAATTGTTAATCGATTTTCAAAAGATGATCAAGACGGATTAGAGTTATTCGTCCATACGCTACTTCTACATTTATAAAAAGCATTAATTACACTCCAGCGTAAGTATGTCCAGATTTTTTTTATAAAAGCTCCTATTCAAAATTTGTGACTCATCGGGGGCTTTAGGCTACCACGATGGATGTCACTCAGGCGTTTTTATAGGATGTGAGGATTTTAGTTGAGTTCCTCTATTACAATGAATTTACTGTACCTGACGCTTCACTCTCGGTACAAAAATATTTGTGGCTTTCACACAGTAAAGATTTACTGAAATCAAAATAAAAATTGCCCTGAAATGGTTTAACAATTGTCATTTCAGGGCAATTCATTTATATAGAAAGGATGCTGTGTGTTATTCCATTTAAACATTGGTTTTTACGGATTCGCGGTCATGAATACAGAAACGATTTTTACCACTATTTTTTTTGCTTGATATAATGCAGTATCAGCATGTAAAAATACAGATTGAAACGCAGGGCGATATTGTTCATCCCAAGTAATAAGACCTGCCGAAATAGTCACTTTCGGATCTGTAGCTTTGGGAATGACTGCAACAATTGTTGCTGCCAATTCTATGGCGTCTTTTTCATTAATATTTGGCACATAAACGGACATTTCTTCTCCACCCCAGCGCGCACAAATACCTCGCGTGCCAATTGTTTCTTTTAATTGTACCGCAATTTGTATAAGAATCTTATCACCAATTTGATGACCGTACGTATCATTAACACGTTTGAAGTTATCAATATCAATCAGCAAGAACATTCCGGATTTATCGTTCTTAAGCGATTTTTCAACATACTGATCTAAATAACTTCTTGCATATAATTTTGTTAGATGATCCAAATCTACCATTTCTTGAAGTTGATTTCGTAAAATTGAGTTTGCAATTGCTAAAGACGAATGATGAATTAAAGATTGCATTAATTTAAAGCTATCAAATGAAAAGAAATAAGGCTCTTTGTGTAATACAATACTAAAGCCATTTATTTTTTTCCTCCATTAAAATTGGGATTGCCATAATTGATCGATATTCAGTTTGACTAGGGGTTAATCTGCTGAAATCAGCAATAAATAGTGGATCATTGGTATGCTCAAAATGTTGTTCAACATGTTTGATATATGTTATACCCTCTTGTGAGTTAAATAATGCTGTACTAGCGCCAGTCACTTCAAAGGTTTCATTATTTTTAAATGCAAAACAGACTTCCATTGGCTGAAAAGATTTCATTAACTGTTTTTGTAGGAAAAGTAACATTTCATGAATGTCAATCCTCATGTTTAATCGATGTGATGTTTCATTGATGAGTTGTAAGTCACTTACGAGGCGGTGCGATTGATGATATAATTTTGCATTTTCGAGTGCATTTCCTGATGCCTGTGCTAGCATACGCACAAAATCCTTTTCGGTCGTTGAAAAAAAGATATGTTGTAGGTGCACTTACTTGTAATATGCCATAAATTGCTTGTCTCCCTTTTATAGGAGCATTCAATAATCGACAATTCAAATCGCCTGCAAGTTCCGTTGTCAATTCTCCTGATACAAAAGCCTCAATCGTTGCTGGCCTTTCAGATAAATAATCAAAAAGCTTAATCTCGATAGTCGTATGGCGGTCCTGATCATTCGATAAAATAAGCTCTACATTAAATTCCGGGAAATTATCCTTAATATTCTTCAAGACATTTTCCAAAATTAAATCAATATCCATCGTGGAATGAAACAAATCAGTCATATTATATAATTTTCTATACTGATCTTCATTCACTTTTACTTCTAGATTCTCTCTAATCATCTGTAAAACCTTCGTAAGCGTTTCCACACATTCATCCCCGTAATCCGAGGACATAAAGTCTGTCCAAGCATCTGTTGCCTCAACGAGTAACACCCCAATTGGATTTTTGCCATCTGCTTGAAAAAGCACCATATCTGTCATCATCGCATAGGCTTCTTTTTCTTTTAATATATAAGGAATTTTCACCACTTTTTGTTGATAAAAGCTAGCTTCAATCATTAACCATGACACAGCATTTAGTTTTGTTTCAATCGTCAAAGCAGCCATTTCTTCGACTGGTATTAAGGAATTACCCTCGAAACTGAGAAAAGCTGCATTAGCAATTTGCAAGTGCTTCTTTAGACACTGTTTTAATGGATAAAAGTACTCATTAAAACCGGCTTGTTCTTCCTTCGAACTCACCCAAAAGCTCAAAACATCTGATTTTATATATTTTAGCGTTTGTAAATGGTCTGTCATGAAATCACCTTTTCTATATAACGTCCAAATCAATTACTATTAACTTATAATATATTATACATAATTTGTGTCATTTTGACTATGTAATTCTGTTTTACTTTTACATTTTACATTTCTCACCGTATCTTTAACTATTTTGGGATAGTGTAAAATGTATAGAGAGGAATTTTCTACTATATGACCACTTTAAAAATAGTTTGTCTAATAATTGACGTCAATGCCAATAGCAGTTACAATGTAGGTTGTGTAAAATAAACGCAGCAGTGGTATAAGCTTATACCTGTATTTTATTCCTCTATTAAGTGGTGTATAACTTCTTAGTTCACATAACAACAAAATAGATGGTGTATTGTGTAACCTAACGGCTGCATAGGCGAAAGTACATGAAAATAAAATGCATATAGGAATGGGTACTACTGGTTTTTGTTTTACAACAAAAAAACCAAATTTAAAGGAGGAGACAACATTATGTCTCGTTATACAGGTCCATCTTGGAAATTATCACGTCGTCTTGGTATCTCACTAAGCGGTACAGGTAAAGAAATCGAAAAACGCCCTTACGCACCAGGTCAACACGGTCCTAACCAACGTAAAAAAAATTATCTGAATACGGTTTACAACTTCAAGAGAAGCAAAAACTTCGTCACATGTATGGCATGAACGAACGTCAATTCCGTACTCTATTTAACCGCGCTGGTAAAATGAAAGGTGTACACGGTGAAAACTTCATGATCCTTCTTGAAACTCGCCTTGATAACCTTGTTTACCGTTTAGGTTTATCTCGCACTCGTCGTGGTGCACGTCAATTAGTAAACCACGGTCACATCTTAGTAGATGGCAAACGCGTTGATATCCCATCATACAGCGTAAAACCAGGTCAATCGATTTCTCTTCGTGAAAAATCTCAAAACCTTGCTGTAGTAACAGAAGCAATCGAAGTAAACAACTTCGTACCTGATTACTTAACTTTTGATGCTGACAAAAAAAGAAGGTACATTCACTCGCCTTCCAGAACGTTCTGAATTATCAGCTGAAATCAACGAAGCATTCATCGTAGAGTTCTACTCTCGTTAATATTCTTGGTTATCAGACCGAATCAATCAAAAGCCCTCAATCCTGTTTTATCAACGGTTTGAGGGCTTTTTTTAGTTTTCTTAATCGTCAAAAGATGTCAATTCTCTTCAAACTTTTGGGGGACATGCTGGGGGAATGATTAAAATCTAGGGTCCAAAATGCTGTCATGTTTATTTTTTTTACTGGGGGACATGCCCAAAACCTTGCTATATCAACGTTGGGTACACATAAATGATTTTACAAGTATCATCAAATATAAACTGGCAGGTGTACTACATATATTTTAAAAAGGCAATTCGTTCTCATTGAAATAGAAGAAAGTCACTCGTTATTCAAACTAGTGACTTTTCTTTATTTATTCGTCAACGTCTAATAGCTTTGCACTTTGAACATCATCAAACAAAATACGTTTTATGGCTATATCAGTGTCTAATAACATTTCCTTCTTGAGCTGGTCCATTCCTGTAACTAATCCAGTTTCGTCATGAAAATTATGATTATGCCACAATGTAAGTGTAACCAGTTTTCGTAATTTGAATGCTCTTTGTATTGTTTGTTCAATTTCTTCTAGTTCCCAATCGGTCAAATCACGCTTTTTATCATAAAATTGCTCTTGTTTCCATTCTCTAATCTTTTCAAGATGTTCTGGAAGCATCATTGCTGTCCATTTCATATTGCCACGGTCTTTTAACATCACAAATCACTCTCCACTAATCAACATCAGAAATACTTAAAATATCTAAGAAATGTACCTTATGGACAATCCTATATTTATCTTTGATATGAATTAATTTAGTGTTTGCATCCATTTTTGTGACTATACCCAAGAGTGGTTGTTCCTTTCTGTAAACTGAAAAAGCTTTGTACTTTGATTCATTCATTGCCTCAGTTAATGCGTATGCGATTTCTTCTAAATCAAACTCGTCTCTGTCTAAGTGCTTTGGTTCCTTTTTCTTTGCTGGTGTTTTTGTTTTAGTTGCCATCTTTACGCCTCCTCAAAGTAAGAACATTCGTTTGTACATATTATAGAACAAATGTTCTGTAATTAGCAATAAAAAAATGCCTGAATTCATAAATTTTTTATTATTACAAGGTCATTTTTTTATATACTGCAAGGCAGTATGCTACACGGTCTTGTTTCTTGATAATATGTATGTTATATTCAATTTGTAACTAAGTGGAATGTGAATTACTTAATATTTGTAAATTTAATTAACTACGTGGAAAATGAGTAGATAGCTGTAATGGCTATCTGCTCTTTTTTTGTTATGCACATTTTTTTATTAAACCACTTTACTTTTACCGATAACGGTAATATAATAAACATAAAGTTACCGATAACGGTAAAACAAAAGGAGCGATTGAGATGATGAAACAAGTGATGAAACGTGCGTGGATATTAGCTAAACAAGGTGCTTCTAAGTTCGGCGGAAAAGTGCGTGAATACTTAGCTTCATCTCTTTCAATCGCATGGAAGGAGATTAGAAACATGAAAATTGCTACAGCTACATTTGTTAAAAATGGTGTTGAAGTATTTGTAAAACATTTAGGTGGTAACAAAGTGGAATGTTCAGCAAATGGTATAACTACAGTTGCTATAGCTTCGTATTTAAAAAAACACATATTGTTATAGTTTTGAAAATGCAAGTGAGTTCTTAAAGCAAATTGGTATTTCGGCTAAATCAGGATTAATCGCAAGTGATACAGCAAAAATTTTCAGAGATATTGCAGATAAAGAAATTTCCGAAAAAGCGAAAATGGAAACCGAAAAAAAATATCGCTCTGTATATTGAGAAAGCAAAACAAAGCGAAAATGGCATATATGTATTAGAGCACGATGTGCGTCCGACTAAAAATGGTTTAGTAGAATATATTCGTACAATTGATGTGAATGGAAAATTCAGTGAAAAGACAATCAAACACCACTAAATTATTGCGAGGTCTACAAATGAGGAAAAATATTATTAAACTAATCGAGAGCAGCGTCCCAGCTCTTCAAGTTTCCAAAGCTACTGGTATACCACAAAATACTGTATATAGGATTTTTAAAGGTGAAGCATCGTTAGATAACATCACACTCAAAAACGCTGAATTACTTAATAAATTTTATGAGGATGTTGTTTTAATGGGAATTTCAAAAAAAGCACAAGAATTACATCAAACTTTTGAAAATATTTTATCAATGAAAAGTGATGCACAGCCTTTTATATTCACACACGAAAATGATGTAATATTTAATTCGAACTGTAATATCGGAGGTGCACCTCGTGTGTGGGTTGAAGATAATGAAAATTGCGTAGTTATTTTCACAAAAGAAGACTGGAACGAAACAGTATGGGGCGCTGAAATCTTTGAATACGAGGGTTTACGAGTACAAGCGATTAAAGAGGCAATCGAAAGATCTGGTGCTAACTAATTAAATAAAAAAAGACCAGGCTCACAAATTTTTGTGATTACCTGGTCTTTAAAGTTAAACAGCTATTATTTGCATCGTCTTTGCTGAATTGTAATATACAACCCAATTAAACGATCAGTCGTCATTGTACCATTCTGTAAATCCTTTAAGTGCGATTCCTGAATAATACCATCTTTAACCGCCTGTGCAATAAAGTTCTCTGTTTCAGTTTTCATAGCTGGTGAACCAGGGTTCCATGTTTGAGCCATTTTAATTACCTCCTTTTTATCCTCTACGATTAGTTGTACTTGTCCTTTGCTATTAGTAGGCACGTTCAATTTGCCCTCTAGCTTATAACCTGCAGGCATTTTCCAAGATGATTTAACTTCAAAATGTGGTCGGTCAATACTACCAATCCAATCACCGCCCCACGTAATACCTAACTTACGTGCAATAGCTCCTACTCGAGTAAGTGTCGTTACATCATATAAAGACTGTGGAGGACCTACGGCAATATCCCAAGCTAGACGAGATTTATGATTGCTGGAAAGTGTCCAGGTAACAATTTGCCCAGGTCTTGTACGACCCTGAGCATAAAGATAATTTTGTCGTTCCTGTGAGCGATAAGTCTCTGTAATAAAGATATTTTTAATGCCTACTTTAAAACACTCCTGAAACAAAAGTCTGCAGGCTGTTTGTGCTGCAGGTAATAACTCTGAAAGATCCCGACATGTAGTTGTTACGCTTGAGCTCATTTAACATCATCCTTTGGTTTGTCGTATTTTAATGCCTGAGAGCTGTCATTAGTGCCTTCTGTTGTTGGGTCAATAACCACTCCAATCAGCACTAAAAAAAGCGAGCACAGTGTTAAATAACTCTGTTACTCGCTCATTATAAATTGTTGTGTCATAGCCAATTAATGATCCAATTTGCTGCACCAATAATAGTATTAATGCAAATGCTGCCACTAAAAATGGCTTGTGTTTTAAACGTACTTTCCAATTGATTTTCATAATGTTATCCTCCAAAAATCGAATTTTGTAATGCAATAAATACAATGCCTACAACGCCACTTATTGCTGCGGCCAAAAAAATAACCTTTGATTTTGTCGCTATTCTTTTCCATTTTCTCCACTGATTTCTCTATTTGTTTAACACTCGAAGCAGTGTCATAAACAATTGGTTTAACTGCCTTCATATCCTTTTCAAGCTCATCAATTCGTCTCTCATGATCGGCGATAGATACAGCTTGCTGAAATTCATTCATTTTTCCATCCAATGTTCTCACCTACTTAATAAAAATAGCCCTCTCAATATAATGTAGAAGGCAAATTCCCAAACGTTTGTGAATTAAGCTTCTACATGAGTTTCAAAATCTTCCTTTGTGATTTCTTTATACTGCTCCGGAGTGATTTCACCGAAAGGATTAGTATCGGTTTTTACAGCAATACGTAATTGCTCTGCTGTTACCCACCTCGAGATAAAAGCAATTTGCCAAAAATTCATCAGTCTCCACCGCCTTTCATTTTGATAACATCAAGCTTTAATTGGGTTAGTTGTGTACCAAGATTGTTAATAAGAATGTCCTTTTGAATATTTTTCATTTTCTCTTGGGCTAACTGCTCTCCTAGTGATTTAACCTGTTCATCCGTTGTGGGGATGGTGCCTACCTTTTCAAGTTCACCAAACGTACCATCCGGCAATCTTTTTCGTCTCAACATTATTCAAGCACCCCCATAATTAAATAGATTTTATTATTGACGTTGATGTTATCTCTTGAAGTAGTTAGTTTGAGAATGATATTATCCTTCGGCTCCTGAGTTTCATAGTAAAACTCATCCTCTACGACACCTTCATACACTGGTACTGTATGCGTAGCTATGAGTGGTACATAGGATTCTTGTTCACCTTTAAGTGTCATAGATAAATCAACGGTCAAATCAAGTGCCTCATCGCGCTGAATCCACAATAAAACGCCCTTTGCTGAACCCTTCGGAGGAGAAATTTTATACCTCGCTACTGATTGCAAAATAGGCGTTTTCACTCCATTTTTATTTAATTTGATGGTTTTAGAAACCTTAAAATCGTAACTATCTATTAGCTCTATAACAATTGTATTTTGCCCTACTACTAACTGTGCCAAAGTAATATCAAAAGCCCATTTACCATCAATGATTTCTAACGCTATACTATTGTTTCCGTTTAACCGATAAGAAGCTGTCATATCATTGTCGTCTGGATCGCTAGCTGTACCTGATATTGCAAATTTATCAGTATTAATAATGCCACTTGGTTGTACAGTATCAACGGTTAAAACAGGTGGTCTGTTTGGCACAACATAAAATGTACGCTCTGCTATTGTAGATTGACCACCATCACTATCCTGCGCCCATATTTTAAGTGTATGTGGTACGCCATCGATAAGGCTACTTGTGATAGCTGTTTCGCCATCGTACAGTTTTCCACCCTTAAATTTCAATTGTTTGTTAAATGGAATAGCAGCATTACTCAAGCCAATTCCTAGTACAATACGTTGTTCAAGATTAACCTGGGCGTATATTGTTACCGATTGATTGGCATTTACATCAGATGCAGACCCAGCAATGTTAAAAACATCATTTTCGTAGAGCGTTACATTTGCACTTGGCGAGGTTACAGATACCGTTGGAGCTGTATTAGTTACATTTAATGCAAAGCCTTGTGAAGTAGTAAACTCACCATCACTTGCATTAACTGTAATCCATGTGCTGCCAATATCTTTACCAGTAAGCGTCAATGTATTGCCCGCCACACTAGCTATCGCTACACTTGGATTGCCTGACGATGCAGTAAATGTCAATGCATCCCCCTGTGGATCACTAAAATAATTGGTTAGATTAATTGTAATAGGTATATCTTTTTTTAGTAGATTGCGTTGGAATTTGAGTATAATTAGGCGCTGTGTTTACTTTTGCTCCTCTTACATACCAATATCCATCGGCATTCCTAGCATTATCAGTATAAGCTGAGTAGTCAGCTTGGATAGTCTCAATTAATGCCCCTTTAAAATAACGTATAGTTGGATCAACTGAAATCCTATAAACATCATAGGCTGAATATCCATTTTCAGGAGCGTATCCTTGATATCGGTATTCTCGTACAATTGCATTATTTTCAGTTGTTAAAGTGGTATAGATGGGTTCTGTTGTTGTATCTCTGGAAGATAAATAGTGACCATCAAGTTCAACACGATGTTGCCCTAAATGAACTGATACCTTATACGAACTCATCCCAACAACAGTGTATGGTGTTGCTTCTCTTCCAATATAAGTTCTAGTGACTTCTGGTTTTAATATTTCAGCTTTAAACTTTTGCCAATAATGTAGCGCCATTTACACCACCTCCACTAACTCTACGTTGTAGGTCTGCCAATCTCCGATACCCATCTCTGACAACGTTGTATCAATTGCTACATTACTACGAGCTACCTTTGCACCTTTTTTTGTAATTTTGCTGTAGAGCTTGTACAGTTATGGTAGTGGTTCCAATCGATGTGATAATGACATTTTCGCTATGCAGATCATCAAAAATAGTTACTTGTGAAAAAGGTGTAAATCCTTCTACACTTGCAACCTTTAAAATGGTAGTCCCAATGACCACAGGCTCTACTATATCAGTAAGTGTTTTATCCAGTACGATTTTATTGGTACTGCCATCTAACACGTCTGCGAAGGTTCCGCTGTTACCTGGTACGCGGCCGTCAAGTTCCAACTGCACACGCATACGCTCCATCTGTCGATATATTTCAATTAAAAAGCGATAGGCATTATAGATTCCCCACTCAAAATTATTCGCAAACTCTGACATGTACGGTGTACCATCCTCAATGACCTCACCTGTTACTGGGTCCGTTACATCATCATGCCATTGTGTACGATCATAAGGATTTTTCTTAAAATTTAATGGTATTTCACCATTCATTAGATTACGCATTTACTTTCACTTCCTTCGCTTCGAGTTGTAGAGGAAATGCAATCACATACCCCTGTACCCCTTTTTGATAGTTCATGGTTTTTACATACAACTCACGTCCATGGCTATCAACTAATGCCGCACGAGTCACCAAGCCTTGTTCCATTGATAATTTGACATACTTTCGTAAGCCATATTTTGTACTCGTATGATAGATTTCTTTATCATGGACAACACCATCAATGGTTACTTTTGCGCCTGCTACCATGTCACTTAAGTATTGTTGTACTAGCTCAAGCATCAATGGTTGTATCTCATTCATTGACTTGTACCCCCTGCCCTAAATCGACCACAAATACGACTATTTGTTTTAAAGCCGTAAATGCCATCAATAACATTGATAATTTCTTTTCCTAATGCTCCATGCGTTGGTGCTGTTTTAAAGCGACTGCAAATTTTATAATTTATCTGCCATGCATATGTGCCAGCATATAATAAAATAAATTCGTTAAGTTCATTCAAAAAGATGTAGATTCCCACACCTGCAGTCTTAATACGTTTAATTAAGCTATCCGGAATAGTTTTAGCAGAAGCACGAATATTGAGTAACAGTGTGGCTGGATCAAACTCTCTCCACCCTTCCTCAAAGCCAATGAAATCATTGCCCATATAGGCATCCATAATCTGATTCATTGTGTCTATATCACCCTCGGACAGATTAAGGATGCACTGAATTTTAATCATTTTGCGATATTCATCATCATCCCAACCACCGCGAGAAATACCCTCATCTTTGCCTAGTCGATCTAATCCGTATCCTTCTGATTGGTCCACATCCCAATACTTTAAAATGGTTTGTTGTATCGCTAAATTTTCCACACCATTTTCAGCAATAATTTTTAGAAGCTTATAGTTATTACTTTCTTCATTTTTTTGGATATTGACGAGGCATACGGTCTAATAAAGTTTGTAATCGTTGATTAGGCAAGGTTCAACACCTCGATTTTAGATTCGTCCGTTTCTGCAACTTCTGGAAATGCAATGGCGACATTATTTGGCTCATAAGTAATATCATCTACTGAAAACTCAACACGAACATCCTCAACTCCATCTATAGATAACACACGGGCCTCGGCTTTTGTACAAACGACATCTTTACTCATACCTACACCATGATGCAATACGCTATCGTATGTACCACCAATGTATTTGACTACTTGACCAATGACCAAATTATCACCGTTTAAAGGGTATTGACCGCTTTTCTTTACATATACCCTTACATAAATAGGAACTGTTGTGGCACGGGTAAAGCCAATTTCATGCACAATACCTCTGTTATCAGTAAAAGTATATACAGTAGAGCCATACGCACGAATACCGCCACCTTTTTTTCTTAAAGATTGCCATTGCAATATCTTCATCTAAACCACCGAGCACAACCGTTTCAACCGAGTGAGGGGGGCGTCCTTCTGCATCCACAACATTTGTGTCATTTTCAATTGCAATAGCAGCTCGTACCCCTTCCACTTCATCAAGTACATTTGCTTCGATGGATTCTACACGCCGAGCACCAACTTTTCCAAGCGATGCATAGTAACGATCCTGCAATTCTGCGTCTATTTCTTCATCTTGACCATTAAAAAAAAGCATCTGGATTCGTTACCGAATTGATGCCGCTTTGTGGGTTCACAATTATACTTATATCTCCTGGTTCTACATTGCCTATTGCGCCATATTCAAGGGCTTCAACGTCTACTCGATAGTTTCCATCTTCCGCCGCGTCTATAGCCTCTAAAGCTTTAAAATACACGTTGTATTTCGTCCGAAACAAATCACCTATATTGATCTTTGCACCTTTATCTAGATTGATGATGACCTCACCAGTTGCTTTAATCCACCGCTTGCGAGTAAGTAAGGCACGTTTGACATTAGCCTCTAGCGTTGCTCCTTCCGAAGTATCGACAAAGCGAGCATTGTAGACCATTTCAAGCTGCTCGTTATCTTCCGCCCTTTGTTGGGCCTGCAAATGAATCATTTTACCAACAGGTGTACGATCTGATAAATCGGCATCCTCGCCATATAAATCCCTTGCTTGCTCTTCAATTATTGGCAAATAGTCTGCAGTACGTTGTCGTTTAAACCCCGACTTGGTTAACAATAGCCTCCCCTCCTATCTCATGCCCTTCTGTGTACGTGCTCTGAAATTAATTGTTAGATGACGTTTAATACGGTTGAAATCATACTCCACACTAAGAACCTCGGCTACACGTGGCTCTTGATACAAGCAATCGTGCATAGCTTGAACTGTTTGCTTTTTATTGGGTATCTTTTGCTCAATGACTGCTCTACGGAAGCCATGATTATCATTGAACATCCATTCACCAACCGTTGTGCGCAACAGTTGCTTTAAATTTTGTATGAGCTGCTCATCCCCATGTACCAGTTCGTTAAATACCCAATCGCCGTCATCGTTATACTTAAATGTATGCATCCTATCACCTTCTATCATTAACAAAAACGTTTGGGCTGTGTGTCTTGCCCATAGATGAGCCACACTCTGTTAAATCATCCACACGGCACAATTGCTTTTTATTAACGAATACGTTGGGGCTACCTGTTGCTGCAACCGAATCATGACATATTGCGCCGCAACAATGTGTCATCCAATGGTCACCTACCCGATGAGCAGGTATGCCGTTAATAAACACATTGTGACTGCCCTCGTCATTTGGACGAGGTACGAAACAGCCATGACCTTTGCATACATCGCCTTTTCGGATTGCTGCTCCCATAGAATTACCTCCCTAGTTAAGCCAAAGATTTTTACATTCTATAACAACATCTTTTTTTAGAAATGATATTGATATTTTCTTCTGACTCCATGAATATTTCACCTGTTGGAGTAATACGAATTTTATTTTTATAAATTTTATCCGAGAGCAAAAGGTCATCTGGATGCTCATTTTGCAGTGGTTTTGTGAAATAATGAACGCCACCAACTATTAATGCATCATTGGCACTAAATGACCTGCTTGCAGCCTTTCCTCCGCCAAACATTAGAGGGTCAATATCCGCCTGTGAACAGATAACTAACACAATATCACCTTTTTTTATAAGGAACTTGAATGACAAACTGCTCTGTTTGATGAAATGCCATTGGAACATCTAAAATCGGTGTGGCCCCTGGATCATGTAATGGCAATACATCAGCTTTATAAAGATTCATATCTACTTCAAGCACTCTGCAAATAAGACATGTATTCATATTCATCAAATTTTCCTCTATATTTTCACTAACGAATTCTGTCATTGATGTTTTTGTCATACTGGCACCACCTCACATTCTGTGTAGTATTCTTGGCCGGATGTGTCGCCCTTATGTTCGCCTTTAGAAACTCGAAAAACACCGCTTACTTTACGAGATGTAAGTTTAATAATGACATCTGTTGTAATACGATGGTTTAGTAACACTTTGATTTTGTAACCCTTGATTTTCTTCTTGTCATTTTTTAACTTAGAACCTTTTTCGTCCTTGACTTCCTCCTCAACTTCCTCTGGTTCATCAATTAAGCCTGTTTCTTTGGAAATATCGAGTCCTAAGTTATCTCCTTTGACACGATCTCGCACATAGATACGCCCTTTATTAATGTGTAGCTTTGCCTCACAATCCTTTGCAATTTCAGAAACAAGAAACTTAATTTTGCCATTGAGTGCTTTGCCTGAGCGATAAATAAAATCAACAGGTAAATCAATATCACCAATTGCAAGCCCTGCATCACGTGCTAACTCTCGCAAAATTAAAGATGCAGTTGTATTGCGGCCATAGGTCCGTTTGATGACAGTTTTTGTGTAGTCTAAAGAGCAATCAATACACTTAAACGTTGTGACTTTGTCTAGCCCTTCCCACTTAGTTTCTTTTTTTCTTAAGTGTGCCACTAAAAATAACACCACTCTCATCTACATATCCAGCACTTAAAATAGCTACTTGATTGGTAGCTATGGCGTTTATCGTATCGTCTTTCAAGTTATATACTTGAATATCTATCGTATCTACCTTTTCATCGTCCCCGAATGGCACGCTAAATTTGATAGTTAATGGATCCGTAATTTCTCTCCCACCTACTAAAAATGTAGTTTTACGCATGTATAAATTACTCATCTGTTTCACCTACATATAAAAAGACCGTCTCATTCAGATTTTCGTATGTAATACGAGTCGCTGAATTAGCTCGGTCTTTCGGTATAATTTGCACTTTTGGTAACTCAATATTTACATGGTTTCGAAATAATGGTCGATTAAGAATTAACTTTTCACCAATCACTAGCACACCATCATCTTTGAATAAATCAACAGTAAAAAAATCATGAGCTTGATTGTAATTTACTTCTAACTCAAAAATTTCTCCTGCTAATTCAATTTCAAAAGAGTATGGAATTTCATTTTTATCAATGTCGATATACTCAATATACTCGTTCACTTACGCCCCTCCTTTTTAGACGATTTATTTTTCGGTGGCGTAGTATATTTCTTTTTGCTTGATTTCGATGTAGATTTAGGTGTCTTTTTCGTTTGTTGGCGACCTTTTTTTTGCAACAGGTTTGGTTTGTTTTTTTTACTGGCACTGATACACTAACAAATTTAGCAACCTTAGCTACTTTTATTTGCTTTAATGTCATTGTAAAAGCATAGCCATCTTTAATTTCAGCAGAATAATCACGGCTAAAATCAGTAATAACTACATGTTTTAGAGCTGTCATATAATCATAATCAATGATTTCACCTTTTTCGCGGTATTCCCGGAGCTTCAAGACTTTTTCTTCTGTGTCATCAAGAATAATGCCTGTCAATGAGATGGTGATAGGATTACTTTTTACATGGTCCGTAATCTGTTCACCATCTTCAAGTGCATGATCTGTAGTAGTAGATGATTCAGGCATTGACACCTTTGTAATTACATCAATTAATACATCTTTAATGTATGGCATTCCTATCACCACCTACGTAATTTGTAATTCCTCTCCTAGTACATCACTTAGAATTTCACGTACTTTTTGTGCTATATCTATTGGATTTTCACCAGAAATATTGAAAATAATTTGATGACCTCCACCGCCTGCATTTGGTGCTTGTTGGGTTGCTCCTCCGCCTCCCATGTTCAGCTCTGGTGTGCCATCAGAATTTTGAGTCAGCATCCCTGCACTTCGCAAAGCAGATGATTGTTGAGCTGTTAGTACGGTTTCATCTTTATGCAATTCTGCTACATAGCCATCGTAAGGCACTCGTTCTAACCCTGTAGCGTGGGACCCATTAAATAATTTTTTTGAACACGCCACCACCAGCTAAACTACCAATTTTACTACCAACTGTAGAAACCCACTGAGGAACTTTAAAATTTGACAAGGAACTTTTAAAGTCATTCCATTTTTGACCGATTGTCTCAAACCACCCTATAGCTGGTTGTACAAAATCAGATACAGATTGCTTAATTTCCGCAAATTTTTCTGTTATGGTAGTCCACAAACCAATCGCTCTTTCTTTGATAGTATCCCAGTTGTTATATAAGTAAACACCTGCACTAATCAAAGCTCCAATAGGTCCTGCTACCATTGCCATCATAGGATTTTCACGTAAAGTTTGCCATAATTCAAGTGCTTTTGCTTTGATGGTGTCCCAATTTCTATATAAATAAATGCCAGCCATTACCAAACCACCTATTGCTAATGCAGCTATACCAACTGGATTTGATAACATTGTGAAAGCCCCTGCAAAACTTTTAATTGTCTTAAAAGCATCGATTGCAGCATTAATACCCTTAAATGCTGCAAAACCAGTAGCAATACCTCCACCCACTGCTATCACAGCCTCTTTGTGTTCAATTAACCAACCAAGACCTGTTTTAATTGCGTCAATTGCCGGAATTGCTATACTTTTGACAGTTTTAAAACCTTGGCTTAGTTTATCTCCTAACTTTTTACCATCGATACCCTTTATTTTTTCAGCAACAAGACCTAAGGTTTTACTAAATCCTTTACCTATTAAACCAAACACATTCTCAATTGATTTCAAAGATGTTCCTGCAAGTACCTCCTGAACAGATTGGATGACACCTGCAACACCACGTACAACGGCCGTGTTCATGTTGCCCATTGCTGTAGAAATACCAGCACTACTATCTTTAGCAATCTCAGCGAATCCACCTACACCATTATTCAATTTGATTAGCTTATTATTAAAATCATCAAAAGAAACTTTACCTTTTTGTAATGCTGTATATAAATCTCGTTGCGCTGATTTACCAGTATAGCCAAATGCTTCTGCCGTTTTATTAAGTGCAAAGCCCATTGTTTCTTGTAAGGTTTGCCATGATACCATGTCAACTTTTCCCTTAGATAACATTTGTACATATTGTACTAGACCGCGTTCAGCATCGGCTGTTCCTGATCCGGATGCAATAAAAGCATTATTAAGTGCTAGAGCTGTGTCTGTTGCTTTATCTAAATCTCCAGTCATAAGAGTGATAGACTGAGTACTGGCCACAATACCATCTAATGTTGTCGGTAGACCTTGAATACCTTCCGAAAGTTTGTTGATAGACGTTTTTGCAAGCTCTGATGAATAGCCCATTTTATCCATTACTACAGGGAAGCCACTTAGTGTATCAACACGTTTAATAGCACCGTCAACTGCACCGTTAACCATACTAATACCTTTTTCGACCACTTTAACCGCACCTATAGCCGTACCAATACCTATAATAGTATTTTTGACTTTACCAGCTGTAGACCCGAAAATACCCATAGATTTATTTGCATTATTCACTTGATTATTGACACGTTGCATTTCATTTCTTAGGCTTTCCGTTTCAGCTTCTGCATCACTAATACGTTGAGTCATACGTTGCATTTCACTACGAGCCTCTGACATTTCTTGCTCTAGTCGATTGGTGTATCTTTGCAATATCCTCATATTATTTGCAGATGCATCAATTCGTGAATTCAAACCATTCATGCCATGAAATGAACTATTAATACTACTACCAAACCGCCTGAAATGACTTTCGAGAGAATTCATCGTAGTATCTATTCGTGATAAGGTCCTAGTTGCTTCATCGCGAATGCTAATACCTACATACATATCACGTAAGGAATTACTCACTTAATCACTCCCATCTCTTTTAACGCTGCCAGAGCTTCAATAATAGAATCATTATCCCATGACATAACAACATCAGGATCTAAGCTATATTCTTTTGCTACTACGTATGGCCATAGATTCCCTTTTACTTTATTTACATAACGAGCAGGGATATTAGATACCCCTGCGAATGATAATTTTTTTATTGTCCTGTTTGAAGAAAGGTTATTGCTTCGCTTGTTACCTCTTCTAGTTCTTCCCATGTATCAAAATCATCCATAGTAAGCCCTTGAGGAGACACAACAACATTTTGTAGCATCAAAGGCATCATTTTTACGTTAATTACTTTCCCTCCTAAACCTGTGCCTTCATCTATAATTGCTGCTTGTTTTGAGTTCATGACGTTTTGGAAAGTATATTTATTACCTGCTTTTGATGTAAATTCTTTTGTTTTTGGTTGAAATGCCATAATACTTATTCCTCCTAATATTTATTAATCTTCTTTGTAATGTGCAGCTAAAATAATAATCTCGCGCGGTTCTTCCTCCTCCGCTCGAGAAAATGTCGGCCACTTTTGTATGCGGCAATCCTCACCTGTTGCACGCACATTTAATTCTGTGTCTTGGATCATAAAATCGAATGACTCACCGCTTTTATAGAGCTGATGCAAAATAGGTACGGATGCCGAACTAGGCTTTAATTTTAATGTGAGTGTACCTGTTTCGTTGTTGGATTCATTGTATGTCACACCACCATCTGCACCAACGCTTTGTGACCACTTATCCTCATTCGCTTCTGCTGAAATAGCATCGCCATCACCATAACCAGTAATAATATTGCCAGCTACGATAACTTGTGTATGTTTAAAATTGTGTACAGCCATTTAAGCCCCTCCTTACAGTGTTAGTACACCATTAATTTGTACTTTTTCCACCCCGCCAGCGCTCACTAAGCGGAAATTAATATCTGGTAAGATACGCTGTGCAATCGTATTTTTTGGAATGTCTTTACGGCGAGGGAATGTAATTTGATAATCTGGTTCACCATTGTCATCCTCTGCGATAATGCCTTGTCTATAAGCCGATTTAAACCGTGTATCCATGCGAGCTACAACCATTGCAATACCTGCATCCGTGTAAGGAACTTTCTTAACAGTTGCTAGTAGTTGGAATACATCCTCACGTAATCGTGCACGCAAGAAGTAATCTGCTTGAATTACATCCAAATACTCCCCACCTATTGCTTTTCCACTTGCATTAATCAGCCAACCCATTTCACTAATACATGTTGTCGCATTATTGGCGATAATCGTGTTAATTTCAGCGTTAGATAGTTTGGCAGCGCGGACACCGTTGACTTGCTTATGGCTAAACACATAGGAGCCGATGACTTGCGGCGCACCGTATGCAATAAGCCCCTCGGCATGATAAGCGTGTTCATCGTCATGTACCGATAACAATACATTTTCATATTGATTTTTTTTAATTCTTCCGTTAATGCGATATTTTTGGTTGTCACGCCATAGATTTTTTCCTGCGTAGATATCCAGTTACATAGCTCCTTAATTTCTGCATCACCATTAGCTGTTGATACTAAGTAAAACCAATCATTGTCAGTTTTCACTAAGTCATTTAATGCAGCAGACAGCGCAGTTACCTCGCCCTTTCCCGAAGCATACTCAACACCATAGCAAGCTAACTCTCTAATTTTTGGAGACTGTCCAAACATGCGAGTAGCTAATTTATATTCGCGTGACGTTTCTTCGAAGTCCTCAGCTACTTCGAAAATATCTGTGTAAACCTTATAATTTAAGACTTTGCTTGTTGCCAACATTAGTGGCAAACCGAAGCCTTTTTCTGCAACTGGCTTAGTCTCGCGTGTAATATTGACCTCTACAAACCGTGATTTATCGGATGCAGCCATGACATCACTCCCTTTCTACTGTTAATTCGTATTCGACTTTATCGAAGTAATCAATTTCATATTCATTTGTTTCGTTGTAACGAATAATCACATCGAATCCCCATTTCTCATCATAGGAATCAATTAAAAAAAGTTGTTCGATTTCCAACTTCTGAAATACTAGCAATTGCCACGTCCAAAGCATCTAAAAAGAAAGAACCTCGCCCCTCAAACCACCTCCGAAGCTGTGAAGCTACTTCATAAGCGTTATCATGCGAAGTTCCGTATACATTGAATGAAATTGTGGCGTTGCGTTCCTGTGATCGTGTTTCAATTAAGGCGTCAGGTTGGTTTGTGTGAGAAAGATTTTCACGACCTCGCCCTTTCCTATCTCCAATGATTTTGTAAGTAGCATATGGCAAAGATGGCAACTTTCCGAGCTGATCTGCACGAATAATCGTTATCGATGTTTCAGCAGCTACTTCATTACGAATTAATTTCATTAAATTCATTTTTCGCGCCACCGCATTAGATAGATATTCACGTCTGTATATGCTGAATAATCCTTGAAGGCTTGTACAGTATATTTTGAGCCATTATATTCTACCTTAGTGTCTTCTGGAATTTGCTCTACCGTCAGCAACTTTCGCTCCTTGACAGTATATATGCCATTTTCTACATACTTTACATCATCATTAGATAGGGGCAAGATAATGCCTAGCATTTCCTTAGATACTTCCTGACCATCAAACCAATCGCCATCAACATAATCACCCTCGCTCTCTAAAAATGCCACAAAAGGCACACCTTGCGATTGGATAACAGAGGCAAACAACATCTTTTCGGGCATTATTTTTGCACCACCTTGTAAGTAATACGCATACGCAAGCCACCACTATCAATCAACGGATTACTAGAGCCTTTCTGAGCAATAGTAGCTGGTGCATTGGGTGGCGTATCTAAATCGGTTATTTTCTCCTGGACATCCGCTACCATCTTTGCACCCAGTCGTTCACATAATGTTCGAGCGTTGATGCGAAGATTTAATAAATGTTCCATTTGCTTTTTCATAAATTTAACCCATTCATCTTGCTTTTCATCGAATGTGGACCGTAAAAATGACCGTTCGGGAATGACAATTGATCCGCTTCCTTTACGGATTGTGACTCCAAACTCATGTACTGCCGCAATCATGACATATTCGGCTCCCTGTCCTCCGAAAATCCCTACTTCGATTTCATATTTTCTCAATTCCTTTAGTGATTGTATGATTCGAGGAATATTGTTCCTGTTTTGAATTTGTACACTCATCTAAATCACCATCAAATTCAAGTGTTTTTTTGGTTCATTTTCTAGCTCTGCTAAATCTTCCAAGATGCGTTGATATTCTTGACCATACTTAGTGCCTAAAATTCCTAAGTTTTTATTTGGATCGCTATATTGGCGCTCAATAACGTCTACTTTTTCGCGTATAACAGCTTGTTTCGGCTCCATTGATAGAATGGCTAGGTGTGCAGCTAAATAGCGTGTAAGGCGCTCATGATGCGCCACAGGGATACCCAAAGAGGACACTTCCAGCGAAGCATCCTCAATACATAACTCCAGTCGGGCGTCAGAAATAGCCTCAAATTCCGCTCCTAATAAGCGCACACGTTCAATTGTTGTTAAAGTAGGCATAAAATACACCTCACTTTCATATTAGTTCCCTTTAATTTCAGCAATTTGAGCATCAATAGCAGCTAAAACCGTTTTGCGTTTCTCATCTTCTTTAAATTTCTCTAAAAATTCGATAGAAAACGTATCTTTTACAAGTTTCATTGCTTCATCTGCATCTAAATCCTTGAGAGAAGCGGTTTTTTTTGTCCTTCTGGTACAACAATTTCGCCGTTTTTAATTAAACCTTTAATGATTGGGTGTGCAACAAAAGCCATATATTCAGCTTCTTGTAATGTATTTGCGCCCGGAATAACCTTTACATCATTTGCAATTCGTGTGTAATTACCTTTGTTGTGTACTAACATTAGATACCCTCCCCGCGCACGATAGCCATAGGATAACGTACAATTGCACCGCCGCAACGCTCTTCCAATGGAATTTTGTAATTAGGGAACTTGTACTCTTGTGGATGACGTGTAATATCCATCGATACAAGCATTTCCACCACATCAGGAGAAGAATCAAATACTAAAAAGCAATCTGTGCCTGCTGTGCCTTGCGCATTAAGATCAGACGTATAATCAATACGTTTGAACCAATTTTGTGATTGAATGTACTGTAAACATGTCTGCATTGTATGTTCATTGTAGACTTTTTCTAAATGTTCGTATTGTTCTGCAGCTACTAAAAGCGTATCTGCTTCATGACCAGGCAACTTATTAACTAAGTTTTTCGCCTTTTTGATGTCCTCTACAATATCGACACCTTTTTTTGTCCTTCCATTTTGTTGATGTGCCCGCTTCATTGTTTGGCACAGCTAACACTTGAATACCAGTGGCATTCACAACACCTAAAATGTTATGTTCTTTGTCACCCATCCACACAAGTTTATTTTCCTTCTCTGCAATGGCTTTGCGAGCTGTATCAGCTTTTGTCACTTCAACGGGACGGCGCGCCATTTGTGCATTACGAATTTCTTGTACAGATAAGTTAAAGGCTGTTGCAATGGAATAAATATTGACCGTATGGCGTTTTAAATCAGCATCTACTAGGGGAATATCTGTTGCTCCTGGTGCTAAGATTTTAGCTGCACCCGCGCGTGTCATAACATCATAAGAGTATGTCTCCGCACCTGCAGGTACATCTGTTTTTACATTTAAAATGGTACGAGCCTTTAACTCTTCTTTCTTTGGCTCATAAATTTTCTTATCTACTGCCTCTAAATCTTGTGGGCGTAGTAAAGCATCTTCACGAAATTGTGACATTGATTGTTCCTCCTTTAAGGTAAGTTAATTTCAATTTGTACTAACGTATCTACAGTAGCGTTGGAGCGGAAAACTGCTCGAACAAATGGGATACCAGCACTTGGTACAAATTTGCCTGTATCAGCATCAACTTGAACAGCAGTGCCATTTACGATATCCCCACCAGCAACAACAAAAATATTGCCACGCTTAACAACCGGTACTGGTTGGCCGACTAAATATTTTTGGTCATCTGCATTTGTTGTGTAGTCATGAATCCCACGTGACAACGCAATACCGATCGGTGAACCTCCTGTTTTAACTGGTATTACACCGGTACCGTCCGCGCTCAACTGCACAGCCGCTCCATAAGGGATAACTTCCTTAGCAGGATAACTGTCTGCAGCATACTCCTGATAGTTTGCTAATTGTCCTGGACTGCCTGCAATCGACATGTACTGTCCGTATTCTGTAATGGCCATATTAATAGCCCTCCTTTATGAATAAATTAAGAGCGCATATTCAAACGTTGCGCTTGCATTGCATTTATATCTGTACTTTGACTCGCATCACCAGTAATGATTGAGTTAGCACCAGTAGAAGAAAAGCCTTGAGTAGCTACTTGCTCAATCGTTGCATCAAAAAAGGCGTTGATATAATCGTCTGATTTACCATCACCTTTAAAATCCTGTTTAGTTGTTGCAATAACTGCTTCTTTAATGGCACGTTCTGTTTTACCTGAGAAGTCGAATGAATCGCCTAGTAATGGCTTTGTTGTGCTAATAAGCTGCACACGTGCTTCAACTTGCTTATCTAATTCATCTGCTGACACTTGCTTTTCTTTAAGTGATTGCAGCTCATTTTCGGTATTTTGAAGCTTTACTTCTAACGCATCATAGCGACCTTGCAACGCATCTGCGCTGTCGCCCTTCACTTTGGCCGTTTCTGCTTTCGCCTTTAGGCTATCAATATAAGTCTTTACAGCTGCATCTACCTCATATTCATTTTCTTCAATTTTAACTTTTGCCATTTTGCTTTTTCCTCCTTCATTTGAATCCATCTGCCATGCATCTGAGTCGGAGCGGATGGCTACTTCCGGACCCGCTCGCCCCTGCTCTACAATGGCAATATGATTAATTTCGATATTGCGTTGTACATAATCGTATGGCTGACCGTTATATGTGCCCGCTTCTGCAACAACGTCACTCATAAAGCCGATGCTGATGTCCCGCTTGCCATCATAAACCTTTTGAATAAGATCCTTATCCGTAATAGTCATGGATACATAGAGCTTCAAATCTTCTACATGGGCATCTGTATGACTCATCCCTTTAGCATAAGTTTGATAGTTATCTAAAGTCACCGGTTCATTTGGATGTTCGTCTGTAACAGGCTTGGAGCGGGCTGAAAACATTGTGCGATCACTGAAAATCTCATCAGGCAGCTTCGCTTCCATTTGCACCGTGCCATCTGTTCGTTGATATGGAAAAACACCAGGACGAGTAATCGGCACACGTACCGTTAAATACCCTTCTGGTGTCTCTGCATAATCGTTTATTAAACTGCGGTCATAGCGTTGTAGTTTCAAGCTATTTCCTCCTATTCATTGATAGCTATAGAAGCATTAGCCCACATAATCGCCTGTTGTAAATTCGTATGTGCAGACGATCTTTCGCAGCTGTTAGGACATAACTCATCAATCATATGAGCCAGCTCCTTTGTTTTGGCTCGCAAAGCCTCATATCGCTTCGGTTGGTCCTCTTTTGGAGAATGATAAGAATAGCGACTCTCTAATTCTGCGCTAACACAACTTTTTGGTGACATCGGCATGATTTCACCCCCTTTCAAAGCAATAGAGCAGGCTCTTCTGAAAACGCCTGCTCTATTGCTTTCTCGATGACATTTCCTAGTTCATCTTTGTTTATATCAGGAGCGATATTTAGTTTGATATTTGTGATTGATTCATTTCTTAAGACTTTCAACACATCATCAACACTACCCTCGATTGTAAGATCATGTGAAACCTCACCTACATAAGATGTTTGGCTGTAACGTACTTGTCCAGCTGGTAATTGCTGCGTAATGCTCACTGGTACTTTTAATTCTCGTATTTTCATTAAAACCATCCTCTCATTTTCCCAAGTGTTTGGGATTTTGACCAAAATAAAAACACCTAACCCTTTGCAGTTACGTGTTTTCACTCTTCTTTTATTACACCGATTTTCTTTAGGTGTTCTCGAAACTTCTTTTTGTTTTCTTGCTTTTCCTCTTCCGTAAACTCAACTTTCCTAATAACTTTTCCTCCTAACGGCTGTGTCCATCTTGGATCGCTGAAAGGTTTTTTTATTACTCATCGTATTCCTCCAATTGAATGTGATAAGTGCCATTTATTTCTTCGATGTTTTTCACTTTGAATTTCGATTCTCGCTCATATAATATTTCTTGTTTACCTTCATTGAAATGACTAATATTTCTACCATTTTCAGCATCCAAAATATACAATTGAACTTGACCATCAAAATTATAAACATCACCTTTGGTAGTGGAAATAAATTCATTATACATCACTACAGAACCTAGCATATGACTACTCATAAAATTATTTAAATCTTCATCGTTATAAAAATACAGCGAGCGACTTAAATCACCTTCATACTTTGGTACTTTCTTTAAGGCTGCATCTAAATTTTTTTTATTAGAGTCTCATCCTGCTTATCAAGAGGCAATTCTCTTCTCAACTTATCATTCAATTTATAGGAATCCGAGCTAATATATTGATTCACAGCCCTCGTTTCTTCCTCTGTCAATTCCTCATAAACAGGCTGTTCCGTTGTCGATTCAATTTCTTCCTCATCATCATCGAAAATAGGGAGTGCAATACAACGACATCGGAAATCCTCACCAGGTAAACCGACAGCCGGTGGATCATCATAAGAAAATATCTTATCCTCAAGTTCTTTATGTGATTTTCTTACCCGTTCATCCTTCGATGTACGCCATCTAAAGCGATTAACGCCCATGTTTTGATGACGTTGAGCAGTCATCTGTCCAAAAAGGCTGCCAGTTTGATCTACAGCTACAAATTCAGCTCGTCTACGAGACATGTCAATTTGGTCCTCAAGTTGCTGGCGTATCTGCTTATGACTGTTGCCATTATTTACACCATCTAGCACAATGTTTTCAATTTTTTTGGTGTAATCATCGCGAATATTGGTGATGTAGCCAACATTTTTCTCAACATTTTCTTTCATGAATGGGCCAAGCCAAGGCTCTGAGTCATTTGGATTAATACCGCGTACTCTACCTTGTTGCTCCATATTCGTTTTATTCACTTGGTTCAAATTTTTCATGAAGGAATTAGCTGTTGTATTTACTTTACGTTGTGAGTAAGTATGGCTTATCGCATTTTTCATACTATTTAATACTTTTTTTGATGAAATCTAATGGTCCATCCTCAACAAAAAAACCGCTACTGTCTGCGCGGTTGTTGTCGATGTATTCTTTTAATTGCGTATCATAGATGGCTAATGTTATCTTGCCCGCTTCTTGTACAAGTTTATCGATGGAGCGGTAATAGGATGCAATAACAACGTCAGGGAAGCGTGTAGGGGGTACACGTTTAGCCATGTGTACCGTTTTCCTTCCATGCGCCATAAACTTCATTCGCCATACGTTCTATATCAGCACTATCACCACTAAATTTGAAGTCATCAGACACACCAAATTGCCCGAAGCGGACTTCTCGTATTTCATCCTCAGAAATGACGCCATTGGACAAATATATTTGATCGGTTTCAGCAACTATTTTCCGGATTTCTGCATCTGTTTTCGAATCGACAGACCAAAGCGGATTGAATTTAATTTCCCATTCAACTTTATCTGGATCGATTCGTCCACCTGGTTCATTTTCAGCCCACAACAACATGCGGATAAGCTGTTCAAGAAGCGGTTTCATTTCATTTTCTTGTGCAGAAGTAATACGAGCATAGTAGTTCATAATATCGTATTGTGCACCTGTAAGCGTGCCGGCTTCTTGCCCCTTAATAACTGACTTCGGCATACGTGCAGCTGCTGCTGTATATTCCCATGCAAAATCAAGCAATTCTTTAATTCCAGATATGGGAGTTGATTGCTTTGTGAGTGTTTCACCTGCTCCGATAATTGCCAATGATTCTGCCCTAAACATGAAATCGAGTAACATACTCATTTCTTTTTTTCTCTGCAGGAGAAATATTTTTGACATCTTCTGATCCATACACCTTGAATGTGAAATCATGTAATATTTGACCAACGGACCACAGGGAGGTGTCAAGCACTGTAATGGCATCATATAGCGACTCTAACAATGACATGCCCTCTTCTTCATCCTCTAAGCGCCTCGTTTGGTCATGTAATACACGCGAATAATGTACAAGTGATTCTGTTTCTACGGCTTGAATACCGCTCCTAGATGCACGATTAATTCGTAAATTTTCCAACTTTCCATAGTCGTTATCAAAAACATCATCATTAATTAACAGCTCACTTACTTTTATTGATGAAAATGGATGCAGGTAATCTATAGTAAGCAGACTATCTAATTTCAAAGGATCTTTTAACTCAAAATGAGCTTTTTGTGAAACACCTAAGGATATGAAACCATCACCACGCATACGTTCGTACATCCTCATTTTCTTAAAGGCATCTTTTGCTTTAAGGTCTGCCAATCGCCCCATAATATCCCTTGCAAGTTGCTCATCCTTCATGCGTAACGTAAACCAGTGTCTTGTCATATCCTCAGCTGGGATATCAACAATATTTTGTACAATCGGGTTATCTGCATACAGTTCTGATATTTCTGCATGTGTCAGTTTACGGCGCACACCGGGCACTTGCCGAGTAAGCTTATCCTTTGCACCAGCTTTCCCATGCCCTTGCATAAAGTCCTCTTTGTACTGCCTAGCCTGTTCAAGCAGACTCAATATTCATCACCTACCTAAAAACCCGCCCATTGTCTTAATCGCTCTAACGGGTTCGAATTATTTGTATACAATTGATTTAACGCCTGTGTTGTCATGTCCACTAAATCGTCATGCGCTGCGTTAGGGAACGATACGAGCTCTTCTATTACATCCTCTACCCATGGGCACATGTTAGGATGAGGTAAATAAACATTGCCCGCTTCAAACAGAGGAGATACTGCATGTGCTCGAGCTTCTTTACCGCCGTCTGGATTAACAGGCGTAATACCACTAATTTCATCTTTTAACATTTCAATAATAGCCGAACCGTTCGCCTTATCCTCCACATACTTACTTCTTGCTTGCGGCCATTTGTCGGACATGGCACGTATTGCTTTCATGGTGTCGGCAAATCCCATACGGCGATGATCCACGTCTAAAAGGAAATATTGAGCTTTCTTTCGTGACCATACGCCACCCGCTACAAAATCACTTGTAGACGAATCTTTGAATGTACAATCCCAAGATTGAGCCACCTTGTCAAAATGGGTAGGTAATACAATCGCATTGTCGCTTAAGCCCCATTCTCGTTTCTGTTCCTCTGTACGCACGTAATAGCGAATCCATTCACGTTTAAAGATGCTACCACCTGCAGGAGCGGGGCGTTGTTGGAAAAGAGATGCCCATGTTCTAGAACCAACCTCTGCCTTTTTATCCTTTGCCCATTGCTTATCAAAGCCAAGCTCTGGACATAACGGCTCACCTATTTCACGGTTTAATAAATCTTGTTCATCCTCTGCAATGGCAGGTAAACGCAAACGAATCCATTTACGCGGGCTACGTGCCAGCAACCGACCTATAAGGTCGTCCTCATGCCATCGTGTCATGATAACAATCACGGACGCGCCATCATGTAAACGAGTTGATAATGTTGCCTCCCACTCATCCCAAATATTGTCCCGGATTGTTTGTGACATTGCTTCTTTAATATTTTTTTATAGGGTCATCAATAATCATTAGGTCTGCACCTTGACCGGTGATGGAACCACCTATACCAGTAGAAATCATACCGCCCCGTCTGTCTTGGATGCCCCAATCCTTTGTGGCTGCATTGGATTCAGATAACTCCACATTAAATAGATCATGGGAAAACTCATTGAATTTATTTCGATTTAAACGGCCAAACTTAGTTGCGAGTCCATCCGAGTAAGCAGCAGCAATTACCCGCTTGTCAGGATTTTTACCCAAATAAAAAGATGGAAACGATTCAGTTACCGTCAAACTTTTTCCATGTCGTGGTGGCATCTCTATTAATATGGATAATTGTTCACCATCAGCCACACGTTGGAGCACATCACAAATTAATTCAGTGTGTCGATAATGCTCATAATGGCCGTGATGTACATACTCAACATAATCACGGTAGAAGCGGGTTGCCAGTTCTTTTTCCGCTTCATATGCCAGTACATTCATTTCCTCATCGCTTAGAATTGGCAATAGCTCTCAACTCCTCTGGTGTTAAATTACTTAGATCAACGCCTATGGTGTTACTACCACCAGTACCCTTTGTTTCCGAACGAACTTTCGCAATATCAGCTTTAATCTTTTCTGATTTAAGCTGCAAAAGTTCGAGTCTTGATTCCTGTTCACTATATGATTTTTCAATGTCATGCTTTTGTTTTAAAGCTTGCACAAGTTGTTTAGTAATTCTAGTTAAAGCATCTTCAATGCTTAAAATATCGTCGATGGCTCTAAAGTCAGTTTCATCAACCTCAACAGTCACCAATCGCTCTTTAACAATTGGCACCGTTTTAGTTTCGCCTGTTTCTTCATCATAAGTAGAAGCGGCTTCTTTCACTTTGCGCAATTGCTTCAGTACACGCCGTTGCTTTTCTGAAAGACCATTCTCAACATTTTTAATCCGCTTCATCATCCTACGCTGTCTTATTGTCAACTCACGTATGGTTATATCAATTTGAAAAAGCGGGTCCGTTTCAATGGATTCAAAGATTTCTTTTTCTTCATCGTCTAGGTAATCCCACATTATCGTCTCATATTCGCCAGTTGTAACAGCATTCTTGTTTCTGAATGGAGCGGCACCGCCTTTATTGCCTAAAGCATTCTTGTTACCTTTCGGAGCGCCACCGTTATTACCTACAGCGTTCTTATTGCCTCTAGGAGCTCCTTTTTTTGGTTGCAACCGAATCAGAAAGGGTTGCAACCTTTTTATCATTGGTTGCAACCCTTATCCACTCTTCGCCTTTTTCCGCATCTCTGCTTTTTCGGCTTTTTAATGTACCTAATTTAATATCATGTTTCTTAGCTAAATTAGCTAAAGTTATACTTGTGGTTTCCCACTCTTTTTTTTATGTCGTCCCAGTTAGTCATCTGTCATAAACACCACCTCCAGCACTTCCATTAAGTTGTGTTTGTTTTCATAATTCCTCATCTTTTAACAAGTTGATGTCAAGCTCGATTAGCTTCTTTAGATCATCAACAGTATTTATTTTGATGTGACCGCTTCTGAAATCCTTAATCCATTGAGCTATACCAGCTTGAACAATTTTTCGGTACTTCTCCTTAGACTCGTTTATATTTTCTACTACTTCTATTTCATGCTGCAGTAATAAAAGTGAATTCTCTTCATTTCCCAAAGGAACATTTGTTCTGTTTTTCATTGCCTCATACCGACCTCTCATCTATAATGAAAGTGAGATAGCGCATTGAGAAAAAAACCGTGCACGGTGTAACGCTATCTCTGCCGATATTCGGCACATACTTCAGGGAGGTGTTAGCGCACCTCTCTTTTTTTATTTCAACCATTGAAGGAAAACTTGTTCTGCTATTTTTTTTCATCATAACTGGCGGAACGCTCATGCCGCATACATATTGTGTATCAGTATTTCCGAAATCATAATCATAAGGAAAACTTTGAATTCGAATAACATCTGTCTCGCTAATAAAAAAAGGTTCATCATATCTGATGAACTGTGAGTTACTGGCTAATGTATATGGAACTTTGTTGTCTTTGACAAGGATTGTATTAAATGAACTATCTTTTCCCTCAGTCCGTTTAGTAATGTCACCTATGTTGTTATCAATAGGGCGTCTTTTTAACCACCGCTTAAAAGTTGTAGTCGTTTGATTAAGTGGCTTTCCTCTACCTGAACGAATTTCCTTATATAAGATAGGTCTTTCGTTGAACGACATTGCAAGTTTTGGTAGTTTTAAGTCTTTTCGATGTGCGATAAAAAAAACTCGCTCACGGCGTTGAGGAACGCCCATAGTGGCACTGTTCAGTAAGAAAATTTGTAGAGTGTAACCAATATCCTCAAAGGCTTTCATTAAAAGAGTTACAAAACCTTTTGCTTGCCCTATAATCATCCCTTTTACATTTTCAGCAATTATAACTTTTGGTTGTAACTTCGCTGCTACATCAAGAAAATCAAAGAATAAATCATCAAGATGTTGTTTAGCTTGCCCTTCTCGAAAATGATGTGCTGCGCCCCATTTCGATTCTCTTTTTCCAGCTGTAGAAAAAAACACTACAAGGTGGTGAGCCGTCTAGAATGTCGATATTAAATAATTCTTCTGGCAACTCTTTGTTTGGAATATGTTTAAATTGCTGTACACCCATCAAAAAAGAGTATTTAGGATTGTGATTATTTTTGTATATCTCCATCATTTCTGGGTCGATTTCAACATTACCAATCACATCATACCCAGCCATTTTATATCCCATAGTTGAACCGCCACCGCATGAAAAACAACTAAACACTTTGAGATTGTTTTTCTCAACATTTTTCAAATCACTTAATGACCAATTCCACTCATTCATTGATTATTCTCCTTAGGATCAAATACAAAACCACACTTAGGACATTTACACTCAAAATTATCCTCTGCAAATGTTTCTAAAGCTAGTTCTTGATTGAAAAATTCCTTCATTTCGTCATCCTGTTCAGTAAATTGTTTGATTAATGATTCAATCTCTTTTTGGTCAAAACCGCTCCCGAGATTTAATTCACTTCCTTCAAGTTCCGCCAAAAGATCAGCAAGTTTTTCCTCATCCCATTTACCACTTACTTTATTAAGGGCTAGGTTAGCAAACTTTTCTTTTTCCTCAGAAAAATCTACAACTGATACTTCCAGCTCAGTATATCCCTCTGCCAAAAGTACATTAAATCTTTGATGACCACCGACAAGGTTTCCAGTTCGTTCATTCCAAATGAGAGGGTCAATATAACCAAATTCTTTAATTGATCTTACTAACTTTTCATATTCTGTATCACCAGGTTTAAGTTCTTCCCTCGGGTTATATGGCGCTGGATTGATTTTTTCTACAGGTATATTTTTTATCTTCATATGGCAACTTCCTTTCATAAACTCTCAAAAGCAAGCACCGAAATTGAATAAGGAGGAAGCTATTCTGGTCAATGCATGCTTTTCAAAGCAAAAGAAAAAGCCTTACCGTGCTAGGTGTAAGGCTCTACATGATAAAAATATTTAATTGTCGAGACACAGCTCATTTTCTCACATAAAAGAGCTGTAAGTATTTATTATAGTAAGGCAGAATTGTGTTTTAATTTTTTTAGTGCATTTCCGTGCACTTTTAGCAGTTAGTTTGACTAATTAAAAAAAGAAGGTGACATTCACATAAAAATCACTCCTTTCAGTAGAGAAAACTAATTTCCTCCATTTGCAGATATACACATTAGTCTTACAATATCATCATACTTTGTTAGTAATGAAAATAAAATGAAGTGTTTTTGAAATGACATATCATTGTTGAAAGCGTAGACCATCTACCCCGAAAATCAGTACTGTCAAGTCCTCATAGGCTTTCTTTGCGTCATTGTAAACTGTTCTTTCGGTTAAAAACTGAATTTCACTAATTTCAGCATGAGTTTTTTTCTCAGGTGAAAGGTATAGATGATAAATTGTATTATATCGTCTGGCCTCTTCTTCTGACGCTGTTTCATCACACATCTCTTTATATACATTAAGCATGCGATCAATGAATTTGATTAAAGTTAACGTGCGCTTTTTAGAACGTTTTACCGCTTCTATTGCAAAATCATCTGTGTCTAATTCGTTTAATGCGAGTTTACGATCTAGTTTAACTATGTCGTTTTGTACATCTGCTGCATGATTTACGAAATTACGATAATTACGCAACAACAGCTTTATATTACGTAATCTGCGGTCATGCCTTTGTTTTTCTTGTATTTGAGATTCTTGTTTATACTGTTCAATTGCTACAACTGCAGCTGCTTTTGCAATAACCTCAATTTGCTCTGTAGTTAATACTGTTGTTTGTTGTGTCATAGTTTTGCCCCCTATGATATAATCAATTATCTGACTGAACTTAAAAAAAGGGCAGGAACCAATTTAGAGCTGTAGTGTCGTCACACACTACAGCTTTTTTTTCATATTGTGTAATTATATTTCTTTGCAACGTCTATTAATTCCCTATCTAAATTGCCTTCGAATTTACTCACAGTTTTGCTCTTTAGAAACACTTTAGTATCTGAAACAAGATCAATTACTTTAACTATATGATCAACATATTTTGCATCTTCAAGCGCCAGGTACACTTTAAATGGTCCTACGCTATGACTATCTGTATATAGTTCACCTTCACTAATAAGCACTGTAAAACACCTCCTGTACAATTTACTCAAATTGTGCAGTAACTACTGTTCCAACAACTCTTTAATTTCCGACTCTAAATTCTTTACACAGTCTTTCATTGTGTGGCTGATGTAACAACCACTTTCTTTTAGTTGATAACCATTCAAAACATCTGTAACGGAGTAAGAATAGTTCCTTTGTTCTAAGAAACTTATTATGCGTACATATGGATGTTTTTCTAGCTTCCCTAGCTGCTCTTGATTGCCTTCTAAAGCTTCGACTTTCTCCATACACTCATAAGCTATTTTAAAAGCTGCTTTCTGTTCATCGGTCCAATTCGCCCAGGCAAATCCAGCTCTAATTATTTCTTTTGCTTCTTTAATATCCATTTCTAATCACCTTTCATTTTACTGAACAATTTTGTTCGTTTGCACTTACCTTTTAAATTACTATTTCAAAACAACTTGATTTTAATGGGAAAATAAACCTATAATAAATTATTAAATATTTATCAAACAGAGGAACATTATGGATATTAAAGAAATCATCACAAAATATAATAAAGCTGATAGCACCGAAAAACTTGGAATCATTAGTAATATCGTTACTATAATCACAGCGATAATTGCTTTAGTAACAGGTCAAATACTCACTTTTAATTTCGTTTTTGAAAGTACTTCTCTTACTATTTTAGGATTTTATATGTTGGGTATGAGTTTTTCGACAATGCTCCTCGGTTTTTATTTTTGGAGCTTAAAGAAGATAAGCATAGTATTCAAAAGCTTTTTTTGTTAAAATTTCACTTTATTTGACATCTACTACAACTCAACTTTTTGGTAATATTATAATTTGGTCGTTTATTCTAGAACTTAAATAATCATACTCCCTGAGTGTGATTTTTTATTTGTAATTTAACACCTTAGGCCAACCTTGTTTGTTTACTCAAAATGTTCAGCAACCTAATTCATGAATTAGCTCCAGCTGCACTTTACTTAATCGTCTTTCGGCAATTTTTATATATTCAGGATTAAGCTCTATTCCAATAAAATTACGACCATGTTTTAGTGAAACTAATCCTGTTGTTCCTGAACCAAAGAATGGATCCATTACAACTCCATCTAATGGACATCCTGCTAATATACAAGGTTCTATTAAATCTTCTGGAAACGTAGCAAAATGAGCCTCTTTTAATGGTTTTGTTGTGACTGTCCATACAGAACGTTTATTACGCTTATCCCGAATTGCTCTAAAAGCCTCGTTACCATACTTGCCATCAAAGGAGCCTCTAGGCTTATCAGTACGCCTTGCTTTTTGAGGTTGTCCGAATGCTCCTTGTGAGCCTCTAACATCTAAAGTGCCATATACTGCTGGTTCCTTTATTGCCTCATGATCGTAATAATACTTAGGCTGCTTACTTAATAGAAAAATATATTCATGTGATTTAGTTGGTCGATCAGTAACACTTTCGGGCATCGGGTTTGGCTTATTCCAAATAATGTCCTGTCTTAAGTACCAACCATCAGCTTGTAAAGCGAATGCTACTCGCCAAGGCAACCCTATTAAATCTTTTGGCTTTAACCCATCTACATTTTTTTGATATTTTAACAATCCCATCAAACTGACCATTACTTTGCATGTGGTTTTTACCTGGATTGCCTTTGCCATCTGCATTACGCCCTTTTCCACTACCTGCGTATGCATCACCAAGATTTAGCCAAACTGTTCCATCATCTTTCAGGATCCGTTTTATTTCTCTAAACACATCTACAAGAGCAGATACATACTCTTCCACTGAATTTTCAAGACCTATTTGGCCCTCCACACCATAGTCACGTAGCCCCCAGTAAGGAGGACTTGTGACCGCTGTATTTATACTTTCATTGGGTAGCGTTTTAAGTACTTCAAGACAATGCCTTGATAGATTTTATTTAGTTCCAACTTGTCACCCCCTTGGATTAACTATTAAACTTAACAATTGCCTCGAAAATCGGATAAATTTGTTGAGGAACAACCGCATTCCCTAAAGCTATCAATCTACTTTTGTCCAATTCTCTGGAAACCCCATCATCCATTCTACAAATGCCGGGTTCGGGTACTGACCAATGTAACTCGGAAACTTTTCTCCAATGCTCCCAGGTAAAACTTTGCCATGCTTGCCACTGGCTTCTGAAGGTGCTAACGGCCGAATCTTTTTGTACGCTTGACTTGCTGCAGGTGTTCCTAGCAATGATAAAGACACGGTCTCTTTGATGTGGCGCGCCAACGGCTTGAGCCGGTAATACGATACATTCGACTTCGTAGTTTTCAGATTCCAAATCGTTGATAACGTCTGATAGTCCGTTGTTAACGTGTCCGAATACGTTTTCTCCAACAAACCAATCAGCTTCGACTTCTTTAATGACTCTGAACACTTCATCCCATAAATATCGTTCGTCCTCTTCTCCTTGTTGATCTCCTGCAAGTGAGTAAGGCTGGCAAGGGTATCCTGCGGCAACAACTCTAATTGAATCAACATCTATACCCCTTTCCATTAATGATTGTTTTGTTATTGATTTTATATCTGAAAATAATTGTGTATTTGGCCAATGTTTTTTTAAGAACCTTTTGGCAAAAATCCTCTATATCACAGTGAGCAACTGTTTTTATCCCAGCCCATTCAGCAGCTAAAGAAATTCCGCCAATACCTGAACATAAATCAAGCATGTTAAATCCCAAAATCATCACCTCTTGTTGCTGCACAAAATTGTTCAAATATCTAACTCCAATTGACCTGTTATTTCTTTTACATGGTCGTTCCAAGCGATTTGATAATTTTTGCTATCAGAATTTGCAGGAACAAAATAGGCTTGTTTTAAATGACGACCAAGACCGTTGGACCCATACCAAATTGAAATTCTTTTTAATATAGTGCCTGGTTTCCAACCATAAAGTTTCTCGTAGTTCTTATCTGTTTGCTCTAGTAAGATATATTGAGTTTGCTGTTCTGGAGGAAGCATTTCTGATACTTTCAAAATTCCACCTCATTTCCTCGACATTTTTATCTAAAACCACTTTCGATTTGGCGTATAATGCCACCAATCACCGTTGTCGTAATAAACATGCAAACAATTATCTCCTCGTTCTACTTTCACCATGTTCGATAATGTATACTTGCCACGCTCACTCAGCCCCATGCTACTGTTATGTGCTGCATAAGTTTCTAATAAGTATCGATGTTCTTCGTTTGTTAAATGCTCTGCAAAAGGTAATTTTTTTCACTATTTGCATCCTCCTAAAATAAACTTAACTGCTCATATTTTTGTTTTTTTGACAGATGCGTTCACCGTTTCTGCCTTTTTTTTGAACCATTTTTGGCGTATCGTTCGCCATATCCGCTTCTTTTAATACAGGTTTTGATATAACCTTTTTAATCGACTGTAGTTCATCGCCTACTAAAAGCACGCTGCCTATGACCTTTTTATCTACTGGCTGCTCGTTTAGTTGAATTGATATACAACCATAAAAGTTATCTATCACAGTTGCCTGTTTACCATTTTCATAATGTATACGTCTTATAAGCGATTCATCTATAATTTCTATGATGTCACCAATCTCAAAAACATTCTGAGAAGCATGTACTGTATCCGATTTATCTTTCGTCACAGCCGCTTCTGTTACTTCATAAGGCTCAATGATCTCAAAATAATTCGACCTATACGAACCAACTGGACCATGATTCGGACGACTTGTTAAAAAAACACTGTAATAGCCGTTTGCTTTGGAATCTGTGATGATATATTCTTCGCCAATCCTGTAAAAATGCGAGGGCATCTTAACGACACGAGCTAGGTATTTGCTTGGTATTTGTACTGGTACTTCCATAGCAGCCTCTACTAAGTTAAAGCGGCTCTTTTGGTAGGTGCCAAAGTGAGAGCCACTGTGAGGAAATCTGCTTACGTTATAAGCCAATCCACCATGTGGGAAAAGGTAATATACCTCCCCCACTTTCAAATTGGTAGAAGCACCTGCATCAACACATTTTCCTTGGAGCATTCTTACCACCTACTTTCGATAAATGGCAATAAATAATGCAATGTATACCCATCCATGGATGTGACTTCACTTGCACTTTCTTCAAACGTTACAAGTGGAATCGATTTTCGTTCCCCTCTTTTTGCTCCTAACCAAGCTGCTTGAAGTGGTGGGAATGGCAAGCGATAGTATTTGTCCAGCTCTTTGAAATAAACGAGTAAGAAGGATATAGCCCCCTTCTCGTACCAGGAGCGGAGCAGTTCATATTGATGCTCATGTAAATTTTGAAGCGGAAAACTTTTGCCTTTCGTTTCCTTTGCGTCAAATACTACCGCTCGCCCATTACATACACCTGCATAATCCACCCATTCAGGCTTTTCCTTTCTTCCCTCAACTTGTTGGCCTTTATCCTTTGTCACTTGGATAGGTGTCGGTATTTTACGAATATCTGCTAATCCTGCGTTACGATATTTTGTATTGGCCATATCAATGACACGCTCTAAAAACTTGCCGCGGTTAGCATGTGTTACTGATTTCGCACGCTGTTTAGTTGATTGATTATGAAACATCCTGTGTCCCCATTTCTTCTTGATTTTCCGCTTCTAACAGGTCATATATGGTGAGCTGATTTTTCAAAAATTCCTCCTCGAGGTCATCCAAATGCCGTTGCCAGCAAGTGAACCCATATTGTCGTACTATGGATTCACCACTTTTTAAAGGTCTGTTACATCTTTTACAGCGATTCATAATCTTTCCCCTTTATCACTCGTCAGAATGGTAAATCATCCTCAGATACCTCAATAGGTCCTCTACTGTTAGCGAATGGATCTTCATCTACTCGAGTGTAATTCGGCTGATTCATAGGAGGCTGATTTTGCTGATAAGCTGCATCCCCACCAAATGAACCTTGTGACCCGACAAACGATGGTTGTGGCTGACCCCCACCGTACGATGGTTGATTATTTCCGTATGCTTGTCCGCTATATTGAGGCTGTTGTTGCTGTGGCTGATGTGCATTTGGTTGATTTTGATAATATGGCTGATTGCTCTGAGCTCCACCAGTATTACTACGTGGCTCTAAAAATTGGATGCTATCCGCTACAACGTCAGTGGTATACACCCTTTGACCATTTTGCCCCTCATAGCTACCTGTTTGGATACGTCCCTCTACACCAATTAATGCGCCTTTACGTTGATAGTTTGCTAGATTTTCAGCCTGTTTACGCCATGCTACACAGCTAATAAAATCAGCATCGCGTTCTCCATGTTCATTTGCAAATGTGCGATTGACTGCAACTGTGAAGCGACATGAAGCAATTCCGTTTGGTGTGTAGCGTAGTTCAGGGTCTTTAGTAAGCCGACCAACTAAAACAGTACGATTAATCATTTAACTTCCCCTCTCTTATCCCAAGTTTCAGTCACCTTGTAACCAGCCTGTATCAGCTTTTTAAAGTCCGGATGTGCCTTCGGTACCATCGTCCATACATTATGACCATCTTCACGTTTGAACATCGTTACAAACACATTGTATTGACCATATTCAGGCTTTTTAATGACTGAATTTGTTTCCTGCTTTCTCGTGCTAGGAATATCAATTAAAATGCCATTTTTTTCGTCTCATTTAAGACCACCGCCTCTTTTGACAGCAATACCAGCATGTACGTTATTTTCTAAGTATCTAAGTTGTTGTAAAGCATAATGTGGGCAATCGCTGTCACTTAATCGCTTTTGTACGTCTTGTAGGACTGGAAGCGGGAACTCATACTCACTTATGAGTTTGTTGATGCGATCCGCTACTTGCTCATTTGTAATCACACTCTACCTCCCTACATAAACCTATAACTGCAATATAATCACCAGGCAAAAACTCAATTTTTTTTGATGGATGTAATGCGTGCTGCGTTTTCCTCAAACTCTATTTTTTCACCCACTTGAACAGTTCGAGGTTTTGTAACGATACGGAATGGTACAGATTTTACTGGTGCCATTACTTATTCACACCCTCAATCTCTATACCGAGAATATCGAAAACGGCTAATATTGCTGCTTGTCCTTCGGATAAGGATGGAATAATATCGCCCTCATTACCTTCTCCTACCTCTATTTCTTCCGCAGTACGCCCCATCATGTTAAAATATGCGGCAACCTGTTCTTCTGGTGTTCGATCAACAACATAGCCGTAATCTAGTGCTCTGGTAAATTGTCGAAGCGTCAATTCATGTATTCTTTTTGCCCCTTCATTTTGATAAAAATAGTGAAAACCACACTCACTTGTAAATTGTTCCACCATACCTTCAAAAACCAATTCTTCACGTTCGTTATGTGACAAAGTTAAATAGTCTGTAACCTCATTTGAGAGTTGTTCTTCAATCTTGCTTTTAGCAAATTCCAATGCTTCAAAGATTTTTTTCACTGACTTTAACAGGTACTACTTGTCCACTCATCTATGTCCACCTCGTAATAATTAATGTTTTGTAATAGCTTTTATCAGGCTCTGTCACTGAGCTTATCCAATGACTGACCTTTTGCTTGTAAGGCTTTAATTAAGTGATTACGGATTTTTTTGATGTTTACTCATTGCCAACCTTCCTTCCAAAGCTTTTTAATGTGGCTAAGATTTTTTTGTCGTTCAGCTTCAAAATCTATCTCTTCCCCTACTTCTACAGGTACAGGTGCTGGCTTCTCCTCGTTACGTTTATGGAACCATTCAGGTACGATTTCTGTGCGTCCATTTCCTTGTCGATGCTGAATTGACGAGGGAGTATGCTCAGCTTTTATTTGCCGAATAAGGGTTGTTGCTTTTTCACGTAATTTTTTTCGTAGATAGAATATTGGATTTCCAAAATGAATTATTTTGAGACCAGTTGATTAAATACTCGATTTGTTTTTCATTACGATTATCTCTTTCCATCATCAACCGTATGTGATCTGACCAACTATCCATGTTCGGCAATTTAAAACTAGGGTCGTCTTGTAAAATTTTTTCATAGAGCATATAAGCCAATTGATAATGGACAGAGGATTCGTCGTAAACTCGTTTGCGACTTCCGCTTTTCTTTTTAGTAATCTCTGTATTAGTAATCTCTGTAGTAATCTCTGTATACGTATTACCCTCAGCGGTAATAGGTGTTTCCCGTACGGGTAATACCCTATTGCCCATATAGGTAACACCCTCCTTACCATATGGGAAAGACCCTGTTTCCTCTTTGGGTAACACCCTATTGCCCATAAAGGTAATACCTTCTAAAAGTCCTACATTTAAATTGATAAATAATACGTTAGATAAACTAGTTCCATTTTTTTGAAATAGTACGGAAATCTCGAATAATTACGCCTAACTGTTCTAAGCGATCCATTGCTTCTCTGACTTGTTTTTTTACTAAAGCCAAATTGGGCTACAAAACTGTCATAGGAACGTTGTAAAGCATCAGCCTTAAACTTTTTTTTCATCCCTATCAATCGTCCTGACTCTTCTTCTTTCATATAGGAAGGTCGATACCAATACACGATTTCACTTAGTAAAGTAATTGCAATTAAATCGGGCTTTCCTGTACTTTCTAAGCGAATATTTTCATACCAGGTATGTGGTATCACATTCCCTTCCAAATGCATATTCCCAATTGCATCTACTGTTGTATTACCTGTTGTAAACATTTGGCTTGCCCTCCTATAAAAAGCCGTCTTTGCGCTCACATATTGCGAAACTACCACGTATTTCAGTAGTCCTGTAATTTGGATAACGTTGCATGTATATGAGCACCAAACGTCTTAATTCATCTTTGTTACCTTTTGCCTGCTCAAAAATCCATTGAGGCAGCAAAACTCTGTTTGGAACACTCATTGCATCTGTGGTGGCTTCATAGATAGCAAATAATTAACAACCATATTCGCTTCTTTTGCCGTTAGTAGTTTTGTTCTCTTATCAGGAATCTTGCAGGCCTGTAATGCTCCGTTGTATAAAATTTGTTCATCTGCATCGAGATCAGTAGCTACCTTTTTTTAATGCTTTTTTTCACTTGGTTATATTGCTCAGGAGACATTGGTTGCATATTTGATCCTTGCTGATTCTGCTGATTTTGTTGTGATGTTTCGTGTTGTTGGTGCTGTTGTTGATTGTTCCTACCAAGGTTTCCACTACTTGAACGACCACTTGTATTACGAGCATCTGGATCGTCTGCATCCGTTGGTAAATTGAAAAATTTTATAATAAAATAGCGTTCGCTGTATGTCAGCCCGCTTCCAAATGCTTTAGAAACATCATCTTTTGCACCTGTATAGTAAAAAGGCACTTCAATAATGTCTTTTGGATCATCCGCATTCATCCAGACATATGACATACTGCCATAAACAATAAAATCTAGTTTATCTTTGCCGTATTTATCTTTATATGGATGTTCCATGAATTGCTGATCTAAAACTTTTGGTATTAATAAAACACCTAAATCGTTCATCGTATGCTGAATTTTCGATAACACTTGTGAGCTTGATACATAACTGTAATTGTGACCTTGTGCATCTTTTGTAAACCCGCCTATATTACGGCGAATTTCTATAAGCTTTTGAGCTAAAGTCAGTGGCTTTTCTTGATTACTCATGAACATATCCTCCTAGTTGATTTTTGGAAGTCCGTAACGTAAAATAGTTAGTAACAATTATTTGAAAGTTTCTTTTTAAGGACTGCTGCTGTCACAGTAGTCCTTTTTAATTTTCATCACCCTTTTCTACATAAATTGATGGCTAGTCCCATCAAGCAGCTTGTAAATTCCTGAATAGGAAGCGGCTAACCAACCATTTACAAACTGCTTGACGAGAGCGAGTTTGACTCGCAAACGTCTGAATTGTATAATAGATTTGTATATGTGGTATGGCTGTTTAATCGTGCATCCGATTAAGCAGCTTTTTTTTATTAACGACCAACGAACTGACAGCTTTCTACTTGAAGCGAAGTAAAGAGCAATCAATTTTTCATTTGTTGTCATCGCTTCCCATGATTTTTTTCTAATGAACAAGGTTTCTCACTCCTTCGGATAAAATTCCGCGCGAATCCAAATTATTTATAAGCCACATAAAATTGTGGTGATCCCTGATATGTGCTTCAATACGTGCAATAGTTATGGATACTTTGTTAATTTTTTGACCACACTCTACGGCCTCTTTTGAATACCCAAGACTATTAAATTTGTTTAAAGCTACATATAAATCTTCTCTACAAGCCTTTAACTTTGCTAATTCTAGTTCTAATTTTGTTACACCATCCATAAAATGAACCCTCCTATTATGCTTGTTGGTACAAGTGGTAATACTTGATTAATGATGGATAATGCGTCTATTCCATACATCATAGCCGCCGCTGCCAATTGCCCATCTGTTATTTGAATCCATTGCATAAACGTTGGCATATCTATTGTTTTTCGTTCACTCTCAAATTTTGATACACATGAACGACTTCGATTAAGCCGCTCAGCTACTTCCTCCTGTGTCATTCCTGCTTTGACACGTAATGCCTTTAAAATTGGCCCGAATTGCATCTATTTCACCTCCATCTCATGTTCCAAATTGGAACAAAGGTTGCGAATGCGGAACCGTATTTACATCTGAAGTAAGTTAAGATATAGCTAAGAGGTTGTTGCTCTAACCTCTTAAAAGGTAGTTTTATAGAGGCGATTTGCCCTCGCCTCTTCTCTGCTTCTACACCTGCCAGTGTATTTTTGTTTTTTACCATTCGTCCATAATTTCTTTAATAGCTGCTACAGTAGGTTCGTATAAAAATCTACGTTTACCTTTGGTACTCTTTGTACGTTCGTGAATTAGTACACGTGGATCATGCAGAAAGTTGTCTTTGAATGTATTCATACTCATGTCGTACATTTTGCAAAGTTTATCAAGACTACATAGAATCATTTGAGGTCGGACAAATTCGTCTATTCTAGCATCTACACGTTGTTCAACATATTCTTGATCTATCTTCACTTCAACAACTGCTGGATACATACTAACAACCACCTTCGACTAATTTTAGATGCTGTTGTCCATTAGAAGTCGTAATGTCCATTCGTAATGAAGTGGATGGCTGCCACATAGAAATAAACTTTATACCTTCTGCAAAGCGTGATTTTGGTAAATCACCGTAACGCGGAATCTGAAAGTGATCTTTGAAATCGCGCCAAAAGGCAGAAAATACTTGTTTACTTAGTTGTTTGTATGCATTGGCATCTTTACCGCCAAGAGCTTGCATAACCGCTTCATTACCACGTTTGCGAATTTGAGCTTCTTGTCCTCCATCTATACGCATGGTATTAACTATATTTTGAACAGTTTCTTTCACTTCACTAACTTCTAATTTCAGAGTTTCTACCTCTTCGGAAGTTTCTAATGATAGTCTCATAGAAGCTTTGAGCTGTTCTTTTTCTGAAAGTCGTTGAGGAAGATTCTTTTCCTCCATTTGGTTAAACGCTTGAATGTATTTCAATTTAAATTCAAGTGCTTTTTCGCCCGTGAAACCCATTGCCAGCAAAGTGAATCCGTCTCGGTTCATAAAATACATTGGGTACACTTGTTTATTTTGTGGGTGTTCATATTCACCTTTATAGAAAAGTTTTTTTGGTATGCTCATTTTTGAGCAACCCCTCTATGTCACGTAAAACATTACGATGTTCTTTCTCGAAACTTTCAGCTATCTGTAAGGATGTAGTTACAGCTTGCCGATTTTGGATAATAACTAATTGAGTCATACATGAACCTCCTTATTTATTGAAGAATTCCAATCTACTAAACTTTTGGCAGATTATAAAAGTTGCTTAAAGTCCCTGAATACGAACAAAAAGTGACTAAATGACACGTTTTTTTTGTATAAAAAAATTTGCCAATCAAATTCTAATACTCTGGCAATTTTCATAGCTATTTCAGGTTTAGGGTTTCGAGTTCCAAGTTCAATCATTGCATAATGCGAACGATCGATATTGGCTAATTCGGAAACTTGTGATTGAGTGAATCCTTTTTTTTTACGTAGTTCTCGAAGCCAAACTCTCACCTATAATCACCTCTTTTCTTTTGTATAACATCATAATAGTTGCATTTTGTCACAAAGTCAACTACAAAAGTTCTTTTTTTGTCACAAAAAGTTTTCCGAATTGAAATGTTGCTTTTTGTCACATATCATGTAATTAAGGAGGCATGTTTATGTTAAGTGTTCGTTTAAAAACATTACGTAAGGAATTAAAAAAAACACAACAAGATATAGCTGATTATCTTGGTATCACTAGATCAGCATATACAGCTTATGAAATAGATAGACGTAGTCCAGACCATGAAACTCTAAGTAAATTAGCTAATTTATATAATGTCTCTATTGATTATCTATTAGGAAGAACAAATAATCGCACTCCGTTGAACGAAAAAGATGAGCGTGACATTGCTAAACGAATAAAACAGTTTCGTCAAGAAATTGAAGATAGTGATGGTCTTGCATTCGATGGTGAACCTATGTCAGAAGAAGCCAAAGAATCTCTTGTTGAATCTATGGAACATATTTTTAGACAAACACAAAGAATTAACAAAAAAATATACGCCTAAAAAAATATCGCGACGACCAATAATATTGGGGGTGCATATATGGCCAGTGATGTGATTAAATGCGGATAAAAACAATTGTAGATGGATTAGTGAATAAGCATGGTACATCATGTCCATTTGAAATAGCTGAAATTCTAAACATCCACATTATTGAATGGAATTTACATGAGGAAATAAGAGGTTATTACAAGTATCATAAACGCAATAAATATATTGTTATAAATAGTAATCTCAATGAAGTCTGGAAAAGGATAGTTTGTGCCCATGAACTGTTTCATGCTATATTACACCCGCGGGTTAACACCCCTTTTATGAGGAAATATACACTACTGTCTGTAGAAAAAAATAGAAAGAGAAGCTAACATAGCTGCTGCTCATCTATTAATTCCAGATGAAAGTTTATTTGAATTTTATGACCAAATGACAATATACGACATAGCTGCCTTACACCATGTTCCAGTTGAATTAGTGGAACTGAAATTTAAGGGGCTATTTTAATATATATTTTTACTTACAAATTTTACATACAAAGGAAGGGATAAGCATGGGATTTTTCGGTAAGGAAGTATGTAGTATATGTGAAAAGGAAATTGGTTTAAGTCGCACTCGAATTGCAGATGGTAAATACATATGTCCTAGTTGCTTTAAAGAAGCTGGATTCGACAAACTTAGTAACGTAACTAAACCAATTAAGCAAATGTCTATTGCGGATGTTGAAAAAGCAATACAAGCACAAAATGAAAATAAATTAGAATTAGATAGTTTTAACCCAACAAAAAGAATCGGTAATTTTGTAGAGTTTGATGATAACAGTAAAAAAATGGGTGCCACTGACTGGAATTTTTGGCAAGCGTAATAAGTCAACTGTATATAATTATAGCGATATTGTTGATTTTGAATTACTTGAAGACGGTGAGTCAATAAGTTCTGGAGGTTTAGGCCGTGCTCTTGTTGGTGGGGCTGTGTTTGGTGGCGTTGGTGCAATTGTTGGAGGTGTAACTGGTAAAAAGAAAACAACAGGTGTTTGTAGTAGCTTAAAATTAAAAATTACTTTAAATAACATTAACCATCCAGTAGTATATGTCAATTTTATAGAAGCAGCTACGAAGAAAGATGGATTAGTATATAAAAATGTGTATAAACTTGCTCACGAATGTTTAGCAGTTTTAGAAGTAATTTGTAATCAACAACAACCAGTTGCTGAAGCCCCTATTCAGCAAAATAGCTCAATTGCAGATGAAATACTGAAATACAAAAATCTGTTGGACATGGGTGCTATAACACAAGCTGAATTTGATGCAAAGAAAAGCGAACTTTTGAAAATTTAAAATTTGTAGCGTTCAATTGAACGCTTTTTCTTAACACATAAAAAGAACATACATTCTTTTTTTGAAAGGAGTGATGCAATCGACTAGCCTACACCTGCCAGTGTAAAGAAAGGTGAAGTCAAAATGGCAAGATATAAAATGAATAAAACAAATAAAGATAATGAATTATTTTGGTATTTGGATAGTAAAAAGCAAAAACGTTGGGCCTATCGTCATCGTTATTATGATGGGTTTCGAAAAAGAAAAGAAAAATCTGCATCTGGCTTTGAATCAGAGAATGTAGCCTATAGAGAATTATTACGTGTAAAACAAGAGATTTTAGATGGTAACATTAGTTTAATAGAAAATGAAAATCTAACGGTTGCTCAATGGGCTGAAAAATGGCTCGAATCACAACGCGATCAATGGAAAATCACAACCGTCTTACAACGAGAAAAAAATAATTGAGCAGCAGATTAAACCGTTATTAGGCCATTACAAATTGTCCAAGCTGGATAAAATTACGTATAAACAAGCTTATATTGATGAACTATTGAAAAAGTATTCAGTAAATACAGTTAAATTATATCATCGTATATTTAAAATTTGTGTAAATGGTGCAGTAGATCATGAAATTATTACAAGAAATCGTTTTACAAAAATTACGATTAAAAATACAGGTGATAAAGTTCATGAGTCTGCAGGGAAAGATGTTCGGGAAAATGTTTATACACCTGATGAATTGAGTCACTTCTTAAGATGTTGTAGGGAGCAAGAAAATATTACTGTTCAAACAGTATTCATTACACTCGCATCCACTGGTATGCGTCGGGGGGAATTGGCAGCATTACGTTGGAAAAATATCGATTTTGAAAATAACACTCTATCGATTGGTAGAACTCGTGATAGACATGGCGAACGAGCAACTAAAACATCAAACAGCATACGAACACTAGATATGAACCCCCCTCTTGCTCGTGCCCTGGATAAATATCGAAAATGGTGTAAACAATATCGTTTAGCCCATGGACTTAAAACGACAGACGATGATTATGTGTTTATTTCCTACCAAACATGTGAAGCAATTTCTGATACTTTCATTAGCGCATCACTATCTCGTATCATTAAGCGAAATGATCTCAAGAATATTACACCTCATGGATTCAGACATACATTTGCTACGATTTTAATTAATGAAGGTGTTCCAGTTACAACAATAGCCAAATTACTAGGTAACACGGCTAAAATGGTATTAGAGGTTTATTCTCATAGTTTCAAAGAACTCGAAGAACGAGCAACCAAAGCTTTAGCGAACGTTGTAAATTTCGACTAAATTCTTTGATTTTGGGGTACATTTTGGGGTACAGGTACTTAAAAAAACGCATACAAACGTTGATAACAGTAGACTTTGATTGACAATACAATATTACTCTCGTTAA
>BBDJ01000006.1 GCA_001312325.1 Lysinibacillus pakistanensis | reverse complement strand
AAGCTCTGCTCTGCGCGAAAGCGAAGCGTCAGCGGCAAATGTTTTCTGTAGCGAAAGCAAAGCGACAGCTACAAAGCACTCAGTCGGAACGGAGATCAACCCCTCGTTTTGAAAAAGGACTATACTTTTAATTTGTCACCTTGATTTCATTTACATAATAGTATTTCAACAACATGAAGCGACTGTCGATAAAAATATCGACAGTCGCTTTTAAAAGTTTCTTTGAAGATTAAAGTGCTCCAGCCTTTAATTTTCCATGCCATTCCTTAAGAAATGGGATATCTTCTTCCTGAATAGCACCTGATTCGTTGGCTGCTTCTATTAAATAATCAAAGTTTGTTAATGATACATATTGAATACCAGCTTGATCGAATGCTTGTTCAGCACGTGGAAGATTGTACGTGTAGACACAAACAACGCCCAACACTTCACAGCCTACTGCTCGTAAAGCTTCAACCGCTGTAATAGATGAACCACCCGTAGAAACAATATCTTCTACCACAACTACTTTTTGACCCGCTGCGTATTTTCCTTCGATTTGATTACCACGCCCATGCTCTTTTGCTTTAGAACGTACATAAACCATTGGTAAATCTAGAATATCACTTACCCAAGCCGCATGAGGAATACCTGCAGTTGCTGTACCTGCAACGATTTCTGTTGCGCCAAAGTTTTCTTTGATCAGTGATGCCAAGCCGTTTGCTAATTGTTTACGAATAACAGGATCTGAGATTGTTAGACGTGTATCGCAGTAAATTGGCGATTGAATGCCTGATGCCCATGTAAATAGCTCTGTAGGATTTAGTTCCACTGCTCCTACTTTTAACATTGCGTGTGCGATTTCATTTTGTAATGTCATAGTTATGCCTCCCATAATTCACTTACAATTTTATATGCTGCTCCTGGATCTTGTGCACCTGTTACAGCGCGTCCCACGACAATTAGTGATGAGCCATCACGTTTTGCTCCGTCTGGTGTGGCAATACGCTTTTGATCGTGTGCATCGCCACCTGCTAAACGAATACCAGGTGTCACACGTAGAAAATCATTCCCGCATACCTCCGCTATCATTTTAGCCTCATGTACAGAGCAAACGACACCTTGTAAACCAGCCTGTTTTGTGAGACTTGCATAGTGCAAGACAGACTCCTGTAAAGATAGAGCAATTCTTTGTTCCGCTTGCATTTGTTCCTCAGTTGTTGATGTTAATTGTGTAACTGCAATTAATGCAGGACGACCTTTACCTGCAGGTGTACCTGCTTCAAGGCCTTCCATTGCAGCCTCCATCATTGGACGTCCGCCTGCTGCATGGACGTTGACTAGATCTACCCCTAATTTTGCTAGGCCCTTCATGGCAGAGCCAACCGTATTCGGGATATCATGTAATTTTAAATCAAGGAATATATCATGGCCTAAATCCTTTACTTTCCGAACAATATCTGGCCCTTCCTGCATATATAATTCCATACCAATTTTCACGAAAAGAGGCTCATTAAAATGCTTTAAAAAAATTGAATACTTCTGCTTCACCAGGAAAATCTAGTGCAAGTATTGGTTTTGTATTCATTAACGGTGGCTCCTTCCGATTATTTCTGTAATATGCTCTACGCCTAACTTGTCAAGCTTTGCTGGTAATTCATCAATAATAGTCGGGCATACGAAATGATCGACAAAGTTTGCTGTCCCAACTGCAACTGCAGATGCACCGGCCGACATAAAGTCAATAACGTCCTGTGCCTCTGTTACACCACCCATTCCAATAATCGGAATATTGACAGCCTTATAGACCTCATAGACCATCCGAATCGCCACTGGTTTTACAGCAGGGCCGGATAAACCACCTGTACCATTGGCAATTACCGGCTTACCAGTACGTTCATCCAGACGCATTCCAATTAACGTATTAATCATAGTAATACCATCTGCTCCACCCACTTCAACAGCTTGGGCAATGTCTACAATACTTGTTACATTTGGAGATAATTTTACGTAAACAGGCACATCAGACACAGCTTTAACAGCTTCCACCAGTTCACGTGCTGTTGCGGGATCAGTACCAAATTGAATACCCCCACATTTTACGTTTGGACAGGAAATGTTAAGCTCTAATGCTTTTACATTGGTCGCGGTGGAAATACGTCGTGCAACTTCTACATAATCCGCTGTCTCTGTACCAGCTACATTTGCAATAATTGGCACATCATAGTCCTCTAGAAACTTTAATTCCTCATTCATAACTTTGTCAATCCCAGGGTTTTGTAGGCCTATAGCATTTAACATCCCTGCTGCTGTTTCTGCCACACGTGGTGTAGGGTTGCCTGGTCGTGTTTCTACAGTTGTTGCTTTAATCATTATAGCGCCAAGCTTTGATAAATCGTATAGTTGAGCATATTCACGACCAAATCCAAAGCAGCCTGATGCTGGCATTATTGGATTTTTTAACTCTAAACCTGGTAATTGTATTGTTAATCGACTCATAATGCCACCGTACCTTTCGGGAAAACTGGACCATCAGAGCATACTTTAACATAGTCTTTTGCTACTTGGTCTGTTGTTTTACATACACATGCAAAGCAAGCGCCGATACCGCAGCCCATACGCTCTTCAAATGATAGATAGCCCTCTTTTTCCGGGTAAAAGCCTTCAAGTGCTTTTAACATTGGTAGTGGACCACAGGAATAAAAGACATCAAACTCAGGTGCTCGTGACGCTAATACATTCGTGACAAAGCCCTTTGTGCCCTTAGAGCCGTCCACCGTTACATAATGTGTTTCACCAAGTGCGCTGAATTCTTCCTCATAAAAGCTTACATCCTCTGTTTGGAAGCCTAACACATGAATTGTTTTCACACCTCGCGCATTTAATTGCTTCGAAAGTTCATGTAATGGTGGTACACCAATTCCTCCTCCAACTAAAAGAGCTGTCCCTCCTTCTTTTACTGCGTCTACAGGGAATCCATTACCGATTGGTCCTAATACATTTACAAGCTGACCTTCGCGATTCGTCGCTAAAACCTTTGTTCCTCGTCCTTCTGCTCGATAAATCATTGTAAATTCGTTGTTATCTTTATCTATATTGGCAATACTGATTGGTCGACGTAAAAGCGGCTCCAATGAATCTGACACCTTTACATGGACAAACTGGCCAGGAGTCATATCCTGAACCAGTTCACCATGAAGTGTCAATTCGAAAATGTTTGTCGCTATTTGTTTTTGAGAGACGACCGTCATTTTCTCTTGACGTATCATATTAGTGTACTACCTCCGCTTTTGGCATTTGTTCTGCTGTAAATGTCATTGATTCAATAACACGTAGCATTGCTTCTGCTGTATCTAATGATGTTAAACATGGGACACCATTTTCGACAGATTCACGTCGGATTCGGAAACCATCACGAGCTGGTTGCTTGCCCTTTGTAAGTGTATTTACTACAAGTTGTGCTTCACCATTTTGAATTAAATCGATTAATGTTTGGCCCTTGGCACCGATTTTTCCAACGATATCTGTGCGGACTCCTGCTGCTTCAAATGCTTTAGCAGTACCTTCAGTAGCCACAATACGATAGCCTACTGTTGAGAAACGTTTTGCAAGGGCAATCGCTTCCTCTTTATCTTTATCAGATAAAGTAAATAATACTGTACCTTCTGTGCGAATTTCCATTCCTGCTGCAACCAAGCCTTTGTAAAGGGCTTTTTCTAATGTTGCATCTTTCCCCATTACTTCACCTGTTGACTTCATTTCAGGTCCTAATGTAATGTCAACACGGCGTAATTTAGCAAATGAGAATACTGGTACTTTTACAAATACGCCTTTTTGCTCAGCTGCTAAGCCTGTAGGATAACCTTGTTCAATAATGGACTTACCTAGGATTGCTTTTGTCGCAATATTAGCCATTGGGATATTCGTAATTTTACTTAAGAATGGCACTGTACGAGAAGAACGTGGGTTCACCTCGATTACAAATACTTCACCTTGTGAAATAACATATTGAATGTTCATTAAACCTATGATGCCAAGACCTTTTGCAAGGCGTGTTGTATAGTCCACTAATGTATCCTTTTGTGCCTGTGTTAATTTTTGTGGTGGATATACAGAGATAGAGTCACCAGAGTGAACACCTGCACGCTCGATATGCTCCATAATACCTGGGATCAACACATTTTCCCCGTCACAAATTGCATCTACTTCAATTTCCTGACCAGTTAAATAACGGTCCACTAACACTGGATGGTCTGGAGATGCTTCAACCGCATTTTCCATATAGTGTTGTAGCTCTTCTTCGTTGTAGACGATTTCCATCGCACGTCCACCTAGTACATATGAAGGGCGAACTAACACCGGGAAGCCAAGACGTCCACCGATAGCAAGTGCTTCCTCTGTTGAGATAGCCGTTTCACCTTGTGGCTGTGGAATATCTAGTTCATGCAATGCTTGCTCGAATTTATCTCTATTTTCTGCACGATCAATATCTTCAAGTGTTGTACCTAAAATTTTCACACCATTTGCCGCTAATTTATCCGCAAGATTAATGGCTGTCTGCCCACCGAATTGCACAACCACACCAATTGGCTGCTCTAGGTCAATAATATGCATTACATCTTCGATAGTTAATGGCTCGAAGTATAATTTATCTGAAATCGAGAAGTCCGTGGATACAGTCTCTGGATTTGAGTTAATAATAATTGCCTCATAGCCCGCTTCTTGAATTGCCCAAACTGAGTGTACTGTCGCGTAGTCAAATTCTACCCCTTGACCAATACGGATTGGACCTGAGCCAAGTACAACAACTGATGGCTTGTCTGATTTAATGGATTCGTTTTCTTCCTCATATGTGCCATAGAAGTAAGGTGTTTCAGATTCAAACTCTGCTGCACATGTATCAACCATTTTATAGACCGGGATAATACCATATTCTTTACGATATGCATATACTTCCTCAGGTGTAGTTTCCCAAAGCTCTGCAATTTTCTTATCTGCAAAGCCTAGACGTTTTGCTGTACGTAATACGTCTTTATCGTTTTTATTGTCAGCAAGTGTTTGTTCCATATCCACAATGTTTTTGAATTTATTTAAGAAGAATAAGTCAATTGCAGACCATTCATGAATTTGCTCAATTGTTACACCGCGACGTAATGCTTCACCGATGAAGAATAGACGCTCGTCTCCAGCTTTGCGGATACGTTTTTCAATCCAAGAATCGGAGTTTTCCTCAGCATGCTTTAACTCTAAGTGTACTTGACCTGTTTCAAGTGAACGAACTGCTTTAAGCATTGCTTCCTCAAATGTTCGCCCTAGTGCCATAACCTCGCCAGTTGCTTTCATTTGTGTACCAAGATTACGTTTTGCTGATTCGAATTTATCGAATGGCCAGCGTGGGATTTTTGCCACAATATAATCTAGTGCTGGCTCAAAGCAAGCATACGTTGAACCTGTTACAGGGTTTTTAATTTCATCTAATGTTAAGCCAACTGCAATTTTTGCTGCTAGCTTGGCAATTGGGTAGCCTGTTGCTTTAGATGCTAACGCTGATGAACGTGATACACGAGGGTTAACCTCGATTACATAGTAATTAAAGCTATATGGATCAAGAGCTAATTGAACGTTACAGCCACCTTCAATTTTCAGTGCACGAATAATATCTAGGGAAATATTACGTAGCATTTGGTTTTCTCGATCTGACAGTGTTTGTGTTGGTGCTACTACGATAGAATCCCCTGTATGAATACCTACTGGGTCAACGTTTTCCATGTTACATACTACAATGGCATTGTCAGCCGCATCACGCATTACTTCATATTCAATCTCTTTATAGCCAGCGATTGATTTTTCTAGTAAGCATTGTGTAACTGGAGAATATTTAAGCCCAGATGTCACGATTTCCTCTAAATCTTGATCATTGTAGCAAATACCACCGCCTGTACCACCTAGTGTAAATGCAGGTCGAACGATAACTGGATAACCAATCTTTGCAACAAAGTTTTTCGCTTCATCTAAGTTATGGATAATATCTGATTCAGGCACTGGAGCACCCAGCTCATACATTAAATTACGGAATAAATCACGGTCTTCTGCTTTATGAATTGCTTCTAATTTTGTCCCAAGAATCTCAATATTAAGCTCATCCAAAATTCCTGATTTATCTAATTCAATCGCCATATTTAAGCCAGTTTGCCCACCAAGAGTTGGTAGGATGGCATCTGGACGCTCTTTTCGCAAAATACGTGATACAAACTCAAGAGTAATTGGCTCAATATAAACCTTGTCGGCAATTTCTGTATCCGTCATGATTGTTGCAGGGTTTGAGTTAATTAAAATAACGCGATAGCCTTCTTCTTTTAAAGATAGACAAGCTTGTGTTCCTGCATAGTCAAATTCTGCTGCTTGTCCGATAACGATTGGACCTGATCCGATTACTAAAATTGTTTCAATATCTGTACGTTTAGGCATGTTGTTTCCCCTTCCCTGCTTCTACTTCCATCATTTCAATAAACTCATCAAATAAGTGGTTTGAATCTTCTGGACCTGGTGATGCTTCTGGATGGTATTGGACTGTGAAGATTGGATATTTCTTGTGACGTACACCTTCACAAGTACCATCATTTAATGCGATATGTGTTAATTCTAAATCTGTCTCTTTTAATGATTCAATATCGATTGCGTATCCGTGGTTTTGAGATGTTAAATCTGTACGGCCTGTGCGTAAATCTTTTACCGGATGGTTTCCTCCACGATGTCCAAACGGTAATTTAAAGCTTCGAGCACCACAAGCAAGTGAGAAGATTTGATGACCTAGGCAAATACCGAACATTGGCACTTTACCAATTAAATTGCGAACTGTTTCGATACCTTCCTGTACATCTTCTGGGTTACCTGGACCGTTTGATAGCATAATTCCATCCGGATGCCATGCTAAAATTTCCTCTGCTGGTGTGTTATAGGGTACAACTAACACATCACAATCACGTTTATTTAATTCACGAAGAATACCGTGCTTCATACCAAAGTCAATTAATACAACACGTTTACCACGTCCTGGAGACGGATAGGCAGCCTTTGGTGAAACTTCACGAACATGGTGTGTAATCGCTGGTGTTGCTTGTAGCTTTGCTACGATTTCAGCCACATTCACTTCCTCATCCGCTGCTGTTAAAATGGCCCTTACCGATCCTTTACTACGAATGATGCGTGTTAATTTCCGAGTATCGATTCCTTCAATTCCTGGAATGTCCTTTGCTGTCAGATAATCATCTACTGTTAGATCGCAGCGGAAGTTTGAAGGAGTTTTGGCTAATTCACGAACAACAAATCCACGAATAGCAGGTGTAATCGATTCAAAGTCATCACGGTTGATTCCATAGTTACCAATTAAAGGGTATGTTAATGTTACGATTTGTCCGTAGAATGAAGGATCTGAAATAGTTTCCTGATAACCTGTCATACCTGTTGTAAAAACTACCTCACCTTGTGAAGCTCGCTCACTACCGAACGCTATACCTGTAAATACTGTGCCATCTTCTAAAATAAGTAAACGTTTTTTTCATTACTCTGCCTCCTGGTATACGATATTGCCTTCAAAAATTGTAAGGATTGGCCATCCCTTTGCAGTCCAACCATTGAATGGTGTATTGCGTCCTTTTGATATAAAGCCTTCCGCATCAATTGTTTGTTCTTTATTTAAATCTAGTAAAATCATATCTGCTGAAGCTCCAATTTCTAATGTGCCATAGGGTAAATCAAAAATTTTTGCTGCCTTTACAGACATCCAGTCAATCAACTGTTTTAACGTCCATTTCCCTGTTTCTACAAACTGTGTGTAAAGGAGTGGGAAGGCTGTTTCAAAGCCAACAATGCCAAATGGTGCGCCTACCATGCCACAGCATTTTTCTTCTACTGTATGTGGAGCATGATCTGTAGCGATGCAATCGATTGTTCCATCAAGTAGAGCAGCGTGAAGTGAGTCTTTGTCATCCGCCCCGCGTAATGGCGGGTTCATTTTCCAATTTGCATCATCTGATGGAATATCCATTTCTTCAAGTAATAAATGATGTGGGCATACTTCAGCAGTTACACGAATACCTGCTGCTTTAGCATCTCGTACTGCACGGACAGATTCCTTCGTTGATACGTGGCAGACGTGATAGCGAGCGCCAGCTGCTTCTGCTAATAAAACATCTCGTGCAATTTGTACAGATTCGCATATGGACGGAATCCCGGGAAGACCAAGCTCTTTATTTCGTTTCCCCTCATGCATAACACCATCATAAATTAATGAGTTATCTTCACAGTGTGCCACCACAACCATATCGTGCTGAGCAGCATCCTTCATCTGTTCATACATTGTTGAAGCAAGCTGAATACCTACACCATCATCAGAGAATGCAACTGCCCCCTGTGCTTTTAATTCCTCAATATTTGTACGAACCTCACCGGAGATATCCTTTGTGAGTGAGCCATATGGCAGTACTCGAATAACAGCACTTTCCTTAATCAGCCCATTAATTAGTTGCATGTTTTCTACTGAATCTGGTACTGGTTTTGTATTAGGCATTGCACAAATTGTTGTAAAGCCGCCCTTTGCTGCTGATGCTGAACCTGTTGCAATTGTTTCCTTATGCTCAAAGCCTGGCTCGCGTAAATGCGTGTGGACATCGACAAAGCCTGGTGCAACAACAAAACCATTTCCTTCAATAATTTCAGCATCTTCTACAGTTACGTCTTGTCCGATTGCTGTAATTTTCCCTTCAGCCATGGCGATATTAACAGTATGCAATTCACCTTGCTCATTTAACATTTGTACATTTTGAAGTATCTTTGTCATGTTATTCTCTCCCCTTTAAAATTGTTTCCACAATAGCCATTCTTGTATAGACACCATTTCGGACTTGCTCGAAAATTCGAGAACGTTCACACTCTACTAGCTCAGAAGCAATTTCTACATCACGGTTTACGGGTGCTGGATGCATGATAATTGCGGTATCCTTCATTTGTTTCTCACGTTCAATTGTTAAACCATACTCTTGATGATAGCTTTCCTTCGAGAAGCTTTTATTAACTTTATGACGCTCATGCTGTACACGAAGTAACATAATGACATCACTTATTTCGATTAAATCATCCCATGAATGATGGGCCTTGAAATCACCTGCCCACTCTTCTGGACAAAGAAAATGTACTTTAGCCCCTAAGCGCTGTAAAGCCGTTGCATTTGATTTTGCTACACGACTATGGGATATATCCCCAGCGATTGTCACATTCAACCCTTCAAATGAACCAAACTCTTTTTTTTATTGTGTAAAGATCCAGTAATGATTGGGAAGGGTGCTGACCCGCCCCATCTCCAGCGTTAATGATGGCAACATTAATACCTTCTAGAAGCTCATTATAGTATTCATCTTCAGTTGCACGAATGACCACTGCATCCAATCCAATCATCTCTAATGTTTTTACTGTATCATACATTGTTTCCCCTTTTGTAACACTCGAAAATCCAGCATCAAAAGGGATAACTGTACAGCCAACTTTGCGCTCAGCCATTTCAAAGCTTGTTTTTGTCCGGGTACTTGGTTCAAAAAAATAAGTTTGCAATGTTGTATGTGCGAGATAACGATGATGCTTCACCATTTTCAAAAGCTTGCGCACGATCTAGGATGTAGTTAATTTCTTCAGTTGTTAAATGTTCCATCGATAATAAGTTCTTCATCATGTGACCTCCATTAGGTTGTGTGTCATGAACGTCTATGTATAAACGTTCGCTAAAATCAATTTCGCCTTGGCGTAATTGTTGCTGTCGCTACGTTAGCACTGCGCTTTCGCACAGATAAACAATGCGTCTGGATTTTGAATTGTGGGAGCACAATTCAAAATCCGTGACATCCGCCAGAGGCTTTATCTTCATTCATCTCACCTTCAAGGGTAGGATGAATGAAGATAATAAAAGCCCCGCTGATGTCATCAACGAGGCATAAGGAGGCGTGACAAACCACAGCAGGGATTGATTCCTGCTTTAGCATGTCCACTACTTCCCTTTTTTTGCCTCTCTGGACAATTCATTAAAAGGTACTGCTATGAATTTGTTTCTTGATTGTATGGTATTGGTTTTTCAGCTTCCTTTTTACCGGGAAGGATTGCGTTTAATACAACACCGATAATTGCTGCTAATGCCATACCTTCTATACTTAATGATTCTGAAATCACAAACTTCGCTCCACCAATACCAATGACTAGAATAACAGAGGCAATCACTAAATTTCGACTATTGCCAAAGTCAATATGATTATCAACTAGCATACGTAGTCCACTTGCAGCAATAATACCGAAGAGCAGGATAGAAACGCCTCCAAGTACTGATGTTGGAATCGTTGCAATTACTGCCATTGCCTGCCCGAAAAATGACAGTAAAATGGCGACAACTGCTGCACCTGCAATGACATACACGCTGTAAACACGAGTGATAGCAAGAACACCGATATTTTCACCATAAGTTGTTTTCGGTGGGCCACCAATTAATGCACTTATGAATGTACCCAGTCCATCACCTAACAGTGAACGATGCAAGCCTGGTTCTTGAATGTAATCTCGATTAACAACTTTGCCTAGAACTAATTGGTGACCAATATGCTCTGAAATGGTTACAATCACAATTGGCACCATTGTTAGAAGAAGCTTTGTTGTAATTTCGAAGTCATAATGAACACCTGGTATTAAAAAGTCTGGACTTGCAAAGAAGTTTGCTTTAGCAATTGGTGAATAATCAACAATGCCGATAATCATCGAATATATATAACCTACAATTAAGCCAATTAAAATGGGCATTGTACTTAAAATTCCTTTAAAGAAAATCGTGAAAATGATCGCAGTAAATAATGTTACTAATGCAGCCGAGAAATGTAAGAAGCTGTATTCTCCATCTACATTCATCGCCATATTAACCGCTGTCCCTGATAACCCTAGACCAATTACCATGATTACTGGCCCTACCACAATTGGTGGTAATATTTTCATGATCCATTTATAGCCACTCTTCCAAATGATAAGGGACACAATACCATACGTAATTCCGACTGCCATTGCGCCTATCATTGCGCTACCAACACCACCCGCTTTTGTGGCAATAATAATTGGTGCAATGAAAGCAAACGATGATCCTAAATAAGCCGGCACCTGGAATTTCGTTATTAATAAGAAGAATAATGTAGCAATTCCACTTGTTAAAAGGGCAATTGCTGGGCTAAGTCCAACCAACTGAGGCACGAGAATTGTTGAACCAAACATAGCAAACATATGTTGGAAACTTAATGTCACTAGTTGAAGTGCTGTTGGTTTGTCCTTAATATCTAATACTGCATTTGACATGATGTTTCCTCACTTTGTAGTTAGTCTTCTTTATAAAGAATGACGCAATCCTCTCCGTCTACTTCTTGTAAATTTACGATAATGCGCTCTGATCCAGATGTTGGTACGTTTTTACCAACATAATCGGCTCTAATTGGTAGCTCTCTATGACCTCTGTCAACAAGGACAGCAAGTTGAATTTGAGCCGGTCGCCCTAAATCCATGATTGCATCTAGTGCAGCGCGTACTGTACGTCCAGTATATAAAACATCATCCACAAGAATAATCTTTTGATTGACTACAAGATAATCAATATCAACTTGTTCAACATGTGCTTGTTCGTTAGCATGTTTTGTCGATAAATCATCCCGATATAAGGTGATATCTAGCTCCCCTGTTCGAATCGGTTTACCTTCAATTTTTTTCAATTCTTTCTGCAAGTCGTTTTGCAAGAAAAGCACCTCGCGTTTTAATGCCGACTAAAATACATTCATCAATCCCTTTATTGCGTTCAATAATTTCATGAGCAATACGTGTAACTGCTCTTGCCATGGATGGGCCATCTATTAGCTCATTTTGTGCCATATACGTTTCCTCCTCCCTACTAGTTGATTGGTCATGTGTCCATAAAAAAACCTCTCGAGCGAATAGCCTGAGAGGGTTGAATACGTGTTTAAAAGACATGTTGAATAATTTGCAGCACAAATTATTTGCAACACGATCACATGTACCTTCTCAGCCTCTCTGGACTGCCATTAAAGGTGAATATTTTGTTTAGTAGTTCATTCACTTTCGTTAGTATAGACCTTCTTTTACTAAACGTCAATGCCTATTTCTTAAATCATTTAATAATTGTTCATAATCAGCAGGAAGTGGTGCTTCAAACTCTAAATATTCACCTGACGTAGGTTGATCGAAGCCTAAAATACCTGCATGTAAAACTTGTCCTCCAAAGTCTATTGTCTTTTTCGGACATATTTTGGATCACCCACAAGTGGATAGCCAATATAATTCATATGCACACGGATTTGATGAGTTCGTCCTGTTTCTAAACGACATTCTACAAGCGTATAGTCACCAAAACGTTCAATGACTTGGAAATGGGTTACGGCATGCTTGCCATTATCTACAACTGCTTGCTTTTGACGATCCTTTTGGTCACGTCCAATCGGTGCATCAATTGTTCCTTTATCATGTGCAATATGCCCGTGAACAAGGGCAGTATACTTACGTGTTACAGTTTTATTGACTAGCTGATTGACTAATGATTCATGAGCTGCATCATTTTTAGCAACCATTAATAATCCCGATGTATCCTTATCAATGCGGTGGACAATGCCTGGGCGCAAAACACCGTTAATGCCTGATAAATCCTTACAGTGATACATTAAACCATTGACGAGTGTTCCCGTCATATGTCCAGGCGCTGGATGCACAACCATACCCTTAGGCTTATTCACCACAAGAACGTCTGCATCCTCATAAACAATGTCAAGTTCTAAGTTTTCAGCAATGACATCTAATGGCTCTGCTTCTGGAACATCAATTTCAACCAAATCTCCCGCTTTTACCTTATACTTCGCCTTAACTGTCTCGCCATTTACTTTGACAATGCCATCTGTAATCCAATTCCCAATTTGTGTGCGCGACCATTCTGATTGCACACTTGAAAGTGCCTTATCAATGCGCTCTCCCTGCTGCTGTTCTTCCATTGTATATGCTACTTGCGTCATTGTTTCACCTGTTTCTTTTCTTTTTTTATCTTCTGCAATTAAGCCAATCATTAAAATGACAACAGCTATTGTTAAGGCTGCATCCGCAATATTAAAGATTGGGAAATCATAATTAATAACTGGAATTAATACATCCACAAAATCGACCACTTCGCCTCTAAATAAACGGTCAATAAAATTACCAATAGCTCCACCTAATAAAAACATTAAGCCTACTTTAAAGACTGGCTTGCCCTTTGCTTCTTTATGATAAAAATAGATGATTGCACAAATAACGCCTATTGTAACAATGCTAAACAACCACATTTGTCCCTCTAGCATTCCCCATGCTGCTCCTCTATTTCGATGAGACAATATCCCAAGCCATGGTCCCATACTGCAATTCGTTCACCAAACTCCATATTTTTGACAATTAGCCATTTAGTCCATTGATCTAAAAGGATGACAAATGCGGCCAGTCCATAGTACTTATACACAAACATTCCTCCGTTCGCTCAACATCTAACCTATTCTACCATAACAGCCCATCACAGAATAACTAATATAGCATGAAAATATACAAACGCCTGCTGAATGAAGATCAACAAAAAAAAGCTATACCTAATTACTTTATAAAGTAATTGGATATAGCCAATTTAAATTAGACAGTTTCAGATTCTTTTGAATGCACACGCTTCATAAAATCATTTACATCCGCAGGTACCTTTCGGTCTAATATAGACACAATGATTACTGAAAGGAAGCCAACTGGTACTGTCACAATTCCAGGTATTTTAAATTGCAGGAAGCTTGGTAATGTCCCTGGTAGAAAAATCATCCACATGGAAACACCAAGTCCAATTAGTAAACCTGCAATCGCTCCTCTTTCTGTCATTCCTCTCCACCAAATACCTAAAATAAATATTGGTGTAAAGGTACTCGCTGCAACAGTAAAGCTAGTGCTACTAAATGACCAATAGATGCATCCTTTACAAGTAAGCCCAAAGCGCCATAAATAATACCTAACAAAACAATGGAAACCTTCGCTGCGATTACTCGTTGTTTTTGCGTAATATCTTTCTTCATAATCGTTGCATATAAATCATGTGCCAGTGCGCCTGAACTTGTAATGAATAGCCCTGATAAGTTAGAGAATATAGCTGCAAATGCCCCCGCTATAACAAGTCCAAGAAGCCACTTTCCGCCTAATGCAAGTGCTGTTGTAGGAATAACCATATTGTTACCACCCAGCACTAAATCACGCATTACTTCTCCACTTGCTGTACCAGAGATAAAAATAGCTCGACCTACAACACCTAAAAATACAGCTAATAAGAAAAATGTACTGGCAATTCCAATTGCCATTAACGCCGATTTACGAGCTGCCTTGGCACTTGGATTTGTATAAAATCTTAGTAAAATATGAGGCAGGCCAATTGTTCCTAATGCTAACCCTATCGTCATACTAATGGTTTGCCAAAATGTTGGGAAATAGAAGCCTGTCCCAGTCCAAGCCGCCCCATCAAAATTAACATCTTTTCCATCTAACGCATATGGTGAAGTTCCCGTAATTGGGCCGCTAAATGAATTAATCGCTGCTAAAATCTTATCGTAATGTAACCCACTATACATTGCAGCAATTAGCATAACTACAAATGCACCAAGACGAATCCAAAGTTCTAGCGCCTGATTAATCGTAGTTCCTTTCATACCACCTATACCAACATAGAAAATCATTACTACACATGTAAAGATAATGCCAAATTCATATGAAGTACCAAAGAACATGCTTAAAATTTGCGCAGCACCTAGTAACTGTGGAGCGGCATAGAAACCGGAAATTGCTAAAACAACCGCTACTGCAACTAGTCGAGCTCGTTTACTATGAAAACGATAGGCTAAAAAAATCGGCAACAGTAAATGCACCAAAACGTCTTAATGGACCAGCTACGAAAATAGCTAATAGTGTTAAACCGATAGAGAAACAAAATGCATAATAGGCACCATCATACCCCAATTGGAAGGTTAGTCCAGCTATCCCAAGAAACGTTGCTGCACTTAAATAATCCCCGCCAATTGCCGAACCATTTGTAAACCATCCGAAGCTACGTCCCCCAACGAAGAAATCGGATGCAGTTGTATTTTTTTTCGTTAAATACGTAATATAGACAATTGTTCCCATTAAAGCAATGGTCATAATCATTTTCGGTTCCAATAGAGCTTTCATCATTCAGCATTCCCCCCAAGCCTACTTATTAGCTATTTCATACTTCTTTAGGCGTTTTTCGTACAATGTTGTATGGACATAAGCAATAATAAAAGCCATGGCCATCATAATGACAGTTGTGTAAAACCATGTAACCGTCATTCCACCCCAAATTTTCTTAAATGCAAATTCTGGAGCGAACCAGTTCATAATCGGAATACTAAAAATTAAAATAAAATAAAATACCGTTAAGCTAAAACCTGTAAGAAACTCATCTTTCATAATTTTGTTAGTTGTTGCATCTAGTGGTGGAAGATCCTTAATATCGATTGTTCCAGCTTCCACATACTCGTAATCACTACTTCCTACTTCAGCCATATGTCAACTCCCCCTTTTCTCTATACGTAAATAATTATCTGAAATTTCAAATTATTATTTACTACAATTATTCTATTCTATTTTGTTTATAATATAGTTACAAAATATTGCTGTATTAGTACAAAAAAAATGCTATTTTAAGTTAAAATACTTTTATCGTTGTATATTTATAACAGAAGGGAGCTGTTACCATTTTAAATATTGTTTGGTATATCGAAAGTTCCGTAGAAAAACAACAGATGAACAACTGGCTAGAAGAATATCTACCGAATACCTTTATTAACTGCAATCAGCCCAATACAAAGGGTGTCGCAATCTTTGTCTATGATATTAATCACTTATTTGATTGGGTAAAGGTAAATCGCTTAAAAAGAAATTATCCTAATAGTTTAATCGTCCCTATTGTTGCAGAACACCTTACCTACTCAACTGGTATAGCGATTGAATTAAATTTATCTGCATTGCTTATAAAACCGTTACAGAAATCAAAATTCATCAGAATTGTCAAAAAGCTTTATACATCTTATAAGGAAAAACAAGCAAGCACGCTTACAATGCTTGAGTTATCACAGCAAATTTCACAAGACCATACCTCACCATTCCGAGAAGCCTTTTTAAAACGTCTTATTCGTGGAGAAATTGAAAATGAGCAGGAAATTATTCAATCTGCCTCCTTTTTATCAAAGGATTGTATCCCAAATATAGTTTTTTTAATTCAAGGCTATATTGATATAAATGAAAATCGAAGTATCCCTCATGATGCAAATAGTGTTATTACCAATATGTTTCGCCAAGGATTTGCGGATAAAGCCTCTCTTTCCTTTTTAAATTTTGAACGTTATTTACTGCTGCTAATGCGTATACCAAATGAAATTACATCGTTTAAGCATTGGACTGAAGGTGTAGCCTCTCTCCATGAGGTAATTGAGAACCTAAAAAAGGAGTATTGTATCCATCTATTTATGGGGATAGGAGGTGTCTTTCATGATCCCATGCAGGTGAAGGAATCCTATAGCCAAGCTCGTAAGGCAAGGAGAAAACCACCTGTTGAGAATATACATGCAAGGTTTTATGAAGACTTAACAGAACAGGAACAGCTTCAAAAGGCCATTCTATATATTGAAGAGCATTATGATGAGCAAATTACCATCAGTGATGTTGCCAAATATATAAATTTTAGTGCGACGCATTTTAGCAGATTATTTAAAAAGGAGACTGGTCGCAATTTTGTCGACTATGTAGCCTTTACACGTATCATTAAAACATTGCCTTTTTTTAAGAAAATATGACTATACCATTGAGAAAATCTCCTCCATCTGTGGCTTTAACACACCAAATTATTTCAGCCTGACCTTTAAAAAAATATGTAGGCATTTCCCCAACAGACTACCGCAACACGAAGGAAATATTATTTAAGTAAAAAAAGTGCATTCACGCCCATCATCATGTTTCATCAAGTGACATAACTAGTAGACTAGGTTAGTCCAACTATTATTCAACGCGAAAGACAGGCCACAACCAGTAAAGGGCGAGAATGCAATTCCATATACATACTCATTTTACATGCAAAAAAACGCAAGTCCCTTATTTGGGAGACTTGCGTTTTCTTCACAATTAAAGCCTGTTTTTAAGCGTAATATTTTTCTACAACTTCCGCACAGCGCGCACAAACTGTTGGGTGGGCTTCGTTTGCACCAACTGATTCAGAAATTGACCAACAGCGCTCACATTTTTCTCCTGTTGCCTTTTCAACAACAATTGATGCATGCTCAAGCACTAGCGCATCTGCTGGTGCCTTATCAATAGAGGCTACCTCAAAGGCTGAAACAATAGAAAGCTGAGCAAAATCAATGCTTGCATCATTCAATAATGCAGCAACATCCTCTTTAGCATACACCGTTACTTTTGCTTCTAGGGATTTACCAATTGTTTTTGCATTACGAGCTTCTTCTAATGCTTTTAGAATATCGTCACGAACGTCTATAATTTTCACCCATTTTGCCCGTAAATCCTCGAAATTCTCTTGTACATCAACTTCAGGGAAATCTGTTAATTGTACAGAAACCTCTTGTACTACACCTTGTGCATGTAAGTAAGACCACATCTCATCTGTTGTATGAGGAATAATCGGTGTCATTACTTTTACTAACGTCATTAATGTATCATAAATCACCGTTTGCATTGCACGACGATCTTTGTTGTCAGTGCCTTCAATGTACACAACATCTTTTGCAATATCTAAGTAGAATGAAGATAACTCTACAGCAACAAAGTTATTAACAGCATGATATACGGCTGCAAAATCATAGCGATCGTAGGCAGCATGTACTGTTTTTAAAACATCTTGAAGGCGCATATAAACGTATTGATCCATTTCACGAAGATCTGCATAGGCTACTCGATCTTTTGTCGGGTCGAAATCAGCTACATTCCCATGTAAGAAACGGAATGTGTTTCGGATTTTACGATAAACTTCAGATACTTGTTTTAACATATCCATTGAAATACGAACATCACCAGTATAATCAACAGAAGCAACCCATAAACGAAGAATATCAGCTCCGTATTGATCCATAACCTTTTGTGGAATAATGACATTTCCTAATGATTTACTCATTTTACGTCCTTCTCCATCAAGTACGAAACCGTGTGTTAATAGTCCTTTATATGGAGCATAGCCGTTAATGGCAACAGACGTAATTAAAGAAGAGTTGAACCAGCCACGGTGTTGGTCAGAGCCCTCTAAATATAAATCAGCCGGATATTTCATTCCACGTTCTACTAGCACGCCTTGATGTGATGACCCTGAATCAAACCAAACATCCATAATGTCGTTCTCTTTTGTAAATTCACCGTTTGGGCTACCTGCGTGTGTAAAGCCTTCAGGTAATAGTTCTTTAGCTGTTTTTTGGAACCAGATATTTGAGCCATGCTTACGGAACAACGTAGAAACATGAGCAATTGTTTCAGGTGTAATGATTGGCTCTCCATTTTCAGCATAGAAAATTGGAATTGGCACACCCCAAGCTCGTTGACGGGAAATTACCCAATCTCCACGATCACGAATCATGTTGAAAAGGCGAGTTTCTCCCCAAGCTGGCGTAAACGTAGTTGCTTTAACAGCCTCTAGTAACTCACCACGGAATGCTTCAACAGATGCAAACCATTGCGGTGTTGCACGATAAATAACTGGTTTCTTTGTACGCCAATCATGAGGATATGAGTGCGAAATAAAACCAAGGCTTTCTAATGCGCCTACTTCCTTTAGCTTTTCTGTTATTAGTTTATTGGCATCATTATAAAATACGCCCTCAAAACCAGGTGCTTCATCCGTATAGCAGCCACTATTATCAAGCGGGCTAAGAATGCCTAAGCCATATTGTTTACTAATGTAATAATCATCTTCCCCGTGTCCAGGCGCCGTGTGAACACAACCAGTACCTGCGTCAGCAGTAACGTGTTCACCCACCATCACAAGAGATTCACGATCATAGAAAGGATGCTGAGCGACAATACGATCTAATGTCTCACCCTTCACTTCTTGAATAACCTCGTATGTGTCCCATTCAAGGGCATTTGCCACTGTTTCTAATAAATCTTTTGCAATAATAAATTTTTTTATCTGCAACTGCAACAACTACATACAAAAATTCAGGGTTCACAGAGATCCCTAAGTTTGCTGGAATTGTCCAAGGCGTTGTTGTCCAAATAATAAATTTAGCATCTGCTGGTACTACACCTTTAGCATCTTTAATAGCAAAGCTTACATAAATTGAAGGTGATTTAATATCCTTATATTCGATTTCCGCTTCTGCAAGTGCAGATTCAGAAGAAGGAGACCAGTAAACTGGCTTTAAGCCTTTGTAAATATAGCCTTTTTCAGCCATCTTCCCAAAAACTTCAATTTGGCGAGCTTCAAATTCTGGTTTTAAAGTAATGTATGGATTTTCCCAATCTCCACGAATACCTAAACGACGAAATTGAGCACGTTGGTTGTCAATTTGCTCATATGCATATTCTTCACATAGTTTTCGGAAATCCGCAACAGACATCTCTTTACGCTTTACACCTTTGTTTGTTAAAGCTTGCTCAATTGGTAAACCATGCGTATCCCAACCAGGAATATAATTTACATGATAACCATTCATAGAGCGATGGCGTGTAATCATGTCTTTTAGCACTTTATTTAGTGCATGACCGATATGAATATCACCGTTTGCATACGGAGGGCCATCATGAAGTACATATTCAGGTCGTCCTTCAGTACGCTCCATCTGTAATTTGTTAATGTCCATTTCATTCCATTTTTCTTGCATTTTTGGTTCATTTGCCGGTAAGTTTCCTCGCATTGGAAAATCTGTTTTCGGCATTAATAAAGTATCCTTATATTCAACCATGCTTCCATTCCTCCTTTTAATTTTACACACTTAGAACAAAACAAATGCATTAAGGCGTTCCTATACATATGACAGCTCTTGACGAATTCAACAAGTTTTAGCCCTTTTTTTAATCACTTATGATTAAACGTTAGAAAAAAATAGCTGCTCGCTGGGAATTTAAGCAAATAAAAAAAAGCCTCTCAATCCCACTAAGGGACGAGAAGCTTATACTCGCGGTACCACCCTACTTGTAGCACAAATTTGTACTACCTCTTTAAGCACGTTAACGTTGTGCATCACGAAATAACTTACTTTCATTCAGTTATTTAGCTCTGAAGTGATGTTCATTGTTATTTGCTTGTTTGGGCTCACACTATCCCCAAATCGCTTTGCTACGCCTAACAAATACTGTCTTCGTCTCTGCCTGTATGCATATCTGTTCAAAATAATTACTATTACATTAGTATATGAAAATCAAACAATCACGTCAAGTTTCACTTATTGCGCTCATACGCCACGCAATAATAGCATTAAAAAAAGCTATTAAAGTTGATCGGATTCCTGTGCTTCATCCACAGATGCTTGAATTTCTGTTAAATCTATATCATATTGCAGCAAATGATCCCAGTCATCTGCATTTAGTAAATCAAGCTGTGCCTCTACAAGCATTTTAAATCGATTACGGAATACCTTGGATTGCTTTTTTTAGCTCATCAATTTCAATTGTTACTTTTCGAGCCTTTGATAAAGCTTCATTCAAAATACGATCAGCATTTTTCTCCGCTTCTTTCACAATAAGCTTTGCCTCTTTTTGTGAATTTCTTCGCACCTCATCGGCAGCTTCTTGTGCCACAACAATTGATTTTTGTAGGGTTTCCTCTAAGGTGTTAAAATGTCTTGCTTGCTCTAAGGCCATCTCTAGCTGTTTGTCGACATCCTTTTTTTTCGCGTAATAAAATTTCATAGTCTTTGATAATTTGATCTAAAAATTCGTTTACCTCATCCTCAGCATAGCCCCTGAAGGACTTTGTAAACTCCTTATTATGTATATCAATAGGTGATAATGGCATACGATCCTTCTCTCCTTTACATGTACATTCGTATTTTCTATTATACAATTGTTCCGACAACTTAGCAGTAAAAATTAATGAAATTCACTTGATTTTCAACCTTTTTGGGTCAAACGTCCGACTTGCAAACGGATTTTATCTTTTTTTGTACGTCCTTCAGTCATTAGAATTTTTACTCGACCACTACCTCGTATAGATAAAATATCCCCTTCTTGTAATTCAAAAGCAACTGTATCTCGTTCTGTCCAATTGACACGAACTTTATTACCTGTAATTAAAGCCTGTGCCTTTTGACGAGAAACCTTTAAAATTGTTGCGATAATAACATCTAATCTCATTGAACTAACCGTGTGAGACTCCTCTAGCCATTCTTCTTCATTTTCTAGAAGTAGCTCCGTCTCTTTCATTGATTCCACATGCACTTTTACCTTGCCGATGCCAGTTAAATGTAGACGAACATACTCTGCTATCTCATTCGCTACAACAAACTGGACATGGTGTTCATTAACACGGATATCACCAAATTTACCTCGATTTAACCCCAATGATAGTAATGCACCGAGTACATCTGGATGACGCAACTGTACAAATTTTATAGGATATTGAATGGTAAATACCGTAAGCTGAAAATCTTCCTCTACAGGCTCATAATAAGTTGGGTAAATGAGCATTCTTTGCCTTTCTGCTTCATTAAAAAGTCCCGCACTAGCCATTTGCAATGTGTCGTATTGTCCAATAATGGAGTTTACGATAAAGCGCTGACGAGGATCTAGAAAATCAGTGAGCTTTGGCGCGTAGCGGTCCTCCACTTCTCGCACCCAATTCACCACTTGTTCAATAAAAGGCTGTTCTTCTTTCCTAAAATGTTGTATTAAATGCTCCATTTGACTCCACCTCTATTATCTCTCTTTTACTAGTACAATTTCATTGGTACTTTCATGTTTTGTAACCACAATTTAGTTAAAAATGATGTCATTTGTTAGTATTCCCTAAAATAAAAAATCCCCACCATTGTGAGGATTTCTTTTACATAAACATAAAATAAATTTTTTTGAATGACAATAATAACTCCTCTTTGAATAAAATTAAGGACAAAAATTGCCACTAAAGGAGAAACATCAATCATGCCAATTGGCGGAATAAATCGTCTAAAGATACCAAGATAAGGCTCACATACATTTGCCAGTATGCGTCCAATAGATGAATTTTGAGCAGCAGGTACCCAAGACATTAAAATATATACTATTAACATTAGTGAGTAAATATCAAATGCTAGTGATACAAACCTCAAAATATAAAAAAAAGTCATATAAACTACAATCCTCGCTATTAATTATCGTCTAAAATAAAATTTGAAATTTCGCCGGAAACTTCTACATTATCAGGTGTACATAAGAAGATATCTTTACCGATTCTTTGGATATCCCCGCCAAGAGCATAAACTGTGCCACTTAAAAAAATCAATAATTCGTACGCCTTGTTCACGTTCAATTCGTTGTAGATTGACGATTGTTGCACGTTTGTTTTTTAAATGTTCAGCAATATCCTGTGCTTCAGCATAGACTCTAGGCTCTACTAATACAACCTTAGCCCCTTTTGAGTTCATGGCTGCCTGCAAGCTGACAATGTTGTTTACAGGTGCTGCACTCTGTGGAACAATTTCATGGATGGGTGCCTTCCGCTCTTTCATAACTTTTTTTAGGTTTTACTGATTGAAACGGTTGCTGTTGATGTACGGGTTGTTGCTGTTGAATAGGAGCTTGCGTGATTTCTTCTTCTAATTCTTCCTCTAGATAAAAGAAGTTTTTAATTTTATTTTTCATGCTCATCCTGTTCCCCTCTTTCATTTCCAACAAGAGCCGTTCCGACTCGAACGAATGTAGCCCCTTCCTCTACCGCAATTTCAAAGTCATTAGACATGCCCATTGATAACTCGGTACAAGGCGCGTGTACGAATCCCTGCTCGGCTATTTGCTGTTGACATTGTTTTAATTGCTTAAAAACAGTGCGAATGATGTCATCGTCATCTGTATTTGGTGCCATCGTCATTAAACCAACTACTTGAATTTTTGTAAAACTTGCTAATGATTGAACAAATGGCAGGGCTTCCTCAATCGTTAAACCATGTTTTGATTCCTCACCTGATACATTAATCTGAACAAAGCATTTTACAGGTTTGTCTGCTCTTTTTTTTCGATTTCTTCTGCTAAACTTAATCGATCCAATGAATGTAAATAATCAATATTGTTAATCACTTGCTTTACTTTACGTGTTTGTAGAGAACCTATATAATGCCAATTTACATTCGCTTGAATTGCTTCTATTTTTCGATTTAAGCCCTCAGGACGATTTTCTCCTAAATGAAGAAGTCCTGCATCGATTGCTTCTTGTGTTCGTTCAACTGAAACTTCTTTTGTTACTGCAATAATTTGAACTTTCCCAGTTTCCCAATTTGATCGTTTTTGGGCTGCATGAATAAGGTCATTGATTTTGTTTAAATTTGTTAAGATTTTTGTCACTATTTTCCCCAACTTTACAACAATAGTTTCCTTTATTGTAACAAGCAATGCCTGAATTATCAATGAATAGCCTGACCTAAGTGAAAGGACATTTGCATTATTCATAGAAAATTAAAGTAGCTTGACTCTAAATAGACAACAAAGATTATGATAATGCTTTTACTAAAATAACATCTTTCCCAACCACAAGTACATCTTTCATGTATACCTTTCTAACAGAATCTTCACCTCGAAAAAGACCCAGATATTTTCGAGGCTCTGCTATCATAAACGCTGTCACATAACCTGTTTCTTTTGAAACTTCTGCATCTACTACAAATCCTAAAAAAACGCCCATTACCTGCTTCAATAACCTCTTTTTGTTGTAACATTGAAAAACGCATTATACCCCTCCTGTAACAATTACTTTATGACATCCACTAGTATCCTCATCAAAGTATGCTGTCACTTTATATTTATGGTATGTATTGTTAGCTAGTTGAATGAAGATAAAATGCGCACCGAAAGCTCTGGTGCGCATTGTTTACTACTTATAATCTTTTTGCATTGTTTCAATCGCATTTTTTTTCTAGACGTGAAATTTGCGCCTGTGAGATTCCCAATTCTTTTGCTATTTCTGTCTGTGTCTCGCCATAATAAAAACGCTTGGCAACAATCATTTGTTGTCGTTCATCTAACTTTTGCAAACTTTCCTTCACCGACACGTAGGCAACCCATTGATCTTCAGATACATCATCATCACGTAATTGATCCATCATATAAACAGCGTCTCCGCCGTCTGAATAAATAGGCTCTTGTAAAGAAACTGGATCTTGAATGGCATCTAAAGCAAATAAAACATCTTCCTTTTTCATGTCAATCATTTCTGCAATTTCTTCAATGGTTGGTTCTCGTAAATTGTCAGTTATCCATTGCTCTTTTGCCTGCATTGCTTTATACGCAATATCTCTTAAAGAACGAGAAACACGTAACGCATGATGATCACGCAGATGGCGACGAATTTCACCAATGATCATTGGTACAGCATATGTTGAAAATCGCACATTATGCTTTAAATCAAAATGATCGATGGCTTTCATGAGGCCAATGCAGCCTACCTGAAATAAATCATCTGCCTGTTCACCCCTATAGGCAAATCTACCGACAATACTGAGCACTAACCTTAAATTGCACATCACAAGCTCTTCTCTAATCTCAGTTTCTCCTGCTTGTAATCGGATAAAGAGTTCCTTCATTTCCTCGTGCTTTAAAATTGGCAAAGTCGATGTATCTAAGCCGCAAAGATCTACTTTAGTTCGCATATTCGATTCCTCCGGATGTTATTCTCTGACTAAACCGTGACATCAGTTTGTCCGAGAGAAACGAGAATATGCACAAAAGCTACGACCAATTTTAGGTAGGTTAATTTTCCCTCCCTACGATATAGGCTGATTTAAATTTTCACGTAAATCTTGAATAATTTTCTTTTCTAATCGGGAAATATAAGATTGTGAAATCCCTAAATGATCTGCAACTTCTTTTTGTGTCATTTCAATTTTACCGTTGAGACCAAAGCGACATTCCATAATATATCTTTCACGCGCACCTAGTAAATTAATGGCATGAAACATATGCTGACGCTCTATTTTCTTTTCTACATTATCTAAAATAATATGCTCTTCTGTGCCTAAAATATCAGACAATAGTAATTCATTGCCATCAGCATCAGAATTAAGTGGTTCGTCTAGCGAAACTTCACCTTTCATGCGACTTGTTTTTCGTAAATGCATGAGAATTTCATTTTCAATGCAACGTGAAGCATACGTTGCAAGCTTAATATTTTTATCCGTATTGAACGTTTCAATTGCCTTAATTAAACCGATGGAGCCAATACTGATTAAATCCTCAATCGGCGTACCCGTATTATCAAAACGTCTAGCAATGTAAACAACAAGACGTAAATTACGTTCAATTAGTGTGTCTCTAGCTCGTAAATCACCATTCATAAAGGATGCAATGACTGTAACTTCTTCTTCTCGACTTAGTGGCACTGGCAATGAATCATTTCCCCCTATATAGTACGTTTCACGACTCCGAAACTTACTCCAAAATTTTTTCAAGCTAGCAAGTAGCCTAAGAAGCAATAGTTCTCCCCCTCTATGAGTTATTTGAAAGCGCTGAAAAATGTAAAATTGCTGCTGTGCTATGTGGAAAATTTTTAGCCTTCTTTGTTAAAACGATATATTCATTTGTTTTCACTTGTAGGGGCTCCCCCTTTATTTGCCACTCATTAAAGCGAAAACCTAGCACAACTGATTGTTGTTGTACTGTATTGACATGAATAAACCGTATTAAACGCTGATAATCTTCTGAAAACATGGATACATTATACGGATCCGTTTCTTGCCATTCTACTAATGATTTGCAAAATGCTATCGGCAAATGTGGCTTTAACGCTTTATAAGAGACAAAGTGAACTGGTTTTCCTGATAGTGGTTCAATTGCTTGATTTCCCGTATCTACAAACGCAGAAAGCGGTATCGTAACATCAAAAATTGTCAAAATTGTATCAAAAACAAACTGACCACTTAAGCGCTCAAGCTTTACAAATCCCCATTGTTTATAAAAAACAACTAGGTTACCAACAGCTAATAGTAGGCAAATAATGATAAAATGGACAACAGAAAGATTTTTTTAAATAGGGTTGTAATGCTGTAAGCAACCCCCCAATAATAATTGTTGCTGTTAAAACAATTGGCCCTTGTTTTTGAAAGCTTCGAAGTTTAAAGTGAAAAGCTATGCCAATTAATAGAATAAAGCTCAGCAATGTTGTCCACAGCAATTGACCACCAATTACAGCTACAAAACTACTACAAATCGAACTCATTAATAATCTTGTATTCTTTACAAAAACCCCTGTTACTTTTGCCGTAAACGTGAGTATCGCTAGATTAAATAGCGTATTAATGAGCACCAGCCATTCTCCATACATAACAGCCGCCTCCTACTTACAAAGTTAGCATGTTATACTCACAAATATTGTCAAACAATCGCATCATTTCCTAAAAATCTTTTGACAAAATACATGGTTTCCTTACACATTTGAACAACTTTACAGACAAATATAAAAAGCTCGTATTCTACATAAGTAAAATACGAGCTTTTAAGAAGTAAGATACTATCCACGATTTTACGATTACGTAAAAACGCTGGTACCTCTAGCATATCATCTTGACCATATTGTTGTTGATTTTGTCGTGGTTGCTCTTGCTGAACATGCATGTCTTGACGTTGTTCACGAATAGGTGCTTGCTGTTGCTGTACAGCCTGTCTATTTGTATTTAACGAAGGTCTTGTAGTATTGCGCTGTTGTTGTAATGCTTCTTCAGAGAAGCCAGTCGCAATTACAGTTACAATAATTTCATCTTTTAGATTTTCATTAATAACAGAACCGAAAATCATATTTACCTCTTCATCTGATGCTGAAGCTACTATATCTGCCGCTTCTTGAACTTCAAATAAGCTTAAGTTTGAGCCTCCAGTAATATTCATCAGGACACCTTTAGCACCATCAATTGAAGATTCCAGTAAAGGACTTGAAATAGCTTTCTTCGCTGCTTCTGCAGCACGATTTTCACCTGTAGCAATACCAATCCCCATTAACGCAGAACCTTTGTTAGACATGATTGTTTTTACATCTGCAAAGTCTAAGTTAATAAGACCTGGTGTAGCAATTAAATCGGAAATACCTTGTACACCTTGTCGTAAAACATTATCCGCTTCACGGAAGGCCTCTAACATTGGCGTAGATTTATCGACAATTTGTAGCAGTTTGTCGTTCGGAATAACGATTAAAGTATCCACAGATTCCTTCATGCCGCCAATACCGCCGATAGCTTGCGTTTGTCGCTTACGACCCTCAAACGTAAATGGTCGTGTAACAACACCGACAGTAAGTGCGCCTAAATCACGAGCAATTTGTGCAATGACTGGCGCTGCACCAGTACCAGTTCCTCCACCCATTCCAGCTGTTACAAATACCATATCCGCTCCACGTAGAACCTCTTCTAACTGTTCACGGCTTTCTTCGGCAGCTTTTTTTTCCTACTTCAGGATTTGCTCCTGCACCTAAACCACGAGTAAGTTTTGCTCCAATTTGTAGCTTCACTTCTGCTTTTGATAAATTTAATGCCTGTGCATCTGTGTTTACTGCGATAAAGTCTACACCTTGTACACCATGTTCTATCATTCGATTGACAGCGTTGTTACCGCCGCCACCAACACCAATAACTTTTATTACTGCAAGTTGATCAACACTTGTATCAAATTCTAACATTTCTTTTTCCTCCCACGGTAACTCGACTCTGTATCATTCATTACGCATTCTAGATCAATTATGCCTCGGTATAATTGCGTCCGGAATCGGCTTTGTGCTTAGGCCTGCAAGAGGGCCGACACGATGTCGGTCATTTCGGTAATGCCACAGGACGTGGCGTTTTTACCGATGCAGGTCAGTTAGCCGTTATCGCATGGATGCGATGATTTTAGGCTAACATCCTCTAAGAGCTCCTTTCCGATCCCGTGACATCCGCCGGAGGCATTAACTTCTTTCAGTAGGTGTTTGGACATCTGCTGAAAAGTAGCTTAAATCCGCATTCATCTCACCACCTATAGAGGTGGTGACTTCTGTAGCTGACGCTTTGCTTTCACTACAAAAGAGATTTGCTGAAAGAAGTTAATCAAAAAAACTTATCAAATAATTTTTTTTGCTCTACCAATTACGCTTCCTTTTGATTCTGAAGGTGAAGCATATTCTTGCTTCTTAGGTGTGGCTGTTGGAGATCCTACAACCGCATATTCAATAGGTTGCGTATTCGTACCTTTTCCGTAAAAATCATCTTCTAAATAGGCGTAACGAATAAGTCCAACTGCGTCGTAAATGAAGGCTCCCTAACGCCAATATAATCAGGTGTATATATTCTAACACGGGTTTGCAAAATCTGACGTGCCAGTTGAGCAATACCTTCAAGCTTTGCAACACCACCCGTTAAAACAACACCGCCAGGTAAATCACGGACACCAAGACGTGCTAACTCGTCAATCACTAACTCTAAAAGTTCTTCTAAGCGCGCACCTATTATTTCGGATATATAGCGTTGACTGTATTGATCTGTTGAATCCGTTCCAACAATTGGTACTTCGAAGATTTCATCATCTGATGCGTCATCATAAAAGGCATGTCCAAATTGATGTTTAATTTGCTCAGCCTGTTCTGTTGGTGTTTTTAAAACGATTGAAATATCTTTCGTAATATGGTCACCACCAATTGGAATAACACCCGTATGTGTTAACAGTCCCTCTTCAAACACTGCAATAGTAGTTGAGCCTCCCCCTAGGTCAATAAAGGCTGTCCCTTGGTTTTTCTCATCCTCTGTAAGCGCAAAAAAGCCTGCTGCTAGCGGTTGCAAATATATTTCTCGTATACTTAACCCTGCCCGCTCTACACAACGTAAAACATTGTGTAAAAGTGTTTTAGAAGTTGTAATCATCGTTGCATCCATTTCTAGACGAATTCCAATCATACCTCGTGGATCTTTAATTTCATCTAAGTTGTCCACAATAAATTGTCTTGGAATAATATTCACTAATTCACGTTCAGGAGGTATTGACATGACTTGTGCAGATTCCACCACTCTGTCTAAATCATCGTCTGTAATTTCTCTATTTTCACTATTTACAGCGACAACACCCTTAACTAGTTGTAACATCGTCTGGTTAGCTGGAACACCCAGAACGACTTCATTAATTTGAAAGCCAGTCATTCGTTCTGCTTGTTCAATTGCTTTTCGAATCGATTGAACTGTTGCATCAATATCAACAATTGCACCTTTTCGAACGCCATTCGATTTTACATTTCCGACGCCAATTACATGTAATTGTCCGTCACTCATTTCACCTATTAATACCTTGATAGAGGATGATCCTATATCAAGGGAAATATATAAATCTTGCTGATTCAATTCGCTGCACCTCCTTGAAAAATGCTCTTATTTTCATTCTATTGTAAATTTGGCGTAATGTCTAAGCAAATCGAGTATTTTGCTCAATTTTTCTCTCATTCTGTGGAAGATTTCTTCTTTTTGTGACGTTTTTCATCTAGCTTAGTTAGTAAAATACGCCTAATTATTGCTATATTTTGGAATAAACGTACTCCGAAAGCGAAAATAGCTGCTAAATATAAATCTATTCCTAAATACACACCCAAAAAGGCTAAACCTGCAGCAAGAATTATATTAAAAAAAGAAGCCCGACACAAAAACTTTATCATCGTATACTTGCTGTAGTTGAGCACGAATACCGCCAAATAATGTATCTAAAGCTGCTAAAACTGCTATTGACAGATAATTTTCATAGATAGAGGGAATTTGTATATTTGTTAACAAGCCTAGGGCAAGTCCAAATATCAAACCTAAAAATGGTAGCCACATATTTTATTCTCCTTTTTTTCACCTCTGTTAAATAATCATTTGTCAATGGCTGATCAAATGCTGGGATTGTTAATTGTTCAGTCGGCTCTTCAATGACTAAATTAAAATTATCTAAATAAAAGGAATCAATAAATGTTGAAGCCTGTAACGAATTGTACATCTTTTGAGCTTCCTTAAAAGAGCTTGTCCCAACATATATTTCAAAAGAAGGTGATGATAGTGCTACACTATTCACAGTTGTTTTTCCATTTATGTCTCGAATGGCTGTCGTATGTACAACGCGGTTTCCATCTATCGAAACACTAGCCGCATTGCTTTTAAACAAAGCATTCAATAGTTGAGTCAGCAAATCAGGTGAAATTTCTTGGATGTCATACCCCATTTCCACTAATTCTTGTGCTGGCTCTATTCGCATTACAACTCCTGGACCTGTGACTTCAGTTAAGCCTGCTTGAAGCTTTAAACGATTCAATGTTTCATTTAAAGCTGCTTGTAAACTTGCTTTTTCAGATTGCTCATAGCGACCCACTACTTCATTGAGTGAGCGAATTTCTGCTAATAATGTGGAATGTCTTTGCTTTTCTTCTGCTAATTCCTCTCTTATGGCCCAAATATCTCGTGTATCTCGCTCAGCTGGTTGTTGTATAGTATTGTACTGTACCGCTATCATCAAACCGATAATAAATAGCACGATCGTTATTCGGGTGTACATATTTTTTTTCAAAATAGCCCCTCCTAGACGTATCGTAACCCCCATGAATAACGCCTTAGATTTTGAATATGCAATTGCATGTAAAATCTGCAACTTCTCAGGAGGCTAATGTTGAAAATGATTAAACGTTAGATTAACTCTCAACCTTTACTTTTGGCATACTTAATTTCTGATTTTCTTCTAATGACACAACAATATTGTCATTTAATAACTGATCCACCACACCTCCATTTAAATTTAATGAGGACACCAATGTTTGAGAATCACCGACAGCCTCAATAATAAATGGCGCAGGATGCTGCTTGCCATCAATCGTTATTACGGGTCCATTACAACGTATATAGGAATTCGCTAGAACTCTTTGGCCATTGATGGCAATTGCCTGTGCACCAGAAATTTTTAGCTCATTGAGCAATTTAAACACATGGCTTTCATGAACAATATAGTCATTAGGATTTGCAGATTTAGGATCATAATCACCATCTTGTAGAGTTATACGAATACCTTTTCCTTCGGCTGGTAAGTCACCTAATAATAATCGTAAATCCTCTGCCTCTTCAACAAGCTTTTTGTTAGCCTTTTCATCTGCAACAAATGATTTCTCATACTTGCGAATTTTTTTCTTGCAGCGAATTTGCTTCTTCTGCTAGGACCTTATTTCGTTCTTGCTGGGTTATTAACTCCTCACGGTATGAATCCTCTTGCTCAAAAAGCTCTGAATCAATTGAACCTGCATTTCGGTTATCTTTTGCCTGATTGTATGAATAGCCAATAATAAATCCCATTGTTATACAAACAATCAGCAATTCAAATTGCTTCCTTGACAAAAAAAACTCCCTTTGCTATTCATTTGTTTGTTGCTCATCATTATTCACTTCCTGGTTGGCCGATTCTTCATCTTCTCTTCCACTTACATCAATGCTTATTTTGTTATATTCATCATTGTAAGGACGATAATATGAACCTACCTCTAAATCAATAACACCCTTTTCTAAATTACTAATTTGTGCCACAATTGAGGGGTAATAATTTAACTTATCAGCTAAAGTTTGAATAACAGCCCGTACTTCATACCCATCATTCATATAAAGTCTGACTGCATTAGGGTTTGTCTCATTACTGTTTGTATTGACTTGAGAAATTAAGGCTAATACTTCTGGCTTTAAATTAGCTAATTGCTCTACAAGCTTGTTGATCGTTTTTTTCACCAGTTATGCCGATAAAAACAGGGGCATCAATTGGCACCTCATCACCAGCTTGCTCAAATCGCTTGCCATTTTCAAGTAAAGGATAATAGGTACCATCACCAGCTAAGTATGCAACTTTTTTTCCATTCCTTTATTTCTATTGTTACATCTCGTAGCCAGTTACGTTTAACATGTGCTTCCTTTACCCATTTATCCTTGAGTATTAACTTCTCAATATCGTTTACCTTAAAACCCCACATCGACTTTCCAGGAGCCAGAGTACTGGCCTGTAAATAATATTGTTCATCTGCTAAACGAGCACCGTTAACTGTAATTTTGTTGATTTTACTGTAAGGAGATTGAAAATAAAGGAGTACTGCTAACACGATAAAGAAAAGTAATATTAGCACTATAAATTTACGATTTGTACGCTTTTTTTCGTCGCTTTTTTTAGCGTAGGTATGCGATCTTCTATATCAATTACTTTCTCCAAAAAGTACTCCTCCTTTATATTTATTTCGCTAATTGATAAATAATACCTATTATTAACCACATTGTTACTAAAGATGTTCCACCGTAGCTAATAAAAGGCAGTGTGACCCCTGTTACAGGAACTAAGCCAATCACTACAGATATATTTAGAAAAGCTTGCACAGTCAGCATTGTAACAAGTCCTATAATCGCGTAATAGGATGCTCTCGTTTTAGCTTGCACTGCAAATTTATAACCAGCATAAATCGCTATTACAAATAATGCTAAAATAACGAGACCTCCAAGCAACCCAACCTCCTCTAAAATAATGGCATAAATAAAATCATTTTGAGGCTCCGGTAAATATAAAAACTTCTGTCTGCTTTGTCCAAAACCATGACCAAAAATGCCAGCTGGTCCAATTGCCATTAATGATTGTACAGCTTGAAACCCACTTACCAAGGGGTCCGCCCATGGATCAAGAAATGCTTTTATGCGCGTTAATCGATATGGTGCTGTTGCAATCAATCCTACTAATCCTGCAACTCCTGCCACCATAAACATCCCATAAAGTTTTAATGGGTAGCCTGCTACAAAAAAACAATAAAAAGACTGAGACCACTAATATAAATACCGAGCCAAAGTCAGGCTGCAGCATAATGAGAACCACTGGTAACACTAGAACGAATCCATGGCGCCAGTTAATAATCGGTGTACCTGTTTTATGCTGTGCTAATATATGACTCAAGTACACTATTACTGTAATTTTCGTAAGCTCTGCTGGCTGAATGGTTAATGGACCTACACCAATCCAGCTTTGCGAGCCATTTCGTACCAGTCCAATGCCTGGAATAAGTACAAGGACCAGTAAAATTAACGAAAAAATATACGCCATTTTCCAAAAGGATTGCTCTCTTAAAATATTTAATCGAATGGTGATTAAAAATACGACAATGGCAACAGCAAAATACATACTTTGCTTCATATAAAACGGCATTTTTCCACTATAATGAATGGCACTCCAATAGGTACCTGCAGAATAGACGAAAATAATGCCGATTATTGATAGCATCAATGTTGTGACGAGCAATAAATAGCTTTCTTTCCCTCTCAGTACTGCCATCCTTCCAAGTCAAGTATATTCTAAAATAGTTACAGACTTATGACAGCTTCATTACAGCTTCAATAAAAACATCTCCTCGAATTTCGAAACTGTCATATTGATCCCAGCTTGCACATGCAGGCGACAATAGAATAACATCACCCTCAGCTGACATCGGTGCCGCATAATGTACAGCATCCTCCACATTTTGTGCAATGATTGTTTGTTGTACGCCACACGACTTCGCAAATTCTACAAAGCGTAAGCCTGTTTCTCCAAACGCCACTACACCCTTGACATGCCCCATACATGGACGTAATTCCTCAAACGAATGACCTCGATCTAAGCCTCCTGCTAGAAGAATAACAGGTGCCTGAAATGCGTCTAAGGCACTTTTTGTAGCTAAGCAATTTGTTGCTTTGGAATCGTTATAAATTTTTCTTCCATTCCATTCGCGTACAAACTGTGTACGGTGACGAACGCCACCAAATGTCGAAAGAATTTCTTCCATTTTAGCTTTATCACAACCAACTAAAATACATGCTGCTACTGCTGCTAAAATATTTTCTAAATTATGTTTACCTGGCAAAGCTATGATAGATCGATCCATATATGGTTCTCCCTGCCAGTAAATCGTTGTGTCATCTGCACTAATTCCTTCAGTTGTACGTCCCTTTGAACTAAATGGAACCTTATTTCCTTTTGATTTTGCAGCATAGCCCACAACAATTGGTTGATCCGCATTATAAATAAAATAATCATCCTCATCTTGATTACGAGTAACACCGAATTTTGCCTCTGCATAATTGTCAAATGTTCCATGATAATCAAGATGCGCATCATAAAGATTTGTTAGTATCGCTATTTTAGGTTTGAATGTTTTTGTCCCCATCAATTGAAACGAGGATAATTCCGTTACAATATTATTATCTTTCTGAGCTTCTCTTGCAACGCCACATGCAACTGTTCCAATGTTTCCAGCTATCAGTGGCTTTTTACCACCATTATTTAGCATGTCAAAAATCAAAGTTGTTGTTGTTGTTTTACCATTTGAACCAGTAATTCCAATAAACGGTGCTTCGCTTATCAAATAGGCTAGCTCAATTTCTGTCCAAACAGGTATTTCTCGGCTAACGGCATCCGCTACAATTTTATTGCTATAAGGAATACCCGGATTTTTTTACCACTAATTCAAAGCCTTCATCCAGTAGGTCCTCTGGATGGCGACCACAAATAACTGTTATTCCCTTTTGCAATAAACCCTGTGCATCTGGACTTTCATCAAATGGCTTTGAATCATTGACCGTCACAAAGGCGCCTAGTTCATGTAAAATTTCGGCTGCTGCCACACCACTTTTCGCAAGGCCTAAAACAAGTACCTTTTTATGTTGTAGATCTGTATAATTTTTCATAAGAACGCCTCCGATAAGACTGCAATCAATGCTACTGCTAAAGCGGTCGACCAAAAGACAAGGACAACTTTCCACTCTGACCAACCTGATAATTCAAAATGATGATGGATAGGACTCATTTTAAAAATACGTTTTTTTACGAAGCTTAAAGCTACCTACCTGTAAAATAACGGATAATGTTTCAATCACAAACACTAATCCCACTAATAACAATAAGAATTCTTCTTTTATCAATACAGACACCATAGCTAAAGCTCCACCTAAGGCTAATGATCCTGTATCTCCCATAAATACCTTTGCAGGATTTGCATTAAACAATAGAAAACCTAATAGTGCACCTGTTACTGCAAATGCAAATAAAGCTATATCAGCTTGATCTTGGAACAGCGCAATAACTCCAAAGGCTGCAAAGGCAATAGAAGCTGTACCCGCCACAAGTCCATCTAGTCCATCTGTTAAATTTACTGCATTTGAGAAGCCAACCAACCAGAAAATTAAAAAGGCTACATAGAAAATCCCTAAATCAAATGTCAAGTCTGTAAATGGTATAGCAAGCGTTGTATCAAATGATCCTACATGTAGTAAGAAATAAGCCAAAACTGCGATGACGATTTGACCAATGAGCTTTTGCAGGGATGTTAAACCAAGGTTACGTTTAAAAATAACCTTTAAGCCGTCATCCAGTAGGCCGATTAAGCCAAATCCAGCTAATACTAACAACAGTACGATAGTTTGTGTGGTAAATAAATCTAAAAAGCTTCCTACACCAACAGTAGTGAGGATAATAGCAATTAAGAAAATAATGCCCCCCATTGTTGGAGTACCTGCTTTTTTTCATATGTGATTTTGGTCCTTCTTCACGAATACTTTGACCGAATTTAAGTCGACGAAGAAGAGGAATACTAATTGGTGCCAGAATAACTGTTACTATAAAAGCAAGAGCTAAAATGGTAAGCGTTGTTGCGAGTTTCATTGAAAAATCTCCTTTAAATCTTGTTTCACTTTCTTCTTCAAGAAAAAAAGCATAAACTTTCATTTATTTATTACTACCCTTCATAATAATAGTGGTTCTTTCCCATTTTTTAAAGGTAAAGTTATATTAGTTCTCCAAATACAAATGAATTGTGCCATCTTGTTTGATAACACTATCCACTTCAGGCAGTTGATTACCAATTTTAGTTCCTTCACCATGCCATTCAATACGGAATGGATAATGCTGCTTCGCAATATCATCCTTCGTTTGACCAATAAAGCTTGGTACCTTCACAGTGATTGGATCACCCCAACGATAATCCTTTTCAAGCTGTTCCTTCGATTTTTCAATGCCAACAAAAGGTGCAACATCTTCAATAATCTGACCAACAATCGGAGCTGCAACAACACCACCAAATTGAGTTGTTTTCTTTGGGTTATCCACCGCTACATACACAACAATCTGTGGATTATCCGCTGGAGCGAAGCCGATAAAAGATACGATATATTCACCGCTTTTATAACGCCCATTCTCTACTTTCTGTGCTGTTCCCGTTTTCCCCCCAATACGTAAGCCATCTCGGTATGCCTGTCGTCCAGAGCCCTTTGCTACAACTGATTCTAATGCACCTCGAACCTTGGCAGATGTCTCCTCACGAATAACCTGTTTTTTAACTTCTGGTTCAGTCTCCTTAATAACTTCCCCAGTATTTGGATTAAAAATCTTCTTCACAACATATGGCGTATAAAGCTTGCCTCCATTTATAGCTGCGGCAACTGCCTGTACTTGTTGAATAGCGTAACCGCCACCCCTTGACCGAAAGAAGTTGTAGCCTGCTCCACTGGTCCAAAGGCTTCTTTAGAAAATAATATTCCCGAGGCTTCACCTGCAATATTAGACCCTGTCTTTTGACCAAAACCAAAATCCTTAATATATTGTAGTAATCTTTCACTGCCAAGTCTTTGTCCTAATTCTATGAATCCCGGGTTACATGAATTCTCTACAACTTCAAGGAATGTTTCATGACCATGCCCACCACGATTCCAGCAACGCAATCTAGCGCCAGCAACCATTGTATAGCCTGGGTCATAGAACGTATCATGTTCTAAATCCACTAAATTCTCTTCTAGTGCTGCACTCAAGGTAATAATTTTGAACGTTGATCCAGGCTCATAGGTCATCCATACAGGTAAATTCCGATTATAGATAGTAGGTTCAACAATTTGATATTCTGCAGGATGGAAGGTTGGATAGGAGGCTAATGCTAAAATCTCGCCATTGTTGGGATTCATTGCAATAGCTAACGCTTGGTCAGCCTCATAACGCTCCATAGCCTGAGATAATTCACGCTCCACGACCTGTTGCACATCTACATCAATTGAAAGCTCAATCGTTGCTCCATCTTCTCCCGGCTTCCAAGCACTTGCAACATTTGGTAAGTTATTGCCCTTGGCGTCTGTAAAAAGGCGAATGGCAGAGGAATTAGCTTGGAGTAGTTTATCATATTCATATTCAATGCCTGCTAACCCTTGGGCATCATAGCCTGTAAAACCTAAAAATCGTGAGAGCATTGTGCCGTATGGGTAATCCCTTGCATAATCGACCCCACTATATAAGCCTTCGATTTGCATCCCTTGTAGCTGCACCGCTTTTTCATAGGGAATATTTTTTTCCTTCCGGTGCCAACTTCACTAAATATTCTTTCTTCTTCATTTTCTCCAATAGCTTTTGTTCATCAACATCGAGCACCTGTGCTATCTTCGCAGCAGCGCCTTCAATATCTTTGCTTTGAGAAGGCATGAAATAAAGAGTGGGGGCAAGCTTATTTGTGACAATACTTTGCCCATCACGATCTGTTATATGTCCGCGTTCATTTGCAAAAGGAATTTCTCTGTCCCAATTCTCTTCTGCCTTCTTTGTCAGCTCTTTTTGATCTAGTACCTGTAAGAAGAACAATCTAATGACAATGGCTACTGCAACACCCATAAATAATACATATAAAATACGTAAACGTTTTTTTAGAATGGATAGAAATCCACTTCATTCGACATCACACCTTGTTTTTTTACAACGTATGAAATAAAGTGGACTTCTATTCAGTATCTATTGATCAACAATTTGTTCAACTTCATCATCAGATGTTGCTTCAACGTCTTTTATATAGCTTTCTGCTGGTGTTTTCAGCTTCACAACTATCGGTGAACTATCTGAAATTACTGTACCTGCGGATACACTTTGGCTCGCTACAAAGCCCTCACCCACAACCTCTATCTCTAGATCAGCCATTGATTTGAAAACAAGTACATTGCGCAACGACCAATCAGTAAAATCTGGTAGGGAAATATCACCCTCTGTTTTTAAAAACACAAAATTACCTTTAATTAGTTTTTGAGGACCTTTCGGATACTGGTCAATGATTTTCCCGCCGCTTCCAACAACTACTGGCTGTAGACCATCATTTGCAAGCTCTACCTGTACCGCCTCAGCACTTTGACCTGTGTAGTCTTGGATTGCTGCATTATCCACCTGTTTGACATCTTCTGTATTAACATTTAAATACTTTAAACTATTTAGCATAACTGGCTTAAATACTTTTGATACTGGGACAGAACCATTTTCCCCTATTTTGAGCTTAGGTTTTTTTACTGAGACGTACATAATAAGCTGAGGATTATCAACTGGCGCCATTCCTAGAAACGAATACAGATAATCATTGGCAAGATACCCACCACTTGCTTTCGGTATTTGGGCAGTTCCTGTTTTACCTGCAACTTCATATTCATTAAGGATAAAGTCCTTCGCTGTTCCATATTTAGATGTTAATGTAGATGCAAGAATTTCTCTTACTTGCTTCGCTGTGTCAGCTGAAACTGGCTGCCCTTTTTCAATCGGTTTATGATTTTGAATGATTTTTCCTGTCGATGGATCTACAATTTGATCAATGACATAAGGCTGCATCATTTTGCCATCATTTGCAATCGCCGTCATCGCCTGAATAAGCTGAATCGGTGTTACTGTAGAGCCTTGACCATAAGTTGTTGTTACACGTTGAATCGGATATTTCGATAAAAGTGTACCTGCTGCCTCATTCGGTAAATCAATACCTGTTTTCTTGCCAAAACCAAATTTATCTAAATAATCATAAAAGACATCCTCGCCAATAAGCTTTAATAAATGTGCCATTGCCGTATTAGATGAACGCTGGAATCCTTCTAAATAAGTAATTCGATTCCAACCAACATTATTATGATCTTTAATTACTCGATCAAGCACTCTGTACTGCCCTGACATATACGTAGCATTTGGTGGCCATGTATTTGTATCAATAGCTGAGGCAAGCGTGAACGTTTTCATTGTTGAGCCTGGTTCAATGGTTTCCTCAATCACTTCGTTCAACCATTTCATATTTGTTCCTTCTCGTGTATCAGGATTAAATGTTGGGCGCTGGGTCATCGCCAGTATTTTTCCTGTTTTCGGATCTGCCATAACAGCTGTCATGGATTCAGGATCATACTCCTTTTCAACCTGTGACATCGCTTCCTCTAAAAAGCTTTGAATTGTTTTATCGATTGTTAAATAAATATCATCCCCATTTTTTTGCGGGTGTCACCATTTTTTTCGCTATTCGGCAATAGATAACTAAAAGCATCTGTCTCGTATTCAATTTTACCGTCTTTTCCTGATAACTCCTTGTTATAGGTTAATTCAAGCCCCATCTTACCCTTTGTTGTGAACGTATGATCTTTATTTTCCTCTTTTACTGCGAAGCCAATTAAATGTGAGGCGAAGATCCCATTTGGATAATAGCGTTTCAAATCATTTACAAATAGAATCCCGGGCAATTTCTTATCTTTGATTTTACTCATAACCTCATGGCTAATTCCTCGTCCTGCACTACCAAATTCAACTTGATAAGGTTTTTCTCCATTTTCCTTTAACCTTGTTAGCTGTTTATAAATCGCTTCCTTATTCATTTCATCTTCTTTATTCATATGAATATACTGCGATAAAATTTCCGCTGTTTTTTTCTGGATCTACTACATGTCGCGGATTTTTTTTATCCGTCGTGGCCTTTTCATTGACGACTGCAATTAAGCGATAGCTTAACGTATCCTCTGCTATAACTTGTCCAGTCCGATCATAAATTTTACCACGATTTGCTGTTATGGCACTTTCCTTGCTATACTTTGCAGCTGCTCGTGCTGCAAGCTCCTGTCCTTCTGCCTCACCTGTCGCCTGTAATGTCACCATTCTTGTGAATAATAGAAAAAAAGAGCCCTCCATAAAAAAATCATTAATAGAAAGGCTCCCCATTGGAATCGAAATCTCTTTTTTTTCATTCTCCCGGCACTACCTTTACATTTTTCTCATTTTGAGTTAAACCGAGTTCTTCCGCTTTTTTTCCATATATTTTCGTATGTAGAAAGTTCACTTACACGAACCGTCAAGTCAACATTCTTTTTAGCAATCTCTCCTGCTTCTGCTTCGATTTTTTGAATGTCCATACTTGTTGTTTGAATAGCCGCTTGCTTATTTAAAACGACTACCGCTAATACAACAATAATACCAACTAATGCAAGTAGCATTGTTTTTCAAACTTCTGGTTCGTTTTTTTACGACGTATGATAGTGGGTTGTGGACTAGGTGGTGTTATCGGTTGTTGCACTTGTTGATGTTGGTGCTGCCTTACACGTACTGCTGCCATTTACTCACGCCCTTTGTCGTTAATTTTCTCCACAACTCTAAGCTTCGCTGAACGTGCACGATTGTTAACCTCAAGCTCCTCATCAGATGGAACAATTGGCTTTCTCGTAATAAGCTTTAAAGTTGGCTTCATGTCATCAGGAATTACAGGTAAATTTGGTGGTAATTCCGGTAATGATGACGCTTCTTTAAAAATAGTTTTGCATAGGCGGTCCTCCAATGAATGGAACGTAATGACACTAATGCGTCCACCTACGTTTATCATATCAATCGCATCGACTAATGAATCCTCTGCTGCGCCTAGCTCATCATTTACAGCAATTCGTATTGCTTGGAATATGCGCTTTGCTGGATGTCCACCTTTACGGCGTGCCGCTGCTGGAATACCCTCTTTTATAAGTTCTACAAGTTGACCAGTTGTTTCAATCGGTGCCACCTTACGTGCCTCTTCGATTTTACGAGCAACCTGCTTTGAAAACTTCTCTTCTCCATACCTAAAAAAAGATACGTACTAAATCTTCATATGCCCATTCATTCACAACATGAAATGCTGTAAGTGTTGCCGTTTGATCCATGCGCATATCTAATGGTGCATCATGATGATAACTAAAGCCTCGTTCTGGTGTATCTAGCTGTGGCGATGAAACACCTAAATCATATAAAACACCATCTACTTGCTCGATACCAAGTGCGAATAATTCCTCTTTCAAATTTCGAAAATTAGATGGATAAACGTCACACGTTCGATATACGGTGCTAATCGTAATTTCGCATTGTTAATAGCTGTCATATCTTGATCAAAGCAAATTAAACGGCCCTTATCAGATAGATGTTGTACTAAATATTCACTATGCCCTGCGCCACCTAGCGTACAGTCCACATAGATTCCATCAGGATCGATGTTCAACCCGTCAACAGTTTCTTTTAATAGCACGGTTGTATGATCGAACATACCACTCGCTCCCTTCAGGCCTTAACTTTATTCAACTGACATTTTGACAAAAGTTAAAAATCAAAGCCAATCATATTTTCTGCAATTTCATTAAAGGATTGCTCAGACTCACTAAAGTAAGTCTCCCAAGCATCTCTTGCCCATATTTCTATTCGATTCGAAACACCTAGCACAACACATTCTTTCACAAGATGTGCATGTTGCATAAGAGTTGAAGGAATATTGATACGACCCTGCTTGTCTATTTCTACTTCCGTTGCCCCTGAAAAGAAGAACCTTGCAAATGCACGGGTATCTTTTTTGGTCATCGGTAAGCCCTTTAATTTTTCTTCGAGTTTTCGCCATTCATCCATAGGATAGCCAAATAAACAATTATCAAGTCCGCGTGTTACAACAAACGTTTCACCTAAGGCTTCACGAAATTTTGCGGGCACGATTAATCGTCCTTTCGCATCAACAGAGTGTTGATATTCTCCCATGAACATGCTATTCACCCCACTTTATTAAATAATGTACCACATCCCCCACTTTCCTCCACTTTTTAAAAACTTGACATTTCATCACTTAATGTGCAAATAGACCTTTAGCAATTTTTTTTGATCTATGCTAAATGACATAAATAAAGAGCTACCCTTAGTAGGATAGCTCTTTATTTATTATTAATATCGACAATATTCATCAAATCTGCATTGTATCAAATTGTTATTTAGGTAATAAGATATATTTATGCCATATTATATATACAGTAAATAGTGGTGATTTCCAATACTATAATTATGCTTAAGCATTTCAGTTACTAACATAGGTCCAAACTCATTGATATATTGGTATGGATTATAACTTCTTTCCTGATACCCCTCATTTGGACATAGCTCATTTTGTAATGTCATAAATTTACGAATGGTTGTTTCATGCTTATGAAGTACAGATTGTTCAATCTTTTGCTGTAAATAGTCAAACTGTTTTTGATGATTTTCTTTATTTTTTTACAAGTATTTTATCTAATGATACATGCTGTTCTTTTAAGTAAGATGCAAGCTGATTATATTTATCAAAAAGCTCTTGTTGCATTGTTTGGATTTGAGATTTTGCTTCTTGGTCCTGGACTTCAGCAATAAATTGTTCTTTAAGCTGTAATGCCTTTCCAGCCCATACATCAGCAACTGTTAATTGTTGCTCACGTAATAATTGTTCCACATGGCGTGTAACAATTGTAATATGCAGTCGTGGAGCAAAAATAGGCATCTGTAGGCCTAGTACCGAAAAAGCATCCTTTAACGTTGCCCAATAAGCCAGTTCTCCTGGACCACCAACAAACGCAAGTACTGGTAATACCATTTCCTGCATAAGAGGACGCGTTACAACATTATTACTCAATCTCTCAGGTTGATTCGTAGCTATCTCCATCATCTGTTCTCGAGACAATTTAATATTTGCTGCTAAATTAACAAATGATTGATTCTTTCTTTCTAAAAGATGACGTTCTCCATCTTCAACAAAAAAAATAGATTTGCCGCTTCATTTGTCGCTAAAATAGGCTTACCATACCCTGCACGTTCAAGCTGTTCTTCTTTCTCTGTTACTACTCTAGCAATTTCTTCGTTATGTTGAATAATATGAGTAAAGTTTCCGCTCTCATACTGACGAAGTTTATAATTTGTTGCATCTATAAGCAACAAGCCCTCATCCTTGAATAGCTGATTCATAAGTTGTGCAAAGAAATCCGTAAATGTTTCACTCTTATTTAGCGTATCAATCAATTGTTTCATAAGCGCTTCAGTGAATTCTGTTTCACCAAAATCCTTTGCAATGGTGTTCATTAATTGTGTCATGGTTTCTTTGTTAATACTTGTAGCAGAAGCCATCGTTTTACGTCTAGATCGTTCTCCGTAGACACGTTTTTTTCACCTCTACACCCTGCACTGTGTACGTATGGTTTATCTCTTCTAAGTCATGATCCTCACCAGCTATCCAAAATACAGGAACAACTGGCCGTTGAAGCTTTAAGCTTTGTTCTTTTGCTAACTTTATAACAGATATTGCCTTGTGCACTGAGTAAAGAGGACCTGTTAAAATACCAGCTTGTTGCCCACCAACAACCGTAACAGCTCCTTGCTCTAGTTGCTGTAAATGCTCATTTGATTTCTTCGATATTCCAAGAGGCTCCATAAATTGGCGAATGATTGCTGCTATTTCTTTTTGGTCTTTTGCATGCTGTTCTAAATATCGCACACGTTTTTCAAAAGATTGATCGTTATATTCATATTCAAAATACTCATGAATGGCAGTTTTCGGTGACCAATAATCTGCTAGCACACGATTTTTTATGGGTACTTGGATAGACTCCAGTTTCATTAACATAAACTCCTCTACTCACTAAATCATCATACTCTTAATAAGCAAATTGAAAAAAATAAGTTCCATTAATACTATGCGTTTTATCCTAGAACGATTATTTAAAATGACAATTCTCAACAAATAGTAAGAAAATACTCTATTCAATCTGCTCTGCTAAGCACATAAAGAATCAAAATCCTCGCCAGACATGTACTTACATTTTTTACACCGCAAATATTTAGTATTTCCCAACCTATTACTTATAAAGAGTTAATTTTATAGAAACATTTTAATGTTATTATTTTAACGCTTATGGCTTCAACATGAAAAGAAAATGCTTAGACAGCCTGTAAATATTCTATAACGGATTGAATTATTCCAACAACACAAATAACAACATAGGCAGTACTTAGTACTAAAAATTGAAAGCGCCAAATTTTTTCAGCAATGCTTCACTTCAATTTCTTTTTTTTGTTCGCCAATCAATATATGTAAAAATCATAGCCATCGTCAGTGCTAGCATGACTAAAAGCACACCAACATTAACACCCCATAGAACACCGATAGCTAACGGCACTGAAAAAAAATAAACAAAATGTTGTTACATCAGAAGCAGCCCCAAAAGCATGTGTACCTCGGATTTTTACCTTTCTACCAATTAAATAAACAATCATAAATAGAAGAATTGGGCAAAAAAATAATGACACTAATCACAATATGTAAAAAAATCTTTCAACTTCTTTCACCACACTCTTCAATTGCAAGTACTTGGTGATATAAAGTACGCAAGGTTGGCAAATGATGACCTTTTATTAAAGCCTTATTGAGCAGTACTCCAACAATTGTATCAATTTCGCTTTTTCTCCCTTGTATACGATCTGACAGCATGGAAGATGTATTATTTGCTGTTTGTTCACATAAATCAATAACTTTAGAAAAGGGTATCGTTTCTTCTATTTCTTCAAAAGCCTCCATTAGCTCTTGATAGATGGTTTGCATGATTAAAAATGCTTGTTTATTTGTGACTAACTCTCCATTTTTCACTTGCAAAACAGCTGTTAACGGATTAATCAAGCTATTCAGTACAGCTTTCTCAAATAATATCTGTTGAGCATTATCTACCAATTGAATTGGAAACAAATCATTTTTGAGGAGTAATAGCCTATCGAATATATCACTTGCTCCTCTTTCTAGCGCAATCTTACAAACACCAACACCTCTATGCTGTACTGTTGACGTATCTATCAGTTGGGCGCCAAATGACACTGTGCAAAAGGCTATATTTTTTTTGCGCTAAATTTAGCGCTTCCTCAAAATGTGCTAAGCCATTTTGCATAAATAGTAAGGGAACTTCTTTCGATAATGATGACAATTGTTCGTAAAGCTCATTTAATTGACCATACTTTACCGCTATCACTATTAAATCTTGCTGCGGAAGCTCCTTTAAATTTGTTGTTGCAGCTACTTTTTGTACAGTTTTTGTGCCATCAACATTGATTCGTGTTAGATGATTTGCACGTAGCTCTTCTACCTGTTCTTTCCTTTTAGATACCAATGTAACCATTAAACCTGACTCAGCAAAAAAGCTTGCCATTAGCTGCCCAACAGCACCAGCACCTATAACCGCTATCTTCACAACACTTAGACACCTCCCACATCATTCTTAAATGTGAAACTCCTTGTAAACAGTTTTACCACAAAATGCTGTATGATTTCATTTTACCCGCTTACAGAACGAGGTGCCTTAGAAAATTTCTAAGGCACCTCCTATACAGGTTCTTCTATTATACAGGATTGACAAATTGTTTACGATAAAATATGGATAATTGTTTGCTAACATAATCAGAAAACAAAGAAGCATATTCTTCATCATTTACTTTACACTAGTGTTTAATCTTTCATTAAAGAATACCCTTGCTGCAGCCATTTCACCAGTTTATCATGCTCATTTTGCAGCTCACGATGTCTAATCTCAAGGGTTTGATAAGCCTCTGTCAATTCATCAAAACTTGTCAATGCCAGCTTCAAATGACTTCGCATTGACTGTTGCGGTTGATTTCGTACAGCTAATAGTGACTGACTATATTGACCGCGTAACGTTTTATTCCAACGAAAACCACATGCTTGTTTTGTACGGCCTAGTTCAGAAGCAGCTAACTCAAAAGCTTCTAACTGTGTTTTGCCATTTTGCACATTATGCAAGACGATTTCTGCTAGTCTTTCATCGTCTTCTTTTGTCCATTGATCTTTTCTTTTTTTTCAATTCCATAATCTATCACCCTCGCATTTTTTTACTACTATATGCAAGAGTGAGCAAAATAGAATCATTGAATAAAAAAAGACAGCGATTAAGCTTTTCAATAATCGCTGCCGTTATACATTAATTATTATTCTTCTTAGTCAGGAAATTATTAACCGCTTCGTGATGGGCTTCACTTTCCCACAACTTCGCACAGGTACGAACTTCCTCCATTACACGTTCGTACATATTCCGTTCACGCCACTTGCGAAGCTCAATTTCTTTATAGGCCTTATGAACAGAAGGATGAATTTTACGCATATGTTCAATAAAATCATTTAACGCTTCTTCCTTCGAGCCTTCAAAAACACGCATAGCCCATCCAATTTCATATAGTAATTCCGCCGGATAAGGTTTGGCATCAACTAGCATCTTCATGGCACGATCATGACGTAAGCCTCGTTCAAATAAGTATGTACCGCCACCCCAGCCGCTTGTAATTGCTAATGTCCCTTGAATAAAACCACATTTTGCATGACTGGCTACTAGACGAAAATCACAAGCTGTTGCAATCTCACAACCTCCTCCAACTGCCGTTCCATTAATCAAAGCAATTGTAGGTACAGGTAATGTTGCGAGATCATACAATATTTTTCCCATTTTACTTAGCATTCCAAAGGCTTCATCCTCTGTTTCAAGCGAATGGAATTCCGATAAATCCCCACCTGAGCAAAATGATTTATCCCCTGCACCAGTTACAACTAAAAAAACGAACATTATCATGGTTTCGGATATATGTAATTACTTCTTGTAGGCCATCCATAACCTCGTCATTGACCGCATTTCGCTTTTCTTCACGATGAATGGTAAAAGTCATAATGCCTTCATTATTGTCAATTGTATATGCCATACTATTTCCCCCTTTGTCCCAATGAATAAATTGTATCACACAATTATTATAGCACTATATATCTTTTTAGTTTTGACGAAATATTCCGTCTCTTCAAGCATACAAAAAGGCTAGTAAAGAGCCATGGTCTCTCTACTAGCCTTTTAAGTGAGCAAACACTGAATTATTTGCTTACTACTTCTTTACCTTTGTAATGTCCGCAAGCTTTGCAAACACGGTGTGATAATTTTGCTTCACCACAGTTTGGGCAAGCTACCATACCAGGTACAGATAGTTTGAAATGCGTACGACGCTTTCTTTTTGCAGTTTTAGAAGTTCTTCTAAATGGTACAGCCATTGATGGCACCTCCTTACAGATCGTCTATTCGTCTGTTTGATCAAAATACTTAGCTAAAGCAGCTAGTCTTGGATCCACTTTTTGCTTATCAGCTTTTTTTGTGTAGCTCAACGTCTTCATCTGTTGCGTAAGACCAGTCTTTCCCACCTTGCACTTGTCCTTCGGTATTCTCTTTGAATACTTGCAAAGGTACCTCAAGAAGAATAAGTTCTTCAATAACCGGCTTCATGTCGATGACTTCACCATCAATATAGTGAATGTCTCCGTCATCTTCCCCTCGTTTTTCTTCTTCAATCCAGCTGAAAATCTCAACTGTCTCAACTTCGATAGGAAACTCAACGTCCTCCCACGTGCGTGCACATGGTAGTGTCAACGTCGCCGTCACAGTTAACTGACATGTCATTTGCGATGCACCAAAAGTACATAGCCCTTTTACATGAACGGGCGAAATTGCTCGAATATCCTGGTTTCGCTCCATCACCTCGTCCAATTGGACATAGGTGTCAATCGGCATCCCGTTTTGGCGGTATTTAGATAATTGATGAATTGACCATTTCATTCGTTTAATCACCTCGAGACAACACTGTTGATTATATAATGTGTAAAAATAGATGTCAAGATAATTTCTTGTCACCACTATGAAACCTCACTATAATTATATACTATAATACATGTAATTTCTTTATTTAGTACTCGTTTGGTTACTATAAACAAAAAGTAAAAAATAGATGGGGGCTTGACATGAAAGCAGTTGGCGTAGTAGTTGAATACAACCCTTTTCACAATGGACATGCTTATCATTTAGAACAGGCAAAAAAAAGTAGCACAAGCAGACCTTGTCATCGCTGTAATGAGTGGTTCATTTTTACAACGTGGTGAACCAGCCATGGTCGATAAATGGACACGTACAAAAATGGCACTCGCTGGTGGCGTAGATATTGTCATCGAGCTACCTTATGTTTATAGTACCGCACCTGCAGCTGATTTCGCTAAAGGAGCCATTGCATTATTAACTGCAGTTGGCTGTGAATCTTTTGCATTTGGTAGTGAAGACGGTGCCATACAACCCTTTTTGGACACATTTGAGCTTATTCACGGACATCAGGAGGAATACAACGCACTTATTAAAGAAAGCCTTACAACAGGTGCAAGCTATCCTAAAAGCTTACATTATGCCTATAAACAGCTTTCTCAAAAGTTCCCTGCTACATACATTGATTTATCACAGCCTAATAATATACTCGGCTTTCATTATATTGAAGCTGCCAAAACCTTAGATAGTGATATTAAACCAATGACTATTCCACGAATTGCAGCAGGATACCATGATGCTTTACAGGAGGGTGCATCCATCGCAAGTGCGACGGGAATACGCCAGGCTTTAGCAACATCCTGTAAACTTCAGCAGGTACAAGATGTTCTTCCAAAGACATCTTTTGATTATTTAGCTAATTGGTATCGTCAGTATGGTAAATTTGCTAGTTGGGAAACTTTCTGGCCATTCTTACAGTTTACGCTTATTCGACATACACCTAGCGAATTGAATCACTATGCTAAAGTAACTGAAGGTATTGAGAATGCTCTTATTAAGGCAGCCAAAACAAGTCATTCCTTTAGCAGCTTTATGGAAAAAAATAAAATCAAAGCGCTATACATGGACGCGACTTCAGCGCATGCTTACTCATATTTATACTGGATTTAGTAAGGAACAATTACACAACAGTGTTACTCCATCCTATATTCGTTTACTTGGTATGAGTATGAAAGGGCAGGCTTATTTAGGGAAGTATAAAAAAAGACATCTCTTTACCATTAATCAGCCGAGTTGCAGCTACGAAAGATGCTATGCTTACTATAGATATTCATGCCGCAGAGATTTACAATCTCAGCATCGAAACTGGAAATATGGAACAAAGTCTACCTAAAGATTATCAAACACCACCGATTCGTTTCTAAATCTATTCACTATAAAAGGATGCCAGAAGTTTCTAGCATCCTTTTTTATTTGGGCTGTAACTGTTTTAAATAATTTATGGCATCATCTACCGTTTTAACAGGTACTATTTTCATTTTTGTACCAATTTCTTTAGCCGTTTTTACTGCTGTGGCATAATTTGATTCCAATTCAGGATGTTTCGCCTTCAGTTCTGGAGAAATTTCATCATCTGGCGCAAAGAAAATTTCCATACCATCTCGATCAGCAGCGATGACTTTATAGTCTATTCCTCCAATCCTTCCAACTGAGCCATCAACCAACATTTCTCCTGTGCCTGCTACAGCATAGCCTTTGGTTAAATCCTCTTTAAGCAGTTGATCTAAAATTTCAAGTGTAAACATGAGACCCGCAGATGGTCCACCAATATCCTCTGTCTTCATTGTCACTTTTGGATTTGTTTCAATTGATTTACTTTCTGCGTACGAAATACCTAAACCAGCTCTTTTTTTCCTCGGCTCTAGGAATTTCCTTTAATGTAATAGTAACCTCTTGTTCATTTTTATTACGTATAAATCTAACTGTTGCTTTGTCTCCAAGCTCTTTAGGCTTCAAAAGATCTACTAGCATTTGCTGATTACTAATTTTATGTCCATCCACTTCAATAATTTCGTCTCCTGCTTTTAAAAGGCCGTCTGAAGCACCACCATCCAGAACATTTAAAACAAAGACTCCATCGAAATGTATTGTTGTTTGAAGTCCCGCTTTCTGGAAGGCAATATACTTTGCATTGAACTGGGAGTCAGACATTAATTTAAGCTGTCGAACATTATATTCTTCTTCATCTTCTAATGGATTTCGCACCTGGTTAATATCCATTAGTTTTTGATATTTTTGAGTTTTAGCCCAAAGATACGAAAAAGGGGTCGCTTGCTGCATAGCTACTGTCATTAAACTCATAGACCCTTTGTTTTCAGTATGATTGTTTTCTACTGTAACAAATTTACTGACATCATAAGCACTTCCAGGCTTCATAATATAGGCGTCTAGTCGGTATAACATAAAAAAACAAATAACGACTAATAACACTACATAAATACTTATTTTTTTCTTCATTCGGAACACCTCCTAGGACGCTCGCAAAACCATACGTTCATGTTTTTGCCTTTTTTTACATATATTGATTTTAGCATTTGCCTATGTGAATGACAAAAAGTTGAAACGAGATGATAACATGTATGCCACAATTCAAATAGCGCTTTGCATAGTTCTTATTCTATTACTCTTGCTATTCCCACAAACAGCTCATCATGGTACCGACTTAGGTTTAACTCTATTTATGGATGCGCTTTTCCCGTATTTATTACCTTATTTAATTTTAACGCAATGGCTACTACGTTTAACGGCTCCTATGCGAACAAAGACCAAAAGAGCCTCACTATACGTACAAGCCTATATTATTAGCGCACTTGGTGGTTATCCTACTGGTGCAACAACAATTGTTTATCTAAAAACAGTGGGCAGCTTCATCCTAAAGAAGCCAATTTTTTTACTAGCAGTCTGTCATGCACCAAGTCCGCTTTTTGTGCTAGGTTTTGTAAGCCTTGATTTGTTACACAGTAATACGTTTGGCTGGCTGTTTTTATGTTTACTACATAGCTTTAATATTTGTTGTTTAATAACTGGTTATTTTTTATTCCGAAAATCTGATCTTCCTAGCATTTCTATTCATAATACGCCTTTATATTCAGCACCTTTCTCAGAAAGCATTAAAGAGACAGCACCAACGATTCTTTTAGTTGGAACAACCATTATATTTTTCACTACGATCCAAACGATTGTACAACAAGGCTTAGATAAACTCATACCAAAATTACCCCATACAGCTGAGCTTTCTATTGCTGCCATACTAGAAGTTACAAATGGTCTTAAAATGACTGTCACAGCCTTTCCCAGTCATTCCTATTTACCATTGCTAGTAGTTCTATTACTTACAATGCAAAGCATTAGTATACATTTGCAAATTTTCGTTATTGCTAAATCAGCCAAGCTTTCTGTTCGGCCGTATATAAAATTCCGCCTACTTAGCATAATCATTGTGCCAACTATTTATGCTCTTTTTTTCTTAAAATAATGAAAGCATCTTTTTATTCTCGAACTCCTTTTTCCAAATTATGAAGATATGTAGTGGACTGAGAGTGATTTTCTTTCTAGGCTACTCACTTAGCACAATCGTGGAGTAGCCTCATTCCTATCATAAAATATAAAAAAGGAGACGCCCAAATACTGACATCTCCTTTGTTTATCATTTCGTAAACCCATATTTTTCTTTTAAGGCAGCTACAACACATGTAGGAACGAGCTCTTTGACATCGCTACCATATTTCGCAACTTCTTTTACAATGCTTGAGCTTAAGAAAGAATACTGATTTTTTGTCATGATAAAAAAAATGTTTCAATGGTTTCATCTAGAAAACGGTTCATCGAAGTAATTTGCATCTCATATTCAAAATCTGATACAGCACGTAAACCGCGAACAATAGCCTTTGCTTTTTTATCTTTCGCATAGTCTATCAACAACCCAGATGAGCTTTCAATACGAACGTTTGGCAATGTTTTTGTCACCTCTGCCATTAAAGCCATACGTTCTTCTACAGAAAACAGTGGCTGCTTCGATGAATTATTTAACACTGCTACATAAACAGTATCGAAAACATCTGCCGCACGTTTAATAATATCTAAGTGACCAAATGTTACAGGATCAAAACTTCCAGGAACTACAGCAATTTTCTCTGACAACTTATTCTCCCTCTTCCTCTGCACAACAATCAATTTTGCCTTGGCGTAATTGTAACGGTCGCTTTTGCTTTCGCTACAGATAAAGAATCATGGTATCCGCCAGAGGCTTTACCTTTATTCAGTGATGTTTAGACACCCTCTGAATAAAGATAAACAGAAATAATCGTTCCGCCATATGTTTCTTGTCTCTTTAATACAAAGTCTCCAAAACTTTGTGGTAGCTCTACTTCTGTTGCATGTTCACACAAAATAATGCCATCTTGTTGAATTTTATGATTATCGATAAGTACTTGTACTAGATCATAATATTCCTTATGGTGATAAGGTGGATCTAAAAAAGCTAATTTAAATGTAATATCACGTTTTAATAGCGCTTTCACAGCTCGTTTAGCATCTATCCGAAAGAGCTCAGAACAATCCTCATACCGACATTTTTTTTATATTGTCCTGTAGTATCTGAAACGCCTTAGCATCCTTTTCAATAAATATAGCTCGTTCAGCACCTCTGCTTAAAGCTTCGATGCCTAAACCACCGCTCCCCGCAAATAAATCGAGGGCAATCCCTCCATCAAAAAAAGGACCAATAATATTAAAAATGGATTCCTTTACTTTGTCAGTTGTAGGTCTCGTTGTATTTCCCGCAATCGCCTTTAATGGCATTCCTTTTCTTTCTCCTGCTACAACTCTCATTTATGTCAATCACCGTACTTTCTTCTTCCATATCGATTATACCCCAGCCTAATTGAGTCTATATTTTTCGAGCTCACTCTAAAAGCTCCTCTTCAAAATCTGCGACTCAGACGTTTTCACAGAATGTGCCTTAGTTTCTCTATTTCAGCGGGTGTTTGCATGCCCATTGAATAGAAAAAAAATTACCTTTATCTTTTGCCACTCAATAGAGATGGAAGTATTCTTACGCTTCACTTTCGCATGGTAAGAATCTACTAAATCAAGATAAAAGCATTTTGCAGCGGAAGACAAACCTCCGCTGCAAAAAATTATTCTTGTCCTTGTGTTATTACTTGGATACGACCATCATTTTTTTGTAATTCTACTAAGAATAAGCGTTGGAGCCAAGCTTCTTCAACATAATAATGGCCAGCTATTTTAATAATCGGTTCTGAAATAGTAGAGTATCTACGTTGATTAAATACGTAGAATCCTGGTTCTTTCGGGAATCTGAATGAACGATTTTCACTTTTTACATAATAGCCATTTTCCCCTTCAGTGGCACTATAACCAAGATACGGCAACAATGTATCAGCTGTATATAAAGATTGCCCTTCATAGTGAATAAATTGAACATCTTTTTTCAAGGCATCATTTACATAAATATCACGATCATCTTCAAAAAAATAATGGATATGTCCCGCTCTTTTGTTCAGTATTTAACTTGAAATAAGAAGTTTTTGCACCTAAAACCGCTGTTAAAAGATCATCCATTGATGCAGGAGTAATTGGTTGTTCTCCAAGTTTATTCATCGCTTCCTGCCAAGCTGCCTCCTGATCCGTAGTCATGTATTCCTTTAATGTTGCCACGATTTCCTTTGTTTTTTTCAGAGCCGATTATATCCTTCACTAAATAGGATGCCACAACCTCTGGTAACCATTCAGGAGAATTATCGAACTTATATTGTGATTTTATTTGTGACAGCACCACTTCCTGCTCCACTGCTTGTGCGGTTAAAGTCGGTAAAAATAAAAGTCGATCATCATGTTCTTTCATTGGATTTTTTTTCTTGAATAATCGCAATATGCTGGTCATTTAAAAACTGTAAATTTTCCAATGATTTCAAAAAAATCCTTTGCAATAGCTCCTGGTGCATAAATAGATAAAATAGGACTTTGTTCTTGAACTTTGAGGTTAGCTGATTGCCAATAAATATCACGGATTGTACCATTCCCACTAAACATTGTATAGTTAACAAGTGCTAGCTGTTGCTGTCCAATTAAAGGTAAACCTGTAATCCATTGACCAGCAATTTTACTATCTGTGGAAATATGGACAATCGAATAAGTAGCTTCACCATTTAATAATGTGGCTAAAACATTTTGGATAAGCATTTTATCTTTTAAGCCACCCTCAATTGGAATTATGTATGAAACAGATTGGGATTTTATTTCTCCCTTAGCAAAGTAGGAAGCTTCATCTGATAAACGATCACAGCTTTTTTCAGTTTCCATAAAGCAGCTAAGGTTAATGGCATTTTCTGGCCACTTAATTTTCACCTTTTGATCAGGAAGATTTTTAAAATGCTGCCTTATATCTAAGCTATTTTCGCGATAGAAAATTTCTATCTCTTGTGAGTAAAGAAAATCACCATTACCAGTCTCTAAGTCAGAAGAATATGCATGATACTGGAAAAAAAATTATACCTGTAATAATTAAAGCAAGTACTGAAAAAAAACTCATTGCAAATTTCATATGCTTGACCTCCCACAGCATGATACTATGTATATTGGAAAGGATGTGCAATTTTTATGCCACAACAATTTATTGAATTAGGTGAAGGCTATGGTGATGTTTATGAGCTTCTTGAACTAGTGAATACCAATCAAAGTCGCTTTCACCAAGCCTTTATACTAACTTCCTCAAAAGAAGAAAAAAAAAGTTGCTTCTTTAGCAGTTGCCTTCAAACCAGTCGGTGAAAGTAAATTTATGCCGATTTATATTTGTCGAGAGGGCATTCCTTATATAGAAAACAAGCCTTCTAAGCGACAAAAAATATTCGAAGAAAGTATTGAGCAACTAGGTCGAAAAGCAGTTGTTGTAGAAATAAAGCACTCATCTATATTTTCGGAATCAAAACTATTTTATCAATACTTAATTGGAATAATGAGACTTCATCACTATATTCCTGCATTAACGTAATATTATAGACCTGCTTTGTAGTCATATTCCTTGGCTTTATCAGGTTTTGCATTTTCATACTCAGTTTTCACGAATGGACGATAAGACTTTACAACGTCTTTTACAAAAGGAAGGCGTTGTAGTTTTGTTGTCATCATTTCAATTTCCTCTCGATCGCAATAGAGCACTACATATTTTTGCCTCCGAGAAATATAAAGAACATGACCATATTTTCGAAGAGACTTTGCATGTTTTAATTGATGGACGTACACGATTAGTCCTTGTCGTTCGTTCATATAGTATTCCCTCATTTCTTACATAAAAGAATACCATAGACCGGAAAATGATAGCAACAGAGTTTAGCTGACAGAACGCTCATTTTTCCGTTATAATGGTAAAGCATACAATATTCATTAAGAGTTGAACATTCACTTAAGCAAGTTAATAAGACATTAGTTTAGACGTCCATAATCACAGTTTCTCTGATTTTGTTTGCTCAAAACTTTCAAATTCAAAAATGAATTCGCCAGTACCTTTTATATCATCTAAATTTTTTAAGGAGGACGAATATGGGTAAAAAAAACGAAGATCGCGCTTGCAATCGCAGCAGCAAGTGCGGCTGCTTGGGCAGGTAGTAAAGCAATTTCTAAACCTCAGCAGCGTGAAAGTAAACAAGCATTACAATTTGATCGCCCTATTATTCTCGCACATCGTGGTGGTGCACTGCTAGCACCTGAGCATACAATGCCTGCTTTTAAAAAAAGCCGCACAATTAGGAGTAGATGGCTTTGAAATAGACATTCGCTTAACGAAAGATGAGGAAATTATTGTCTTTCATGATGATACTGTCCATCGTACAACAGATGGCTATGGTCTTATTGCAGATATGACTTTAGCAGAAATTAATGCCTTAAACCACGGTTATCAATTTGAAGATTTAAATGGGGAATTTCCTTATCGAAATGAAAAAGTAGATGTTGTTACTTTACGCGAGTTACTAGAAGCATACCCTAATATGTTGGTTAATATTGATATTAAAGACGCACCAGATACGTATGAAGGAAGCTTAATGCCTTCGAAATTATGGCGTTTAATTGAAGAGCTTGGCGCTGAGAATCGTGTAGTTGTTACAAGCTTTTACGGGGAGCAGATAGACCGTTTTAATCTATATGCACAAAATCAAGTAGCCCTAGGTGCTGGTGAGATAGATGTTCGAAAAGCATTCGCTTCCTTCTCCAGCCAATTTGGACATCTATATCATCCAAGGGTAGACGTGTTCCAAATACCACCTAAATCAGGCGTTATTGCATTAGATTCACCGAAGTTTATTCAGTTTTTAAGCAACTTAAACATCCCTGTTCACTATTGGACCATCAATGACGGAGAGACAATGAAGAAATTAATCCGTAACGGTGCAAAGGGCATTATTACAGATCGACCAGATATTGCTGTAGAATACTTACAAACACAAGAATAGTTATAGAGGTAAGGGTCATTTTATCATGCCCTTACCTTTTTTTCTTGCTGTTTATAAAAATTCAGATTAATAAGTCCTCATCTCTGACTTGCCAATTATAAGCAAAAAAAGTTTTTCATAAGCGCTTCACTCCAATCATTTTTTCATATGCCTTATCGCAAATGATTTAGTACTGCGCTTGTTACATCGCGTAATGTTGAAGTTCCACCTAAATCTGCTGTCTTGATCCCTTGTGCTAATGTTGCTTCTATCGCATTTAGCACTCTTGTGCCAAGCTCATGATAGCCTAAGAAATCAAGCATCATTTTACCTGTCCAAATTTGTCCAAGTGGATTGGCTATTCCCTGGCCAGCAATATCTGGAGCAGAGCCATGAACTGGTTCAAACATAGACGGATATTGGCGTTCAATATTTAAATTTGCTGCTGGAGCAATTCCGATGCTACCCATAATAGCCCCACCTAAATCTGTTAATATATCACCAAATAGATTGGATGCAACAATAACATCAAAGCTTTCTGGTTTCATGACGAAGAAGGCAGCTAAAGCATCAATATGCGTAGATACTTGCCCAATATCTTTAAAATCTTTCCCTACTTGTACAAAAACCTCGTCCCAAAATGGCATGCTATAGGTAATTCCATTTGACTTCGTGGCACTTGTCACATGCTGACGTCGTATTTTTGCTATTTCAAATGCATAACGCATCGCACGCTCTGTACCCTTCCTTGTAAATATAGCATTTTGGATAGCAACCTCATCCTGACCACTATGTATTCTGCCACCGCTTTCAGCATATTCTCCCTCTGAGTTTTCCCGTACAACTACTAAATCAAAGTCATTTGGTTTGCGCAATGGTGAAGGTAAGCCTTGTAATAGCTTTGCTGGACGCACATTTATAGACTGCTTCATCTCACGACGAATTTTAATCAGAAGCCCCCATAAGGAAATGTGATCGGGTACTAAATTAGGCATCCCTACCGCCCCTAAGAAAATTTGATCGTAGCCTTTCAATATTTCAATTCCATTATCTGGCATCATTTTACCTGTCTCTAAGTAATAGTCACAGCCCCAAGGAAAAGTAGTCCATTCAAATTGAAAGCTTCCATCAAGATGTGCAGCTTGATCGAGAACCTCTATCGCAGCAGGAACAACCTCTTTTCCAATGCCATCCCCTGGTATTACAGCAATTCGATACGTTTTCATCTAGTAATCCTCCCTAATAAATGTTGATAATTTTTTATCACAATCTTTACCGTAGTTTTTTTCTAGTTCTTTAATTATTCATCATTTGATGAGAAGCTTCGGTAAATTTAATTGATTGAAACTGATATACAGCATGAAACTCGTAAATTAGGTTACTTCACTATTAACGTAATCCAATATGGGTTGTAAGAAGTGAAACGAAATACTGCCCTTTTCCTTACTTCGCTTAATTAAAGCTCATCTGCTCTTCAATCTGGATGCTTAAAATCTAGGGGTAAAAATTGCTAATCAGGCTCACTATCATAACCTTTACTGTATCAAAAGTCAGTAAAAATTCAAGAAGACCTCGTATTTGCTATACTTTTGATTCAACAGTATTTTCATAATTCCAAATATAGGCTTTACACAAGGGAACGTATGTACTATATTGAAATTAGATAAAAATAAGGGGGAATAAACATGGAAAAGTTACGAACAGCATTATTTGATTTTGAGCTTGGAGAGGTGGCAGAACAAATTTTGCAGTTCGCTAAAAAGTCAATTCGTGCTTCGGCAATACCGACAGCAGATGATGCCATTCAAATTGGACAGTCCAAAATCGGTGGCAACCCCGATGTACCGACAGATTTTATATGGCCACATACAAATAATAACCAGCCATTATACTTTCTATGTCAGCTTAATTTAACAGAAGTAAAGTCGTATGATTCCAACAACTTGCTGCCTGCTGATGGACTATTATCCTTTTTCTATGATGTCATTGGACAACCTTGGGGCTATGATCCAAATGATGGCGATGGCTTTCACGTTTTCCACTTCACACAAGCACCTGACAGTTTGAAGCGAATGCAGCAACCCGCAGTTTTAACGGAGTATATTGATAGTGCGGCACTACACTTTAGAAATGAATGGACACTCCCTTCATGGGCTTCTCCTTATAGCAAAAATTTAGAAACTATTTTAACAGAGGAACAACAAGATGCCTACAATGATTTTTTTTATGATTGGGTCGATGAAGAAGCACAGGAACAAACGACACATCGTATAGATGGTCATCCTGATACGATTCAAGGGGATATGTATTTAGAATGCCAACTTGTCACAAACGGTTTATATTGTGGGGATTCAACAGCCTACAATCACCCGTTACGCAAGGAGCTTGAACCACACGTAAAGGATTGGCAGCTGCTATTACAGCTTGATTCAGAAGATGACCTAGGCTATATGTGGGGCGATAGCGGCAAACTATATTTCTGGATTCGTGAAGAGGACTGCAAAAACAAAGATTTCGATAAAGTATGGACTATTTTGCAGTGCTATTGACTATGTATGTAATGATTTCAGCGATTTTTAATTGATTGCACTAAATTTTTCTTTCCCTAATGAACTTTCTGATGCATTAATAAATTTGAAATTTACAATATTTATGCACGAAAGTTAATTTTAATAGTGTAGTTGTTCTTTCATAAAAGGGAGGTCATTCCATGAAAACTAAACAATTTACCGAAAACGAAGTATTATGGCTACAGCTTGAGCAAGAACTACTTTCTAAACAATATAAAATTGATACAGATGGTTATCCTTCTAAAATCATCACCCTGTCTTTTTTACTAGACGCCTTCACGCTGCATGAAGTGCTCTGCCATTATCAGCAGCTTGTCTTGCTTGATGAATTTCGTCAAGAGCTAGACTTTGAAACACAGCGCTATTGTCTTTCTCACTTTATCGACGAGCATCAATCATTAACTTACTTACCATTGCTATGCTACTACGCAGTGAATTTAAGTAAATACGGCGCAAGCTATTCTTATTTAACAGTCAAAGAGCTGCTGGCAACAATCAAAGAATTAGATGCAGAAGCATATAACTCATTAATCACAGTCGCTCTGGTACTTTGCCAACACATAAACAGCAAATGGCATCCGACCTAATTTTCTGTCAAGCAAATGATGTACTAGCCACGATTACGATTAAAATTAAAGAAGAGAGCGAAGAAGCTTATCGTCAAGCATTAGCTTACTTAAATGCTTTATTAGAAGAGGATTTCCCTAAAAGCTATGGCATTTATTATGAAGGTAAAAGCGACTTAGTGTTACCAATCGAGCTTTTACCTGTCACATCATCACATCACTTCTTTACTAAAGCTCTCAGCTATCCTAGCCTACATACTGAGCTAGTTGAATATAGTTATAAGGCGATGGCACAGTATCATTTTTATCAAGATGTTGATGATGAAGAAGCAGCAATGCCAAGTACATTCGCTGTTTTCGGTCTTGGCTTATACGATAAAAGCTATGGCAAGCTCGTAATCGACTATATGTATGAATGCGATGGCGACCATTCGCTAATGCCTGAATACTTTGCAAAAGCCTATGTGGAAAAATTCGGTTTAACGCCTGAAACATTGCCTGTCTTTGTATGTACTGTGCTAGCTGTTCAAGAAGTTCCTTACGATGCATTCTTTGAAAAAGCTATGAGTACAGATAACAATTTGCAATGGTTCGAAAAATTTATGACGACACCATTTATAGAGCTTTGCCCATTTATTCCACTTGAACAAAGTGAACACATTGAAGAATATAAAGATATGGTTGTAGCGCAGCTTTTATATACATGTTTTGGCATCATCCATATGAATGACTTTACTAGCTCAGAATTTATGCATATTCCAGAGCCATATCGCACGCGCTTTGAGCTGATTATTAAAGAGCTTATATAAGAGGACAGGAGAATTTTATGACAGCCTATGACAAAATGAAATGGCATTCTGATGCAGAGGACTTTCCACAGCAGTTACCTACTAATCAAGGTGCAGTGCATATCGCTTTTTTTTTACCGTTGGATGTTGGAGCATCAATTAGCAAATACGACTATCATTGAAGAGGATGACCCAGAGCTTTATGAACAGCTAATGCAAGGTCAAATAACCGCGCTCGATTTTTTTCATTGAATTTTACGATGGGGTTTTGTTAGATGAAGATTTAACAGAAGAAGGAGCTGCTTTTGCATCTACCTATTACGATGTCTATTTAACTGACTATGAAAACCTCCCATTACAGCTTTTTGATGGCAATGATTCTATGTATGCAGCTATTTATAATGAAGAAAATTACGTGCTTGTTGCAAGGTTGTTGGAGGGAAAATTTAAAGTAGAAAATAGAATATAAGTCTAAAGTATAATTCGCCTATAAAAAGAATAAAATTGTAGCTTTAAAATAAAGTTTGAACAAATTGATACTAATAACCTTGATAAATGAACAATAAGAAAGAGCATGTTTTGAAGAAAGATTGATCAAAACACGCTCTTAATATAGGCTAAGGATTTTAATACTGGAGTTAAAAAGTACAGCTTAGAATTGATTACGAGCTTAAAAGAAGATATAAGTCTATATATTTGGTTAGAAAACAATAGACAAAAGGCAATTAGTGTATTTTTTGATGGAAGTGGAATCATTTATGGTGTAAATCTTGCTCCATTTGTTACCTATCCTGAAAGTGACAGCAAATACACAAAGAATACTTATATTATGCCAATCAAAGAGGAATGGTTTGTTTTCTGAGGTGGGACGAATCAGTTTATTAATTATCACTATGTCTACGAAAATCAAAGATATGCTTATGATCTGATCATTTTAAAAGATGGCAGTTCGTACAAAGATTCTCCCGATATCAACGAAAACTATTACGCTTTTAATAATGAAATAGTAGCTCCGGCAAATGGGAAAGTGATAAAAGTGATAGACGGAATCAAGGATAATAAACAGGGTGAAATGAATCCAGAACAGCCTGAAGGAAATTGTGTTATCATTGAACACCTAAATAATGAGTATAGTATGGTTGCTCATTTAAAATGTCATTCTATCATTGTTAAAGAATAAGAAAGAGTAAGCCAGGTCAAGTTGTTGGTTTATGTGGAAACTCCGGTAATTCAACAGAAACTCATCTGCATTTTCAAGTAATGGATTCACCAGATTATTTGAATAGAAAATCAATCCGTATCCGGTTAAAAGATAATATTGAACTCATTCAAGGTGATTTGATTTAAATTTGTATTTCTTTAGCGTTGTATACACAACTAAGTGGAAAGCTCAGGTAGGAATTTTATCAGAAATACTTTTAGTTTATTTAGAACAGAGAAACATCATAATAAATGTATCTCTGTTCAATTATGAACTCCGTGTTAGTTAAAGTACAATCACTTCACAATCAAACACACTCGTTTATTGCTCTAATAAATATAATATCGGAAGTAAAATTAACCCTAATAGGAAAAGCACTGGAATGGAGGAAATTATTAAAGCAAAAATTCTTAACTTTCCCTTTTTACTAAAAAGTGCAGCTAGAAATGACGCTATTATTAATGAAATGACCACAATGTCCCCAATTTCCGAGGTTTTATTTACTACAATTGGTGTAATAAAAGCAAAAATAATGAACAAGGAAAACAATATCAATGAAATAATACTCAAATATCTTCGTAACACCACTTCACTCCTTTGGCTCTTTTCTTCAATTATTTTATTTTTATCATAAAAAAACAACTGCTTTGAAAGTAAAAAAGCCTTTTATTTTTGCTGTCTATTAACAAGAAACAAGTAATCATTGTTCTTATTAAATTTCTTTGGATTGGAAAGACCATAGGTAGGAAAAATCCCATTGGTATCAATTTCGCCTTGGAGTCATTGATTTGTAGACTTGTGCACAAGGATAAGCTTAGGTAATTTTCTTTTTAAAAATTGTTATGATTAAAGTCATAATTCCATTAATAGCAAATATTACTACCAAACAATAAATTAATAATGATATGTCCGGTGCGAAGAAACGAATACTTTTCCATGGGGTACCAATACCATAAACAAATAGTGGAATCAATCCCACAGCTAAAAGGAGCGAAATGACTCCAATAGTAAACGGTATTTTTTTTGTTTAGAACCTTCTTTCTTCTAAGTCTGAAGAAATGGATTATCGTTAAAATAGCAAGGAGTAATGTAACCCCCAATATACTCCATTGAATACTATAGCTCTGTACAGGCAATTCATCTGGTTCTTTTCCGTTCAGGATAGATTGAATTCCATTCATTATATGAGAGACTTGAACATCTTCTATAAAATTATATTTATTGGTTAAAAGTACTGCTGCAATATTTTCTTCAGGTATTAAAAACATTTGCGCTCTAAAATCAGATGTTGCCCCACCGTGGAAAGGGTAATGTTCTGTTTTAGAAAAATGCCAACCGTAACCGTATGTTTTACCTTCTTCCGGAGGAGTTTTTAATAACTCAAGGTTTTGTTCTGATAATAAATCTCCTCCCTCTAGCATAAATTTTAAAAATTTCGCTAAATCATTTGAACTTGAAGCAATATAGCCATAAGGGGCTCCTGCATGATCATAAAATCCATCACTGACAACGGGCCTACCAAACCATGACTCGAAACCAGGTATGTATCCTTTTTCTACCGCACTTTCATAATCAGCAGCGGAATTTTCCATACCAAATGGGGTAAAAATATTCGTATTCAAAAAAATCTGAAAAGGTTTGGTTCGAAACTTTTTTCAACAATTGCCCCTAAGAGTAAATAGTTAGCAGAGTTATATTCATAAACCTCTCCAGCTCGTGAGATAACACTACTCCACTAAGTTCTTTTATAGCTTGATTGATTGCCCCCTCTTTCGGCCAATCCTTGTCAGTCACTTTAAGACCTTCAAGTTCACTAATACCACTTGTTTGTTCTAAAAGATGCAAAACTGTAATTTGTTTTGAACTGTCTGTTTGATATGTAAACGATGGAATATAGGACTGTATCGGTTCATCAAGCTTTATTTTGCTATCTTCCACTAACATCATAATAGCCAGAGATGTAATTGGTTTGCTTAAAGAACCAATAAGAAACGGTGTGTCTGCTGTTACATTTGACCCATCACTTAAAATACCCCATTGATTTTGATAAATCATTTCCCCGTTTTCTAATATTGCCAACGATGTGCCAGGAATATTATACATATCTAAGGATTTCTCCATAAATTTTGTTATTTTTTCTTTCGTATCTTCCGTTTTAGCAGAAGCAGCAAAAGGGGTTAGCAGGAGTAGTAAGCTCCCTAAAAAAAAGATTGCTTTTTTCATTGTTTTTCTCCTCATATGAACAATCAAACTTTCTATTAAAACTCTAATTTTTTCTTTTTTTTCAAATAGTTCTCTAATAAATCAATTAACAATTTATACGTTTGATCAAGGTCAAATTCGTCATCGAACATTTTTTGGAGAGCTAGTCCATCGAAGCAAGCCAATAAAATACCGGCAAGAGCATCCGTTTCTTTGGCTTCAACGTTTAGGTTCTTTAAGGGATTAGAAAGACTCTCCCTCCCGTTTTGTAAAATGTTTGCTACTTCTTGTTTATATGGATCATTTTTTTAATCCTAAAGAATAAAGCTCATATCTCCAACGATACCAATCAGGATCTTTTTCTACTCTTGATTTAATTTCAAACAAAACATCCAATGGATTCATTTCCGCCTCTTTTTTTGCCATCATATTGAATATGGTATCGTTCTTGAATATCACTCTGGACGGAAAATAATAACTCTTCCTTATTCTTAAAATAATAATGAACAAGTCCAGGAGTAATGCCAGCTTCGTGAGCAATATCTTTTATAGAGGCATTATTAAATCCCTTCCTGCTAAACACTTTATATGCCGCATCAATTAATCTTTGACGTTTATCCTTAACACTCATTTTATCTCTCCTTTTTGTTTGGTTGACCAACCAAATTATATTTCGTATCGTAGCAAAAAGTCAATTGAATATCCAATAAAGTGTTGTTTGCCTTTATTAATATAAAGTAGCGTTTTATCAAATTAAGTGATGATACGATAACTAAGATCTTTTTTTCTATTTTTGGAGCGACCTTTTTGAAATAATCAATGTTCCTTTTTTTTCTTTTCTTCTCTCATTTTCATCTTGTGAAAATAAATCTCCCTTCATTTAAATAATTTCGGCATTCTTCAACATTGATCCATAAGTTTTTCTATCTGTTCGTTTGTTTCTTCACTTGTTAATTTATCAATATAAGCAGGAGCCAAATCCTTAAATACACTATGTTTCATAACCCTACTCACCCTTTCTGATTTCAAGTTTTGCTCTATAAAAAGTTACTCTTGCCCAGTTTTCTGTCCTTTCAAAAATTGAACCAATTTCTTTGAACGATAAGTCACCCAACACTCTTAAATAAAGTACTTTTTAAAAAACATAACTTTATCCTCGGTTTTTATATACTCATCTTCCAAGTCGTAAAATGTTGTACTTTCATTTTTTTATTGAGTTCTTCAATTGTTGGTTTTTATTTTTATGGTTTAATTCTTGCAGCCATACGTTTTTAGCAATTGCACAGAGTCACGTGGAAAACATGGCTATACCATTATCGTGAAAGTTATTAATGGATTTAATCGCTTGATAAAATGTTTCTTGAGTTAGCTCCTCTGCTAAATCAAGGTTGTTTGTCAAAGTAAACAAGTATTCAAAAATAAAATCTCCATAATCTTGGTATATATTGTCCTTATCCACTGCCACCCTCCCTTTTCCGTCTGGCCATTCAACTATGTATCACAAAATTATTGATTTCATTGCAACATTAAAAAAAATGCATCTTTTATAATCAATTAAATGGCCTTTTCCATGAATAAAAACGCTTTCCTTATTTCAGAAAAGTGCCCGATTGTTGAAGATCGTTATTCAACTAAAACCTTAGTTAGTTCAAGAAGGACTGTTCTTTTTTTAGATTTGTTAAATAAATCTATTCTTTCTTTAATACTTTCGTTCTTACTAATATCCCACCATTCAACGACTACATAAATCTCATTTATATCTTTAAGTGTAACAGATTCACCGTTTTTATTTAGGTATGGCCCTCCTATAGCACCAGTTGTATATTCTGCTATGTTCATCTCACCAGTAGCTGAATCAGTATGAACCACTGAATCATCACTATCTATAACCACATGCGCTTCAAAGTGGAAGTAATCTGTAATATACTCATTGACGTTTTTCATATTTAAAATCCCAAATCCTGCTTTAAAGTCTTCTGGTGTTATAACAATTTCATAACCTGTTAGATTCCAGCTTTCACTTTCACCCATCAATAATAAATAATAGTTATTACCACCTTTTTGAGCATTACAGCCAGATAGTACAAAGAAAGACAACATCAAATAAATCCAAGGCACTAAACTTTTTATATACTTCTTCATTATATCCCCCTTTGAAACATTACTTCTATAAAATTTTAACATAAATATCCAATCCTCCAAAAAAGAATGTTATTCAACAATATGATCCGATTGTTGAATAACATTCTATATAAGATAAACATCCATTATATATGTCCCATAAAAAATCAACTCAAAAGAATAACTTAAGAGATGATTTTTATCAATCTTTATTTTAAATAATCAATCTTTATGTCAAATGATTAATCCCACTTGCTCAATTCAATTTCATCTATTTAAATGTTCTATAGCTCTCAAGTTCATTAATGCATCTACTTCATCTATACCCATATCAAACATGACGGTAGTGTTTGTTACAGGCTGGAAATAGTAGTCTACTTTATGCTTACCAAATTGCTGTACTAATTCTTCCCATTGTACTGTTGGTAGCAATGCAAAAGCTAAAGTATCATTTCCTAATGATTCCATAAACCAACGAATTTGATATTGAGGGAAAAGCATTTCCTGCATAGCTCGAATTGCGCTATCTCTATCAGTCACATCATCGGCAAAGGGAATTGTCATCTTTTTTTTCTTGGGAGGATAGAACAATATCCACACCTCTAGGCTTGTCTATCTCAACAATTTCACAATCAATTCGATCTGGCTCAGGCAATTGCTCGTTAAAGTAATCTATTAAGTCTTCCTCAGCTTCTCGCCAATCTATCCAAATGAGCAGATCACTTTGATCATATATTTCTTCAAGTGTTAAATTGTTTAAGAACTCCGCAATCTTCTGTTGATTCGTCATTTCCCACACTCCTCGTCAATGTTTTTACTCTCTAGTAATTCCGTGCTGTTTCAGCTATGATCGATGTTTCTTTTAGTTTACCATAGTAATGATCCTACAAGGCGATGCTTTTTGGAAGATGTGATACGAGAATTGAAATTACCACCAAAACGCAATTAGGTGTCTAGGGTTTTACCTTTTTTTACCAACTATTCATTTCTCCATGGATCACCCTCATCACTATCCAACCATGAAAGAAAATTATCAGTTATATCATTTTCGGTGGGTACACAATATCCATCACTTACTAATTGGAAATTAACAGCATCCTCTACTGTTCTCATTAAAAGATGATACCCACCATTATCATTGCCAACAGAAACATAGCCTGGTGCATATCTTTGCACTTCATATGTTTTATTCATTTCAATTAATCCATCTGTTGAATATAGCTGAGCTAAATTACCATGCATTCCGTTTGATACATTTAAAAACTCTTTATATACTTTCGGCAGCACTATTTGTAGCTCTTTCTCAACCTGCTGGATTTCTTCTATAGTTGCTGCTTCATACAAATCAATAGCCCATTCCTTGGCACGAAACGCTGTTCTATGCTTTTTAACCATTTATACCTCCAAAATGCAATGTATTATTTTGCTTAACAATAAGTGTCGCTATATGTTTTTATCAAGATCAAATACAGCCATGATCCAACAAAAATAAAGCGAATATACGGCTTCTTCCACTTGCTTTATTGTAATTGGTGAAGTAAGTTCAGCTTCCTCATTTATATTTAAAAATTGTATAGGTTAATAAAAGATTGGATCTTCTGCTCCTGACGATTTAATAGTCAACCATGCATTTCATTTCACTCTGTGATAGCAATCTATGTCTACAATTTTCCCTTACGCTACGCTTTTCGCAATCACTACGATTCACCTTGCTAACATCATAACACTATCGCAGAAATCAAGTTCTGAATGGACATAAAAAAAACTGTATACACTCGCTATCATCCGAGTTTGTATACAGTCTAAAAATTTTGCATATTATGCAGAGCACGAACAAGATCCGCCTGAACCACAGCCTCCAGCACATGAAGAACCAGATGCGAAGAAAGGATTACTTACAGGCACCTTTACTGCTTCTGATACTGTTTTTCCTATAAGTAGGCTTATCTCGTCGAGCAAATCTTGAAAATCATTTTCAGCTATTTTTAAGGCTGAAACCTTTTCATTTAGATCGAGTGCGCGCTTTTGCTGACGAATCGATTTCATAATTGTATGATAGTCCGGATGATATTTTCCGAAACGTTGTACATCTTCGTACTGCTCTTTCATGCGATTAAACGTGTGTATAGCTTCGATTAACTGAACATCGCTATAAACAGCGTCATAAGCTTGTTGCAGCATTTTCGCAGGCTCAGAGGAAAGGATCATCTCACAAAGCGCATCGGCCTCATCCAATATGATTACCCAGTCAGAGGTCATCATCATAGTTAATTCCCCCAATCTCTTACCCATCATAACAGATTTTATGGTAATTTTACATTATTGATATTTTTACATGAAGGAGTTTTTATATTGGCTACATCATCAAAAGAACAAATCGAAGAATTACTAGCAAATATTTTACAAGAAAGCACTGCTGAAGATGAAGAGGTTTTATTGCATTTATTATCAGGGCTTCGTGCAAAACAACACGGGGTACATCGTCGATATATCAATGCTGCCCTGCATATGGTGGGTAAATTTGAGCCAGAAATTAGTGAGGTTCGAATCCCAATTACACCAGTTATCCATAATACGATTAAGGTCCCACATGGAGGAATTATTGCTACAATTGCAGATGCAGCGATGGGAGGATTGGCTTCTCGTTCTGTACCGGAAGGCTTTAATGTGGTCACAACAAATATGAATGTCTCTTATATTGCTACAACTACAAATAAAGAGCTAATTGCACGTGGACGCTTTGTACATAAAGGGCGTCAAACACTTGTAATGGAATGTGATATCGAGGATGAAACTGGACGCAAGCTCGCTATTGCAACTGGATCATTTTTTTGTCATTCAACGCCGCTCTCAGGCATAAGATTTAGAAAATAATCACGGACACATTGTTGATCGGAAAAAGGGAATTTTTCATTTTTTTATTTGTTGAGTTTGTTCATGCCCTTTTCCGGCAACAAGGACAATATCACCTTTTTCAGCTTTTTCTAATGCCTTATGAATTGCAACCTTGCGATCTAAATAAATTTCATAATATTGCTGTTCCGTAAAACCTGCTATGATACTTTCATTAATTAGGATTGGATCCTCATCACGTGGATTATCAGTTGTTAAAAAAAATAATATCTGCATACTTACTGGCTACAGCACCCATCGCAAAACGTTTTGCCTTATCCCTATTTCCTCCACAGCTAAATACTAGATAAAGTGTCCTCGATCGATCAAATGTCTGTAAAACAGCCTGTAATGCCTCTGCAGTATGCGCATAATCCACATACACATCAATGCCAAATGCATTATCGATTTTCTCAAGTCTGCCTTCTGGGAGCCTTAATGACCACATATGCTCGGCTATCTCCTCAATTGAAAAACCTACGCGCCATATAGCCATCAACGCAGCTACAGCATTTTGCACATGATATTTTCCAATGAAGGGAATTTCTACGATATGCTCACTTGATGATGTTTGTAGACAGAGTACCGTTTTGCCAATGGATTCACTGACAATTTGGATATGTAAGTCATTGTGATTGTCAAAGCCAAATGAGCAGGATTTTTTTCTTATCATAAATACCAACAGAACGACAGAAATTATCATCTCCATTTAACACTAGCTTTTTAGATAAATCCGCCAATCTCTTTTTCGCTCGCTTATATGCCTCAAGCCCTCCATGATCCTCTAAATGGTCCTCTGATAAATTTAAAAAGACACCACAATCAATATCACAATGATCTAATCGATGCTGCTGTAAACCCATTGATGAAGCCTCTAAAACAACATGTGTAACACCATTTCGCGCACATTGCTTTAAAATCGGATGCAATTCCTTAGCCTGCAATGTCGTTAATTGCTCATATATAGTTTGTTGTTTTTGACCATTTATAAAAAAATCCAACAGTCCCAATAACAGCTACATTTTTATGTAAAGCTCTTAGCAATTGGCTTACAAAATGACTCACTGTTGTTTTTCCATTTGTCCCAGTTATGGCTATTACCGTCAATGCTTCTGCTGGAAAGGCAGCAAGTTTTGCACTTGCATACGATAAAAATAAGGCTGTATTTGGAACCCAAACAAAAGGTATATTTTGATCAGTAATAGGTAGTGAGATACTTTCCTCTGAAACAATGGCTACAGCCCCACGAGCCAATGCCTCTTTTACAAAGCGACTACCAGACGTTTTCTTGCCCTTTCTTACTATAAAAATATCTCCTGGTTTTACAGCCTGTGCATAGTCCTCAACACCTGTAACAATAGTTCGAATAGACCCACCAGTCACACTACATGGCCAATCCTTTAAAAGCTCAGCTAATTGCATGCCTCATTCCCCCTTTCAGTTCTCTATCATATGACGGCGTCTGTAACGGTGTGACGAAAAATGTAGGTAGAGGCTTTACTCTCAACAGATCGTTTAGAAAATGAAAAAACTGAAGTTCAACTCGGCTGACCAAGTTAATCTTCAGTTACAGATACTATTTTATTGTGTTGATTCATCGATAGTCTCTACAGGTTCTTCAGCGTCAATATTTTCACTATCCATCTTTTGTGAGGAAGGCTCAATAAAAATTTGTGTATAATAATTTAAAAAGACACCAGAGCCAACTGTTGCATATTTTTCATTCAAAATAACTTTTCGATGCTCAGCAGAATTGAGCCAACCGTGCATGGCCTCTATAGCATCAAAATAAGCCGTCGCTAGATTCTCATTTGCCTCACTATATTCAATCCCTTGTGTTTCTAATCTCTTTTTTAAATCCCCATTTGTAGGTGATTCATGACCAATAAAGTTTTGAACTTTCATATCCTCACTATGCATTTTAGCTGCTTCTTCTAGTGTTACATCAACTTGTAGTGGAAGTAGATTATGGTGCACCCTAGTTACATTCAGTAAATCGTCAAGCTGTTCAGCATTTGCTTCATTGATTTCCTGCTGTAAAAAAGAAGACGGAGGTGTAGGTATAACAAGCTCACCTTGATAAGTCATTTCATATGGTTGATGAAGAACAAGTGTTTCGCTATTAGTGAAGCGTATACCCTGTAGCTCACTAGTTTCTCTATCTATATAAAGCTGTGCAAAAAGTCCATCGAATTTCACAAGTAAACGAGTCTGCATATCCTCTTCACTCATTGAAAAAACAAAAATATTATCATCAACATTTGCCGCTACTTCATAATCAATGATTGTCATTCGATAAATCTCATCACGTTTTTGTCCAACTTTAAAAGGATAGGCGTCTAAATCTTCTCCAGCTATGTAAACTTGTGTAACTATATTATTTTGAACCCCTACCATAAAAAATGTAGCAGCACTCGTATTATAGACCCACCAATCATATCCAAAGGACGATGGTTCCTTTCGTGCTGGCTCTCCGTATTGCTTCACAACTGCTTGTACACCTTGACCAATGAATGTCGATAATCCAGTTTCTGGCCTTGTCATTGCTCCAACTTCCGGCTGCTTTAATTCTGTTTTTGGTATAATATTAGAATTCGCATTTGGTCCTTCAAGTGGCTCATTTTCACGTGGTGTATTAAAAAAACATAAAGCCGATTAATGCTATTACAGCACATGCCATAAGAATACGGAATAAAGCTTTCATACATGACTCCTTTTCATCACCATTATTGTAAGTTATTATATCAATTGTAATTGGGTTGACACAATGTTGTCATTGCAACAATGTCGAATATGCTCTATTATAAAAATGAGCGTATACTTTGTACGAGAACCTAAAGGAGGATTTTACATGTATTTTGAAAATACTAACCTTGAAAATTTAACAGCTGATCAAGAACTTATTGAAAGCATTATGAAAAAAAATGGTTTAGAATGTGATGGCGGCTGGGACTATGAACGTATGACATTTGATAAGCGTTTCGATACTCGTGAAGGCCGTTATTACCTTCGTGTATTCGCATATGCAATTTCTGGTGACGTTGGTGCACACGACGCAATCCTAACGTTAATGAAACCAGCACTTGGTAAATACTATTACCCACATGGTGTTGAATATGGTGACGATGAAGTGTATCCAGCACACCTTGTAAAAAAAATGTGAAGAAATCTTAAAAAAAGGTTAAATTAGACTTAGATGAATTCGCAATCCAAACGACAAATAAAAACAATATTGAACCTGTTAAAGCACGCTAATCTATATTTTTAGTGATAGCTATGTTCCTAATTTAGGAAATGGAAAGAATCAAACTCTCCACTGCGACAACAGCTTCAAATATCGTTTTGAAAAGACTGGTGGTCCAGTCTTTTTTTATTTTGAGTAAAAATATTTTTTCGTCTCATACTAATGATATCTTTCAATAGGATGTAGGTGAAATTAATGCTACAATTTTTAAAACACCCCTTTTTTTCGCCACCCAATAATTGTTATTGCATTAGGAATAGCACTTCTTTGGTTTATATCGCTATCATTACCAATATTACTTGCCTACGTCACCGCCATATTATTAGAGCCTATCATCATTCGTATTAGCAAACGATTCCGAAAAAAACGGAAAATTACTGTATCCATTTTTTTTATATTCTTTTTAAGTATAACCATATTATTATGTAGCCTCATAATATTTATAGCCTGGAAACAATTTTCAACATTTATCATTCACATTCCTGAGTATCTCAATCAACTGTCAGCACTATGGATTCAAATGCAATCCAAGCTTTCTAACTATACGTATCATTTACCAGTAGATCTTGTCATCCAAATTCAACTACTCATTTCACGGGCATTAACATCCATTGAAAAATTTGCCCTGTCTTTAACAAACGTGAATGTTTGGTCATCACTGCTTACCTATATTCCTTCACGTTTGTTTGATATATTTGTTTATTGGATTGTGCTATACATGTTACTTTTAGAGCTGCCAGCCATCAATCGTAAAATGTTAGCCCCCTTTCCCTTTCACTATCACCAAAAAAATATTATTTATTGGGCAACGAGTGAAACTTGCTTTGTTCGGCTTTATAAAAGCTCAATTTTTAGTTGGTATTTGTATTTTTGCAATAGCCTTTGGAACGTTTTTTTATACTAAAAACACCATTCCCACTTATATTAGCACTTTTGCTTGTGATTTTAGATGTTATTCCTTTTTTAGATTCATTTATATTACTTCTACCTTGGGCGATTTATAAAGCCTTTACAGGTGACTATGTCTTTGCTATAGCACTAGTGGTGCTAACCATTGTCTTATTTTTGGTTCGACGTATGATTGAACCTAGAGTTATTGGCAATAAAGTTGGCCTTTCCTCTCTTACAACATTTATCGCCATGTTTATCGGCTTTAAAATATTCGGATTTCTCGGAATTTTAATTGGCCTTTACTAGTTGTTGTTGTTCTTTCTTTATTGAATCAGACATCCATAAAAAATCTCCCACCTTCTCAATAAAAAGTGGGAGATTTTTGTTAAACCCCTAAAATAGCTTTAATAACAGAAGTTGTTTCGCCTGGTTCAAATAAAACATAAAGTAAAACGTACACTAACACCCCAGTAATAGCTACAAAGAACCAAATAATACTTGTAATCGGACCAATACGACGGTGGAGCTTAATATTCATTTTTAAGCCAGAAATAATGCTCACAATTCCAAACACAGCTCCAGTAGTCGCTAAAATAATGTGGAAAATTAAGAAGAAAGTATAATATGGTTTTAAATCTTCTCCACCACCAAATGCTGTATTTCCAATAAATACTGTACGTGAAGCATAAATGATAAAGAAAATAAGTGCCGCAACACCAGCAGCTAACATTACTTTTTTTATGTGCTTCAACTTTTCTTTTTATAATTAAGCCCCAGCCAATCGCTACAAGTACTGCACTGATCACGATGAATGAAGTACTTAGAGTTGGTAAAATTTGCAATTCCATTCACAAAACTCCTTATAGAAAATTTCTACTTTCAATTAATGTTGCTGTTGACTTTCCCATTTTTGTTGATGCGCCTTTAATGCATCGGCAGTAATTTTATCTGGATCCTTTTGTTCTGAGCGATACCATTTTATAAAAATTGATCCAAGTAATACACCGAAAATAAGCTCTTGTAATATTTTCATCAGAACACCACCCAGCTGTTGATCGGCAACAGGCTTCATATCTGTAAAGAGCTCTGGTCCTGATAGAGATAAGCCAGATAAAGTAGAGGCTGGTACACAAAGTTCCATTGCTTTTAACCATGCCTCACCATTTGTATATGTTTCATACATGGCATCAGGAGCAAAAATGATTAATGCACATGCAGGTGTAATTAATACTGCATTAGCAATTATATAAGCTAATTTGTACAAAGGCTTCATTTGTGAACGATTAGGCATATTTTGAATTAATGGCCAATACATAAAAACAGCAGATACAAATAACACAAATGTATATGTACCGTGTAAAGTTTCGTTTAGTTTAATGTAATCTAAAACTGATGGTAAATGGTAGAAAGAAAATAACCCGATAAAGACAAATACTGCTACAACAGGTAACGTAAACACTTTAAATATTTTTCTAGCAACAGGTGCTTCTATTGCAACTTTCCATACCCACCAAGGAATTCCCTTAATTATGAAAATTGGAACAAGCAATAATAAAATAGCCATTTGCACCATATGCATTGTAAACATAATGTGCGCCATCAAATCTATTGGAGATCCCTTAATAATATAAATCGTTACCATTGCCAGCACAAAATAAATTGCCTCTCCCTTTTTCAGAGGCTCACTTTCTTTAAAATCCTTGCGCCATTTTGTTGTGATTAAAAAAATAGATGACTGTTATGAAAACGAGAACCCCTATTAAATATGGGCTCCATAAAGCTTGGAAACCAAATATACTAAGTGGCATACAGAACGCACTCCTTTAAACTTCAGTACTCCTATTATAGAACGCTTACAATTATACTGCAATGAACGAAAGGTGAACAAATTACTATTGATAGTCTAGGCACATAAATACTAACAATAAATTTTAAATCCAATTAGTCAATAAGAAAAGCACGTTCCTACATAAAGTAGAGAACGTGCTTCTTTGATGATTACCACCAAATGATAGTTAAGAATGCTAAGAAGAATGTAAATGCGATTAAAATTCCCATCCACATGAAGAAACCAATTACACCACCGAAGTGAGTTTTTTTGTCTTCTAAGTGCATGAAAGAGTAAAGTTGAAGAACAACTTGCACTCCAGCAAGCAATAATACGAATGGCATGATTAAGTATTTAGAAAAATCGGCTGCAACTACTGCGAACGCGATAAATGTAAAGAAAATCATAATCGCAAAGTTGATTACTTGTTTACGCATATGAACGGCATTATGATGACGATCATACTCGTATTGTGCCTGTGACTTAGCAACTATAGGTGTATCGTGTGATGACATTATCCGATCACTCCCATCAAGTATACTACTGTAAAGATGAATACCCAAACTACGTCAATAAAGTGCCAATATAAAGCAGCTACGAAGAATTTAGGTGCATTGTACAAGTTTAAACCACGTTTAGCATTACGGATCATTAATGTTGCAATCCATACAAGTCCTAAACATACGTGGAAACCATGTGTACCAACTAATGAATAAAACGCAGTTGCGAATGCAGATTGGTTAAATGTAAAACCAAGGTGCACATAGTGTTGGAATTCATAGATTTCAAGTGCTAGGAATCCAAGACCTAAAGCTAATGTAATCGCTAACCAAGTTTGCATGCCTTTAAAGTTAAAGTTACGCATATGGTAAATCGCATATACAGATGTTAGAGATGATGTTAAAAGTAACATCGTCATAGCAAATGCTAAAGGTAATTCAAATAAACCTTGTGTTGTGAACTCCATGCCCGCAGGACCTTTGTTCTTAAGCGCTAAGTAAGTAGCGAATAAACTTGCGAAAAGTACAACTTCACAGGCAAGGAAAATCCAGAAACCAACGACTTTATTTTTACCTTCCATCGTAGCTTGTTCAGGATGATCTGGCCAAGTATGAGGAGTAAATTTAGTATTGAAATCCATTATTTATTTCCTCCTTTGCCGTAAAGTTTTTCTTCAATTTCAATAATTTCTTCTTTGTGTAAGTGGAAACCATGATCGTCCTTAATAGAACGGAAAATCATAGCACCGAATGTGATAGCAAGACCACCAATTAAGATATAGATTGACCATGGTTTATCTGCATCTGGATTGTAAAGAGCACCGAATGCTGCGATAAACATACCTAAAGAAATAACGAATGGGATAGCTGAGTTGTTTGGCATATGGATATCACCTAATGGCTCAGCAAATGTAACTTCTTTATTACCTTCTTGTTTTTCAATCCACCATGGATCTAAACCACGAACAAGTGGTGTTTGACGGAAGTTATAGAATGGAATTGGTTGTGGAATTGACCATTCCAGTGTACGTCCATCGCCCCATGGATCACGACCTGCTGGTTTGCCTTTAATGGACATTAAGCAGTTGATTACCATCATGATAACCCCAACACCCATCATTGCCGCACCGATTGTTGAAATATAGTTGAACTGATCCCAACCTTGACCTTCCATGTAAGTGAATACGCGACGTGGCATACCCATCAGACCTAGGAAATGTTGTACGAAGAATGTTAAATGGAATCCAATGAAGAATACCCAGAAAGTCCATTTTCCTAATGTTTCGTTTAACATACGGTTGAAGAAAATTGGCCAGTAGAAGTGCGCTGAACCAAATAAAGCTGTTACGATACCACCTACGATTACGTAGTGGAAGTGAGCAACGATAAAGTAAGAATCGTGTAATTGGTAGTCAAGAGGTGCAGATGCTTGCATGACCCCTGTAACACCACCCGCAACGAATGACGGGATGAAGCCTAATGCATAAAGCATTGGTGTTGTAACTTTAATAGATCCTCCCCAAATAGTTAAGATCCAGTTGAATACTTTCATACCTGTTGGTACGGCAATTGCCATAGTTGCAACGGCAAAAATTGCGTTTGCTGTTGGCCCTAGACCAACTGTAAACATATGGTGAGCCCAAACCATGAACCCTAAGAAACCGATTAAAATTGTTGCGAATACCATTGATGAGTATCCAAATAAACGCTTACGAGAGAACGCTGGAATAATCTCAGAGAATAACCCGAATGCTGGTAATACTAAGATATAAACCTCTGGGTGCCCGAAGATCCAGAATAAGTGTTCCCAAATAATTGTGTTACCACCCATAGTATGGTCAAAGAAGTTACCACCAAACATACGGTCAAATAACATCATTAATAAACCAATTGTAAGTGGAGGGAATGCGAATAAAATTAAAGCACTTGATACAAGCGATGTCCAAGTGAATAATGGCATACGCATGAATGTCATACCAGGAGCACGCATTGTAATAATCGTAACGATAAAGTTAAGACCTGAAATTAATGTACCTGCCCCTGAAATTTGTAAACCAAGTACATAGAAGTCAATACCATGTCCTGGAGAGTATAATGATAATGATGCATAAGAAGTCCAGCCCGCATCAGGAGCGCCACCCATAAAGAATGACAGGTGAAGGAATACTGCACCTAGGAAGAATAACCAGAACCCTAAAGAGTTCAGGAATGGGAATGCAACGTCACGCGCACCAATTTGTAATGGTACTAGCATGTTCATAAATGCGAATAGTAATGGAGTCGCTGCTAGGAATAACATTGTCGTTCCGTGCATTGTTAATAATTCATTGAAAAAACCTGCTGATACGAAATCGTTATTTGGTTTCATTAATTGAATACGCATTAATAACGCTTCAAAACCAGCGATAGCGAAGAACAATGTACCGGCTAATAAATACATCACTGCTAATTTTTTTATGGTCAACAGTAGTAATGTAATCCCAGACAGTTGCTCCAAAGCCCTTTTTCTGTGTGTATGAGCTCACAACTTTTACCTCCCTCAAAGTTTGTTACATAAAACTTAAAATTATTTTTCAACAGATAAGCTCATGATGTATGTTGCAAGAGCATCAATTTCTTCATCAGTAAGTTCACCGTATTTTCCTGTCATTAAGTTACCTGGTTTAAATTGTTCAGGGTCCTTAATCCAAGCTTTTAGGCTTTCTTCATCATGTTTTAAGAAACCAGCAACACGGTTACGGTCACCAAATGTTGTTAAGTTAGGACCTGGTGCACCACTAACGCCCGTACCAGAAATTGCGTGACAGCCTAAACAGCTGTTAGCAAATGTTGCTTCTCCAAGATCTGTTGAAGCTTTGTCAGCAACTTTACCCTCTGTTGCTTTCATTGCAGTTACCCATGCATCAAATGCTTCTGGGCTTAAAGCTTTAACTTTGAAGTCCATTAATGCGTGTGAAGGACCACATAACTCAGCACATTTACCATAGAAAACGCCATCTTTAAGGTCTTTCGATTCTTTATCGAATTCTAAGTAGAATTTGTTTAAGTTTTCTACGTTCGTATCCATTTTACCGCCCACAGCAGGAATCCAGAATGAGTGCTTTACATCGGCAGCTTTTAAGTTAAAGTAAACCTTTTGACCTGTTGGTACTACTAATTCTTGTGAAGTTACAATACCTTGGTTAGGGTATTCGAACTCCCACCAATATAATTTTGCAGTTACATTTACTGTAAGTGCTGTTTTGTTACCATCTTCATCTACTATATCCATTGCAGCAACATCTGCGAATTTATAAGTAGCAGTAACAACTGGTACAGCTAAGATTAATAATAAAATAATTGGAATAACTGTCCAAATCACTTCAAGAGTGTGACTTCCTTCTACTTGCTTAGGAATCACATTTTCGCCAACTTTTGAACGGCGGAATTTTAAGAATGCAAGTAAATAGATAACAGATACGACTACTACTACTAACGTCATAATCCCAGTAGCTAACATTAATAGATTGAATTGTTCTTTACCTACTTGACCAGATGGTTTTAGTGCAGAAATATAATCTTCACCACAACCGGAAAGGAAAACCATCATCACTGCTAGAAGTGAAAAAAAGACGCCATTTTTTAAGCCCTTTCATCATAGCTTAATTAAACCCCTCTTTCTTTGTTGTATTTTCATGTGTACCTAGGACATTAGTGCTGTCTATTTGAATTCTTAAGGAAAAGAAAGAATTCCTAAAATTAGCTAAACAACGCAAAAATAATGATGGATACAAATAGTATTGTCATATGATTCAACGAATAGATAAACATTTTATTTGCCCATTTCATATCATCTTTTGTGGTAAAGCCTTTAAAAGCTAGAATTAACCAGCCCAAGTTCAATGCAGTTGCAGTAATTAAGAAGCCAACCCCAAGCTCTGGTAAAAGGAAAGGTAACGGTAATAATAAAAGAATCCAGAATAACATCGAGTATTTCGTTCGTTTAAATCCCTTTACGACAGGTAGCATCGGTATATTAGCAGCACGATATTCTTCAGTACGTTTCATCGCAAGCGCATAAAAATGCGGTGGCTGCCATGCAAACATGATCAGAAATAAAGCAAGTGCTCCTGGACCTAATGCAGGTTCAACAGCTGCAAACCCAATAACTGGTGGAATTGCTCCTGAAATACTTCCTACAACCGTGTTACTAACATGCTTCCTTTTAGACCACATTGAATATAGAACAACATAAGTAAATATTCCTACTAGTCCCCACATGCCGGCCGCAAACGATGCCGCAAATAACAAAATTTCACCTACAATTAAAAATGAGAGGGCAATGGTCAATACAAAATTCGGCTTAAATCTACCTGTTACTGTCGGTCTTGCCTTCGTTCGTTTCATGATTGGGTCTATATCCTGGTCAATGAAGTTATTCATTGCTCCTGAACCACCAATTATGAGTGCCGCTCCCAGCATGGTAAACAATATGACATCTAACTCTTGCAAGAAATGTCTACTAGTAAATTGAAATGCCAGCCACATCCCTGTAAACGTTGTGACAAGATTCGAGTTAACGATTCCAATTTTAATCAGAGCTAAGAAATCTTTTACAACAGATGTTGATTCTGGTCCAGTATTTCTAGTAGCCGACAATGCACGACCGTTTGACATGTTACCTCTCCTTTCATTTTTGTAAGCATATTCCGCTAACAATTACTATAGCGAAATTTGCGATTGATTTCTAGACATTAAGTGAAATTTAGATGAAGTTGTAAAAATTAGCTTTGTCTAGAAATATAATTAAAAACAACATATCTATAGTAAAACATTTTCTAAAATCAATTGTGAAGGTTAAAGCACGAAATTATGAACAATTTGTGAAATGGATTCGACATCTAAAACTCCGTTCTCTTTACAAGTTGTTTTTTACCTGTATTTTAGATATTATCTAGTAGCAGAAACATTACTTTCATGTAATGTTGATAGATAAAGTAGGTGACTCATTTTATGCAACACAACAGGTTTATGAAGTGGTTTGCTGTTGCCGCTACGGTTGGAATGCTCCTTATTTTACTTGGTGGAGCTCTTGTTACCAAAACTGATAGTGGCTTAGGCTGTGGTCGAAATTGGCCTGATTGCAATGGTTCTCTTATTCCAAAAGAAATTACACCAGAAGTCTTAATTGAATTCTCACACCGTCTTGTAACTGGGGTCGTATCTATTTCAATTCTTGTGTTAACAATTTGGACATGGCGTAAACTCGGTCATATTCGTGAAGTAAAACTGTTAGGTTTCCTAGCGATGTTCTTCTTAATCGCTCAGGCTCTCATTGGTGCAGCTCAGGTATTGTGGGGACAAGGTGACTTTATATTAGCTCTCCACTTTGGAATTTCTTTGATTTCTTTTGCTGCTGTTCTTCTTCTCTCTATGATTGTATTTGAAGTGGATCGAAAATTTGATGCTGATAAAGTTTTTATTGGAAAAAAGTTACGTTGGCACACAATTGCTGTCACAATTTATTCTTATTTAGTCGTTTATACAGGTGCGCTTGTACGCCATACAGATTCTAGTTTAATATGTCCTGATTGGCCACTCTGTTACAACGATACACCTCTAGCACCTCTAAATAATATGTATGAATGGGTGCAGATGGGGCATCGCTTAGCTGTTCTAATCTTTTTCATTTGGATTGCATACATAACTTGGCACGCTGTAAAAGAATACAAAAATCAACGCGTTATTTACTATGGTTGGGTGATTGCCTTTATTATAGTAATCTTACAGGTAATTGCTGGTATGTTAGTAGTCCTAACTAAATTGAATTTAATTGTCGCATTATTACATTCATTATTTATCTCAATTTTATTCGGTCTACTTTGCTACATGATAATGCTAGTTGCACGTAGCAATTATAATGAAAAAAATAAATAACTCTAGAAAAGATTCGTGCTATTTAATGACGAATCTTTTTTGTTTTTCTATCTAAATCATTTCCTCACCTCAGCTAACATTTTGACCATTGTATTTGATGAATCAATTAGAATGGTCAAAAAAATAGACATAAAGACACAAAAAAAGGGTAATAGATAGCTAGTAAAAGCTTTCTATTAACCCTCTTTTATTAACGATTATTCTATTTCAATTAACAAATCACCCGTGGAAATTGCATCTCCTGCACTTGCATAAACCTCTTTTACAATACCGTCTTTTGGTGCTTGGACAGTTGTTTCCATTTTCATGGCCTCAGTAATTAATAGGTGATCTCCTCGTTTTACTTGACTCCCCTTCGATACCACTACCTTTAACACGGTTCCTGGCATCGTGGCGCCGATTTGGTTTGGATTGCTTGGATCTGCCTTTAACGCCAAGCTACCGTCCACCTCTACCGTCATATCTTGAATCACAAGCTCACGGGATTGACCATTTAGCTCAAAATACATCACGCGGGTCCCATCGTGCTGTGGCTCTCCAATGGAAACTAGCTTGATAATCAGCGTTTTTCCTTTTTCAATTTCGACCTCGATCTCTTCCCCTAGTTTTAATCCATAAAGGAAGGTCGGTGTATCCAATACTGAAATATTGCCAAAGGAGTCCACTGTTTTGGCGTATTCCTCAAACACTTTCGGATAGAGTGCATAAGCGAGTATATCCTTCTTTGTAACAGGACGATTTAATTTGTCCTCTAGCACTGCTTCCAGCTGCTCAAAATGGATAGGCTCTAGTAGTTCACCAGGGCGTACTGTAATGGCTTCACGGTCCTTTAATACAACCTTTTGCAACGCCTCAGGGAAACCTCCGTGTGGTTGTCCTAAATATCCCTGGAAGAACTCAATAACAGAGTCTGGGAAGTCGATCGTTTGTCCTCTTGTTAAGACGGACTGTTCGTCTAATTCATTTTGCACCATAAATAATGCCATATCCCCAACTACCTTTGAGGATGGGGTTACTTTGACAATATCACCAAATAGAAGGTTCACGCGGGAATACATGCGCTTCACTTCCTCCCATCTATCGCCAAGGCCAACTGCTTTTGCCTGCTGCTGAAGATTACTGTACTGACCACCTGGCATTTCATGTACATAAATTTCAGAATGCGGCTCATCATGCCACTTTCAAAATCCTTATAATAATGGCGTACATCCTCCCAGTAGTAGGATAGCTTTTCTAGCGCTTCAATATCAGCACGTACCTTACGCTGACTGCCCTTAATCGCATAATACAGGGAATTCGCACTTGGCTGTGATGTTAAGCCCGCCATCGAACCGAGGGCTGTATCGATAATATCTACACCTGCTTCAATGGCTTTGGCATATAGATAAATGCCATTTCCACTTGTGTCATGTGTATGCAAGTGGATTGGTAGACTTGACGTCTCTTTTAACTCGGAAACCAAACGATACGCGGCTTCCGGTTTTAATAAACCAGCCATATCTTTAATAGCTAAAATATGAGCACCGGCTGCCTCTAGCTCCCTTGCCATATCCTTATAGTACTGCACTGAATACTTTGCACGTGTGTCATCCAAAATATCACCTGTGTAACAGATGGCTGCCTCGGCAATTTTCCCTGATTGACGGGCCGCATCAATGGCTACTTCCATGCCTTTTATCCAGTTTAAGCTATCGAAAATACGGAACACATCAATCCCTGATGCTGCTGATTCTGCGATAAATTCACGGATTAAATTATCTGGGTAGTTGGTATACCCTACCGCATTTGCGCCACGCAGTAACATCTGGAAAAGCACATTTGGCACCTGTTCACGTAGCTTTGCAAGGCGCTCCCATGGGTCCTCTTTTAAGAAACGGTAGGCCACATCAAACGTCGCCCCTCCCCACATTTCGAGTGAGAAGAAATTATGCATCAGGCGCGCCGTGGCATCGGCAATTTGGAACATATCCTGTGAACGCACACGTGTTGCCAGTAGGGATTGGTGTGCATCTCGGAACGTTGTATCGGTAAGCAGTACATCCTCCTGTGCCTGAATCCATTTCACAAGCCTTCTGCTCCTTGGGCATCTAAAATTTGCTTTGTCCCTGCTGGTGGCACGATAAATGGGTCCACTTTCGGCATGCTTGGCTGTACAAAAATTGGCTTTGCCTTCTTCTCTACCCCTGGGAAGCCATTTAATGTCACGTTGCAATATAGCTTAATAGCTTTGTCCCCCGGTCCTTGCGCACAGGGAAATGAAATAGTTCTGGCGTAGTATCGATGAAGCTTGTATCGAAGGCACCTGTTAAAAATTTCTCATGTGTCACGACATTATTTAAAAACGGAATATTCGTTTTAACCCCACGAATACGGAATTCTTTTAAGTTACGGTCCATTTTCGCAGCAGCTTCTTGAAATGACATGCCTGATGTTGAGATTTTCACCAATAAGGAATCGTAGTACGGTGTCACAACAGCACCCTGGAAGCCATTCCCTGCATCTAAACGAACCCCAAAGCCTCCACTCGAACGATACACCATCAGCTTCCCTGTATCAGGCATAAAATCATTGGCGGGGTCTTCTGTTGTCACACGCGCCTGAATCGCATAGCCAATCATCGGCATCTCTTCCTGTTTAGGTAGATGAATTTCTTCACTGTGCAGCGCATAGCCTGCCGCGACCTTAATTTGCGTATGCACAATATCGATACCCGTAATCATTTCCGTAATGGTATGCTCCACTTGAATACGAGGGTTCACCTCAATGAAATAAAAATCCTCACCTGCTACTAGAAATTCCACTGTCCCAGCATTTATGTACGAGACATTTTTCATGAGCTGCACGGCCGCCTCACAAATTCGATTTCTTAAACTTTCTGAAATAGAATGCGAAGGGGCGATTTCAACGACCTTTTGATGGCGACGTTGAATCGAACAATCACGCTCATAGAGATGCACGATATTGCCCTGCTGATCGCCAATAATTTGAACCTCAATATGCTTCGGCTTGATAATCGCCTTCTCAACATACACCTCATCCGAGCCAAAAGCAGCCTTTGCCTCCGATTTAGCTCGTTCATAAGAAGAAGCAAGCTCCTCTGATGTATGGACTAGGCGCATCCCACGGCCACCACCCCCAAGTGCTGCCTTAATCATAACTGGATAGCCATAGGTGCTAGCAAATGCCTCTACCTCTGCTAAATCAGTGACAGGGCCATCTGTACCCGGAATAACAGGAATTCCAGCGGCAATAGCTTGCGAACGTGCTTTGACCTTATCTCCAAACATATCTAAATGTTCAGAAGTAGGACCAATAAACACAATGCCCTCCTGCTCACAACGACGTGCAAATTCTACATTTTCCGATAAAAAACCATACCCCGGATGAATGGCATCTACGCCCGCGTCTTTAGCAATCGCTATAATACCCTCGATATCTAAATAAGCATCAATTGGCTTTTTACCCGCCCCTACTAAATAGGCCTCATCTGCTTTAAAGCGATGGAAGGCACCACTATCCTCTCGTGAATAAATGGCTACCGTTTGGATATGAAGCTCCGTGCAGGCACGGAAAATACGAATCGCAATTTCTCCCCGATTGGCTACGAGAATTTTGTTGATTGACACCATTGATATCCCCCTTTATGATTGTGATTTTTTCCTTTCTACCTTTTCAAACATGGAAACATTAATCAATATCCCCATAGCCAAAGATAGAATAATTATAGATGTCCCGCCATAGCTAATAAAAGGTAGCGTTACACCGGTTAACGGGATTAACCCAGTTACACCCCCGAGATTGATGAACGACTGAAAACCAATCCAGCTTGCAATACCAGCCGCAATCATACGCGCTAGTGGGTCTTTCGTGCGCAAAGCAATCGAGAATCCTTTATATATAATAAACCCTAGACCACCTAAGACGATTAGCACTCCCCAAATACCTAGCTCTTCCATAATAATCGCCATAATAAAATCGGTTTGTGGTTCAGGCAAATACCCTAATTTTTGAATGGATTGACCTAGTCCCCTTCCTTCTAAGCCGCCTCCACCAATTGCATAATAACTATTTACAACTTGATGACCAACATCATTTTCATAATCAAACGGGTTAAAATAGGATAAAATACGACCTTTCCGATTCCCCTTTAACAGCTCGCCTTTAAACATCCATAGAATACCAATGATAGCTGCACCAAATGCCCCTAACACACCAAAAAAACTTCCAAAATGTTTTAAACGGAATTCCACTAGCTGCCACAACAGAGACAGCTATACCACATAAAATAATGCTGGCTCCTAAATCTGTTTCAAAAGCTACTCCCGCAACTACAAGTATCCAAAGAAATATTGGATAAAATATTTCAGTCGGTTGTAGCTTTTCAAATGTATATTTTTGTGCTTTTCGATGAAAGGCGGCAGCAAAATATAAAATTATAAATAGTTTCGCATATTCAGAGGGCTGGAAATTCCCCAATCCAGGAACAGCTATCCAGCTCTGAGATCCGATTCCTTCTTCAGCACCATTTCCATCTATCTTTACCCAAGTAAATAACACAGCAAGTACAATCGTCAGCAACAGCATAATATTTTTATTTGCATAATGCTTATAAGGGAAAAATGCTGCCACTAAAAATCCTAAAAACGCTACGATTAAATTGGTCACTTGCTTATTATAATAGAAATCGGGTGTTTGTTCTTTGAACACAATAGCCACCATCATACTGGAGCTATAAATCATCACCAAACCAAATAAACTTAGCAATAGGACCGTAAAAAATAATGGATAATCAAAATTTTGTGCATAACGTTTTAAGTATTGTCTCATCGAAAAACCTCGTTCTAGAAAAAAAACTCAAATCGCAGATTGCGTTTGAGTTTTTTTCTTTTTATTTGTCTGTATACGCGTCATGTAGTACAGAAAGTTCTTTCTCGAGTGAATCGAGAATTTCTTTGCCTTTTTCGCGCTCAATAAGTCCAAGCTTCACAGCAAAGTCAATTTCACGTGAAAGGCCGAACATTTGTGTATCTAATACTTCTTCATATAAAGGGCATTGTGGCATTGTTAAATGATCCATTTGTACTCGAATAAGGCGAGCAATTTTGTCTGCATCAGCAACTAAAAGCTCCAAAGCCTTCTCCTGAAAAGAAGTTTGTGATTTCGTATCCATGAGGACGCCCCCATTATCTGATATTTCTTCGATTCTATCTTAATAAAGTTTATCTTTTAGTCGTTAAAATTGCAAGTGTCTTCGTTGGAAAAATAACGAATTCAAATTATATTTCTTTATTATCTCTAGTCATTAGCGTTATACTATTTCATGGATATACAAGATTTAAGGAGGATTTCTATTATGGAGACAATAATTCCTATCAAGGGTGCAGTTTCATTTCAACTAACATTAGATCCTACAGTTTGGATTTTCGATGATCGTAAATTAGATTTAAAAACATACTTCACATCACAAGAAGTGGAGGAAGATAAGGATATTAAATATATGCGTGAGGTAGGCGCTCATTGGTCACGCGAAATAATGGAAGGAGCCACTTTCCCTCCAACATTAAAATCTGAACGTAAATTTGATCGTAAAGGGATGGAAACAGGTACTTTCGGTATCGAATTGAGCCCCTTCTTGAAAAATGCCGAAATTAAACCTGAAGCGACAACGATCGTTATTGAATGTGAAGATGGCAAAGAATATCCATTCTCCATTGCAGAGGCACAAACACTCATTTTAAAATATAGCCAGGACGGTAAACCTTTACTTGAAGATGGCCCTGTCCATGTGCTGTTTAAAGATGGTTCAAATGTAGACAACCCTATTAAAAATGTATCAGCCATTCGTGTTGAATAGGAGGGAATACAATGCGTGTAAAATGTGTCATTTGCGATACAATTAACAATTTAGACGATGATTTACCGTTAGCAAAAAAAATTACGCAATCGACCAATTCATACGTATATGTGTGACATATGTCATGATCGTATTAAAGACAATACGCTTGCACGAATAGAAACGGGAAATTTCCGCTTTTATCGCACTTCACCACAAATGGATAAAGATTTTTAAATAAAACAAAATCATTCCGAAGTATGAATATTCTCAGAATGATTTTGTTTTTTTAGGTGTTTGAAGATATCAATAATATTTTCCATAACAATAAAAGCGAGGCATCCCACAACGCTGAGATTAACCTCGCTTCCATTCTTTTAATCCGACTTAGGAGACATTATCTTATGCATTATTCTTTATGATTACCTTCTCAATCAGCTCGACTACCTGATACATAATTGTCGCAAAAAAAGGCAATGATGAGCAGTGACATCAGAACTAGATTAAAATTAAATACTTGGAAGCCATAGATGATTAAATAGCCAAGACCTTTTGAGGCAACTAAAAATTCCCCCACAATAACCCCTACCCATGATAATCCTACGTTTACCTTTAAAGTAGAAATAATCGTTGGAAAAGAGGCTGGTAATATGACTTCTTTAAATATCTGCCACCTCGTAGCCCTAAAAGTTTGTAAAACTTTGCTATAGTTCGGATCTACGCCTTTAAAGGCTGTATAAACAACAATAGTTGTAATAATTATCGAAATTAGGGCACCCATAGCAATTATCGAAAAATACCCTGGTCCAAGTGCAACAATTAAAATAGGTCCTAGCGCTACTTTTGGCATGGCATTTAAAATCACTAAATAAGGATCCAATACCTTAGATAACAATGGCGACCACCATAAAATAATAGCTATTAATGTACCAAGTAAAGTACCAGCAATAAAACCAATAATCGTCTCCATCAGCGTGACACCAACGTGCAAAGTTAACGAACCATCACTTACTTTTCCAATAAATGTTTGCCATACATGTGTTGGCGAACTAAAAATTAACCGATCAATCCATTCGAATCTAGAAAGAAGCTCCCATCCACCAAAAAAAATGAGTAAGATGATGAGCTGATAAAGTCGAACAAAACGTTTTTCCTTTTTTAACATTTGTTGATACTGTTTAAAAGGTGTATTATCCAAGGCTCTCCAGCTCCTTCCAAATAGCTTGGAATACATCTGAATATGCTGGATGTTGTCGTGCATCAAAGGGGGATAGCTGTTGTAATGCTTCAGGTATTTCAAAAACTCTGTGTAATGTACCTGGATTAGCTGAGAAGAGAAATACCCGTTCACTCATCGCAATCGCCTCTCCAATATCATGGGTGACAAGAACTGCTGTTTTTTGATAGGCCTTTAACGTTTCAACAACCAAGTCCTCAAGCTTTAGCTTTGACTGATAATCAAGTGCTGAAAATGGTTCATCAAGCAGTAAAATTTTAGGATTTACTGCCAGCGTTCTGGCTAGTGCAACACGTTGCCGCATCCCACCGGACAGCTCTCGTGGATAATTGTCGCTGACATTTGCTAGCCCCACTTCTTGTAACAATGCATTTGCGGTTACTTTATGCGTTTTTTTGGCTACGCTCCATAATCTTCAAGCCGATCGTAATATTGTCCTCAATATTTTTCCACGGAAATAAATAATCTTGCTGAAGCATATAGCCAATAAGTGATTGGTTTTGTGTCGATATTTCCTCACCATCAATATATACCTTGCCTTTAGTAGGAGGAAATAAGCCTGCTATGATGGATAATAAAGTTGTTTTCCCACAACCGCTCGGTCCGATAAATGAGACAAACTCTCCTTCACGAATGCCTAAATTAATATCACATAATACATCCTTTGCCTGTGTACTTGAAAAATAGCTATGGTGAATATTTTCTAGGTTTAAAAATTCCATATTACTCAGCAGCCTTTTTTTGCAAAAGTTGTATTCACCAATTCTTCATAATCCACCCGTTGAGGAAGTTCACCTGCTTCCTCCATAATCGTTTGCAAGTTATCCCATTCCCCCTTCTCCAATATAGGATCTGTTGCATAAGAGCCCTGAGATTTATAACGCTCTACCACTGTTTCAATCAAGTCTACATCCACATTTTCAAAGTACGGCTGAATAATTTTAGCTACTTCGGCAGCACTCTCTTTTTGCACAAAATCCTGTGCCCGTTTCAATGCATTTGTAAAGCCTTGGACTGTCTTCGATTCATCCTTTAAATAACTACTTTTTGCCATAAACGAGGTATAAGGTAAATGGCCAGATTCTGTACCAAATGAAGCAACAATATAGCCTTTTCCTTCTTTTTCAAACACACTTGCAGTCGGTTCAAACAGTTGTACAAAATCTCCAGTTCCAGAAGCAAAGGCCGTAGCAATATTTGCAAAGTCAATGTTTTGAATAAGTGTTAAGTCTTGAGTAGGATCTATGCCATGCTTTTTCAATACAAATTCTCCTGCCATTTGTGGCATTCCACCCTTACGTTGTCCTAAAAATGTGGAGCCTTTTAATAGATCCCAAGAAAAATTATCTATCTTATCCCGTGCAACTAAAAATGTACCATCTGTTTGGGTAAGCTGAGCAAAATTTTGAATTGGATCATTTGCGCCCTGAAGCGTTACATAAATAGAGGTCTCTGATCCAACTAGGGCAATATCAATCCCATCTGAAAGCAATGCCGTCATTGTTTTATCCCCACCAGCTATTGTCTGAAGTTCTACAGAAAGTCCTTCATCTTCGAAGAATCCTTTTTCAAGAGCTACGTACTGTGGCGCATAGAAAATTGAGCGCGTCACCTCTCCAACTTTGACTTTTTCAAGCTCATGTTTATTACACGCCGCCAAAGAAAGGAGAAGTACAGCAATTACACTAAAAAACAAGCTTCTTTTAAACCACCGCATTCCTTTTCCTCCTTGTTTGTTGAAAATAAGTCTATCGACATTAACTTATTCACTTTAGAAGGTTTCGGTGCCTATGGTTTGACAATTCTCTTAAGCAACAAAAAAACAGCCTTAGCTTCAACACTAAGACTGTTTCTCAAATATAGTTATTTCACTGATTAGTAGCTTGTTGCTCTTCTCTTTTTTCACGCCACATACGTGTTTTATAGACAATTAAAATTAATGCCGCTACAATAAGCCCTTCAACCATTGGAAGATATAAAGCAAAAAATGTTAACAGGATACAACCTAAAAATAGGAAAATATAAATAATAATATTTTGTGATCGTTTTAATTTCTTTGCAAAGCCTAATTTATAGACAATTGCCGAAAGTAGAAACACCAGGAAAAATAGAACATAGCCAGCAATGTCATAGTTAGGCATATTCTCATATAAAAAACGCGTAATTCCACCATTTTTTCATAGGCATCTTCTGTTTCCTTTGCATTTACCTGTGCAGCTACTTGAATAACATTCAGTTCCCCCATTAAAGCGGACTTAATATCCAAGACTCCTCTTCCTTTCGTGGAGCAAAAAAATTATTGTTCAGCGTTTTTAAGCTTTTTCGCTATTCTTTCACGTTCATTTTTATCTAGAATTTGTTTACGAAGGCGAATAGATTCTGGTGTAATTTCTAGGTACTCATCATCATTTAAGAATTCTAATGCTTCTTCTAGTGTTAATAAACGTGGCTTTTTAATAACGTTTGTTGCATCTTTTGTCGCAGAACGAACATTCGTTTTTTTGCTTCATTTTTGTTATGTTTACAGTGATATCATTGTCACGTGTATTTTCGCCAACGATCATACCTTCATAAATTTCAGTACCTGGCTCTACAAACAGTGTACCACGGTCTTCTACTTGCATCATACCATAAGTTGTGGATTTACCAGTTTCCATTGAAACAAGAACACCTTGGTGACGTCCACCAATACGACCTGGGATATATGGTTGGTAGCAATCAAATGTATGGTTAATGATACCAAAGCCTTTTGTCATTGACATAAACTCTGTCGTATAACCGATTAAACCACGAGCAGGAACTAAGAATGTTAAACGAACTTGACCATTGCCATTGTTCACCATATCTAACATTTCACCTTTACGAGTACCAATTGATTCAATTACAGAACCGACATTTTCCTCAGGAACATCAATTTGTACACGTTCAAATGGCTCACATTTTACACCATCAATTTCACGAATGATTACTTGAGGTTTTGATACTTGTAGCTCGAAGCCTTCACGACGCATATTTTCGATAAGGATTGATAAATGCAGTTCACCACGACCAGAAACAGTCCATGCATCTGGTGAATCTGTATCTTCTACGCGTAAAGATACATCTGTTTGAAGCTGTGAACGTAGCGTTCCTCCACTTTACGGGCAGTTACCCATTTACCCTCGCGTCCTGCAAATGGCGAGTTGTTGACTAAGAAAGTCATTTGTAATGTTGGTTCATCAATACGCAATGGTGTTAATGCTTCTTGATGCTCTACTGGACATACCGTTTCACCAACGTTGATGTCCTCCATACCAGATACAGCAATTAAATCTCCAGCTTTTGCTGACTGAATTTCTTCACGTTTTAAACCAAAGAAACCAAATAGTTTCGTTACGCGGAATTGTTTTACTGTACCATCTAATTTCATTAATGCTACTTGCTGACCTACTTCAATTGTACCGCGGAATACACGTCCGATTCCGATACGACCTACATAGTCATTATAGTCAAGTAAAGCTACCTGGAATTGTAATGGTTCATTAGAATTATCCACTGGTGCTGGAATTGATTCGATAACTTTTTCGAATAGGCATTGCATATTTTCCTCTTGATTTGCTGGATCTGAATCAAGTGAGGCTGTACCATTGACACCTGAAGCATAAACAACTGGGAAGTCCAATTGATCATCATCTGCACCAAGCTCAATAAATAGCTCTAAGACCTCATCTACTACTTCAAGTGGACGAGCAGAATCTTTGTCTACTTTGTTAACAACAACAATTGGTGTTAACTTTTGCTCTAATGCTTTTTTTTAGCACGAAGCGTGTTTGCGGCATACAACCCTCATACGCATCGACAACTAGTAAAACGCCATCTACCATTTTTAAAATACGTTCTACCTCACCACCGAAGTCGGCGTGTCCAGGCGTATCAAGGATGTTGATACGTGTTCCGTTATAGTTTACCGCAGTATTTTTTTGCTAAAATTGTAATACCACGCTCGCGTTCAATATCATTAGAGTCCATTGCGCGTTCTTCAACATGTTCGTTTGAACGGAATGTACCAGATTGTTTTAATAATTGGTCAACTAAGGTAGTTTTACCATGGTCAACGTGGGCGATAATTGCGATATTGCGAAGATCTTGACGTAAGTTTGTCATTATTCCACTCCATATTCTTTTTTTCGAATGTTTAACTGTGATATTATAGCACAAGAGGGATAGAAATGTCCTTATTAGAATTTCCATCATTCTAAAAAAATATATTTGATTTACAAATTTTAATATAGGGGGCTCGGTTATGAATCGTGCAAAATTCGTAATGGCCATTTATGCATTAGCAGCTGTTTTAGCAATGTGTTCTATTGGATATTCTGTAGCTGCTGAAAGTGTGTTTGGTATTATAGCAGGCATTTTGGCTACTTGTGTCATTTTTATGACAGCCTTTAAAATGAAACGCAAATTGCGTGAGCAAGGGTTACTTTAATTATGTTACAAAGAAGGAGCCTGTCTAAAAAAAGACGGCTCCTTTATTATTCATAAGGCACAATATATTTATCTAATAATTCTTTGTGTATCGATGGATTCGCAATGATAAAAGTATCCTGATGAAGGAAATCAAATCCTTCCCCATGTAAATTTGTGGCAACAGCGCCAACCTCATGCGCGATAATAGTACCTCCAGCAATGTCCCATGGTGATAAACGCATAGAGACATATGCATCTAACTTACCACTCACAACAAATGCTATTTCCATAGCTGCAGATCCGTATGATCGTGTACCTCGTACTTTACGAACCATATCAATAACCTTTTCATGATGAATATGCCGATTCGGTGCTACCCAATGAGCATTAATACCAATGACAGCTTCTTCTATTTTTACTGACGTTAACTTTCGTAAAGGAGATTCATTGTACCAGGCACCTTCTCCAGCTATTGCATAAAATAAATCCTCACGCATCACGTCAAATATGTAACCAAGCTTGCCTATTCCATTGATGAAGATACCAATGGAAATCATAAAATGGCGGTGTTGCTTAACAAAATTCATTGTGCCATCAATAGGATCAATTATCCACACAATGCCATCTAAGGACTCTACTTGTTCTCCCATTCCCTCTTCCCCTAAAATCTTGTGAGATGGATCAAAAGCTCTTATTTTATCGATAAAGAATAATTCTGTTTCACGATCGATATTCGTCACAAGATCATTAGCACCTGATTTTGTTTCGATAACCAAATTATACGAAAAGGCTTGTCTAATGCGGCTGCCTGCCTCAAAGATAATACTTTTCGCAAATTGATCCAATTGTTGTATGTCCATAAAAACCCACCCTTCGATTAAAAAAACTCTAACTCTATGCTATTGGACTGATTTTTCATGTTCTCACCATTTAAGTATATGATATCTTTTTCTCTCGATGTTAGCATGGTGTATTCTGCACATTATAGGTACTTAAAACTTTTCATTATGATATAAAGTCTATTTTACCCATTATAACAATAAAAATCACCTGCTGTCGGAATATTCAGCAAGTGATTTTCAAATGGGTATAAAATTTTTATTACGCATAGGCGTGCAAACTTTCAAGTTCCATCTGAATTTCAGTCAGACGTTTTTTTACTTTTTTTCAATTTCAGCTTCATTTTTTTCATTCATAGCGTCGAAGAGAGAAGCTAATTCATAATCTAATTCCAACTGTAAAATTTGTTCATATTGCTTTTCAATGTCAACTTTACGTATAATTTTTACGATTGGTTTCATAAAAATCACTTCCTTTTTTTTAATTTTTCACAAGAACATTTTGTAGAACTGAGAAAGTTCTTGTTATAAGATTTTTTCCCATTTTTCTAATAAAATAAACCTTATAAATCGAAAGGAGCTACTACCATTGCCAAAAATAAAGTGGACGAATAAAGACTTTAATGTATTTCATATAGACGGTTTAGAACAGAGAATGGATGCACTAAATTCTTCTGTACGACCGAAATTCCAACTGTTAGGAGAGGACTTTTCTGCATACTTTTCCAGTCATCTTGGGGAAGAATTCTATCCTCATGTTGCAAAACACGCACGGAGAACTGTGAATCCTCCAAATGATAGCTGGGTAGCCTTTGCTCCGTACAAAAGAGGTTATAAATCATTACCTCACTTTCAGATTGGTCTTTGGAGCACACATTTATTCATCGTCTTGGCTATTATTTACGAAGCACCTGAAAAAAAATGTAATGGCACAGCATTTAATGGCCAATAAAGCAATACTAGGGCAACTTCCCGAAGACTTTATTGTGTCTGGAGATCATATGTCTCCAGAGGCCTTTCCTTTACAAACGGCAAAGGAGGACAAGCTAGATGAGTTACTCCTTCGCTTGCGGGATGTTAAAAAAAGGTGAATTTTTAGTAGGTCGACATATTCCAAAAGAGCAAGCAATCAAACTGACAGCTAGTCAAATCCATCAAATAACGGAAGAAACCTTCAGTCATTTACTCCCAATCTATAACGTCATTGTTGGAAAGTAATGTTCGATGTATAGTGTTTTTATCCATGTAACATAATAATGCAGATGATGTAATAGATTGATTTATAGGATGCTTATATATTGTGGGAAATTTCCGATTTTATTCCTATTTTTATTAAAAATTTTTCGCGTTTAAAAATTATTATTGGCATATTTTTCCAATATTAAGTAATAATGATATTGATGTAATGTATGCAAAACATTCTTTTTTTAACACCAAGATAGTGTAAAGCTCTAAATGAAAAAGTGGACGTGAGAATAACTCACATCCACTTTTTTTAATGACGTTGTTTGGGAACGACTTTAATCAAAGTACCATCCGTTCCTTCTTTCGCTAGCTTAACAACAGGATAACTTACATAGCCACTAGCTTCTTCAAATTCACGAAAAATAGATTTTTCTTCTGCCTGAGATGGGACAATTTGTTTAAAACGGCGATACTTTGCCAGCATATTTTCGCGTTTAATGCCCTTCTCATAAGCTTGCTCAATCCCTTCGAAGAATTGAACAACATCAACAATTTCTTCTGTAGACCAATCTGTTGAAAACGGATAGGAATATTCCATTAGACATAACCACCTTTACGTTATTGTCCCCATTTTACTCGGATACTTTCAGCTTCTGCAACCATACGATTGATTAGCTCCTGAACTGTTGGAATGTCATGAATCATTCCTGTTACTTGACCAGCCCAACCAAACCCTTGATCATTCTTACCATCATAAATAAAACGTTTATTGGCAGCACCACTAATGAAATCTTTTAAAGCTTCATATGTTGGCGTTTTCTCCTCGATTTCTAAAATTTTCGCAGTGAAATCATTGCGTAATGCTCGAGCTGGTGCACCAATAGAGCGTTTAATAATTGTTGTATCTGCCTCACTGCTTGCTAGTAACGCCTCTTTATAAGCCTCTGATGCATCTACACACTCTTTAGTCGCAATAAAACGTGTGCCCATTTCAATCCCCTCTGCTCCAAGAGCTTGTGCTGCCATCCAACCCCGACCATCACCTATGCCTCCAGAAGCAATAACCGGTATTTTTACACTGTCGACAACTTGCGGAACAAGCACCATTGTACCGACATCGTCACGTCCAAGATGACCACCTCCCTCTTGTCCAACAACCATCACAGCATCTGCTCCAAGTTGTTCCGCTTTTTGAGCTTGTCTACGTGCGGCTACAAGTACCAATTTTTTTAATGTCGGTTCCTGCCAAAATATCAAAAATAGGTGCAGGATTTCCTCCAGTCATTGTTACTACAGGCACTTTTTCTTCCACTGCCACACGTACCATATCCTCGTAGCCAGTGCCATACATGCCAATGGCAAAGTTCACACCAAACGGTTTATCTGTTAATGTTCGTACTTTATGAATTTCTGCGCGCAATAGGTCAGGATCACGTAAACTCATCGCTGTTATTTGCCCAAGTCCGCCAGCATTCGACACTGCCGCTGCCAAATCAGCATAAGCCAAATAGCTAACCCGCCTTGTATTATTGGGTATTTCACATTTAAAAGTTCTGTCACACGTGTATTCCAATTCATAGTACCTCCCCTTTCGTACGTTATTAACTTCTCGAAATGATCAAAAAAACCCTTTTATTTTTTTTAAGTAAAGTCTATTCTTTCATGTCGTAAGGTGCTATAATTCATTTGTTTTCTTAGATATTATAAAGTGAGGTGGTACCTGCGTTGTCACAATTAGAGACTCCATTGTTCGACGTATTACTTAAACATCGGAACAGACATCCAATTCAGTTCCATATTCCAGGCCATAAGAAAGGTCAAGGTATGGATCCAGCCTTCCGAGAATTCGTCGGCGACAACGTTTTATCAATTGATTTAATTAATATTGCTCCACTAGACGATTTACATTCACCAAAAGGCGCCATAAAAGAAGCACAAGCACTTGCTGCTGAGGCCTTTGGTGCTGATCATACATTCTTTTCCGTTCAAGGTACTAGTGGCGCCATCATGACGATGATTCTGACCGTCGTCGGTCCAGGTGATAAGATTCTAGTGCCACGGAATGTTCATAAATCAATTATGTCAGCGATTGTTTTCGCTGGTGCAATTCCGATTTTTATTCATCCTGAAGTAGACAGTGAATATGGTATTTCTCACGGAATATCCCCTGAAGCTGTCGAGAAGGCTTTAAATGCTTATCCAGACACAAAAGCAGTTCTAGTTATTAATCCAACTTATTATGGCTTTACAGCTGATTTAAAACGTATTGTCGAAATTGCGCATGGTCGTAATATTCCAGTTGTTGTGGATGAAGCTCATGGCGTACACATTAAATTCCATGATGAACTTCCCTATTCAGCGATGGAGGCAGGAGCTGATATGGCTGCTACAAGCGTACATAAGCTAGGTGGATCTATGACACAAACATCGATCTTAAATGTACGTGAAGGACTTGTCTCAGCAAAACGTGTACAAGCTGTCTTTTCTATGCTGACAACAACATCGACATCTTATCCATTGTTAGCATCGCTTGATACGGCGCGACGTCAGCTAGCAATACATGGCGTTGATTTAATTGATGATGCCCTTCGCTTGGCAAAGGATGCACGTAAACGTATTAATCAGATACCACATTTAAAATGTGCTGGAAAGGAAAAGTTACATTCATCTGCCACATATGATATGGATCCTTTAAAGCTTTTAATTAGTGTGAAAGATTTGGGTATTTCTGGACATCGAGCTGAGGAATGGTTACGTTATAATGCGAATATTGAGGTAGAACTTTCTGATCTTTACAATATTCTATGTTTAGTAACTTTGGGAGATACGAAAAAGGAGATAAATCTTCTTATTAATGCGCTTAATCGCATGTCCAAAGCTTTTGATTCAGAAGCTGCAATCACTGAAGCAGTAGTTAATGTTCCGGAAATTCCAGCACTTGCTATGTCGCCTCGTGATGCTTTTTATGCTGATACTGAGGTTGTTCCATTGGCAGAGGCAGATAACTGTATTTGTGCAGAATTTATTATGGTATATCCTCCTGGAATTCCGATTTTTATTCCCGGGGAAATAATTACACAAGAAAATATTCATTATATTCAAATGAATATTGAAGCAGGTTTACCAGTACAAGGACCTGAAGATTCAACATTAAAAACAATTCGTGTTATAAAAGAACGCAAGCCAATTATTTAAAACTGGAAAGCTACCTCTTCAAAATTTTGATGAGGTAGCTTTTTCTTAATTTATCAATTTTGATACATCTTGTCATGAAAAATGGAACCTTCTATTGGCTAATTTTAGAAGATTTTATTTGTATATTCGTAACGACTAGTAACGTTTTGGTTAGACATTAGTACAAAAAAATTAGATTAACTATGTTACTTTTTCTACAATATTAAAAAGGGAGGGAACTTGATGAATATATGGGATCAACATTTTAGCACTACCGAATATGTTTATGGTGAACAACCAAATGCCTTTATCAAGGACTATGTAGATTTTATAAAGGGTTATGTAAATGTTGCTGCATATGCAGAAGGTGAAGGAAGAAATGCGGTTTTTTTTAGCTTCCAAAGGACATTTAGTTACTGCCTTTGATTATGCTAGAAATGGGCTAGAGAAGACTCAACAGCTGGCAAAAAAAACAGGGTGTTACTGTAGTTACACAGCTTGCTGATTTATTACATGATGAATTACCAGTAGAAAAGTTTGATGCTGCTATAATGGTGTTTGGACATTTTCCAATGAAGCAGCAGCACGCCGTTTTTGAGCGTATAGTAAATTCAGTCAAGCCAGGTGGTCGAATCATGATGGAGCTATATTCGATATATCAGCTTCCATATGCATCAGGTGGCCCAAAGCAGCTAGATAATTTATACGATCCTCTCCATGTCCTAACTTGGTGTCAGCCTTATAAAATTATCCATTTTTCCACAGGTGAACAAATAAGAAATGAAGGTACTTTACACACTGGTCTTGCCCATACGGTTCAATTTATTATTGAAAAAGAGTCTTAAAATATCAGATTTTTACCCTTTACAATTATTTGTAAAGGGTTTGCTCGTTTTACATAAACAAATACACAAAAAGTGGGCAAAGAAATGCACCAATAATTGCCGTTAACCCCATTGATAATGAACCAACTGATAATTCTCGTTCTCCATACTCTCTTAATTTAACTAGTCCAACGCCATGTGATGCACTACCTACTGCAACCCCTCTGCTAACCGCAGAATCAATTTTTCCAAATTTAATAACTAACGGTCCAATTATTGCGCCTACAAACCCTGCTAGCATAACAAATACAGCTGTTAACGGGGGAATCCCTCCAATTGTTTCGCTCACCTGCATACCAACCGGTGTTGTTAAAGACTTAGGTAAAGCTGTTAGCATCCAGTTATCACTTACTCTAATCCATTTTAGCATGACAAAAATCGTCACTAAGCCAGTAATCATGCCTATAAAGATACCTGATAAAATAGAGTATTTATACTTCATAATAATGGCACGTTGATTATAAAGAGGATAGGCGAGTGCTACAACTGCTGGGCCAAGCATTTTTTTGAAGCCATTCTCCTCCCTGCATATAGGTCGAATAAGGAATCTGAAATACTACTAAAATAACAGCACTGACGATAGTTGTTGTTACTAGTGGAATCATGATAGGATGCGGAAATCGCTGATAAAGCTTTGTAAATAGCATAAACAATACAATAGTGCCAATCACAACAATTATATCAATCAACAGTTAATTTCCCCTCTCCTTCTTCAAGAACAGCTTCAGTTTCTTTCTTCGCTAACTCTTTCTTCTCAATCATTTGAGTAAGCAATCCAGTAATATAAATAGAAATTAATGTACTAGCTATAACAGCCAAAATAATTAGCAGTCCCGTTGTTGATAAAAGCTCTGGATAGTCAATTACCCCTACTGTTGCAGGAATGAAAAATAAGGTTAAAACCCCAATTAAAAAAACCTGCTCCATCTTGAATATATTCTACTTTAATTATTTTAAATTGAAGTGATAGTGCTAATAAAAGTAGACCAATGACGCTTCCTGGAAGAGGTACATGTAATAAAGTTACAATGCCCACGCCCATGTAGTAATAAATATTGAGTATCCCAATTTGGACAATAATCCTTACAACCTTCAAGAACAATGCAGCAAATTTTTCGTTCAACATTTCGCCACTTTTCACCCCCTATAACGATTATTCTACATCTGCAGGAATTTTCTGTCTATTATAATTTTAGAAAAACAATAGAAAAAGAAGATAGCTCTTACACAATTTAAGCCATCTTCTCTTTATACAATAATTAAACACGTCTTTATTTGGACATCGATACATATTTCTTTTCTCAAAAAAATTTTACGGCGCTCAATTTTTCAAAATCCTATAATGCATGTCCAGACCCACCATCAATATTCACTGAAGTACCTGTTACATAACTTGCTGCATCTGATACTAAAAAAAGTAATGACATTTGCTGCTTCTTCTGTATCCCCTACACGACCAAGGGGAATTGTTTGACCGACTTTGCGAGAATACGCTTCCCAAGTAAGCTCAGGTTCTTCCTTCTTCCATTTTTTTTCGATTTGGTCACTACGAATTAGCCCTATACATACAGAATTCACACGAATATTATCTTTTCCTAAGTCCTTACTCATCGCTTTTGTTAATGCAAGACCAGCTGCTCGACTTACAGTAGTAGGGAGGGAACTAGCAGGTGGCGTTTTAGCCATAACAGCCGTTACATTGACAATCGCTCCGCCTCCAGCCTTACGCATATAAGGAACAGCGAATTTTGAACAATGGACAGCACCAAATACCTTCAAATCTAAATCAGCCTGCCATAGCTCACTACTAACTGATTCAAATGGGTTTGCTGAGGCTGTACCTGCATTATTGATAAGTATATCCACGCCTCCAAAATGCTCAACTGTGCGCTCAATTAAGTACTTACAATCTTTTTCCTTTGTAATATCTGTCGGTACGATTAAAACATCCTCACCTGTTTCATTTTTAATACAGCCAGCTGCCACTTGGAGCTGTTTTTCACCACGCGCACTCAGCACAACTTTTGCTCCCTCTTTGACAAGTTGCATTGCTGTATAATAGCCAATACCTTTACTTGAGCCTGTAATAATAGCTACTTTTCCCTTTAATCCTAGATCCATTTCCATCACCCCAGTTTATTGTTCACTTCTATTGCTCTGTAGGCATTGATATCTAGCGATGAAATTCTATCTCTGCTAGATCTTGGTACAGTTGTCGAATTATACCTTTCGAATATTCATTCGATATAGTAACTTTATCAAAATTAGAAGCAATATACAAAAAACGGCTATAAAGCTAATGCTTTATAACCGTTTCATATATCTAATTATTTTTTTTGTAACAATATGGATTGGATTGCCAAGTAATACTTCAGCAGCTTCCATTGTAATTTCACCTAATGTTGGGTGAGCGTGAATTGTTAATGCGATATCTTCAGCAGTCATACCGCCTTCGATTGCTAAGCCCATTTCAGCGATCATATCAGATGCACCAGCACCTACGATTTGAGCACCGATTAATAAGCCGTCTTCTTTACGAGCAACAAGCTTCACGAAACCTTCTGTTTGGTTTAATGCAAGTGCACGACCATTTGCTGCGAATGGGAATTTCGCTGCAGTGTATTCAATGCCTTCAGCTTTCGCTTCATCTTCGTTATAACCAACTGTTGCCATTTCTGGATCTGTGAAGCATACAGCAGGAATAGCTAAATAATCAACGATTGATTTTTCACCAGCGATTGCTTCAGCAGCAACTTTACCTTCGTAAGATGCTTTATGAGCAAGCTGAGGACCAGCTACAATATCACCAATTGCATAGATATTTGGAATATTTGTACGACATTGTTTGTCAACATTGATTAAACCACGTTCACCGAATTCAACTCCGATTTCAGCAAGGCCCATTTCATCTGTATTTGGACGACGACCTACAGTAACTAATACGTAATCAGCTTCAACTTTTTTTCTCTTCTCCGCCAACTTCATAAGTTACTACTACGCCGTTTTCAGTTTCTTCAACGCCTTTTGCAGATGCGTTAACTTCCATTTCAACGCCTTTCTTTTTAAGGCCTTTTTTTCACGATTTGAGTCATTTGTTTTTCGAAGCCAGCTAAAATATCTTTTCCGCCTTCAATAATTGTTACTTGAGAGCCCAGGTTTGCGTAAGCTGAGCCTAGCTCTGTACCAATATAACCTCCACCGATAACAACTAATTTACCAGGAACTTCTTGTAAAGAAAGTGCACCTGTAGAATTTAGCACGCGATCAGAGAATTTGAATGTTGGAATTTCAACTGGACGAGAACCTGTTGCAATAATGACATTGTTAAATGTGTAAGTTTGAGCAGATTCACCATTGATGATACGCACTGAATGAGCGTCAACGAAATAAGCTTCACCTTGTACAATTTCAACTTTGTTTCCTTTAAGTAAGCCTTCAACACCGCCAGTTAATTTTTTTAACAACGCTGTCTTTAAATGCTTGTGCTTTTGAGAAGTCTAATTTCACATCAGAAGCGATGATTCCCATGTCATCTGAATGTTTAGCTTGCTCAAAACGGTGACCTACTGAAATTAATGCTTTTGATGGGATACAGCCTACGTTTAAGCACACACCACCAAGTACATTTTTTTTCAACGATTGTTACTTTTTGGCCAGTTTGAGCTGCACGAATTGCTGCTACATATCCTCCAGGACCTGAACCAATGACAAGAGTATCTGTTTCGATTGGGAAATCTCCTACTACCATTTTTGTTACGCCTCCATTAATAATAATTCTGGCTCACTTAACAAACGCTTTAAGTGATTTAAAGCATTTTGCGCAGTGGCTCCATCGATCATACGATGATCAAAGCTCAATGATAATGCTAACACAGGTGCGGCTACAATTTCACCATTTTTTTATTACAGGTTTTTCTGAAATTCGACCAATACCTAGAATTGCTACTTCAGGATGATTAATAACTGGTGTGAACCATTGTCCTCCTGCAGAGCCAATATTCGTAATGGACATGGAAGCACCTTTCATTTCATGTGGCGCAAGCTTGCCTTCACGGGCTTTCGTCGCTAACTCATTGATTTCATTAGACACTGCAAATACAGATTTACGATCTGCATGCTTAATAACTGGTACTAGTAAGCCTTTTTCAGTATCTGCAGCAATACCGATATTATAGTAATGCTTTTGAATAATTTCTTGTGTTGCATCATCTAAGGAGCGGTTAAATTCTGGGAACTCGCGTAAAGTTGAAATAAGTGCTTTGACTACATATGGTAGATATGTTAATTTAACACCCTTTTCGGCAGCGATATCTTTGAATTTTTTTTCGATGTGCTACAAGAGCTGTTACATCGACTTCATCCATTAGTGTAACATGAGGAGCTGTTTGTTTCGAGTGTACCATTGCTTTGGCAATCGCTTTTCGAATACCTGACATTTTCTCACGAGTCTCTGGGAATTCCCCTTCGAGAACTACTGGTGCGACTGAAGTAGTTTTATCTTGCTCAACTGCTGCTTCTGCTGTTTCTACAGTTGATGCTTCAGCTTCAATAGTACCGCCACCTTTTATGAAGTTTTCAATATCTTCTTTTAAGATTCGACCGTTTTTGCCTGTTCCCTTTACTTCACGGATGTTTACATCGTTATCTCGTGCAAATTTACGTACAGAAGGCATCGCAATTACACGTTTAGTATCATCGACAACTGTCTCCACTTTTTCTGGTGCTGCCTCAGCTTTTACTGGAGCCTTCTCCTCATTAACAGGAGCTTTCTCTACGTTCTGACCAGATTCAGCAGTTGCTTGAACTTGTGCTTCTGTTTTCGCCTCAGCATGATCGTCACCTTTTAACTTTAAGTCTTCATAGCCAGGTGCATCAAATCGGATTAAGACATCGCCCACAACAGCAACTGTTCCTTCTCCTACTAAAACTTCCTCTACTGTTCCTTCAACTGGTGAAGGGATTTCAACTACCGCTTTATCATTTTGCACTTCGCAAAGAATATCGTCTTCTTTTACTGTATCGCCAGCCTTGACGAACCATTTCACAATTTCGCCTTCGTGAATACCCTCACCGATATCTGGTAATCTAAATTCAAATGCCATGTGTACCCATCCTTTCTAGTTCATTAGAATGTTAAAACTTTTTTTCGCTGTTTCCATTACATCTTTATAGTTCGGTAACCAAACACCTTCAGCTTGTGGGAATGGGTACACAGTATCTGGTGCAGCCACACGAAGTACAGGAGCTTCTAAGCTTAAAATTGCACGTTCTGTGATTTCTGCTACTACATTTGCAGCGATACCTGCTTGTTTTTGCGCTTCTTGTACAACGATTGCACGACCTGTTTTTTCAACAGATGCAATAATTGTTTCTATATCAATTGGTTGAATCGTACGTAAGTCTATAACCTCTACAGAGTGACCTTCTTTTTCAAGCTCTTCTGCAGCCTTCAAGCTTTCGTGTACCATTAAACCATAAGCAACAATCGTTAAATCCTTACCTTCACGTTTTACATCCGCTTTGCCAAGTGGAATTTCATATGCTTCCTCAGGCACCTCTTCGCGGAATGAACGATATAGTTTTAAATGCTCTAAGAAAATGACTGGGTTATCATTTCGAATAGATGAAATCAGTAAGCCTTTCGCATCGTATGGAGTAGATGGTACAACAACCGTTAACCCTGGTTGCGCTGTCATTAAACTCTCTAAACTATCTGAGTGCATTTCTGGTGTATGTACTCCACCACCAAATGGAGAACGAATTGTTACTGGTGCATTATAGACACCACCGCTACGATAGCTCATACGTGCTAACTGACCACTAATTGAATCCATTACTTCATAAACAAAGCCAAAGAACTGAATTTCAGGAACTGGACGGAATCCTTGAAGAGAAAGGCCAATAGCTAAGCCACCAATACCCGATTCTGCTAATGGTGTATCGAATACACGGTCTACACCAAATTCTTTTTGTAGGCCTTCAGTTGCGCGGAATACCCCACCGTTGACACCTACATCTTCCCCGAATACAAGAACGTTATCATCATTCTTTAATTCTGTGCGAAGTGCATCTGTAATTGCTTGAATCATTGTCATTTGCGCCATAGGTTATTTCGACTCCTTCTCTTTGTAGATTTCATACTGTTCTTTTAAATTAGATGGCATTTCGCCTTTATACATGTTTTCCATTAATTCTGTTACTTTTTGTTTTGGAGCAGCATCTGCTTTTTTTGATTGCTTCTTTAATTTCTTCTTTTGCTCGTTCGATTACTGCCTCTTCTTTCTTCTCATCCCATAAACCTTTTGCCTCTAAATATTTACGGAAACGAACTAGAGGATCTTTTTGAGCCCATTCATTATCTGTATCAGATGTACGGTAACGTGTTGGGTCATCCCCAGCCATTGTATGAGGACCATAGCGGTAACACATTGTTTCAATTAATGTTGGGCCTTCCCCATTAACCGCACGCTCACGAGCATCACGAGTTGCTACATAAACTGCAAGCGCATCCATTCCATCTACTAAAATACTTGGTAAACCTGCTGCTACACCCTTTTGCGCAATTGTTTTAGCAGCTGTTTGTAATTCACGTGGTGTAGAAATTGCATACTGGTTATTTTGAACGATGAAGATTGCTGGTGATTTAAACGCACCTGCAAAGTTAATGCCTTCATAGAAATCCCCTTGTGATGAACCACCATCACCTGTATATGTTACAGCAACAGCTTTTTTTACCACGCTTTTGAATACCGAGTGCAACACCTGCTGCTTGTATATATTGAGCACCAATAATGATTTGAGGAGGTAATACATTAACGCCCTCAGGGATTTGGTTGCCAACGAAATGACCACGTGAGAATAAAAATGCTTTATCTAATGGTAAGCCGTGCCATACGATTTGTGGAACATCACGATACCCTGGTAAAATCCAGTCTTCTTGCTCTAATGCAAAGTGTGAGGCAAGTTGTGAAGCTTCTTGTCCTGCCGTAGGAGCATAGAAACCTAAACGACCTTGACGGTTCAGTGAGATTGAGCGTTGGTCTAAAATACGTGTATAAACCATACGTGTCATTAACTCAACTAATTCATCATCTGATAATTTTGGGTCTGCCTCTTCATTTATAATTTCGCCTTCTGTATTCAAAATTTGAAACATTTCAAACTTATCTTCGATTTCAGTTAGCGTTTGTTTTGCATCAAAAATATTATTGTTTTTCTTGCTCATTTGTCACATCTCCCTTTCAACTGTATTAAAATAAATCACTATTTAACTAGTACAACTTGTTCTTAGGACTCAGTATACTGAATAAAATACTGTCGGTCAATCATATATTATGCGTCCAAACAAAGATTTTTTTCTAAAATAACAATTCAATAAAGCTGTCTTATACTGTACCACCCATTAACACCTTCTGTATTACAACAACTCACATAACATGCATAAACATTAGGTTTTCTTCCATGCATACCAATAGTAGAATGCCCAGTTATAGATAATCTAATAGCTATAGAAAAATTTTTTAAGTATAGTCAAATAAGATCTTTTTTCATGTGATTGTTATTATGTGTGATGTATACTTATATATAAGGCACACAAAGATTGAAAGGAAGATTCACATATGATTTTAATGGATGATATTATACGCGAAGGTCATCCGACTTTACGCACGAAAGCTGAGGAAGTTAAATTTCCGTTAACCGACGAAGTGAAACAGCTTGCAGCAGATATGCTTCAATATCTCATCAACAGTCAAGATCCTGAAATGGCAGATAAATATGATTTACGTAGCGGCATTGGATTAGCTGCCAATCAAGTCAATAGTCTACATCGAATGTTCGCCTTACATTTGCAAGATGATGATGGTGAGCAACTAAGCTTTGTAGCAATTAACCCTAAAATTGTTAGTCACTCTGTAGAAAATACGTATCTTACTGCTGGCGAAGGCTGTCTTTCTGTAGATCGCAACGTCCCTGGCTATGTTCCTCGTCATGCTCGCATTACAGTAAAATTTAAAACAATCGACGGAGAAGAGAAAAAAATGCGTCTTAAAGGCTTACCTGCTATCGCATTCCAGCATGAATTAGATCATCTGAACGGTATAATGTTTTACGACCGAATTAATGAAAAAAATCCATTTGAGGAAATTCCCGATTCAATTCCTTTTGAGCGTGACTAAAAATCCATCAAGCAAACAAGCCTCTGCAGTTATTTCCTTTCTGCCGAGGTTATTTTTTTTGTAACCCATTCATTAATCATACTTTACTCTTCATTTTATTGTGTCCATCTACCATTTCCCTTTCTAAGCCATAAAAAAACCTTCTAATTGTTTATCCACAACTAAAAGGCTCTTTCAAGAGGTTTACACCACTGATTCTAGTTTTAAACCATTATTAATAGTTTCAATTAACGCAGGTAGCTCTTTCATAGTTTCAATTGTATAATGAGCACCTATCTCCTCAAAAATACGCTTCGCTTTCTGAATTTCGATTTGTTGTTCCTCCACAGATAATGAGTTGAATTCCTCTTCAGAAAGACCCATCTCAGAACTTCCAATAATAACACCAACAGCCCAGACGCCCGCATTCAATGCTTCCTTTATATCTGACGTTGTATCACCAATTTTCACAACCTGCTTCGTCGATTCTGACCCTAACGCCTCCATATTTTTGAAAATCATATATGGATAAGGACGTCCTTTATCTCCAACTTGGGTAGGAGTTACTAGAAAATCAGGCTGATACCCCTTCATCGCTGCATGCTGTGTGACTACTTCCATCATTGAATCTGTATAGCCTGTTGTAGAGCCAATTCGAATACCCGTTTCTCTTAATTGTTGTACTGTTTCCTTCACATACTGAATAGGATTTGTAAAGGCCGCTAAAGATTCCATTAGCTTCGACTCAAATTCTTTGTATAGTGTTTGTACATCCTCTTCTGTAAAGGATTGACCATGAACTCGTTTCCATTCTTCTTGAATTCTTGGCATTTCTAGCATTGTACGAATATGATCGATTTTCAGCATACCCATTGGTTTACGAGCCTCTTCAAGCGTTACTGTTACACCAGCATCCTCAAAAATGGTTAAAAAGACATTTACAGGGGCAAAACAACCAAAATCAACTGCTGTTCCAGCCCAATCAAAAATAACTGTTTCAATTTTCATTGTTTTTCACCACCATATAATTTTCAATGACTTCACATAACGCAAGCATATCTTCTTCATGTATATCACCAATATTACCTATACGGAATGTATCCACATCTGTCAGCTTGCCTGGATAGATAACAAAGCCTGCTTTTTTTCATTTCATGATAAAAATGCTCAAAAGAGAACTCTTTATGTGGGAACAAAAATGTCGTAATAATTGGCGATTGTAGTTCTTCCGTAATATACGCTTTAAATCCAAGTGCTGACAAACGAGAGCGCAGTAGTTGATTATTCTCTGCATAACGTTCATAGCGGGCACTGATTCCACCTTCTTCCATAAGCTCCTCTAATGCCTTCGCAAAAGCCGCTACTACATGAGTAGGTGAGGTAAATCTCCACTTACCGTCTTTTTTCATCACTTCCCATTGATTGTATAAATCTAAAGCCACACTACGAGCCTGTCCATTACATTTTTCTAATACCTCTGTTTTAGCAATAACAAATCCAAACCCTGGGACACCTTGAATACATTTATTGGCACTACTAATGCAAAAATCAATATACAAGCCTGATAAATCCATGGGTACACCACCAAAACTGCTCATAGCATCCACGATGAACGTTTTATTGAACGAATGAACAACTTCTCCAATTTCTTTAATTGGATTTAATATACCAGTGGTCGTTTCACAATGAACGACAGCTACATGTGTTATACTCGGGTCTTTTTCAAGTAAAGCTTGGACTTCTAATAAAGAGGGCTGTTCATCATAGGGGACACTATAAACAACATGCTTCAGCTTTAACACTTCGGCCATTTCAACAATTCTTTCTCCATAAGCACCATTTGTTAGTATGAGCACTTTATCGTCTTCACCTATAGCGGTTGTTAGAACAGACTCTACTACAAAACTTCCACTACCTTGCATAAGCACTGCTGTGTACTCAGATTCATCAACTTGTGCTAAAACCAAGAGCTGCTTACGAATGACTTGTGTAACATTTTTATAGTCATCATCCCATGTACAGCGATCTTTTAACATTTCCCGTTTAACCGTTTCAGTTGTCGTTAATGGTCCTGGTGTCAATAATTTATAGCTACTCATTTTCTATAACCCCTTATTGTTGCGCTTCTTTAAAGAATGCTTGGTGTTTTTCTAACAAATCTACCGTTAAAGTTGTATCCCATTTTTTTTAAGGTGTGCTGGCACATGCTCAGTCTTTACTTGCTCTCCTTCAAAAAGCGCTACAGGATATTGCTCTAATAGACACCGCGTGCCTCTGTTGCAATTACTTTCGCTATTTCTTTGGCTAGCGCTTCATCTCCCTCTTTATCCACAACAGCCACAGACTCTGTAAGTGTGAAGTTTCCTTCTGTCGGATCAATATAATCGATTGGCAATCCTTCATTTTTTGCATCAATAGCTTGGATTCGTAAGCCAAAGCCAGCCGCTACTTCACCTGTTTTCACCTTTTTAATAGGACCTGAGCCTGAGCTCTCAATATGAGGTCCAGCATTTTTAATTAAAGCTGCTAAAACTTTTTTTCCCTTCCTGCTCTCCATATTCTTTGATAATGGCTTGTACTAAAAGCCAGCCAGTTGATGAATCCATTATATTTGGAAATGACACTAAATCCTTATAGGCAGGATCTGTCAAATCCTTAATCGTTTTTGGTACAGATAACCCTTTCTGTTGTAAAACATCCGTATTGATAAAGATCGAGCCGACATTTCCTAAAATCGGCAATGCATACGTAACACCACCATCAAGAGGCTTAAGGTCTGAAGAGATATCCACAAACATCGATTTGGAGGTTTGCGCACTTTCTATAAAATAAGAAGCCATTGTTACGACATCTGCTTCGATATCTTTCCCTTCAGCCATCATTTTTCCACCTAGCTCAGAAGTACCGAAGGATTGTATTAAATACTTTCCTTTATAGCCTTTGTCATCTAATGTTGATTCCATTACCTCTATTGCTTCATCATCAGCATTTGAATAAATAATCACTTGGTCTTTGGAATCTGCTTCTGCCCCTCCACATGCAGCTAAAACTACCGCCGCTGCACTAACTGTCCCTAGCATCATACTTGTTGACTTTTTCATTTTGACATCTCCTTCACTTTTTTCTTTATGTGTTGTTATATAGTCACAACCTAATTTCACAATGAGGTTTGTACATAAAATAAATATAGAAAGTACAAAAATATCGGTATATTTAGCAAAATGCTGGAGCTCTTTTATTCTTGTAGATACAAGCATTGTCTTTGTGCTAACAAGGAAAATAACGCCACTGACTGTGACCATCGCATTTAAAAAAAATAGTAGCTAAACATTTGATAAATAGTTGGTCTAATATTCGGCAATATAATCCGTATAACGGTTTTTAACCATGAATCCCTTAATAGTTCCGCAGTCACTTCCCATGTAGGGTCCATCTTTTGCAATGAATTTTTTTGCCATTAAATAAGGTGTTGTAAAGAAATGCACAATGTTACAGGCAATAATGATGAGGAATGTCCCTTTTAAAGAACTTCCATTAAAGAAAAACAGGTATGATAGACCAAGCACCATTCCTGGCACTGTGTTCGTAATCATGGAAGCAAGATCTAAGCTTTTTCTTCCTTTCAATGGTGTCCTTGCATTGAGAAGCGCGGACAGAAAAGTGATAACTACACCTAAAACGGCTGTTAATACTGCCACGATAAGTGAATTGACATATACCTTGGTTAAATCTTGCTCCGACAGTACATTTTGAACATGCTCTAATGTAAAGCTAAAGTCATATGGATAGCCTTTTGTAAAAGGAACAATAAACATTGTTGAAAAAAATAATAAACACCACTACTACACAGACAATTGAATAAGCAGTAAACAACCCGTCACGTAGACGGTGCTTTACAAGTTCACTTTGTCCAGCCTGTTTATATTGAAAATTAAAGCGTTCTAAAATCGTTAACATAGCTACTCCAATTACAGCTGGTACCAGCATTAACACGGAGATAACTGCTCCACGCTCAAAATGCACGATAGAACCTAACATAGCCTGATAGAGTTCGGTGGCAATCACCCTGTAATTTCCGCCAACTGATGCAGGTATCCCAAAATCCGTAAAGCTTAAAATAAACGTTAAAATAAATGCCCCACCAATTGTCCCTAGCATCGGACGGAAAACTGTATGATAAAAACGCCGCAATGGACGATCATGCATTAACATGGAGACTAGTAAAAATCGTTTATCTATATATTGCATAGAATTTTGCATTAAAATAAAAGCGACTGGCAATGTATATAATACGTAACCTATAACTAAGCCGTTATACCCATAAACAGTAAATAGTGGCTGTCCAATTAATTTTGTAAGAATTCCTTGATTTCCAAATGTATAAATCAACACAAAGCCATAGGTGATGGTTGGTAACAGCATGGGCAACGTGATTCCTATATGTACTAGCTTTTTCGTATGGCGATGCATCGTTGTAAAATGAATCGCATAGGCCAATAAAAAAAGCTAAAATGGTCGTGAATACCGATGCAGCAAAGGAAACCTTAAAACTATTTAAGAAAGATCTACGGATTTCTATATTTTTCAATGCATCTAAATAGTTTTGAATGGTAATAATATTTCCAATTTTAATAGACTGCCAAAACATATAAAGTAACGGCACTATTAAAAAGAATAGAAAAAATAATAGAATTGGCAGAAAAATTATTTTCATCATTTTATTCGTTTTAAGCATACGTTTCTCCAAATAATTGATAGATGTTGTGTCGCTTAATATGAAGCTGTCTTAAGATAAAGTCCTCAACAAATTGATTTTTGGGAGCTGATACGATTTCCTGTGGTGTACCAAATTGAGCAACTGTTCCTTCATTAATAATTAAAACTTTATCTGATAGAGTTAGTGCCTCCTCCGGATCATGTGTCACAATAATAGTCGTCAAATTAAATTCACGAGCAATCAATTTAATGCGCTCCTTTATAGATTCCTTAATGACACCATCTAGAGCACTTAATGGCTCATCTAACAGAAGAATTTTTGGCTGCATAACAAGTGTTCTTGCAATGGAGACACGTTGTTTTTGACCACCTGATAATTCGTGAATCTTTTTGTGTAAATGCGGTGTCAACTCTAGAAAATCAATATATTCCTGAACCTCTTCCTTGGACATTTGCACGCTTTTATTTTTCAATCCATAGACAATATTGTCGTATGCATTTAAATGAGGAAATAATGCAAAATCCTGAAACACAATATTAAACCCCCTTTCTTGCATGGTGTTCTTCGATATATCTTGTCCATTGTAGATAAGTTGACCAGCCGTTTGCTCTGTGAGTCCTAAAATAATATTGAGCAAAGTAGTTTTACCGCAACCACTTGGCCCTAATAACGAAATAATTTCGCCTGATTCAATGGTTATATTTATATCTACTAAAACTTCCTTATCTTTATAGCTTTTTGAGATATTTTTTAGTACTAACAAATTGGTCACCTCTCTCAGTTCTTAGCCTTAGTATAGTGACAATTTGTAAAGGAAAATGCGTCTTTGTGTAAATGTTGAGTAAATTCTGACTAACTGTTGACAAAGTTATGATTATTTTGAGTAAATATAATGTAGAGGTGATGTGATGTTTATGATAGAAAGGCAACAACATATTTTGCAGTTTATACGGGAACATAAAGTTGTGAAATTAGTAACACTCACAAAAAAAGTTTAACGTTTCGATGGAAACAATTCGTCGCGATATCCAACAGCTTGTGCTGGAGAAGAAAATTGAGAAATTTTATGGAGGTGTAAAATATGTTGAGCCAGTTGAGGGAATCATCGATCAACGACTTCATGAACAGCTACCAGAAAAAATAGCTATCGCAAAAGCCTGTGCATCCTACGTACAGGATGGGGATTGTATTTTTATAGATAGCGGAACAACTACATATCAAATGATTCCATTCCTAGTAGAAAAAGAAAAACTAACAGTCATTACAAATTCACTACCTGTAGCCTTTGAGCTGATTGGCTCTAAAGTAGAAGTAATTATTATTGGCGGGAAAATTCGACACTCTGAGAAATCTGTTACATCTAACGACTTCCTTTTCCGCTTTGATCATCTTAATATTAATAAAGCCTTTATTTGTGCAAGTGGCGTTTCTATCGAAAAAGGTATTTCTGATTTTAATTTAGAGGAGGCCATCACGAGAAAACAAATTATTTCCATATCTCAAACTGTTTTCCTGGCAACAGACTCATCAAAATTTAATAAGGACGTTGCCATTCAAGTCTGCCCACTGCAAGAAATAGATACGATTATTACCGATAGTGCATTATCTAAAAAAACTATCATGCATTTTACAAAAGAGGGTGTACAGATAAAACTCGTTCAAACAGATAAATAAGACAAAGCAAAGCAACTAGCTGAGACTACTTCCACCAACTAGTTGCTTTTTAATTCTTCATTAAATAATAGCTAGCTTACGCATTATTTTTGCCAAGCCATCATGATCCACATGATCAGCTATATGTGTAGCAATCGCCTTTACCTTTTCATGTCCATTTCCCATCGCCACACTTGTCCCCACAGCCTGAAGCATTTCTATATCGTTAATACCATCCCCAAAAGCTACAGCATCCTCAAATGTAATCCCCATTCTCTCAAGTACTTTTTCAATACCAGCAGCCTTAGAGCCACCCTTTGGTAAAATATCACACGAATAACGATGCCATCGGACAAATTGTACATTCGGGAATGTCTCACAATATAAAGATTCATCTTTTTCTTCCATAAATATTAGTGTTTGATAAACAGCATTCTGCATATAATAAGTTGAGTCTAATGCTGGATATGGATATTTTAAAGTATTTAAAGACTCCGCTACCATATGATTATTTCCAACTGACGCTATCATGCGTTTTTCATCTAAAAAAAACTACTGGCTCATTTCGTGCCTCACCAAAGGCAATAATTTTAGCAAGCTCATCTTTTTCAACACCATTTGTATAGACAACCTCACCTTTGTAAACAACATATTGTCCATTAAAGGTAACGTATGTATCAATAGCCAATTCCTCTAACAACGATTCAATCATGAACGGTGCACGACCTGTTGCAATAGCAATTTCATACCCCTGGCGACGTGCTTCAAACAGCGCTTCTTTAGCGGATCCAGGTAATATTTTTTTTACTATTATAGAGGGTTCCATCTACGTCAAAAAACAAAATTTTTTTTCATTTTTTTAATTCCTTTCTATAAATGCATAATTGATTCAAGGTTCATTACTTTACATAGACACAATTTTTTTATTATAATGATCCTAAGGAGTGATGTGCCATGCTGAAGAAACTCAAACGGAAATTATTGAAGCAACTTCGCGGCATACTCGGAAAAAAATCAATTGCCTAACATTTGCCCTTCATTATTTGAAGGGCTTTTCTTTATTTTAGAGTAACTGCATGATAATATAAAGGAAATGCATTTATTTGGCTATGTGCAACCACTGTCTCATTGCTTTTTATCAATAACGCCTTGGTATATTTGTTGCTGTTTCTTTAGCATATTGCTTTCATATCAAGAAACGAAACATTCAAATTTTGAATTATAGGCACAATTTATCAAAATTCGTGATATCTACCAGAGGCTTTAGCTTTTTATCAGCTACAACTACCTTGCTGATTGAAGCAATTTGTGCTCATTTGAAGCACTGAGATACAAGAACTTCAAACGCCTTATTTCTGGTTATAAATAATAGAAATTCGTTGTTTTTTTCTTGTAGTACGTGTGTGGTATTAGTCAAAGGTGCAATAAAATTGTACGCAATAAAAGGAGAGCAAACTATGATTTACAAAGTTTATTATCAAGAAAATGCAAATGAAATTCCAGTTCGCGAAAACACTAAAAGTCTATACCTTGAAGCTACTTCAGAACGTGAAGTACGTCAAAAGTTAAAAGACCGAGACTACAATATCGAGTTCATCCAACTGCTTGAAGGTAATTATTTAGCCTATGAACAAGCAAGTCCGAACTTTGTCTTGGAGGAAATTTAACAAACATGAAGTTTGTTAAAAATGACCAAGCAGCTGTTTTCGCACTCGGCGGACTGGGCGAAATCGGCAAAAACACTTACGGCGTTCAATTTCAAGATGAAATCATTTTGATTGATGCTGGCATAAAATTCCCAGAAGACGACTTACTCGGCATTGACTATGTTATTCCAGACTATACGTATTTAGTACGTAACGTCGACAAAATTAAAGGCTTATTTATTACACATGGCCATGAAGACCATATTGGTGGTATTCCCTATTTATTACGCCAAGTAAATATCCCTGTCTATGGCGGTAAGCTTGCACTTGGCCTATTGCGTAATAAATTAGAAGAACATGGCTTGCTACGTACTACAAAGCTAATTGAAATTAAAGAAGAAGATGTGGTTAAATTTAGAAAAACCTCTGTTAGCTTCTTTAGAACAACACATAGTATTCCTGATGCCTATGGTATTGTCGTAAAAACTCCACCTGGAAACATTGTGCATACTGGTGACTTTAAATTTGATTTTACACCTGTAGGAGAACCAGCTAATCTAACAAAAATGGCGGAAATCGGTCGTGATGGTGTACTTTGCTTACTTTCAGATAGTACAAATGCTGAAAAACCGAATTTCACAATGTCTGAACGTACAGTTGGAAAAAGTATTGATGAAATATTCCGTAAGGTGGATAGTCGTATTATTTTTGCAACATTTGCATCAAATATACATCGTTTACAACAGGCTACAGATGCAGCGATAAAATACGGACGAAAAATAGCCGTTTTTGGACGTTCAATGGATAATGCTATTACAATTGGGCGTGAGCTCGGTTATATAAATGCACCAAAGGATACTTTTATTGATGCCCAAAGCATTAATCGCCTTCCTGCTAATGAAGTCATGATTTTATGTACAGGCTCTCAGGGTGAGCCAATGGCAGCTCTATCACGGATTGCCAATGGTACACATCGTCAAATTCAAATTCAACCTGGTGACACAGTTGTCTTCTCTTCTTCACCGGTACCTGGAAATACAGTAAGTGTCAACAAAATTATTAATTTATTGTTCCGTGCAGGTGCAGAGGTTATTCATGGTGCACTAAATAACATTCATACCTCTGGACACGGCTCTCAGGAAGAACAAAAACTGATGCTACGCTTGATGAAGCCTAAATTCTTTATGCCAATCCACGGTGAATTCCGTATGTTAAAAATGCATACACATCTAGCAGAAGATTGTGATGTTCCACTTGAAAATACGTTCGTTATGGAAAATGGTGATGTCCTTGCATTAAGCGCCAATGAAGCTCATGTAGCAGGACGTATCCCTTCTGGCGATGTATACATTGACGGCAATGGTATTGGAGATATCGGCAATATCGTGCTACGTGATCGACGCATTCTTTCAGAGGAAGGCTTGGTCATTGTTGTTGTCAGTGTTGATATGGAAAATCAAAAAAATTGTTTCTGGTCCAGATATTATTTCAAGAGGATTTGTTTATATGCGAGAGTCGGGAACGATGATTAACGAAGCTCAAAAAAATGCTAAATCGTCATCTAAACGACACAATTCAAAGCAAAACACCTCAATGGACTGAGCTTAAAAATGAAATTACAGACGTCTTAGGGCCTTACCTATTTGAAAAGACAAAACGTCGACCAATGATTTTACCTATTATTATGGAGGTTTAAACCTCTTAAAGAAGCTATGTAAATTTTACGTAGCTTCTTTTTTTAATTTTTTGAAACCTCTTCTTTCGTTTTACGTATATAGTAGTAAAGCATGATAAAGGAGCATCTTTATGTTAGTTAAAATCCTTCATTCTTAAATAGTATTTTTCATCTAGTAGCAACTAAAAATACTAAATATTCAAGCAATATCTCGACTTCAATAACAGGGGAAATACCAATAAGAATTAAATTTGCTGGTAGCATAAAGAATACTTTCATAGTCCACTAGAGGCACTGCAATCCATTCCGTTAGAAATAAAGGTGCAAAATAAAAAAATAGAATTGTTCACAATAAAAGTGAACAATTCTCTCCTTACACTTTAAAATATTTGGTTAATACATAGGCAACCCAATTATATGCTGGTTCAACACGTATATTTTCAACCAAACCTTTTAGTATCGGCATACTATAAGTTGGGTTTTCTACTTGATCTTTTAAAAGTACCATCGATTCCCGTTCAATGGATTCTTCCATATTACTTATATGTTGCTCCATTAGCTGTAATAGGGTTTCCTTTGAAATTTCCTGTTCACAAGGCTTGGATACAAAATGAACAAGGTCTTCTGTTATAAAGGGAATCGTCGTGAAACGTGCAATAATATCCGTCTTTTCAGCTAGAGATTTAGCTAATTGATCTAAATCAAGGGGCATATTAGAAAAAATAAAGAGTTCTGCATAACTCTCCATAAATCCTTTTATGCAATACATAACATCGTATTTTGTCTCTTGAAGTTTATCCTCATAGAGCTGCTCCAGCATATAGATAATCAATTTAGACATTTCCGCTTCATAAACCGTTTTTTTTATGAAAAAGTTCTTTTTTTTGACAAAAAGATTTTCTCATTAAAAAAAGACACGCGCAGAAGCTGAATGCGCTTTGAAGGCCTGGAAGATACTTTTGTAAAATTCAACCAATAAATTTTCCTTGTTATAAGAGCCTCTGACTACCTGGTCAATATCTATGAGAAACTGTTGTAAGTAATAGTCTACCATTGAAAAAAAACAAGCTCATCTTTTGTTTTAAAGGACAAATAAAATGCTCCTTTTGAAATACCGCAACGTTCCGTTATTTGCTGTACAGATGTAGCTTCAAAGCCTTGCTCAGAAAACAATTCTAATGCTTTCTCCATTATTAATTGCTTTTTTTTAACATATTTTTTTTCTCTCTCCTAATGCATTTCGTTGACAAATGACCGATTAGTCATTAGTATAAATAATTGAATTTAGTTAGTCAATAAAGGGTAGGTGTGAAGGTGAAAGGTTTAGTTAATTTCGTATTGAAAAACAAATTGGCAGTATGGTTACTAACAATTATCATCACTGTCTCTGGTATTTATTCGGGAACACGAATGAAAATGGAATCCATTCCTGATATTTCGATTCCATACTTAATTGTGATGGGTGTCTATCCTGGCGCAACTCCTGAACAAGTCATGAATGAGCTTTCCATACCATTTGAAAAATCTGTAGAAAGCTTAGAAGATGTAAAAGCCGTTTATTCAACATCCTCATCCAACGTATCACAAGTTCAAGTTGAATACGACTATGGAATTGATATGGATGAGAAAAAAACGACAATTAGAATCAGCTTTAGATGATGTAAAGCTACCTGAGGGTGCAGAAAAACCGACAATTATGGCCATTAGCATGAATATGATGCCTGTTGTTGCATTATCAGTTAGTAGCTCTAAGGAAGATATTGTTGATTTAACATCAACAGTAGAAGACATTCTCCTTCCTAAAATCGAAAAAAATTGATGGTGTTGCATCTGCAACCATTACTGGTCAGCACATTAACCAAATCTCATTTAAATATGATGAGGAGAAAATGGCTGCGCTCGGTTTAACAGAAGACACCGTCAAACAAATGATTCAAGCTAGTGATATGTCACTTTCACTTGGTTTATATCAATTTACTGTTGGTGAACAAGCTGTTTCCGTTGATGGTAAAGTAAAATCTGTAGATGAATTAAAAGACTTATTAATTCCAGTCACACCTTCAGCTACAAACCCCTCTCCATTCGTTCGCTTAGGCGATATTGCAAAGATTGAGGTAGAGGGTAAAGTGCAATCTGTATCACGCACAAATGGTAAAGATGCGATTGCTATTCAAATTGTGAAAGGTCAGGATGCAAATACGGTGACAGTCGTAAATGCAGTAAAAGACCTAATTAAGGATGAAGAAAAATTAATTGATGGCTTAAAGGTTGATATTTCGTTAGACCAAGGTGCCCCAATTGAAGATTCAGTCTTTACAATGATTGAAAAAGCCGTTTTTGGTGGCGCAATTGCCGTTTTAATTATTTTACTGTTCTTACGAGATTTCAAATCTACGATTATTTCAATAATCTCTATTCCAGTTTCTATCTTTATGGCATTGCTATTATTAAATTGGATGGATATTACATTAAATATTATGACTCTTGGTGCGATAACCGTAGCGATAGGTCGGGTTATTGATGATTCCATTGTAGTAGTTGAAAATATTTATCGACGTATTCATTTAAAAGAAGAAAAAGCAACTGGTCGCGCTCTCATTCGTGAAGCGACTATCGAAATGTTCAAACCAATTCTTTCTTCAACCTTAGTAACTGTAGCAGTATTTGCTCCACTTATATTTGTAGGCGGTATGGTTGGCGAATTATTCATGCCGTTTGCATTAACAATGTCATTTGCCTTAGGGGCTTCATTATTAGTGGCAATTACCATTGTTCCAGCTTTATCGCACTTCCTGTTCCGTAAAAAGCTGTATGGTGAGAAAAAAAGAAAGTCAGCATAAGGAAGTTGGTAAACTAGCTACTTGGTATAAAGGTGTGCTTGAAAAAGCATTAAACCATAAAATCATTACTTCTGTAATCGCTATTTTACTGCTAGTTGGTTCTCTTGCCTTAACACCATTGATTGGCTTTAGCTTCATGGGCTCACAGGAAGAAAAGGTCATGTACCTAACTTACACACCTGGAACTGGCGAGCTAATGGATGAAACAGAAGCAAATGTTGCTAAAGTAGAAAAAGAATTAATGAAACGAAAAGATATTGATATTTTACAAGTCTCTATCAATGATCCACAAAATGTTGATCCTTCTGCTATGATGATGGGCGGCGGTGCTGGCGGTGCATTAATGTACCTCATCTTTGATAAAGATATGGAGGACTTCCCTAAAGCTCGTGAAGAAGTAGAAGACTATGTATTTAACATCGGTCAATCTGGAGAATGGAAATCTCAAAACTTCTCTTCTATGTCGATGTCTTCAAACGAAGTTAGCTACACGTTATATAGTGAAGATTTAGATAAGCTTCGAGATGCAGTGAAACAAGTTGAAGGTGCATTAAAAGAAGTGGATGGTTTAGAGGACATTAAATCTGACAACGAAGATCCATATGTTGAGCATGTCCTAAAGGTAGAGCAGAAAAATGTTTTACAATACGGTTTAACGACGGCTCAAATCGTCATGGCATTGAGCAACAATACTTCTAAAGAAGTCTTAACATCCGTAAGATATGATGGTGAAGATATTGATGTAATTGTGAAACGTGACGCAAAAGTAGCTGCTCTATCTATCGATGATGTATTAGCTACTGAGGTTAAAACAGCCTTAGGTACAACTATGACTATCGGTGAACTAGTAGATGTAGAGAAAGGCACTACGCTTAACTCATTATCTCGCTCAAAAGGTGAATATTTCGCTACAGTTTCTGGTACGGTTATCGACGAAGATATCTCAAAGGCTACTTCAGCTGCAGATAAAAAAATCGATAAATTAGATTTACCAAAAGGTGTAACAACTGGTGTATCAGGTGTAGCTGCCGATATGCAAGAAACATTTACAAAGCTTGGTATTGCTATGTTAGCTGCCATCGCTATCGTTTACTTTATCTTAGTAGTGACATTTGGTGAAGGTTTAGCTCCATTTGCTATTCTGTTCTCACTTCCATTTGCAGTAATTGGCGCGTTTGTTGGCTTATTTGTAACAAATCAAACAATTTCTGTTTCGGTTATGATGGGCTTATTAATGCTCATTGGTATCGTTGTTACTAATGCTATCGTATTAGTAGACAGAATAATTCATATGGAACGTGACGGACTCGTTATGCGTGAGGCAATCTTAGAGGCTGGTGCAACGCGTTTAAGACCAATTCTAATGACTGCTATTGCAACAATTGGTGCGATGATTCCAATGGCACTTGGTACTGGTGGTAGTGGATTAATCTCAAAAGATTTAGCAATTACCGTTATCGGTGGTTTACTATCTTCCACATTATTAACATTAGTTGTAGTACCAATCGTATATGAAATGCTATCAAAAATGTTAAAGAAAAACCGAAAAGATATTGAGGAAAATTAATAAAGTGAAACTTCAATCAGTGGGGGTTTTCCTCACCCCCATTGATTGTTAGTTGAACCAATCGGGCTTTTACGGGCAGTTTATCTCCCACTTATATTTTTCGCTTCACTTAAATCTTTGACTTACTGCCCGTTTATGCGGGATAAAAACAGCCACTCATGCGATTATCGCGTGAGTGGCTGTTTTGTTCATCATAAAATAATTATTGATCTTCTTTCACCACAAAAGCTTCCTTGCTTTCCACCCCTGTAGCAGATACAGCTGTAATGCCGTATGTGTAGCTACGCTTAGCTAGAGCTGTCTTGTCCACAAATTCAGTGATGCCATTCTTATTATAAATTACATCTACTATATTTTGAGGATCATTATAGGAACCTTCTTTGTTCCCTGCAAAACGATAAATGACATACTTCCGTGGTTGTGTTTTATTTTCGTCTATAATTTTAATCTGGCGACCATCTGCTTCCTTTGTCACTTGTACAAAAGTCGGCTCATTTGGCACTGCGTCATCAAGCCAAGGTGTATCTGGTGTCAGAGCTGTGTAATTATATAGTTGCTGACTAACAATCGTTGCATAGCCCAGTTTATTGTTTTGAATACTTCTTAAGGAGAAGTGCATTTGACCCTTGGCTGCTACCTGCTCCGAACGATTCGCCATAATTTGGTTAGGTAGCTCCATCTTATTTTTCCAAGCCCCATCACTGTCATTCCCTACTTTATAGTCAGCCAGACCAATATACAACTGAACAGGATGTGTCTGTGCATAGGTTTGTACTTCGCGGCTCCACCAATCTAGTAAAGTACCATATTTGGCTACAGCTAATGTTCTTGACCAATAAATTTGTGGTGTAATATAATCAATCGTGCCATTTTGAATCCATGTTCTGACATCTGCAAATAAATCATCATAATTATTGACACCAGCTCGTGTATCACTTCCTGTTTTATCCAGGGATTTATTGCGCCATACACCAAATGGTGAAATACCATATTGAACATATGGCTTTGTGTCTTTAATGGCTGTGTAAATTTTTTTCTACAAGCTGGTTGACATTGTCTCGTCGCCAATCTTCCACCTTTTTAAAGGAAGCACCATATTTTTTTGTAAGCAGCTTGATCTGGAAAGGCTTCATTAGCAATTTTGTATGGATAAAAATAATCATCCATATGGATTGCATCAATATCATAATTAGCTACTAGCTCTTTTACGATATCAACTAAGTAGTTTTGTACTTCTGGTAAACCAGGATTTAAATAATACTGCTTGCCATATTTAACAACCCAGTTTGGATTTGTTCTTGCCACATTATCAGCAGCAAGGTCTGTAAGTTTTTGTCCTGGCATTGTTACACGATAGGGATTCATCCATGCATGTAGCTCCATACCTCGTTTATGTGCCTCCTCTACCATAATCGTAAGAGGATCGTAACCAGGATTTGTGCCTTGCTTTTTCCCTGTTATGTAGGACGACCATGGTGCTAGGTCAGACGCATACATTGCATCATTTGTTGGTCTTACTTGATAAATAACGGTATTCAATTTATTGGCTTTTAATTTGTCCAATGTTTGACGTGTCCAAACCGTGTATTGCTCCTTAGTCATGCCTGCTTTCATATCAATATTTTGAACCGTTGAAATCCAGACTGCCCGCATTTCCCTTTTTGGCTGTGTCGTACTAGCTAGCGCTGTCTTTGCAGGGATTGTCGGTAGGCATAACATAAAAATCATCGCGACTAAAGTGATAAGTTTCCATTTACTATTTTTCTTGCTCATGTTTCCTCCATATGCTCTTTTTCTATTTTTGTATATGATAAGTGCTCGCTATATGTACCTCTACGAAGCTGCTTCACCCATTGATTGAAATGCGGTATAAGTAATCTTTTTTTTAGTGAAAGCATCAATAAAATTTTTAGCTATATCTTCTAAGAAAGCAGGATGATTACAGAGTCCCTCCTCTCGTTGACGTTCATTTGTTATTTTATCAAATGCTCTAGTTAATTCCAACCAAAATATGTATCTATTAAAATATGAAAAACTGCCCGAAAAAGCAGTAAATACTTGCTTTCTCGGCAGCTTCCCATTTTTCCATCATTCCCAATGGCGGACGTGTGATAGATTCATCTGTACTTTATTGCATTGGAATATTCAGTTCAATATTTTTTCCAATAGGATTGAAGTAATAGTTTAAATATATTTTTGCTTTGCCATCATAATTTTCAAAGTTCTCTGTCGCATATAGGTACTGCTCATCATCCGAGAAAGAGCCACTTGTGTATTTTAACTTCGAGCCATCTGCTTTTACCGCATTATTTAGAAACGAATGTCGCGTCCTATCATCCCATTTCTTTGCAGCAACTGCTACACCTTGCTGCGTGACAAAAATATCCCAATCCAAATAATCAGGCTTCGTGAGTACTTCTTTTGTGCCAAAATCAACTTCGATAAAATCCTCGCCCTTTGGCACGGCATGAACAGCTCCAATTAATATTTTGAGTGAATCTGAATCATGGAAATAATTACTTTGTAACTTAAGCGTGAATTTGCCATCGCGAATATCACCACCTAATGACAAGCCATATTTAATGCCTTCTCTTCGCTCCCCATTTTCCGTCTCGACCGCAATATCTTCAAACTCTAAAATTTGCATCGTATTCGCTTTATCTAATTCAATATCGATTGCCGTTCTTAGTGGTGAACGGCGAATTTGTGTAATCGTAAATTTCTGACCATTGACATCTACAGTACGATTCGCAGTAATAATTTTTTTCCTTTGCGATTTCGTTTTGTAGTGAAAACGGTATCATAATTTCAATGTTCCCCTTATCTTTTTCATAGAAATGAAAAACCACTTTAAAATTCTTTGAAGTATAAGCGAAAGGCTCTGTAAAACTATAATTTACTGAAGAAGAGAAGCGCGTTTGACTTGATTGTTTGTTTGTAAATGAACCCCCGCCTTTAATTTCTTCGTCTCCTTGGAACAATTGAACTTTTTCCAAGTGTAATTTCGACATATCAAATGTTGCATCGGCGTCATAGTAAAGTACTAATCCCGTATTATCTGCAATCACGCCTTGTAGTGTAAGTGATAGGCCATTTTTAGACTGCTTCACATTGATTTCTTCATAGTAGTCACTATCCACAATATCTTTTATCCCTTTATCTCTTCCAACCGCTAATACAAGTGCTTCAAAGCCCGGTATTTTTGCAATATGGCTAGCAATCGTAGGGGAAACACGAATTGAAAATAAAAGGCTTAGGCAAAACAAAGAGGCTATTGCAACCGAAACAATGCGCTTCTTTGCTCTTTTTTCTCGTTGAACTTTACGAAACATATCTATCCTTATTTGTTGAAGTTTCTCCTTTGGAACGTCAATCGGTAGTTTACTCACAGCCAGTCCTCCTTTTCTCCAGCGAAGTTTCTAAGCTTCTTTAATATGTGATGAAGCTTAGATTTTACAGTTCCTTCGGGAATTTGATTTAGCTCGGCAATTTCTTTGTTTTTTAGTTGCTGAAAATATTTCATATAGACAAGTTGCTGCTCCGACAAGGATAATTGCTCCAATAACCGCTCCATATCAGAGTAGATGACCCATTCAACTTGATGATGTTCCTTAATTGAAATGGTTGGTTGGCGTTTTCGTAAATGGTCTTTACAACAATTGATTAAGACGCGCACGAGCCATGTTCTGACATATTCGTGCTGTTTAACGGTATGCATTTTTTTTAGTGCCTTGTAAACCAGGTCCTGCATCACGTCTAGAGCGTCTTGTTCATTTTTTAGATATGTAAAAGCCATGCGAAATAAAATTTCTTCATCCATTTCAATAAGAGAAAGTATCGCTTGATGATCCCCACGAATAGCACGCTGCACGATTTCAAATTCCATTCTTTTCGCCTCCTTCCTCCATTAGACGGAGCGATATTTCATTTCGTTCAAAATTTTAAAATTATTTTGCATCCAATTTCATGCTTTATTTAATTACATCCCGACAAAAAAATATAAGAACTTCTGGATACACCCATAAGCTGTATCTTTGATTTTATTATCAGAAATACTGCGATTATTTTCACAGGCCGATTGCATATATGTTGACTAGGGAACTAAGTACAGAGATTTTCTATGTATTGATCTAACCCGTTCGCTTTTGCTGTTTCAACAAGAATTAAACAGGTAGTTGTCCTAAAATTATCTAGTAGCTTTTGGGGGAATTATAGGTGGTAGCTTGGGAGATTTTTTGGATTTGTCTTACTTTTTAGCCAAACCATTTCATTTTTTGGTTCATCGCTCGTACAATATGCTATTGCTTGGTATATTACATTAACAACACAATTAGGCATGGCATGATGACATTGGCTACTCTTTTGTTTGGAGGCTGTACGTTTGTCCACGTTATATACTAGACTTTGGGCTATATCTAGTCTTTATGGGGTAACAGGCTTGGCAATGCCTATCTTTAATACGCCCGCTACTGTTTTACTTCAAGAAAAAGTTGAAGGAGACTTTTTGGGAGAGTTTCCGGTGTACTTGGAATAATTTCTACCTCTATGATGCCATTAGAAATGCTGATATTTTCGCTATTGAATGGTTATAAAAAAACAGGTTTGTGCTATTTTTTTTGATATTAAGAAAGCCTTGCTGATGCAGGGCTTTTTCGTCTATTACCATTTCTCGATACAATAAATTTTTTTGTGCATTAGCATCTAGCCTTACTTTTTTTTCAATGGCAATTGGATGTATTGGATGTGTATGACAAATATCAACCTCAGCTAAAATAGGAATGTTCATACCATCTAATTGCTCAAGCAATACCTCATATGGTTTACGCATACTCCCTAAATCCTCATAACATTCATGCTTGCCTAAAATAATGCCACTTATTTTTTCAAATACTCCATGCAATTTTAGCATCGCAAAGTTTTTCTCCACAATGGCTATATTTTTACTACTATCTTCAATTAATAAAATATCCCCATCATCAATTTTTGGGAAATAAGATGTCCCAATAAATCCATACATTGCATTTAAGTTACCACCTATTAGTCTACCTTCGCAACGCCTTCTTGAACCGTCAGCCATTTATTTTGATACAGCTTTTTTTTCCACAGTTTTTTTCTAGCCAATTAATAGGTTCATCTGACCAATATGAAGGCATCATTATTTCATAAGGTAATACCTGAGGTTTAAGGAAATAATTTTCGAAAAACTGATATGTGTCATTGACTAATGGCTCAAACTCACCAAAAGAAGGAACTAGAGCTGGTCCATAATAGGTGGTAATTCCTGTTTTTGCGTACAGTGCTAGTAAAATAGCTGTTACATCAGAATAGCCAACAACGATTTTTGGATTGCTTTTAAATGCCTCATAGTCGATGTACGGCAGCATACTATTAGAATTTGTACCACCTATTGTTGACATGATGATATGAACATCGGGATTTCGTAGCAACTCATTAAATTCTGCAGCACGCTCTTTTGGGGTGCCCGAGCGATAAAAATCAGATTGGCTAGTCAGACTTCCATCAATTATGTTTATATTTCTTTGTTCAAGAAACGCTTTTGCTCGCTGAAAACGGGTAAATGCACTAACAGAAGCAGGTGATGAAGGTGAAAAGATACCAATGTTAATAGGACTGCTATTGTTTACTAAATTCATATAGTCTCTCCTTTCATTTTATTATAATTTTTCGTTGGACCTATTTTCTCTTATTACCAATTAACAAGGTGATTTGTGCCATGGTAAATGGTAATGAAGATTTCTTCCGATACGCAACATATTTCGGTACCCAAAAATCGGCATATTTTAATTTAAAGTTTTTTTAATCCTTTAAAATGATAGAAGTGCTGTCCATGTAAAAATATTTGTGCAGCTATTTTTTTCACTTAAAAAAGAGTATCTAGACTGTCCGACATTTGATAAAGGCGACATTCCCATGTTAAAGACCCGATAACCTTCTGCTTTTGCCCATTCAAATAATGATAGGAAAATGAAATCCATTGTCCCAGATGGTGAACCTGGTTTAAAGCGCATAAGATCTACTGAAACTTTTTCGCCATTATCGTACATCGGCATGATACTAGCAAAGCCAAACGTTCCTTCTGCACCACGTAAAACGGCAATGTTTGAGGTGCTTAAATAGTGTTCATCAAAAAAACCAAGTGAAAAACCCTTTTCTGCCCTACCCTGCAACCATTTTGTTGACACCTCTTGCAGTTCTTTCATAACTTCCTGAGAATAAGGTGGGCTTAGTATTTCCACTATATAATTTTCTCGTTCAAATTTATTTTTTTATCGCTCGACTTCCCTTCATCTCTTTACCTGCAAATGTAAACTTCTGCAAATCTACAAAGGCTTCCTCGCCAAGCTTAAAAAAGCTATACCCATACTCATGTAAAGCTGAAAAAAATTTTATTGTTAATTTCATAAAAGACTGGTGTATAACCGTGCTTATCAGCCAATTCTAAAAACTCTTGGATAGCTGATAAAAAATCAGACTCATTTCCTACCGGGTCTCCAAGGACAATAATCTTATCCGCATATATTTGATAAGAGAATAAAACCGTACCTTTTTTTATTCCAATGGACAAATTTATCATGTAAAAAAATTAAATGTGAATACTCAGTCCCTTTATAGGTCATCAAATGGTTTTTGATAGCCTCCTCCTGCTCACTAGACAATAGCTTTTTCATTTTCTTAGGTGCACGAATAAAATAACCTATATAAAAAAATAACAATGGCGATAAAAATGCCGATTAAAGCACTATAAAAAAAGGTCCTGATAATCAGTAATCATATAGTCCTGCAGAGCACTAGGAAAATGAATTTTGGCAGAGGGTAAATTTACATAACCAATCAGCACATACATGGCAGTAATGACCGTCACTATAGCAAGATCTAGTATGATGATTCCCCATGTCAACACATAGCTTTCCCGATAAAATTGCTTTTTGGACACCATTAATAACGCTGCGACAATCACTAAAAAAAATTGCTTCCTCATAATCAAGGCCTTTAAAAATAGAAAACAGCGCTGAACTGCCTAGCACAACGATGGTAAGCTGATATGCCCTCTTTACTTTATATTTTATCCCCCTACATAAGCCTAAGAGAATAAAGCCTGCTGCCACCGTCATTTGATGAGAGACATTCATAATTGGTGAGGATAAAAATTCCTGAGCTATTTTTAGGCGACTTAAAACCCCTGGCAAGGCTGCAGATAGCAATAAAATAATGCCAGAGATAAACACCAATATTGTTAATAGCATATGGCTAATCTTCTGAAAAATTATATTGGGTAGGTTATCCCAAGATTGATTCCAGCGTATCCAATATTCTTTTATAAATAACAGAGAGGAAATCAAAAATGGTAGCACAAAGTAGCCAATACGGTACAAAATTAATAAAAACAACACTTTTTCATCAGCAATTCCAATGCTCTGTGTCCCCCATAAAAAAACGAGATCAAATGAGCCAACCCCACCAGGTATCATACTCACTATTCCTGCACTAGAAGCAATTAAAAATATGGGAATTAATGCAGATAATTCTATTGGGATCTTCAAAATAAACGTTAATATCCAGATCACTAAAAATACTGCAAGCCACTCAGCTACTGAAGTTACCATCAATTGAAGTGATATTTTTGGCTTTAGAGAACTTTCCTTTTTATAGCGAATAATATGTATAGCCAAAAAAACTGGTACATATAGGCTAACAAGAATAACTGCAATTGATAACCATCGTTCTTCTTTCAGCAAAGGAAAATCCCAAAAGAATATATACATAATCCACGTTAGTAGAGAAATCCCTGTTAAATAAAACAGTGTTACCGAGGCAATATTTTTTTAGCAAGCCTTCCTTATCCGCTTTATATTTGGAGTAGAAGTAATTACGCAAAAATATACCGACTAGACCACCAAAGCCAATAAGATTTGAAAAAGTATTGACGATAAACGAATGATTAAGCAATTTATATTTATTGATGTTAATTCCTAATATTTTCGCTAAAATAACATCATAAAAAAATCATTGGTGTAATCGCAAAAAAAGGTGATGAGAAAAATTAATAAAAGCTCCCATAGCTGTAGCTCATTCACTTCTTTTCGTAGTAAATGAACATCGACGCCACTCACTGATTGTTGAATTTCATAAATAGCTATCGCCAAAAGTACTATTGGAAATAGAATCTTCAAAAATTTCAATAGTGACTCTTTTCGAACGTTAAACATATGCCAAACCTACTCCCCATAAGCTTTCTTAAATTTTTAAATTACCGACACTAGAAACCAGTTCTATTTTTGCAGGTAAATGACTATTTCCCTATTGTAACGTATTCTTTGCTATATGTATCGTCAAAGCAAGGGACTACTATTCACACGAAGCTTCTCAGCCAAAAGAAAAGGTCATTTTCACTCCTCTATATTATAGAGAAGTAAAAATGACCCTATTTAAAATTTTCATACAATTTTTCTTAATTCGTAAACAGCTTGTTCATGTCCAAATCTCTCCAATACCTGAACCTTGTGCATTCCTACTTTTTCAAGTAAGCGACAGGACGCGATGTTTGCTGTTTGTGTTTCTGCTACTAGGTTCGGCAAATTTAAAACATTCAATCCATAATCTATAACATTTGTTAGTACCTCATATGCATACCCTTGCCCCCAATACTGCGGTAAAAATTGATATGAAAGCTCGTATGTCTCTTTATCATGATATTCATCTATTGAGACAAGTCCTATAAATTCATCCGTTGCCTTTAACGAGATATAAAGATATGTATTGGGAAATGGGGCTTCTAGCATTCCTCTAAATGAAGCTTCGATATAGCTTTCTTTTGGGACGCCTCCCAGATAGGCTCTGACATTTACGTTTGAGTAGAGTGCATTTATAGCATAATAGTGTTCCAGCTTTAAAAGCTCAATTGTACAGTTTTTTTGTCAACCTTTTCATTTCATAATCTCCTTGTTTTTATCAAAGTTTAATACAACTATTAAAGGGAAATCAATCAATATTTAACGAAATTAGGGAATAAGCATTAAATATAATAACGATGAATAGGACGTCCTACGCTTCCATATTGGATATCTACTTTCAATAGATTTTGCTTTTCCAAAAAGTCTAGATAGCGTCGAGCTGTAACTCGTGCTGTACCTATATAAGTTGATACCTCCTCCGCAGATACTGCTCCACCACTTTCTTGAATATATGCAAGCACCTTATCTAACGTAGCTCGATTAAACCCTTTTGGTAGCTCTTCTATAAGAATAGCACCCTTCCCTGTTGAAACTGCCACTTGCACTGGAAGACGTTGCTGCATTAAATGATCGACATCATGTTGGGTTAAATCCTGCATATCGCTTATTTTCTTTCTGTAGTTTTGATAATTTTTCAAAGTCTGCTCAATTCTCTCAAACGTAAATGGCTTCATAATATAATCATAGACACCTAGGTGTAAAATACGCTGCACAGTGGGCATATCATTTGCAGCAGTTACAGCGATTACATCAACAGGAAGATGCTCCTCTCGGATTTTCCCTAACGTAATAATGCCATCTTGCTCTGGCATAAAAATATCCATAAAGACAAGCTGTGGGGTTAATTGCCTAATCTTTTGAATTCCCTCAATACCATTGCTAGCATAGCCGATTAATGAAAAACCCTTGATTTGCTCAATAAATTGTCTATTCACTTCTCGTACCATTGGATCATCTTCAATTAGTAAGACATTTATTACATCCATCTATTCTTCTCCTAACTCAAATAAGATTAAGAAACTTGTTCCTTCCATAAATTCACTCACTACTTCAATATCTCCATTGCCTTTTCTTACAATTTCAAAGATTAAATGCAAGCCAATGCCCCGATTCTCACTAGCCTTTGTCGAAAATCCATTTTCAAACATACGAGCCTGCACCTCTTTGGACATACCTATCCCATTATCAGAAACGCCTATTGCTAATACACCATCATGCTCATCTACAGAGATAGCTACATATTTATCATCCTTTGAAAGGACATTTAAAGCCTCAAAGGCATTTTCGATTAAATTTCCGAGTAAAACAACAAAATCATGATGATCTAAAAGAGGCGGAAAGCGTTTAAAATAACTTTTTCGGTCAATTTCAACCTCAATCCCTAGTTCTTTGCCATAGCTTACCTTACTTAATAATAAACCTGAAATATTTTCATTATGAAAACGTTCATTCAAAAACTTCGTTAAAGATGCTTCATTTTCGGTAGTGGCTGTTACATATTCAAGAGCTTGCTTTGTATGTCCCAATTGCAGAAGTCCTGCAATCGTATGAAGCTTATTTTTATGCTCATGGGTTTGTACACGTAATGCTTGAACAAAGGCTTTTACACCTGTTACCTCCTCCGCAAGCTTTTTCACTGCTGTTAAATCCTTAAACATGGCAACTGCACCGACTAGCTCATTATTCACAATAATTGGTACCCGATTACTTAAAATACTATGATGATTAATGTAAAGTTCCTGATCATAAACAGGTGTTGCCGTTTCAACAATTTCAGGCAGACGAGTATCAGGCAAAACATTATAAATCTTTTGACCAATACAGTCCTCTATATTCCTAGTGACGCCTAATATGTCAGCCGCTTTTTCATTAAAAATGGTGATATTCATTTCCTTATCAACGGCTATTATTCCCTCATGCATCGCATTAAAGGTTTCTGTTCTTTCCACATACATCTTTGCAATTTCATGCGGTTCAAGCCCAAACATTTGTTTTTTTATATGTCGTCCAAGTGTATATGCGCCTAAAATACTGAAAATCAACGAAATAACAATCGTAATAAAAATTTCTCGCTCATAACTTTGCAGCATTTCTAGCAGCGTTGGTAATGAATAGCCAACTACTACAATGCCCACTTGTTCTTTTTTTGTCATTGATAATCGGAACAAATGCCCGTATCATGACACCCGATTCTCCACGTGCCTTCGATACATAATAATGCTCACTAAATGCTGCATTCAAATCCTGCGACTCACTTCGCCGCCCTAATTCTTTACTTACTGGATGGGATAGTTTAATGCGCTCCATATTCATCACAACAATATACTCTGCCTTATTAATGACCCTAATACCATCTACAATTTTATTAATATTTTTGGCAGCTTCTTTCATATTGTCATTTTTCAAATGTACACTTAGCTCTGGTACATTTGATACAGTTCGTGCAACAAGCATAGCACGCTGACCAAAATCTTTTTCTTGCTCAGATAATAAGTTACCGAGTACAAAAATACCACCTAGTAAAAAGGAGAGTGCAATGATTAAAAATGTCACTAACAATATCTTGCCGTTTACAGGCATTTTCATCATTAAAAATTCCTTCCTTTCCAATCTGCATTCTCATAATCAGTAGCACACCATATTCATGATATGTTTTTAAGATTATCTGCAATAAATTCTTTTGACAACACCTTTAGTCGACATAAGTAGGAGAAAACATTGAACTTAATGAACAATATTACAAAAAAATGATACAAAACATGTTTTTTTATCATTTTTTACCTTTGTATTATAACAATAATTAATTAACACTAGCGTACCATAACAGTGAAAGATATTGAAAATACTACATTTACATGTGAATGCAAGCAAATGTACTTAATGAACGATATGTTTCTTATTTTCTAAATCTCTTTTTTTTAAAAGTATTCGCTATGATATCTCTAGTGAAAACGATATCAAAAAGAAAATTTAGAAAAGAGGTAGCGTAAAATGAAATTACTGAAAAATTTGACTGTTCAGGTTATAGCGGCTATCATCCTTGGAATTATTGTAGGGGCAATGTTCCCTGAGTTTGGTGCCAGCTTAAAAATCCTAGCAGATCTATTCATTAAATTGATTAAAATGTTAATCGCTCCAATTATCTTCTTAACAGTAGTTATTGGAATCGGCAGTATGGGAGATATGAAAAAGGTAGGGAAAATTGGTGGGAAGGCATTACTTTACTTCGAAATAGTATCAACAATTGCCCTAGCAATCGGAATTGCTGTTGCTTTAATTGTAAGTCCTGGTACAGGTTTAGATACATCAGGTGCAGCTGAAGCTGATATTTCCAAATATACAACAGCTGCGGCTGAAACTGAGCAAGGCTTAGGTGCATTCATTTCAAGTATTATTCCAGAAAATGTAGTAGGTGCACTGGCAACTGGTCAACTATTACCTGTTTTATTCTCTGCTATTTTATTTGGTTTAGCTGCTGCCTCAATTGGTGCACCCGCAAAACCAGTAATCTCATTCTTTGAGCAAGTGGCAGAGATTTTCTTCAAAATTGTAAGTATGGTCATGAAAATATCACCAATCGGAGCTTTTGGTGCAATGGCCTATACGATTGGCAACTTCGGTTTAAAGTCACTAGGTAATTTAGGATTATTAATGGCTGCTGTATATATTACAATGTTTTTATTTGTTGTCTTTATTTTAGGAACCATTGCAAAATTCTTTGGATTTAATATCTTTAAATTTATCGCATACATCAAAGATGAGATTTTCTTAGTTATCGGTACATCCTCCTCAGAATCAGCTTTACCATCTATGATGCGAAAGCTTGAAAATTTCGGTTGCTCGAAGCAGGTTGTAGGTTTAGTTGTTCCTACTGGGTATTCCTTCAATCTTGACGGAACTTCCATCTACCTATCAATGGCTGCATTGTTTATTGCACAAGCATATGGAATGGAGCTCACTTGGATACAAATCATTACACTACTTGGAATTTTAATGATTACTTCTAAGGGTGCAGCTGGTGTAACAGGATCAGGATTTATCACATTAGCAGCAACTTTAGCTGCGTTCCCAATGATTCCAGTGGAAGGAATAGCGCTTTTAATCGGTGTTGATCGTTTTATGTCTGAGGCTCGTGCTGTAACAAATTTAATTGGTAATGGTGTAGCTTGTGTTGTAGTGTCAAAATCTGAAAAAGAGTTTGATGTAACTATGCAAGAACGTGCACTTCAAGGAAAGGCCACTATTGTATCCTAAGAAAAAAAGGGTAGTGATGACAGCCATAGCTGTGTCACTATCCTCTTTATTTTCCATATTGTTCGAGTAAAAGCTGCGTGCTTGTAGATTGTTCAAGGGCTTTCTTCTCTTTTGCCCAGTATATTAAATATTGCTGATCCTCCACACGAAAAACCATTTGCTGGAGTTCTTCATTTAGCTCAGAGCTAATTGCTACCTTTAAAATGTCTACCTCATATAGCGGTTTATCTTTTATGTTGTAAACAATCCGATAGGCTGGTTTCTCTTCAAAGATAGCTCTTTCTTTTTTTGCTCAAATTCCTAACATGACTTAGCGGATATTTTTCGTGATAGGTAGCTGCATCCTCACCTGTTAAGCGAATGATAGATTGCTCTCCTTTAAAAAGCTCGATGCTATCTATTTGTGCTGCCTGATCCAAAATGGCTGAAATGGCTGCTTCCTTATTTTTTTTCTTGAAACTGCATGGTAAACGCAATAATCAGTATAATTGCTGCGAAAATGACTAATCTCCATCTACGTTTGTTCATTGGACACTACCCATTTAATGCCTTTTTCACAAAGCGGTTAATATCTACATCAGCCCCAATAACAAGCATAATATCCCCTAGTAAAATTTTGTCACTAGCCTGTGGTGAGACAATTATATCTGGGCCACGCTTGATGCCAACAATGTTAATACCGTATTTTGCACGAATATCTAAATCCATAATGGAGTAGCCTGCAATTGCATCATTTGCCTTTAACTCCATAATCGAGTGCTCATCCGAAAGCTCTAAATAATCAAGAACTGTATTAGATAGCATATTATTGGCAATCCGTATCCCCATATCACGCTCAGGGTGAACAACAAAATCAGCACCAATTTTGCGTAGCACCTTTTCATGATAATCATTTTGGGCCTTGACTGTAATTTGCTGTACACCAATTTCCTTTAAAATAATAGTTGTTAAAATACTGGCCTGAATATCTTCACCAATTGCAACAATTACATGCTCAAAATTTCGAATACCTAATGAATTTAGGACCGATTCATCGGTCGAATCCGCGATAACAGCCTGAGTGGCGATGGAAGCAAACTCATCCACACGCTCCGAGGAATGATCAATTGCCATAACCTGTGCACCCTGACTCATTAACTCGCGAACAATACTCCCTCCAAAACGCCCAAGTCCAATGACAGCAAACTCTTTTTTCATCATAAAAATCCCTCCGAAAACTACTATAACATTATTGTAACGTATTCTTGATTATATGTATCGTCAAAGAAGGTTTCAATTCGGCAACATTGGAGATGTTTGGTTGAAAATGCGAAAGATCGTTTTAATTGTTTTTTAATCAGGGAACTGCACGCTTTGATCAGTTCCAGCTCTTTTTCGCTCTGGTCTACCCACCTTTTGATCAGCTTCACCTCTTTTCTGCTCTGGTCTTCACTCTTTCTGATCAGCTCCACCCTTTTTTCGCTCTGGTCTACCCACCTTTTGATCAGCCTTAGCCCTTTTCCGCTCTGGTCTACCCACTTATTGATCCGCTCCAGCCACTTCTCGCTCAGCTCCTAGCTCTTTTCAAATCCAAACACATTTCAATTAACCCTGAGCCACTTTAAAAACACAAAAAGACGAGAATGTTAATTTATTCTCGTCCCATCATAATCTTATTCAGCATTGCGCATTTCATCTAATACACGGTTTACACGTTTTTCTAGCATTTTCATACCGCTACCACCAGCTTGCATATGACGAAGCTGACCATCTTTATCAAACACAAAATATGCTGGCACATATTGGTTTTCAAAAGCATCTGTTAGCTTCATTTCACTATCTACAAAGATTGGTTGTACAATATCATGCTCTGCGGCTACTGCTTTAATTGTATCTAAATCAGTATCTGCCTCTGAGCGCGGCATATGTACTGCTACAACATTTAGCTCATTCTTGAATTGGTCGCGGAAATTATTTACATCTGGCATTGCTTCCTTACATAGATGGCAGCTAACTGACCAAAAATGAATTAATGTTGGCTTTTCACCTACTAAATCTGCTTTAGTTACTTCACCATTTAACCAAGTTGTTGCGCCTGCTAATTCTGGCATTTGTTCACGAAGTTTCATGTCTATATCCTCCTTTACCCTCTTCTAAGTTTAAAAATCCCCACAAACGTGTCGTGGGGAATTCAAAGTTGATAATTGACTCTATTTGAATTATAGAGTTGCTTGACCTGGACGCCAGTTTGCTGGGCAAAGACCACCAGTTTGTAAAGCTTGAAGTACACGTAAAGTCTCATCAACATCACGACCGATGTTGTTATCGAAAACTGTTTGGTATTTTAATTCGCCTTCTGGTTGATGATGAATAAACCACGTAGTGCGATACCTTCTTCTTCAATTAAGACACCATACTCTTTTGAGATTTGGTGGTTTGTATCAGCAGCTAATGGATACTTTAATTCACCAAGACCATTTTGAGTGCGGTCTGTGTTAATCCATGCTAAGTGTGTGTGGATTGTATCCGTAGACACACCAATTACTTCTGCATCTAAGTCTTCGAACTCGTCGTAACGATCGCTCATCGCAGTGATTTCAGTTGGACATACAAATGTGAAGTCCATTGGATAGAAGAAAAGAACAGTCCATTTGTCTTGTGCTTTAATGTCTTCTAATGATACTTTGCCAAAAGATTTGTCTGGAAGTACAGCTTCCATTGTAAAGTCAGGTGCTTGTTTACCTACCATGCGTTCTGCCATAATAAATCCCTCCGATTAAATATGTAGTGTATATATTCCATTCGCACTAGCGAACTCGTCTTCTACGATAGCAGAGTAATCGTAGTTTTTCAAACAAGTACTTCGTTAAAGGACATGTTTCAAATTATCTGACAAATTTTTGTCAAATCCCAAAATGGAATAGCAGCTACAGCCTATTTATTAACTATTTTTAACATTTTTATTCTAAAATAAAAAAAACTTTTTCTGCCTGTGATTTATGTTAAATTTCTAAAAATTTTTTTCTTCTTTTTTTTCAATAAAAACGATTGCATATCTTAAATTATTATGTATAATTGTAATGATTTTAGTAAACTAAAAGTTTCGTTAAAGTAAACTTCATATTTCTAAAGTTTATGATTGCTAAACTTCTTCTAGGAGGGAAAAGATGCAAATAGGAGCAAAAATTAAAGCGCTTCGTTTAAAAAAAAGGTCTTACCCAAGAGGAACTTGGAGAACGTACAGATTTAAGTAAAGGTTATATATCCCAATTAGAACGTGATTTGAATTCACCTTCCATTGAGACACTCTTTTCAATATTAGAAGTGTTAGGTTCAACACCTAAGGAATTTTTTTGATGATGAATCACCTGAACAAAAGGTTGTTTATACAGAGGAAGATCAATCCACCTATACGGATGAAGAAAGAAAATATGAAATTCAATGGCTTATTCCAACATCAAATGAAAAAGAAATGGAGCCTATTTTCCTAACGCTTGCTGCTGAAGGTGAATTTAAGCAATTTGAACCCTCACTCTCCGAAACCTTTATATATGTAGTAAAAGGGCGTATTCGTCTCGTTTTGGGGAATGAACAGTATATCGCTAGTGAAGGCAATGCTCTCTATTTTGATGCGACAGATCATCATCAAATTTTTAATGCACATGCTGCTGAAACAAAGATTTTGCTTGTCGCAACGGATTCATACTTATAGCTAAGGAGGCGCATCTATGACAACGAATTCAATTATCCGCTTTGAAAATGTTTCAAAGTCTTATAATGACGGCACAATCGTCCTAAAAAAATATTAATCTAGAGCTAGAAAAAGGGAAATTTTACACATTACTAGGTCCTTCCGGTTGTGGTAAAACAACATTTTACGAATTATCGCAGGCTTCACTGAACCGTCTACAGGAGATGTTTATTTCCACGATAAAAAAATAAACTCAGTGCCAGCAAATGAACGTCAAGTAAATACAGTCTTTCAGGATTATGCACTATTTCCTCATTTGAATGTCTTTGAAAATGTCGCATTTGGACTACGTATTAAAAAGCTGTCTGAAAACGAAATTAAGGAACGAGTGGCTGAAGCATTAAAATTTGTTAACCTTGCTGGATACGGAAATCGTGAAATTTCTGAAATGTCAGGTGGTCAACGTCAACGTGTAGCAATTGCTCGTGCGATTGTGAATGACCCAGAAGTAATTTTATTAGATGAGCCTCTTTCAGCTTTAGATTTAAAGCTACGTACTGAGATGCAATATGAGCTTCGAGAATTACAGCAACGTCTTGGCAAAACTTTTGTCTTCGTAACACACGATCAAGAAGAGGCACTCGCTATGAGCGATGAAATATTTGTACTAAGTGAAGGACAAATTCAACAATCAGGTACACCTGTTGATATTTATGATGAACCCATTAATCGCTTCGTAGCTGATTTTATAGGAGAATCAAATATTGTCCCTGGTGTAATGATTGAAGATTTCAAGGTAGAATTCGCCAGCAAAATGTTCGAATGTGTTGACCAAGGGATGAAGCCAAATGAAAAAGTCGATATTGTTATTCGTCCTGAGGATTTAGAAATGACAACTATTGATCAAGGTAAACTTATCGTAAAAGTGGATACGCAATTATTCCGTGGCGTGCATTATGAATTATCCACATATGATAAGGATGGTAATGAGTGGCTTGTCCATTCTTTAAAAAAAAGCTGAGGTAGGGACAGAAATTGGCTTAGATTTTGATCCAGAGGCGATTCATGTTATGCGCTTAAATGAAACCGAAGAAGAGTTTGACAAACGTTTAGAAGCATATGGAGATGAAGACGATGCAAGTTAAAACATCGAAATCAGCCTTATTTCCATACGTTTTATGGATCGCATTTTTCGTTATCGCACCAATTGCACTGGTTGTATATTATTCCCTACTAGATATACATGGCAATTTTACGTTTGATAACTATAAAGCTTTCTTTACTTCTGTTTATTTAAAAATGACATTAAGCTCATTCTGGTATGCGTTTTTAATTACCTTCTTTACATTATTAGTTTCGTATCCTACAGCCTATTTTTTTAACAAAAACTAAGTATAAGCAGCTTTGGCTCCTGCTAATCATTATTCCTTCTTGGATTAATCTTTTGTTAAAAACATACGCTTTTATCGGAATTTTTGGCTTGTACGGTCCGTTAAACGCATTTATTGAAGTATTTGGCTTTGATCCAAAGCAAATGTTATTTACAGATATTAGCTTTGTATTCGTATCAGTGTATATTTTTATACCTTTTATGATCTTACCTATCTTTAATTCTTTAGATCGTTTAAACCCTACTCTTATTTATGCAGCACGTGATTTGGGTGCATCTGCCTTTACGACATTCCGTCGCGTTGTACTGCCGCTAACTATGGATGGTGTTAAATCGGGCATACAGGTTGTATTTATTCCTGCACTATCCTTGTTCATGATTACACGTTTAATTGCTGGAAACCGTGTGATTACTCTTGGTACAGCTATTGAACAACAGTTCTTAGTGACGCAAAACTGGGGAATGGGCTCAACTATTGCTGTATTCTTAATTTTGTTCATGGTCATTATTATGCTTATTACAGGACAAAAGGATAAAGGAGGTCGCGTACGATGAATAAATTATCAGCTTCCGCAAAAGTGTATTTAGCGTTTGTTTTTATCGTCCTGTATGCACCTATCTTTTACTTAATTTTTTTATTCTTTTAACAGTGGTGGCTCCATGAATAACTTTGAATCCTTTACGCTTGAACATTATAAGGCTGTATTTGAGGATTCCCGCCTATTAGTTATTTTAATTAATACGGTCATCGTAGCTCTACTTTCTGCTTTAATTTCAACAATTATCGGTACATTAGGTGCAATTGGCATTGTAACGGTGAAAGATGCAAAAATGCGTAATACATTACTTTCCTTAAACAATGTATTAATTGTAAGTCCTGATGTTATTATTGGTGCGAGCTTTTTAATTTTGTTCACGATGGTTGGTATTAAATTAGGCTTTGCTTCTGTATTATTAGCACACGTAGCTTTTAGTGTACCGATTGTTGTACTGATGGTTTTACCAAAGCTGCTAGAAATGAATACATCATTAATTGATGCTGCATTAGATTTAGGTGCAACAAAAAAAAGATGTGATGATGCGTGTTATTTTACCGTATATTCAGCCTGGTATCTTTGCAGGGTTCTTTCTTGCTCTTACGTATTCTTTAGATGACTTTGCAGTGACGTTTTTCGTAACCGGCAATGGCTTTAGTACATTATCTGTGGAAATTTACTCTATGGCACGTGCTGGTATTTCCTTAACGGTAAATGCTATTTCTGGCTTAGTATTCTTCGTTACGGTGATTGTCGTAGTTGGCTATTATTTCATCACAAGTCGTGCTAGTAAAAGAACGGAGGGACAACAATGAAGCAATTAATTCAAGCTACAATTGCGATACTTGTCGTGTCCGCCCTATTATTCTACGCTGCTGATGCCTTAAGTGCCGGTGGTGGAAAAAGTGGGAAAAACACGTTAACGATCTTTAACTGGGGAGAATATATAGATCCTGATTTGCTAAAGCAATTTGAAAAAGAAACAGGTATTCATGTAATCTATGAGACGTTTGATTCCAATGAAGCCATGATGACAAAAATTCAACAGGGCGGAACAGCTTATGATATTGCTGTCCCTTCAGAATATATGATTGAAAAAAATGAAGGAAGAAAATTTGTTGATTCCTTTAGATAAATCTAAAATTCCTAATTTAAAAAAACATCGACCCCTACTTCTTGGATCTACCATTCGATGATGACAATAAATATTCCGTACCTTATTTTTGGGGAACAGTAGGTATTGTCTATAATCCAAACCTTGTTGGTGATTTAGATTTCTCTTCATGGGATGATTTATGGGACCCTTCATTAAAACGAAAAGTCTTTTTAGTAGATGGTGCTCGTGAGGTAATCGGGATGGGCTTAAATAGCTAGGATATTCGCTGAATTCATTGGATAATCATGAATTACGTAAAGCTACAGACAAATTAATTACACTTGCCCCAAATGTTAAGGCCATTATTGGTGATGAAATTACCCCCTTAATGATCAATAATGAGGCAACTGTAGCCCTCACTTGGTCTGGGCAGGCAGCAGACATGATGTCAGAAAATGAAGAGCTAGACTTTGCAGTTCCAGAGGAAGGCTCAAACTTGTGGTTTGATAATATGGTCGTTCCGAAAACATCTAAAAATATTGAGGGTGCTCATAAATTCATTAATTTTATGCTAAAAGCTGAATCCGGTGCCCAAAACGCTGATTATGTTGGCTACTCTACCCCTAACATCGCAGCAATGAAATTAATGGATAAGGAAGTTGTATCTGATGAACGTTATTATCCTTCTGAAGAGCAACGGGAAACATTAGAAGTATATAAAAATTTAGGTCCTGATTACTTAGGTAAATACAATGAATTATTTTTAGAATTTAAAATGAGTATTCGATAGATTTAAAAAAAGTGATGAAAAACAAAATGTTTTTCATCACTTTTTTTGTTGAAGGATGCGATGTCTAAAGAAAGAAGCAGAAATAGCCTTTTTATCGTGGCAGCCATGTTGATGATTTTTGGATAACATCTGCTTTATCAGTATTTTGTACTACCTCTTGGAGAATATTTAGCTCAGAAACTGAAAGATTGCCTGCTGCCTGTAATTGTTGTAAATCAATTTCACCATTATTAGTTTTTGAAAGTAATGTATGAACCGCATTCATTATCATAGTATTCCCTTCCTTTCAATTTGTTTACAATTATAATAATATAAAGGAGGTGTGTATTAACCGCAAATCTATTAGTAATAACCGCAAATTTTTATGGAGAGGATTATATGATGAGTAATAAAAGAAAAATTCTATTTTTACAATTAGTATTTCTATTAGCTCACTTCTTCTTAATATTCACAATGTTGAAACCATATATTGGTATAGATGTACAGTATAATAATGGTCAAATCACCATTTCTAATATCTATGATAACGATGGCTGGGCGCGCTATACAAATCTCACTATTGGCGATATCATCTTAGAGGTAGATAATACTAATGTGACAACGTTCAATACTCTTTTCAAACATAATAATTGTTTTGTTCATGGTTCCTCTATAAAAATTATCAGAAACAATGAAATACAGTACATACAAGCACCATCTGATTCTCTTAAAGACACTTTTCAGGAAATTATCATTCCTAGCATATTTTCCTTAACAGTATTCATCCTGACTCTTTTTATCTATCAACAAAATAGTAAAGTTGCTTTTTATCTAACTGGATTTCTATTATCAGTGTCTCTAAGTTTTTTTTGCCTCGACAGAATCTGGAAGAGGAGATTTTATTTCCAATATTATAGTAAGTGTATTTTTCCCCTTAGGCTCTCTTTTTCTGGCCCATTTCATTCGAATGTTGTTGATTGAAAAGGGTATTAAAATTAATTGGCAACTTTTTTTTAGAATAAATGGGTTTATCTGTTTAGCTATTATTAGCTCAAAATTGTTAACTCTTTTCTTCAATAATGATTTAGACGCTTTCAACACCATATTAGTTTTAAGCTATTTCTGCTTCAATATTTGTTTTTCAATTTTGCTACTGATTTATTTTTACTTAGCAACTAAAGGTTCTCATCATGAGGTCTTTTTAAAATGGTTAATATTAATTCATGTGTGTGCATTTGTACCTTTTATTTTTTTTGCATGCTGTTCCATTTATTTTTAGATTACCTTATATACAAGATGATCTTGCAGCTTTTACGTTATTTATTATTCCTATTGGTTACACTTATATTGTGTTGACTAATCGCTTAATAGATATTAATTTTATATTAAAACAAATTCCATATTATGTATTTTTAACATTTATCCCCTCTCTAATCTTAACAATTTTCGTTATCAGTGAAAGATTCTACTCAGGAAATATTATTCTGTATTTTATAATTTTATTTCTCGCTATTCTTACCATAAATATCGTGACATTATTTCTAAAAGAAAGGCTAGATTTTCAATTAAAAGACAGTTTACTTTATCATCAGTCCTTTTTCTCCAAAAATTTAAATGAATTTTCACAAAAGCTAGCTTCTGTCATGAAAGAAGATGATTTAGAAAATCTATTACTTCATCAAATCCAAGAAACATTAGATCCTAGGGTTCTACTATTGATACGAATAAATTATAAAACCACTGAGTACCAATGTTTTGATTTCATGCAAAATAATGCAGAAAGTATACTAGCAGATTCTATTAAACTTAAGCTAAGGAATAATCATTCAGATATATTAATTGATCATCCGAATTATCTTGGCATTCAGCTTTATGAACATCATCATATAGGCACGTATATTTGGCTTAGCAAAAAAAGAAATAATACGACGTTTAATTTACATGAAAAAAATGTGGTTAATAAATATTGTTAAATACGTAAGATTAGTTTATGAAAATTTAAATATCGTAAAAAAAATATAATTGCAACAATCGAAAATAGAGACACAACTAATCATCAATCATCCAACACTCTTACTCGATTTTTATTGCAATTGAGTGAACAGGAACGTAAACGATTAGCATCAGATTTACATGATTCTGCTTTACAAGATCAAACAATTTGGTATCAGAAATTAGATCAACTTATACAAAATTCAAATACTTTACAAAAGGAAGACTTAGAGACATTAAATAAAATCAAGAACGGATTATTGGATGTTATTAAACAAATTAGAGACACCTGTAGTGAGTTACGTCCCAACTTTTTATTAAATACTAATTTTACTGCATCTTTAGAGGATCTTTGTAAAAAGAAACAGGCGAAAGCTAGTTTTAGCCTACGATATGAATTTCAACTATCTAATTACGCAAACAATCATAATTTAACAGTCTCTATCTACCGTGTGCTACAAGAACTGCTTACCAATGCTGAAAAGCACTCTAATGCCACATTAGTGTCCATAGAAATGTGGGAGGATAATCATTTTATTTTTTTTAGATTATAGGGACAACGGTGTAGGGATGGACAAAATTAGTGAGCAGTATAATGAAGATCATATTGGATTAATCGGTATAAAAGAACGTATTCATATTTTAGATGGAGAAATTGAATTTATTACGGAACTTACTCAAGGATTACAAATTTTAATAACAATTCCGAGGTGAGAACATTGATTCAGCTATTAATTGTAGACGACCATCCAATGGTTGGTCTCGGTACTAAGAATATACTAGAGGAAGTAACAGATTATAATATTACTTATCTATCAAATTGGCAGCAGGTCATACAAGACATTAAGAAAATAACATTTGATCTTTATTTATTGGATATTAATATGCCTAACTGCTCTGGCATCGAATTATCGAAAAAAAATCTTACTTACCCATTCGGATGCTAAAATCATACTCTATACGGGATTTGATTATTCCTGTCAGTTGAACACTCTAATTGAGTTGGGAATTTGCGGCATTATAAGCAAATCTGCATCCTATCAGGAACTGGTGATAAATATTCAAGCTGTACTAAATGGCTATGTAATGATTCCAAGGGAAATGTTAATTCGTTCGCTACCGTCTAACATATCTCAAGGATTATTAGTCGCTGAACATCAACAACAATTTTCACAAAAGGAGATGGATATTCTAGAAAGTTTAGCTAAGGGTGCCAGCAATAAAGAAATAGCAGATGAACTTTTTATGAGCATTCGTGCTGTTGAATATAATCTAACTAAAATATATAAAAAGTTATGTGTGAATTCTCGTTCTGAGGCAGTTGCAAAAATTTTAAGTAACAGTCGTGCTCAATTTTGATAAGATGGAGGTATCATAATGAATAAAATTCAAGATTTGGATTTACAGAAGAAATTAACCGAATTAGCAAATCAACTGATTGAAAAGTCTTTTTCAGATGTCTATTTGCAACAGCTTGCTCAAAGCTATGTAAATTTTAAATTTCAACAAAGTCTAAATTTTGCCTTATTAACTGGAATTCATTATTCCATCTTTAGAGAGCAACAAAATTCGGAGGAAAAAAAGAGAATTACAAGTCATTGTAGAACTTATCATATTAGCTGCAGATATATTAGATGATATACAGGACGAGGATGTATTGATTTACCCTTGGTCAAACGTTAATTTAGGGGAAAATTTAAATATTATTATTGGGTTTTTATTAACGGCTCTCCATAAAGTGACGCTATTAAATTGCAGCGAGGAAGCTAGAAACTTTATCAGTCAACAAATTCAATTATTATTGCTCCAATCAATCAATGGTCAACAAAAGGATATGCATAACCGTATTTCTAATGAATCCGATTATTTAGAAATGGTTAGCCTAAAATCTGGCTCTCTTATACAGTTGGCTTGTATTTTAGGTGCCGGAAGTATTCCACCAAAAACCTTGCAAACGATTAAAACATATGCAAATTACTTAGGTATCGTAGCTCAAATTCGTAACGATGTTCATGATCTATTAACAGACCATTCAATCAATGATTTATATATTAAAAAGGTTAATTTACCAATTCTCTACTATCTGTGCATAGAGGATAATAATTTTCAACCGATTAAAAATTACTATCAAAGTAAAACCCAATATATGCATTTAACAGCATCTGAAAAATTAAATTTAATGGATATTGTACGTAATGGTGGAGCTATCCCATATTGTCATGCTTTAGAAAAAAATATTCTACTATAAATTCCAAGTTTGTATTAATGACTTGACGCTCTCTAGTGCAGCACGTGAGCAGTTATTAAATATAAATATTTAAAGCATAAAAAGGACATACTCGCTTTCAATTTCAAGCGAGTATGTCCTTTTCACTGATCTCTCAACATATCTAACCTTTTATTTATTTTCTTTCTTTTTTTTATTAAACAATATCTCTTTCAGCTTACTATCCGTATTGTTATATTTCTTAAATAAATCATCTGGGTTATCAAATATTCCTAAATCATCTGTTATGGAAAAGCTTTGGACATATACACTTTCACCAGTCCAACAGAGATTTATATTATCTTTATCCTTAACTGAAATTCCATAACCGATAAATCCTTCATTAAAGCTACATAGTCGACTTTTCACTTGCTTTAAATACGAATCGTCTATAATCACACCTTCTAACACAATCCAATCATCATGTAATTGAACCTCCGTCCAAGCGTGAACAATTTTACTTGGTGCTAATAGATAAGTAATGCCAGTCAAAGCACCCTTTTGCATTTTTTTTATCAATAAGGAATCCATGTATTCTACAAGGAATCCCAACTGCTCTAAGTAAAGCCATTAGAAGCGTACTTTTTGTATTACATTGCCCATATCCATCGCGCAATACTTCAGAAGCGGGAATATCATCTGTCCGATTATAGCCAAACTTAATTTCATTTCTTACAAAATCATAAATTTCTTTAATTCGATCTTCATACGCAAAGTCACTCCATCCTCTTTGTTTTACTAATTGCTGGAGTGCTTCGTCTTGAAAATTTAGCATGCTGTCGGTTCCAAATATTTCATCATCAGTATTCACCCTTTTCTCCTTCTCTAAATACCCTTATATTACTATTATATCTATGATTATCCATTTACACTAGAATATCTTATGATTAATAATTTTTAATCATTCAAAGTATGTATATTAAATTGATTAGTCACTAAGAGAAGATATAAATTTGAATCGGTAGGGATTTTTCACCCTACCGATTACTAGTTATACATTGCCTTCTTCAATATGCTTCTTTCTTAAAAAAATCAAGGATAAACTAAAAAGGCATGTTAACAATAATCCACACCAAAATGCTTTCGTCATTGCCTCAACAATATACCCTTGCGCATCATTCCGGATATTACTTTGAATAGTTTTAACTTCTTTTTCTATATTTTCAATTTCAGTATTTACCATAGCAGTTATTTTCTTTTCTAAATCTGCTGAAGCATTAACCTCCACGGTTTTAGGCTTTTGTTTTAATGCCTCTTCCATTTTCATTGCGACAAATTGATCAGACATTTCCTTAGAGACCTTAAAATCCTCTACTTTCTGCTCTCCTTCAAAAAAGCTATCTTTTTTTTCCCTTTAGATTGTCAATAGCGACCGTCTTGACGGCATCAGGTATTTCACTATTTTCAAATCGTGCCACACCATCATTGACTATATCGTTTGCATATTGATTTAAAAAAACTTAGAGTAATAGAAACAAATAAAGATACACCTAGGGCACCTCCAAGGTTTCGTGCTGTCGCAAATATACCTGATCCCAAAGAGACATGCTTTTCTGAAACAGAAACCGTACACACTGTTACACTTGTAACCATGATGATACCCAATCCAGTACCTAATAAGGACATCATCGTAATAAGCATTGGGAATTCAGTATCTGGTGTTAATTTTAAGAGGAAAATAAAACCTGTGACAGTAAAAACATAACCAAAAAGCATTGGGACTTGATAGCCAATTTTATCGATTATTCTCCCTACGATTGGTGCTACGATTAACATGACTGCCGATAAAGGTGTAATAAGAAATGATGCATAAAGAGTTGTGAAATCTTTTACTTGTGTCAGATAAACAGGTAACAAAATTAAAGTACCCATTAACAAAATGCCACCTAAAAAAATTAGATAGAATGCCACCCAAATAATGTTTATTGTTAAATATTGAAAAATCCACTAATGGCACCTTTGCCCGCTTTTCTATAAAAATAAATAATAGTGTGGCTAAGATACTTATTGAAAAGTAAATATATATTGTCGTTGAATTCCACCCTAATTTCTCACCCTGCAATATTGCATAAGTTAAAAAAATAGAGTGCCACGCTAATGACTAACATACCTAGCACATCTAATTTAAATGGAGATTTGATATCTTTAAATCCTTTAAAAGCTAATAGGATAAATGGAAAGGCTACAATAATAATTGGAACATTGATATAAAAGATCCAACGCCAATTAATAAAATCTGTCACTACACCTCCAAGACTAGGACCAATAGCTACAGCAAGTGCACCAACAGCTCCCCATATTCCCATGGCAAGCCCCATTTTTTTCTGCTGGTACCGCTGTCCTTACTAGCATCATACTAGTTGGGATAATCATTGCCCCTCCAATGCCTTGTAAAACTCTAGCAGCAATTAAAACTTCTACAGTAGGGGCCATTCCACATAATAATGAGCTTATGGCAAATATAATAACGCCAATTAAAAAGATTTTTCTTCTGCCAAAAAAAATCTGCAATTTTTCCTAAAGTAATTAATAAAATAGCGAGCGTTAGCACAAAAGAATTGATAATCCAAGAAGCGACACTTAAATTAATTTCATAATCATTCATAATATTAGGGAGTGAAATATTTACTACGGTACTGTCTAAAAAAACTAAAAATAAACCAAGGCTTACCGCTAATACCTGCTTCATACCCCCGTATATAGGCTTATTTTGATTTGACATTGTCTACCCTCTTTCATCTGTTCCATGAATTTATAATTGAGTCGGGACATCCAATACAATTTTCCCAATCAATTCCTTTAGAACATCTGGCGTCGGTCCCATGACTGTTCCTGCCATACTATCCCGAATATACCTCTCAATCGGTGTATTAGCGGAATAGGCATGCCCTCCACAAACTTTTAAGCCTAATTCTGCCACCTGTAATACTGTTTGACAGGCCATTACCTTAACCTCTAATGTACTGACCATATCAACTTCCTTGTTCTCCATCCGTTGAACAAATACATTTAACGCTGTCTCTGCCTGATCGCATAGTACCTTTATTTCTCCGATCATTTGCTGAATACTTTGAAAATCAGAAAGATTTGTATTGATATGTGTATAAAATCGTTTCTTCACATAATTTACCGATTCATTGTATATTGCCTTGGCGATCCCAATATTGACTGCTGAAATTCCAATTTGCCCCATTGGAAGCAGGGCCTCACGGGTAATTTTAAAGCCTTCTCCTTCTTCACCAATTAGCATCTGTTTATTTAAGTAAGTATCTATAGTTAATGGTGCACTTTGATTTCCTCTTAGTCCCATACCTTCCCATTTCCCACCAACCTCAATGCCATTATATTCGCTAGCTACAGCAAAGAAATTACTTTGCATTGAATTCTTCGCGAAAGTCGCTTTAGAGTTAATGACATACACATCTGCCTCTCCAGCACTAGTCACCATAATTTTATTGGTCTTTAATCGAAGCCCTTTGTCAGTTTCATTTACCTGACTAACTGGTAAGAAAAAAATAACAGCCAGATCCAGCTTCACTTAGTGCAATTGTCGTAAGACATTGACCTTTACCTATATTACTTAAAATATTTTTTATATAATCATTTTCTTTTCCATACAATAAAATAGAAACTGCTGACATATGTTGCACATAGACAAGTGCTGTAGAAGCACAAGCTTGAGCCAGTCTAATCACTGTTTCTTTATAAAGGGATAATGGAGCCTCTAAACCGCCCAACTGCTGAGGAATGATTAAGCCTAAAAAAAACCCTCCCGTCCAAGCTCGGTAATATTTTCTCTTGGAAACTCTCGTTCTCTATCAATTCGTGCAGCATTTGGGGCAACAAAATCAACGATAATATCATCCAATTTCGTCAAAAGATCTTGCGTAAAATTTTTTTCTTGTATAGTACTCAATTTATTGCCTCCTCTTTTAATAGTATGGGTGAAAATCTGGCATCATCGCATAATGAATCCACTTCAAAAGGTATGCTTTCGTTTAGTTTCTTCATATCCTGAACTACCATATTTCCATAAATAATAAGATTCCCTATTTTTTTCTCGACCTTCTCTTGAAATCTTAATGGTTGTATCCTCAAATCGATTCCATCGTTCTCTTGGCTCGATTAAGATACCACTATTACATAAATGTTGGCATTTTCCAATTTGCTCTGCATGAAGTCGAAGTGTGTGACAGGATCTAGAAGTGGACACCAATGGATAATTTAAAAAGCCATTTACTTTAATTCCTTCATCTCTAAGCAATTGCACAGAATTTTCCATATGAATATTGACATCTACATCAATTTCCGTAACACCATTTTCTTTCATAAGCCTGATCATAGATGGATTGGCAATATTTAATTGTAAAAATTGTTCCTTCGTCGCCTGCTCTTCATATTGCAAAATATCTTCATACCATGGGCAGTTCCCATAGCTAAAAATTAGTTGCCTACCTAATGATAAAGAGATGTTTGGAGGTAAAGACTGTTGAGCTAAATAACGCATTGTTCCCCAATCATTGACAATCAAATTTAGCTCATAATGGAAAAAGCGCTGCATTTCTGCAATAAATCTTTTCATCGAGGCTTCAAACAATATAGGCATTTCAATTTTCATTTTTTTTATCGCGTTCCAATAAAAATTGTACATGCTGATCTTCAAGACCAACCATTTTATAATGGCAGCCTGAATGCCCTAAAGAAACAATTTGATAACTGTCTAATACTTCATCCGTTAATGTAAATAAATAATCATGATGAATTCTTAGCTCTTTTACTGGTGTTTTCAATTATGCATCACCTAAATGTATGTTTTTGTAATTGCAGTTGGTTTATAAGTACATCGACATTTTTCACAAAAGCGTGGCACCCATTTCATGACCCACATGAGCTGCTCCTGCTCCGTTATTTTCATCTTTTGATCTATTGATAAGCCTGAAATACCCATTTCTCGCCATTCATTAAATATATTCACAACCATCGCTAATGTCACTGGATTAGGGGCTTCCCTTCCAAGAAATTTTATGGCAGTAACACCAGCAGAAACTAGATCTTCTAGATTACACAAACTACAATCAGTTGCACTATCTAAAAAATGCTGCTGATTACTGTGTGTGTTTAATGGAGATAAAACTCGATATAGAGTTCTGATCCCTTCCCCAATTTCAAGATTATTTGGGCTTTCCCATAAACGACAGTTCCCAGCCATACTGCCAGTGCCAAAATTCCCTGTAATCATCAGTTCCATCTCTAAATCCCGAAGTTCGTGAATTTCTTCTAATGTCATTGATTGCGACAATGTTATCCTTTTGACACCTGATTCCTTCAATAGCTCGGCTCCATATTTATTAACTGGTGCTAATTGTGAGCCTGAAATAATTTGGATGTTCTTTTCCAAAGAATTAAGTAAATGACAGGATTGTATTGAAGATATTGTTATAGCATCTACACCTTTTTCAAGTGCTCTATTAACATGCTTTTGATAGTCTTTTTCAAAGCCAGTTGGGATGTATGGAGTATTGGCCATAAATATAACTCTAAGATTGTTTGCTTTTGCTAAAGCAATTATGTCGTCTATTTCCTCCCAATCTGAAAAGTGAGCAGGATAATCTGCTACTGTTTGAAATTTGTTATCAAATGATAGCTGTTGAAAAAGCGGAGTTGAAACGCCAAAATATATTTCATTGGCACCGGCCTCTATCATTTCTTCCATCATAAATTTTGATCGCACAGGTGCTACGATTTTTAAATTCTCCATCTTATCGCTTCCTTTCTATCCAACAGGGAGCATACTTCGTAGACGGTTAACAGATGCTTTAAGACTTTCCATAAAATAATCAATATCCTTGTAATCCGTGTAATTACCAAAACTAATACGAATAGACGATTTTATTCGATCTTCAGACAGGCCGAGTGCTAACAATACATGAGATAAATTAGCCTTATCAGCACTACAGGCAGAGCCAATAGATACTGCAATACCATATGTTTGACTTAATAGAACCGCTAATGCTTCTGCTCGAATATTCAGAAAAGATATATTAATAGTATTTTGTAATAAATCCTCACCTAACACAGGCCCATTAATTTCATAGTGTTCAATCGAATTTTCTAATTTATCTAGGAAATAGGATCTTAATGCGATTATTTTATTAGCATTTTGCATTAGCTCTTCTTTTGCCATTTCGCAGGCTTTACCAAAACCAATAATAGCTAATAGATTTTCTGTGCCACCACGAAAACCTTTTTCTTGTCCACCGCCATGAAGAAGCTGATCTAATTTACGTTCACCGTTTTTCAAGTACAATGCACCTGTGCCCTTAGGACCATATATTTTATGGGCAGCCATCGATAATGCATCCACTCCTAAGTCCCGTACATCAATCTGGATTTTGCTATCACCTGTACAGCATCAACATGAAAGATAATATTGCTATTGATATTTTTAACAACTCTCACCATCTCTTGAATTGGTTGAATTGAGCCAATTTCATTGTTGGCAAACATGATTGAAACAAGCGCTGTATTCTCTTGTATAGCGTTTTTTTAAATCTTCAATAGCTATGAAGCCATTCGTATCAACAGGTAAATAGGTAATTTCAGCACCAAGGGTAGATAAATATCGACATACTTCTAAGGTTGCAGCATGCTCAATTTTAGAAGTGATGATATGAAAGGGGCGCTTATCATTTGACAAGAAATGTCCTTTCAATGCAGTGTTAATCGACTCTGTACCACCAGAAGTAAAAAAATATATCTGTTTCTTCTGCATTAATTAATGTAGCAACATGTAAGCGTGCCTCTTCCATTTTTAATTTCGCTAACTGCCCAAAGGAGTGGGTGCTAGAGGGATTACCAAATAGCATTATATTTTCTATCATAGTAGAAGCCACTTCCTCCCGAAGAGGAGTAGTGGCATTATAATCAAAATACCTTCCTATCATAAAAGCCTCCTAAGCTGCCGAACGTATTTGCTCAAATAACTCATGTAAAATATTTAAACAATGCATTTGAGGAGGCTCCAACTCCCCTAGCATTTTATCAATCTCATGTTGTGGTTGCTGCTTAATTTCTTCTATTGATTTATTAATGATAAATTCTGCAAATATATCAGCTGTTGCTAAAGATGTTGCACAACCATATGCTTTATATTTTGCATCGAGTATTTCCCCATCTTCTACCTTTACACTCATGAAAATTGTATCCCCACAAACAGAGTTACCAATTTTTAATTCCATATTTGCATCAGTTAGTTCACCTGAATGTCGAGGGTTGCTAAAATAATCAACAATGATAGAATTGTACATGTTTAGATCCTCTCTTAAACTTCTGCCATTTCACTTTTAGCTTCTGCGGCATCCATATGCTTCTCTAAATTAATAGCACAGCAACCAATTTCTGCACCCGCTACTCTAGAAAGGTATACCACCTTTTGACCGTTTCTTCCGCACTCGCACGTATTTTCCTTTTTTAAATACACTAAATCCTCTGTTTGAATAAATCCTGGATATGACAAGGACGTAGGGTCAAATATAGCTAAAACACCTCTTTTTCCTTGTGGCACCTCTTCAGCTAAATTTTTGGGATTTCTTAATGAAAAATGAACCCAAGGTGGTACATGCTTAGAATGCTTCTCACACTCGATAGCTAAGATATTGGATTCAACCAATCCATACATATCTCTAATATTTTCTTCAGGAATACCTAAAAATTCAGCACATTCTTTATTGTATTGTTCTCGAGGTATCTCCATACCAGAGAAGCGTTTCCAGCCCCCTAGATTGATAATCATCGTCTTTTGATCCAACTTCAAATGAATATTATTTGTTTTTAAATAATTAACCAATTTATAAATTAAAAATGGTGGTCCTATGATGTGCCGCGTATGAATGTTTTGCCATTTTTCTAAAGTTTCTATTGCCTCTTTAGGTTTGAAGGATGCTCTCTTAACAAGACATCGTGTTGCGTCAAACAAGCCTGAGAGCATGTTTAGTACTTTTACCATTCCCATCTCTGGCATTTCTTCTGGAGATGGGAATAAGAAGAGACCAGCACCACGAGAGAAAGCGAACATCTCTCTATACATTGCATATATACTAAATACGCAATTGTTTAATGTTTCCGCATCCCTTCTTGATATACTTGGGATACCACTAGTTCCTGTACTTCGCATTTCAAATTCAATATTCTCTAAAGATGTTGATAATAATAAATGAGAGTCAGGTCTTTTAAAGCTTGTTACTGGGATAAGTGGGATTTTTTTGTATATCACCTAAACTTTGTACATCTGCAGGTGTTACACCGCTATCCTCGCATAGCATTCGATAAAAGCTATTGTTTTCATAATGATATTTAAAATTTTGGGAGATTAAATAACCCTTTAATTCATTAACTTTTTCTTCATCCCACTGAAATAACTGTTGAGTTGACCCAATGACTGCTGTAACTGGATTAATACCTAATTCTTTTAAATTTTCCATTGCTGCTTGAATAGTTACCATTTCATTTCCTCTCCTTTTTAATATCAATTTCTCTCGGATTCTCAGCTTATGATTGCCTAATAAAGAACCAATAGTAAGCCGTTACACAGGAATTATTAAAGGTACATCAACCATATACCAATCACTAATTATTACAAATTTTGTAATATAGTTGATATAAAAAGATTAACATAAGAACAAATGATGTAACCCCTAATTCAATACAAGAAAAAAAAGTAAATTCCACAAAAAAAACTTGTGGAATTTACAAATTGAACACTACATTATTATTGCAAAATATTTGTCATTTAGTAGTTTAAGAATAAACCATTGGTCCACTATTTCGTGTAATCCTAACTATTAGCAAACCATTTTTCTTTGTGATAGACTGTACTATATTTGATTAGAAAAAGGGGGGTATTCGATGACCCAGCAGAAGTCTAATAAGGCGGCTTTGTATATTTTAATGTTTAATATGTTTATCGCAATGGGGAGTATTGGGATTATTATTCCTGTAATGCCCGAGTATTTAAGAATATTTGGTGCTGCGGGACAAGTTCTAGGTATGCTTATTGCAACGTTCGCCTTCGCTCAATTCGTTTTTTTCTCCAATTGCTGGGAATCTTTCGGATCAGTATGGTCGAAAAAAATCTTATTATTTTCGGACTTATACTAACTGGACTTGCTCAAATCGGCTTTGGACTTTCTACAGAAGTGTGGATGCTCTTCTTAGCACGCTTTTTAGGTGGCCTTGGATCAGCCTTTGTTGCACCTCCTATTATGGCATTTGTCGCAGATGTTACAACATATGAAGAACGAGGAAAAGGGATGGGTATGCTTGGTGCTGCTATGTCTCTTGGCTTTATGATAGGACCCGGTATTGGTGGTTTCTTATCACATGTTAGCTTACATTTTCCATTTTATACAGCTGGAGCTGCGGCTATTTTGGCTTCTATTTTATCGTTCTTTTTATTACCATCTACCAAACCAAACGCAGCACAAAAAAATGCATAAGCAAGACAATCTCGCGAAACAAATGGTACGTTCAGTACATATGCCTTACTTTGTTATGCTCATTATTATGATGGTATTCTCGTTCGGAATTGCTAATTTCCAAACGACTTTATCATTATTTGTTACAGAAAAGTTTCATTATACACCTGGGGATATTGCTATTATTCTAGTGGTGGGTGGTGCTTTTGGTGTAGTTGTACAAATGTTTGTCATTACACCACTCTTTAATCGCTACGGTGAAATGAAGGTCGTATTAGTCAATTTATTTATTGCAGCCATATCTATCTACTTAATATTATTTGTATCTGGATTTGCCCTTATTTTAGTTGTTGCGACAATCTTCTCGACAGCCACAACATTAATTCGTCCTGCTGTTAACACACTGATCTCCAAACTTGCTGAAAATGAGCAAGGATTTGCAGCAGGTCTGAATAATGCTTATATGAGTCTTGGGAATATGATTGGTCCAGCATTGGCAGGTATTTTATTTGATTGGAATATGAATAGCCCTTATATATTTGGTGCTATTATTTTGATGGCTTGCTTCTTCCTTGCCCTTATCTGGACAATGAAAAAAAGCGCCGCATCTTATGCAGCCCGATTCCAAATAATCTGAAAAGTTATTGACTATTATTAGTAGTATGATACATTTATGTTGTTACAATGCTAAACAGAAATTGAATAATTATTACCACTAGGGGAGTCTTTAAAAGGCTGAGACGTATATGATCATATACGGACCCTTTGAACCTGATCTAGTTCATACTAGCGGAGGGAAGTGGCGACATCTTGCTTTTTGAAATGTAAATGCAAGGCCGCTTCCTATTGTTTTTAGGGAGCGGCCTTTTTGTGCTCGCCAGTTTAGCGGCGATAACTATTCATTTTTATTTCAAGGGAGAGTGTAACTTATGTCAGTTCGAAAATTAACAATCATGGCCTTATTAGTGGCAATTGCATAGCAGGTTCTACCTTTGTTTCAATTCCAACAGGGATTGCGCGCGCATATCCGATACAACATGCCATCAATGTCATCGGTGCCATTCTACTCGGACCAATACCAACTGTTATCATTGCTCTTGTTACAGCGATTATTCGTATTCTAACAGGGACAGGCTCCCTATTAGCCATTCCTGGCAGTGTCATTGGCGCATTTTGTGCAGCACTGGCTTATAAATACAGTGGTATGCCTTGGCTAGCAGGTGTTGGTGAAATAGTAGGAACTGGGATTATCGCCTCCCTCATTGCAGTACCATATGCATATATCTTAATGGGGACATCCGTAGCAGCAATGTTTTTCATGCCTGCCTTTTTAACCTCTAGTATTATTGGTGCTATTTTTGGTGTGGCAATTGCTAGTAGTTTACGAAAAACTGCACTTATTAAAAATTTTCGTTAAATTTTCCAGGGTAAGGATTCCCTCCTGTCCATTTTTGAGCAGGGGGTTTCCCTTTGAACTAGAGCTTCTTCCTTTTCACTATTAAAACGCAAAAACAGTGCAAAATAAACATTTATTTTGCACTGTCATTTAATCCAAATTATCTTTTCTTCATGCCCTTTAATAGCTGAGCAACATTTGTATCCTCTGCCTGTGTGGTTTTATTTTCAACAAGCTGCTCTTTTTTTCTTCGACTTAGTAAAGAAGCTCCAGCCAAAGCGTCGGATTGTAATATCGATGAAGAACAATAGCATACCTGCTAATATAAGCCATGTTGCTATATTTTGACGATCTGCGCCTTTCTTCGTAAATTCACGAAATACCTCCTTCGGTTCTTTCAAAACAGAGCCACCCGTTTGCTTTGTCAGTTCTTCCACCAGCTTATCGTTTACAGGTCGTAACTCATATTCAGCACTGTAAGGTACACTTATACCCGCTTGAAAAATAGCTTGATCTTCATCAGCGATACGGAAGAAAATTAACCCTGGCTCCGCTTGTACAACTGCTCGAATCTGAGAGGCTGAAATAGCTTCAAGCTGTGTTTCAAGTTCTTCTCCTGCTTCATTGACAGCAACGACATCTAAAAAAAGCTGCTTCATTGGTAGGATCTGTAATAACAAATGAACCATCCGATTCTAAACGTACGTCGTAGGCAACATCATTATAGCTTGGGAGCATTTGTGAAATAAGCGTTTGCCAAAATGTTCCCCAATCCTGCCATCTTGCCCAGTCACCTGTCCATTTACCTGTCGAATCAGAAGTAAAGGCAAATGTCTTACCAAGACCATATTGCCACTGCGCGAGTACTGGATCCTCTTTCTCGCTTTCAGCAATGACAGAGGCCCCCTGCTTTGCTGTTGTTCCAATATAAGCATTCATTTGAGGTACACCATTTGCAAATAACGTGTTCCAACCAGATGCATTGTAGATGGTTGGATAGAAGGGATTATCCTCAATATATGTGCGTGAAATCATTGCCGTTTCACGGGATAAAATAGAAGGTATTGTCTGCTCATCAACAACGTCATAGAATCGTCCGGTACCCATTTCACTAAGCGCTTCAAGTAAATTGGCATCTGCATCCTGTCCAATCGCGACAGTAGATAATGTTACACCATTCTCTTTTCCTTCAGCGATTAAGTCTTCATAATTCCCTGACTGTGACTGTCCATCTGTTAATAGAATAATATGCTTACGCTGTAGCTTTAAATCTGCTAAGTTTTCATAGGCCCTAGCGAGAGATCCATAAATCTCTGTCCCACCGCCTGGCGTTACGGATAAAATCGTATCCACAGCCTCTTCCTTATTGTTAAGTGGACCTGTTTCGATAATTTCCCAAGGTCGATCATCAAAGGCAATAAAGCCGAGCGTATCTTCATCTCGTAGCATTTCAACAGAACGAGCCGCCGCCTCTTTAGCTAGCTCTAGCTTCGATCCATACATACTGCCAGAGCGGTCAAGCACGATAACCAGTCCTAATGAAGGCAATTGTTCCTTTCCTTTAATCTCCATTTCAACAGGTAGTAAAGTTTCAATTGGTGTTTTAAAATAGCCGCCCAAGCCAAAGCTATTTTCGCCCCCTACCATCGTAAAGCCAACGCCAAAGTTTTTGACTGCCTGCTCAATCACATTCATTTTGGCCTCGCCCACTAAATGTCCTGGCACATTATCAAAAATAATGGCATTGTACTGTAGATAACTTGAAAGCTCATTTGGCAAACTTTGAGCATCTACAACATCAAAGGAAATGGATTGTCTACCAAGAGCGGCTGCTATAGGTGATGCGCTATCATAACCATTAACAATTAATAAATGTGGTTCACTTTGCACCATTGTAATGCTGGTTAGTTTATTATTTTCAAATATGGCATCCTGCTCTACCTGTACAACAGCTTCATACTTAACAAGCCCCTCTGCTGTAGCGGTATGTTTATAGGTAAATACATTGGAGCCTTGTGCAAGCTCTACAGCCTCTCGGTGAACAAGTTTGTCGTTTTCATATAATAAAAGCTCACCTTTATTAGCCGCTGTTGCATGAACCTCAGTAACTAATTGCTGCTGCTCACCCACATATGCAACCTGTGGGGTTACAAAGCTTTTCAATGATACATCTGTAGAAACTGGTTGATGAAATGGAACAACATCAACGCTTATATTGGACCCTTTAAATTTCGAGGCAAACTCTAAGGCATTGCCCTTTGTTTCATTACCATCTGTTAGAAGTACCAATCGTGTTGCCTTTTTCGAATTAACAATCCCCGAAGCAAGCTGTAGACTTTGTTCAATATTTGTTTGATCTGTTGCTTCTATGTTTGTAAACTTCGGCACTTCCTTTAATGTCTTCGATAAAATTGCTTCTGTCTGTAGTGTTGATGAAAAAGAATAAATCCCTGCAAGCTGTTCATCCTTTTTCGACTGTAAACTTTCCTCTATAAAATTAGCCATCTCACCGTCTGTGCCATTCATAGAAGCAGAACGGTCTACCATAAATAATATTTGCTCTTCCTTTATAGGTAATAAAATATAAGGACCTGCAAGTGCAAAAACTAAGCAAATGACTGCTAGAATACGAATTCCTAGCACTGTGATATGCTCCTTTTCAAGCGCTGACGCTCCCGCCAATAGGTCCAGCCAAAATACATAAATATTGGGAGTAAAAGCAACAATGCTAATGGCATATCAATTCGTAAATCCACGTCGTCGTTGCACCTCCCACTCTGTTACAAGTACTAGTAAAATAATAAGAATAAGCCAAGGTACAAGTGAAGCTTTTGCTATTTCTTCTTTGCCATTTTCCTTGAGCTCTCCTAATGTATAGCTAGTTCCTTTTCGGATAACACGCTCTTGTGCTTGAAGCTGGACAATTAAGCGCTTTTCTTCATCTTCTGAACGTGCTGTATAAATCCCTGGCTTCATTGGAGCTGTTAATAAGCCATTTGTTATGGACGATAAAAACTGATCGTCCTGCGAATATACACTCCAATCGCCCTGTTTCAAAGCAACTGCACGTTGCTCGTTCGGCGTAAAAATACCAAGTGAACCAATCGATTCTGAAAGCTGCTGTTCCGCACTCCACAAAAATAATGGAAATGAAGGGTGCAGAGGCCAATCTGTATCTGCAATATCAGCTAATATGACAAGATCACCTTTAGGCGAACGTTGTATAAAGGGATGATCTCCAACCGATGCAATTGTTTTATAATTATCAAACCCAGGATATACAGTGCTGACATAAATATCTTTTAGCTCACTAAATGCAAACAATGCATCACTTGTTGTATTTACTTCGCCCTTTGCTTCAATTTTTTTCGGCATCATCACGACCAAATAATACTATAGGTTTGTCCATCTTTTTGAGCAGTGCTGTTTGGTTAGTTACTACGGTCGCTTCTTGATTATCAGCTATCTGTAAAGACGGAATAATCTTGACACTGCTATTAATTGTTTGAAAGCCTTTTTGAATGAGTTGATGCAAACTTTGATCGACCACTATTTTTGAGGTTGTTGTTTGTAGTAAAACTGTTTGTGAATTATCGACAGTATAATCATCATCTACAGCAATGGTAGCCGTCAATGTATCCTCTAACGGTAAATCTTTGAAAGTTTTTGTCACAGCTTCATTAGGAGGCAATGTAATATCTTCCGACACTACCTTATTATTCTCTGCATTTTGCAACAAAAGAGTAGTCCTTTGCTCCAAATCAGTATCATTTTGTAGTTGCACCAATGCCATTGTGGTTTGACCATCTGTAGTTGCAGCAAAACGTGTAATCGCAACATTCTTTAAATCTTTAGCAGAGCCTTTTACAATCCATTTCACTGTATCTTTTTCCATTGGTAAGTGCTTTTTATCAAGCGCATCAGTAAATACATAAATGGATGTTGGTACATCTCCAACAAAAGCCTGTGCCACATCAAGTGCCTTATTCATTTGCGCTGTTTCATAGGTTACTTCCAGCTCTTGAATCGCTTTTTCAATATCTTTCGTGTTTGTCACCTGCTGTAGCACAGCTTTCGGTGTATTGCCTGTTGTAATAAGCGTCACAGGTCTACCATTGAGTTGACCCACCAAAGATAACATTTCCTTTTTATGTGCATCAAATGTTGACTGCTCTTTCCCCGCAAGCATTGTTGCAGACGTGTCCACAATAAAAATTGTCTGTGCACCTACAATTGTTGATTTTTTAACATAAGTTCATTAGGGCTAGTACCAATAAAAGAAGTGCTAGAAGTTGCAAAAAGAGCAGAGCATTTTTTTTGTAGTTGCTTTAAGTATGGTGATACACGCGTTTCCTGCATAATTTCCGACCAAAAAAGCGTAGAAGATACGGTTTGATCGATATATTTTTTTCGAAAGAAATAATATAGTAGGACAATGACCGGGATGATGGCCGTCCAGCTAAAAAGTATTTGACTAAAGCCCAATACGGCTCACCTCACCTAATCCAATGTGCTTTTAATAATTGCTGAAAGATGGCATGCTGTAATCCATCCTCCACTTTAAGCTGTAATTTTCGAACACCAAAGCGTTGACAAATAGCTTCGAATTCCTCTTCATGCAATAAACGTCGTGCCATATATGCGTCTAAAACTTTAGAGGACATTGTAACGTTGACATCTTTGCCAGTCTCACGATCTAATAGGCGGACATCACCAGTGTAATAAGGAGAGAGCTCCTCCTCCGTGACAATTTGTAATATACGGACATCCCCTGCATATCGCGGTAATCTTTTTAACAGTTGCTCCCATTCCTCAATTGACTCTAGTCCATCTGTAACAATAAATAGCACTGTACTATCTTTTGGTAATGCTCTTAAAGCTCCCTGTGCAAAGCTTCCTGTGTAATCAGCTTCTTGTATATCCGTTATGACTTGTAAAAAAAGCGCGTCGATACATAGCGCCTTTACGGCGAAATGGCGGCTTCATCTCATCTTGTACAAAAGAAAAGGATAAACGATCGTCACGACCAAGCACCATTAAACCAAGAGAAGCAACAATTTGACGAGCAAATGTCCATTTAGTATCATCCCCCATGGATTTAGTGGTATCTAGCAAAATGTGTACACGCATCTCTTGTTCATCTAAAAATCTTTTTATAAAGTATTTATCCGTTCTTGCAAATACGTTCCAATCGACCTGCCGTACATCATCACCTAAGTGATATTCACGAAAATCTGAGAAATCGAGTGATGCCCCGAAGCGCTGCGAACGGTGCGAGCCTTTATGCTGCCCTCGCAATTTGGAGGCCGTCGCTAATTGGAAGCGACTAATTTTCGCTAACCAATCTTCAGGCAATAGTATTTTTTTGCGTCACTTACTAACACCTTGCTGTACTTTTTCTAAAATAACATCAATCACATCGTCCGCTGTTTTTCCTGAAGCCTCCCCTTCATAATTCAGCAGCATACGATGACGTAATACTGGCTTCGCTACAGATTTAATATCGGCTACAGAAACATGGAAGCGCCCATTCATGAGTGCTCTTGCCTTCGCTAGCTTTATTAAGCTTTGCAAACCACGTGGACCGCTACCATACATCGCATATTGCTTGACCTCGTCAATAGCATCGACTCTTTCAGGATGTGTAGCGACAACTAAGTCCGTTGCAAATTCAAGCATTTCATCAGCAACCAGTATTTCCTTTACCATTTGCTGTGCCTCAATTAGTGCCTCTGTATTCATTATTTTTTGTAGGCCAATTTCCTGAGCACCAGTTGTACGCTTCATAATTTCCATTAGCTCACTTTTCTCAGGATAGGGTACAAGTATTTTACATAGAAAACGGTCCATTTGCGCTTCAGGCAATGGATAGGTTCCCTCCATCTCAATTGGGTTTTGCGTAGCTAGTACAAAAAAGGGCTTAGCCATCCTTTTTGTATCCCCTAAAATCGTAACCGTCTTTTCTCCCATAGCCTCAAGCAATGCACTTTGAGTTTTAGGTGTTGCACGATTTATTTCGTCGGCTAACACCATCTGACTAAAAATCGGACCAGGCTGGAATGTAAACTGCTGTTTACCGTCTGCTGTTCGCTCAATCATACTTGTTCCAGTTATATCTGCTGGCATAAGATCGGGTGTAAATTGAATACGTGAAAACGATAAATCAAGTACCTCAGAAATTGTACGAATTAACATCGTTTTTCCTAAGCCCGGTAGCCCCTCTAGTAATGCGTGACCATCAGCTAGAACCGCGTACAATGTATAGTCGATTGCTTCCTCTTGACCGACAATAAAGCGATGAATTTCTTCCTTCACCTGCTGCAATTTCATACTCATTTCAACATACTGTTGCTCTGTAAATGCCATTTCTTTTCCTCCTACTGCGACTCTATTGACGTGAAATAAGATTGCACGACGTTTTGTAAATCTTTCGGTAATTGTAATCGTTCTGAGCTCTCAATATAGCTATCCTTATAGGACCCTATTACTTCCTCATATGGGCGGACAGTTCCCTTAGTTATTGGCCCATTTCCTTGCTGCTCTGATACATGTGAGCCATCTCCTAGTGCACCACCGTCCACTGATGTCTCACTTGAGCCTCCAATTCGATTTGGTGTCGTTAATAAAGAACGACTACCCTGGCCCGTTCCTGCCCCTTGTCCTTGTCCTTGTCCTTGACCCTGTCCTTGTCCTTGACTCTGTCCTTGTCCTTGACCCTGTCCTTGTCCTTGACCCTGTCCTTGTCCTTTTCCTTTTCCTTGACCTTGTCCCTGATTATTGCTTGCCTGCTGGGAATTGCTTTGAGAATTACTTTGGCTTTGCTGGCTTGCCTGCCCTTGTTGATTGCTTGACTGTGAATTCCCCGATGAATTTTGGCTCGAATTGGCATTACTTTGCTGACTGTTATTAGCATTATTGGCACTCGCAATAGCATTTTGCAATGTATTACTTGCTGGTTTTCCAAGCTTGCTCATCGCTGTCTGAGTAGCATTAGCATTTTGTGTTAGCTCTTGCTGCATTTGGGCAAGCTCCTTCAACTGCTCAACATCTTCCTCCGATAAACGATTGCCTTCCGTGGTACCATCCTGGCTAGTCGTTTGCTTGTCTTTTAATTGCTGCTCCTTTAAGGCAAGCTCCTTTTGTTTTTTTTCACGACTTCACGTAATGCTTCTTCAGCCGTTTCTGCCTCTTTTAACGTATTTTGTAATTCTTTTAGCTGCTCTTTCACGTCTTTTGTTTGAGCCTTTTTCTCAAGCTTGGCAACTTCCTTCTTAACGTCCTCAATAACAGCCTTTTCTTGTTCTACCTCGATGGCTTCCATTTGTGTGGCTGATGGAAACAAATATAAAATTGCCAGTACAACTGTCGACACAAAAATTCCACTTAGTGCCTTTGAACGGAATAAATGTTTTTTTTCTCGCTTTAAAATTTGTAAAGGATGTTTCAGCGTTTTGTACCGCTTTTGTGAGCAGTGATTGGATAAGTGGATCCTTATCATCCTGAAACGATAAGGCTGTCACTAGTTCATTGTGTAAAAAAATAATCATCCAGTCTATGCAATGCTTCTTTTTCTTTAGCACGCTTCCACCACATAAATATGCCTGACGCTAGTACAACCACAAAAAAAGACTATTAATGCTGTTTGTCTGTAAAATGGCCATACAAATAATCTGGAGACGAGGACAAGAGAAGCACTCGAAAGCAAAGCAAAAAACAGACCGTATTGTGCAATGGGAATACTTCTTTCAACTGTTAAACTTGTCTTTGCACGTTGAATATATTTTCGTAATTGCTTACGACGCTCCATAAGATTTCCTCCTCATCGGTTACTTTTCATGTTGGCACGTAATTTTTTTTAATGGCGATTGTTAGGCATAAAACGATAATCAAGATATACGCTATTAAATACGTAATCCAAACAGGTAATTTGACGCCTGAAAGTTCGCTAAGCGCGTCTCCCATTTCGGGTGAAATAAGTGTTAACATCAATGCACCTGGGTTAATGGACGCCCAGAAATATGTCATATAGGAGGTATTCGTGCCTATGGTATTCCCCGACTGATGGAATGCCATTGTTAAAAAGAAGAAAAATGCCGTAATACCACCTAAGAAGATAATTGAACCATATGTTGCAATCATGGCAACGATTGTTCTTTTGGTAATGGTTGAAAACATTACCCCAATACTACCTATTGCAACTACTGTTACTAGATAAAATAAAAATATTGAAATTAACTGAGATGGTGATACCCCACCAAATAAAAATACTAAACTATATAAAGGTAGCCCTGCGATTAGCATTAATACTAAAAATGCTACTGAAGAGAGAAGTTTACCAATAATGATTTGTGTAGAGCTTTGTGTTGTTGTTAGTAAAATATTTAATGTTTGCTTTTCCCTTTCACTACTAATAGCACCAGCAGTCAAGCTCGGTGTAATAAATAGGACAAGAGCCATCTGTAAAATAGTTAATACAGCAAACATCATAAAGCTTGTATCTGGTCTAAAGAAGCCTCTACCGGTGAATCCAGTAGTTAGTAGAAGAAATCCAGCTATAAAAATACAAAGTACTGCTAAATAAAACATCAATCCTGAGAAGCTTTTAAAAGAACGGAAGCGTAACTTCAATTCTTTTACGAGTACCGGATTATAAAATCGTTCCATCATTGATTGTCCGCTCCCTTCGTAATCGCCATAAAGACATCCTCTAAATCTTTTTCCTCTTCACTTAATGCATAGATAGGTAAATTCGCTAGGATTGCCTTTTTTTAAGAGTGTTACTTGATCTGCATCTGTTCCCCGATAATTAAAGGCTATTTCTAGGCGATTATCTATTACATCTATCGAGGAGATTAAAGGGTCCTCCTCTAAGAAAGCACGTACCTCATTTACTCGATCTGTAACCTTAATAACAATACGTTTCTCACCTTGTAGCTGGGCCTGGATGGAAGAGACATTGCCATGAGCAATAAGCTTTCCATTATCAATAACGCCAATTTCATCACACATTTCTGCAAGCTCTGGTAGAATATGCGAGGAAATTAATATCGTTTTGCCCATTGATTTTAGATTTCGCAAAATATCTCGCATTTCTACTCGTGCACGTGGATCTAATCCCGAGGCAGGCTCATCCAATATTAATACCTTTGGGTCATGGATAAGAGCTCGTGCTAGGCATAAACGTTGCTTCATCCCACGCGACAATAAATCTACATATTCATAACGTTTACTTGTTAAATTCACAAGTTCAAGTAGCTGTGGAATAAGGACCTTCCGTTCAACTGCACCTATTCCATAGCTAGCACCATAGAAATCTAGATATTCATCCACCTTTAATTGATCATACACACCAAAGAAATCTGGCATATAGCCAATTTGCTTTCGTACCTCTTTTGGTTCTGTAATGACACTCTTTCCATTAATAAGTGCTTCACCAGAAGTTGGAGACAACAGGGTCGCTAATATTGAGAAAGTAGTGGATTTCCCTGCTCCATTAGCACCAACAAATCCAAAAACAACGCCTTCTTCTAATGTTAGATTTAGATGATCTAAAGCTGTAAAGGAGCCATATCTTTTCGTCAAATCACGAATTTCAATCATTATTTTTCGCCACTCCCTTCAGCTCTACATCTGGTAATTTTGTTTGCTCACCTGTTTGATCTGGCCCAAATTTAATCTCCATAAGCAACTCGCCATTTTCATTGAAATACTTTGATATGTTCTCTGTAAACACTTGTTTTGTATCTACTAATGGCTCATAATTTTTCGTTTCATTATTCCAAATCGACAATTGCATACGCTTAACATCCTTATTTGAAACAGTTAGTTCATTTAATGTTTGAACTGAACTCATAAAGTTATCTGGCATTGCAATGGATACCTCATATAAACCATCTGACATATACCAATTATTTAATTGCTCATCTATTTTATCGTAATACGCATTAGCGGATTGAGGATTTACTGAATACGAAAAGTTATTACGTTTCATCGTAAATGGCCCTGATAGCTCTACTTTGCCATCAAACGGCTGAATAAAATAAGAAATAGGTGACATTTTGGCACTTGTTTCAAGCTCCACACCAGCAATGGCTTGTTCAGCCCATGCAGTTATAACAGGTCTCTTATCATTTTCAACTAGTGGCAGTGCTAAAGTTTGCATCCGCTCAATTCGTAGTGGATTTACTTCTTCCTTCTTCGATGGATAATTATAATTGTAGCTCGTAAATGTAGATGGCTTTTGAAGAACAGTCGCCGTAAACTCTTTATCTACTTTAAGAGTTCCATTCGCCTCTATATCGCCCAGCTTAACTTCTTTAATACCAGAGATTAAGGTAATATCCTTTAAAGCAAACGGAAAATTATTTTTAATTGTCCCTGTTAATTTTTCATTTTTTTAACGTTATATCGATATCCATTTTGCCAATGTTTTGCGCCGATGTTTTTCCTGCAAAGGACTGAACGGACCAATAGTTTAAATCACGTAAAGTTAAAGTAGAGCCATTTGCATTTTCTTTAATGTAAGATGATTCATGTAAATTTCCACTTGTTCCTGTGAAACTATTATTTCGACGAAGCGCAAATGCACTAGTATCCTTATCTGCATTCACAACAAAATTACCACTTCTGTTTGTTAGTAGGGATTCTACATAATAGCCATTTAAACTACTATCTTCATTCACTTTAAAAAAATGCTGATTGCTGAATTTGAGGCTGTACAATTCGATCCTTCGCACCGAAAATGAACAAAACAATCGATAACGCAACTGACATAATTGGAATTATCCACCACGCCTGTTCACGCTTGTCTATTTTCTTTAGGATAAAATATAAAATCGGTCCAATAATTAAAATATATAATATGATAACGATTAACATATAGCTAACAGATACTTCGAAGGATGGGAATATTTCGTTTACATCATTCAGTTCATAAGCCAGTCGATCCATTGTTGACTGACCGCGCCCCATCATCCCTGCTGAGAAAGACTTTGAATATCCAATAATTTTGCTGCTAATGTTGCATAGCCATCCATTGAAGCGAGTGGTTGATCTCCTAATGAAAAGGCAGTTTGAATAATTTCTCCACTACCAATCTTTTTCTTAGATGCTAGAAGGGTATTATTGTCTGTTAATATCGGTGAACTTCCTTCATTTCCAGTTGCTGCAAAAACAGATATCGGTTGTGAAAAAATACCCCCACCTGATATTTTTGATAAGCTATCAGCGGAAACGGTTGTCAATTGCTGTGATAATGTGAGCGGTAAATGATCCTTAAATATGCCAGCTGTTGCATTTACTTGATCACCAGCTCCCACTAACAAAGTACCGCCGTCCTGTACCCATTTAAATAAAGCCTGTTGTTGTTTTTCCGATAGATCAGCGATGGCAATTTCATCGATGACAATAATGTTCGCCATCGCAAAGCCTTGCGCATCATCAGGTAATGTAAAATTTTTTTATTTGCTTTAAATTAAAAACCTCAACATTGTTTTGAGCAGCAAATTGAGACAGGCGTAAAAATGCTGATAAGCGATCACTTTTATCTGTTAGCGTATAAATAAATACAGAAGACGGATCTAAAAAGTTACCTTGTATTCGTTTTGTTCCTTTATAATCAACTTTTTTTTCCCTTTTCAATGCTTCCCTCATAAAAGGCAAATAAATCTGCGTCTGAATAATCAGCTAAACCATCTAAATAAAAATCAAATGTTTTTTTTCTTCTCCTGCTGCAATATCAATCGGCAATACTAGTGCGGATGCAGCTGCATAGGAGCTAGAAGCATTAATAGCCATATCTCCTGAAAAATCTGCACCATTATTTTTTTACGGTTACTTGAAGCGGCACTAGTGATTGATATTTTGCTTTTCCTGTAATTCCTACCTTAGCTTGTACCTCTAACGTTGCAGCTGCTTTTGCCTGCTCCACAGGTAGAAGAAAGCTAATAACAAGCATAAATAGGAATACGAGTGCCGTGATATTCGTTTTTTTTCAAAAGCTCAACCCCTTTTTTGTCTATAAATATTAATGGTTACATAATTATACGTTTAAAATTGAATTTTGTTCCATTTCTTATGCAATCTTCATGAATATTCATAAACTCTTAAGAATTAAAAAGACAATCCAGAAAGTAATTTCGCTATTACTCTAGATTGCCTTTATATTTTCTATTTCAAGTAATCAAACAAGCATCGTGCATGATCTTGTACCACTTCGACGAAAGCCTCTACTTGCCGCAATTCAAATGAGGATTCATACCCTATTAACCATGTATCGCGCGTTAAACCAAATTCTTTTTCATTATTTGTAAGAGCTATTTTATTAATACCATCATGATCATTTAAAGTGATGGAGGGTAAAATTGCATAACCAATGCCGTCTAATGCCATTTGTTTACAGATTTCAATTTGATCAACCAAAATTTGTCGTCTAGGATTTGAAGCAAAATGCTGCTGCCACCATTGTTGAATTTCTTGATAATAATTAGAATCACTTTTAAATTGAATAAAAGGTCGCTCTGTAGAAAGTACATCTTCAATTGTTTTTAATTCCTTATCAACTAAATAAAGGGTATCCCGAAAAAGATGAATTTTTTTCTCCCTTCCAATCAACCTGTCCACGAACAATCCCCACATGAGCCTCTCCTTCATACAGTGCTTTCACAATTTCAGAGCTCCAGCCTGTCATAAGCGAGATCTTCGCCTCAGGATATTTTGCTACAAAATCCTTCAATATTTTAGGTAGCCAGTTTTGCCCAACAATCGAAGCACAGGCGATTTTCAATGTCCCATTTACTTTTGTTGTCAATGATTGGATTGTTTCAAAAATCTCTTCTTTTTTTACTTAGCATTTCTGTGGCATAGCCAATCACTAGCTCTCCAGCAGGTGTTGCCGTCAATCCTTTTTGCGAACGAATAAATAGTTGCGCTCCCCAATCCTTTTCAATCGTTTGCAAACGTTGAGAAAGCGCTGGCTGGGATAAAAATAGACGTTCTGCTGCCTTTCGCATATTGCGTTCCTCAGCTAATACTTTTAAGATTTCAGCTTCTGTTGCCATCAATCAGTAAACCTCCAATACAAGCAAAGAGGGTCTCATGATTTTCATCTGAGTCCCCCTCTTACCCTACTACTCTTTTAGATAAATATATTTTTTCAATTGCTTTAAAATTACACGTCTTGTTAAAATCCCTGCAAATGTACCTTCTTCGTCCACAACACATAAAAAGGCATGATTAATCACTAAATCAAGAGCCCGCTGAAAAGTATCTGTTAACTTTAATACAGCAATATCTTTCTCCATAATTGTATCCACTTTAATATCAGGAAGCTTTTCATATTCAATATGTTCGAGTCCAAGAATGGATTCTGTAATCATTTTCATGCTTAGTAGCCCTTGAAGTCGGTATTTCAAATCTAAAACAGGTATCGACGAATACCCTGTACGTGTAAGTACAAGGAGTGCATGCTCTGCACTATTCCCACTTTGTACATGTGCAACCTTTTCAGATGAAATAATAAAATCACTAATTGGCATTGCTAATAAGTCTTTGCTGTTAGTTGAAATCATGAACTTCTTCTCCTTTACTGTTCTTACTATGAAGAACAGGGTGCTTCCTTTTTATCATATCATAACTTTTCCTTTTATGACCACGACAAGGTAGAGAAGAGTTTTTAAAGAACCACGAATGATTTTAATGTTTTGAACTAAACTAAGTCGTAAGTTGGGGACCTTCATTCAGACATGCATCTGAATGAAGATACCAATTTTAATAGCCTGCCTGACTCCAGTAATAAAAAAATCATACCACCTAAAAAAAGTAAAAAAAATGAGATAAACCCATACAATAGGATTTAGCATTGTTGCATACTCTTCAACCGTTTCTGAAATCGGTGTATCATTTTCTGACTTTCGTTCAGAGGTCATTTTCGCAATCCTTAATGTCGACACAAAAGAAATAACGGAAATGATTGTAATGGCAATAAGAGCCGGTATTAACCACATACCCATTGGCAAAACTCCTTTCTTTACCCTTAGTATGCGTCAATCCGACTCTTCATTATGCAAATTATTTTGTTTAGAATGGATACTGATTAAGCCATTGTCCACCATCAAGCGTCACACATTCACCATTCATATAGCTAGCTTTAGCAGACAGCATGAATGTTGCCAAGTCAGCAATCTCCTCAGGGGTTCCTGTACGCCCTAACGGTACAGAATCTAATGTACGAGCAGCTGCAGCCTCTGACTCCCAAAGCCTTTCTGCACCACCTGTACGCTCAATTGGACCTGGTGCAATTGCATTCACTCGAATCCCGTACTGTTTTCCCCATTCAACAGCTAGTGTTCTCGTTAAAGATAAGACGCCCGCTTTAGCAGCCGCTGAATGAACAACCCCTGCGCCAGCATTCCATGCATAAGTTGCAACCATATTTAAAATGGATCCTTTTATATTATTCTGAATCCAATACTTACCAACAGCAGAAGAACAGAAGAATGTACCATTTAACACAATATCAACAACAGCCTTCCAGCCATTCGGTGATAAGTCTTCCGCGCGTACGATAAAATTCCCAGCAGCATTATTCACAAGCCCATCAACCTGTCCAAATTTTTCAACAGCAAATGCTAGCATCGCCTCTGCATGCTCTGGAACTCGAACATCCATTTGGAAAGTCTCAATTGAAGTTCCAGCCTCTAAAATAAAGGCCTTTGCCTCTGCTAAACGTTCTTCATTGCGGCCTGTGATAACAACATTCGCTCCTTCGGCAACAAAGTTCTTAGCCATATATAGTCCCATTCCACTTGATCCACCCGTAATAATAATTGTTTTCCCCTGCAACATACCATTTCCCCCTTTATAAAAATGAATGATGATTCATATAAATATTACTATATTTTCTCGGATATGTCATATTAATTCTGCAAATAGTCAGGGAAAATTGATAAATCTTTTTTACATAAAAAGAACCATTCAAGACTCTTGAATAGTTCGTCATTCAGCAATTAATTATTTAAAACTCCCTTAATCACTTAATTAACTAAAACTCATAATGATAGGCTATTTTATAAAGTTCTCTTAGCTCATCTTCTGTAGGTATTTTAGGATTATTGCCTGGACTTCCACTAGCAATTGCATCAACGGTCATTTTTGGGATAGCCGCATAAAAGGCATCTTCCTCAATTCCCCATTGTTTTAAATTACCGATGCTCATTTTTTTTACACATCTCTTTAATAGAAATAATCGCTAAATCTGCAAGCTCTTCCTTCGTTAATAATTTACCATCCTTATTGAAAAATTCGCCGAGGTCTGCAAGTTGATTAATACAGGCATCCTTAGAAAACTCCAAAACTACTGGTAAAAGCATAGCATTGGATATTCCATGAGGTACATGGAATAAAGCTCCAATTGGTCGAGACATTCCATGCACTAAAGCAACAGACGCATTAGAGAACGATAGGCCCGCCTGCAAGGAGCCTAGCGACATGGCCTCCCGAGCATCAATATCATCACCATGTTCATATACCCTAAACAGATTATTGACGATTGATTCCATCGCTGATAATGCTAGCACATTCGAATAGGGATGTGCTAAGCGAGATAAATAACTCTCAATCGCATGGCTCAAAGCATCAATACCAGTTGCTGCAGTAATAGCAGGGGGAGAGGTAACCGTTAATACGGGATCAACAATCGCAATGGTAGGCATAAAGGCAGGTTGCTTGATCATCATTTTTACATCATTTTGCGTATTTGTAATAACTGTTGCATCCGTTGCCTCAGAGCCAGTGCCTGCTGTTGTTGGGATTGCAATATGAGGGATAGTGCTTGCTCTGCAATTTTTTTGCATTTTTATATAATCGCCTATATAGCCACCATTTGTCGCCACAACGGCAATCGCTTTCCCCGTGTCAATACAGCTTCCACCCCCAACTGAAATGATGACATCACAGCCTTCAGCTTGCAAAACATCTTGTCCTTCAGCAACATACGTATCTACTGGCTCTGTTGTTACACCCAAATATGAAACAGCTTCCAATCCTTGCGCCTTTAAATATGTGCGACATTGGTTGACAAAACCTAAGCTATCCATAATAGGGTCACTTATAATAAGTGCCTTATTCCCCAACTTTTTTGCATATACCCCAACTTCCTCAAAGGCATCTCGTCCATATACAATAGTTGCTGGCGAATGGACAGTAAAGATTGTTTTTGTTTGAATCATAATTCTCCCTCCCTATGCTATTGTGCTGTATATCCACCATCTAAGATTAGTGCTTGCCCAGTGACACCCTTTGCCATATCACTCGCTAAATAAAGGGCAAGACCTGTGATTTCAGTTACATCGAGTAGACGTTTTTGAGGAACGAGGGGATAAAGCACTTGCTCTAATACTTCGGTTACTTTTATCCCTCTCGTTTTAGCTAAATCCGAAAATTGTTGTCGTACTAAATCTGTATCCACATATCCTGGACAAATTGCATTTACTGTTATCCCATTGGTAGCTACCTCTAGCGCTGCTACTTTCGTAAGACCAATCACACCATGCTTTGCTGCATTGTACCCTGCTTTACCTGCAAAGCCAATAACACCATTAATAGAGGCCATATTAATAATGCGTCCATAATTATTCTTCTTCATATGTGGTAATGCGTACTTCATAGCTACAAACGGTGCAACTAGCATTACTTTTTGCATAGATTCGAAAATTTCTGTAGTGAAATCCTCTATTAAAGAAACATGTTGAAACCCAGCATTATTCACTAAAATATCTATAGTCTTAAATTTTTTTAACAGTAAAATCAATCGCATCGCATATTGCCTGCTCATCTGTCACATCACATGTGAAGGCTGTCAATTGAGGATTTTGTTGGATTGCCTCTTGTAGAAGTTCTGTATTCTTATCAGTAATGACTACATGCGCACCTTGTTCTGCAAATGCCTGCGCGATGGCTAGACCAATGCCACGAGCTGCACCTGTAATAAAGACAGTCTTTTCTTTCAATATAGCTCCTCCAATTCCTGCTCTAATCATTATTGCTTGGGAACGCAAATGTAGAAGTAGTATGGCCAGTCATCCAACGCTCTGAAATTGTTTTTGTTTTTGTAAAGAAACGTGCCTGATCTGGTCCAAACATATGCCCTTCACCAAAGCGAGAGCCTTTAAATCCAGCAAAATTATGATATCCAACAGGGATTGGAATTGGTACATTTACACCGACCATTCCAACATCTATTTCTGTTGTAAACTTTCGTGCTGCAAGCCCATCATTCGTAAAAATTGTTACACCATTCCCAAGCTCATGTCGATTAATAAGTTGGATAGCTTCCTCTAAAGAATCAACACGTACAACATTACGAGCTGGTCCAAATATTTCCTGCTCATAAATTTCCATCCCTGGTTTTACATTATCAAGCAATGTTGGCCCAACAAAAAAACCCTTCTGATTCTTTTACAATATCAAGGTCTCGCCCATCACAAACTACTGTGGCACCTTCCGCTTCTCCTCGATTAATCGCAGCAATTATTGCCTCCTTTGATTGCTGTGAAATAACTGGACCGAAATCTGTTTCTGGATTTGTATAGGATCCAACCTTTAAGTTAGCAATTTTCTCCCTTAGAATTTCGACAAGTTGATCTGCCGTCTCCTTTCCAACAGGCATTATTGTTGAGATAGCCATACAGCGTTGAGAGGCTGCTCCATATGCAGCGCCAATAAAGGCATTCGCAACCTGCTCAAGATCAGCATCTGGCATAACAACCATATTATTTTTACCACCGCCTAGTGCTGTCACTCTTTTTCCGTATTTGGCACCTGTTTCATAGATGTATTTAGCAACTGGTGTTGATCCAACAAAAGAAATTGCCTGTACAGCCGGATTTTCTAATAGTTCATTCACTACATCTTTATCACCATTTACCACAGTCCATATCCCATCAGGTAATCCAGCCTTTTTCCACAGCTCACTGACATATAAGGCAGTCATCGGAACACGTTCGGATGCCTTTAACACAACAGCATTCCCAACAGCAATAGCCATACTTGTTTGTGCTAAAGGCACCATAATTGGAAAGTTAAAAGGTGAAATTGCCGCCACTACACCTAAAGGGTACTTTGCCGAATAAGCATTAATTTGGCCGCCCACATTTACGGAATACTCCCCCTTCATTAGCTGTGGTGCACCGATTGCTAAGTCAACGGACTCTAAACCTCGTGTAATTTCCCCTTTGGCATCTTCCAAAGTTTTTCCGCTTTCTGTACAAATAATTTGCAACAGCTCCTCAATATTTTCTGTAATAAGATTACGGAATCTTAGGACAATTTCAGCACGCTTAGACACCGACGTATCTCGCCATTGCGGAAATGCTACCTGTGCCTTTTCAATAGCCTCACGCGTTTCCTCAGCATTCGCTAGTGGCACCTTAGCAATGACCTTTCCAGTAGTTGGATTGAATACTGAACCAAAACGACCACTTTTCCCATCAATTAACTTCCCACCAATAAAATGCGTTAATGTTTTAACCTCTTGTACCGTTGTCATATTGTTATCCTCCTTTAAAATTTCGCTCATTATTTCAGATTATTTAAAAAAATTCAAAAACTAAAGGTGTTAGATTGACTTTTCAATATATTACTTTTTCTACACTATCTTGTTGTTCGTTGGGCACTAGCCAATTCAAACAATTTATCGTAACATGAATAACAAGATATATTAGATGACCAAAGTCATTGACTGCGGTCAATTAAATCATAATCAAATAAATCCCAGTTCGTCAATTATAAATTTAATATTTCTGATTTTTTTAGACGAAACATATTTTACGGAGGAAATGCAAGAAGCTATGGAATCACTAACTAATAGACAAAAAAAAGGCACTGGAAACAAGAGAGAAATTATTAAAAACTTCTTTAGAACTCTTTAATAAACATGGATTTGAGCACGTCTCCATTGATCAAATAACAAAGGCATGTCATGTATCAAAAGGAACATTTTACACGCATTTCCCATCTAAATATGATGTGATTTTAGAAAAATTTAAAGAACTGGATAGTTTTTATAGTACTGTAGAGAAGACCATTAACCATTCCTTACCAGCAAGCGAAAAAAATATTAATACTGTATGAAGAGCAAATGAACTATTTAACAAATGTGGTAGGAAAAGATTTACTACGAACAGTCTATACTGCTGCGATGACAAATCATGTAGAACAAGAACATTATTTAATCAGTCCACAGCGAAAAATTTTTCAAATTATCAATTCATACATTGCAGAAGGAGTTCAGCAAGGGGAGTTCCGACCTGATTTACAAGTAACACAAATACAGGCAATCATTCAACGCTGCATGCGAGCAAATGTCTACGATTGGTTAATCCATAATGAAAACTTTGAATTAGCTACTCAAATGGCACAATTCACAGCAATCGTCTTGGATGGAATGAAATTAAAAAACGATTAGTCATCACATCTCTGTCATAGAAAGCTCAGGCGTCTCTGGACTTCAGTTTCGCTTGAGCTTTTTTTTTACTAAATTGATGGTTTACCCCATTTTTCAGTTCTGTTTCGGTATCTTTTCGCTCGGCTTGTCCTCTTTCCTGCTCAGCCTCAGTACTTTTTCGCTCGACTTGACGCTTTTTCTGCTCCGATTTCATCTCTTTTTGCTCGGCTTGCTCGCTTTTCTGCTCCGCCTCGGTAC
>BBDJ01000005.1 GCA_001312325.1 Lysinibacillus pakistanensis | reverse complement strand
TTTATGTTGGATTTAAAACAGTTACAATATTTTATTGCTGTTACAGAGCAAATGAATTTTTTCAAAGGCAGCAGAGAAATTGCATATTTCGCAGCCTTCCCTAAGCAATGCCATCAAGAAATTAGAGCAAGAGATTGGCTCACCCTTATTGAAAAGAAATACAAGAAATCTCCAACTAACAGAAGCAGGAGAGCTTTTATATGAACGAGCAAAAGTTATCTTAAAAAAATATGGAAGTTTTAAAAATAGAAATGGATGAAGTGATTGTGCATGGTACAAGTGAAGTGACGATAGGTGTAATGGAATCCATCAAGCATTGGCTACCAAAAGTTATTGCAAACTATAAAAGAGACTATCCACAAATGATGATTCACTTAGTAGATATTTTAGGCAGTAAGCGGGTTAAAAAATCACTAAAAAGCTATAAAACACATGTAATTATTACTAATCAGCGGATGGATGATGACGAGCTAGAAGTTCAGAGCTTATATGAAGAGCGTCTTGTTGCTGTTTTGCCATTAAATCATCCATTAGCAGAAAAGGATCGACTGACGTTTGCTGATTTATGCAATGAACCATTTATCATTAGCACAGAAGGATTTCAAACAAGGCTTGATATTTTAAGTGCGTTTGAGCAGGCTAACGTAAAGATGAATATCCAATATGAAATTGAACGTTTTGAAACGGCTGTATCGCTTGTTCGAGAAAATTTAGGGATTACAATCCTACCGGAAAATTACTTACAAGGTCCTACCGCAAAAACTATTGTACAAAAAGAAATAGATGGTCCAAATTTACGGCGCAATGTGTATTTAATATCTCTAAAAAATCGTCATTTACCCCTTGCCATTCGTCACTTATTAGCAAATATAGTGGAATTTTTTGAGCCCTAATCACTAAAAGTAATGCTTTTGTTTTGAAAATTTCCCTATCTATCTAAAATGCTGATTAATGACCAAATTTTCTCTATCATTCAAATTTTTCTGAAATAGATGATTGATTTACAGGAAATATAGCGGTAACATTTAATGTAAGAAATAAAATGAACATTCATTCATTTTTATCTACAGGTTGTCACGGATTTTCAAAGGAATGAATAAAAGGATGTTTGCCTAAAATCTTCGCATCCTACGAAAACGGCAAACTGACCTGCATCGGTAAAAACACCACGTTCTGTGGCATTACCGAAATACCGACATCGTGTCAGAACAATTTAAAATCCGGACGCAATTACGCTAAGGCGAAATTGATTGTGATGTTCAAACAAAGGGGGCTTTTCTATGAATTTTTCTTATAGTGAAAAGGTAGTAGATTTACAGGCACAGCTGACTAATTTTATGGAGCAGTACATTTATCCAAATGAGGCAGTGTATGCAGCACAGGTTGATGCAATGGAGGATCGTTGGGGCGCAATTCCACCAATAATGGAAGAGCTAAAGCAAAAAGCAAAGGATGCAGGATTATGGAATTTATTTTTGCCAGATAGTGAATATGGGGCAGGCTTAACAAATTTAGAGTATGCGCCTTTATGTGAAATTATGGGACGCTCTTTACTTGCACCAGAGGTTTTTAACTGTAATGCACCTGATACAGGCAATATGGAGGTGCTTGTGCGGTATGGCTCAGAACAGCAGAAAAAACAGTGGCTAGAACCTTTATTACGTGGAGAAATACGTTCCTGCTTTGCCATGACAGAACCAGCAGTTGCGTCAAGCGATGCGACTAATATTGAGGCAAGCATTGAACGTGATGGGGATTTTTATATCTTAAATGGGCATAAGTGGTGGACAACAGGTGCTGGAGATCCGCGTTGTAAAGTCGCGATCTTTATGGGAAAACATAAAGACACTGAAGCACCTATCCATGAGCAACAATCAATGATTCTCGTTCCTATGAACACACCTGGAGTAAAAATAGAGCGCATGCTAACGGCTTTTGGTTATGACCATGCACCAGAAGGACATGGGGAGGTAACGTTCACGAATGTTCGCGTCCCTGTGGACAATATATTATGGGGAGAAGGTAAGGGGTTTGCCATTGCACAAGGAAGATTAGGTCCTGGTCGAATCCATCATTGTATGCGTCTTATTGGAGCTGCTGAACGAGCATTAGAGGAAATGTGTATACGTGTGCAAGAGCGACGGGCCTTTCATAGACCACTCGCAGATCAAGGTGTGATGCGTGAGCGAATTGCCGAGTCTCGTATTGATATCGAGCAGGCGAGATTGTTAACACTAAAGGCAGCATATATGATGGACACAGTGGGTAATAAAGAAGCAAAAGCAGAAATTGCCATGATTAAGGTGGTTGCACCTAATATGGCTTTAAGAGTTATTGATCGAGCAATTCAGGCATTTGGTGCTGCTGGAGTTGGACCTGATACAACACTTGCTGCACAGTGGGCCAATTCTCGTACATTGCGTTTAGCAGATGGACCAGATGAGGTGCATCGCAATACCATTGCTAAGATGGAGCTGAAAAAACATGCTAAAAAAATTAGAGGAGCTGGTGAAATGACGGTACTGGACTTATTCAGTTTGAAAGGAAGGACAGCCATCGTAACAGGCGGAGGACGTGGATTGGGTGCTCAAATTGCACAAGGCTTTGCAGAGGCTGGTGCCAATGTAGTGCTGTGCTCACGAAAGGTAGAGGCATGTGAAGAGGTAGCAGCAGAGCTAGCGAAATTAGGTGTACAAACCTTGGCTCTTGCCTGCGACGTAACAAAATCAGCCGATGTAGCAAACGTGGTATCAAAAACTATCGATACATTCGGCAATATTGATATTTTAGTAAATAATAGTGGAGCGTCTTGGGGAACTCCTGCTGTTGAAATGCCATATGAGGCTTGGCAAAAAGTATTTGATGTTAACGTAAACGGTACATTTTTAATGAGTCAAGCAGTTGGCAAAAAAAATGCTGGCGCAAAAAAAGTGGCAAAATTATTAATATCGCCTCAATTGCAGGGCTAGGCGGTACATTACCAGATTTTATGGATACTATTGGCTATAACGCGAGTAAGGGAGCGGTTATTACCTTAACAAAGGATTTAGCCGTAAAATGGGGGCCATATGGCGTCAATGTGAATGCGATTGCACCAGGATTCTTCCCAACAAAAATGTCAAATGTTTTAATTGAACGTGGACAAGAGTATTTAATGAGTGCCACACCATTAAAGCGTTTAGGCTCTGAGAATGATTTAAAAGGTGTTGCGTTATTTTTAGCGGCAGCTGCCTCAGATTATGTAACAGGAGATGTTATTGTTGTAGATGGTGGCATGAGCTCAATTATTTAAAGGAGGGTTTGGATGGATACGATACAAGTAAGGGCAAGTGAACGTCTTGATGAAGTGAAATTACAGTCATTTTTAAAAAGGCAATTTCCAGATTTACCAGAAGGTATTATCGAAATTTCACAATTTAGTGCAGGCCATTCAAATTTGACCTATTGCCTAAAAGTAGGTGATTTTGAAGTCGTTCTTCGTCGACCTCCACATGGACCAGTTGCCAAAAAAAGCACATGACATGAAACGTGAATTTACGATTTTATCTGCCTTGCATCCATTTTTAGCTGCTGTTCCGGAGCCGTTTGTTTACGTTGAAGACCGAGAAATTATCGGCAGTGATTTCTTCTTAATGGAACGGAAGAAGGGCATCGTGCTAGATACACATTTTCCTAAAGACATTGAGCATAGCGAGCAACTAGCACGCCAGATATCTGAAAAGATGGTTGATTCACTTGTAGCACTGCATGCAATCCCATATCAAGAGACAAAACTTAAGGAAATGGTCAAGCCAGATGGATTTATGGAGCGGCAGGTACAGGCTGGATCGAACGCTATGACAAAGCAAAAACAGCACAGTATGCTGAGGTTGAAGCGTTAACAACATGGTTAAAGAAGCATATTCCTACTAACAGTGAGGCAACGATTATTCATTATGATTACAAGCTGAATAATGCTATGTTTTCCAGTGACTTTTCTGAAATGATTGGACTTTTTGATTGGGAAATGACGACAGTAGGGGACCCATTAGCTGATTTAGGCGTGGCAATGAGCTACTGGATGCATGCAGATGATCCTAAAATGCTATTATACGCATTAGGAGAGCCACCAGTAACGATTTTGCCAGGTTTTTATTCACGTCAGGAATTTATACAGCGTTATGCAGAGAAAAGTGGACGTGATGTCTCTGCTATAGATTATTACATTACATTTGCTTACTTTAAATTAGCTGTGATTTGTCAGCAAATTTACTACCGCTATGTAAAAGGTCAAACAAAGGATGACCGATTTGCACAGATGGATAAAATGGTAGCCGCACTAATTCAACAAGCTTCTAAGGCAATATAGAATGAATTGTAACTTTAATGAGAAAAAAAGTGAATTTTATTACACCGACGGTTGCTTTAATTAGTAGCCGTATTTTTTTATTAATATTACAGATTATCCGACACTATAGTTATTAATTTCTACGTTTACACTCGCACCATACAAATTAAATACAAAAAATAAATTCACGTAAAAATACTTAAAAAAAGGGGGAATGCATGTTCTTATTTTATCATACGAATTTATGGATTTAACGAAAGGATGAATACGATATTTATTTATTGTTTTTCGATAAAAAAATATTGACTTAGAATGTAAATATAGCTACTATATCAATAGCAAGTGTTAAAAACAGATTTCAATTTTGGTTTACTATTTGATAGAGGAGCAAAAGCTCAAGGGAGGATAAAGGATGAAAAAATATATATTTGCTACTTTGCCTATTTGTTTAGGGATTTTATGTTTAGTTACAAAGGGATTGATTGGAGATGAATTAAAAGCAGATGGAACAATTGTGGAAAGAAATTTCTTTTTAATACCATTAAGTTATTTGTTTTTCCTGAGTGGTATAATTTCATTTTTATTTGTAGCTATTTTATCAAGAAAGACAAATATTGCGAACTAATTAGAAGAAGATCAGGTTTACATATTGGGACCTGATCTTCTATGCATTATTGATCACTCCCAAATTTGATCAAGTTTATCACTATAAAACTTAATGGCTTTGCTGTATGCATTTACACCTTCATGATTCGAAGTGGTTAAGAGAGTATTTAATAATATTTCCATTGATTTTGAATGATCCTTTAAGTTATAGAGCGTCATAGCATAGAAAATCTTTAAATGCTCGGCATCTGGAAAATCATTTATAGCTTGTTCTAAAATTTTCCTTGATTGTTCATATTGACCTAATGTGCGATAAGTACTTCCTAGTCCTAAATAAGCACCCTCTAAATCTTCATGGCCCAGCCCTAATTGTATGGCTTTTTCATAATGAGGCACAGCTTCTTTTTCCTTTCCCAATAAATCATAAGTCCAAGCACAATGATAATGATACAATCCATTTTCAGGTTTTTCTTTAAGGAGAGCTATCATGAGTCGATTAGCTTCTTCTAAATGCCCATTTTCTCTCAGAGATATTATGTGTTTTAATTGTTTATCCATTTTCTATCCTCTTCATTTTTTTGTAAAAATCTTAATTTCTATTATAGCTTGTCAAAATTAAATGTGTATAATAGATATAAAAATGCTTGAGGTGAGCATGAATGCTTGAACGTTCAATGGAAAAGACACGGGAATGTAAAATGGAAAGGGAGTGATAGAAGGAAGAGTTTCATAATACTCTTCTAAAACAATTAGAAAAGAGGACTATTAGTATGAATAACATTAATCGTGAAGGCTTCGATTTAGCATATTGTGTAAAGGGACAAGGGAAGAAGAAAATAGTGGTAATTGGCAGTAGTGTTTATTACCCTCGCTTATTTTCTGAAAATCTCTATAAACATTTTCAATTTTATTTTTTAGATCACCGAGGATTTGTGAAATCACCTCGAGAACTAAAACAAGAGGATTATACATTAGATAAAATTGTAGAAGATATTGAGGTTGCAAGACAATTTCTCAAGCTAGAAAATTTTATTATATTAGGACATTCTGGACATGCATTTATGGCCTTAGCCTATGCTAAAAAATATCCTCAATATATAGACAAGGTTATACTCTTGAATTCTGCACCGACAAATAGTCAAGAAAGACAACAGCAAAGCTTTTCTTATTTTAACGAAACAGCAGATACTGAGCGAAAAAGACAATTTGAGATGATATTGCTTTTTTTAGAAAATGATATTCGGAATGACCCTGAAAGACGCTTTGTCCATATGTGTCTTCGAATGGGAGCACATAGTTTCTATGATTATACATTTGATGCTGCTGATATGTGGGAAGGCGTCTATACGAATATGCAAATCATTGATTATCTTTGGGGAGTAGCATTTGCTGAACGCAATTTGATTCACTTATTGGCAGATGTTGAAAAACCTGTTCTTGTAGGATTAGGTAGATATGATTACTTAGTTGCTCCTGTTTCGCTTTGGGATTCATTAGATGGACTAGACAAAAATGTCAAAAAGGTTATTTTTGAAAAGAGTGGTCATAATCCAATGTATGAAGAACCTGAAACTTTTGATAGAGAGTTAATCAGCTGGATTAATAATAAATAATTGATTACTAAAAACCAGTTATTCTCTAAAGAATGAGAATAACTGGTTCATTTTTTTTAAAGAATATTTTCATCAGATTAAATCGATTTTTCCTCCATGAAAACACCTGGGAGACCAACATCACTTTGGCATAAAGCTCATTTGGAAGAGCCCTATTAATTTCTCTATTTTTATTACTTAGTCCACCTTAAATTTTACGAATAGCCTCAATTCTTTCACAATCTATAATAATAGGCTTAGTTGCTGATCCTATTTGAATGAAGTACGCACAGCTAGTTGGTTTATCAAAATACAAGAAGTAAACATTTAAAAAAATTACCACCTTTTGCAAGAAACACGTCTACTAATGTTCCAGTCTCAAGACATTGTAAAAGATGACAAGCACAGTCCTTGCAATTGTTGGTATTTATTTCTTGACCATGATGTTGATTCAGGTTGTCATTTTTCTGTTTTTGCTTAACATCCTTAGAATTATAATATTTTATTTTATAAGTATCAGCTTCATCAAACTCATTATCTTCTGTAGAGCCTTTGTCATAATTACAATAATATGTTTTGGATTGACAGTAACATTTATCAAATTTATGATAGTTGTCAAAATTCCAATTGATACGCTCAAGATAACGTTTATCTTCCATACCTTATGTTCTCCCTTATTGTTGGAATATTTGCTGTTACCAGTTCTATAATTAGACTATGATATGAAGGTACAGTGGAACTGGTACAATGTCCATTTGGGATTTTACTATTTGAAAATTGGGGGAAGAACTAGAAATAGGTATTTAATAAAAATGACTAGAACTCTAGCTGTAAGAAATTTATTTGCTGGCACCATAGTCCTCTTTAAGATAACTATATATTTCTAAATCTACTATACCTTTACCAGACCAAAGTGAAGCCTGTCTTAAAAGTCCCTCTTTGAGGAAGCCATTTTTTAGGAGTACTTTTTTTCGACGGTTCATTCAATGGCATCACTTCAGCCTGTATCCGATTAATGGCAACCTCCTCAAATAAATATTTTACAATCATATGTACAGCTTCGGTGGCAATGCCTTTACCCCAATACGCCTCAGCTAAATAGTAGCCGATTGTTACCATATCCACTTTCTGATTAAAATCCATTGCTTCAATAATGCCAACCAATGTATCATTCTGAGATTTTTGGAAAATACCCCATTTTACTCTGCTTTTCTTCTGATAGTCTCTATCAAAATGGCCAATCATTTTACTTACAGTTTGAAGATTGTGCTTTGGAATAATCCCGCAAAACTCAAATACTTTTTCATTATCATAAATATCAAATAGCTCCTGTAAATGGCGATCCTCAATTTTTTTTAAGCTCTAGCTTTGTTGAGCTTAATATTGGAAATTCCTCAAACATCTTTAAATTCATAATGTTCTCTCCTTTTTACGCTTTAATTGGAATGTAAATTTCCATTTTCATATCGTTTGGATAAGCTGAATTGACTACATCTGTTATTTCAAAATCAGGCCTTCATTTCTTTCATAATTAGAATTTGGTAGCCAAACACCATAAATATAGCGTCGTATATTTTGAATTGCCTCTGAAGTTCCTTTCGTGGAAAACACCGCATATTTGCCCTCAGGGATTTCAAATTTGACAAGGCCATTGTCCTCTGATTCCGTATTGCCCGCTACTTCTTCACCAATAATAAAGGAAAATTGTCCATCGTCATGAAAGTTAGTAGATATACCATATGCGAAATTGGGAGTAAGCTTATGAGGAATTCGCTCATAATAATGATTTTTTTCCAAAATCAGTGTAAAATTTAGGAATATCTATAAAATATTTTTCATCTAGTAAGGTTGTTTGGTATTCATATCCAATAATAAACTTTTTCTGTAAATAAATCATTTCTGGTTTATTCATGATGAAATCTCCCTTCATTTTATAATCCAAAAAGTTCAGTTTACTTTGAAGGGGAACGACATTTTTATCTTTTCGATATTTTGCGGGTGTCACACCAATGTAATTGACAAAAGCACGCGTAAAAGCCTCCTGTGAGCTATATTGAAAGGCAATTGCAATGTCTAAAATGTTGTTGGAGGTAGTTTCTAATAGTATGGCTGCCTCAGATAACCTCCTATTTCTACTATATTGCTGTACTGAAAAACCTGTAATGGCTTGAAAAAGTCTTTGAAAATGGAATGCAGAGAAATAAGCCTTTGCTGATATATCAGTAATGACTAATTCATCTTGTAGATGCTCCTCAATATATTCAATAGCGTTTTGTATTCTTTCAAAATAATCCATATCATAGCCCCTTCCTGTCAATAATGATAACAGCAATCGAACATTACCTTTTGATAATTTGTGCTAATATTGTAAATGAAAATGGGAGCGAATGGTTGATAGAAGTATAAGGGAAGTAAAATCAAGACAATGCAGCTCTCATTAATTAAATATTCTAAAATCTAATGTTGATTACAGTCGAATTTAAATGTATAATTTTGTTATATTTTACTGAAAGCGAGGGATTTATGATGACAGTCAGCTCTATTTTTCTATCAAACAAATTTGAGGTGTGGAAGAACTAAAATTTATTAGATTCTTCCGCATAAAATCGGAGGAATTAACATGTATAGTTATTATGGTCCAATAAGTACAGAGCTTTATGATTTTACGAAACCAGTAGGCCATTCCATAAGTGGGGATATTGAGTATTATCTTCATCGTTTAACAGGAACGAATGGTAAGATTTTAGAAGCAGGGGTAGGTTCCGGTCGTTTCCTTATTCCTTTATTAGAGAAGGGTTTTGATGCGGAGGGTATTGATTACTCACCAGAGATGCTAGCCTCTTGTCGAAAACGATGTGCAGAAAGAGGATTACCTGCAAGGCTTTATGAAGGTAATCTAAGCAATTTTTCATTGCATTCCAAATATGAAGCTGTGGTCATGCCAACTGGGTCATTTTGTTTAATTGAGCAATCGAAGGAAGCAATTGATGCATTAACATGTATATATCAACATTTGGTTCCAGGTGGTCGTCTAATAGTGGACTTGCTACTGCCATTACATTGGCGTACAGGAGAAATTTCTACCTCCTATTATCAGCTATCAGACACTGAGGGAATAGCGTTAGAAAGTAAATCCGTAGAGATGGATTGGATCAATCAAACCACTCTTACCGTTTTAAAATATGAAAAATGGAAAAGTGGGAAATTAGTGGATACAGAACTGCAGAGATTCCCATTGCGATGGTATGGAATTGAAGAATTTCAGCAAATATTAAAAAAATATAGGTTTTTCTGATATAACTTGTTCAGCAGAGTATATCCATAATAAGAAGCCTTCTACAGAAAGTGGATTGGTTACCTTTGAAGCGATTCGTAAGTAATAATTAACAATAAAGAAATCTGCTCGATTTTTAGTGGAAATAGCTGCTAAGGTCTTGCAGATTTTTTATTTTATCCACTTTTTAACTTGCAATATTTTTATGATAAAGGTAGGTGGGAGGTGGCTGTTTGGATTTTTAAGCAAAAAAAGAAAGAGGAGATTCAATTGATAAAAAGTATTTGCAGCAGGTGCAGTTTTAGTAAAGGGGATGTTCGCCACTGTAGTCATAAGTGGAACAGCTTACGCAGAATGGCAAGTAACGTTAGAAGGTAGTTGGATTTACAAGGAGTCCATACCTAAAGCCAGTGTGGTCTAAACTTTAGTGGAAGTAAAGCATGCGATAATGGACTTGTACAGCAGCCCTGACTTTGAATCTAAAGAAGTGGTTTACATTAACAAGGATTATAATAATGACCTTACTGATATTATTTTTTTGCAAGATATTAACAAGATATCCCTGGTTATAAGACTATTGAATGGAATAAATTGAAACAACATAAAGGGTACTGTCAGGAAAAGGGCTTAGCGTTGTAAATCAGCATTTTCCTGACGGTACCCCAGTACTTCTGCAAAAAGGGGTGAGATGTATCATTCCTCAACAACACACCTAAGACAAAGTACTCAATTAACCTTAATTCTTGGCTTTTTTTGTTATGTGATCGAGGTACGAGCTCATTTGGAAAGAGGGAGCAAGTCTGAAACGTTCTACTTTTTATTGTTAACTATTAACAATGATATAAATTTTTGTTACATAGATCTATTCTTTATACTAGGATACTGGTAGAGAGAAATAACAAAAAGCAAAACTCCACAAAAAAATAAAGACGAGAGTACTTGGCAGTACAACACTTAATCCAGTAAACATCCCACCAATTGCCATACCTGAATAACGGATAAAATTAAACAGTCCTAAGGCAGCTCCCCTATGTTCGCTATATTCATTACTTATAATAGTTGAAAATAGTGGAGGTGCAAACCCAATTGTTAAGCCATACATAAACAATATGATACTTAAGCCAATAATTGATTTGGTATGCAGACAACCAAAGGCAATAATTAACAAGGGAATGAAAAATAAAACAGTGATAAACAGCTTCTTCAATGCAACTTTCTTCTGTATTTTTTTAAAGATAACACTCCCAAAAATCATACTAACAGTTAAAGGTAAGTATAATAATCCAATGTTTTGTAATGATATATGATAATGATCGTTGAGTAATATCGGTAAAAAGACCAGAATGGCAAAGTGTATAAAGAAGACAAAAAAGCCTATAATCATCGTAATAGAACCAACACGATTCAAAAAAATAGCTCGATAGGTTTGGGTAAAGTTACTGGAATTTTCTTGAAGATTATTTTTTTTCGTTGTTAGGAAAAACATACATAATAAACATAAGTAATACGGTAGCAATAAGAAAAAGAAATAGAAAAATTCCTTGGTAGCCATAATGTTCGCCTAATATTCCTCCTAATATTGGTGAAATTGCTGGTGCAAGGGTAAGCAGTATTTGATATGTACCGATTGCGCTCCCTCTTGCTTCCCCTTCAAATAAGTGTGAAATCATATTTATCGTAACTAAGGGAATAATACCAGCACCAATCGCTTGAACAATCCTAAAAATCATAAAGAGCAAAAAGTTGGTTGTAAATGCGCAAACAATGGTCGAGATACTAATTAAAATGAAACTAAAGATTAACAACCGTTTTTGATTCTTAGTATCTATCACCGTTCCTAAAAAGATTTGAACCACCGCAATGATAAAAATAAAGCTACTCACAGTGAAATTCACCAAATTAATAGATACGCTAAAAGAATCTCGAATTAGTGGAATGACTGGTGTATAAATATTTTGATTTAAAGAAGCGAAGAAACTGCTTATACTTAACAAATACAATGCTAGAATTTTCGCTTGAGATAGTCGAGACATACACTTTCTCCTTTTACAGCTTTAATGTGACTTAATGTTTTCAGTAATAGCGTTTAAAAACCGAATAATTGTCTCTAACTCCGTTGTATTAAAATTGTTAAAGATACTTAAATAACGATTTTTTTGCCTGCTCATGTAATCGATTGTGGATAAGTGCAAGCATCTCTCCTGATTTTGTTAGTAAATAATATACTTCTTTTTTTATTATCTTCTTGTTGTGTTTTTTTTCAAGAATATTATGTTCCAATAACTTCTTTACTGCTTTTGTAATCGCTGGTTTAGATACATTTAAAATTTCAGAGAGCATAATATTATTCGCCTTTCCTTTCTCTTTGATTACTGCAACGATGTGTAATTGTGTCAGTGTCCAATCGGAAACAATTGCTTCTTCCTGACTTACATTCATTCGTTTTCTTCTTCTGTCAGCTGATTCTCTTTCTGTAATTAATCGTTGCAAAGCTTCAATAGCATCAATTTTTTTTATCCATTTGTTACACCTATCCTTATTGTGATTCGATTATTGTTAACCGGTTAATAATTTGATTGTATATTTCAAATTTTTTTTATGTCAACCTATAACGATTTTTTTAATGATATTTGGTAGTGTAGTTAACTTTATAGTTAACCAGTTAATCAATTGAATCATTACTAGATAATTGGTTGGTAGTGTAAAAGGAAAAAAATCAACTTGAATTCATTTTTAGGTATTAATGGAATCTACTATAGTTTGATAGTAGTTTCAATAGCGAAAATATTCATTTTGATCTTTAGAGTAACACCCAGTTATTAAGTTTTAAATTGGCAATCCACTCTTTTTCTTAACTCTTATTCAGCTCATTATATTCGAAAGTGGATAGGTTACTTTTAAAGCTTTTCGTAAGTAATAATTAATAGTTAAAAACTTTTCAGAAATCGCTCGATTCTTAGTGGGAATAGCCGCTAAGATCTTGCAGATTTTTTTTATTTTATCCAATTTTTACTTGCAATATTTTTGTTGTCTGAAGGGAAAATAAGGGTATGCAATTTATGAAGAAGTAGGTTTATTATGCAGAATGATATGAATTATGGTGGGGATTTTAAATATATACCAGCAACTTCAATTTGGAGTGGAGATGGTATTGAAGTTCTATCTGATCTTTACCAACAAACAATTCAAATTGTCAATATTATACTTTATGGAGATCCCTATAAGCAGGAATTTGTTCTTATTGATGCGGGTATGCCAAAAAGTGCTCAAGAGATTATTTCTGTTGCAGAAAAGAGATTCGGTGCAAATTGTCAACCGAAGGCATTAATTTTAACTCATGGTCACTTTGATCATGTTGGTGCAATCATTGATTTAATCGATCATTGGGGTATGCCAGTCTATGCGCATGCTTTAGAATTACCTTTTCTAACAGGGAAAGAAAATTACCCTGAACCAGATCCTAATGTGAATGGTGGCTTAATTGCGAAAATATCATCCATTTTTCCAAATGAAGCCATTAATTTAGGAGATCATGTTGAGCAGCTTCCATTGGATGGCAGCGTACCATTTATGCATGGTTTCCGCTGGATTCATACGCCAGGACATACGCCAGGACATATCTCCTTGTTTCGTGAGGACGATCGAGCATTGATTGCTGGGGATGCCTTTGTTACTGTAAAGCAGGAATCACTCTATAAGGTTTTATTACAGAAAAAAAGAAATAAGTGGTCCTCCACGCTATTTTACAACGGATTGGCTAGCTGCTTGGGAATCCATCAAAAAAATTAGAGGCATTAAAGCCCTCAGTTGCAGTGACAGGACATGGGTTACCCATGAAGGGAGAAGAGCTTACAAAAAAATTTGCATAGACTGGCTACCGAATTCGAACAAATCGCTTTACCGAACCATAGCAGGTTTCTAAATTAATGATGCAGTTTAGATCTTTACGAAATAAAGACTGTAGCAAGAAAATTATTGCCACAGTCTTCATTGGATATGTCCTAAATTGGGGGCGGTGTCTTTACTCTTGCTTTTTCAGCAGCATCTTTTAATAAAAGCCTATTGACATAAAAATAAAAAATCGTTATATTCAATTTATTCAACGTTGAATATAAAAAGGTGATTATTATGACAAAATTATTAGTACTTGCAATGCTAGGGCTAAAACCTATGACTGGCTATGATATTAAAACAATGCTGGAAATGAATGATGCGGAGCGTTGGGGTGGAGTGCTAATTGGCTCTATCTATAATGCTTTAAAAAAGCTTGAAAAAGATGGTTATATAGAGGTAGCTAGCATTGAAACTACAGGTCATAGGCAAAAGGCAATCTACCAAATTACTGACAAGGGAAAAGAATATGAACAAGAATTGATTATTGAGGCACTTGAAAATTCTTCTGTAGTATATCCTACAACTTTATATTCAGGTATATCATTCGCATTTAAGCTTCCTAAAACAAGAGCGGTAGAGGCATTAGAAAAGCAGAAAAAAAATCTTGGAAAAGGAAGATATGGCAATTCAAGCTGGATATGAGGCAAAACGGCTTGCAATGCAAGGGAATCTACCAGCTTTAACTCAACTGGCGTTTGATCATATGTTAGAAGTTGTAAATGTTCAATTAAAATTTGTTACACAGGCTATTGATATTATGAAAAAAGAAAACTCTCTCGCATGAGGGAGTTAAAAATTACACATATATTCAAAGTTGAATATACAATGTTAATTAGGAGAGAATTTATGACAAAGTTAATTTCTGCAAATCATTTAACAAAATGCTATAAAGCAAGATGTGTTGTCAATCATATAAATTTTGATATTGAAGAAGATGAAATAGTTGCACTCATAGGCTCAAATGGTGCCGGAAAAACAACTACAATTAGCATGCTTCTTGGTATTGTGCCGCAAGATAGTGGGACAATAGACTATTGGAAATCTGATTTTAAAAAGGAAATAGGGACCCAGCTTCAATCAACACCTTTCTTTGAAGGTTACACAGTGGAGGATAATATCAAACTTTTTGCCGCATTCTACGGAATTTCACTTTCCAGTAATGAAATGGATGAAAAACTGGCCGCCTTTGATTTATTGCAAGTAAAAAAAAGTGTCGGCTATTAAACTATCATTAGGGCAGCAGAAAAGGCTAGCGATTATCGTGTCAACCTTGCACAATCCAAAGCTAATCATTTTAGATGAACCCTCTGCAGGTTTAGATCCAAGAGGGCAAAAGGAGATTCAACAAATCATTAGGGGGCTAAAAGAACAAGGTGTTACAGTGTTATTTTCGTCTCATGATATGTTGGAGGTCATGAATATAGCTGACAGGATTTTAATGATGTATCAGGGGTGCATCATTGCAAATGGTTCTCCTAGTTATTTAATGGAAAAATACCAAACACATCATTTAGAAGATCTTTTTTTTGAATTAACGAAGTAGGAGCGAGAATATGAAAACAATTTTCTTTTTGAATCTAAAGTCCAGCCTAAAAGATATGTATTTACTGTTTTGGTCTATATTTATGCCATGTACTGCTATCATTGCTTTAAAAATTTTTTTACCCAACCTAGCAGGCAATTATACACAGGGATGATTGCAGTAAGTGTGTTTTTTTTACACATTTATGACGACTTCATTTATCGCTTTATCACAAAGAAGAAGAGGCGTGTTTCATTTATTGCATGCAACACCGCTTCCCCTATGGAAATATATTGTCAGCGTCTCAAGCTCATGGGCATTAATTGCCATTATCCTATCCTATATCATTCTTTTATTTTCTATAGTGGTTCATCAACTTACAATTACCCTTAGTTCACTTTTTTTATTTGATACCCGTTATTTTAACTGCTTCATTAGCTTTTGTGTTTTTAAGCTTTTTTTGTATCTAGTCTTGTAAAAAATGAAGGACATTTAAGTATGACAGCAAATATCATAATGTTGCCAATGTTACTATGCAGTAATGCGTTTCTTACAATGGAAAAGGCGCCAAATATTGTCCAGTTTATTAGTAGGATAAATCCATTCGAATGTTTTTGAGAGGAATTCAAGGTGCATTTTATCATAATTATCATCTTTGGGGAGAGTCAATTTTGCTTTTATTACTATGTCTTGCTTTCTCATTATTAATTTCTATAAAAACATTTAAATATAGTGATCAATAATTTTCAATCTTGGGTGCTTTTACACTTTCGTTCCTGATTCCGCTTCGCCAATTTTTATCAATAGCGAAGCGGATTTTTTACAGAAGTAATATTTAATAGTGCCTTTAGCGAGACTTTTGTAAGTCCTTATTTAAACTAGTGCCAATTCCTTGTGTATTTACAGTGACCTGTACTTTGACATCTATTTCAGGAAATAACGTTGCCCAATTATCTTTGATTTTATTCCATCCCTTATAGTCCTGACGGTAGAGGATTTCAGCAAATTGCAGGGCATCAACTTTGTACGTTTTTTTGCAGCGTGTCGAGTGTTTGCTCTAATCCTTTCTTAATTGCCTCACTTGTTGCTTTATTTAAGGCAGTAATGTTTTGTGGTTTTGTTAAATCAATCGTACAATTAACATCTGCTACATTTTGCTCTACCTTAAGCTTTATATTAATTTTAGGATGACCATGTTGTACCCTTCCTGTTATTTTAGCTTCTGAATTTGTTACTTCAGTAGTGAGCTTACCTTTTTCAGGGCAGGATAAAATTTCAAATGTACTCTTAATATGATTATTCATATAGTTATAACTTTTGCTTTCCGCCATTGTTAAAAAGCCTACTAGTTTATAGTCCTTAAATAAAGCAAAATCACCAAATTTTAGGATTGCAGGATTTTGTATGCGCTCAACATTTGTTTGATTATTTCCGATTGCGCTGTCTCCATGTAATTCAATGGTTGATAAAACGGCACTGTTTCCTTTACCACTTAAAGAATTGATTAAATCGTCTAAAATAACAGAGTCTGTTGTCCCTATTGCCTTTTCTGAACTTTTCAGGGCATTTAGTATATTCTTAGCAGGAATATCTTCTAAGGGCGTTAAAATACTTAGTACCTCTTTGGCCGTTGTATCGCGGGCAATTAAAATATTGAACTCACTTCTACCCTCAGGATCTCTTTGAAATAAATCCAATATATTATTCATGCCCTCCTCAGCCAATTCTTCTCCAATAATGATAATTTGCGCATGTGAATAGTAGGGCTTTCTTGGTGTTAAAGTGGTCAGCTTTCTTATAGCCTCAAATAAAGATTTTCCAGTAGCATGATAAGTAATGACGGGAGACTGACTTGTAGCCTTTTTTGATGCTACTTGTCCAGGATTTACAATCTGTACGGAGATTTCATATTGCTCATTCACGCGATCAACACCTACGGCAGCTACAATGGCTAATTCATTTAACTCTCGTTTACTCCAACAACCACCTAACAAAAGAATGAGAAAAACGAATAGAAGTAGGGATAGTGAGTACTTTATGTTAGGCACCTCCAGTTTAAACCATAATAATGAATTCATATCATTATAAGGATAAGCAAAATTATGTAGAAATAATCAATATCCGGATGTAGAAAATGGCTTGTATTTTGAAGGCGCGATTATGATAGTAATAAAATCGAGGGTAGTCATAAGATTGTGGGGAATAAAGAATTTAACTTTCGAGGAGATTTCAATAAAGTGGGTCACTTATAATAATAAGTGACCCATAGTAACAAAGCTCGGAGGTGTAAGACTAAACCAGCTTACATTACTAGTAATATGAGAAGAACGCTATTTTTGTATAGTTAATTGCCTGAGAAATAAAATAAAAATTAACTAGAAATTTCTTACTTTAAACCTTCTAACAAAAGATTTTTCAAAACCAATTTTTCTGCAATTTGAAATAACGTTATTTTTTTACCGCATGGATATAATGTATCGTTTCAAAGGCAGTTAGATAATCCTTGCGTTTCTTGAAATAAAGATTTTGAATAGCTTTAGGTGATACATGCTCATAAATAAGTAGATTTGATTTTTCTAAGAGCAATTCCATTTCACTATAAGTAAAGCATGACTTCATAGGTTCACCACTCGCAGCCGCCATTTTTACCATATTGCTCACTCGATCAGAGATTCCTTTTTCTTTAAATAAGTTTTCATCTGCATAATCCATTACGATTGAGCTTCCTGATGGCAAATTTGCAAACAAATGATTGAGCAAGGTTGAAATTTCCTCTTTTGTTAAATAATATGAAACTCCTAAGAGGCTAAAGAAAGTTTTTTTTGTTGTTAAAGCCACTCTCCATTAGATACAGATAGGAAAATTCCTTTGTAAAATCCATTGGTACAAAATGAAGGTTATTAGGTAGCTTGAAATTAGCGAAATCTAATCGATTCTTTTTAAATTCCTGGGTTGCAGGATGATCTATTTCAAAGATTTCCAAAGTGCTATCTAATTCTGGATGTCTTAGGCTAAAAGTATCTAAACCTGCACCGAGAATTACATATTGCTGTACACCCAATCTAATTTCATCTAATAAAACTTTTTCACAATATGCGGCACGAGCTAATGGCGTAGGGGAGAGTTGTACTTGGACTATCCATTTTAGGAGCTCTTCTGAATCTCCCTTTAATTTTTCTGCTATATTTTTGTTAAAGAATTGTATGCCTTGTACCATATTTTTTTTGATATTACTAAATTCATGCTTTGTGATTAAATCTTTTGCAAGATAGTCATCAAAATTTTAGGGGCATCATTTTGACTATGATAGGCTCTGCTAAATGCAGCTATTAATGAAGTTAAACTGGCTTCACTTTTCTTCAAGTAAATACACTCCTTCAAAAAAAATAAGATTCCCCTGGCCAGGAGAATCTTATTATATAAATTTAATCTATAAAAGTAAATTATTGCATAAAAAAAATTTTTTTGTCAAGAATTTTATACCTTTTACCTTCTTTCAGTACATGTTCTTTGTATCGAAAGCGTAGCGCCAGATACAGAAGCTCCCACCTCTATAGGTGTGAGATGAATGCGAATCGAAAAGGAGTTAATAAAGGATGTTAGCCTAAAATCATGCATTCATGCGATAACAGCTAACTGACCTGCATCACGCAGGCCTAAGCACAAAGTCGATTCCGGACGCAATTATGCCGAGGCATAATTGATATAGCGCAAGTTCCCTTTAGTAGAATATTATGATAAAATCTACTTGCTTGAGAATCTAAATTAGGGGGAGATATTATGGGAATTAAAAATAATGCTAGTGAATATAAAGGGGAAGACGTTTAACTGATAACTAAAGCGTTTTCCTCAATTTGAAAGGGGAAAATCGATGAATCAGGTATTAGTAATTATTGATGTCCAACAAGCCCTATTAGATGGGAATCATGAAGAAAAGGCTGTTTTTCAGAAGGATCAGCTAATCCATAATATTAATCTTGTCATTGACAAAGCATCAAAAGCAAATATTCCTATAGTATTTATCAGGGATCTTGACGTAGCAGGAGGCACTGGCGAAGGATTCGAAATCCATAATGGCATAAATGTTCCTAGCTATGCAAAACTCTTTGATAAAATGGCTACCAATTGCTTCTATGGTACGAAACTTCTAGAATACCTGCAATCTCTAGAAACAGAACATATTGTTGTGATGGGCTGCTTCACGCAACATTGTATTGATAGTGCAGTAAGAACCGCAACCGTTAATGGAATGGACGTTACCTTAGTTGGGGATGGACATTCAACAACAGATAATGATGTTTTAAGCGCAGAACAAATTATTAAACATCATAATAATACGCTCCATGGCCATTACAATGTGGATCATTTTTCAGTTGTTAGAAAAGCGGATGAAGATTTATTTCATCCTACCCATGATTCTTATAGGTAAGTGAATCAACAGCAACTGCATTTTATGTGTTCAGTTAGATGAGGGTTAAAGGTCCATAAGTGCTTGAGATTTTTGCCTTCCACGATAGTCGTGGAGGGTTTTATTATGAAATAACAATCTATTTATTAAAATAAGGGGAACTCGTACAATTAATACACCCGCTAATAAATAACCAATTAATTTAAATATAGCAAGAATAGTGCGAGTTAAATCGTCTATAAATTTCAGCATTTATTATCCCTCCAACTAATTCAGTAAAGTTTATTTCCTGGATTTATAACCTCCTAAAAACCTCATTAATTTTCATGATTGTCTCATAAGCTTTCAGTAATCCTTGGATTTTTTTGTTCTAATGCTGAAGGAGCATTGGCAGGCTACAGAAATTCTAGTATGAAGTCTATTAAAAGGTAAGTTTTATTAAAATCCATTTAAACTAAGTTTTATGCTATGAGTATTTTAAATGGTATTTAACTTATGAATTATATAATTATTGAAATTTTAGTGTATATTAGTATAGTAAGTGAACAAATATTTAATTAGGATACGGAGGTGTTAATTTTTGGGGGAATTCAGAGATAGTATAGAAGTATCTTTCGTTTCAAACTCATCACCATTCGATTATCTTATAGAAGACATTCAAAAACTAGCTGAAAAGTTTAACTTCAATCATCAACAACTTTCTAAAATATTAGATTTATCTATAAATGAGTTGGGAAATTTATTAAATCGTAAAGGTAATATTACAAAAAAACAACAAGAAAATATTGAGAACAAATTGGCGATGTTAAATTTTGGATTTGAAGGTTTTGATGCTAAAGAAAGAGTAACCTTAATTTTGAATGATTTGTTATCAAATTATAGGTTAACTACCGAAACTTTATCAAAAATTATCAATGTGAAAGAAAAAGAACTTATAGATTTCAATGAGAAACAAATAATTGATACAAATGTAGAAATGAAGATATGTGTGAATGTCATCATGCTTCACTTTGTTTTACATCCATCAAAATAATTAATCTTAGTATCATTTAACTTTATTTGTTCAGAATTTGTTTAGGATGATGTGTTACTCTATTATTGTCAAGGTTTAACAAACGAACACGCATAAAAAAAGGCCAGGTGATCACAGAAAATTGTGCACCTGGTCTTTTACCATTCACCACAAAAATCTTACGGATATCACCGTATTTTTTAAAATGATAAAATAATCAAAAGGTAGGTAAATCAACAATGAATTCACCTGTTTTTTTCTTATGTGCATTTAGAGTATGAAGGAGATATCCAGGGCTGGAAAAAGAAAAATAAACGTAACTGGCACCGCTTCAGTTATTGCCTGTAATATTAATGAACAATCCTTATCTGATTAAAAAAATTATTAATAGTTTTGCTTAATATCAATTAGATGTAAGTATGAAGAAGTAGTTAATTTTTTTTGCGATTGTAGATGAAGAGCATTCTGACGTAGATAGTTTAGTGAAAATTGCAGGTATCTATTTGGCTAAAGCTATACTTGATTATCAATTAATATGTTTCTAAGAAAGGAAAAAGGAAATGACGATATATATTGCGTTACTTAGAGGAATTAATGTAGGAGCCATAATAAAATCATAATGGCACAATTAAAATGCTCTCTTAAACAACTTGCATTACAGAATATAAGGACGTATATTCAAAGTGGAAATATCATTTTTGAATCAAATGAATATGAGGAAGATTTACAAAAGAAAATGCAAGATAAAATTAATGAGGATTTTGGAATATTCACTACAGTTGTCATTCGAACGGCAGAAGAATTACGACAAATCGTGCGTCAATGCCCTTTTTCAGAGCAAAAAAATTATCGAAGCAAGCACTTCATGTAAGGGGGAGTGTCTACATGTCGCTTTACTGTCAGCCTCACCTGCAATTGCCGATAGTGAGAAGTATTTATCTTTTACAAATACAAAGGAACTTGCTGTGATCCAGGAAAGAGATGTCTATCTTTTATTTTATGACAGTATTCGGAATTCAAAAATTGGCAGCAAATTAGATATCTTGGGTATTCCAGCGACTGTCCGTAATTGGAAAACGCTTTCTAAGCTTATTCAGATGATTGAAGAGTTCTACTGAATAGTAGGGAAAGCAAAAGTATTGGTTAGATTTCAAGCTATGGAGGTTTAGGTTATAGATATGGAAGGCTACTATTCGAAATACAAACCAAGCCTTGAATGGTTTTTCCTTACGAGATGATTCTAAAATAAATCAACAATTTCCAATTTTATCGAATGCAATGCTTGCTAAATTAATGAAAAGTATGCTTTTTCAATGCGATGCTTATCATAGTGTTGTACAGGGAGGGGAAAGAATGGAATTTATTGTTGTAAGTGTGGTCATGATTCTTTTAGTTGGATTTTTACTCAACATAAAGAAGTCAAAACATAATGTTAATGCAAAAAGCCGATCTGGACATTCAGGCACTGGTACAACAGATTTTATTTCAACGGGTTCAGTATTTTCTTTACAAGACAACAACAATAATCATTGTTCAGACAACACTTCAAATTACAGTGACTCATCAGACGGAGGTTCTTCGTGTGATTAATTGTCATCTCTTTAGTTATTGTAAATAATTTTTGGGCTAAATTGCCTTTTATTGTTCAGATTTTGTATAGAGCTATATGATAATCTAATGATGTCATGAATCAATGAAAAAAGTGACTAGGCATTCAATTTTGAGCCTAGTCATTTTTTTGAGGAAACCTAGATATAAAGCATAGTGAAAACATGAAGTGTTCAACATAAACCGAAAGAAAATAATCGGTGTCCGAAAGGTTTACTTTCGGAAATCCACAATTGAAATTTCGGTATAACTATTGATAGGCTAGAAATAACCCAAAGGTAAGAAAATATGAATAGTATTCATAGATTGAGCACTTGTTTAAAAAAAATAGACTATAAATAAATAAAAAGGAGTACATACTATGAAATATCTTAAGTGCCTCAATTGAATCGATTCATGATGTAAAAACAATTATTAAGGACCAGCGTTCAATTAAATTTTGAACCTGGTCCTTTTTTTTGTAAAGGCTTGATAAGTACTTTGGTAATTTTTCTCTGATTATAATTCATTTATTCTTTTATTGTTTCAGCAAATGTTTTTCTTCCTGGGTTTATTTTATTGATATGGATATTGATCTTACTAATTGAATTCTCTGTTAATGGGATCTTTCCATTTTCCTCTAACCTTTTCCACATTTTTACGTTATCTCTATAGAGTACTTCTGATAGACGATATATATCTGCGTCTAATTTTAGCCCCTCTCTATACGTTTCTCGTATTTCTTTTCTCATTTCTTTTTTTTATTTTTTTTCTTAATTCATCTGTCGTAACTTTTGTTTTATATCCATTGATAGTAGCATTAATATTTATATGAAATTCAAATGAAACCTGCTTTTTATTTTTTTTATGATGGGTTCCACTATAATTTTAAGCTTTTCAATACTTACAGATAAATAATCTTCATGATTATCTAATTTAATAGTAAGTTCTCCTTGTTTTGTCTCATTGTGAGTCCACTGAAATCCCCTAGCAGAAACATTCTCTATACTTCCTTTAAAGCCATCTTTTGATAATATACCAATACCTGAAAAGAATGTTTCTTCTGTGGCTTCCTTTGATGTTGCCCAATCTTTTTTTCATTGTTACATAGGGGAGATTAATTTCATGGCTTGGTTCATTTAATCCAATGACTATGTCTCTCAGGTTTCTTGGTAATATAAATGTTTCGTTTCTAGTCGGATTTATAGGATTACTTAATTTTGAAACAGCATGCGAACCTTCTAATAGTGGCGTTGTGAGCAATATTTCATTCATAGGATCTTTTGTACAATAGACCCAAATTTGATACCGAGTATCTCTATAACGAATAAATGTATCAATCGCTGGAATACCTCGCTCATCCTCTAAAGCACTTTCTGAGAAGACCATATATCTCATATGTCCCCAAAAAAATCTTTTGATCACTTGAATTATATAATTTGTATATAGCCTCATCACTGTTCTTCCTTTTGCATAGCCTACCTCTGCTGGAACAATATTAGGATTTGGCTGTTCTGATTTCGCCACGTCATCAAAATTAATAAATTGAACATACACTTCATACAGATTATCCTTAAAATCAACACCAACAGCATTAATATAATACATCCTTTGAGGTTCATTAATATCCCAGCAACTTGATAATAAGAATGTACTAACTATGATTACGAAAAGGGTTAAAGGATGTTTATTCATATGTATCCTCCCAATGGTATGTGTCGAATCGGATTATGGTTCATTACTATGAACACAGGGGATAGATGGGGCTAATCATTGTTCATAGTAATAAACCTAATATTGTTTAGTATTGGCTTATTAATAATAAGATAAACAAAAAAATCACTTCTAAATCTAGAAGTGACATAGTGTTAAATAATATAGCTCGGATGATAGAGAAAAGGTTTTTGTTCTGAAGTTGTATTCTCTAAAGAGGGTGCTTTTTTTATTTGGCATTATGATATAATTTTAACATAAAATTCCTGTATAGTGTTTAAGTGTGATGGGGAAAAAGATATAATTGATAGGGATTTGTTTCTATTAAGAAATTGAAAGAATATTTAAAACCAAAAAGGAGGACATAGTAAATGAGTTCAAGCGTAACGACCACTTGCAGAGAATTAACAGAGTTATTACCTGCTGCGCAAACTGCTTGCCGATTATTATTTCAGGAGTGTTTTAAAGCTGGAATTAAAACTATCTTTATTACAGAGACTTATCGCTCACAGGAACGACAAAATTATCTTTATGCACAAGGACGTACAAGGCCAGGACAAATTGTTACATGGACTTTAGCTAGCAATCATAAGTCACGGCTAGCTTGGGATATTGCTGTTGGTCCTCCTCATTCCTTATATGATGTAACAACACTCACTCAAGTAGGGGCTATTGCTAGAAAGCTAGGCATCATCTGGGGGGGTGACTGGGTTGGTAGAGTAGATCGACCACATTTTGAGACTAGAGCAAATTGGAAGATGCCAGCGGGCTATAAATTGGAAAATCAAGTAATTGTGCCAAATAGCTGTAAAACGAAAGTTGAAGTAATTGTTGAAAACAAACCAAAGGAGGAAATAAAATTGACACAAACATGGAATCCAGGCTCTCCGACTATGAAAACTGAAACAGAAAATTTTATTGCACAGGCAGTTAAAGATGGCATTGTTCAGGAATTACACTTGAAGGATTTACAGAATGGTGCAATGACCACTGATCGTCTAATCGGTTTGTACATTACGATTCAGCAAAGACGAAGTAATTTTTAAACGGTTCTAAGAAAGATTATTTGGTTACTAACTAGCTTGAATTCAAAGATTTGAAGCTGAATGATAAAATTACATGCAGAGGTATAACTTTTTGGATGTTTGTGAACATGTTTAATAATTCTCTTCAGCAATAAAACCTATTACATGATTAGAGGTTATTTTTTTATCAAAAAAATTGGTATATGTGCATAAATTTAAAAATAACAATAGAACTTCCTCCATAACCTATGTATATTTATGGAGAAGGGGGCTCAAACAATGAAAAAAAATACTTATATTACCACTGACATTGTTATTCAGTATTTTACTAGTAGCATGTGGCCAAGATAAAGAGAGTGAAAGTGGCAAGAAAAGCGATAATGCTGATAGAGCAGCAGAAGAAACTAAAGATGAATCATTTAAAGTTGATAAAGGACTTTTAAATGTGGAGGTTACAATTCCAGCTTCCCTTTTCGAGGATCAGGAAATCGATTCTGTTAATACTGAAGTGAAAAAAAGAAAGGATTAAGGAAGTCATTAAAAACGATGACGGTTCGGTCACTTATAAAATGTCTAAATCCGTTCATAAAGAAATGATGAAAGAGATGGAAAAGGATATTTTAGAAACGATTGAAGAAATTAAAACTAGTAAGGATTTTGCCTCAATCAAGGATGTTTCATATAATAAATCCTTTACTGAGTTTACGCTAACTGTCAATAAAGAACAGTTTGAAAATAGTTTTGACGCAATGGCTTCAATGGGACTAGCATTAACAGGCATGTATTATCAACTTTTTAGTGGTGTTGATTCTGAAAAATTTAAGGTTACAGTTATTTTTAAAGACGAATCAAACGGAGAAGTAATTAACACAATTGTTTATCCAGATGATCTAAATAAGGGTAATTAAAAAGCACTCTAATGGGTGCTTTTTCTGTTGCTAGTGTAGGCATAATATACGGACAATTCAAATCTTTTAAGGGATGTAAAAACATACTTGAATGAAGAAATATATGATAAAAGTTACTACTGAAAATCAAACAGTACAAAGTAATGTTGAAAAAAAACAGAATGACCTGACTATTCTTTATGAAGATCATAAGTTCAACATTATTTGGGAAAATTCTATTATAATTGATAATAAAAAAACTCATGTAAGCAATGGGGCAGAAGGAAGGGATGAAAAGACACCACGCACTTAACAAAATACCTGGTTTTTATAGCTCTTAACTAGATTTCAAATTATTCTAATCTTCATTTGTATTGTTTGATTAGTTTCTGTAGCTTGCTTTTTATTTGTTCACGTACAACCTGAGGATGTTTTACATTAGCCTCCATGCCTAAGCCCAGGAAAAAAATGTACCAACCATGGTGGAAATCAAGAAACTGGGAGCTTTGATTAAAGTATTAAGATAGCGTATTCTAGGAAAAAGTGAATCGGTAGTATAAAAATATGTTAAAGACCACTTTATGGGTGATTTTAGTTAATAAGTAACCTCTATAAAGAAATGAAAGTAAATCACCAAACTAACATAATAGTAAGTGAAATAATATAATTATGAAATATATAGTTTATTTGATTACCTAGGCTAGAAATGGTAAAATAAAAGTAACTTTAGGTAAAGGAGGAGAATTCTCATGAAAAAAAAGATCTATTCGTTTTTTTTAAGTATGGGTATGGGGTTCTCCACTGCTGTTTTTTTTCTAAAATTGATATTCAAGGGGGAAGTCTGCCCTTTTTTTAGAAAAATAACAACCTAAAGGAGATTATATCAATGAAATCAAAATTAGTTCGAAAAAATCCAATACAGGTGCCAAATCCTGTTGGGAAATATAGCCATATAACAATCATTCCTAAAGATGCAACAATGTATGCATTTTCTGGACAAATCGGTGTAGGACATGATGATCAATTACCAAAAACTATACATGAACAAATCACAAATACACTAAAAAAATATCGAAATTATTTTAGCGTCAGAGGGAATGGATGCCACACAGGTTGTGAAGGCAAACATTTGGGCAACAGAGGAAATAGATTGGGATTATTTCGATCACAAATGGGATACTATGTTTGGTGATTCTTATCCCTCAATGACCATTGCCTACGTGTCGGCACTTGGTTTACCTGATATTAAAATAGAAATCGATATATGGGCTGCTAAATAAAGTGAAAAATCGATAAAAACCTCCAATAAGATTTTGAAAAGTTTTAAAACCAGAATGGATTTCTCCATTCTGGTTTTTCTTTGATGCAGTCAATGTCAGGTGATGGATTACATTCAAGTTTAATTAATGTAGAGTAGCTACAATGGCATGGGCTGCAGCTCCAAAGGTTAGTTGCAGCCTTTTTAGCTAATCCAATTACATGAATGTGACAAAATTTCTTATTTCTCTCAAGGTCGTACTAGATTAGGGCAAATTGTTACTTGGACATTAAACAGCAATCACAAATTACAATAAGCTTGGGATATTGCTGTTGGTTCACCTCAATTTTTAATAATGTTAATACTTTAAATAGTTTCGGTGCTATAGCTAAAAAGCTACGTATTACATGGAGATGATCTAGGAAAGGTAATATTGTTTGGTCACACTTTGAGGTTAAAGCAAATTAGGAGACTCCTGCAGTATAACTAATCATAGAAATAAAAAGTAGGAAATTAAATTGACTCAAATATGGAATCTTGGTTCACCAGTTATGAAAACTGAAACAGAAAACTTTATTGCACAGGCGTTTAAAAGCATTATTCAGTCATCGCATATGATGGATTTACAGAATAGTACAATGACGGCTGCTGTTTAATGGGGTTTGTAACTTGATTCAGCAAATACGTGGTAAATAATCATATATAAAGGTCATCAAAGCTAATATTTTTAGCCAAGCTGTTTTTTTAAAAATAATAATACATAAATTGGGTTTTTTTGTAAATTATGATGAAATGAAGTAAAATAATCAGGTATTTTAACAAAAAAAGTTCACTAAAAATGTATCTTATGGCATTTAAAAAAATATTTGGACGCCAAAAAAAATGGCGTTGTACGTGGCGTAATTTGGCGGTATAAGGTAAAAAAAACAAGTAAAATTGCGTTGAAAAAGGTGGTGACCGAAAATGAGATTTCGGAAACTCACCATTGTAACATCGGCATTGATATTGATAGACTTTAGTTAACTCGCGAGATAAGTGATAATGCTATGGCATTTATACAGTTAAATTGAAATTATAAAAATAAAAGGAGTACAAGTTGTGAAAATATCTAAAATAGTTGCTGGTTTAGTTGTTTGTGGTACGTTAATTTTTCCAGGAGCATTAAGCTCATCAGCACAAGAAGTTAATTCCACTGTTTCTACAGAAACTATTAACTATTCAACAGGACAAGAAACAAAACTATTAACTTCTACTAGTACGAACCCAAGAATGCATTTTACAGTTATACCGTACTATGCGGGTGAAACATATGAATATACTATGATTACTATGGGTAAACACTATCGAGGAACTTTATATTATCAGTCTAAAGATAAATGGGGGTACTATTATACAGGATGGATGTATGAGTATACACCATAAAAATAGTGATAGAGTATATAAATTCTGATTAAGTATGAAAAAGACTTCTAATTACGTTTGTCTCACAATAGTCAGTTCATTAGAAGATATGAGGGATTTGGTACTTACCTATAAAAGATCAGGACTCACTAAAATGAGTGCCTGATCTTTTTGCGTTTATTTTATTTTAAATTGGTATAGTATCCTTTCCTTTGAAAATTTCGACGATATTTAATGCAGGGAGAGTGGTAGATAAATGTTGTTTTTACTTTTACTAATAATTTTAATAGCATTATTATTTAGATGGTTAAGAATTATTGCTTTAAATAGTAATATTCAAGTTGAACAAAATAAAAAAAATTATTGAGCTATTAACAAAGAATAGTGGAGATAAAGTGGAAGATGCAAAAAAAATAGCACGCACATTTTTGAAAGGTACTACCAGAAAGGATAGTGTAAATATGGGGCTGGCTGACTATAAAGAGAAGGGGAATATTCAAGAAACGCCTTTTGGATATACATTGTCAGTGATTGGTGGTAAATGGAAAATTCTTATTATTTATATTCTTGCAGAAAATCAAACAGTTCGGTTTAATGATTTGAAAAGGAAAATAGGAGCTATTACCTTTAAAAAAAATAAGTTCACAACTTAAAGAATTGGAAGCAGATGAGATGGTTAATCGGAAAAGAGTATCCCAAAATTCCTCCTAAAGTTGAGTACAGTCTCACAGATAAAGCAAAAACTCTACTACCTGTTTTGGAACAGTTATGTGAGTGGGGAGAAAAAAACTCCAATAATTAAGTACCTTCTTTATAGTTGATGTAAAAAATAAACGTTCCATATTGTTCAGTAACGTTACTCGTTTTTGAGTGACGTATTTTTATTAGAAAGAAGGTGGTTGTTTGCTTACTGTTACAGAGACAATTAATGCTGATAAGATAAATCTTAATGGTGCAGTAATGGTTAGTGGTTCTATTTCTGGTGCTGCTACTATCCAAGTAAAAGACAATATTAAGGTAGGAAACTATTTAACAATAGGGGATAGATTTGATGGCGAATACGAGATTATTTTTGGAGACTCAGCAAAAGGTATGACTATCAGAGGAGATATAGATGATTCTATCGTTTTAAGTGCTATAAACGGTGTAAGTGTTCCAGCTGGTTACTTATTTATAGATGGTCGCTCAGTATTATTAACCAATACAAGTGGAATGCGATTAGATTGGAATGGTGCTTGTGGTGACCGGCTTTATGTTCGCACAGAAAGTGGTCAAGTAGGATTTATAAAAATTAAAGCATAATAAAGAGAACTATGAATTATCAAGTACAATTAAACAATGGACAGGTAATCAATTTAAAAAATGCGGAGTTTGATGCAGGTGTTGAGGCGGTAGGTTTTCAAATTCCATTGTCCTCGATAATGGTTGTAATACATCATATAATCTTCTAATGTTTCACATTTTTCTATAGTTGTTTCATCTTTTAAATGCAAAAAAAATTGATTCTTATGGCGCATTTTCTGTTAATGACGGTGTTCTTTCAATATACAGACTTGAAATTTCCATAACAAATTCAAAAATCCCAAACTATTTGAGATTAAAAACTTCTTAAATGTTTGGGATTATCTATTGCAGTTTGTTATTTCCCTTCGAAATACTGGACTAAAGAATTTTTAAATGCGTCAAGTTTTTTTTAATAATAAGCTGTATGCCTCACGCTCTTTGATTGCTTCTTCAATATCCTTGCTATTTTTTTCACGATATTTATTAAAAGCGTCCATATCGAGTATTTCAGCATTATCAGAATTTAACGTACCGTCTTTTAACTTTTCCTCGTATAACTTCATCATTCGAGAAATGCCCTCCTCAGAAACATGAACCTCCCCACTTGTTATGCCTAAACCCCTGATAAGAAACATTGCCATATCAGCTCTTGCATTCTTTTCCTTAAAATAATTTTGAGCCTCTTCATTTATGGCTTTAGCACGAAATTCATCAACCAAATCTAAAACACTGTTCTGAAAAATCTGGTTGGTGTTGTTATCGTCTGCCTGTCCGTCAAATATGCCTTTTTCCTTATATTGTTCAATTTTTGTCAAAAACTCGCCTAATAATTCGTTATCAGAATTGCTATCGGAATTATTTTTTTAAGCTTAACTTTAATCGAGCTAAGTCATTCGAAAAATCTTTTAATGTATCGTTAGACACGTTCGGACTAAAAGGTGAACGGCTAAAAATAACTGCTGCGCTATTTTTCGTACTTGCATTTGTGTTAATAGAGCCTTTATTGCTTTTGTTAAACATGCCGATATTGCATTTTTGCAACCCGCTATCAACCGATGAACTATTCAAACTCACTTTCATAATATCGCCCCTTCATTTACTATAAATAGCTTTTACGCTCTTAATATACATCGGTTAAAATCCAAAATAATTTATACTTGGTATTTGTTTTAAATATAGGTCATTTTTTTCCTTTTGTTTTCTGTAGGTTTCAAAATTTTACAATCAATATTAATTAGTGATCGTAGACTTTTTTTAATATAAATTGCACCTGCTCGTCACTTGTTTAATAAAGGATCTTAATTGGTATCCCAGAAATTACCCCAATTAAAAGAGTTAATACGAGTTTATATGGATTTAAGTTATTTATTTTCAAAAACTCGTTTTTTTAATTAAATATCAAAAGAACACTTCTCATTTTTTTTGCCCTCCCATTATTCCTAGAGCAAAAACCCACCAAATCAATATTTTTACGCTATAATGTAGGACGAGGTGAAGAAAATGTTTGTAAGTGAAAAACAAATTGAAATCCGTTATGCTGAGACAGACCAAATGGGCGTGGTGTACCATGCAAACTACATCATTTGGATGGAAATTGGACGTACACAGCTTGTTAGTGATGCTGGCTTTGAGTATGCAGCATTAGAAAAGGACGGGTATGTGTCTCCTGTTATGGATTTATCCATTTCTTATAAGGCTGCGATGCACTATGGTCAAGTAGCTACTGTACGAACATGGGTTGAAAAGCATGACCGTCTGCGTACGACATATGGCTATGAAATTTTACATGAAGACGGCACGATTGCAGCGACAGCACAGTCCGTACATATACTTGCACATAAAGATACATTACGTCCTGTGTCTTTAAGTAAAATTGATCCAGCATGGGATGCGAAATATAAAGAAATCGCTCGTGAGGCGAAATAGGAGAACGAGATATGGAAATTTTACTTGCTTTAGGAGCTATCTTGGCTGGACTTGGTGTTGTCCTTGGTGCCTTTGGAGCCCATGCTCTAAAGGATAAGTTTTCGTCTCCATACTATGCGGCAATTTGGGAAACTGCTGTGCAATATCATATGTACCACTCATTAGGCATTCTAGGTCTTGGTATTTTATCGAGTGATGCCCTTTTAGGTGCTTCTAGTATACTTTCTTGGGCAGGCTACTTAATGTTCGCTGGTATTGTGTTTTTCTCTGGCAGTTTATATGTATTAGCCTTAACAGGTGTTAAAAAGCTAGGTGCAATTACGCCAATTGGAGGACTGCTATTTATCATTGCTTGGGTTCTTGTAGCTATTGCTGCGCTTTCATAATCATTAATAACGAGGTTACGCTAAATGATTATTCATTGGGTAACCTCGTTTTGTTTTTACAGTTGTTTTAAAAAAATACGAAACAATTTGTCTAATCTTGCGTACTACATAGAGATTAGATTATTTTTAATGATAAAATAAGCTTAAATATAGATGTTGAAGGTGGGAATTTTATGGGATTATTAAAAGCAGGAGTAGGCGCATTAGTAGGCGTCTTGGAAGATCAATGGCGTGAGTATTTTTACTGTGATTCTCTTTCATCGGATGTGCTGGTTGAAAAGGGTGTAAAGCGTACCTCCAAACGCGGATCTAATAAGGGCAACGACAATATTATTAGCAATGGTTCTATTATTGCCATTAATGAAGGACAATGTATGATGATCGTTGAACAGGGGAAGGTAGTAGAATTTTCTGCAGAGTCTGGAGAGTATGTGTACGATACATCCACTGAACCTTCCATTATGTACGGCAGTGATTTATCTCAAGGAATTATGGAAACATTTAAGCAGATTGGCAAGCGATTTACATTTGGGGGTGAACCAGCAAAGGATCAACGTGTGTATTACTTTAATAAAAAAAAGAAATCGTAGGTAATAAATACGGGACACCAGCACCGATTCCATTCCGTGTGATTGATCGTAATATCGGTTTGGATATTGATATTGCCATTCGTTGTCATGGTGAATATTCTTATAAAATTGTCGATCCATTATTATTCTATACAAATGTTTGTGGAAATGTTGAACGTGAGTACACAAGGGATGCCATTGATAGTCAACTGAAAACGGAGCTAATGACTGCGTTACAACCAGCTTTTGCACATATTTCCGCAAGTGGAGTACGCTATAGTGAAATTCCTGCACATACAGTAGCGTTAGCAGATGCTCTTAATAAAGTGTTATCAGAAAAGTGGCTGGCAACTCGTGGATTAGCTGTTGTCTCATTTGGTATTAGCTCTTTAAAAGCATCTGAAGAAGATGAAGCAATGATTAAGCAATTGCAACGAAATGCAGTGATGCGTGATCCGGGTATGGCAGCGGCACATTTAACAGGTGCTCAGGCGGAAGCAATGATTGCAGCTGCAAATAACGAGGGTGGCACAATGGCTGGTTTTATGGGTATGAATATGGCAGCACAAGCTGGTGGGGTTAACGCGGGTCAGCTTTATCAAATGAATGAGCAGAATAAACAAGCTCAAATGGCACAAGCTGCTGCACAGGGTCAAGCAACTTCAGCTTCTGAGGTATGGACATGTGCATGTGGTCATGAGAATACTGGGAAATTCTGTTCAAACTGTGGGGGAGCAAAGCCACAAGAAGAGGGTTGGACATGTGTATGTGGTGCTGTCAACAAAGGTAAATTCTGTGGTGAATGTGGAACCAAAAAAACCTTCTGGGGCTTTGCAGTATGCTTGTGATAAATGTGGCTGGGAGCCTGAGAATCCTGGGAATCCTCCAAAATTCTGTCCTGAATGTGGAGATGTTTTCGATGAAAATGACATTAAGTAAGGGGATGACTAGTGATGTCAACACAAGAAGCTGAAAATGTTAAACAAGTAAAGCTTGATTTCGACGCTGAGTGTCCATCATGTAGTGCCTCTATTGAATTTAATCCAGCAAGCGGAAAACTTTCATGCCCTTATTGTGGCTATGAGTCTGAAATTGCAATTCCAGAAAAGGAAGAAGAAAAAGTTGCCCAGGAAATGGACTTTGCAATGGCTGAAGAACGTGGAAATTTTAACTGGGGTGTTGAGAAAAAAACAGTTATCTGTGAGGCTTGCGCAGCGGAAACAATTTATGATGCTTTACAGGTAGCTGATCGTTGTCCTTATTGTGGCTCTAATCAGGTAATGGAGGCAAGTGCAAAAAATACATTAGCACCAAATGGCGTTTGCGCTTTTGAAATTACCGATAAGCAAGCGGGTGAGAACTTTCAAAAATGGATTAGAGGAAGATGGTTTACTCCAAGAGCGGCAAAAATAAGTGCGAAGCCTGACTCCTTTAAAGGTGTATATTTACCTTATTGGACTTTTGATACGAAAACAAGCTCAAGGTATTCGGCAAGTTATGGTAAACATCGTACAGTTACTGATAAGGATGGAAAAACTCAAACTGTAACAGACTGGTATTCAACGAGCGGTTTTTATCAGGAATTTATCGATGATCATTTAATTAGTGCAACCACTCGATATGATCGCAATATGATGCGGAAAATAGAACCCTTCAATCTACTTAATAATAAAGCTTATAAACCAGAATATGTAGCTGGCTTTCTATCAGAACGATACAGTATTGGTTTACAGGATGGCTGGGGCCAAGCGAAGAAGGAAATTCATGATCATTTACATGCACAAATCACTTCTAAAATTCGTTGGGAGAAAAATGCAGACGTTGTATCCAGTTTACGTTTTTCTACTACACATGATGATATTACATATAAATATCTAATGTTACCGATTTGGCTGTCCTCGTTCCGTTACAAAGAGAAAATATTCCGTTTTATGGTGAACGGACAAACCGGTCAAGTAGGTGGAAATGCTCCGATTTCACCGCTTCGGGTCACAATTGCTGTCATTTTATCATTAGTGACGATTGCTATTATTTGGTATTTATTTATGTCAGAATAGTTATAAGCAGTATTCCTGTAGGGTTTAAATCCATGCATAGGAATACTGCTTTTTATTTGGAATGGTGGGAGAAAGGATTATCACCGAACCAAATTTTCGTAAAATCGTCCAAAATAATGGGTGAACGAATGAATAATGACAAGGAAATAGGTGAAATATCCTTAGCTATCACGACTTACACCAAGACCTACTGCATAAGTTATAGTGATAAAGTGAAATCACTCAGAGCAGGATTTCATTTCTGTAAAAAGGATTGTGTTAGAAGTAATTGCAAGGAGCTACAAAAAATTTTCCACAATTAATTTTGAACAATTTATGGCAAGTGAAGTTGCGAATTTACTATAAACAAATTATGATACAGTCAGAGAGCTTTTTTTATAAATAAGCTGTGAATGTAATGCTATTCTTGAATAACGGTTAGTTGGTTATTCATGTATGGAGGTTTCGACAATGGACGCAATTGAAGTGTTAACAAATTTAGATCAAATACATGGGTATTTTCAACCGATATTTAGCGCAGATGCGCATACGGTGATTGCCTACGAAATTTCCGGACAGTTACAAATTGAGGGTCAACAAATTAATCTAAAGGATTTTGTAAATAATGAAGATATTCCCGAGGAGTATCGCATTGACATGGAACATAAAATTTTACATGCTGCTTTAGTTAAAATAGACGAAATTGCACCAGAGCTTGATATCTATATTCCAAGTAATCCCAATGTTTTAATGCAAGATTTTGGAGAGAGTCATTTTAATATTATTCAGCAATATATTCGAGAAGAAGATTTCCACCGGATTGTACTGGTCGTTTCGGAGCATCGTTTTTTTAGGGGATATCCATAAATTACACCATGCATTGCGTTACTTTACGACGTATGGTGTGAAAATTGCTGTTCAGGAAGTCGGTGCGGAGAGTCACCTAGAGCATATTGCTCTGTTATCCCCACAAATTCTAAAGGTTAATACACGAGATTTAAATTATGATTCTTGGTCTGCCCAATCCGATATGATTTCAGCAATAGGAGGGCTAGCCTATAAAATTGGAGCAAACCTCTTATTTGAAGGAATTGAAACTGTCTATCAGTTACAATTTGCCTGGAAAAATGGAGGACGGTACTATCAAGGGCCTTACTTAGCAAACCCTGCAATAACATTTGTTGAGAAGGATATATTAAAGGAGCGCTTCAAAGAGGAATGTCAGCAATTTATTACCTCTGAGAAGAAAATGCTAGAGACACAATATTTTGAGCTAAAAAAAGCTGAGAGAGGAACTTGAAGCAATTATCCATCGAGTAAAACCTTCTAGTGATAGCATCTCTCATTTGGAGCATTTAGCACAGCTATTAGATCATTATTCGTTCCGTCTTTATATTTGTAATGAGGACGGTTTCCAACTATCCCCAAACATCATGCGTATAGATGGGAATTGGGAATTACAGCCAAGAGCAATCAATAAAAACTGGAGCTGGCGCCCATATTTCCTACAAACCATTATCAAGATGCGCAATGATCAAAGCGGAGAAATTTCTGAGTTATATCGGGATATTGAAACAGGGGAAATTACGAGGACGTTTTCTATCGCCATTAACGAGCATGAATACTTGTTTGTCGATCTATCGTATGATTACCTTTATGAGCATAGTATATTTAGGTAGTCTTACAAACACTTATATATCAACGTTTTAGGGGTACAAATTACGTTTGTACCCCAATTTGTACCCCAATTTTGGGTAAAAAAAAGAGAATTACTTAAATTCAATTAAAGTTGAAAGAATTTTATAGCTATCAATTCTTTATCATCAAGAATGTGACACCATCAAAAAAAATGCGAACAGAAATGGTCGTTGGGGCAAAAACGGCACAATATGAGGGAGATATTACTATCCTCGCCAAATGTATAAATGGAGTGGAGGTCTCAAATGACACCAGAGCAAATAGTTAAAAAAATTTTTTGAAGAAGTACGTTCAGGGAATAATCCAGATTACGCAACTGAATTAATGGCAGACCAAGTACTGGCACACCAAGTTATTTCTGAAGAAGAATTAACGGTCATAAGAACACCCAAAGATTATGCGTACCATGTAAAAGAAATGGTAGAAGCATATGGGGATTTTTCATTAGAAATCCAAGAATTCTTGGTACAAGGTAATAAAGTTTATGTACGATGGAAACAAGTTGGTACGCATGTCGGAGAAGTCGATGGATATCACCCGACAAGTCTTCCAGTTAATGAAATAGCAAGCGCAGTATATAGAATTGAAAAAGAAAAAATAGCAGAATATTGGATTCAAATTGATCGGGCTGGTATTGAGAACCAACTCAAACGAAATAAAAGTAATTAACTTGGGGCATATATCACCTTTTAATTTTTAGATTTAACACTAATTAGTGATTTAATAAAAATTCTTATTTGTTCAGACTTTGTTGAGTACGATTTTGTAATATGTAAGTAGGTAACCAACCTAAAGGAGATCAGCTACTCGATATTGATGAGTACCTGGTCTTTTTTTGTTTAGGGTATTTTATGTTTCTATGAAAAAGGATAGACAAAAAGATAAAAAGTCCATGTACTTTTTGTTTTTTTTCTCATAATGTGTATGTTCTTTTGATAATTTATAGCATACCTTTCTTGGTAACCAGATGAGGAAAACGTATTAACGTATCATTTTTTTATTTGCTTTATCTGTTTTTGCAATCTTTCAATATTGTTATTACTATCGATTAATTCCTCATCTAAAGCAAGTCCCGCTGCAATTGTTGTGATTGCATCGCCAAGGGTTGTAATGACACTACCAATCAGGTCAAGTTTAGTCGCTTGGTTTTCTGATTTTGGAAGTTGATTTTTTTATTGTTCCATCATTTTTTTCCTCCATACAGAAATGGTTTTCTATACAACTTAGCATATGATGAAAGACTTGTGCAGTGCCTTAAAATGTAGCGATCTAGAATAAAAAAGGGGTCACTCTTGAGGAGTGACCAAAGTAGATTATTGAGGATGTGTTTCTAACTGAAGGTATGAGCAAAGATGGAAGTTAGTTGGGTATAGTATCAGTATATGAGTGAGCAAAGTAGTTGATTAGGTAGTAGCCAATTTTTCTTAAAATTCCCTAGAGCTTTTAAACATGGAAGGTACAGTCCAATAAGTCCCCATTCGCCAAAGCCATTCAAATGGACCAAATTGAAAGAATTTTAGCCAAAGCCTACTAAATAATAATTGAATGATATAAATGCCTAGACAAATCCATAGAGATTGGATGTAGCTAATGTTTCCAATTAGCTGAAAAGCATGACCTACAAATAAGATTAGTGCTGTTTGCCCTAAATAGTTGGTAAGAGCCATTCGTCCGTACCCTTTTAAAGGAGAGAGCACAAATTTAAAGAAGGGAAGCTGCAGTAGCAGAATAATTAAGCCTACGTAAAATGCGGAAACAAATGGGCTAAATTGTAGTCCTATTAATGAAAACTGTTTAATATTTGTGATATGCTCAGCAAATTCTTCCTCTGATAACGAATTGAAGTCAATAAGTGAACTTGGTACATAATTCCACTGGTAAAGCAAGCCACCAATGCTGATGAAGAACATCATTATCGTAAAGACAATGATCTTTTTTTCGCTTGACATTCAGATTTTCAAAAATACGATATTGTCCAGCAGCTAATCCAAGTAATATTAGTGGAAGTGGCATCGCAATTTTTATACCGTAATAAGCTGTTATAGCTAGCAGTATAAGACCTATTGTAAGGTTGATTTCTTTTCTCACTTTATAGAATGGTAAAGCTAGTAAACCAAATATCGCGTATACCGTTAAGGCTTCTCCAGGATGGAAGAAAGCATGTACAAGCCCGATCAGAAATAAAAGTATAATTCTTCTAATAAATAATAAAAATGCCTTTTCATTTTTCGCATAGGCTCTGGCTATAAAAATATAGAAGCCTACACCGAATAAAAATGAAAAGATAGTAAAAAAATTTCCCTTCCACAAAAAGCATTAGTATATGATGATACGCAATATCTATCGGCCTTTTAGGTGCTTCAATCCATAGAAGCCCTGGAATATTAACTAGAATAATGCCCAATAATGCAAAGCCTCTTAAATAATCTAATGTGTCAATTCGTTTGTTCAAATCAATTGGTTGCAATATGATCTCCTCCTCTATACAAGTATAGGGGAGTTGTGTGAACTGTAGTAATGATGAATGTTACGTGAATCTTACAAATTCGTCATCTCCAGCTTTACATTTGTCGATACATGGTTAAAATATCATTTGCATGCTGTCGTAACTTTTCGATTAATGCTTGTGGTTCTAAAATTTTTGCATGTACACCAAGCCGATAGAAAAGGGAGCTAATAAAATGAAGCTCTCCTTCGTCAATTAAGGAATCTATATAGCCTGACCCATCTTCTTTAGTAATAACCAACCCTTCAAAGCTGGGTACACTTTTACATTGTCGGACCCCCTCACTGGTTAACTGTACATGTAACCGAATGGGTGATTAATCTCATAAGTGTTGCTGAACCATTGCTGCAAATTTAAAAATTCCTTGCTATTGTTTTCAAATTCGATGATGGCGTGTATCCGGTCTACTCGAAATAGCAGAATTTTTTCCTTTGTTAAATCAAAGGCAGGCATATACCATAGTCCATCTTGTGCATAGACACCAAAAGGGTGAACATATTTTATAGTGGTGCCTTTTTTCGATGCATATTGAAACCGTATATGTTTATTGTCAATGGCTGCTTTTAAAACATCTTTTAATAAAGGAGTCTCAATTGATCTTTTAGGGCTCCAAAAGGCAACATAGGACTGAAGCTTATCTACCTTTTGCTGTGCCTCCTTTTGTAGAGAGCTATATAATTTGTGCGAAACGGAGTGGATTTCTGTCTCGAAGGGTAAATCACGATAATAATTGAAGGCTTGAAACGCAAAGAAAATCGAAACCGCTTCTTCTTCAGTAAATAAAATTGGGGGAATCATCCTGCTCGACAGTACCGTATAGCCGCCATTCCGTCCTTGTTCCGCATAAATAGGTAAGCCCATATCACTTAAATCCAGCATATAGCGGTGAACTGTTCGAATGGAAATCTTAAATTCATCAGCAATTTCCTGTGCTGTAAATTTCTTTTTGGCACTAACAAACATAAGAATATCTAATAATCGTTGGGCCTTAGACATATTTTCACCTTTTCTTAATCATGTCATTAGTTGTCATGTTTTACGATTAGTATAGTCATAGTTAATGATTTTAGCAAAAGAAATAGAGAGCTAATAGTATGTCAAGAGAGATTACTTTATTTATTGGAACTAGTCTAGATGGATTTATCGCAAAAGAAAATGGTGATTTAAGATGGTTATATGAAGGAAAAGTTCATGGATGAGTTGATTATCACCACATCTGTTAGGCTCAGGTTACCCTTGTTAAAACTACATAATCCATATTAAGAGTTACAGATAATTCATTCACAACGTTATGGCCAAATGGTGCAATTCATTAAAGGTGAAAAAAAGAGGCATTATACCCCTTTTTTTTGCTATTTCATAAAGGATTGATAGATTTCTCCTATGATTCCCTTCATTTGATGTTTTCCTGTATCTGTATTCGTCATAATAATTAATCCTTTTTCTAAATATGGATAAGCTACTAGCATACATTGAAAACCAACTCCCCAGCCGAGTGAGGAAAATTCAAGCATCTCCTCCTGACCATCTAGAAATACTCCTAGCCCTGACCACTGTAAACAACCCTGCGGCTGAAACAGTTCTTTTATGTATGGTACAGAAAGTCCTAATTTGCTTCGTCCTTTTACAGCATTTAGAACTTCCTGTAATAAAATGGCTAGATCAGAAGCGGAAGTCCATAGACCACAAGCTGCAGGATACGGATAAAGTGAGTATTTTCCTGAAATAAGAGTACCAGTGTGATGATGACCACAAGCGAGATTATCCATAGTTGACAATGTTAAATTATTAGGAAATATGCTGTTTGTCATACCTAATGGCTGAAAAATAAGTTCTTCCATCAGAACGGGGAACGGTTTATACATTGTATCTTCAATAAGTAATTGAATGACGCAAAAGCCTGCATCCGAATAGTGAAATTCACTTTCAGGTTCATACGTTACCTCAATAGGCGTTTTGCAGAAGGGTGTTTTACCATCCAATATTTCGACCATGGATGGCATTTTATTGACAGATTCTACTGCTGTAAAACTACCTTCCAGATCCATAATACCTGATTGATGACAGAGTAAGTTGCGTAATGTAACTTTTTTTACGCTTTGTAAATTGATTGTCAGGAACCTTCCACGAAATTATCTTCTTATTAATATCTTCATCTAAGTTTAAAAAAACCTTGTTCCACCAATTTTAATACTAATATACTTACTAGAAACTTACTTATCGAACAAGCATTGAAAATCGTGTACTCATTAATTTTTCTATGACTATCTGCTTCTAGAACGCCAAAATGATCTGACATACTGATTTTGCTCTTTTCAATAGCTATAAGACTGAGACCAGTTATACGATTATGCTTCATGCGTTCACTAATGTTTATCATCTATATGCTCCTAGTTTTTTTTCTTTATTATATCAGATGTTCGAACGAATGTTTGTATAATGGGGGGGATTTTGTTTAATCCGACATCTACAATCATAGATGGACTAACCTAGTAAAGTCACTTTTATTTGTAAATAATAGCCTTTTTATCTCCTATATTTTTCGTAATAGGTCACGAGAGACAGCGAACTTTGAAGAGCATTTCTCGTATTCTAATACAAAATTCTCTACCTAGGAGTAAATACTCATTTTCACCTACATTGTTTGAAAATTCAGGAATTAATTACCTGCAGTATAAGGTACTTGAAGTAAGTTATAAAAGGCTAATCCTATTAGTAATCTGTGGCAATCACTGTTTAAAATGTCTGATTAAATTGAAGGAAAAAGCGTGGGTAAAATAATACCACGCTTTATATGTGAACTGCATAGTATAAAAATTTCCGGTTAGTTACTAGAACGCACAAATGTTTGACAAAAAAATTTATAGGGAATGGAAAACATCTTTCAGTCCGTTTTAAATCTCAATATTGTTTCTTTTGGATTTCCATTCATCCTCAACGCCCTCTAAACGTTGAAAAATAAGCTGATATATCAATTGGAAGTCCATTATTCTCTTTTTAGCTACATGATAGTTTTCCATTTGGTCTTCCGATATTTCTGACTCTTCCGGCCATTTTTCCAATATGCTGTCGGTACTTGATAGAAAACGTTTCATTTTTGCTAAAAATGACTCGGCCATTACAAGGCTAAAATTTTCTGCTATGTAATAATAATCTCGTCGATCACTTATTTTTGACTTTTTAACAGATAATCCACCTGCCTCTAATTCACGAATTCGAATACTTACGGCAGCTTTAGTTACTTCTAATTGATCTGCCATTTCTTGTAAACTTAATGGTTTAGACGAAAACAGTAAAAGAGAGAATAAGCGTTCAGCTAATAAATTACCTCCGCCATCACTTAATTTCTCTAATTCTTGACTAAATTGTTCTTGTAAATTTTGATGATTAGACATTTTAGCTCTCCTAATTAACATTATTATTAATGTTGTTAATGATAAGTAATCGTTAGGTCATTGTCAATAAGAGTTATCACCTAACATTACCTATATTTTGTAATATTTGATTTTTTTATTGACTAAATATTACATTTGATTTATCGTTAATATCGTTAAAAACATTTTTAATGATATTAACTTAGAAGGGGTGTTTCCAATGAAATTATCAATTGATAGAAAACATTACGAACGTGCGGAGAAATTACTTGTTTGGAATACGCTAAAAGATGTGCTTAACGGAAAAGTGATTCCGAACTGGATCGGTGAATCAGAATGTTTTTGGTATCAAAGAGATATAAATACGGATAGCAAGCAATTTATTGTGGTTGATCCAATAAGGAGAATAAAAAAAGGAAGCATTCGATCATGAAAAGCTGGCAAAGGCTCTTTCTCATTCAATTGGGAAACCTTTTACTTCTTATGACCTTCCATTTGATTCGTTCAGCTATCTCAAGAACGAACATTCAATTCAATTTAGTATAGAGGAAACCTCCTGGCTCTGTAATTTACATCAATATGAATGCAAAATGTTAGAAACAAATAAGAAAATTTTGCCTCATGAAATCTGTTCACCTGATGGAGATTGGACTGTTTTTACTAAGGATCATAACTTGTATTTGCGCAATTTAAATACTAAAGAAGTTAAAACACTTACGATCGATGGCGAACCATATTACGATTATGGAAGTCAGCCAGAGGCAAGCACAAGTGCAATCTTCGAACGTTTATATCAACAACAGCCACCACCTGTAGCATTATGGTCACCAAATTCTAAAAAAAATTGTGTCGCATAGGTTGGATCAAAGAAAAGTTAGAACACTACATCTGTTGCAGTATGTTCCACAAAATCAAGCAGGTGAACCTGAAGCTCACGCATACCGATATCCTTTAGTTGGTGATAAATACGTTCCATTAATTGAATTTTATATTTTTGATATAGAAAAGGGATCTGCAATACAGGTTGACTTTGATCCTATAATTTCTGGAATGGTGTCACCTTTAACAGAGTATTCTCAAACTGCATTTTGGACGGAAGATAGTAATAGTTTCTATTTTTTTAAATTTCTCTAGAGATTATCGAGTGGTTCAATTTATATTAGTAGATTCTGAGACAGGTAAGGCTAGAATTTTATTAGAGGAACAAAGCGATAGTTTTATATTTACAGATCTATACAATCTTGGATTTGGAGCTGTGAACATAAGATGGATAAATAAAAGCAATGACTTTATTTGGCATTCCGAACGAGATGGTTGGTCACACCTATATCTATATGATGGAAATACTGGGCAATTAAAAAATCGTATAACGTCAGGAGAATGGGGAGTTCGCCAAATTATAAGTGTGGATGAAGAAAAGGAATGGCTATACTTTACAGCGGGAGGAAGAGAATCTGACCGTGATCCGTATCTTCAACATCTATATAGAGTCCGCTTTGATGGAACTGAACTCATGCTTTTAACCCCTGAAGACGCAGAACATGATGTATTTATCTCTCCTAATAATACCTATTTTGTTGACACATACTCCCGTGTGGATTTACCACCTCAAACTATTTTACGTAAAACTGATGGAAGCTTTGTCTGTAATTTGGAAAAAGCAAACGTGGAACGACTTATGGAAAAGGGATATAGCATTCCTAAACGTTTCAAGGTGAAGGCTGCTGATGGAGTAACTGATTTATATGGGATTTTGATACAACCAGCAAACTTAACTAAAAATAAAAAAATATCCAGTTCTAGATAGTTTTTATGGTGGTCCCCAACTCACTCACACCCCTAAAAAGTTTACTTGGGTGGTGAATTTATAGAAGGTCCTGTAGATTTTACAGGTGGAGCACAAGCATTTGCTCAGCTTGGATTTGCGGTACTTATAATGGATGGAAGAGGCACACCTTATCGGTCAAAATCGTTTCATGATTATTCTAATGGAAACTTAGAACGAGCTGCTGGTTTAGAAGATCATGTAGCAGCGCTTAAACAATTAACACAACGGTTCCCCTTTTTAGATAAAAATAGTGTTGGCATATACGGAGAATCTGGTGGTGGCTACGGAACTGCTAGAGCCATCCTTTCATATCCTGAAACCTATAAGGTAGCAGTTGCTGGCTGTGGCAATCACGATCAACGCTATTATTTAGCATTTTGGGGAGAACGATTTCAGGGAATGTATGATCCAGAACTATATAAAGAACAAGATAATACGCTCCTAGTAAGTCGACTAAAAGGAAAATTACTTTTAGTAACAGGAGATATGGATGATAATGTGCACCCCTCGTTGACAATCCGAATGGTACATGCATTAACAAAGGCAAATAAAGATTTTGATTTAATGATCCTTCCTAATCGACATCATGGTATTGGTGCAGATGTTTATTATATTCGACGACGATGGGACTATTTTGTTCAGCATTTACTAAAGGTGGAACCACCTAAAGAATATTCCATTAAGGATCCTATGTATCCAGGTTAATAAGGTATTGAGGAAAAAGATTGGTTCTATCAGTCTTTTTCTTCTATTCTTTTCGAAATTTAAGATTATCATAATGTGGGATTGATTTCCGCTGCGGCTTTCCTAGTGACGTTCGATTATCCTCTTCGCTTACGTTTCGGGGTCTCGTCAGTGATGCAATTCCTAGTAAAGTTCACATAAAAAGCGTATCCGAAAATCAGAATACGCTCTTTATCTTTTAAGCATTTTTCTTCGTTCTTGTAGTACGTTTCCTTGGTGCTGGTTTCTTTGTTTTATCTAATGAAGCCTGGAGTGCTGTCATGAGGTCTGTAACATTATCAGGAACTGGGCGTTTATCGCTCGCTGAAATTGTACTTGTTGCTTTTTTTCTCCTCAATTAGCTCCATTAGGGCATTTCGGTAGTCATCTGTGTATTTATCAGGATTAAACTCTGTAGTTAATTGCTCTACCAGCATGAGGGCGGTCTCCAGCTCTTTTGGTACAACTGTTTGTTCACTTGGAATATTTGGTACATCGCTTACACTTCTAACCTCATCAGGATAATGGATGGTTTCCATTACTAAGGCATTTTGATAAACGCGGACAACGGCCAACTGCTCCTTAGAGCGAATAATAATTTTGGCTACACCAATCTTGCCGGATTGCTCCAATGTTTGACGTAATAGGGCATAGGCCTTACTGCCAGTAGTATCCGGCGATAAAAAATAAGTGCGTTCAAAATAAATCGGATCAATCTCCGTTAATTTGACAAAATCAATAATTTCTACAGCCTTATCTTCATTTTCCTTGCGTAAGTTTTCCAATTCTTCTTGATCTAAAACGACAAACTTATTTTTGGCATATTCATAGGCCTTGACGATATCTTCTTCTTTTACTTCTTGATTACAGCCTTCACAAACTTTTTTTATAGCTGATCGGCGTATGACATTCTTTATGAAGCTGGCGTAATTTAATATCTTTATTTTCCGTTGCAGCATGTAGCTTCACTGGTATATTGACAAGACCAAATGAAATGCTACCTTTCCACACTGTATGCATTGATGTCACCTCGTTTTTCTTACTATGCTATATTTTCATTATTTTTATGTATCTTAAATGAAAATCAACAAAAACTGTTGGAAAAAGCAAATGAGGTGTTTTTATTGAAACCAATGCTTTTAACAGAGGCACTTGACATACCTGAAGGAGATGAATGGCTTTATGAAACAAAATATGATGGTTTTAGATGTCTATTAGAATGGGTCGAACAGCCAATGCTTATAAGTAGAAATGGCAATAATTTAAATCATTTATTTCCTGAGATTATTGCTTTTTGTCAGCACATTTCAGACCAAGTGAGGCCCTTTTTACCATTATTACTTGATGGAGAGCTAGTTTATTTAATCAATAATTATAAAAGTGAATTTTCGATTGTCCAAAAAAGAGGGAGGATGCAAAACGAAGGGTGATTGCTGAACATGCTAACTCGTTTCCGATCCATTTTATTGTGTTTGATGTACTAATTTATCAAGGCGAGTCACTAACAAATCGTTATTTAAAAACACGAAAACAACAGCTTATTAACCTTTTTTTTGACTTTAAAGCTTCCCTTAACGATAAACTATGAGGATCAGGATTCATTGCAAGCAATTGCTAGTACTGAGCAGTATCAGTCTCTTTGGCATGCCATAAAAGTGAACAATGGTGAGGGCTTGGTGGCTAAGAAAAAAAACGAGTAAATGGATGGAGGACACACGTTCTTCACATTGGCTAAAAATTAAAAATTGGCATCACGTAGCCGTTATCGTTACACATTACAATCATAGTAATGGTTATTTTCATGGGGCTGTGTATCTGCAGCAACAACTAGTAGAGATTGTCAACTTTAGGCATGGCATGACAGAGGAGGAACATAAGACCCTTGTTGCTTTTTTTTCAAGCAAATGGTCAACGATATAATGAAATTTGGCAGTTAGAGCTTCTATTTGTGTAGATATCGCCTGTATTGATTTTGATGGTACTAAGCTACGAGAACCAAGATTCTCTAAATTTCGCTTAGAGCTTGCACCAGAGGATTGTCAATGGCATCATATGCTACGACAGTTGTTTCCAATACCAGAGACAGTAAGCATAACACATCCAGATAAGCCTGTATGGCCAGCGATTGGGATTAACAAGGATAATTATTTGCACTATTTACAAATGATTTCACCATATATTTTACCATTTCTGCATAATCGCCCTCTAACATTAATTCGTTTTCCGCATGGGGCCCCTGGTGAAAGCTTCTATCAGAAGAGTAGTCCTGAGAAAATACCTGAATTTGTGTCAACAGGTGGATGGATGAAATTAATTATCTAGTATGTAATAATCTTGAAACTTTATTATGGCTCGGCAATCAGCTTGCGTTAGAGTTCCACATTCCATTTCAAACATTGCAAACAATACATCCGACAGAGATTGTTTTTGATTTAGATCCTCCTTCAGTGGAGTATTTTTCACTGGCCATTAAGGGAGCACTTGATTTAAAGGAAATCATTGACTTTTTTTAAGCTACAATCTTTTGTTAAAACATCAGGAGGTAAAGGCTTACAGCTTTATATTCCATTACCTGAAAACATATTCTCCTATGATGAGGTGAGAATATTTACTGAATTTGTCTGTAAGTTTCTATGTGAGCAAAAACCGGATTTATATACAATAGAGCGATTAAAGAAAAATAGACATCAAAAATTGTATTTAGATTATATACAGCATGCGGAAGGAAAGACGATTATCGCTCCCTATTCCACACGTGGAAATGAGAAAGGGCTAGTAGCAACACCGTTATATTGGGAAGAGATTCAGCCACAGCTAACACCGGATCTTTTTACAATTCCTGCTGTGTTGGAGCGTATGAAAAAAAGTGGGGAACCCTTTTAAGCATTTTCGTCAGATAGGGGAGAATCAGGATTTTCAATCAGTTTTAGATCATTTAAAAAAATTCCTAATAGGATTTATACTAAAAAAAGTTAAAGCATCGGTGAGAGATCCGATGCTTTAGCCATTTAATTCAGGACTGTTGTACTTTTACTTTTGCAAGGTAATCCAGAATCCCCATGGAGGAAACAATTGTATCAAACGGAATAGTTTCATATACAGGGTGGCTTGCTGATATGCCATTTTCCTGAAGATAGTTAAATAAAAGCTCTTTTAAACGTGCATCTAAATAATGGACTTGTTCTTGGAAAATGCTTGATACCTTACTTGCTTTTTCTCCCTCAGCAAGAAACAGTGGTGTCCAGTAGCGTACTTGGCGATAGGCTTCCTTTGGATTTTTATATGCACCATAGTGTCCAAAATACAATTCACTGGCATTCAGTCTTTCATACAGCTGGATGGATTGCTCCATTGTTTCAGGGTTGTACTGATTAGGAGAGGTTGATGGGATGATTAAATCAATCGCCTCACCATCCATTTCGGGATAACGGACTCCTGTTGTGTCGCCTACAAACAGGCCATTTGTTGCGGAATAAAGCATGGAAACATGATGTTTTGCATGGCCCTCTGTATGAAAGAAAGTTAGCTTGTGCTGACCCAATATTAATTCTTTCTCATGCTCAATTTCTTTTATTCGATTTGCATCGATTGGGACAATTGGATCGAAAAGACGCTCAAACTCCTCTCCATAAACACTCTTTGCACTTGCTATTAGTCGACTAGGATCAGCCATATGAGCTACACCTCGTGGATGTACAACGAATGTGGCATTTGGACAGCTTTGTAAAAATAGCCCCGCTCCACCAGCATGATCTAAATGGATATGCGTGACAATCACGTAGTCGATATCCTCTAATGCTATATTTAATTCATCTAACCCATCTATTATATATGGCACAGATGGACTGGCAGACGTTTCAATTAGAGCGATTTTTTTCATCAATCAGTAAATAAGAGCTTGTACGCTGTTCTCGATTTAAATCATGTGTATCAATACAAAAAAAAATTTGGCGCTATCTGTTGGACTCTAGACAATTTAATTTCTCCCTTCGAATTCAAGTTTGTGCAAAATATTCTCTTGTAGGAATTTTTTTAGCTACAAAAAGTAGTAGTTATACTATATAATAATAGAAAACCAAACTGAATGTCCATTCATTTTTAGGGGGATTAATTAATGGAGAGAAGGATTCGCTATGACACACGAAAGGTTCATCGGGTTAATTTAGCTATTATTTCAATTTTGGCCATTCTAATTTGTGGACCCATGATTTTTTCAAAGGGTATTATGTTCTTATTTATTGGACTTACTGTTATTGCATTCGCGATAGGAAATTATTTTTTTACCAATTAAAACATATGTCAAAGGCTTTATTTTTGGCTTGATTCCTTCAAGCGTAGTTTTTACATTATTTTTAGTCGATAGCTTTTCATTAAATAAACATTATATTTTACTTTGTACAGTAGCTATTATTGCTCTATATTTTAAAAAGGAATTAATTGTATTCTTTGGTGTACTAACAAATATAAGCTTTGTCATCTTGTATATTGCCAATTCTAAATCATTGCTAGGACCCTTTGATGATATTATCGTTTTTATTACGCTATTAGCCATTATGAATGGAGTTATCATTGCCTTTTTTTTAATTGCCAAGTGGGGAAATGAATTGATTGAACATGCAGCAATTCAGCAAAATGAAGTAAAAGCATCCTTAGAGCAGCTACAAAAAAACATTTCAGGAGATAGAAAATAGTAGCCAAGCATTGGACGAGCATGTCACACAATTCCAACATACAATGCAGAGAATATCGACTTCGAGTAAGCAGATCCTCTTAGCTACCGAGGATATTTCTGCAAGCATTCAGCAAGAGTCCTCAAGCCTACAAATGATTCACGGAACGATGAAGGAATCTGTCCATTTTGTCAACGAAACATTTTCTATTTCCAAGGAAACCGTCTCTAAATCTACAGATCTTCAAGAGGAGGTTTTAGCAGGATGGAAGAAAATGCAGGATGCAATGGCACAAATGGAGGTTATGAGTCATGCTATAGGCTCTACTGCAGAAACTGTCAATGAGTTACAGCTAAGTCTGCAAACTGTAGACAGCTTGTTACAGGGAATTCAGCATATTGCAGAACAGACAAATCTATTGGCTCTTAATGCAGCAATTGAAGCGGCAAGAGCAGGAGAGCATGGTAAAGGCTTCGCTATCGTTGCCGATGAAGTACGGAAATTAGCAGAGGAAAGTGCAGCCATAACAGTTAGCATTACCGAAGTGACAAAAACATTGTTTGAAAAATCTACAGAGGCGCACCAACGCTCAGATGCAGGTGAAAAGGCATTATATCACGGAGAGATGCTGTTACAGGATGTCAGCAATTTCTTGAATGTTTTAAAAGATTCTTTTGCGATTACAAATACGGATTTAACTAGAGGGATGTCTGAATTAAGTAGTGCCATTTCACAGTTTGATAAAATACAGTCACAAATAGAAAAACTTAATGAAATGACTGAGCAAAACGCGAATTCTACTGGTGAAATTCTACATTCTGTAGAGGATGAAAACAGCATGCTAGAAATGATGACGAACACTACCAATCGTATACAAACATTAAGTAATACCTTAAAGTTGCTCGTTACAAATAAGGAAGAAAGATATTCATAAAAGAAAATATACACAGGGGATAAAGATATTTTTCCTCCTGTGTTTTTATTTGATTTAAATACCGAATAAATATGATGGTTTAAGTATCTGTGAATAAGCCAATCCTGAAAGTAAAAGGAGTGGTTTGTGTGGAAAACAGATTTTTTTTATTGGTATTATAAATGGCTTTATTTTAAGTGCAATTTTGTGGATTTCAATTTTTGGATGGATTCGAATAATTAAATATTTATTATAGGGTAGTATTTAAAACGGAAAGCTGCTGTTAATGTTAAACGGTTAAATGAAAAAGGATAGCTAGTCGAAGTCAATACTAACTACAATAGAACGCTTTCAAAATAGTACCCCATACATTTGCATGCTATTTTTGTAAACGTTAGGTGCCGGATTTACATACATATAATTTTTTTCTCTGTTGAGTATGCAGGGAGGAGGGATTATCGTAAATAGTACAAGCTCAACAATTTTGGAAAAGAATAGAAATTTGTTCAGATTTTGTATAGAGCAATCTGCTAATCTATTCATGTCGAGGAATGCGAAAGCAAACCAACACGCACAAATAGACCAGGCTCTTAATTTTTAGTAGAGCTTGGTCTTTCTAATATTTTTAATGAATGTAAAATTTTTATAGAGACTCAAATCAATTTGAAGTGATTTGATGGGATTAGTATGAAAGGAGAAAATAGACATAATCGTCTATTTCCTCCTTCATTGCTTTTAATTTAGCCTTGTGTTTAGCTTTTGGAATCGAGTGATACTGCTCATATCGACACATTCTACATGAACAGTGAATTTTGCCTTTGCTTAATTTGCCGCGTACTGGCATGTAATTACTCTCTAGTAAAAATACATTTTTTAAAATGGCCCATTTTTTTCGAATTATTCGCTCTCTCTGATGGCGAATATAGGCTTTTGATCGATTTTTCATAAACTATCAGCTCCCTTGAGAAACCCAAGCTTGCAGGGAGAATCAAGGGATATAATAGCACTCCCTACAAGCTTGGTATTGAGCTGATAGAATGGATTAATTGACGCATATTATCATTCCTTTTATAAAACTATAACATAAGTCAACTACAATGCTTTATGCAAGAGTAGTGAATTTTATCGTGAATGGCTTTTAATCAATGTTTAATGAAAAGTTGTACTTATACTAGAATCTACGAATTATGACCACGTTCCAATCTTTTCATTTCTTCTGCTATTGCACATGCGTTCGAATCATTTTCTTCATATAGTTGATGGATAATATTTGAATAATCCTCTTTATTTCGATTCTGGCTTAATTTATATGCAGCTTGTATTTCCTGTACTTTAACCTTTACACCAACAATTCCTTTCATTTCTTGTTCTAATAATTGGGGAGAAAGTGTATCCCATAATACGGGATGCTCACGATGTTTTTCATATTTCTCAAGTAAATTTGACAAATCTTTTTCGAGCTCTTTTCCTTCAAAGGTTTCGGCTTTTCCATATACATGTACTGATTGGTAGTTCCATGTTGGAACATTCTCTTGTTCATACCAAGAAGACGAGATATAGGCATGAGGCCCTTGGAACATAACTAGTACCTCATCTGTCTCTTGAAAAGTTCTCCATTGAGGATTTCCATATGCTAAATGCCCTGTGAGGTAATAATCATCACCTTGTTTGCTGAGAAGCAGTGGTAAATGCGTAGCAATGGGTCTACCTTTTTTTTATAGAAACTATTGTGGCAAAAGCGTTTAAACGAATAAATTTTTTTAATTTCCTCTGTATCGGTTACTTTGTAATATTTAGGAATAAACATAGAAATCGCCCTCTCTGATTTTTTTAGTGAAATGCCTTAAAACCTTTACATTTTACATCCCACAATATAGATTTAATTATAATCATTCATTGGCACCTATCAAAGTGCCAATAATGTTATTTTTGAAGGAGCCAATATAATGATTGAAATAACACCAATTTTAGATAAAGATGGTCCGCTTTATCTTCAGCTATACAAATTTATCAAAAATGAAATTCAAGTAGGGAATATTCGTGCAAATAGTAAATTACCATCTCAACGAAGCTTAGCTAAACATCTAAATATAAGTCGAAACACTGTTGACGCAGCCTATCAGCAACTTATCGCAGAGGGCTATGTTATTAGTAAAGAAAGAGATGGAATATATGTTGTGGAATTAGAGAAGGATTTCTTTGTAAAGAATAATCAAATAGATAATGATATTTTGGCAGCTAGCTCTAATCAAGAGTCGGAAGATGTAAAAGTAAAATACGATTTCAATTATGGTGATATTAATTTAAAGGATTTCCCCTATAAAATATGGCGGAAATTAAGTTTACAAAGTTTAAATGAAGAACAGGGTTATTTATATTTGTATGGAGATCCACAAGGAGAGTCTGAATTAAGAAATTCAATCTCTCAATTCTTTATCAAGCTAGAGGTGTAAGTTGTTCCGCAGAGCAAATTATTGTGGGAGCTGGATTACAATATCTCACTGGGCTCCTGTGTAATTTGATTGGAAGAGATGTTGTCTATGGCATGGAAGACCCGGGATATTATCGAGTTCGGTATTTATTTGAGGATAGTGGTAGAAAGATTCAGCCAATACCACTTGATAATAGTGGCATTAGTGTTTATCATCTTAAAAAAAAGTAAAGTAAAGGCTGTCTATGTAACACCCTCTCATCAATTTCCAACAGGAATTGTTATGCCCATTACCAGAAGGATGGAATTATTGGAATGGGCCAGAGAAGAGAACGCTTATATAATCGAGGATGATTATGATGGTGAGTTTAGATATAGCGGAAAGCCTATACCGGCTCTTCATGGATTAGATAGCTATGAAAATGTAGTGTACATGGGTACATTTTCGAAATCATTAATTCCTTCTATTAAATTAAGCTATATGGTTTTACCAATAGAGTTAATTAATCTTTATAAAAAGAACAATTTCTATGTTCAAACTGTGTCAAGGCTCCATCAGCATACTTTAAGATTATTTATGGAAAGTGGTCATTGGGAAAGACATCTAAATAAATCAAGAAATATTTACAAGGGAAGACATCTCGCCTTATTAAATGCAATTCATCAAGTGATGAACAATGATGTCAAGGTATATGGCTCTGGTTCTGGTTTGCATATCCTTCTTGAACCGAACAATCATATGACAGAAAAACAGCTTATTCAAACGGCTCGAGTGCAAGGAGTCATCATCTATCCTACTTCAGTTTTTTTATGCCAATCCTCCAAAAAATCAATCAACTAAGGTATTACTTGGTTTTGCAAACTTAGATGAAGCTTCTATTTTTAAAGGGATTGAGCTTTTAAATAAAGCGTGGTTTGAATAGTAGTTGATTGTCAGTCAAAATTTGGAGCTGTATCAAACAACTCCTTACTAATCATCAAAATTTCAAACGCATGGTATGGTTCATATCTTTAAAACCATGTTTTTCATATAAAGAAATAGCACCAGTATTTTCAGTTAATACGCTGAGCTCCAAGTAATCTAAATTGCGATCTTGAGCCCAATTTTTCGCTTCTAATAGCAAAGCTGAACCAATTCCTTGATTTTGATAGGGTTTTCCAACAATAACATCAGTAATAAAGGCATATTTATGTTGAACTAGACATGAATATGAGGGGGTTATTGTTTCTTGAACAAGCAGAAAGCCAGCTACAAGCTTATTTATTTCAGCTATGAGAATATCTGATTCTTTTTCATTAATTGTATTTCTAATAAACTCGACATCTTGTTTTGCAGGCTTCCAATAGGTAGGTTGTAAGATAGACATTTCTAAAAATAGTTCTTGATATAAAATTCCAATTTGTTCAATTTCATCTACTGTTGCTACCTTTATCTTCATGTTATACCTCCATTAAGTTTTTAATAACTTCAAGTAATATTTTAGATTATTGATTGATTTATAGATATAAAATTTCAATATGATAAGTAATATAAATATTATACTCCTCAAGGTTTTGCCTACTACATAATCTCCAGTAGGTTTAAATCTTTTGCAATTTGGTACGATGCGGACTACTATTTTTTTTCAATAAGAACATATTAATACAGAAAAAAATTATTGCTAGAGAATTCCCTTTTTTTGAAAAAATGATATTTTATGTTAGAATAATGCAAAAATGAGGGTGATACATATGATTCAATATCCATTTTTAGAAAAGGAGATTGGAGTTACAGCACCTTCTTCTGGAGTACCCACTGAACTGCATGAATTATTGAAAATGGCATGTAATCGTGTAAAGAGGAAAGGCTATTCTGTGATTTGTGGAGATACTGCTTGGACTCAAGATAAAGCAAAATCTGCACCTGCATCAAAGCGTGCTGAAGAGTTTAATGAAATGATGATGAATGATGATATTCATATTATTATTCCACCATGGGGAGGGGAGCTACTTATTGAAACTCTTGAATTTATTGACTTTGATAATATTCAAACGAAATGGATTTTAGGTTACTCAGATATTAGTCTTTTATTGTTGGCGATTACATTAAAAACAGGTATGGCTACTGCACATGGAACAAATTTTATAGATTTAAGAGTCGAGTATTCTGATAATACGACAGCAATGTGGGAGTCAGTTCTTTCTCTGAAAAAAAGGGGAATCCATACTACAACTTTCGTCAGAACAATATCAAAAGGAATGGCAGTTTGATCAACCCACTCCATATGTTTTTAATTTCACAGAAAAAAACTGAATGGAAATCAATTTCAAATAACCTTGTTCAAATACAGGGGCGTTTACTTGGTGGATGTATTGATACTATTAGACATTTAATTGGGACAAGATTTGGTGAGGTTCAAAACTTTAAAGAAAATTATATTAAAGATGAACCTATTTTATGGTTTCTAGAAAATTGTGAATTGTCAACGACCGATTTACGTAGATCCCTTGTACAAATGAAATTGGCTGGATGGTTTACTAATTGTTCGGGTACTATGTTTGGCAGAAGCCAGGCAAATACCACAGTAGGAAATTATACAGTTGAAGATGTTTACAAGGAGCTAGCTATGGAGCTTCAAGTACCCATAATTTATGATATTGACTGTGGACATGTTCCCCCACAAATAACATTTATAAACGGAGCATATGCAGAAGTGGAATTGTGCAGTGGGAAAGGGAGGATTTTACAATATTTTATATAATATAAGCTTTATAAATGTTGATATGAAGCGATTTCAGAGGGGTTAGCACTATACCACTTCACAAGGTAACTACACAGGTTTTAAGGAACAGTGAGAGCTAATGGAGAAGAAGCGGTATAGATCAAAAACAGAATCTAGCCGCTTCTTTTTATATAACTGATATTGTTATTTTGGAAAAAAATGTAAAATCAAATTAAATTGTTAAAAGTGGTGCTGCAAATGATGATCGTATTAAACTCGGAATTGAGATGCCAGGTCTCTTAACTCCTCTGCCAAGTTTGCAAGTGCATTAGCAGATGATGAAATTTCCTCCATTGATGCCATTTGTTCTTCAGTTGTAGCTGACATACTCTCTGCTCCAACAGTAGTAGATTTAGTTATGGAGTGAATTGTATTCATACTACCAACAATTTCCTGAGTCCCCGCAGCCATTTCCTCGACTGCTGCCGACACTTCTTCTACCTGTGTCGTAACACTTTGAATTGCATTTTGAATTGAAGCGAAAGTTGTACGTGTATTTTCCGTTGTTTTAATCCCTTCTGTCACTTCTGATGTTACTAACTTCATTGATTCAACAGCCCTAAGCGTATCTTTCTGTGTCTCAGAAATCAATACTTCAATTTGATTTGAAGAAACAGCAGACTGCTCTGCTAATTTTCTAACCTCATCTGCAACAACAGCAAAACCTTTCCCATGCTCGCCAGCACGTGCAGCTTCAATTGCGGCGTTCAGGGCAAGAAGATTCGTTTGTTCAGCGATTGCTGTAATTGAATCAATAATTTGACCAATTTTATTTGAACGTTGTCCTAACAAGTCCACAATTTCAGATAACCCTTTTACACGATCTGTAATGTCCATCATTTGTTGATTCATTTGATTTGCGGCATCTATACCATTTATCACTAGAGATAATGAATCCCCTGAAAGTTCGCTTACAGCTTGAGCATTTCCAGCCACTTGTTGAACACCTGTTGACAGTTCATTGACGGTATTGAATGTGTTAGAAACATTATTGAGTTGTTCTACTGATCCTTGAGCGATGGTTTCCATTGTATTTGCAACCAATTCTGTTGCTTTTGAAGTTTCTGCTGCATTAACATTCAGTTCTTCAGATGCTGCAGCGACATGATTAGCAGTTTCAGTGACTTTCGTTACTGTATTATTAATATTATTTATCATTGTATTAAATGATTGGGTTAATTGACCGATTTCATCCTTTGATGAATACTTACCCTCCACAGTCAAATCGCCGTCGCCAACCTTTAACATATTAGCCTGCAATTCTTTAACTGGATTTACAATTAAACGGGCAATCCATGTCGCCAATGTAATAAAGAAAATAACGGCCAAAACAGAGAGAATGATAGTCATAATCATAGTAGTGAATAGACTTTGTTCATTTTCTTTATTAAGCTTATCGGCATCCTCAGAACATAGAGTCATAAGATTACGTGCATCATTTGCCATATTCTCACTAAAATCAGCTAATGTTGTGATGAACATAGAATAGGCTTCGATGTTTTGGTTCTGACCAGCCAAATCAATAACTTTTTCCATGGCATTAAAATAACCATCGAGATTGAATTTAAGAGATTCTAACAGTTTTTGTTCATCTTCATTTCCATTGTAAGAGGCCTCGAATTTCACGATTGAGTCTTTAATATTCTCAGACCTTTGTGAGATGTTTGTTTGTAGGTCGGCATTACGATCTGCATCTGTAGTAATCATGAGCTCTAAAACGAAAGAACCCATCGCACGAATGTCAGTGCGAATTTCACCGATATATTGAATTGGCAAAAGTGACTCGTTGTACATCTTGCTGGATTTGTCCGCCATATCCTTTATGTAGAAAAAACCAACTCCCGAAATAATTAGCAGAAAAATAACAGCAGATGTAATAAGTGTTAGCATTTTCTTTCCAATTGATAAGTTTTTCAAAAATATATCCTCCTATTGGCCCAACTATCTTCAAAAATTATTGTGAAAAAAAAGTATAACTTTGAATATATTGAGTAAATCTGATTTAGTAATAATATACTACATCTAAATCTATTATAAGAGAAGAGTAAATTGCGAAATTTTTATTACGAAATTAAAGGGTTACAGGCGAACATGTTTACTGAAGGAAAGAAAGTCTTAATTGGAATTGAAAAACTAAACAAAATACGAACTATGTATTTCTAGGTTCGTTAGAAAATTAATCAAGATAGTCATAATGGTGTTCAGAAAGGTTGCATCTTCGATTTAGGTAGTAAAAAAACAAACTCTGGTACTTATGATGAAGAGTTGAATTGAATAGGGGATTATGTCGTAAAAATAGAGCAATTTAATATTGATTTTAATTGTAATAAAATGACTTCTATTAAGTAAAAACACTTTCTAACATAATTAATTTTAATCGCTTAAACAAGTGATAGCTAGGCCGTATTCTTTTGTACGGGCTTTTGCTTTGCCTAACTTATGTTAATTTGACTTCATATTGACATATTTATTTTATTTTGAGGCGATAGTTTTGTAGTAACATGATGATATAAAGTTGTAGGGGGTATAACATGCCTGATTTTTTGCTTGTGCTTTTCTTATTTAACCTATCTTTATTTCTTTTGCATGAAATGGATGCCATAAGGCGCTCAGAATGGCGATTGTTTATTGTACTGAAGGATATGGAGGATTCTAAAGCATATAAAGTTTTCACGTTTCTTCATCTTTTTCTATATGTAATAATACTTTCTTTACTATTCAGCGAGTATCAGATAATTGTGTTTTGGTTCCTAGATTTATTCTTTATTATCCATGCAATCTTACATTTATTTTTTTGAAAAACACCCTCGAAATGAATTTAAAAATACATTTTCAAGAGCTATAATTTATCCAATGGGGATTCTTGCAGTTGTACATTTCTTGTTTTTAATTAATAGTTAGTTAATATTATTTTTAAAATCACATCTTACTTGGTGTGGTTTTTTTTAGCTTTAAAAGGGAGAAAGAAATAGAAAGTAGACAGAAGTTTCTTGAAGTACATAGAGGTCAGGGAATCTTACATGCTTCTTAATGTCAATTGGCAAGCATCTGAAATTATTGATACAACCTAATCAAGAGGTTTCTTTTTAATATGCTTTGACAGGAATATTCCTCATAGGTTATATTGATAACAGGTGATAATGCCTGTGCGATGTAGAACAGGCGACCATCATATTACGAGGTGAGCTATATGTCAGGGAAAATTCCAGGCGTAAATATATCGACATTAAGCGCTTTGTCTGAAACAAACCGTATAAATATTGTCGAACTCTTGCGCCAGGGTCCTCTAACCGTGGGTGAAATCACCGACCAACTGGAATTGAGGCAGCCCCAAACTTCAAAGCATCTAAAGGTTCTTAGCGATAATGGGATTGTGGAGGTGCAGGCTGAAGCTAACCGCCGAATCTACAAGCTCCGACCTGAGCCATTCCAAGAGCTGGATTCATGGATACAGTCCTTCCAGTGTGTAATGCAGGAAAGATACGATAACCTAGATGCATATTTGAAGGAATTGCAGAAAAAAAAGAAAGATCATAAAACCATTTCATGATTAAAGGAGGAAGTGCAATGTCAAGCAATTCAATGGTATCTAGGGTAGAAAATGATTGTGTACTTATACTAGAGCGCGTTTTTGATGCTCCACGTGATTTCTTATTCAAAATGTTTAAAGAGCCAGAGCACCTGAAACGCTGGTGGGGACCGAAGGGATGGGAAGTTCCAGTTTGCACCGTTGATTTCCGTCCAGGAGGCGTTTGGCACTACTGCATGAAATGTGTCGATCCAAACCAAGGTCAATTTTTTTGGTATGGAATCGTGGGGCAAAGGGATTTATAAGGAGATTATTGAGCCAGAGAAAATTAGCTATACTGATTACTTTTCAGATGCTGAAGGAAACTTGAATGATTCCATGCCATCGACCGAGATGACATTGGAATTCATCGATTTTAATGGCAAGACTAAGCTGATAAACCGTGCAGAATACGTGTCCGCCGAGGCACTTAAGACTGTTATGGATATGGGCATGTTACAAGGAATTACAGAAACTTGGGATCGTTTGGATGAGATTGTTCAGTCACTGAAGTAAATTATCAAAAAAAGTGTAGCCTGAAAACTTTGATGTTTTTGCATAAAAGATTTCGATAAATTATAATTATTGCAGAAGCTGTAATATTTAATTTTGTAGGGAATTTAAAACTCTATGCAGTAATAGAAAAAAATAAATTTACGAGGGCGATGCTTGAATAAAAGCATCGCTTTTTGCATGTTTTATAGAACATCTCAGGTTTATCAAGGTATTCAAATTCTATTAGTATTATCTTTAAAACACAAATTACAAGGCTTATTACTGCTTTTACAATAAAGTAGAAAATTGATGATTATCAAAGAAAAAAAAGGAAACCACTATTTATCTGGTTTCCTTTGATAGATATGTTAAACAAAGCAAGCGAGAGTAGTTTTATCACTATTAGGAGTACTAATTCCAAGTAGCCAATCATCTATCAACGCTAAGTGTTTATCTAAAACTTTATCAGAGTATCTACTCCATAACTCTTTTGTAAATCTAATGTGGGTTTCGTTTAGAGTGAAATCAACCTGTCTTACGGTATTTTTACCACCACTATAAAGCATTGTAACTGAACTTGAATAAATACAAAATTCAATTTCTTCATCATTGCACACAATAACATTTTGAGCAAATATATTTTCTGTATTGGCTTTATTTGATCTTGAAGAGGCAGCTTCTGCTAAAGCTTGTAAACTATTTTTAATTTTCTCTTTATCTTTTTCTGTGATGCCATCATATAAATTACTGATTTCATCAATGGCTGTCTTCCAGCTAGAAGTTCGTTTTGTGTATTTTTTTTCATAGTTGCTTTTTAAGTGCATTAAAGGATTTTGCAACACCTTCGTAATATATTGGTTGTATGCAATAACTCTTGCTTTTTTAGTTTCATCATTTTCTTGATCAGTGGGCAAAGCCGGGTTGTAATTGGAAACTATTCTTGCAATATCAAGTATAGTTGTTAATCCAACAATCGGACTTACTTGAGCAGATTCTTTGACCTCATTACTAAAACGACCGTAGGTTTGCAGTGCATTTTTTTTACATTATTATTGGCATCGATAGCTTCGTTTTGTGTGTTACCAATAATTAAACCTCCACTTATAGTATCTTGGACAGGTGTTGCATCTTGTAAAGAGGAAGTAAGGTCGAAAGAAAGTGGTGTTTGAATATTTTGATGAAGGGAAACATCATTTACTGTTAACCAGCTTTCCATCTGTAAATCTTGATTTGACATAATATAAGCCTCCTAAAAATAATTGTTTTTGGAATTAACAAATCCATATTTATAAATTCCATAATTGGTAATATAAACTATTAAGGTTAAAATTAGGTTAAAAAAATTTAAAAAAATAAAAAAATTTTGTCCTACTGCTTTAAATAAGTCCAGTCAACAAACGCTTCTGTTGAGAATTTTAAACAAGAGGGGGGATTGTAAAAGTAGATGAAATATATAAGCTTTTTATGATGATAGATTTAGAAGCAACAGTCAAAAGCTCTCCAGTTAAAGTCAATATTCCATGTGGATAGTGTCAGACTACTTTACTGGATTTGCACTTGTTAAATCTATTAGCATAAAATACGTAATTAAAAAACGATAAACTTTATATCCAAAATCAAGATAGTAAATGCATATGCTATTTAAAGTGATTAGCGTCTACATCAAATGCTTTTGTGAATTTTGTTTGTTCGAGCGCATAAGACGCAAAGGAAAAAAACGAGGAATGAAAACAATGAAAGTAATCAAGTACAGGTAACCTTTCATTTAAAGCTTCCAAGATACTACATTTTCAGTAATAAAGCTTGCTCTTTCTTCAACGCTCAATTTAGGTACTTTAATAAGTTCATATCCAAGATGTTTATATGTTTCAAACATGATTTTATAGGTTGCTACAGCTTCCTCAAAATCCTGTTTTCTTTCAGAATCAGTTTTGTATATATCTTTCCAAGGAGGTAAAATAAACACTCTCTTGTTATACATGTACTTCCTAGTTGCTGACTCAAGTTTCTTTGAAATTGGAAGATTAATCAATTGAGTATAAGCAAGAGTATCTGGAATGCCTCTATCAAAAAATAAAGGCTTATTTTGAGGGTTCGACAATGCTGAAATAAAACTTTCTATTGATCGATCTAACATTAAATCACGATATTTTTTTTACATTTTTCCAAGGTAACGCATCACCCATGGAAGAAACTTGTGTTTGAATAATTTCTCTTGCAACTTCAGGGATGTATTTATAGTTATTTTCCTGTAATTCATCTAACAGAGTTGTTTTACCAGAACCTGGACCTCCGGTAATAATGATAAAATCACCTCTAAATAAATGATTATCAATCATTTTCTGATTCCCTCCTAAGATATTTACTTTATTATAATAATAGAGTAGATCCAATCTTTCTTATAAAAGATACGACTAAACTACATTCACTTCGCAGGTGTGCATTTTTTTCCTATTTAACCTCTTTCAACTACTACAAATTTTCTTGATTTTTTTGGAGAAGAGAAAGCCGTAATATTCTAATCAGCTTGTGCTTTTTTTAATTTATTGACTTTACCTTTAATCCCAACAAAGAAGCAAAACCAATAGCTTGTTCAGTGGAAACCTCACACCCATTCAAACTTTCTATGGTTACATTAAGTTTTTCAAAATTACATGTACTAATATCAATTCCCTTTAAAGAAGTCTGAGAAAAATCAACATCATTAATATCACTTTCATAAAATTTCACCTTATTAAGTGAACAATCATAAAAATTTGCACTCTGTAGTATTGAATTGTCAAATATCACCTGCTTGAAACGGGTTACAGCAAAATTGCATAGATTTGCAATACAATTTTCAAAAGAAACGTTTCCAAGATTAGCTTCAGAAAAATCAGATCCTAATAATTTGCAGTTTTTGAAATTAACTCTATGTATAATCCCTTCACTTAAGTTTGCATTAGATAGATCGCAGTTTTCAAAAATTACATCCGTTAAATCAATTTTTCTAAAAGAAACATCAATGAATTTTGCATTTTTAAAGATAACTTTAGATACAACTGATTTTTCAACAACTTCTTTATCAATTACTGTATCAGCAATAATACAATTTGATAAATATGGGTCTTCATCATAAAAAAATATCTTGAAAATTAGCTTTTTCTAGATCTGAAAAGATTTTTGGTAATTCTATTTTGAAACTCTGTGACATATTAGTACCCCTTTCAAAAAGCTAGTAATACTATATATGTTAATTTTAGATAAAAAGAATAAAATGAAAAGACTTTCATATTAAGTAAAAGTATGTACAATATGAAGAAAAACACTAAAAAAAGGGTCACCAAGCTAGGAAGTGACCCTTAAATCAGAAATGTTAATATCCTCCACTCATAAATGTAGCGCCGACAATAATTAAAAGTATAAATAGAACAACAATTAAGGCAAATGATGAACCATAACCGCCGCCGTTATTGCCGCAGTTATTAATACCACCAACATTTCCACCATAGTATCCCATAAAGTATCCCTCCTTTCTACATTTATAATATGTTAGTTGTAGGGCATGAGTGGGGTGTTAAACCATTAAAAGCTATCCATATTTATATATTTTTGTTAGATGGAAAATTAAAAGTAGAAGTGAGTTTAGGAGGTGTAAGACTAAATTTAGCTTTACCTACTATTCTTATGATAGCTATGTTTGTATAGTGAATTGCCCGTGAAATAAACTTCCAATAATGATAAACAAGGAGGTCAATTAAATTACAGCGGGGGACAGGAAGGACTAGGCGTAGCATTTCAGTCAGGTTTTGGAGATGGCATATATGAAGTTTTTGCTACTATCAAAGACTGCGGCTCATGGGGGAAAGAGTCGCTATGGTTGAAATAGTGCTAATTGAAGATGATGAAGATATAATTAGCTGAAGGACAATATTGAATTGTAAATTCGGATAGCTTTTTGAATTCTCTTCTAGAGTGAATTTTGATGTTATATAAATTGAGAAATATAAACTGATGAAGTGGCTGAGAGGCTACTTCTTTTTTTTGCCATTTTAAAGATTATTGCTTCTTCAACCCAATGTGAACAAAATCATGTGTTAAACATGTTTGACATATGGTTAGTATTTTAGGTATTATTAGGGTGTAAAAAAATGTTTTACACCTCAAAATATGAAGGTGGTTGTTGAATGAAAAATAATATAAAGGAACTTAGAGAACAATGTAATATTTCTCAAGGAAAATTAGCAGAACGTTGTGATGTAACCAGACAAACAATTAATGCAATAGAGAATAACAAATATGACCCGAGTTTAAAGTTAGCTTTTGATATTGCAAGAGTATTAGGGGTTACTATGGAAGAATTATTTATACCGTATGGGAATGGGGAGAAATGAAATGGATAAATCAAAAAAAATAGTCGGTATAATTGTTTTGATAGTATTTTGTACATTCGTAAGCTACACATTATACAAATGGTTACGTTTTGGTACTATTAATGGGGGTTCTATCATTTTTAGTTTTATTGCATTATCTTATCTTTTAAATTGGTTAAATTGGGGTGACCATAATGGCGCAAAAGACAAAGATGAATTAGAAAGGCATATTGAAACTCAAAGCGCAAAGATTGGGTATTATGTTTTAATGATTATGGCATGTCTTATATTATTTATTTCTGAGGGTGTATCTAATTTAAATGACATGAAGAATTATCCTTTACTCTTGGTAGTTGGTCTTACATTTGTTACTTCACCATTAATAGAATTTATTTATTCAAGAAAATTTAAAAATTGAGTTAAAAATTAGAAAGGCCTAGATACTCTAATAATTTGAGTCTGGGCCTTTACTAAATTTAGGAATATGCACTTGTATTTATTACTTCCTAGCTTGAATTAATGTGAACCAATCATTTCCATTAAACTTTCCAGAAACATTGTATATTGGCTGGTAGAAGCCTTTTGTGTCATACATATGCGAAAGTTCAATCGATTCTATTTCAATTTGGTCTCCTTTTTTTATAACAAGATCTTCCTCCTGTACCAGTGCGTTATATTTTATTTGAGGGAATTCGCCTTTCTTTATTCGTTCATACACCACTACAGGAGACAATATGTCTACTTCTCGTATAAATTGATTTTCATGAAGACTATAGGCTAACGAATAAACACGACCATCTTGTTTTAGGCCGAGCTCAATATCCCCAGTCCAATAATCTCTTTTTAAATGGGGACGATCAGGTAATTTCCATTCAAATTCGCCATTCTCCTGTACAGTAAATTCTGCATCTTGCGGTAGTATAGAAAGTTTGTCCATTAGTGACTTTGCCTTTTCTTCTTGCACAGTAACTGAAGTTTGCTCTGGTGTATAATTGTTATCTGTTAACCACCATTGTCCCTCTGCATCATTTTTAGTCAATGTATAGGGGACCCCATCTTTATCTTCCACTAAAATCTCACCACTGCCCTTATCATCCTGTGTATTCACCTGAGATAATCCTAATTTCTGTTGTAATAGGTCTTCTACGTTCTCATTTTTAATGATTTTCTTATATACTGGAGCAACTGTTGATGCTGAGCTTAATTCCAATGAGGTTGATACTTTCACATCTGACATATTCGATTTTGTATAGGCATTTATGGCTAAATGGCCAAACTCCTTTTGGGCGTAGACAATATTCATACACAAAAAAATCAACCCCATCAATAGAGGTATAGCAAGGTTTCCAATCAAACTTTTCATTTTTACTTTTTTTTGTTATGTGTAATGGAGGCAGCTAATCTGTATAATTGATATCCAAAAATACCACCAAGTGAGTTGTTCATTAAATCATCAAGCTCAAAAATCCCTGCTCCCGTTAGTGTCTGATACGTTTCAATTGTCACTGTAGCACCTACAACTACAAGAAGAAGCCACTTAAATTCTTTAAATTTAGCGATAAGTAAAGGCAACAAGATTCCAAGTGGAACAAACATTAATATATTAAATAGACAATTTTGGAGATCTCTTAAAGAATATTTTTTCCACGCGTCAATATAACCACTGAATGGTTGAAGATTCATTTGCATGTAATGGGAAGTGCCACGGCCAATAATCGTTAGCTCCAACACAAAAACAATATACCCAACGAAGATTGCACCAAGAATAAGCTTCTTTATAGGGATTTGTTTTTTTGTCCAATTGTCGTCTTCGATAAAAGTAATAAAGTGCGATGAGTAAGAACTCTACACCAATAATAATAATTACTGGTAACATTAAAAAACGAATATTGCTAATAATTTCTGTAATACCCAAGATGAATTGCTCCTTTTTTTCTAATGGTCATTGTCAAATGCTACATATCATAAGAGACCAACTAAATGTTTTTATTTGATTTCGCAATATAGAAGCCTTTTTTTGGTTTTATTTGAAATGATATTGATTATTGTAAATGGAAATTATTAATAATTAATGAGGATATTTATGAAGATTTTCTTAAGGATTTTCATAATTTAACAGTTTTATATTTAGAGTAAATTCAGCGTTTACAAAGAAGCTTGTAATAAATTTTAGTGTAAGGAAGGGGAGGGTGTCAGGTATTTTAAGAAAGGGGGACAAGTTTGGGGTAAATGAATGAATATGAAAAACCCTATACCGAAGTATAAGGCTTTTCTGATTTTACAATCTGTTTAAAATTAAAGAATCTGTGTTAATTCTGAGTTCACTAACCGTTGGGCATCAATGATAACACCTGAAGCTGTTCGCCCGTAAACGCTATATAATCCGCCAGTTTGATTCGGAACAATTTCAACTTCATATTGAAACGCACCGCCTACACCTGCAGTTACAAAAGTAGAAGCGTTGGCATTAGCAGCAAAAGGAGTTGTAGATAATAATTGTCTTGTACCGTTTAGTCTAAAAACGCGTACAACTCCAGTCAGTAAACCTCCAGTAAGGTTGAGAACTTTGACACGAACGCTAGTGGCATTAGCTGGTAGATTTCCTGTATTTTCAATTGGACCAGTAGTTAAAGGCATGTAATATTCACCTCCTCCAAACTAAAGATTGATAATCTGCAGATTACATTTTTATAGTATGTAGTAAACTGTTACACTCTCTAGACTTATTCATCATATTTCAAAAAAATAAAAGAAATATGAGGTTTGATTAGTAGAAAATATTGGAAAAAAATCTATAAATAAAAGTGTGCTTTTATATCAGGATGTATTACCGTAGTAGAAAAACCTATCTGGCGTGTAGGGGTCAATTTTATACGATTGGTGTTTAATAGAACTATTTGAATATAATGTTAGGAATATCTTTTATGACAAAAGGGGATTTGACAGGAGGTATTATACAAGGGCTTGAATGAGATTAGGACTGGGCATCTATAAAATAAGTGAATGAAAACAATAATAATAGAAACATAACTGATAGAGATACGATAATTTGAATATATTTATGACTTCCTCCATTATCTACTTTTCTCTATTTACAGCAAAAATATTTTCTATCACATATTAAATGGTCTTTTGTGGAAAGAAACTGTTAAAGGGGCGCTTTGCTAGAAGCGACCCTATAAAAACATTAAGAGACTATTTGAATTTGTCAAGTTTCTTTACTTTCATTGAAGCTACTTCTCCACAATTAGTACAAATAGATAATATAAGTGGGGAGCTCGAAAAAAATTGAAACTGAGTCTACTGGTCTTACATTTGCATAAGCCCCACCTAATTCACCTTGAGTAAAGGTATCACTACCACATAATTTACAAATTAGTTTATCATTTTCCATGAAATCACCTCGTTGTGTAATTATGTAAATTGTATCATAAAAAGGGCGTACATTCGTCAACGTTACAGCAAATTTAAACAGCCAAGATACTCAAAATATAAGAGCTAAATTATGGGGAGAGTGCAAACTTTTAGATTCTTGTACTTGTTAAGATACAAGTAGACCAAGACATCAATTGCCTTGGTCATTTTATTAAACCTATTTGAATTAATTTGCTAACACTAAAAATGCTATAAAACTCAATCCATACAAGCCCATAAATCCGAGACCCATTTTCGATAATCTAGTTCTGATTGAAAAAGCTTTTTGAAAACCTTCTTTAAAAAGATTCACAATGAAAATAGAAACAGCTAAGAAAAATGATGCCATTGCAATAATTAAAGTAATTTGTTCCAAGAAAATAACCCCCTGTGATGATCTGTATTGTAGAATAATAAATATATTAATCAAACTGATAAGCAATAACATATTACTCATACGAATGCCAAAAACTTGTCGTTCATTTATTTCGATTTTCCATGCATCAACAATTCCTCTCAGTAAATCGATAATAATAAAGAATGACCAATCTTCTTGTTCTAATAAATCAATTATTTCATCGCCGTATCGTTTTCTCCAATTTTTTGGATACAAATAAATCAACCACTTCATATTAAGCCAAGCCTTTTTGCACCGAGTGCAGTTACTGCTTGGATTTCTTTGATTTGATTGCTTAAATATTCACGTCCTTCATCTGTAAGCCTATAAGGTTTTTTACGATCATCTGATTCAAGGACTTGAATATATCCTGCTTTCTCTAAACGAGTAATTGCCCCATATAAAGTCCCAGCCCCTAACTTAATACTATAATTTTTTTCAATGTCCTCCATAATCGCATAACCATGACAATCTTTTTCTGCCAGGCTAATCAAAATAAACAATGAAGGCTCGGAGAATCTATCCTTTTTCATTACAATACCTCCCTAAAACATATATTACGTTTTGCGATATAACGTATAACGTAATAATAACTGTAATTTAGAATTTATGCAACTTTTTTTAAGTTTTTAATGGAACTTCACCTCTGAAATAAAAATTATGAGCATCAATACTAAATACCCTTTTCTTAAAAATGGAGTTGGAAACCAAACAGAAAAGTTTTAGCGATATATCCAGATAAAGCAATAGATTTAAGGTTTTATTCAGGAAGAATTTCCATGAAAATGTTTGTAGCTCATCGTGGACCATCAGGAGTAAATTCAACATGAGGTATTTGTAAAAGAAATGATAATACATGAGAGGATTTACTTAGCATTCTATTGTCTAGCTAAGTTGATATTGAAATCCAATATTCTATTTGGATAGTGTCAGACTACTTTTTTTGGATTTTCATACGCTCCGCCTATTTCATGTTCATTAAATGTTTTGGGCAAATTATTCAAAAACTTTTTTTTGAAATGGTCCATACATACCAAACTAAATTCAACATGATAACTCCTTTTTGGATTCCATCTCATTTGAATTCTAAAATTCTTCGTTCTACAAGATTAGGTGGTGCATCTAGATGACCGTATTCAAATGTCCTCCTGCCTGTTTGGAACAGGCAGGAGGGAATAAAGCTGAAATTAAATGCTTGGGGCTTCAATACATGAATAAATGTCCAAACTATAGGGTGCTTAAAGGGAGTGCTAGTTTTGAGGGTTTTGAGAAATTAGATGGGTTTTTATAGAAATTAAATAAGGATTTAGAATCGTTAGGGACTGTAGGTATTTAAATATCTTTGTTGCTACGAAGCTCTACAATTGTTCCTTCAGGTGCTTTTATTTTGCATAAGCTACCATTCTCAACATGGTAAATGAGCTCATTGTTCTTTATTAAGAATTTGGTACCTAATTCATGTAGACGAGATACCTCTGATTTTAAATCTTCTACCCATAAACAAAAATGAACTAGACCCTGAGAATTTGTGTTTACGTCACTAAGTATTTCATTTTGTTTTCCAGTTTGCAATTCAATATAAAAATCGCCTAACTGTATCCATGTATTAAAGTTTCGTCCATGAAAATCGGGTGATTCTTGTACTACTTTAAAACCTAGTACGTCAGTATAGAATTTTAATGATTCGGTGTATGTATTAGTTTGGATGCATAAATGATGGACAAAACTTTTTTTTCATAAAAATACCTCTTTTTTTAAAAGATTATATCAATTTAGTATAGAAGGAATAAATATAAACCGAAAAAAAATTTGGACAGAGGATTTAGTATGGAGTGTAGGAAGAAGCGTGCGGAATATCATGTTAAAAAAAGACTGTTATATAGCATGGATGCTGAAGAAAACTTTCTAACAGAAATAAAGGAAAATGGTGATGTAAAAGGCAACCATATGAATGATATTTTCAGTTTAATACAAGTATTAGAAAGTAAAGACAAGAGCATTTATAACATGTGAAGGGAAGGAAGTTTATTGAAGAAAAAGATTGACTTGTTAAATAATAAGATTGAAAAAATTGTTAATTTTACATACAGTTTAACTATCTTAAGTAAAGGGAGATGAACTCTTGATGTATTAGAAGCTTTAAAAGGATCAAAAGAAGCTAAAATCTTGCAAGGGTTCGGTAGATTTCTTTGAGAGGGACTTTAAAAGAGGAACTATTTAGATTTGGAATTTTACGACATTTATTATATGGGATTGTTTAAAAAAATTGAATAAATATCAAATGAAATTGAAAAGACAGGAACGTTTATAAATCAACATTTCTGTCTTTCACTTTTATTATTTTTGGTAAAAACCCTCTTTTGGGACAGCCTCAAATATGTACTAACAGTGTGTACAAAAACTGAAAATTAAAAATTTTTATAAATTTGTATGTATATTACATATATGGGATACTAATATTGGGGTGATTTTTAATGAATAGTATAAACAAAATAATAAAAGATAGAGTATTTTGGGCATCCGTTTTTTTTCTTTCTAATGTTGTTACTTATTCTTAATTTGCAAACCAATTTAAGTCTTTTAATAAAAATTACTGTTGCATTATTTTTATCTGGATTTTTCTTCTTCATAAAATATAAAAAGTAAAAAAATGAATGGTGTAATATGGGGAATAAAATAATTAGAAATCAGTTTTTAATTTCGCATGAATAATCCAACGTTAATTCGTTCAAGTGGTCGTCCCGAATGATATTTGCGTGTATCTTCAAGCCTTATCACACCGCACGCCATCGTGTTAAAGTTGATTTTGCTCGATGAATTCCGACTTGGTCGATATGGCAGCCTACATCTTCAAAGATTTTATGTGAACATTTTCCTTTTTCATATTCCCAATTGCTATTGCCTTAAATTCATCTGTGTATGTTATCCCTTTTTCACTAAAGCTTTTAAATAAGATTGTGCCTTGAGTATTTTTGTCCTTGATCAGTAAATAGTTTCTTTGATATAAGTTCTGCTCCATCCAGTTGTTTGTTCATCATAAATAAAAGTCCCCTGTAAGAGAGATTTTTTTAAGTGTCTATCTTATAGGGGACTTTATAATAAGTATCACTCTTTATTTATTCTTTGAGAGGATTTTTATCAGAAATTTATGTAAATTGATGCTTATCTGTACTTAAACTTCCATGAAAGAACGTAAAAATCTTTCATTTTCAGTGGCGTAGCGTTGATTTTGCGCTATGGATGGCTAACGGATGCTTTGGTTTAATAAGGCTCATTTAATTGATCAATTCTTTTATAAAAATCTAGAATGATTAACTCCATTTTGAACAATCTTTTCAAAAATGGAGTTTTTGCATTTACTGATAAAAGGTTGAAGGGAATTTTTTTAATCAATCTTTATTCTAAAGCTAAAATGTAGAACGTGTGAATGCCTATCCTAAATTTAGAAAGGAGTTAAGGAGGAAGATAAAAAAAGGATTATAAAATTGGTAAGTCGATTGGATTAATTTCTTGTTTCGTTAATTAATCTTGCTTTATATTAAAGTTAAGTTTATAATTAATTTGGATTTATTGTGAAGCTAATTTTAATGTTAGAGGGTGTAAACACATGAAAAGTGATGATGGAGATAAATTATTTAAACTCGTTACTGAAATTAACGAGATGCATTATGAAATGAATAAAATCATTATTAAAGAATATCAATCCTTACTCGATGATGATTTTTCTAATAATCAAACGATTCTAATGGATATTGTTAAAAAAATTTGAAGCAATTTCTATTGGAGAAATTGCTCAACTAATGAAAATAACATCAAGTGCTGTTGGCCAAATTGTTACGAAGCTAGAAAATGAGAATTACTTAATGAGGATGATAAATCCTAAGAATAGAAGGGAAATACTTGTACAATTAGCGGATAAAGGCTTTCGATATTATGAAAAGGAAGAAAAAATAAACCGTGAAATTGTTAATCGTTTTTACTCAGAAATGGAATTGAGTGAAATGGAAGAACTTAAAAAAATTCTTACAAAGCTAAGTAAGATTGTAGAAAAAAAATGTACAAACCAAAATTGGGAGGAGACTAATCTTGACCAACACAAAGGTTAACTTAGAAAGATTATTCAATGATATTAAGGAAAGAGAATTGTTAAATGGTACAGTTCTTGTCGCTAAAAAAAGGCGAGATTTTATACGAAGGAGCTTTCGGTGATGCTGAGCTGTCAACGTATCGTCCATTAACATCACGATCTGTTTTCAATCTTGCATCTGTTTCCAAGCCAATTACAGCAACCGCAATTTTATTACTCGTTCAGGAAGGTAAGCTAAATCTTGATGATGCGGTCCAGAAATGGATACCTAATCTTCCTTATGAAGGCATTACGATTCGACATTTACTTAATCATACGAGTGGACTCCCTGATTATTTAGATCTATTTGAAAAGTATTGGGACAAAACGAAAATCGCTGACAATGATGATTTACTCATGTATTTAACCAAATACAAACCTGAGCGTTTATTTGTACCAAATGAGCGTGTTGAATATAGTAATACTGGCTATATTTTACTTGCAATTATCGTGGAACGTGTAACTAACATGGGTTTTTCTGTTTTTTTTACAAGAAAACATTTTTAAACCACTTAATATGACTTGCACTCAAGCCATTGGCGTTAGAAAAGAGAATATTCAGATTGATGATTATGCATACGGTTATGTCTACGATGTGTACGCAGGTAAGTATATATTGGCAGATGATTTTGAGGAGTCAAAAATGGTTACTTATTTAGATGGAATGCTTGGTGATGGTGGCATTCAATCAACTGTTAGAGATCTCTATCTTTATGAGCGTGCTCTAAGCGCAGGGAAATTAATCAATGATAAATTACTACAAGAAACTTATAAACCAGCGGTGACAGAAACTGAAACACCATTTAAATATGGTTTTGGTTGGATCTTGGAGGATGATAAGGAAAAAGGTCAAATAATTTGGCATAGTGGCGGTTGGCCAGGTTATGTTACAAGCCTTAGACGCTTCATCAATCATGATATTGTCGTTATTGTACTAAGAAATAAAGAACATGATTTCGATTTTGACCAACATATATTACTTGCAATTGAGCAAGCTGCTTTCGATGAGCCTTATGAACTTGCCGAGGAAAAACCTCCTTTAGAACGTGCCCAAGCTATTTCGTTAGACATTTTAAAACGTCTTGTCGGTAATTATGCACTAACAGAGCATCCAGATTTAATCATTCATGTTTTTTTTAGAAAATAACAGACTCTTTATCAAGTTTCCTGGTTCAATGAAACTCGAACTGTACGCTAAAACAGAGAAAAGTTTCTTCATAAGAGGACTATCAATAGATGTTGATTTTACAACAGAAGGCAGTAAGGAATTAGTAAGAATTGTCGATGATGCCGAAGTACGGACTGCAGAACGTCAATAAGTAACTAACAAAACTAATTTTGATTTTGGAAAAGATTAATAATCGTTAATTTAAATAAGAAATTTTTTTGAGATATTCGGATAATTGTGAGGAAAATATTAAACCGAATTAAGTAAATATGAAGAAAGGTTATAGATGATGGATAAGAAAAACACCATAGTAACATTAAAAGAATGTCCGGATTTAGAAGACGAATTTGACAAGCTACATCATATAGGATGGGCAAAGTTTATGAAAGAGGATCCAATAGGAGCAAAATATTGGGGTAATTTATATTCATGGTTTCCTGAATTTCAATATATTCTCTTGAATGAAGAATCAACACCTATGGCTTGTGGTAATTCAATACCTTTTGATTGGGACGGTAATGAAGACAACTTACCATCAGGATGGGATGGAGTCTTTGAAAAAGGAATATTAGATTACCAAGATAATATATCTCCTAATTCACTGTCAGCCTTAGCCATTGTCATTCATCCTAAATTTAGAGGTAAAGGTCTCAGTGAGTTAATGGTAAAAGAAATGAAAGGCTTAGCTATTAAAAATAGAATTAAAAATATGGTAGCTCCTGTTCGGCCTTCCTTAAAACACAAGTTCCCACTTATTCCTATGAAAGAATATATTAGTTGGATAAGGATGATGGTTTCCCTTTTGATCCTTGGATTAGAACACATTATAAGACGGGTGCTTCGATTATAAAGGTGGCAGAAAGATCAATGGTAATTCCAGCATCAATTGAAATGTGGGAAAAGTGGTGTGGTATGAAGTTCCCCACTTCAGGAAGCTATATTTTAAATGAGGGGTTAGTGCCATTGGAAGTAGATAAGGCGGCGAATAAAGGTGTTTACATTGAACCGAATGTTTGGATGAGACATCATTTAGGTTAATATACTGATTCCAACGGTACTTCAATTCATCTTCTTAATGAACTACTGTTTGTTCCTACACGAAAGGGCACGATTGCTTAACCACTTAGATTTTAAATAATTTTATTTTCATATTTTAAATAAATTTTTGTACCAAAAATTTAAATTAAATAGTCAAATAATATAAAAAGGCGGCGAAAATTTGTGGTTTTTGGTCTATGGTTAATAATTATTTTTACTTTAATATACGAACCGTTTATAGGATACTTCGGTTATCAAAAGTTTAAATTTGCTGTGAAAGAAAACCCGAATGCAAGATTTAAATATTATATAAAACTTATTATAGGTCTTTGGATTCCTACTATTTCAATAATATTATTAGTGTTTTTACAGATTTAGATTTTAAAGATATTGGACTTGCTTATCCCAATATCAATACAAAAACATTAGGAAATATAATAACTTATTCGATATTTGTTATTGCAATACTATATTTATTAAGTATTTTATATTATTTCATTGCCTATCATTCAAGTGATAAATTTAGAACCAAATTCATACAAGCGAAAGAAGAACAATTAAATACAGTAAGTTTTTCTGATATAATCCCTGTTACTGGTAAAGAGAAAAAAACTATGGAATTATGTTTCATTAACAGCAGGAGTCACAGAAGAGATTATATATAGAGGTTTTTTTAATCTTTGCTTTATCTTATATATTTCCTAATTTTTCAATTTGGTTAATTATATTCTGTTCTTCGTTATTGTTTGGACTTGCCCATACCTATCAAGGGTTACTAGGAGTGTTAAAAACAACAATCGTTGGAATACTTTTTTTCGGGATTATATATTGGTTTAGGTTCAATTTTACCCCTAATTGTTTTTCATTTCCTTATAGATTATGTTGCAAAATTAGGTGACTCAAAAACAGAAGATAAGCATTTGATACATAACAAAACATGATTACAGATTTTTTTGGGGAAAAATTGAAAAATAGGTTCACGTTGAAAGTGGCAAAAACGCATCATTTTGTCCCAGCCACGTTCTTACCTCCAGTCATGTAAATTATTTAATTTGTTTTTGATTTAGTTGGGGACCCTCCAAACTAATAGGAAATACAGTGAAGAATTTAAAATAAATGGGGTTCATGTTAGGTTATATATTATTAACCAAAAAACATGACATACCAAATCGCAATAAAAGGTTTGGGTATGTGGCTATAAAAAATGATTAAACGGCTTGAGCCTTTAGAATTCTGGGCTTAAGCGTTTAATACAGTTATTATTATTCCCACTGTCTAGTTGACGGTATGCAGTTCAAATCGCCTTCTTGGTCTTACTTATTAATGCATTTTAAAACACTTTAACTTTCATTAAAGGAAGATGGCGGTCAGGGAACACTGAAGATGGAGTAGAGCCAATGTTCTTTGCTCCCATTTTTAAATAAAAACCTTCTGCATTAGGTTCACTATCAAGCGTAAATTCGTTTATTCCTAACTCCTTAGCTTTATTTAATAAATGATCCCATATCGTTCTTCCTAATCCTTTACCGATATGAGTAGGATCAATGAATAATGCATCTAATTTCCGTTCATTAATAGTAAAGCTATAAAATGCTACTATGTTGTTATCACTCTCCATTAAATAAACTGGATTTTCTCGTATGTACTCTTTAGTTACAGTCAAATCATCTTTACATTGTTTTAGAAAATCTTCTGTATATCCCCAGTAGGCTTTGGACTTGTAGGCTAAATCGCTTAATATGTTACAATCTTTTTCTTTAGCACTTCTAATTAACATGATAATTCCCCCCGGTAATTCATTTTTCGTTTACCACTTTGCTTGGTAAATATAATTTAAATTCCATAATTTACTTATATCATAAATCTTAAAGTTAAAAAAAATCTGAAATAGGATTTCCTACCGAATATTTAGATAAAACTCTTAATGAAATTGAAAAAGGTGAAAAAGCTGGTAATGCTGCTAAGAAGGCAAAAAAAACTACTGACAGATGGCCTTTTTAAAAAATAAATTCTGTATTTCTCATTAAGATTATATATTATATAAAAAGAGGTGGTTTTTTGTATAATCTATTCTCGGTTAAATTGTTATTTGAATCGACAGCGACATCTACAATAAATCCTGCTAAGATATTTGAAGAGAGAATTTTCTTAGTTAAAGGAGGAAGCTCAGAAGAGGTATGTAGCATCGTAAAAAAACATTTTAAGCCAGAGACATATGAAAATGCTGATGGTGGAATCAACAAAGTAGAATTAGTTAAGATATTAGATGTTTTTGAATTAGTTGACGATTTAAGTGAATCTTTAAATTTAAAAGAGGTTTACAGTCGATATATAATATTTGAAAATCCTTCTACTACAACAGAAGAGGCAATTGAAAAATATTCTTTAGACAAATAAGAGTAAAGCCAAAGCCCAGGTACTCAATTAATTTAGACCCTAGGCTTTTTTTGTGTGATTACATTTTATCTAAAGCTTTATTCATTTGCTCTTCATTAGATTGAACAGCTTCACTTTCCACAGTCTATGAGTAAGAATGATAAATATTGATGGCAATGGTTAAATACGCATATAAAAACGTAAAAAAAATATGATATTGGTTTTACAAAAATTATTAGTTGTTGTAAATCGGTTTTTTTGTTATATTTTTACTATTAAATATCCTGTTCAGATGAAAAGTTTTTATGTCTATTTATTATTGAGGTACACTTTTAAAAAAAATAACATGTACCTCAATTCGTACCCCAGTTAAATTAGATTCATTAAGTTAGAAAGGTATAAAAAAATGTTCTTCCTGCAAACCCTTCATCTTATGCATATCTCTAAAATTAGAAACATCAGGTTAGAAACCAAGGTCATAAGGATTACTTATCAAAAAAAGATAATATTAATGTAATTTACTTATGAATATAAATACGTTATCATGGGTATTGGAGAAAAGTTGCTTTACACAGGCCTTTTCAAAAAGATATTTAGGGGGATCCGCAAATGGCACAAGGTAATTTACACAACAGCCGCGCATCATTCGAAGTAAATGGTAAAACTTACAATTACTATGACTTAGCTGCGATTGAAAAAGCTGGCGTTGCAAAAGTTTCAAACCTTCCTTACTCAATTAAAGTATTATTAGAATCTGTTTTACGTCAATATGATGCGTATGTAATCAAAGAAGAGCACGTAAACGAATTAGCAAAATGGGGTAACGGCGCTGATCCAGAAGCTGAAGTACCATTCAAACCTTCTCGCGTAGTATTACAAGACTTTACTGGTGTACCAGTAGTTGTTGACCTTGCATCTCTTCGTTCTGCAATGAAAGAAATGGGTGGAGACCCAAGCAAAATCAACCCTGCTATTCCAGTTGACCTTGTAATTGACCACTCTGTACAAGTTGACAAATATGGTAATGCAACTGCATTACAAGCAAACATGGACCTTGAATTCGAACGTAACGCTGAGCGTTATAACTTCTTAAAATGGGCTCAAACTGCTTACAATAACTTCCGTGCTGTACCACCAGCAACAGGTATCGTTCACCAAGTAAACCTAGAGTACTTAGCTCCAGTTGTACACGTTAACGAAAATGCTGATGGCACATTCGAAACATTCCCAGATTCAGTAGTAGGTACTGACTCTCATACAACTATGATCAACGGTATCGGCGTTCTTGGATGGGGTGTAGGTGGTATTGAAGCTGAAGCAGGTATGCTTGGTCAACCTTCATACTTCCCAATTCCAGAAGTTATCGGTGTTAAATTAGTTGGCGATCTTCCAAACGGAACAACTGCTACTGACTTAGCATTAAAAGTAACACAAGTATTACGTCAACGTGGTGTAGTTGGTAAATTCGTTGAGTTCTTCGGACCTGGCGTATCTAAATTACCACTAGCTGACCGTGCGACAATCTCTAACATGGCTCCTGAATATGGTGCTACATGTGGTTACTTTGCAATTGACGAAGAATCATTAAACTACATGCGTTTAACTGGTCGTGACGAAGAGCACATCGCGGTTGTAGAAGCTTACTTAAAAGCAAACCACATGTTCTTCGATCCAACATTAGAGCCAGTTTACACTGACGTATTAGAAGTAAACTTAGCTGAAATCGAACCAAACCTTTCTGGTCCAAAACGTCCACAGGACTTAATTCCACTATCTCAAATGCGTTCTCGTTACAAAGAAGCAGTAGTGGCACCACAAGGTACACAAGGTTTCGGTTTAACAGAAGATGAATTTGCAAAAACTTCTGTAGCTAAATTCGCTGAAGGCGATGTAGAAATTCCAACAGGTGCTGTTGCAATTGCTGCTATCACTTCTTGTACAAATACATCTAACCCATACGTATTAATTGCTGCGGGCTTAGTAGCGAAAAAAAGCTGTAGAAAAAGGTCTAACAGTGCCTAAATGGGTAAAAACTTCTTTAGCACCAGGTTCTAAAGTTGTAACTGGTTACCTTGAAGATTCAGGTTTACAAACATACCTTGACCAAATCGGTTTCAACACTGTAGGTTACGGTTGTACAACATGTATCGGTAACTCAGGTCCATTATTACCTGAAATCGAAGATGCAATTAAAGCAAATGACTTATTCGTAACTTCAGTTCTTTCTGGTAACCGTAACTTTGAAGGTCGTGTACACCCACTTGTAAAAGCTAACTACTTAGCTTCTCCACCACTTGTTGTTGCTTATGCACTTGCTGGTACAGTGGATATCGATCTACAAAAAGATTCATTCGGTAAGGACAAAGATGGTAACGAAGTATTCTTCGCTGATATCTGGCCATCAACTGAAGAAGTTAACGCAGTATTAGGTACTGTTGTTAACCGTGAATTATTCCAAAAAGAATACGAAACTGTATTCACAGCGAACGAAAAATGGAATGCAATTGAAACATCAACTGAGTCTCTATACACATTTGATGAAAAATCAACTTACATCCAAAACCCACCATTCTTCCAAGGTCTTGCAAAAGAGCCAGAAGCTATTAAAGGCTTAGACGGCTTACGCATTATGGCGAAGTTCGGTGACTCAATCACAACTGACCATATTTCTCCAGCCGGTGCCATCGGTAAAGATACACCTGCAGGTAAATATTTAATTGAAAACGGTGTTGCAATCCGTGACTTCAACTCTTATGGTTCTCGTCGTGGTAACCACGAAGTAATGATGCGTGGTACATTTGCAAACATCCGTATCCGTAACCAAGTTGCTCCTGGTACAGAGGGTGGATTCACTACTTACTGGCCAACAGGCGAAGTAGAATACATCTATGACGCATGTATGAAATACCAAGAGCAAGGTACTGGCTTAGTAGTACTTGCTGGTAACGACTACGGTATGGGTTCTTCTCGTGACTGGGCTGCGAAAGGTACATTCCTACTTGGCGTGAAAACTGTTATCGCACAATCTTACGAGCGTATCCACCGTTCTAACTTAGTAATGATGGGTGTTCTTCCACTTCAATTCATGTCAGGTGAATCTGCTGATACACTAGGCTTAACTGGTAAAGAAGAAATCTCTGTTAACATTACTGACAATGTAAAACCACGTGAAATCTTAACAGTAACTGCTAAATCTGAAGACGGTACAGTTAAAACTTTCCAAGCTTTAGCTCGTTTCGATTCAGAAGTAGAAGTAGATTACTACCGTCACGGTGGTATCCTACAAATGGTTCTACGCGCAAAAGCTGCTGAGTAATCATTTTAAAAAAACCGATCTCCTTGGAGGTCGGTTTTTTTGTATTTCCAAAGGCTTAAAAGTTTACAAATTATCTACAACTATAAATATTAATTATTCAAATTGCTCCAACATATAGCAATCTATCATAAATTTGTTTATAATTAATAATGTTATACATACATAACGGAATTAGTAGAGGAGATCATAAGATGAAAAATAAGAAAAGAAAATTGTATACAACAACTGCAGTTGCATTAGCAGTAACAGCGGTAGCAGCGGTACCTGCATCAGCGGCAAGCCCTTTTTCAGATGTAAGCGAAGACCACCCACATTTTGAAGGAATTTCTTCACTTTATACAGCAGGTGTTTTACATGGTTATAGTGATGGTACATTTAAACCTTCACAAGCTGTAACACGTGGTCAAGTTGCCAAAATACTTGTCAATGCTTTTGGACTTGCAACAGCGGATACAGCTTCTGTAGAAAAACAAAACTTTAAAGATCTTAACAAATCAAACGAATATTACAATGCTATTAAGAAATTAACAGCAACTGGTGTGGTTAAGGGGTATGATGATCATACATTCCGTCCTTCCGAAACTGTGACTCGTGGACAAATAGCTGTGATGATTGCACGAGCATTAGACTTAGATGCAAAAGGTAAAAGTCCGTTTGTGGATGTTCCAGAAGGTAGCTCCTATGCTAATGCTGTGACAGCACTATATGAGGCAGGAATTTCAACAGGGGTTTCTGCTACAGAATACGGTGTCAATGAAAAAGTAACACGTGGTCAATTAGCTACTTTAATTGTCAATACATTGGCAGCAACATCAACACCATCAACACCACAGCCAAGCGCTTTAACATTAGAAGAAGTATTTAATAAGGCACTAGCTAAACAACAAGATGTGAAGAGCATGAAAGCTAGCATGACGATGACACAGGCAATACAAGTGAATGATGGAAAGGAAACAATCAAAACAAACACATCTAGCAAAATGTCAATGGATGTAGTGGTTGATCCAATGCAATTTTTCGTAGAAGGAACAGTTGCTATGACAGAGCCTGAAAGCGGCGAAAAAAATGGAAATGCCAATAAAAATGTACATGACAGCTAAAGATGGAATGTATATGTATGAGGCAACACAAGGCGCTTGGCTTAAGTTCCCAACTGATATGTATGATGCAATGCTTGAACAAGCGGGCGTGCAAGCAAGTGCAGCTGATCAGCTTGAAACGCTAAAAGAATTTGCAAAAGACTTCACATTAAAAGAAACAGATAATGCCTATGTTTTGACATTAAATGCAGATGGTGAAAAGTTTACAAAACTAATTAAAGACCAAATTTCATCTCTATTACCAATGTTGGAAACAGGGGCGGCAACAGCTACAAAAGATACAGCAGAAGTACAGGCAGGAGAAACAGCAACAAAAGATACAGCGGAAGTACAGGTAGGAACAGATGAAATTTTAGCTTCATTGAATAATATGTCATTTGACAATATCAAATATCAATTAACGATTGATAAAAAGACATTTGATATGAAAAATATTGAAATTGATATGACTTTAGCAATGAATATGGCAGATGTAAAAATAAAAGTTGACCAAAAATCAGCCATCAAATATGATGCATTTAATACACTGACTACAATTACTATCCCACAAGATGTGCTGAAAAATGCGAAGGATTTATCAGAATTATCAGCAAAAGAAATGGAACTAGTTTCTTCAATTAATAAATAAAATTGGATGCAGTGAAACTGTAAAGCGGATGGTAGTGGATTATTCCCTATCATGAATGATAGAAAATAAATAGCCACTTAGTATCGACTTAATCGGTGCTAGGTGGCTATGTTGTTTAGAAGGGTTGCCCTGATGTGTAAATGTACATAACAATACAAGTCCACTTAATGAATCTCTTTTCCTCAAGTTTAATAATTATTTATCCTCTTAATAAATGGAATATACATAATCCAGCATTTCAGCCTTTGGATTTTTGGCAAGCAGTTGTTTAAACCTTTCTTTAATTGTACTAGGAATAAAAATAAGCGCTACTATTTTACTTAACGTATACATATTTCAAATTTATTAATTTTGTTATGTAATTATTGCAGAGAAAGTAAATAAAATGGCTATTTGATTGAATGTGTTAGGATATGTGAGCATTTTTGGTTACATGGTAATTTTTCTCCATAGACAAGAATACCTTGTTTAAATTGTGTTCCATTAAAGGCAAAACTTATTATGAGGGCTACGATGAATTATTCTCGAATGCCATATAGGTAGTGATGATGACGATATGGTAGTAATGATTATGTTTTAAACAAAAAAGAGAATCACCGTAAATTTTTCAACGGTGATTCTTGGTGACTTACTATTATTTAAAACCCATTAAATCTTTTACTTTCCTTGTGTTAACAATTGATGTCAACTTTTCAAGTAAGGAGAAAGCTACCTCGAATGCAGTACCTGGATTGGATGAAGTAATAATATGTTCATTTTGAACAATTCGCTCGTTGACAATGTCTGCACCATAGGATTGGAGCTGTGCTAAACGTTTACTTGTTGGATGATTATAGGTCGTAGCTCTTCGGTTTTGTAGAATGCCACTATGGCCTAAAATAAGTGAGGCCACACAAACCGTAGCAATTGGTTTTTTATGTTCATCAAAGTGATGGACAACTTCTTGAAATTCTTGACTGAAGGCATCTGTATAAAAACCCGCCTCCTCAAAGCCTCCGGGGATGGCAAGAGCATCAAATTCCTCTAATGAAACTTCATGAAGTAATTTTTCTGGGACTACGTTAAAATTCCATGTACATTGCAGTTGTGGATGTAAACCGACAGTCACTACTTCTGTTGATCCATCACCCTCCCATTTATTCCAGCCTAGTACATCTGTAAAAACACTCGCTTCAACAGCCTCAAACCCATTAGCTAATAATAATAAAACTTTTTTTCATGCTGATTATGCCTCCTTTATACGTTTAATTTTAGAGGACGAGGTTTCACAAGAACAGAAGTTGTATAATGTAATTATGAGAATCTGGTTTATAATATAAGGAATTTTCTTAAATCAAATTAATAAAAAAAAGGTGGATACCAATGGATCAAATAGATACAGATATTTTATTGCAATTACAGCGAAATGCCAAAATTTCGATGAAGGAATTAGCGGCATCCGTTCACCTATCCTCTCCAGCTGTTATCGAACGTGTTAAAAAGTTGGAAGAGCAGGGAATGATTGAGGGGTATAAAGCAAAAGTTAATTTAAAAAAAATGAAACGCACGATTCAAGCCATTATTTTGTTTAAATCGATTGATTGTAAAAGTCTTTCGGATTTCTGCAATAACCACCCAGATGTTTTGGAGTGTTATCGGGTTGCTGGGGAGATTAGTTATATTGTGAAGCTTGCTACATATTCAGTGGAAACATTGGAGCGGTTTATCGATGAGGCAATGCCTTATGGAACGCCTTCAACTAATATTGTGCTATCTTCAACAGAAAAGAAAATTATAGCTCCATTTTGTAATGAAAATTTAGATAAATAAGAATAGAGCAGGGAAAGTGGCTATGGGAACTACACAGGCAAGAAGAAAAATTCCAGGGGCGGACGAAGAGAAAACCGCTCGGGTAGCCGAGAAATGTGCTGAGGTAAGGGAAAACCTGCTCAGGTAACCGAGAAGGCTTCTAGAAACCAGTTGAGGGTGGGAATCATACTGCCAGCTTTTTAGAGAAAAAAATTTCAAAAAAATGCAAACCTCTAGCTTGTGAGCACCGTTTATAGGGCAGAGAGGGGGAGTGAAGTTGCTTGAGATTTATGAACTCGAAAAAAAATTATGGAACAGCATACAGAAAGACTAATTCGACTAGCCTTTTATTATGTAAGAGATTTACAATGTGCAGAAGATATCGTTCAGGATGTATTTATTAAGTTTTATGATCATCAACAAAACTACGAAGAACGTGGAGAATTGAGGGCTTATTTATCAAAACTTGTCACCAATAAAAGTAAAGATTATTTACGTAGCTGGACATACCGTAAAATTCAGGTGCAACAGAAAATTTTTGCGAAGCAACCTGTGATAAGAAGGGACATGCTTGTTCAGCAAGATGAACAAACATTAATTGAAAATGCAATTTTAGCTCTACCATTAAAACAACGTGAGGTTCTAATTTATTTTTATTTTGAGGAATTATCTGTTATGGAAATTGCCGAGTTATTAAGTATTCCAGAGAGCACAGTCAAAACAAGGCTGCGTCGTGGAGAGAGCTATTAAAGCCAAAGCTACAGCATATTGAGTGGGAGGTGCTACTGCATGAGTAAAGTGGATGTGACAGTCATAAGGGATTTATCGGAAAGTAAAAAGAGGGTTATAGGAAATGTTGTGCAGCATATAGAACAACGTGACAATAAAAAAAAGAGTTTGGCGGTGGCAATATAGTGTAATTTCCGTCTTTTTTTACAGCATGTATAGGGTTGTTTTTCTATTCACAATTACAATTAGATAATAAGTTACTTTTATCTTCAAATGACCTGCCAATTCTAGATGAAGATGAAATGTCCACAATGTTGAATGCATATAATCCTCAAAGTGAACAATCTCGTAATGAATTGTTTCAAACAATGATAGAAATGGATGCTTATTATGCATATGCTTTAAGTAAGGGCATTGACATAAATCATAAGTTGGAAGATAAAGACAGACTAATGAGTAAACAGAATTTAGAAGATGATCATTTCAAAAAAAAACTTGCTAATTTAGAGCTGTCAGTGGATGAGTATGTTGAAAAATATATCGAACCTTTTAATATCAAAGGAAGCGCGAGAAATGAATTACTTAAAGATTATCAAAAGAGATATGAGAATTCCTTCCCCCTACATGCTTATCTTGGTGTTAAAAAAAAGAGGCGATGGACTATCTTACTGCAAAGTATGTTGATAGAATTTCCTATTTAAAGCAAAAATACCAATTTTCGCTCGATCCAAAAGATGCGTACATGTCTGGCACAAAATATAAAACAGGCTATGTTGTAGCAATTGAAGGAGATCGTTTCTTAGTTGTTTCTGGGGAAGTAAAAGATTTAATTGGACATTTATCAAATGAAGAAATGATTAATCAAAAAGAAAATGGTATTTGGTATCCCCTTCATGAAGTAAAAGATAAAATTACTGTAGGAAACATGGTAAGCGTTACCTACAGTATGCAAGAGCGACTTGGCGAATATGGCTTTGTAGCTAATTTGGATGAAATTAAAATCGAAAAATAATAGCTTATTAATAATGATATGCCCCCATTCACAATTGGGGTCATTTTCATTTAGGATAAGCTGTTTTTTGTGGCAAATTAAGGTACAATTATTGCAAGTAATTACAGCATTTTTACATAAAAAAAAGAATGAGGGGGGTGAAGGCTTTGTTTATGCTTATGGATTTTGCAACCGCGCTTCTGTTAACTATTCCTCTATTATTTTTACATTTTAAGAGTAACTACCTGGAGCATTATAAGCGGCAGCTATTTTCTTCAATAGGCTTATTAAATTTTTTAACTATTTATTATGTGATATCCTTCGGTGATATCTTTTGGATTGTACTTATTTGGCAGCTAGTTTTTATTTGGCCAATTAGTATCGCTTATTATTTGTATTTGTATAAACAGGATCATCACTCTTATTATTATTGGGGTTTAAGAAAAAAACATATCCTTTGGATAGGAGCACTCACAATCATTAGCATCTTTATGGTGTTTATAGGTATGTATGAAACCAATAAAAAAAGTCATTGTCTTTCATCAGCAAGTAATGCAGGATTTTGAGGATAGCACTGACCATCAGCTTTATTTAATTGAACATACAATATCCCCAGCTACATTACTAGGTTTATCAGATCAAATAGAAAAAGTGAGAGGTGGACAAGTACGGGCATTAACCTTACCGTGGAGAAGCAAGGTAATTGTGACGATAGACAATAGGGAACAGAAGGAATTCACTTATGTAAGGTTATACGATGGGTGGAAGCTAGATGGCATTTATCGAGAAAGTTATACAATGGATGCTGATAGGAGTACAGAGAATGATTGATTATTTTGAACGGATTGTGCGCTTGACTGATTTGGAAATCTGGTCAATCCGTATTGAGCAAATACATTACTACTTAGTCATTGTGGATGAAAGAAGGAAGCGTCAATTGAGGAATTAGATTTGCCAGATGCTATTATTGATGAAGATATTCAACGGACAAACTATGTATCAGTGAGCATTTTTTTCTGAAATCAGCGTAAAAGAGGAACATATAGAAGTTTTAGATGATTATGTTAAGCGTTTCACAGATCATTTAGCACTTGCCCATTGTAACGTAGTCGTTAAATTTTATTTGGAGCAACCTGAAATTGCAGTAGATCGATTGTTGTTACAGAAATATGGTTATAAATTAGCAGATATACCATTAAAAAAATTTATGGCATTTGAATCAAGAATAATGAGAAATTAAGGCTATAAAAAAATAGTTGGAAAATAAAGCAATCGGAGGAGCATGGCCAACTTATACAATCAATGATAATACATATTAGCAGATTAGATAGTATGCTGAGAGAGGAACTAATTTAAAGACTAGTAGCCCCGTTTTTGCCGTGAATAATCTTAATTTACAATAAATTCCAATTGCTTTAACGGAAAGGCAGGCACAGCTTGATGAGCAGCATCACAGAATATTATTATTTAATTGTAAAACATTTTTAAAAAGCTTTTTAAGTAGCAAACTCCAGCATACAGTACTTCATAGCAAGCATTGGGGTATGTCTAAATGCATTCTAAGGATTTTGAAATTGTTGACAGTCAAAAATTACTTTGTTAAGATGAATGACAATAAAAGCATACAAATTCGTTGATGAGAAAGAGTAATGTTTCATTATGTTCTACAGAGAGCCGACATTTATGGTGAAAGTCGGTGTACAAGTGTTACATGAAAATCCTCTCTGAGAAGATTGGCCGAACATAGTAGGTTAATCCGGGTGTCTACCGTTAAAAAGAACACGTATGATTGTACGTTGCTGAGTGCTATTGAACGATGTATCAATAGAATTAGGGTGGTATTCGCGGTTAACCCCGTCCCTTACTTGGGACGGGGTTTTTTTGTATGCCTTTTATACAAATGGATTGTATAGGAGGAATTCATATGCAAGTGGAAGAGAAAAAAGAAACAACTGTTGAAAGGGAATTGAGGGTTCGTGCATTATGGGAGCAAGAAGGGACATTCCAGGCTACAATTACAAATCGTTCTGGCAAGAAGCCATTTGTATTTTACGAAGGGCCACCAACAGCTAATGGATTACCCCATGTAGGTCACGCCTTTGGTAGAACGATTAAAGATGTCGTTGCTCGCTATAAAACCATGCAGGGCTATTTCGTTGAACGTAAAGCGGGATGGGATACACATGGTTTACCTGTAGAATTAGGGGTAGAAAAAAAGCTAGGTATCTCTGGGAAACAAGAAATTGAGAAATATGGTGTTGAACAATTTATTCAGGAATGTAAGGGAAGTGTCTTTACTTATGAAAAGAAATGGCGGTCCTTTACAGAGCAACTAGGTTATTGGATTGATATGGATAATCCCTATTTAACACTAAGTAATGACTATATCGAATCCATATGGCATATTTTAAGCCATGTACACAAGGAAAAGCTTTTATATAAAGGTCATCGCGTGTCGCCATATTGCCCTAGTTGTCAAACATCGTTAAGCTCTCATGAAGTGGCACAGGGCTATAAAGATGTAAAGGATTTATCTGTAACTGCGATGTTTAAAATTAAGGGGAAGGATGAATATTTTCTTGGTTGGACAACAACACCGTGGACATTGCCTGCTAATGTTGCATTGGCGATGAACCCAAAACTTACGTATGTACGTGTAAAGCAGGAAGAAAAGGTGTATATTCTAGCAAAATCGCTTGTCAGCAAAGTTTTTCCTGAGCCTGTAGAAGTGCTAAGTGAGCATTTTGGTCATGAATTTGAGGGTGTGTCCTACATTCCACCTTTTTCATACGTTACAGTTGAGAAAGGGCATATTGTTGTACTAGCCGATTATGTGACGGAGCATAGTGGAACAGGTATCGTGCATATAGCACCTGCTTATGGAGAAGACGACTATAAAGCAGTTCAGCAAAATGGTCTGTCATTTGTCAATGTTGTGGATGGAAAAGGTTGTTATACAGAAGAGGTGCCAGAGCTAGTCGGTAAATTTGTCAAAGAATGCGATGTCGACATTATTAAAATGCTAGCTAAAAAGGAGCTATTGTTTGATAAGGAAAAATATGAACATAGCTATCCTCATTGCTGGCGCTGTGATTCACCTTTGCTTTATTATGCAACAGATAGCTGGTTTATCAAAATGTCAGCATTAAAAGAAAAGCTTTTAGAAAATAATGAGCAGGTCACATGGTATCCAGAGCATATTAAACATGGCAGATTCGGAAATTTCTTAGAAAACTTAGTGGACTGGAATATTAGCCGTAATCGCTATTGGGGCACACCTCTTAATGTATGGATTTGTCAAGATTGTGGTCATGAAGAAGCACCAAATAGTATTCCTGCCTTGAAGAAGTTAGCAAAGGGGACTTTACAGGATGTCGAGCTTCATAAGCCATATATCGACGAGGTTATTTGTAGTTGTCCAAAATGTAAGGGTGAGATGGAACGCACACCTGAAGTCATTGATGTTTGGTTTGATAGTGGGTCAATGCCATTTGCACAGCAGCATTATCCTTTTGAAAACCCTGCTACTTTTAACAATCAATTTCCTGCTGATGTGGTCATCGAAGGTATCGATCAAACTCGAGGCTTTTTCTATAGCCTATTAGCGGTTTCAACTTTATTTACAGGAAAGGCACCTTATAAAAAAAGTTCTTTCCTTGGGTCATGTTTTAGATGAGCACGGACAGAAAATGTCGAAAAGTAAAGGAAATGCATTAGAGCCAGTTGAATTAATTGAGCAATATGGAGCAGATGCTTTGCGATGGTCATTTTTAGTCGACAGTTCACCCTGGAATCCAAAACGCTTTTCAAAAAAAATTGTTATGGATGCGAAATCAAAATTAGTCGATACATTGGATAATACATTTAAATTTTATCAGTTATACGCAGAGATCGATGGCTTTGAGTATGATGCAAACAATACAGGCTCACGTACAAAATTAGATCATTGGATATTGTCTCGTTTACATCATACAATTCAATTTGTGACAAAATGTATGGACGATTTTCAATTTACGCAGGCAACACGTGAAATTGGAAAGCTTGTGGAAGAGCTCAGTAATTGGTATATCCGACGTTCACGGTCAAGATTTTGGGCAAATGGGCTGTCAGAGGACAAACGGGGAGCATTTAGTACACTATATGAGCTACTAACAACAATTTGTCAATTATTAGCACCGTTCACACCATTTATTACAGAGGATTTGTATCGACAATTATGTGGAGAGAGCGTGCATTTACAAGACTACCCAAAATATAATGAAGCACTCGTTAATGCGAAGCTCGAAAAAGAAATGCAAACTATTTTAACAATCGTAGAATTAGGGCGTAGCGTTCGTAATAGTCAGGGAATTAAGGTCAAGCAGCCATTAAGCGAAATCATTGTCTCTGTTGACGGAGAATTAACAGATTTTCAGCCGTATAGCGAGCTGGTGAAAGATGAACTAAATATGAAAGAATGTTTATGGACAAATGATTTATCAGCATATGAAACAGTTCATTATAAACTGAACTTTAAAACAGCAGGGGCTGTATTTGGAGCAAAAGTGAATAAAGTAAAAGATTACGTCATGAATTTAAATGATCAGGAGAAACATGAATTACAGCGAACGGATGAGATAATCATTACGATTGAAGGTGAACAGCTAACATTGCTAAAGGCACATGTGTTAATGGAATCCATCGTAAAAGATCAATATATTTTAGCGGAAGATGCCTCATGTCGAATCCTTATAAATGTTCATCTTACAGCAAGCTTATTGGAAGAAGGTCAAATAAGAGAATTAATCCGAACAATCCAAGACACACGAAAAAAAATGGCAACTACCTGTTGAGCAGTATGTTTCGATATCAATTGCTGGGAATACTAAAGTAACGTATATTATCCAGCAACACGAAGCATTATTAAAAGCAAATGTGTTGTTGCATGATATTGATTATGTGAGCGAGAATCATAGTGAACGTTTTATTGAGACAGATATGTTTGATGAAAAGATTACCGTTTATTTTAACCATCTTTAGTTCAAATAGTTTAAAGGAATGCTCGATAAATACTCGGTCGTCAGAAAAAAATGCTTGGTTAATCCGAAAGTTGCTCAGGATAACAGAATGCTCAAGTAACTCCTAACAGTTGTTTGTTCAATGTCAAAAGGGTTCGGGTACTATGAGGTTATCAATCCAAGTTTGCTTCTTATCCTCCCTTCGGTTCAGTACCGCAAATTTGGATTGACAACCGCCACGTTTCACTTCTCCCTTCTAGCGACCGCCAAGCCAAGATCAACAGAGTAGCAAATGCTACTCTGTTGATCTGATCTTTCATGATTTCGGTTTATATTACCTTGATCCTGCATTACCAAAGCTACCACTTGTAAGCCACTTTGTAACAATTTTATAAAATTCATTCAAAACTAACATGCAGAAAACCACTGGGAAAAATTTCCGAGGGGGTTTTAGTCAACTACTTTCTTTTGCTTAATTATAACGAGTTACTGTAAAATTCTTTTTTTATTCTTTCTAAATATAAATTATTATCTTCTCCATCTTCTTGAGGGTATCGCTCCATTAAAACTGGAATTAATTTATCCCATAAAGTATCCATAACATAAAAATCTCGGTCAAAGCTATAATCTAATTCATAAAGAGATAATCCTAATGCCTTAGCGTATTCTTCTTTTTCAGAATTTACGAAACCAGTAACATTTTTATCAATATAATGATTAACTTCCTCTTGAGTAACACTAACACCATAAATTTCCTTAGCAATTTGAATAGCTTCTAAATATTTGTTAGTATCTGCTACAGCAGTTCTTTCCAAATATGCGTTATCATTTTTCAAATTACTAATTTCATTCTGAACTTTTAAACGAAATTCTGCTTTTTTTACTATCCATACTTGCTTCTACTGATTCTATATCTACAACTCTAGATGTTTTTGCTTGATTTATTGTAATCTCAGGCATTTCACTTAACACCTTGGCTACAGCATATTCAAGATCAACACCATCATTACTTGCAACATTTTTTTCCTTTACTAAATACTAGTTGACTACCAATACCAAATATTAGCAATATAGTACAAATAGAAAAAAATTATTCCCTTATTTTTTTTCAGCATATTAAACCCTCCTTTCTAAAACCTAAATAGGTTTCGTAAATGTTTTATCTCCACATGTTAAACTAGCAGTGTCTTTTTCACATGTTATTACAATAGTTGTTGTTAAGTGTGCATTTTCGCCTGTTTTAGCTACAAAATTTTTTTTCGAACCACCTGAACTAATTCTATAAGGACTACCAGGTAAAACATAACTGTATTTATTTCCTTGACTCCATTCCAAAGCAGATACAGAACCAATTTTACTTCCAGAAGAATTACCTGTTCTATATATAAAAGATGTACTAAAGCCAAATGAAGTATTAGGATCCATAAATCTACTTGTATAGTAACTAGCAGTATAGCCACTATAAGTTATTTCAGCCCTAGCAACATAGTCTTTATCAACATCAATATTATAAGTATAATCTGTGTTTGTTGTTCCAGTCCCCAAACTATAATGACTTATAGTACCACTCCAACTGTCACTAACTCTTGCAGCATCCGCTATTAATACTTTTCCCCCAAATAAAAAACTAACGACTAAAACAAACATAAAGATTTTATTTTTCATTATATTCCGCCCACCTTATTCCGTATTATTTTCTTTTTTGTATATTATTCACTTAATAACCATAATATAGAAATTTTTGATTTATTGCAAGATTTCATATTTTTGTATAAAAAGCTTAGACTGCTCCTATCAAGAAAATTTATGTTTTTCAAATTATGCTGTGCCGAGAGGATGTAAGTGCAACCTCCACTATACGCCACAACTGCTTGCCGGGAAAAGCGCTCGGGTATGCCCGAAAACTGCTCAGGTCACAAGGAGAAGCGCTCGGGTTAACCCGAAAACTGCTCAGGTCCCCAAAAAAAAGCGCTCACAGCAACCCTAGAAAACGCTCAGGTAACCAATATATTTGGGATCCTGAGCGTTTTTTTTGTAAAAAAATTACAATATGCCATTAATAAGATAAAGAGCAGTAGCCCAGATAAAGATAGCAGAACATTTATTAAAAATACTCATAAGTTTCCCAGAGCTATCGAGTTTTTTGAAAGAGGCTCCAGCGATGGTAAGACCGAAAAACCATAGCCAAGAGATCACTACACAAGCAGCGGTGAACAATATTTGATTGGTGCCACTATATTTTAAAGCACTTGTCCCAATCACACCGATTGTGTCTAAAATGGCATGTGGATTTAAAAGTGAGACAGAGAGCGCGAATAAAATTTGTTTTTTTACAGGAAGTGCTTCGTTATTATCAGCTGTTGCTGGGCTGGATCGCCAAATGGTATAGCCCATATAAAGTAAGAAAAGGATCCCAACCGTCATTAAGGCAAGACGTAGCCAGGCAAACTGCAATACGATGATAGACAAACCGAATACTGCAAGGAAAATCAGAAGCGTATCACATATGGCAGCTGTGATGCTCGCAGGTAAGGCTCGAACTAGATGTGGTTGTGTTGCACCCTGTGAAAAGACAAAGACATTTTGTACGCCTAATGGCAAAATAAGTCCAAAAGCTAAAATCATTCCATGAAAAAAATGCTTCCAACAAAATTCACTCCTTTCATTAACCATTCTAGTTATGTTATAACTAAAAGAAAACGACCAATTGGATGGTTTTTTTACCACCCAATTTTAAGGGCTTGAGGTGATATGAATGAGTTGGCGGCCTACTAAACAGGGTGAAATGACATTACAGCAGCAAATTATCCAGTGGATTACAGGACATATTGAGCGAGGAGATTGGGTGGCTGGAACAAAGCTACCAACACAAAGACAGCTTGCGATGCAGTTTGGAGTCAATCGTAGTACCGTTCAGCAGGCATTAGAGGAGTTAAAGTCAGCTGGCATACTAGAGGCAAAGGTTGGCTCAGGTATTTATGTAGCTGATAATTCCTGGCATTCTTTAATTACACAAACACAACCAAATTGGCAAAAGTATATAGACACCAGTCTTCATAAGCCTAATTATCACACCATTCAATTAATCAATGAATATGAGCAGCGCAATGATGTCATTCGCTTGGGAACTGGAGAGCCTGCACCGAGTCTACTGCCAACAGCTGATATTGAAGCATCACTGAAGGAGCTTTCTTTGCAGCCGAAAGCGTTAGGTTATTCATCACCTCAAGGTAATGACAGGCTACGAGCAGCAATTTGTGAATATGTGAAAAAAAAGAGGCATCTATGTGAAGCCTCAAAATATTTGTATTGTTTCAGGTGCACTTCAGGCATTGCAGCTGATTGCTGTGGGATTGCTAGAGCAGGGCGCTATTGTGTTCCAGGACCAAACATCTTATTTAAATTCAGTGCATCCCTTTCAGTCAGTGGGTATGCAAATGATGGCTATCCACCGAGGTGACCAGCTTGCTCAAACATTGGCTCAACAAAAAAAGAAAAAGACAGGCAGTCTATTATGCTGTTCCTACGCTAAACAATCCAACTGGCGAGGTATGGACAACGCACGAAAAAAAGGCAACTTTATGAAGCGTGTAAAGCGTCCCGCATTCCTATTATTGAAGATGACGTTTATCATGAATTGCTCTTTGAAGCGGCAACACCTCCACTAAAATCAATGGATGATAGCGGCCAAGTCCTTTATATTGGAAGTGTCTCGAAAACATTAAGCCCTGGACTCCGTATAGGCTGGTTAATTGGCCCAACGACAGTGATTGAACGATTAGCAGATATAAAGATGCAAACAGATTACGGTTCAAGTGCCATCTCGCAGGAAATTGTCTTACACTGGTTACAATCCGGTAAATATGAAAAGCATATTGAAGACTTACGCCAAAAATTACAACGAAGGGCACATTATGTAGAGAATATTTTAAAAGAAAAATTCAATCATTTGGCTAACTGGAACAAGCCAAAGGGTGGCTTTTATATTTGGCTAAAGTTTCATGAGCCCATTGTTGATAAAGAGTTATTTACCAAGCTATTACATCGACAAGTCCTTATCAATCCTGGCTATATTTATGATCCACAGGATGCCCATCATATCCGATTATCCTATGCCTATGGAACCTATGAAGAATTACAGAGTGGCTTGGAAAAGTTGTATGAATGTGTAGAGGAAGCGGTTCAAAAATGAAAAAATAAATCTATTAGATATTAGTTCAGATTCTGTTTAGAACCCTATGATAAGCTAATCATGTCATGAACCAAGGAAAAATGATCAGGTACTCAAATGAGCCTGATCATTTTTTTGACTTAATGATTATTCCCGATATTAGTGGGCAACTTGACCGCCATCTACAGCATAAATATAACCATTACAGAAGCTTGCAGCGTCTGAAGAAAGGAATACTACTACTTCAGCGATTTCTTCTGGTTTCGCGGAGCGATGCATAGGAACGTTAGAAACAACTTCTTCCCATACTGCTGGATTGTCTTTCCACATTTGAGTCATAGGTGTTTCTGTTAAACCAGGTGCTACAGCGTTTACTCGGATACCATCTTGAGCATGGTCAATTGCGGCTGCTTTTGTTAAACCAGTGACTGCATGTTTTGCTGTAACGTATGGAGCCATATTTGGATCAGCAATTAAACCAGCAACTGATGCTGTGTTTACAATTGTACCGCCACCATTAGCAATCATGTATTCAAGTTCATGTTTCACAGCGAAGAATACGCCTTTTACGTCAACTGCCATCACTTTTTCAAATGCATCTTCTTCTGATATTGGGGTACCGCTCTTTGATCGAAAAGGGAAATCTATTCATTTAAATGAATATGGGCGTATTTTTTTATAAGAAGGCTAAAAAAAGCTCTGGATGATTTGCAAGAGGCAAAAACAGAAATTCAAGAACTCGCTAATATTCAAGAAGACAGTATAGCGATTAATGTAATGAATTCTAAGCTCTTACCAAAATTGTTTTTTTGATTTTTATAAAAAGCGACCAAATGTTAAAATCCGACAGTATGTATTACCAGATAAATTAGCGCAACAAAAATTAATCTTTGGTGATATTGATTTAATGATTGTTATCAATCCGATTGTAGATCAAAGAATTGAATGGGTTCCATTGTTTACGGAAGAAATCTTTTTAGTAGTTCCGAAAAATCATCCACTAGCTACTAAAGAAAGTGTTTCACTAATAGAGGCAAAGGATGAGATGTTTATTGTGTCAGAAACAGGACAAAATTTTCGTGCAACAGAAAATCATCTATTTGAAAAAGGAGGTTTTACGCCAAAGATTGCCTTTGAAGGAGAAGATTTATCAATTATTTTACAATTAGTGAATGAAGGCAAAGGAATTTCTTTTATTTTTCAACATTCATTCTTAGATACGTATTTAGACAATGTTAAGATATTAAAAATTTCAAATCCTGTTTGCTTTCAAACCGTTGGAATTGCTTGGAATAAAAACAGAAAAAGTTCATTTGTTGTAAATAGTTTTCGTGATTTCGCTATATCATTTTTAAAAGATAGTGCAAATAAAGATTTTAGTAATTAATAAAAAAAAGTGTTGAAGGCAGAGATATTGCAATAAATGACTTCTCTGCTTTTTTTATTATTGTAAAATCATTTTGACGGTATAGAAAAGTTGCGAAATAAAAAAATTGAGTGTTACTATTATCTCGAATTCAAGATAAAAGAATTCAAACCTTTTACGCCGTTTGGAAGGGTGGGATATAGAAATGAGTTTTAAATAGGTTCGATACTTCAATAGTCAATCACCAGATGCATTAACTGGCGAAATTGCTCCGATTACAATGGGTCATGATTTGCAGGAGTTGTAGAAAAAGTAGGTCCTGCTATTACAAAATACAAAGTGGGGGACCGTGTAGTCATTAATCCTTCTATTACTAGCGGTAACAGCTAGGATGGCTTTAGCTATATTGGTCTTCATGGTGATGGTGGATTTGCGAGGTATGCGGGATTTACAAGATGGTGCATTAGTAGAGCCTACAGCAGTGAAAGAATAGCAGTATGCAATTTGGTGATACAGTTGCGATTTTTGGAGCGGGTCCAATTAGATTACTTACAACTATTGCAGCAAAAGCAGCCGGTGCAAGTAAAATTTTTGTCTTAGACGTATCGGAAACACGTCTTGAAAAAGCAAAAGAACTTGGTGCGATAGATGTATTTAACTCAGGAAAAATCAATCCTGTTGAAGCGGTGAAACAATATGCGCCAGACGGTGTGGATATAACAGTCGAAGTAGCTGGTGTGGCACCAACATATAAATCATCCTTTGATGTCACTCGTGCTCGAGGAACAGTAGTTATCATTTCTATTTTTGCTCATGCTATTGAATGGAATCCAATGCAATTAACAAATACTGGCGTGAAAGTAACTACAACAATTGCTTATACACCAACTTCATTCCAGCAAACAGTTGATTTAATGGGAACAGGTCAATTAAAACCACAAGATATCATTACCTCTCAAATTGAATTAGAAGATATCGTAGAAAATGGATTTGAGGCATTCACAAATGACAAATCTCAAGCGAAAATTCTAGTGAAATTAAGTGGCGAAATGTAATTTATCTAATGTTTGTCTAGCAATACTTGATGACAAACGTTGGTATTTTGCTTGGTAGTCTTCGAATAGAATCTTAACTTGCAACAAATGTGGCAACTTTATTCCCCTGAAGGATATAATGTAGGGATTTGTGGAAATCGGCAATTGGCTTTCTACAATCAGGACTTTGATGAGGAAGACTTGGTTCCTTCTAAAATAGGATGAAGGACATTGACGCTGTGTATTTGTAACACCTGAATACAACCGTTCGATCCCAGCTGACTTTAAGAATGCATTGGATGTGAGGTCACGTCCATATGGAGCAAATGTATGGGTAGCTATTATCAACCAATCTCTTGGTAAATTGAGTGGCTTCGGGGCTAACCATTATTTACGTCAACCTCTCGAATTTTTAAATATGCCAATCCTTCAGCAACCTGAAGCTTATATTTGGAAATGTTGCTGATTTATTGGATGAAAACGGAAAGGCTTAAAGATGAAGGTACAGTGAAAAATTTTTACAATCCTTCATGGATGCCTTTGTTGATCTAATCAAAAAAACATCAAGAAAACATAGTAAAGGAAGTATTAATATGCATATAGAATGGGCAACAACACAGATGTATAACACCATCATGTCTATTGCAACAGGAGTAGGTCTCCTACAATTAGTTCGTTTCGGCTGGCTTTTAAACAAAGGAAGACGTGTCAGTTTAGAGGGCTGGGCGATTGGATTTGCAGTATCCGGTTTTATTCTTACACTTTTAGGTGGAGCGATGACGCTTACATGGCCATTATCGAAAGTAGGATTTCCATTTGATGATATTATCTTTGGTGAGCCTTCACTTGCATTTGGGGTCATGTTACTAGCAGGTGCAATTATTCTTTGGCGTATGGCAAACCGATTACTGAAAAATGAACAAACAACAAAAGATATCACAGTGGATTCAAAAGTTATTCTAAATCAAATTGTGGAAATGGCGCGTCCAGTTTCTTATTTCGCTGCAGCAATGGGACTTGCATTAATTTCTATTGCGATTGCAGGTGTCTATTTCCAACTCTTTGCAGCACCACCTGAGGAACCGATTTCAGGACGCTTTGCAGACTACCCAATGCTGGAAGCATCATTTATCTCAGGTCTATACGCACTTACTGGTATAGGAGCTATTTTATTACCATTCTCATTAGCGAATCGAGAATCATTTGTGGTGAAAATAATGGGTGCTTTTTGGACAATTACGGGTATACTTTTCACTTTATTCGGTGCTTTAAATTATTTCACTCATATTGGTTTAATTATCAATACCCAATAAGGATTCAGTGGAGTCTGTCCTGTGATTATGATATAAATAACAAGAAGGTAGCCATAAATGAGGCTACCTTCTATTATTATTAACATGAAGAAAGGTTCTGATTTTGTTGCTTACTATTCTACCAGCAAAAGAGATATACCTTAAAGGAAATGACCATGCGATATTGCTTTTACATTCCTTCACAAGTCATACAAGAGATATGAAGAAAGTTGCTACGAAGCTACATGAAAAGGGCTATACATGTTATGTACCGCTATACCGTGGTCATGGTCATGTTCCAGAGCAGTTATTACAGTACAATGTTGATGATTGGTGGCAAGATGTGATGAAGGCCCACCAATTTTTGCGGAATGAAGGCTATCAAAAAAATCTCCATTATCGGTTTATCCATTGGTGGTATTTTCACATTGAGGCTTGCACAATTAGAAGAGCTAGAGCGAATCATTATTTTATCGGTACCGATTGATAAGGAGCCAGCACAATTAAAACAAAGAATCATTGACTATGCCTATAATTATAAAAATATTGAGGGTAAATTAGCATCTGAAATTTCAAATGAAATGGAGCTGTTTAACGACATGCCATTGGACTCTTTGATCGCATTTCAGCATTTTATTAAAGAAACGATGCAACAACTTAATAAAATCACGATTCCCATCGCTATTTTCTACGGCGAAAAAGATGAGGATTTATACGCGCACAGTGCTGAAGCTATCTATCAGCGTGTGCATTCTACTAAAAAGATCAAAAGGGGCTTTGAAAACTCCAAGCATTTAATGACATTAGGTCGGGAGCAAGATGAAATCATTAAGAAAATAATGGATTTTCTATAATTGAAATTTCGATAAATAGTGAAACATACGGTTAAGAGATATTGACTACTAATAATAATCATGATACCATTATCTCGAATTGAAGATATTTTAATTTGAGATAATTATTTCGAAAAAAACATTTGCTGAATTGAGATAAATAAGGCATATCCTCATCATAGAGCATCAAATTTTAGGGATAGATTCTATGGAACTAGCAAATTAGAAAAAAAAGAAGGAGTGATATTTATGGGGTTTAAAGAGTACAGAGGTGAAAAAAAATTACAGTTTATTTTGATGGTGACATTTGTCAACATGCGGCTGAATGTGTTAAAGGATTGCCAGAGGTGTTCAATGTTAAAGCTAAACCATGGATTTCACTAGGTCATGCAGACGTAAAAAAATGTGGTAGAAGTAATTAATAGATGCCCAAGTGGTGCATTAAAATATAAAATTTAAGGAGCATTATTGAAATGGAAATTAAACAGGGTACTCAGTCATTTTATATCGGAAACGAAGAAAATAGTGAAGCCGAGGTTCATTTTGTTCGTGTAGGGGAAAATCGAATCATTTTAGATCATACACATGTTGCAGAACATTTAAGAGGCCAAAATGTAGGTCAGCAATTAGTTAAGGCAGCAGTTGAATATGCCAAAAAGGAAAAAATACAAGTCATCCCATTATGTCCTTTTGCAAAAGCTGAGTTTGAAAAACATCCTGACTATCAAGAGTTATTAGGATAGCCATCAATAACATAAAGTAAATACAAAGGACAAGCATTTGACCATCTGAAGAACTACGAAAAATTGAGTTCCTTGCTAATAATAAAATATCGCACCTCTATTCAGGGGTGTGATATTTTTAGGTAATCTCTATTTCGAGATTGTATAATAATCCATTCCTTTAAAATCTAGATGTTCTTTAGGCGGAGTTGTGATGGAATATTGTTTAGTCATTCCAATTTTCTCTAAAATCCTTACCGAAGGGGTATTTTGGGGAAATACCGTCGTCACTATTTCATCTAATCTTAAGGTAGAAAAACCATAATCTAATAAGGCTTTTGCCGCTTCAGTAGTAAGCCCTCTTCCTCTAAAATCTTTTTTTGAGACCATAATAGATCTCAATTTTGTAGAATCTAAATCATAGGGACCAAGACCACAAAAACCAATAAAGCAATTTGATTCTTTCAAAATAATACCAAGATTTAATTTATAAATTTTCTCTAGAGTATTTTTATTATTGCAATCCATAGACCATTGTATTATTTCCCTGACTTCTTTTAGGGAAGGAGGGGCTTCAGGGATATAATCGTAAAAATTTGGCTCCGATATTATATTAAACAAATCAGTATTGTCTTCCAATTGATAAGGTCTAATAATGAGTCTTTCGGTTTCGATTAACAAATTCTTGAAAATAGTCTGATTTTTAATTTCGTTATTCATCCTTCAATTCTCCTTTGTACAATTTCACACAGAAATAGATTCATACTTAAAATAACTATCTTTGTTAATATTGTCAAATTGTCACCTTGTGAATTGAAATTCTGAGCGTTTGCATATAAAAAAAGAATAATCTAGATAAAGAACCCATACATTTTTAAAATAACGATTTCTTTATGAAGAGGTGAATAATTGGAGAATATGCCAGAGGGCTATTTTTATGTTCCACAGCCTATTCGAAAGGATGGAGCCGGAGGGGTGGATAAAGGGCCAAGAGACATTATGAGGGACCTGGAAAATCCCGATATGCTAGTCCCTCCAAAAACAGATGCTGGACTTATTCCAAATCTAAGATTCTCTTTTTCTGATACACATATGACCTTAAATAAAGGCGGATGGTCACGAGAAATTACTGTGCGTGATTTGCCAATTGCTAAGACCTTGGCAGGGGTTAATATGAGTTTGACACCTGGTGGCGTGCGTGAGCTGCATTGGCATCAACAAGCAGAATGGTCCTATATGCTTCTAGCCATGCCCGTATTACAGCAGTCGATCAAGATGGCAGAAATTTTATTGCAGATGTGGGGCCGGGAGATTTATGGTATTTTCCACCTGGAATTCCTCATTCCATACAGGGGCTTGAGGACGGCTGTGAATTTCTTCTAGTATTTGATGATGGTAATTTTTCAGATCTCAATACATTTTCAATATCTGATTGGTTTGCACATACACCTAAAGAGGTGCTATCAGCCAATTTCGGTGTTCCGATTAGCGCTTTTAAACATATTCCAAATGAACAAGTCTATATTTATCAAGATAAAGTGCCAGGACCTATCGACACTCAAAAGGTAAAATCTCCATATGGTGAAGTGCCTCAAAGTTTTAAACATCGTCTACTTGCACAAACCCCCATTCAAACACCAGGAGGCAGTGTTAGAATTGTAGATTCCACTAACTTTCCTATTTCCCAAAATATTGCGGCAGCGCTTGTAGAAATTGAGCCTGGTGGAATGCGAGAATTACATTGGCACCCGAATAATGATGAATGGCAATATTACCTACAAGGAAAGGGGCGTATGACAGTGTTTGCCGCTAATGGTGCGGCCAGAACATTTGATTACCGTGCGGGGGATGTCGGTTATGTGCCGTTTGCCAACGGTCATTATATTGAGAATACTGGAACAGAAACATTATGGTTCCTCGAAATGTTTAAAAGCAATCGTTTCCAGGATGTGTCGTTAAATCAATGGATGGCGTTAACTCCGTCTGAGCTAGTGCAAAGCAATTTACAAGTTGGTCCGGAGCTCCTCAAGGTATTGCGAAAGGAAAAATGGCCAGTTGTAAAATATCCTGGATTTTCCTATTATCCAAGGTAAATCTATCGAAAAGCAGGTGAAGAAAGATAAATTTTCTTTCACACCTGCTTGTTTTTAGTATTGATATTTATTTCGAGTCGCAAGCACAATAGCAATAGCCGGAACCGTACAAATCAGCATCGCGCCAAAGGATAGACCAGGAGAAATTTCGTATAAATAACCGCCTAAAAATGTAAGAATGGCTGTACTTAATCCCATTGCTAAGGCAGAATAAAGTCCTTGTGCATTTGGAATTTGTTCCTTTGGTAATGTTTTAGTCAAATAGCCAATAAAGGCAAAATGCGCCAGGGCAAATGACATTGCATGCAAGGTTTGTGACGCGATGAATACCCAAACATTAGGAAAAAGATAAATAAGTAACCAACGTAAGGAGGAGCCACTTGCTGCTAAAAGCAATAAAGAGGATGAGCGCCATTTTGTAAATAATGTATCTGCCTTCATAAAGTAAAGGATTTCACAAATAACCGCTATGTTTATAATCATCCCCATATAAAATGGATCGACATGTAAATCACCTAAATATATATAACCGTAGCTATAATACGAAGCATGTGCACCTTGTAATAGGATGACGATGAATAAAACAATAGGGAAGCCTTTAATAGTCCATAGTGTTTTCATCGACAGCGATTTTGCTCGTTGTTCTTTTGTTGGTACCATAAGCAATTCTTTTGGTGTCGCTAGCTGCTGCATCAACAGCATACCGATAAGACCAAGAATCATACTCCAAAAAAATAACATCCTTGCCAAATTCACCTGTCAGCATACTAATAATTAACACCGCAATAACAAAGCCAAAAGATCCATATGAACGACTTTTACCATAGTGAACATTTCCATGCTGGACTAATGTAGCGGCACTACTTTCAACGGCAGGTAGAAGAGCTGGGTAAAAAAATGCTAAATAAAATAGTAACAATTAAAAGCATACTAAAGCTTGTGCTCGGTAAGTAAAGGAAAGTTGTTATAAGTGAGCCAGTCGCAAGAATTGTAATAAGTCGTTTATTGTGTACATACTTAGCAAGGGTTGGGAAGAAAAACAGATTTGAAGTAGCTCGAGCTAAAAGACCACAGCCCATCACAACACTAGCCTGTGAGACAGTTAGATGCTTGACATCTACGAGCCAGCCTGTCCAATAAGGCAAGAAAATACCCCAAGTAATAAAAAAATGCAAAGAAATTCTGAGAAAGCCATCGTTGATTATTCATAAATTTACCGTACCTCCATTAACTACGTTGAATAATAGCACGTTCGTAGGTACAATAATGTGAGATATCTCATATTTTTCAGGAGAGAGTAAAAAAATGCATATACTGACAGCTAAAAAAACGCTTACATTATCTAGAAGAATACCCGATTCATGATTTCTTTTCATTTGATATTTACCCTTATCTTGAAGTATGTCAATTTGACAAAGGGGAATGGATTTTTAAAGAAGGATCTTTTCCAGATACGCTTTATTACATGGTGGAGGGGAAAGCAAAGCTATATATGACCCATAAAAATGGTAAGGTTTCTCTTATTGAATATTTAGAGGCTCCACGTTTTATGGGGGAAATCGAGCTGCTAAATGAAGCAAGATATACGAAAGGAATTCAAACAGTAACAGAAACCATTTGCTTTTCTATTACACAGGCATGTAAAGAAAAACTCCTGGCTGATGCCCTCTTTTTACGAAGACTCTGTGTATTTTTAGGAGAAAAGGCGACAAACATGACAGCTAAATATACACAAAATTTGGCGTATCCATTCGAAAATCGTTTAGCTACCTTTATTCAGTTATCCGCAGATCAAGGTATTTATAAAGAAAGGCATACAGAAATCAGTGAATATTTGGGGGTTTCCTATCGTCACCTATTATATGTCTTGGCACAATTTTGTGATGAAAAGATTTTGGAAAAGAAAAAGAATGGTTATTACATTATTGATGAAGAGCGTCTTCAACAATTAGCCCAAGAAATTCAGTAACCTGAGCAAATAGACCAGTTTGGTCAATATTCTTTCACCCTGCAAAATTTTTCTATGTACAATTTCGCCTTGGCGATAATGATGCCATTGAGATGAAAAATTTTCAAAGGAATTAATTACATTTTATCAGCTATCTGAAAACGAGATTAACAGACTTCATAAAAAGAAGTCAAACTCAAGCTTATTATATTCACTTTTTTTTAACTAACCAGCGAGCAATTTCCTTGCCGCTACAATAAAGGCCAATTTCATTGATTCTTTGTATTTGTGGAGTAATATTGAGGTTTTTTTCCATAACGTCAAAAGGTATAATTCCTGTACAAAAATGCATGTTGGGTGAAAATGACTTGTGCTTTACCTCAGTGGAAGTTGAAAATGTAGTATCATACGCTTTTCCAGATTTCTGTGCATTTTGGAATGGACAAGCAAGTAATGCTCCTTGTTCACATGGTGTACTTGGTGAGTAAAAATTACTTTTCATTCATCATGCCCCCTTTTGTCGTTAATTTTATTGTACAAGATATCAGGTTTAAAAAGTCTTTATTTACATGGCTTTAACGAAAACTTAAAGGATAGTATATGAAATAGTAATTTGTAACCGTATTCATGCCGTTGACCGATAAAAATCATAGAAAACCGATATAAATTCCGGATAAAAAAACAGATACTCAAACTATTGTGAATTTTTCTAACACAAAGTATTATTGTAAGTAGATTTAACGTGAAGGTTTTCACATAGTCACGTAATCGTAAGGAGGAATTTTGATGAGTGCAATTCGAGTAGGTATTGTAGGATATGGAAATTTAGGACGCGGGGTAGAATACGCTATTTCACAAAATCCAGATATGGAATTAGTAGCAGTATTCACACGTCGTGACCCTTCAACAGTAAACGTTGCAAGTAATGCCAAAGTGTATGTAGTGGATGATGCTGAAAAATTCCAAAATGACATTGATGTAATGATTTTATGTGGAGGCTCTGCAACAGATTTACCAGAGCAAGGTCCACACTTTGCACAATGGTTTAATACAATTGATAGCTTTGATACACATGCAAAAATTCCTGAGTTTTTTTGAAGCGGTGGATGCGGCAGCCCAAAAATCTGGTAAAGTTTCAGTCATTTCAGTTGGTTGGGATCCAGGTTTATTCTCATTAAATCGTGTACTTGGTGAGGCTGTACTTCCAGTAGGTACAACATATACATTTTGGGGAGATGGCTTAAGCCAAGGGCATTCAGATGCTGTACGTCGTATCGAAGGTGTAAAAAAATGCTGTACAATATACATTACCAATTAAAGAGGCTGTAGAGCGCGTTCGTAACGGTGAAAATCCTGAGCTGACAACACGTGAAAAACATGCCCGTGAATGCTGGGTTGTCCTTGAGGAAGGTGCAGATGCAGCAAAAATTGAACAAGAAATTGTGACTATGCCAAACTATTTCGACGAATATAATACAACTGTAAATTTCATTTCTGAAGAAGAATTTAAAGCAAACCATACTGGTATGCCACACGGTGGTTTTGTAATCCGCAGCGGTGAAAGTGGCGCAAATGATAAACAAATTCTTGAATTCTCATTAAAACTGGAAAGTAATCCAAACTTCACATCAAGTGTTCTAGTAGCCTACGCGCGTGCAGCCTACCGTTTAAGCCAAGCTGGGGACAAAGGTGCGAAAACAGTATTCGACATTCCATTCGGGCTGTTATCACCTAAATCAGCTGCTGAATTACGAAAAGAGCTATTATAATTTTTTTGTATGTTAATAACCTCGATTATCTCTCTACTGATAATCGGGGTTTTTTTACAGTAAAATGAAAGTGGTGGATAGGATCAATGAACTGATGGAGAGAAAAGCCAAAGTGATGGATAGAACTACAAAACTGATGGTTAGAATCTCGTCTAAGTCTAACGATTTTTTTGAAAAATTGGGTATAGATGATATATTAGTTGAAACAACATTTTTTTGGAGGAACAATTATGCCATTTTGCCACGTTAGTAAGGCTAATATTTACTATGAAATGATTGGAGAGGGTATGCCAATCGTTATGCTTCATGGATATTCGCCAGATCATAGATTAATGAAGGGGTGTATGGAGCCCATTTTTATCGAAAGGGAAGGCTGGAAACGAATCTATATTGACCTTCCAGGAATGGGAGAGACGACAGACTATGAAGTAATTAATAATTCAGATGAGATGTTAGAGGCTGTAAAAGAGGTAATTCATTCCTTAATACCAAATGAACCCTATCTTTTAGTAGGGGAATCCTATGGTGGTTATTTAGTTCGAGGCATTATGAGGGATAATGAAGAAGAATTTTAGGGGCTGCATTTATTTGTCCGTTAATTATTCCAGAAAAACAAAGAAGAACAGTACCAGAGCAAAGGATTATTCTATCCGATAAAGAATTTATATCGACATTGACGAAGCAGGAGCTAGAAGATTATAGCTCACATCTAGTTGTTTTAGATGAACATCATTGTAATCGATACATGAATGAGGTAGTAGCAGGACAAGAAAAAGCTGACGTGAACTTTTTGGAAAAAAATTCAGCAAAACTATAGCTTTTCCTTTCCCGTTGATGAAACATTATTTGAAAAACCTTGCTTATTTTTGCTAGGCAAACAAGATTCTATGGTTGGATATAAGGATGCATTTGATATTATAGAAAAATTTCCAAGAGCAAGCTTCACGATTTTAGATAAGGCAGGTCATAATTTGCAAATTGAACAAGCTAATTTGTTCAATAGCCTTATTGATGAATGGTTGGATAGAGTAGTGGAATTTACCGATTAAAAAATGGAAACCTGTGAATGTATTGACGAATTTAAGTGCGCAATAAATTCACAGGTTTCTTTCCTATATTTCATTTCTCATTAGAGTCTATTTTAATTTCTATTGTCTCCAATCTTTCTTTCGTAACATTCCCTTCTTTATCCATCGTATGAACGATTGGTGTGATGAATATGGAAGATGCATTAGCCTGGAAATTATTTAATATTACTTTACCATTTGAGTAATTATCAGTTATTTTATTTGTCGATGTTTCAGATGTGTCATAATAATGGTTTTCAAAATTATCAACTATGTCTAAAGTTATGAATTCTGTAGCAAAGTCTAAATTACAGCTAAAGTAAATGGTCGCTGTATTTTCTGAAATTAAAATACGATTAAAAATAAATTCATGCTGTTTTGAAAAGAGTTTTTCAGATAAAGTTACATCCTTAATTGGTAATATGGAGGCCATAGATGGAAAATTCACTAAGCTAGCCGAACCAACTCCAATGGCAAGGATAGAAGCAATGGTCCATTTACGGATTTTTTTTCGTAAGAATTGCTTCTGTAAGATGGTTTTTATTACCTTTTGCTTTTCATTTTTCGAGACCTCTACCGGTGTTATATCATCTATATCCAACTGTAGAAAGTTTTTTTTCTTTACTCATGTCCAACACTCCTGTAATTTAGGATTTTTAGCAAGCTTTTTCTTTCCTCTATATAAGCGATTTTCCACAGCAGATTTTGAAATATGTAGAATTTCTGCTATCTCGTTATTTGTATATTCAAGATAATACCTCATTAAAAATAGTTCTCTATCTAAATCAGGCAGATGCATGATTTCAAGAAGTAATTGCTCTTTCGCATACAATTTATCAAGCTGTTGTTCAATATTATCTGGTGCTATAAGAGGAGGAATATTTTCCATTGGTAGTGTCGCTAGTTGCTTTTGCTGTTTTCTGTAAAGATCAATTGCTTTATATTTAGTAATCATCCCTATCCACCTTTTAAAATCCGCTTCCTCCCCAAAAAAATAATTACTTTTTTTGCCAAATAAGTAGGAATACATCATTAACACATTCCTCAACCAGCATATAATCAGATGGTTTTTCTAAAATTTTTAGTGTAATTGCCTTTACAAATCCCAAATAGTGTTCAACGACATATTTTAATGCTTTTTCATCATGCCTTTGAAGACGCTGGATAAAATCATTCATTTTTTTCACTCCTTATAATCGTTATACATACTATAACGAAAATTTTGGGGAACACTCGCGCAAAAATGAAAACTTTTCTTTGGATTTAATTAGTTTTGTGTCGCTCTATTAAATTGAGGTTGTGCAAAATAAAAATGCTTAATTTAAACTGCAATTTGGCATAATTCGGACAGCCCTAAATACTTTAAATGGTAAACTATTTGGGGCTTATTGTTAACTAATGGAGATTTACAAGACTTTTTTTATAGCAATCATGCTTCTAATATAGTTCTATTATTCATATCTTTATATGATGAGTTTTTTTTCCTTACTATAGTATCCGAAAGTAATTACACCAATAGTACAACCAAAAATCATTCTATTAAATTTTTTAGTGTCACTAGATTTTTTTCATAGTAAACGTGCTTTATTATATTTTATCTTTCAATAAAAAAACAGTTTATATATGTAAAATATATTAATTTATTGATAATGTATTGAAACTATTATTAGAATCATGTTTAATTAACGTGATTTACATTTTATACATATTATTCCTAAAAGCTATTTGAGAAAGGAGAGAGAGATTTTGCGCACATTTAAAATTAATACAAAATTTAATTTGCTTCTAGTGGTAGTCATTATATGTTTAAGCATTATCATTGGTGTTGTTTCCTATGTGCAAGTAAAGGATATTATGCGCAATAATTTCGAGCAAAGTATAACGCATCTTTCAAAGGTTGGTTATCTGCTGCTTGAAGAACGATTCAAAGGTGACTGGGCAATTAAAGATGGAGAGCTTTATAAAGGTAATACAAAAATAGTTGACCAAGTGGATTTTGTGGATGAGGTAGGAGAAAGCATCGAAGGTGGTGTAACGATTTTTCAAGGAACAAAAGGACTGATTACTAATTTACAGCTCAATGGAGAGCGCTTAGTGGGCAAGGATGCTGATCCCAAAGTTATTGAAGAGGTAATGAAGAAAGGCAATACATTTATAGGTGAAGCGGATGTTGTTGGAACAAAATACTTAACCCTTTATGCGCCCATAAAAGATGCAAATGGCGATATTATTGGGATGTGGTTTGTGGGTGAAACGATAGATGAGGTTCAACAAATTATTTTCGCATTTATCGGCAAGCTGTTTATTGTCATGTTTATTGGAGCCGCCATTGCAACTTTAGGTAGCTTCCTTTTCACTAGAGCATTTGTAAGACCACTTCAGGAAATGAACCGTCAACTTCGAGGTATAGCAGAAGGAGAAGGGGACCTTACAAAGCAGCTACAAATTAATTCAAAGGATGAAGCAGGCGAGCTTGCACAATCCTTCAATAAGATGCTGATGAGTTTAAAGAGCTTAATGCAACAAATTGCCCAAACATCTCAACAGGTTGATGTATCCTCTGATACCCTAACGTCTCAGTCAGAGCAATCAGCAGAAATGACGAGAGCATTAGCCTCAACTCTACAAGATTTAGCTCAAGGCTCTAAAACGACATTACATACAACAGCGGAAAGCTTAACAGCCATGCAGGAAATGGCGATTGGTATTCAGCAAGTGGCTGAAACTGCTTCAACAGTGTCAGATGCTGCTGATGTGATGGGACAAGAGGCAGCACAAGGAAATGATTCCTTGAATCGCGTGATGTCGCAAATGACAATTATTAATGATTCATCTGATCATGTGGAGAAACAGGTACGGATATTAGGTGAACAATCCCAGCAAATAGGCAATATTGTTGATGTAATAACAAGCATTGCTGATCAAACGAACTTACTGGCCTTAAACGCTGCAATTGAAGCAGCACGTGCAGGGGAACAAGGAAAGGGCTTTGCTGTAGTAGCAGATGAGGTACGAAAATTAGCAGAGCAATCGAAGCAATCAGCAGATCAAATTGCGGCTCTTATACTTTCGATTCAACACGATACTACCAACGTGATTACGGCTATTTCAAGTAATACGAAGGAAACTGCTGCTGGAATGGAAGTTGTTGATGAAACAAAAGAGGCATTCCAAAAAAATTATGCAATCCATAGGAGGAGTAAGTACACAGCTTCATGACATTTCAGCGGTGACTGAGCAAATGTCAGCGAGTATAGAAGAAGTGACAGCTTCCTCAGAGGAAATGGCTCGTATTGCTAGTAGAGCAACGGATAGTTCAGAGCATGTAACAGTCACTGCTAAGGAGCAACTAGCCTCTATAGAACAAATGGCTTCTTCGGCAAAGGAGATGGCTCAGCAGGCAGATGAGCTTCAGGGCTTATTAAAGAAATTTCATTATTAAAAGTAAGATTATGAAACCACCTAACACCTCTAAATTTTATTGAGGGCTAGGTGGCTTTTTTTATTACTAGATCCTAGTAGTTGGAAACTTCGATTAGATTTCCATCTGGATCACGAATATATACAGATGTTATGGGGCCAACTGCTCCTGTTCTTTTAATGGGCCCTTCTTCGATTAAAATGCCTAACTTATTAAAATGGTTTACCACTTCAGATAAAGGAAAATCAGTAATCAAACATAAATCAGCACTACCAGAAGTAGCTTTTGTAGCTTTAGGCTCAAACTCTTTGCCAACCTCGTGTAAGTTTATTTTTTGTTGCCCGAAACTAAGTGCCTTTCTTCCTTCTCCAAATGTAACGATATTCATACCTAATACTTCTGTATAAAATGTACATGTTTCATCAATATTTTTAACAGTCAGAACTAAATGATCTATATGTGAAATATGCATATTCAACCCCCTGGTAAATCTTTATTTTGTCATCATTCTACTGAATTTTAATTGGAAAGTCTAACTTATGGGCGCATTTCACTTTTTTTGTATGGTGTAACATTAATTGAGAGGTCTGCTATATAAAGTTTGGAAATACAATGTAAAGCAAGATGTATAAAAATTTTTATTCATTGTACAAGTTCTATGTGAACCAATAAATTATTATCAAACTGAAAACATTACTGACAGTGGATGTCAGTAATGTTTTTTTATAATTGGGATATTAATTACAAAAGGAAGTGTCTATGATGAATGCAACCGTATATTTATATGTATTTGATACAATGTCAGACTGGGAGGTAGGCTATTTAATTGCTGAACTAAATTCAGGAAGGTATTTTAAAAAGGAACTAGCACCTTTAAGGGTGATTACAGTAGGCATTGATAAAAGTGCTGTTACGACAATGGGAGGATTGAAAATAATACCTAGCATTTCTATTGATGAGTGTATTTTAAAAAAATTTAGATGTTTTTGTACTTCCAGGAGGAAATACTTGGATGGAATCGATACATGACCCCATCCTGAAAAAGGTATCTACATTTTTAAAGGAAGGAATTGTTGTTGCTGCAATTTGTGGTGCAACAGTGAGACTGGCAAATGAGGGGTTATTGGACTCTAGAAGACACACTAGCAATCATCTAGAGTATTTGAAAATGGTTTGTCCTAATTATAGTGGAGAAAAATATTATGAAATAAAACCAGCTGTTACTGATGGTAATTTAGTTACTGCATCAGGAATAGCTCCTTTGGAATTTACTATGCATGTATTGAAATTATTGGATGTATTTGCGCCAGAAACATTGCAAGCATGGATTAAGCTGTATCAGACACAAGAACCAAAATACTTTTTTTGATTTAATGAATTCTATTGAATAGCAAATGGAAGGAATAAAATCGATAATCTCCGTCTTGCCAGCAATAATTTTTTTCACAAAGGTTCCCATAATGGATATATATCAGTAAAATAGAGTAGGTTAGGGGGACTTTATTTTGAAAGATCAACGCTTTAAAATTGCGCATCGCGAGGCGCTTATCGGTGTCGTGCTTGTCATTATCAACTTTGCCATTTGGTTTGGCTTTGCCTATGGTCTAGGTTCTGGTGATCCGACAACCTATACGTATGTTTTCGGTTTTCCTGCCTGGTTTTTCTATAGCTGTATCGCAGGGACAGGCTTTATGATACTTCTCATTTGGCTTGTGATGAAACTCTTCTTCAAAGAGGTACCATTTGAGGATGAGGAGGTGGAGCAATAATGCATTGGCAAGTTATTTTTCCACTGCTATTGTTTTTAGTTATTATCTTTGGCATTGGTATCTGGGCTAATAAGCATGTACGTTCCTCCAATTCATTTTTGCAGGAGTACTTTCTGGGTGGTCGTGAAATGGGCGGTTTTCTCTTAGCGATGACCATGATAGCAACGTATGGTAGTGCAAGTAGTTTTATTGGTGGGCCAGGCGTTGCTTATACGAAAGGTTTAGGTTGGGTATTGCTAGCAATGGCACAACTTCCTGCCGGCTATTTTGTGCTAATGATTTTAGGAAAGAAATTCGCCATTCTTGCAAGACGTTATCAAGCCATTACATTAATTGATTTTTTACGAGAGCGCTATAAAAGTCATGTGATTGTCATCTTATCGGCAATTAGTATTATTGTCTTTTTATTTTCTGCCATGATGGCACAATGTAGGTGGCGCACGTCTTATAGAATCATTAACAGGCTTAAACTACACAGCAGCACTCTTTATTTTTGCCATTTCCGTTTTAGTGTATGTCATTATCGGAGGTTTTCGTGCTGTTGCATTAACAGACACTGTACAGGGCACTATTATGGTTATTGGAACGATTATATTATTAATTGGGACAATTGTTGCTGGTGGAGGCATTGATCGAATTATGGCATCTCTTGTTGCGGAAAATCCAAATTTCATCTCTCCTTTTGGTGCAGATGGAGAACTAACGCCATTATATGTTTCTACATTTTGGATTTTAATCGGTGTTGGCGTTGTTGGGCTTCCACAAATCGCAGTTCGTGCCATGAGCTATAAGGATTCAAAAAGCATGCATTTAGCCATTATCATTGGCACTATTGCCATTGGGACAATCATGTTTGGAATGCATTTAATTGGTGTTTTAGCACGCCCAGTTTTACCAGGAATTGAGATTGGGGACAAGGTAATGCCGCTACTGACCTTAAAGGTTTTACCGCCATTTTTAGCAGGTGTGGTCTTAGCTGCACCAATGGCAGCCACAATGTCAACGGTCAACGCTTTATTGATGCTTGTAAGCTCCACTGTTGTGAAGGATATTTACCTAAATTATATAAAACCGACAGCCAATGATACAGAAATTAAGCGGGCCAGCTTTATTGTCACGACTGTTATCGGTTTAGCAGTTATCGTTTTTGCGTTGAATCCACCAGATTTATTAGTGTGGTTGAATTTATTTGCCTTTGGTGGACTGGAGGCTGTCTTTATTTGGACCGTTGTATTAGGACTATATTGGAAGAAGGCTAATAAGTACGGTGCTATTGCGTCAATGTTTTCAGGCATGATTTTATATATTATTATTGATCGCTTTTACCCGTCCGTCTTCGGAATGCATACCGTGACTATCCCGATTGTCGCTTCTTTATTCATCTTTGTAATTGTAAGTTTATTAACAAATCATAAATTTAAGGAAGACAAGTTATTTATATAACTTCTTTCTGCAAATGTTTTTTTGTATCGAAAGCATAGCGGCAGATACAGAAGTCTCCCACCTCTATAGATGTGAGATGAATGCGAATTTAAGCTACTTTTTAGTGGGTATCCAAACACCCGCTGAAATAGAGAAACTCAGTCTAAGATCGCCACGTCCTGTGGCAATTTATCAGCGCGAAAGCGAAGCGACAGCAACACGGTTTTATATCTGTGCGAAAGCGAAGCGACAACAACAACACATGACTGAGTGACCACCATCATGTTGCTGTCGCTACGTTAACACTACGCTTCCGCACAAAAAAAACATCATGTTGCTGTCACTACGTTTTCGTAAAAAAAAAACGGCTAACTGACCTGTATCAAGCAGGTCTAAGCACAAAGACTATTCCGGACGCAATTATGCCGAGCAAATTTGATTTAGATAAATGCCTTGGACGAAAATTCACTGTGCAGAAATAATAATTTAATTTACAATAAAGTCGTTTAAAAAAAATCCTCGAACGGAGCAGGTTAGTGGAAGCGATAGTAATTAGGTTTGACTGGGAAAATTGTCGATGATATTAAAAAGACTCCGAAGTGTCTAATGTTTTTCAAATTAAGCATACCGATAAATTGAAATTTAATTACTTAACATTATGCTTATCCTGGGAGCGACGTATTTTATCGGTGAGTGTATACAAACCATGTAATGCTTGCTGTTAATATTGCTGACGAAATCAAAGCTGTAAGAACACTATATGTTTGCCAAATAAGTATCGTTGACCAATCGAAAGCACAGCATAGTATCCCCAGGGCAACCGTAGCGATCAGGAAAATAACTGTTACGATTATTCTCTTTTTTTGTCATTGGCTGCCGCTCATTCGTTTTCCTTCTGCGTAATCCTAAGAGAAAAAGCAAAACGGCCAATAGGCAAAGAATAATTGTGATAGACGACAAAATGATATCCAAAAGCTGTGTGCTGCTTATTTCATATGACTGAGTTAGATTGCCATCTAATATATCTTTAACTTTTAGTACCATGTTTCTATTGATATTTGCGCCGTTGGTCAGCAAGCAGATGGCTGTTCGTTCATTTAGCAGTATGACCACTTCGGTTCCGAAAGTGGGATTGCCCCCTGGGTGCTCTATAATCGTTTGATCGGCGTTTACCGACCAGCCTGCCGCATAATACATATCGTTGACAGCCGAAACAGACATATCACCCCTATGTGATTTTTCGATAACCGTGTGAAATATTTCGGGTATGTCCTGCACGATACCCATCTGTATGCCCATCCAACGCGCCATATCTTTTGTATTAGAAATGAGGTAGGCTGCGGGTTTATTCCCAGCATAATCCGGAGCATTAAATGGAATTGTCATAAAAAAAGGAAGAACGGTAGCCCTGTGCCAACTGTCCAGTGGCTTGAGCATCTTCTTTATAAACATATGTCTGATGAAGACCTAACGGCTGAAATACCTGTTCCCTCATAAAGTCTTCATAGCTTTGTCGCGACACAATCTCAATAACCAAACCCAATACGTCATAATTAACGGTTCCATAGTTATACTGTTCACCGGGAGGGAACGCCAATTCAGCATCCACGAGAATTTCTACAGTTTTTTTGCAACATATCCTGTGTATTGCCTTGTGGAATATTTTGAGTATGCCTAATATTTGTTAGACCACTGGTATGGTGAAGAAAGTTATTTAATGTAAGGCTTTGCATATCAACAGGATTCCCTTGATACTTTAACGTAAACCAAGGTAAATATTTTTGGACAGGATCAGTCATTGAGAGCAGCCCTTGCTCTTCCAACAGCAAAATACCCATACCGGTAAAAGCTTTACTGACCGAGGCTAACTCATAGAGTGTATTTTCATTTGCAGACAGCCCCTTTTCACGGTCAGCATACCCTGAAGAAAAGTAGAACACTTCATCATCAGCAAGTATTGAGATTGACATTCCCGGCACACCTGATATATGAGAGGCATCATCTAGCAACGTTTGTATTGCCGCAGATTTCGAATCTGACAACGCATAACTTTGTGTTGCGAATCCTGAGGCTAGTATAAATATCGTTAATACAAAAACAATAATCTTTTTCATAAACTCTCCTTTTTGAAAAATTATAAGAGAATAATATAAATAACCTACTTTTACAACTACTAAACTAAATTTTAATTTATCTTTCTATTCACCTATATAATATCAAGAAATTGTGAAGAGTTACACTTAAACGAAACAACTTTAAAGAGCCTTACTACGTAGAATGTAGGAAGGCTCTTAGCTTTTATTAATCAAAATTCAATAACTTTATTATTCACGGCATTTTTCATGGCTATTAATGTACAAAGTAATCATATGCATTTTTTTGTTAATAATGTTATGGTCACAATGATAAATAAAACCCGTACAAAACCGCTACCTTTTTTTAATGGCTACACGTGAACCCACCATTGCACCAGCAATTTGAGCGATACCCATTATGAATCCATAGGCAAAATGAACTTGTCCTAAGTAGATGAACATTAAAAGACCAGCACAGTTACTTGCTAAGTTTAAAAACTTTGCATTACCTGCTGCCTTCAAAAAGTCAAAGCCAACAAGTAAAAAAAACTAAAGATTAAGAATGATCCTGTACCTGGGCCGAGAAATCCATCATAGAAGCCAATACTAAATAGCAAAAACATAAATAAAACCAAGTGTAAAGGCGATAATGTTTTGACAGCGGATACAGAGCCCCAATCCTTTTTGAAAATCGTATAAACGGCTACTCCTGCAAGCATTATAAGCATGATTGGCTTGAGTAGAGAGGGATTAATTAAATGCACAGTCCATGCGCCAAACAATGACCCCACAAAGGCGAGTGGAAAGTATTTTAAAACAGAACGAATATCTAGCTGTCCTGAACGATAAAAGGAAATTGTAGAGGTTAACGAACCCATGGTACCTGCTAGCTTATTGGTTGCAACCGCTGCTGCAGGATTTAAACCCGCAAACAACAGAGCAGGCAATGAGATTAAGCCTCCACCGCCAACCACTGAGTCTACAAAAGCAGCGAGAAATCCAAACGCAATTAATAAAATTACTACATTTACATCTACTTCAAAAAACATGTTGACACCCCATTAGATAGTTACTACTGAAATAGTAACTAATTTTCGTTTCTCTGTAAAGATTTTTTTTCATTGGCTTCTATTCGTCAAATTATTCTATAATAAAGGAAATGGAGGGATTGGATGGATGAATTAATCGCCCAATTAAAAGAGCTAGGATTTACAGAATATGAAGCTAAGGCCTATACAGCACTTGTACAAAAGAGCCATATTAGTGCTTATCAGGTCAGCAAAAATTCTGGTATTCCTCGAGCAAGAATTTATGACATACTGGATGTACTCGTTGAAAAAGGATTAGTGCTAAAAGAGGAAGCTGCTGATCAAACAACCTATTGTTCTATTCCTGTTGAGATGTTTCTTCAGCAAATACAGCAGCGTTGGCAATCGAATTTTACGTCTATTAGTGATCAATTAGAAAAATTAGAATCGAAGGAGCAGGAAGCGGAGCCTAAAGTGTTAATGCTAAAAGGCAGGCAGACAATTATTAATTATTGTCAGTCATTATTAAAAAAAAGCGGAGAAAAAGGTACTTCTTTCTATGTGGGAAGAGATGTATGAAGCATTACGAGAGGATATTTTTGAGGTGGCTGAACAGGTCGCTGTACACGGTATTACGCTATACGTGGATGAACCTGTGTCATCCATTGATAGGCATCGAATGACCTATTATACAAAAAAAACTTCCACTCCCCATTGGTTTATCTTGTCTATCGATGGGCAAGAGATGATTTATGGACATTCTCCTTCAAATCTTGAAACCGCTTTTATTACTAATGATCCGGTTCACATCTATTTATTAGAAGATTATATTTGGCATGACGTCCTGATTAATCGTCTACTAAGACGAGATGATCATGAGCTTGAGGAATGGATTACGAAAGAACGAAAAGCATTTTTTTGTAGAGTAAAAAAAATAAAGAATCTGCTTGCCTCTTAAGGTTTACAAAGGCAAGCAGATTCTTTTTAATAAAATACTTTATCAACATTATATTTAGAGCGGAAAACATTAATGGCATATGTTTCGTAAATTTCACGTTCCATAGGATCTTCGATTTCATATACCTCAATTTTGAAGATTTCTTGACGATGATTTTTCATAGGCGATACATTGTCTTCAAAATGCTTTTTTATACGTTGACGAATTTTACGCGCTTTACCGACAAATAAAAGCTCATTTTTCTCATTGTAAAATAAGAAAATGCCACCTTTGTCTCGTGTGATTTTATGGAAGTCAATAAACCCATGGTATGGTGTAATAGGTACATCCCCAGGCTTTACATCTTGCTCACGCTGGCGAATCACTACATCTGGTTTTGGAAATTCAATTTTAATCAAGCTAGTTCACGTTCCTCTCTGTTACTAAAGGTATATGTTAACATAATTACAGCATGTTTACCATAAAATTTCATATGTTGCTATGATAATTAGTGTTCATCAAAATTGAGCTAAACATGCATTGTAATGACAAAATATTCTATGTTTTATTGATATTCTTAATTGTTCATGTTACAATTCATTTTAATTAAATAATCTTATCAAGAGAAGCACTAAAAGAATTTTTGGAAAGGCAGTAATACCAAGGGTTCAGCACACTTGTTAAGATGTGGAGTAAAATACATTATATTTGTTACCAATAATACACTTCTTATTGTCTATTAATTTAGATGAAAAGGAGTGTATTTTTTTATGCTTTTAAAGTTTGCGTTCGATGATTTTATTGCTGATAGACGATTTAATAATACAACTGAATCAAATATCAAAAGTTATAAATACATGATTAAACCTTTCATTGACTATTGCATTGAAGAAGGGGCAGTTAATGTTGAGGACGTAACAAGAAGTCATTTCAAGAATTATTTAATAATGGCACAGAAACAAAATAGTAAACCCAATACAATCAACACTATTATTTTACGTGGTAAAGCGTTCTTTAACTATTGCGTTGAAGAGGGGTATATCACTGAAAATATTGCGAAGAAGATAAAAACTCAAAAAGTAGATTTGAAGATTGATACATTTACGGATCAACAAATTAACCACGTTTACATCTTCAGGAAGTTCATTATCGGCATTTGATTTCTTGAAAGGCTTTCATAACGGTTCATTATTCACTAATATTTCAAGTGTTCCTGCTACACGTCAGAAAGATTTTGACACACGCATTACTGAAAATTTTACCTTAGTCAGTGATGTTAAAAAGAACGTAGCACAGGCTATCACTGACAAAGGCATACAAACAAGCCCTGATGCTACTGGTGCTCAAATGGCTGCTAATATTAGAGCTATAAAGACTGGTAAAAAAACTGACCGGGGAGTTATAACCATTCCAGCACTTAGCCCTGGACAAACAACTTCTGTAAATTTGGTAGTATATTTCAAGCCTAGCACTGTTGTTCTAAATCTAGATGGCAGATATATGGTAGATGGAGTTATGCAAGGAAACGACTGGACGAATCGACATTCGGTGTACGATATTCGAGTGGTCCCGTATGATAGCACAAATTGGATGGTTACGTTTTTCATTCGCGGGGGTACAATTGCTACTGGTCAACAACATAATTATGCATTATTCATAGAATAGAAGGATGGTTGTATGAGTGAGGCAAGAATTAGAATAATATACGATTCAAACACAGGCACGGTAGAGAAGCAAACGTTCATATATCAAGATGAAACTTCTTTTGATAAAATCCCTGAATATAAGTGTGTCGATTTACCGTTAGACTCTCTCGATCATACCAAATCATATGTAGAGTCCATTGACCCGAAAACTGGTAATCCAGTTATCAAGGATTTTCCACCGTCAAATGAACAAAAGCGCATTCGTGAATTAGAGGATGCCTTATTATTACAAGCAGATTCAGAGACAGGAGGAATTTTATAATGGTAAATGAAATCGTAGTAAGGATTGCTGCAGAACGCATTATTAACAAAGGACTTAATCCAAAGACAAATGCAGTTTATGTTATCGATGACATCACTAATGAAGATTATCGAGTTGCAGTAGAGGATTACATTTTAGAAAATACAGAAGGTGTTTAAACGCAGTCAATGACTAGCGTTATTTTTATTGTCTAAATTAGCAGGAAATCCTTTCCTTTTGTCGAACTAGAGTAGATGAAGAGGAGGAGAGAATGTGATTAACTATAATTTATTTTTAGGCTATATTACTCCATTGGGTTCAACATTGTTTCTAGACAATTATACAAGTGAACGTGAATTAGATATTGGAGATGAGGTCATATTGAGTGGTAATTTATTAGAACTGTCTTATAACATGTTGTCTATTCAAAGTGGAAATTTAAGTGAGAAATTTAGAGTTATAAGAATAGAGAAGTTTGAAGAAAATCCACAATCTATTACTGGAGATTTATATATAGTTTTTGAAAAAGATTATCAAGAATAGACTTATTACTAAGTGTTTATTAGCACTCTCATGTGAGAGTGCTTTTATTATGTCAAAGGGAAGTGTTGTCATGAATATGGAATTAACAGCAATAGTAGGTGTGTTAAGTGCATTATTTGGAATGCTTTTTACGTATCTTGCATTCTTGAAAAATCGAGATAAAGATGTTCAACAAAGTGCAGCAGAATCAGCTGTAATCAGTACTAAATTAGATTCGATTAACAATGGTGTCGAAAACATTCGTGTGGATATGAAAGTAGAGCAGAAGGCACGTATGGACTTGTCAGAACGTGTTACACGTGTAGAAGAATCGAGCAAGCAAGCTCATAAACGAATTGACGAATTGGGGGAGAAAGTATATGAAAATTAATTGGAAAGTACGTCTACAACACAAACAATTTTGGGTGTCATTAATTGCATTATTACTAGTGCTCGCTAATCAAACAGCGGGCATTTTTAATGTCGATATTACGATTTACAATGCTCAAATTACAGCCATTTCAGAGACGATCCTAAGCATTTTAGGCTTGCTTGGTATTATTATCGACCCAACAACAAGAGGCATTTCAGATAGCACACAAGCAATGGATTATAACAAGCCAAAGGGGGATTAACAATGACTAGCGTAACAACAACATGCCGAGATTTAGCCGAGCTATTACCAGTTGCACAAACAGCTTGCCGTTTGTTATTTCAGGAGTGTTTTAAAGCAGGCATTAAAAACATCTTCATCACTGAAACTTATCGCTCACAGGAACGGCAAAATTATCTTTATGCTCAAGGACGTACACGATCAGGGCAAATTGTTACATGGACATTGGACAGCAATCACAAATCGCGCCTAGCTTGGGATATTGCAGTGAGTCCTCCTCATTCTTTATATGATGTTAATACTTTAAATAGAGTAGGAGCTATTGCAAGAAAGCTAGGTATTACATGGGGTGGTGATTGGGTTGGTAGTATTGACAGACCACATTTCGAAGTTAAAGCAAACTGGAAGATGCCAACTGGCTATAAGTTAGAAGGGAAAATTAACATACCTACTAACAGTAAAGGACAAGTGCAACTAATTGTGGAAGACAAACTAAAGGAGGAAATCAAAGTGGCTCAAATATGGAATCCGGGAAGTCCAGCTATGAAAACTGAAACGGAAAACTTTATTGCACAGGCAGTTAAAGACGGTACTATTCAGGAATCGCATTTAAAAGATTTACAGAATGGTACAATGACGACTGATCGATTAATTGGGTTGTACATTACGATTCAACAAAGACGTGGTAAATAAAAAATAATGAAAAGAATAATACAAATATCAATGTTTTGTGGTTGTGGTTTATATTTATTGTTTCTTTTTAACTATTCATAATTCATAAGACCGTCAAAAAAATGGCGGTGTTCGTCTATAAATTTGAAGTTCACCGCCAAAAAAATGACGGTACCATTGGCGTGATATGGCGGTTTAATCAAATGTACGGGAAATGACGCCAAAAATTTAGTTTCACAACGCCAAAAAAAATGGCGTAAACACATGGTTGAATTACCCTTTTTGGAAATGATAGGATATAAGTACTCGAGTTAAAGAAGACATTATAGCTATGATGGAAAAAAATATTATATTGTCAACTACATCATTTTGTTGTATTTGACAATACATAATGGAGGAATTAAAAATTTCGTAAAATATTAATTGCAGCTTTATTAACAGTTTTTTTTCGTTCTCATCAGTAACAACAGCATTTGCTCAAAGCTATGAGCCTTCTGTAATTGAAAATATAAAAGTAAATGATGTTGAAGAATATACTTTTGATGATATACTCGCTTTAGAGCCTTACGTACATGTAGAGGAAGGTTTATTAATTCTTGATGAAAACTCAGCTAGTGACGCTGGTATTGATTATGAATTAATTAAAGGTCAACAAGAATATTTTAACTATTTAAATCAACAAGTCAAAACTAATGCTATTAGTGTATCGCAAGACTTAACTATTCAAGATTTATCTGAAGAAAATATTGGATATCAAAGTAATTCTCTTATGTTATTAGCAGACTGTAAAGGTGTAACTAAACCAGCTGAGGCTCACTGGTGGGGATATAAAACATATTTAAACAGTTGTGATACTAAAAAGGCTATTACTGATGCTAATACTGTAGGAGCATCAGGTGGTATTACAGGTGCAGGACTAGGTGTTCTTGGAATTTTCTTCCCTGTATTACTTATTCCTGGAGGAGTCTCAGCTTTAACAGGAAGTTATTTCTGGTTGTTTGCGACGCGTTTAGATGCTAATAATAATGGTAAAGGAGTCATTGTCGATATGACATGGGCCACTGTTTTTGATATTACACCTCAATAATTCAATAAATAGGAATGAGATGTTATAGTGAAGTATAATAAAATATTTATATTCTTTATAATTATTATGTTTCTATTAAGTGTATTTTTTTGGTGGTATAGCTATTTTGAAGAAAAACGATGCATTAGTTCCAATTCCAATATTCATAGGATTGTTTATTCTTCTTCTAGTTGCGTATTTAAATTTAAAAGAAAATGATGTTTTAAAAACATGAACAGTAGCCAGGGAAGTTTCCTCTTGGCTACTGTTTTATTTTATATCCCTAACAATTGCTTTTTCTTCGCGTCAAATTCTTCCTGAGTCAATATCCCATCATCTAATAAATCCTTCAATTCCCGTATTTCATCGGCAACATCGTACATATCTTTTTCTTTTGGAGCTGCAGCTGGTGCAGATGAAGTTTCCTTTTCAATAGCTTTGAAATTTTCAATAGCATTCTTAATTTCAATAGCCACATGCATTGGCACATTATCAATTACGGCTTTGTTTCCAGATGAGACAATTTCAATAGTTGAATTGGCAAGCTTACTAGAAATGTTAATACTGCTAATTGAAGATAAAGGAATGCTTCTTTCATCATTTGAAGCCATACCCTTGATTTCATGCAGTACTACACGTTTATCTGTGAGATATAATTGCTCAGTTCCTTTAATCGATGCACATACAGCGAGTAGTGTTTCGCCTTGATTGTTGAATTTATCATCAAACAATTGAATTTGTTTAGCCATCATCTTTTTCTTTCCAAATCCAGCTAACTTTATAGTTTCTGCTATTGTATCCATGTCATACACTCCTTACAGATTTTTGTAATTTCATTTTATAGAAAATCTTGACAATAGTACATACAAAATTGTATCTAGTAAAACCAGATAATTGCAGATGGTCAAACACTCAAAACTATATTACTACCCATACTTAAAGCTATCATATGTAAGATAGTACATAAATAAGGTAGGATATTTTTGTCTTATCTCTCATTTTTTTACTTAATTTATTCATATAATAATATGGATTAAATATTACTAAACTTATTGAAAATAATAATTTGAAAGGATGGATGAATGAGTATAACTATAAAGATTCATAATACAGATATCGAAAGAGAGTTAACTGGCGTTGAAAAAGAGTTTTACGAATCAGCGCTAAAAAGGGCAGAAGAAAGTGGACAAGTACTTCGAGCGAAGTTAACTGAACAGGGAACAATCTACTATACAATAGGAGAACTAAATATAGATAGGGCTGCTAGGTTATTTTATGAAATGTTAAAAGAACAGGGGAAAATCTAATAAGAACTTTGTATTTATTTGAGATAAAAAGTGAAGAGAAAAGGATGATGTGAATGAGTAAATTAATTACTGAAGAAGAATTCTTAGAAGGTTGTTTGAAATTAGCACCACCAAATTCAAAGCAATTTAAATTTGAAAAAGACGGACGCACATACTATCATATCGGAGAGCCGAATCTAGATTTATTAGCTAAGTTGTTATTAAAGTATATTAAATGACAATGAATATTGAAAAGAGGTTATTCTTGATGAGTAGCTTCTTTTTTTATTGTTGTAATTATTCTTAAATAAATCAATTTTCACACCCCTGCAAGATTTGTATTCCCTTATATGTAATTATTTGGTGTATGATAGTAGACAGATAGAAAAGGGGGAATGAGGAATGAGGAATGAACTAATTTTTACAATAGAACAGGTAAACGAATTTATTGATAGTAACTATAGTAATGCAAAAGAATGTGTGGGTTATTCTAATGAGGCAAAAGGATTAAAGGAATTTATCTTAGAACAATCTTCAGGGTTAAATGAATTTAGTTGGTTTCTTAATCCGGATATAGAACGTGAAATAGATTTGTATAAGTATGGAATCTTATATTACAAAGGGGTAAGATGGCAAATAATTGAAAGTGATGATTTTTCGTTGAGAATTATTATTAATCGAAAACCAAATTATAAAATTTATTTAGAAAATAATGTTTGGCAATTTGAAGATAAAGATAAGTCTAGTAAACCTTTTACTATTGCTAGAATGGATGAATTATTTAGAGAATTTTTATTAATGTGTATACCCAAAAACAAAATCAACTAACTTTATCTAGAGGGGCATATTTCCCTCTTTTTTGTTTGACCATATTAAAAGATATTATCCACCTTACATAAATTGTGAGGGCTTATTCTTATTTAGAAATGCTATACACTTCTTTTTTTTCAGAAGTATGAGTTATAATAAAAATCACATAGATTTTATAAGAAGTGGAAAAAAATAATAAGTAAGTGTATTACTCCCCAAAATTGAGCTAAACATGCATTGTAATGACAAAATATTCTATGTTTTATTGATATTCTTAATTGTTCATGTTACAATTCATTTTAATTAAATAATCTTATCAAGAGAAGCTGAGGGATTTGGCCCGATGACGCTTCAGCAACCTCTAACAAATGTTAGAAAGGTGCTAATTCCAGCAAAGGTATTTCCTTTGAGAGATAAGAGTGAACGTGGTAAAGTCCTTCTCATTCTATCTCGCATGGAATGAGGGGGATTTTTTTAATTTCATAAAAGTGTCATTGTAATCATTACGATTAACACATTTATAAATAAAAGAGAGGGGAATGCAAGATGCCAATTAATATTCCAAAGAACTTACCTGCTGGAGAACATTTACGAGAGGAAAAAATCTTCGTGATGGAAGAGGATCGTGCGAAAACACAACAAATTCGTCCATTAAATATATTAATTTTAAACTTAATGCCTGAGAAAGAGAAGACAGAGCTGCAATTACTGCGCTTACTCGGGAATACGCCACTGCAAGTCAATATTACATTTTTAAATACAGCAACACATGAATCGAAAAATGTTAGTAAATCACATTTACAGCTTTTTTTACACAACTTTCCAACAAATTCGTCATCGCCGCTTTGATGGTATGATTATTACGGGAGCGCCTGTAGAGAAAATGGCTTTTGAAGAAGTAAATTATTGGCAGGAAATCTCGCAAATTATGGATTGGTCTAAGAAAAATGTGACATCCATTCTACATATATGTTGGGGGGCACAGGCTGCTTTATATCATCATTATGGGATCGGGAAGGTTGAACTTCCAGCAAAATGCTCAGGGGTTTACTCGCATGTCATTACAGATTTAACAGTGGACTTAGTGCGTGGCTTTAGTGATTTATTTACAGCACCACATTCTCGTTATACATCTGTTTCAATCGATGAAGTACGCAATCATCCTGATTTACGTTTACTGTCCTATTCAGAGGAAGCTGGCGTATTTATTGTGCAGTCCAAGGATAATAAAAACATTATGATTACAGGTCATCTTGAATATGACGCGACAACCTTAGCAGATGAATACGGACGAGATGTTGCGAAGGGGTTAGACATTGCTGTCCCGGTGAACTATTTCCCGAATGACGACCCAGCAAACGAGCCCATTAATACATGGCGTGCCCACACCCATTTGTTATTCTCAAACTGGTTGAATTATTATGTTTATCAGGAAACACCATATGAATGGGATTTCGTTGATGAAATTGAATATCATATTTAATTAAATTTAAGGTTCAAAAGCCCAATGTCTCAACTGATTAGAGTGAGAGGTTGGGCTTTTGCTATTTCACTCTTTGTTCACAAATACTGCCATTTTTTCCTTTTACAATTTCTATAAAGTTGAATCTACATAATGTATGGTATATTATTTTATCAAATGATAGATTTAACTATCATTTTAAATTTACTGAAAGAAGGGATTCATGATGATTAGTGTAGAGGATGTTCCAAAACCAAAAACATTTGGTCCACTTGGCCATTTGCCTTTAATCGATAAAGAGCAGCCAACATTATCACTTTGTAAGCTTGCAGAAGAGTATGGGCCGATATATCGATTAGAAATTCCAGGTTATACTAGCTTAGTAATATCTGGTCATGAATTGGTAGCTGATGTTTGTGATGTTTCTCGTTTTGATAAACAGATATATAGTGAGTTGGAAAATGTTCGTGCTTTTGGCGGTGATGGTCTATTTACAAGCAGAACAACTGAACCGAATTGGCAAAAGGCTCATAACATCCTACTTCCCACGTTTAGTAAACATGCTATGAAAGATTATCATTCGATGATGATAGATATTAGCACACAGCTGATACAAAAATGGGAACGCTTAAATCCGATGGAAGAAATTGATGTCCCTGAGGATATGACACGATTGACGCTAGATACAATTGGACTTTGTGGCTTCAATTATCGCTTTAATAGCTTTTATAGAGAAACACATAGCCCTTTTATTATGAGCATGGTCCGTGCTTTAAATGAAGCTATGTTAAAAAGTTCTCGATTAAAGATACAAAATCTGATGATGGTTGGCACAAGGCGCCAATTTAACGAAGACATTGAAACAATGTTTACATTAGTAGATAAAATTATTGAGGAGCGAAAGGCAAGAGGTACACAAGAGCAGATAGATTTACTAGGCCGCATGTTAAATATAAAAGATCCAGACACAGGAGAAACACTGAGAGATGAAAATATTCGTTATCAAATCATCACATTTTTGATAGCCGGACATGAAACGACTAGCGGATTGCTGTCCTTTGCACTCTATTTTTTTAATCAAGCATCCTGAAGTTTTAGAGAAGGCTTATGCTGAAGTTGATCAAATCTTGACTCAAGAAACACCGACATATGAACAGATTTTACAGCTAAAGTACATTCGCCTAATTTTAAATGAATCATTACGATTATGGCCGACAGCACCTGGCTTTGAGCTTTATGCAAAAGAGGATACTGTCATTGGCGACAAGTACCTGATTAAAAAAAGGTGACAATATCAGTGTCCTTCTGCCACAGCTTCATCGTGATAAAAATGCGTGGGGTGAAAATGCGGAACAATTTTATCCAGAGCGCTTTGAAGATTCTCAGAATGTTCCTACACATGCCTTTAAACCGTTTGGAAATGGTCAGCGTGCCTGTATCGGCATGCAATTTGCCCTTCATGAAGCAACATTGGTATTAGGAATGATTTTACAGCGTTTTGAATTAATCGATTATGACAATTATCAATTAAAAATACAGCAAACTCTAACGATAAAGCCAGGTGATTTTAAAATTCGAGTAAAGCAGCGTAATCGAGTAATTGATCCGGAAAAGACAGTAGCACCTCAGCGACAAGAAAAAATGTATCCTCTACCAAAGACTAGTGTAGAGAATGCAAAAATGTCTTTGCTAATCCTCTATGGTTCTGATTTAGGGACTACTGAAAGAATTGCCAAACAGTTTGCAGATGAAGCTGTTCTGTATGGTATTCGAAGTGAAGTCGCTACGCTAGATGAGTATGCTGGAAAATTACCTAAAGAGGGCGCTGTACTAATTGTTTGCTCTTCTTATAATGGTCATCCCCCAAGAAACGCTCGAAAGTTTCTTGCATGGCTAGAGAATAGTAATGAGAATAGTCTAAAAGGAATAAATTATGCTGTGTTTGGCTGCGGAGATCGAAATTGGCATTATACGTATCAAAAGGTCCCTCAAACGATAGATGAACAGCTTGCCATTAAAGGGGCTACAAGAATTTTGCCACATGGGGAAGCGGACGTAAGTGCAGATTTTGAAAAGCAATTGGAGAACTGGCGAGAACAACTGTGGAGAACCATGAAAGTGACATATGATTTAACGTTAGATGACAATATGCTACTAGAACAAACAAAATTGTCCATTCAAGTTGTAAAAGGCTTAGCAACGGTACCACTTGCTTTAAAACACGGTGCCCGTTATGCATCGATTATAAAAAAATGAAGAGCTTCAATCAGCCAATAGTGACCGAAGTACACGTCATATTGAAATTGCACTGCCAAAGGAATTAAGCTATCAGGAGGGAGATCACCTTGGCGTGATACCCAAAAATAGCAGCAAGCTCATCCATCGAGTTCTTCGTCGATTTAAATTGAATGCCAATGATCAGCTAATCATTTCGTCTAATGGAAATGAGTTGCATCTTCCTACAGATTATCCGGTTAGCTTATACGAGGTGCTTGCCACTAGTGTTGAATTGCAGGAGACTGCTAGTCGTATACAAATACGAGAGCTAGCGGTTTATACAGAGTGTCCGCCACATAAACGTGAATTAGAGCATTTATTACAAGAAGATATTTATAAGGAGCAGGTATTAAATAAACGGTTATCCATGCTAGAGCTTCTTGAAATGTACGAAGCCTGTGAATTACCATTTGAAAAATTTATAGCCTTACTACCTCCTTTAAAGCCTAGATATTACTCTATTTCTAGTTCACCAAAGGAAGATCCTGAACGCCTAAGCATTACAGTAGGTGTCGTAAGGGAACCAGCCTGGAGTGGTCGAGGGGACTATCATGGCGTAGCATCAAATTATTTGGCACAGTGTCAACCAGGGGAGTCACTAGTAATGTTTATACGCTCAGTTGATTCAGGATTCCAGCTGCCAGAGGATGCGACTACATCGATTATAATGGTTGGACCTGGAACTGGCGTAGCACCATTTAGAGGTTTTTTACAGGCTCGCGCTGCCATGAAAAAGCGAGGAATTCCCCTTGGGCAAGCACATCTATTCTTCGGCTGTAGAAATGAGGCTGATTTTATTTACCGTGAGGAGCTTGAGCAATTTGAAAAGGATGGAATTGTGACACTACACACGGCATTTTCCCGTAAAGAAGGAACTCCGAAAGCTTATGTGCAGCAAGTAATGGAGCCATATTCCTCAAATATCATCGAAATGTTAAATAATAATGGACAATTATATGTTTGTGGAGATGGTAATCATATGGCACCAGCTGTAGAAGCTATGCTACAGCAGACTTATCAATCTAAAAAAGGGGTAGGAGAGAAGGAGGCAATAGATTGGTTAGAGCAACATCAGCATAACAGAAAGTATGTGAAGGATGTCTGGGTTCAGAATGGGTAGTGGTATTCATAGCAGTGCAAAATGTTTTATTTCCTTGTAAGAACAGCCTTCACGATGGGCAAGGAGGTTGAATTCCAGTGTCCTGTATTCTACAATTGTATCAATTGGTAGTATACACTATCTAGTATTCACCTTATTTTTGGAAAGAAGTGAAGCATGATGAAAAACGCAAAAGAGGCTAGGCTTCATGCTATATTAGATGCAGCTACAGAGCTCCTCGTCGAAAAGCCGACAGCATCCTTAACCGACATCGCTAACTATGCTGGTATTGGTATCGCTACATTACACCGCTATATTGAAAACAGGGAACAACTAATGTTGCAATTAGGTTTCAGAGCTGTTCAGGTTGTCAGCGAAACCATGAATGAAATACCAGTGGATGAGGAAAAGCTGGAATCCTATATCCCGAGACTTGTTGAGGCTTTAATTCCATTAGGAGATAAAATTTATTTTCTTGCACATGAATGCTCTGTGAATTACAGTTCCGAACTTTTGGCTGCTGAGGATCAGCTTAAGGAGCCGATTAGACAGACAATTATCCAATTACAAAAACAAGGTTATTTACGTCAGGATATGACTAGTGAATGGATGCTTAATGTCTTATACTCACTCCTATTTACGATGTGGCAGCAAGTACAGGAGGGGAATATCGCCAAAAACTCAGCTGCATTGTTAATTATGGAAACAGTGTTTAACGGGATTAAGGCGAAATAAATGATTAAAATGATGACCTGGCTAATTTTTAAGGTCATCATTTTTTAATGGTCATTTGTATCTTGATCAATTTTTACATCATTTTCATTTGGCTTATTACCTTTTTGGCTTTCTAGTTCAAGTTTATTCTCATCTTGTGCGTCATTTTTAGAATCGCTCTCTGTATGACTATCACCCTCTGAAGCATTATGGCTGTTATTCTCACTATCTTGCTGCGCATGATTATTGTTATTTGTTTGATTTTCATTGCTATTTTCACCTTGTGAATTCCCGTCTATTTTGCGAATCTTTGCAACTATCAGCAATGTTAACGGTAAAATAACAGTAAATATCGCAGAAAATATAGGCCAAATTTCATTATTGTAGACATTAGAATGAACAATGTTAGGATGAATAATTTGAGAAAGACCTATCATTAATAAACCAAGTGGTAAAATAAGTGGACGATGATTTTGTATCTTACATAACTGCGCTACACCAATGACTGATGCGTAAAAATACATAAAAGTTCGAATATAAATGGATGCAATCCACATACCAGCCATAATAATTTCAATACGCTGTAAAAAGTTCCCGATTGAAATCCTTTGCGCCAATGCATAGCTAGGAAAGGTACGGGAGGCGGTATTAGAGGGACCTAATACAAGAATACATAAGGTAATTAGAATAATTAAGACAATTCCACCGATAATTGTTCCTATGTAAAATCCCTTTTGTGCAGATTTTTGGACATTTACGACAGATGGGAAAAGCATTAGCAGTACAACTAGTGGGAAAGAAAAAAATACTCATAAATCGAATAATACTATACAATAAGAATTTTTTTAGGTGTTTCCAAGATTGGTTGTACATTATCAAAACTAATTTGAGGTGTGATACAAACTGCAAAGACAATAAAAATCAGGATAAAAAAAGGGAAATAAAATCTCTGCAGAGCGAGCAAATACTTCGATGCCGAGAAAAGCAGCATATACAATGATGATGCTAAATAACAATGCAAATGCCATAGTAGGTGTTTCCGGCATCACTTCTGTTTTCATGAAAATGCCAATAAAATATAATAGTTCACCTGAGGAAAGAAAGGTAAGAAGTATAAAGCCAATCGCTGTAAATTTCCCTAAAAAGCGACCTAGTATTTTTTTCATTTGCCTCAATGAATGTAAGGGAAGGTGTGCGTTTTCCTAAAGAAATATAAAGCTTCACTAACAGAAAGCTGATTGCGACACCAATGATTGCTGCAATCCATGCATCTTGCTTTGCAGCTTTTGCTATAGTGGCAGGAATAATTAATATGGCAGTTCCAATAGAAAAGAGAAGGGTAATGATCATAAATTGTCTTGAACTAATGATTTCTTTTTCCATTATGAGCAACCCCCTTCTTTTTTATTTTGTAAGTGAAACAATTAGATCTCTGATGGGCGAAAAAAAATAAACGTGATAAAGTCAAGTGGACTTGGGATCTTAAGCTTTAATGCGATGCCAATATTTATTGCAGTAGCAAATAATAAAATAATTGAAAAAGTTATAATCGTTTTCGTTTCTTTCTTTTTCTTTAATTGTGGGATAAAAGCAAAGGCAATTATAGACGTAATAACTAGTATAAAAAGCGTCATTATCAAGGCCTATTCCTCCTTTTTGGATTTATGCAATAATGAATTTTGCATGGTTCCTAATCCCTGTGTATTTACATGAACCTCAACCTTAATAGGAAGTTCAGGGAAAATTGAATCCCAGTCTTTTTTTTACCTTGTTCCATTGTTTTGCATCTGAACGATGGAGTACTTCGCTGAAGCCGAAAACATCTACTTGATAATTTTGCTGAACGGTTCTGATTGTATTTTCAACTTGTTGTTTAATAATTTCCTCCGTTTTTTTTATTTATATATTTAATGGATTTATTGTTAGAAAGCTTCATATTACATTCAACTTCTCCAACATTTTGTTCCACGTCAATATGCACATTTATATGAGGAGAGCCCTTTTTAAAATTCCCTTTTACTTTACTAGTTGATTTGGTAATTTCGGTTGACAGAGTACCTCCATTTTTACAAGCGACAATCTCAATGGTGCTCTCTATTTTGTCTTTGATAAAGCTAAGACCTCTACTTTCATCTTCTGTTAAAAGTCCGATATATCTATCTTTTTTTAAAGACGGCTAATCCAGCATATTTTAAAAGTACAGGGGTTTTCACTTTTTTTTACATTTGTCTGATCCATACCTAATTTTGGATCACCATGTATTTCAATAGCTGAAAGGACTGCGCTTTTTTTCATTGTTGTTTAAAGTATTAACTAAATCATCAATATTTATGGAATTGGTGGAGCCCCAAACTTTTTCTGACACTCTCAAAGAATTTAGCATTTTGTTGGCCGGTACTTTTTCAATCGGTGTTAACACATTTAAAACATCTTTTGCAGTTGCCTGATGAGAGAGGATGACATCAAAATCATTTCGAAATTCATGGTCTCTGGAAATTAAATCTAGTGCTTCGTTTACTCCCTCTTTCGCTAATTCCTCACCGATAACAACAATTCGAAGATGAGAAAAATAGGGTTTCCTAGCTGCTAAAACTGTCATTTTTCGAATAGCTTCAAAAATGGTTTCTCCTGTTGCGTGATAAGTGATCACAGGAGTGCGTCCAGTAGAAGGCTGTCTAGTAGAAATTTCACTAGGATCTACTACTTGAATCGATAATTCGAATTCATCATCGACTTTATCAATGCCGAGAGCTAGGACTATTGCTAATTCATTTAGTTCACGCTTACTCCAGCAGCCACTTAGTAGTAAAGGGAGGATTAGGAGGAAACAAATTAAGCTGAATTTTGACATGTGCCATTCCTCGTTTATACATTAGATTTATTTCTTTTTTTCGTATCCAAATACTTATGTCCTCTAACATTATTTTTTTGGCTGACTAAGCGTGGTCGAGTCAATAGCGTCTTCGAGGAAACAATACTAACGCATCTTTTTGATCCTTTAAAATTAGTGGACCGAATGGACTTAAATACGGCACACCAAAAGAGCGAATGCTACATAAATGTAGGATAATAATCATAATTCCAAACATCACACCAAATAAACCAAGCATTGCTGCTACAATCATTAATGGAAAACGTAGAACCCGAATGGTATTAGATAAGCCATAGGCAGGGAACAGGAAACTACATATCGCTGTTAAAGCTACGATAATTACCATTACAGCTGATACAATGCCTGCTTCAACGGCTGCCTGACCAATGACTAAGGTTCCCACAATGGATACAGCAGGTCCAATGGTTCTCGGCATTCGAAGACCTGCTTCTCGTAATACCTCAAAGGCAATTTCCATAATAAGTGCTTCAACACTGCTGGGAAAGGAACGCCTTCTCGTTGGGAGGCAATACTAATAAGCATAGCGGTTGGAAGCATTTCCTGATGAAAGGTGGTAATGGCAACATAGAGTGATGGTGCCACCAATGCAAGGCTTATGCCTAAAAATCTTAATAACCGAATAAGAGAGCTGACGATCCAATTTTGATAGTAATCCTCAGCAGATTGTAAAAAGGAAGTAAATAAAGCAGGTACCACCAACACAAAGGGGGTACCATCCACTAGAATAGCAATTTTCCCATCTAACAATTCTCCAGCAATAACATCAGGTCGTTCAGAATTATAAATTGTTGGAAATATTGTGAGTTTAGCATCTTGAATAAAATCCTCAATATAGCCACTTTCTAGTATGCCATCAATGTTAATACGATCTATGCGTGCCAGTACCTCAGCCACTATTTTGTCATTGGCAATACCATTTATATACATAACAGCTATATCTGTTTGCGTTACCTCTCCAACCACACGAGATTTTATCCAAAGATTAGGACTTTTAATTTTTCGACGGATAAGGGCAGTGTTTGTGCGTAATGTTTCAGTAAAAGATTCTCTTGGACCTCTAATCACAGATTCTGTTGATGGCTCTGTAACCTCTCGATCTTTAGCACCTTTTGTACTTGTTACGATACCAAAAGTACATCCATCTAATAAGATGACCGTATTGCCATTTAAAATCGCAGTATACAATGCTGAGAAATGAGAAATATTATTTGTGTCACCGGCTGTCAAACAAGATTCTTTAATATATTGATGAATTGTTTCTATATCTGTTTCTGAGCCATTTACTTCAACCAGATCGAGCATGAGCTTATCAATAACAGTATCCGAAATGGTTGTTTTATCAGATAAGCCATCCATATAAACAATTGCGATTGTGTGCTTTTCAGCTTTACCAATCGTAATTTCTCGTATAATTAGGTCATTACTATTTCCAAGTGTGTTTCGAATCAGTTTGACATTGCTCGAAAGCGAACTATACAGGAGTTCATTGTTGGAATTTGGTTGGGAGGCATCTGTACTTTTTGAAACGGACATTTACTTTCCTCCTCCAAGTGTGCATTCACTACCTATAGAATGGACAAATTTCTTTATAGATAAACAAAGATAGAAATTTATTCTATTTAATTGTTGGCAAATGAAAAAGCCGTGTTCCTCTCGTAATAAACGAAAGGAAACACGGCTTTATTGACGATAATCATATTTTAATTCATCGTTTGTAGCATCAATATCTACATGGAGATTGTGGTTATTAAAAAAACCATAAATCTTTTTCATCAATATAGTAGGTAACCCCGTCAATCTCTGTTTTGACACCAATCTCGATTGGTTCCTCACGAGTCATACCAAGAGAAAAGCCTTCATGAAATGGACTGGAACCTCCATATCTTGCATAAAAACGTATGGTATCGCCTGTTTCTACTTCCATTTCTCGTTTAAACCAATTTAGGGCTTCATCTGTTAGTGCAATATTCATTAGAATGCTCCTCTCTTTGCTTGCTACAGCCATTTCACCTTTGGCTCGGTCCCGTTTTTAATGCGGCCAATGTTTGCGCGGTGACGATAAATAATAAAGATGAACAAACATGCGACTAAAATAGTTAACGCAAAATCACCTGTAACAAAATAATAAATGATTGAATAAATTAGTGCTACTAAAGCGGCAATCATGGAAGTTAAACTTACAATCTTTGTGACTTTTAACGTTACAATAAACGTAATAAAAAGTAAGACAAATAATGGCCATGTATATCCTAAGAGAACGCCAGCGGATGTCGCTACGGCCTTCCCTCCGCGGAAGCTTGCAAAAATAGGGAACATATGACCAATAACCGCTATAAGTCCAAGAATTAACGAGTGTATGGAGACTTCGGAAAATATCGGTAGTGCTACTAACAATACAGCAGCTGTCCCTTTTAAGACATCCATAATGGTTACGACAATTCCTGCTGTTTTTCCTAAGATACGGAAGGTATTCGTGGCACCCAGATTACCACTACCATGTTCACGAATGTCAGTTTTATAAAAAAATTTTGCCTATCCATAATCCAGAAGGTATAGAGCCAATTAGATAAGCACATAAAATAATAAGTCCATTTACCATAGTTGGACTCCTTTCATTGGTAATTCATCACTTGGTACTAATAGTTTGTAACAAGTATTTTACACTTTTTCTTGATAATCTACAACGGCATGAAGGAGATTTCATGACGTTCCTTGAATTCAATACAAAAGATAACTATTTTTTTCAAGGGTTTCGATATGTATAATGATTGAGGTTAGGCTATTTGACACGAGTATCCTAACATCAAGACAATCCTTTTCTAAAAATATAGGTAAAATGGCAATTTTGTCAATCATCCTTTCCTTTGGTAGAATAGAAGTCTATCTTAAATTTCATGGAAATGCTAGTATAAATCATCAGTCAGACAGAAGATACCCACTTAGTTATTCATACATATCCACTCTTATTCAAGTGGCTATCAAATGCTTCTGCATAAAGAATTGAAAACCTTCACGAGCTATCTTTGTTTTAGGCTGAAAGTTTATAATCGGTTATTAGTCATTCGATGTCTTATCTTGAAGCGGTAATGTTCTTGAAAGCTTAGCCTCAGATCCAGAAAACTTTTACCCTTAAGGGGCGTATGTAGCGGATGATTTTTTTAAGAGGAGCTTGATTATGGAGAAATTTGGATGTCATTAGTGGCATAATCGATTTATGCAACAAAAGCTTAGGTCCTTGCGTCAAGGGAATATAACAGCTTATGACAATGCGGATAATTACTTTTAAAAACGAAGAAGCTGTGAGGAATAAAAAAATTTTATTGGGCCTGTCGCTAGCTATTGACAGGAAATGCTATTATTATTAGGAAGAGAAGATAAATAGAACATGCGTTTGTTTTTTTGGAGGGGAATTTTTTGACGAATAAACAGTCACCAAGCGTCTATAATGATGACGCTATACAAGTATTAGAAGGATTAGAAGCGGTACGAAAGAGACCCGGCATGTATATCGGTTCTACAGATGGCCGTGGTCTTCATCACCTCGTGTATGAAATCGTGGATAATGCGGTGGATGAAGCATTGGCTGGCTTTGGTTCTCATATTATTGTCAAGATTCATAAAGATCAAAGTATTAGCGTGCGAGACTTCGGTCGTGGAATGCCTACTGGTATGCATAAGATGGGAAAGCCAACACCTGAAATTATTTTTACGGTTTTACATGCTGGTGGCAAATTTGGACAAGGCGGCTATAAAACAAGTGGCGGTTTACATGGCGTAGGTTCTTCTGTCGTTAATGCGTTATCAACATTTTTAGAGGTAACCATACATCGCGACGGTAAGAAATATTGCCAACGTTTTGAAAATGGTGGTCATCCAGTTACGACACTTGAAGAAATCGGCAGTACGAAACAGACAGGTACTCTAGTCCATTTTCTACCAGATGACAAGATTTTCTCTGTTACAAAGTTTAATTATGATACACTTGCAGAACGTTTACGTGAGTCAGCATTTTTATTGAAGGGCTTAAAAATTGAGTTAATTGATGAACGCGAGGAAGGCAAAGGTGATGTGTTCTTTTATGAGAACGGCATTGAAGCTTTCGTTGCGTATTTGAATGAGGAGAAAGACGTTCTTCATCCTGTCAAATATGTGGAAGGGATTCAGGATGATATTGAAGTAGAATTTGCATTCCAATATAACGATGGCTATTCAGAAACAATTCTGTCTTTTGTTAACAATGTTCGTACACGTGATGGCGGCACACATGAAACAGGCGCAAAAGCAGCATTAACACGTGTATTTAATGAATACGCAAGAAAGATAGGTCTGTTAAAAGATAAGGATAAAAACCTTGAAGGGACAGATATTCGGGAGGGTCTAGCAGCAATTGTGTCTGTACGTATTCCTGAGCATTTACTACAATTTGAGGGTCAAACAAAAGGCAAGCTAGGAACGAGTGAGGCTCGTTCTGCCGTAGATAGTGTGGTCTCTGAGCAAATTTTATATGTGCTAGAGGAAAATGCTGAGCTATCTGCATCCCTTGTGCGTAAAGCTATTCGTGCACAGCAAGTTCGTGAAGCGGCTCGTAAAGCACGTGAAGATGCACGAAATGGCAAAAAGAACAAAAAGGCCAGTACCATCCTTTCTGGAAAATTAACGCCCGCACAATCTCGCAATGCAGCGAAAAACGAACTATATTTAGTCGAAGGAGATTCTGCTGGAGGCTCAGCAAAGCAAGGGCGTGATCGTACATTCCAAGCAATATTACCTTTGCGCGGTAAAGTTATTAATACGGAAAAAGCCAAGCTACAGGACATCATGAAAAATGAGGAAATTTCAACGATTATTCATGCTATTGGTGCAGGTGTTGGTACAGATTTCTCTGTTGAAGATTCAGCCTATGATAAAGTCGTTATTATGACCGATGCCGATACAGATGGTGCACATATTCAAGTGTTACTATTAACGTTTTTCTACCGTTACATGCGTCCATTAATTGAAGCAGGCAAGGTCTTTATTGCCTTACCACCACTGTATAAAATTTCTAAGGGCACTGGTAAAAAAAGAAGTAATTGAATATGCTTGGACTGAAAATGATTTACAGAATGCCATCAAAAAAGTTGGAAAGGGTTACATACTACAGCGCTATAAAGGTCTTGGTGAGATGAATGCAGACCAGCTGTGGGATACGACGATGAACCCAGAAACACGCACATTAATTCGTGTAACGATTGAGGATGGTGCACGTGCTGAACGACGTGTTACAACATTAATGGGCGATAAAGTTGAACCACGTCGTAAATGGATCGAAGCCAATGTAAACTTCGGTATGGAGGATGATTCAAATATTTTAGACAATGAATTCATCCAACAAGAGGAGGACCAAGCATGAGTAGTACGGAAAAGTTTCAAGATTTACCTTTAGAAGAAGTGATGGGTGACCGTTTTGGTCGCTATAGTAAATATATTATTCAAGACCGCGCGTTGCCTGATGCACGTGACGGTCTTAAGCCTGTGCAGCGTCGTATATTATATGCAATGTTTTCCGAGGGGAATACACATGATAAACCATTTCGAAAATCCGCTAAAACAGTCGGGAATGTAATTGGTAACTATCATCCTCATGGTGATAGCTCAGTTTATGAGGCTATGGTGCGCATGAGTCAAGATTGGAAAGCGCGTCATATGCTGATTGAAATGCATGGGAACAACGGGTCAGTAGATGGTGATCCGCCAGCAGCGATGCGTTATACGGAAGCAAGACTTTCAGCTATTGCTGCAGAGATGCTACGTGATATCGGCAAGAAAACCGTTGAATTTGTGCCAAACTTTGATGATCAGGATATGGAGCCAACCGTTTTACCAGCACGCTTCCCGAATTTACTAGTGAATGGCTCAACAGGTATTTCAGCCGGCTATGCAACTGATATTCCTCCACATGCTCTTGATGAGGTGCTTGACGGGGTTCTAATGCGCTTAGATAAGCCTCACTCAACGGTTGATGAGTTGATGACCGTTATTAAAGGTCCAGATTTCCCAACAGGTGGCATTATTCAAGGTGTTGATGGCATCAAAAAAGCTTATGAAACGGGCCGTGGTAAAATCATTGTCCGTGCACAAGCCGCTGTGGAGCCAATTAAAGGTGGCAAAGAGCAGATTGTCATTACGGAATTGCCATATGATGTTAATAAAGCGAACCTTGTTAAAAAAATAGATGAGCAACGTGTTGATAAGCGTCTAGAAGGTATTGCGGAAATTCGTGATGAATCGGATCGTACAGGTTTACGTGTGGTCATTGAACTGAAAAAAGATGTACCAGGACAAGGTATTTTAAATTATTTATTTAAAACAACAGATTTACAAGTAGCTTATAATTTTAATATGATTGCCATTCATAATCGTCGTCCAACGATGATGACATTGCCATTATTACTTGATGCGTATATTGCACATCAAAAAGAAGTCGTTACCAACCGTTCAATCTATGATTTACAAAAGGCTAAGGATCGTTCGCATATCGTTGACGGCTTAATTAAGGCATTGTCTATTTTAGATGAAGTAATTGCGACAATTCGTTCTTCAAATGATAAAAAAAGATGCGAAATTAAACTTACAAACTAAGTTTGACTTTACAGAGGTACAATCAGAGGCGATCGTTAGCTTGCAATTATACCGTTTAACGAACACGGACATTACAGAGCTTCGCCAGGAACAGGATGAATTAAATAAATTAATTGCCAAGCTAGAAGGCATTCTTAATAGTGAGGCAAAGCTTATCCGCGTCATAAAACAGGAGTTGCTTGATATTAAAAAAACGCTTTACAGAGCCACGCCGTTCGAAAATTGAACAAGAAATTGAAGAAATCAAAATTACATTAGATGTCCTTGTACCAAGTGAAGAAGTTGTCGTGACTGTGACTAAGGATGGTTATATTAAACGTACTTCCACACGTTCCCATGCAGCCTCAAATGGTCAGGATATTGCGATGAAGGATTCAGATTATTTATTATATGAAGAAAACTTAAATACACAGCATCATCTGCTGCTGTTCACAAATCGAGGCAATTATATTTATCAGCCTGTTCATGAGCTACCAGACATTCGCTGGAAGGATCTCGGTCAGCATATTTCTAGTATTGTGCCAACTGGAGAGGATGAATCCATTATTGCGGTCTATGGTTTCGAGACATTTGAGCAAGCGAATACTTATATTTTAACGGCTACGAAAGATGGACAAATTAAACGCTCGCCTTTAGCAGATTATGCAGTTACCCGTTATTCGAAGCCGATAAAGACAATGAATGTTAAAGCTGGCGATGAAATGATTTTTGCAGATTTCGTAACGGATGACACTGAATTACTATTAACAACCGATACAGCCTATGCGATTCGTTTCCCAATGGAGGAATTACCAGTAACTGGTGTCAAAACTGGTGGTGTTAAAGGAATTACCTTAAAAGATGGGGAAGCATTAGTGGGTATTAATGTTTTACAGCCAAACGACACAGAATATGTTGTTATTGTTACGCAGCGAGGTGCTGTGAAGAAAATGAATGTAGCTGAAGTTGAGATAGCAAGTCGCGCAAAACGGGGCTTAAAGGTGTTAACTGAATTAAAAGCAAACCCTCATCGTATCGTTGCAGTAGTCAAGGCTACAGATGAGGAGCATGTTATCATTGAAACTGAAAAAGGGGTGCAAGAGGTTATTGATGTACAAGCATTAACGCGAGCAGATCGTCATTCAAATGGCTCATTCAAGGTAGATATTGCAACTGATGGACAGATTTCACATGTATTAACAGTTAAAAAAAGAACAAAACCCAAGCTGATCTCTTAATGAGAAGGACACTAAAAAAAGTCGATTTGCCACAAAAATGTGATGCAAATTGACTTTTTTTTAGTTATTTAGTGCCCTTCTTTAATTGTTGTTCAGTACCAGATAAATAATGGTATTAATATAAAATTAATGAAAAGATGAAACCAACGAGCAATGTGCTTTGTCTAACTTATACAAATTGATGAAGGGAGGGAATTGCTTGGAGAAACAACAAAGAGATATACATTTACGGGAGGTTATGGATTTATACGGTCATTACTTACTTCGACTAGCTTATACATATGTAAAAAGTAAAGAAAGGGCAGAGGACATTGTACAGGAAGTATTCATCCGCTATTACATTCATATGGAGCAATTTGAAGGACGTTCTAGTGTCAAAACTTACTTATATCGTATGGTCGTCAACGAGTGTCACAATTACTTTAAGAGCTGGTCATATCGGAAAACAGAGTTAACTAATCTTTTTAAAAAGCAGGAAGCCTCTACTTCAGTGGAATCTCAAATTTTAAAGCAGGAGGAAATGGATGTAATTGCTCACAGCATTACTACATTAGAAACGAAATATCGAGAGGTCCTTTGGCTTTATTACTATGATGAACTATCTATCACCGATATCGCATCCATTTTACAATGTTCAGTCAATACAGTGAAAACAAGGCTAGCAAGAGGGAGAAAACGAGTAGGCATCCAATTAGAAAAGGAGGGATTTTATAATGGAAATGAATTTACGTAATCGATTAAAGGCTACAATACCAGATCAATTAGCATTAACTCCCCAAAAAAAAGAAGAGATTTTAGAGGCCGCTCATGTAAGATTTGAGCAACAGCAAACCCCTGTAAAAAAAACATGTGTGGAAGCCCGTAGCAGTAGGATTTTCAGCTTTAGCACTTACGGCATTACTAAGTTATCCATTTATAGATGAAATAAAGGAACAATTGATGATTTCGCAAATAAGTGAACAATCCTATGAAGAAGTTAGTATCCCTGGTCGATCTGCTAATACATTATCTACAGCTGTCTTTGATGATGCAACGAACTCCTTTTATTATTACGAGGGTAATACCATTTATTCCTATGCACTCGATACACATATTGAAAAAGCGGAAGTAACAAGTGAATTCCCTATTTCAAAAATGTTAGTAAATGAAAATTGGCTTGTTTGGATGGCTGATGATAGGAATTCTGTGTTTGTAAAAAAATAGAGAAACATTAGAGATCAAAGGCTTTTCTACGGATACTTTTATAGATTTTGAAGATGATACACTACTGACAACAATATCTGATACAAGGACAGGTCATACCATTTATAGCTTAACAAATCTGCGTACAAACGAGGTAAAACAATTTAAACAAGCCTTTGATAATAGTGCAGTAAGTCAGCCAATTTATCAAGACAATAAATTGCTCCTTCCAAAAGCCTTTAAAAAAGATGGAGTAGAAATGGTCCGCTTTACGCTCTATGATGTTGGAACAGAAAAAGAAAAGCAATATGATTTACCTTTTAAAGGCATACATGACGTGGCACTTACTGGCCATAAAATCTATGCCTCCTTTCAAACTGGAGAAAGCTTAGAGACAGGATATGTTGATTTAGTAGACGGCTCCTATCATAAACTTGATGCAAAAGCCCTTTTTTTTAAAAGCCTATCAAAATAATCTTGCTCTTCATGAATGGATACCAAAGGAGGAGAAATACCGCTTTAGATTCTATCAAGTCGAAGAAGATGGTTCATTAACACCAATTTACGCCTTTAAAGATGTTTCATTAGCTCTCTTAGCGCAAGGTTATACTAAAGAAGGGACATTACAGGTATTTGGGATAAATGAAAAGTATCTCACGGAGGATGGAATGCATGAAGCGAAAGATGATGCAATTAAAATATTTTTACAGCGTTATTATTAAATAGTGCCTTGTCATTTGCAGTGAGATATGGGTATAATAATCAACGAAAAGTTCATATGGAAAGAATGTAGGGGGCTGGTAGTTGCCAGCTGAGATTGTGTCCGTTAGACGCTGACCCTTTGAACCTGATTTGGCTCGTACCAGCGTAGGGAACATCTATTCAAAAAAAAGTAAATTTTTGATATTGATTGACAACGTCTGGGAGAAATCCTGGGCGTTTTTTTTGTTAAATGTACATGTCTTGGGTGCAGACAATCCATGAATACGCTTTCTTCTGGTTAAAACATTCATTCATGAACACTTTCACACTACTTACTGGGAGGATTCAGCATGAAAAAATGGTTATTGGTTCTTATGGCTGCCCTTTTAACATTAGCGGGCTGTAGCGAAAAAAAAGGATGCCAACAAGGATGAGCATGCATTGAAAAAGGTATCTGTTGTACTCGATTGGGCACCAAATACAAATCATACAGGGTTATATGTTGCTAAGAAATTAGGTTATTTTGAAGAGCAGGGCTTAGATGTTGATATCTTACAACCTGGTGATGCAGGAGCGGATCAGCTTGTAGCATCTGGCAAGGCACAATTTGGCGTAAGCTATCAGGAGGGAATTACACAGGCTCGTGTACAGGGTGTACCTCTAGTATCGATTGCAGCGATTATTCAGCATAATACTTCTGGCTTTGCCTCAATCGCCTCTAAAGGCATTACATCACCGAAGAAATTTGAAGGGAAAACATATGGCGGCTGGGGAGCTCCATTAGAGCAGGCCGTACTACAATCATTAATGCAAACTGAAAATGCGGATATAAATAAATTAGATATTATTAATGCTGGTGATATAGATTTCTTTACAATGATGAAAAAAGATATTGATTTTGCATGGATTTATTATGCTTGGACTGGGATTGAAGCTGAGCTTCGTGGTGAAAAACTGAACATGCTGTATTTAACAGATTATAGTGACCAACTGGATTATTATACACCCGTTCTTGCTACGAATGAAAAAATGATTCAGGATGATCCAAAAACCGTTGAAGCATTTGTCGCTGCCGTTGCAAAAGGCTATGAATACGCAATCAGTAATCCAGGTGAGGCGGCAGATGTTTTACTTGAGGCAGTACCTGATTTAGATAAAGACCTTGTGCATAAAAGTCAGGAGTGGCTGGCAGATAAATATCAGGATGACGCTGCTCAATGGGGCGAGCAAAAGCTAGCTGTCTGGGAAACTATGCGAAGTGGATGACTAGCAACAACGTTTTAGAGGGCGAATTTAAGGCAGAACAAGCATTTACGAACGACTTTTTACCAAAAAAAGGAGACGAAGTAACATGGCAAACTCATTAATCAGTGTACAAATTATCCCGAAAACAGAAAAATATGAAGATGTGATTCCATTTGTTGATGCGGCCATTGCTATTATTGATGCCTCAGGCGTGAAATATGAGGTGCACCCTTTAGAAACAACAATGGAGGGTGAGCTGACAACGTTACTACAAATTATTGAACGAATGAATATTAAGATGATAGAGCTTGGTGCCATCAATGTTATTACACAAGTGAAAATTTTATATCAACCATCCGGTATTACAATGGATACATTAACGGAGAAATACCAGTGATGAAGCAGGCAATACAAAAGGGAAGGTCGATAATTTTTATCGCCTTCCTCTTATTCATATGGGAGCTAATCGTGCGTTTAGCAGACATCCCACATTGGTTATTACCGTCACCAAGTGCTATTTTAGCAGAAGGGATACGATCGTTTGAAACATTTATGCCTCATGCCTTTGCAACAGTACAATTAGCTTTACTAGGACTTACGATTGGCATATGTTGTGGACTAGCAGTTGCTGTTCTTCTACATCGTTTTTCATTTATTCGAGAGCTATTTTATCCCATTCTTATTATGTCACAAAACGTTCCAATACTTGTCCTAGCGCCCTTGTTAATTATTTGGTTTGGCTTTGGTTTATTACCTAAGCTTATCATTATTTGCCTAGTATGCTTTTTTCCGATTGTTATTGCAGCAATGGATGGCTTTCGTCAAACCTCACCAGAGTTGAAGCATTATTTTGAGATGATTGGGGCAACAAAGGCACAAACCTTTTGGAAGTTAGAATGGCCATTTGCATACCCATCTATTTTTTCGGGCATTAAAATTGCCGCTACCTACAGCGTTATGGGGGCTGTTATTGCGGAGTGGCTAGGTGCTAAAAAGGGGATAGGAGTCTATATGACATTGGCACAGTCATCATTTCGTACAGATCGTGTGTTTGTGGCCATTTTGGCTATTATATGCTTAAGTTTAGTGTTATTCAGCGCTATTCAACTACTAGAAAAAAATCATTGTGAAGGGGAGAGGATTCCATGCTAAGCGTTCAAAATATTAATAAATCCTTTGATTCTCTTCAAGTCATTCAAGATTTATCCTTTGAGGTAAAGGACGGTGAATTTGTGGCAATCATTGGTCCATCTGGTAGCGGGAAAAGCACGCTATTTCAACTAATTGGTGGTGTTTCTTCTATTGATAAGGGAGCCATTTTATTAGATGGTACAGATATTCAGCAAAAAAAGAGGAACTATTGGCTATATGCCTCAGCAACCCTGCTTACTACCATGGCGAACCATTTTAGAAAATGTCACAATTGTAGAGGAGCTTCAGCAAAAGCCGAATGTGGAACTTGCGAAGGAGTGGTTAGCAAAAGTGGGCCTTGCTTCATTTATAAGTGCTATCCGAATGAACTATCTGGCGGTATGCAGCAGCGAGTGTCCTTTATCCGTGCAATCGTTAGTGACAAGCCTATATTATGCTTAGATGAGCCATTTTCTGCACTAGATGAGTTTACAAGATTGGAAATGCAGGCTTGGCTTTTATCCATTTGGGAAAAATATCGAAAATCCATTTTATTTGTAACCCATAGTATTGAGGAAGCGCTATTTTTGGCAGATCGGATTATTGTGCTATCAAAACGGCCAGCAACAATTAAACAAGAAATAATTGTTCCTTTTGCACGACCACGACAAGAGGAGATTCGTCATTCTGAGACATTTACAGCATTAAAAGAGCAATTATTTATGTTTTTAAAAGAAGAAAAGGATGATGCTTATGTTGATTGATGCTCATATTCATTTAGATCAGTATCAAGACAATGAGATACCCTCTTTACTAGGGGCGGCTGAATATGTTATTGCTGTCAGTATGAATCTTGCATCATGTGAAAAAAACGTGGATGCTATCGAAAACCTATAAAAATGTAAAGGCTGCATTTGGCTTTCATCCGGAGCAAGTCTTACCTAGTAAAATGGAAATAGATGCTTTATTTGATTGGATACGTCAACATGCGCATGAAATGATAGCAATAGGGGAAGTAGGTTTGCCTTATTATTTAAAGCAAGAAAAATCTATTGATTATCGTCCATATACAGCATTGTTGGAAAGGTTTATTTTGTTAGCAAAGGAATTAGATAAACCAATTATTTTACATGCCGTTTATGAGGATGCAGCATTTGTTTGTGATTTGCTTGAAAAACATCAAGTAACGAAAGCCCATTTCCATTGGTTCAAGGGAGATGAGAAAGTAATAGAACGCATGATCCAGAATGGCTATTTTATTTCTGTTACACCAGATTGTACATATGAGAAGGAGATTCAACAGCTTATTATGAGATATCCAATCGAGCTAATCATGGTAGAAACGGATGGGCCTTGGCCATTTGAAGGTCTTTTTGAAAATAAACGTACATCTCCCTGGATGATGAATCATTCTATAGAGGTCATTGCATCAATAAAGGGGATATTAACACAGGAAGCGGCTAAAATAATTACACAAAATACTAGATCATTTTACAATCTATCATAAATAAAAAAGCAGTATATAGAATGTTTATTCATCTATACGCTGCTTTTTGTATTTTGTGAAGTTTCGTTCTAAGGTTTCTTGCCTTGTCTTTGTGACACGTTCATGTGTACTAAAAGGGGAAGATTGACGATCGATTTCAACATTTTTTTCCTTTTGTACGCTTTAAATGCATACGTTTCTTTTTGGCTTTTGATTGTGACATAGTATTACCTCCAATTGCTTATTATCAATATAATACTGAATAAAACAGAAAATGTAAAACCTCGTAAGTAAGTTACTTACGAGGTAGTTGTCATATTATTAGTGAGATACGTCTTGTACAGAAATACCTGTGTTTGCTTTAACATCCACTTCGCGATATTTCTTGTCATCACTTTCTTTAGAAAGTAATGTTCCAATGAAACCACCAAGGAAACCAAGAGGTACCGAAATTAATGCTGGATTTGTTAACATAATTAACGGTTCACCCACGAAAATTGCTTTTCCTTCAACTGGATTCCAGATGTTTGGTGACACCGCAACAAGTACTAATGCAGAGATTAAGCCTGTTAACATTGCCGTTACAGCACCAGCTGTATTAAAGCGTTTCCAATAGATTGTATAAATGATTACTGGTAGGTTAGCAGAACCTGCAATACAGAATGCAAGGGATACTAAGAACGCTACGTTTAATGTTTGTGCACCAAGTGCTAAAAGGATAGAAACAATTGAAATTGTAATTGAACCAATACGAGCTGCAAGTACTTGCTCTTTTTCTGTAATTTGACCTTTTTTTAATGATTTGACCGTAAATATCATGAGAAAGGGCAGACGCTCCAGAAAGTACAAGACCTGCTACTACCGCTAAAATTGTTGCAAATGCTACCGCACAAACGAATGAGAATAGAATGTCGCCACCAAGTGCTTCTGCAAGAAGTGGAGCAGCCATGTTACCAGCTGCGTTTGCTGCAATAATTTCTTCTTTACCAACGAATTTTGCTGCACCAAAGCCTAGGAAAATTGTTAGTACATAGAAGATACCTACAATCCATGTAGCCCAAATAACTGAAGAACGAGCTGTCTTCGCATCTTTTACTGTAAAGAAGCGCATTAGGATGTGTGGAAGACCAGCAGTACCTAATACAAGAGCGATTAACATTGAAATTGTATCAATACCATTTGTATATTTAAGACCAGGATTTAAATAAGCTGCACCGCTTTCAGTAGCAGTTGACATATCCTTGAACATTGTAGCAATGCTGAAGCCGAACTCTTTTAATACTAAGAATGAAATAATGACAGTACCTAACATTAAAAGACATGCTTTAATAATTTGTACCCAAGATGTAGCAGTCATACCACCGAATAATACATAAGTTGTCATCATAACACCTACGATTAACACGGCAATCCAATAGTCGATCCCTAAAAGTAATTGAATAAGTGCTCCTGCACCAACTAGTTGTGCAATCATGTAGAATAAAACAATTGTAATAGTGCTTAAAGCTGCTGTACCACGAACCTTTGCGCTATCAAAACGCGCTGTAATCATGTCAGCTAAAGTAAATTTACCAAGGTTACGTAATGGCTCTGCAACAATGTATAATACCACTAAGTAGGCTACTAAATAACCAATAGAGAAGAAGAATCCATCAAATCCAAATAATGCAACTGCACCTGCGATTCCTAAGAAAGAGGCTGCTGATAAATAGTCACCAGCAATAGCTAGTCCATTTTGCCAGCCTGTTAATCCACCGCCTGCAGTATAGAAGTCACTTGCTGAAGAAGTACGTTTAGATGCCCACCATGTAATAACTAATGTTAAACCTACAATGGCAACGAAAAAGAATATGGCTGTAAAACTCATTCCTCCATCATTCATCGGCGGCCACCTCCGTTCTCATATTCAGCGATAATCGCCTTTGCTTCTTTATCGTAGCTGTTTGCTTTTGCTACATATAAATGACATAACCCCCATGTCATAATGAATAATCCTGCTGCATAAACCCACACCCAAGTGATTTCCCCAAATGCCTTTTGGTGTAGAATTGTCGTGTACGAAGTAAGATTGGTAGCAACATATATGCTGCTAAAAAGATTACAGTCATAGACCAAAGAAATGAATTCTTTCTTCGTACAAGTGCTTTAAACGATTGTTGATTTGCAATTGCATCATAGTCAATCACGACGCCTTTGTTTGCTTGATTGTTCGCCATTAACATTCCCCATTTTGTGTTTATTTTTACTGCTTCAAGACTTGATTTTGCTAGTTAAGTGAATTCACATCTTCATTTTATGAGACAGTTCACAAAATTGCAATACATTTCAGAAAAATTATGTAAAAAAAATTTTTAGAAAAATAGTCTTAGAAGAGAAAATATATGACAAAGCCTAGAAATATAGGGGTTTTGGAAAATTCAGATAAATATACGAAATGAGGACAAATCTAGATTTCGAGGCATAAAATAAGGTTAAAATTTGAAAATAAAATTATTTTTTTCCATAAAAATTAAACACTATTTACCTAGTGAAAATTGGTTTTTTTCTGTTTTTTGGAAGCAGAATAGTATTGTTCAATAAGTAAATTGGTAAAATTTTTATAATAAAAAAAGTAAAAAAACTCGATGAAAAATCGAGTTTTTTTTACTTATATTGTTAGTGTTGTAGAACAGGTAGAGTCACTTGTGAAATTGCAAAAAAAATTAATGTGAAATATCAGAAACCGATACACCTGTATTCGCTTTTACACGAATTTCCTTGTAAATGCGATCTGCTTCTGCCTGTGAAACTTTGCTAGAGGAAAGAACAGAACCTAAGTAACCAGCGATAAAGCCAAGTGGAATTGTAATAATGGCTGGCACGGCTAAAGGCACAATAGGGTTACCAACAAAGATTGCTGCACCTTCAACAGGACTCCATACATTTGGTCCCATCGCACCTAAAATTAAACACGATACTAAACCAGTTACCATTGCCGATACAGCACCTGTGGAATTGAATTTTTTTCCAATAAATTGTGTAAAGAATAACAGGTAGATTTGCTGAAGCACCAATACAAAATGCAAAGGAAACTAAGAACGATACATTTAGGTTTTGCGCAAATAAAGCAAGGATAATCGATACAATGGCAATCGAAATAGAGCCAGTACGAGCTGCAAGAACCTGTTGCTTTTCTGTTAATTTACCACCTTTAATAATTTCACCATAAATATCATGAGAAATCGCAGAAGCACCTGTTAAAACTAGGCCTGAAACAACAGCTAAAATAGTGGCAAATGCTACTGCACCGATAAATGCCATTAACACATCTCCGCCTAAGAACTGAGCAAGAAGTGGGGCAGCAGTGTTACCTGCTTTACTTTCAGCAAGTATTTTATCTATTCCTACAAAATTTAATGCACCAAAGCCTAAGAAAATAGTTAATGAGAAGAAAATAGCTGTAATCCAAGTAGTCCATGAAATAGAAGACCGAGCAGTTTTTGCGTCTTTAACAGTAAAGAAGCGCATTAAAATATGTGGTAAACCAGATGTACCTAAAACAAGGGCCATCATCATCGAAACAGAATCGACCGTACTTGTATATTTTATCCCTGGTACAAGGAATTTTTCACCGTGATCAACAGCGATTGTATCAAACATCTTCATAAGAGAGAAATCAAATTTAACTAATACCAGTGTAGCTAATAAACCTGTCCCAAATAATAGAAGACTTGCTTTAATGATTTGAACCCAAGATGTAGCAGTCATACCGCCAAACAATACATAAGTTGTCATCATCACGCCGACGATTAACACAGCAATCCAATATTCAATCCCGAATAAAAGTTTAATAAGAGCACCAGCACCTACTAGTTGAGCAATCATATAAAGAATAACGATAATAATTGTTCCTGAAGCTGCAACTCCACGGATACGTTTTTCATTAAAACGAGCAGTTAGCATATCAGCTAATGTATAACGACCTAAATTACGCATTGGCTCTGCAATTACATATAATAGAACTAAGTTTGCTACTACATAACCAACAGAGAAGAAAAAGCCATCAAAACCTGTTAAAGCAATTGCACCAGATACACCTAAAAATGCGGCTGCAGATAAATAATCACCAGCAATCGCAAAACCATTTTGCCAGCCTTTAAGGCCTCCTCCAGCAGTATAAAAATCCGCTGCAGACGACGTGCGCTTTGCAGCGATATAGGTAACAACAAGTGTTAATCCAACAATTGCTAAAAAGAAACCAACAGATACCAAGTTCATTTATTTTCCACCTTTCGCATGATATTCTGCTAGCACGGCTGCTGCAGCTTTATCGAATGAAGAAGCTTTTTTTTACATATACTGTACAAAGTACGATTGTCATAATGAATAACCCTGCTGAATAAACCCAAACACCTGTAATATTTCCGATGATTTTTTTGTTGTAGTACAGGCTGGAAAGCAAGGATTGGCAGCAAGATATAAAGAATTAAAAATGCTGCTGTAATTGAGAAAAGAAAGGTATTTTTCTTTTTCACGAACTTGTTGAACGATTCCATAGCTTCAATTGCACTATAATCAACTGATTCTACATTTTTGTTAGCAGAAATGTTTGCCATTATTATTCCCCCTAAAGTGTTATATTTCTGTTTTAAACGGCATATTTCTTTCTTTATCGCCGTTATATTCACTTATTTTATGAGGTATATTCTTATAATGCAATACTAAATTTTGAGTTTTTATAATTTTTAGTCTCTTTATGTTTATGGAAATAACATAGAAATAATAAGGATTTAATAGAAATATTCCGTACGAAAGAGAACCGAATTACCTACTGGAATAATATTATTGAAATAGTTTAGTGATAATAATTTTGAATGTAGGAGAATATTTAAACATGAAAGAGAATTTTAATGAATTTGTTATTGTGCTATCAAATAATGGAAGATTAAAAAAAGCAGAAAAACTTTGTTATATAACAATTATCTGATCCCTTGGGAAATAACCAAAATAGTAAAAAACGGCTCGAAAAAAATTTTTAAAAAATGAGAATTATCTGGAATATACAGGGGATTGTTATGGGAAAATCATACAAAATACAAAGATTGGACATATTAAATTGTAAGGTTTAGACCATAATCTTGTATTTAGTGGGTAGAATTTATACAATAAAAATAGTGGTAAATTGAAGGGAAGTGGGCAAATTAATGAAAAAGAAAAGTATAATGCTTGCATTGATACTAGCATTAAGTAGCATTTTGGCTGCTTGCGGTAGCTATAAATTTGAACCAGAAATGAATATAGAGGTACAGGATTTTTCAGTAACAAATCAACACAATGAAAAGGTGAATCTAGAGAATTTTAAAGGCAAGCCATGGCTGGCGATGTTCATTTTTACAAACTGTAATTCCATTTGTCCACCAATGACGTTTAATATGACAGATGTCCAAAAAGCGCTAAAGGATAAAGGCTTAGAAGACTATCAAATAGTAGCTTTTAGCGTTGATCCAGAAGTTGATAAACCAGATGTTTTAACGAATTATTTAAAAACATACTCAGTCCCAGATGAAAGCAAATGGCAGCTATTAACTGGCTATGATCAAAAGTTTATTGAACAGTTTGCCATGAAATCGTTTAATTCACATGTAAAAAAATGATCCAAATTCTGACCAAGTTATACATATGGGAAGCTACTACCTAGTCAATGCTGACGGTACAGTTGTTAAAAATTACGATGGCACAACAGATGTACCAGTTGATACAATTGTGGCAGACATAAAAGCTCTATCAAAATAAATGGTTTATATTACAATTTAAAGATACGGATAACTTCTGATGGGCTGTCCCAAAAGAGAATTTTCATCCAAAAATGAATAAAAAGGGGAATGACAGAAATATTGATAAATCAATGTTTCTGTCTTTTCAATTTCCTGTGATTTTACTCCAAAAGGCTGTGAGACAGCACATTATTATTTAAGACAGAGAAATTGCTATTTAAAAAAATTAATTGAAAGGGGAAGGGGAATTTAAATAATGAGGTACCTAACATTAACCCCGTCCTAAATCTAGAACGGGGTATATTGTATATTGTTTCAGCTTTTTATTAGTGGAATTAGGTATTTTCTTGAAAATGTCAGTAGCCAGTATTCTAAAGTCTAACCTTAACCTTCGTACCGTCCTTAGCTTTGACATCTACAAGTACGGTACCTTTATAATTTTTCAGTTCCTTAACAATAGGCATTAGCATTTTTTTTGTCTATTTGTGGTAAGGTAAGGTTTATTTTTTTTCTTTCGGAGTATTCTTTGGTCCATTTGTTGACATGCTGCTGTAAAAAATTAGAAGACAAAATAGAAAGAGCAATGTTTAAAATAGCGTATGGAACTGGGATAGTAAACCGAATATCCTTTGCTTTTACTTTTACATGCATCATAAGCAACACTACTCAATAAAGACCGCAACGGAATCCCCGTTTGCCGATTTAATATCAACAATTTGGCCATCTAATTCGTTTTCAATTGCTTCTATAATAAGGTTTATGTCTATATCCTTCACATATTTTTCCGACTGTGGAATACTAGCTGCAATGCTATGTCCAGCCATTAATACTACCTTAACAAGTTTAATAGGCAAATTGACTGTGACGTTATCATTGTCTGCTGAGACTACACGGATTTTTAATGTTTTATCTAAATAGCTAGTAGTTTTTTTCAAAAGACTTATTGCCTGTTTCTTCTTTCTCTTGTAATGCTTGAATGAGTTCCGATCCTTTATCCGCATCAATTTTCCCTTCTTGAATCATTGTTAACACTCTTGTAATTTCCTCTTTCATGATAATTCCTCCTTATTCTTCTTTTAAAAGCTTAATGGCTTCTTCAGGTGTGATTTCACCATTTTCCAACATGGTTACAACCTTTTTCTTATCTACTTCATTTTTCTTCTTTTGTACATAGCCAAGGGAAGAAATAATATCAGTTAGCTTACCTCGAACCGTTGGATACGAAATCCCTAGTTCCTTTTCAACATCTTTAATATTCCCTCTGCATGTTAAAAATACCTCCACAAAATGAAGCTGATCCTTTGACAAGGTTGCCAGCTTAGATAATTCAAACTCATTTTCGATCGTAGTGTGGCAATGGGAACACTGTAACTTTGTAATTTTCAATGTTTGACTACAGACAGGACAATTTGTAATTACTTTATAAGCCATAATGAGATTCCTTTCTTTTGGTTTATTTGATTATACAATAAGGAATTGAAAATATAAATAATAATATTTAATTTTTTTTAAACTAAAAATTAAATAATGTTAATAATCGAATTAATAATATTGAATTTTGTTACCCAGAATACGATTCCTAGATTTTGAGTTGCTGATTGAAGAACTAAAAATAAAGAGGGAGGAATCAACTTAAAAGTATGGAATTGAAAACCTGATTCGTGTACTTGTCAGTGAAATAAACGAAAAGAACGTGTTTGAAATAAGTTTTTTCAAACACGTTTGATAATATTATTTTTATTTTCGTAAAATTAGACTCGGAACTATACGAATATAAATTATTTCCCCTATAATTTCAACAATGGTTTGTGGGACAATAATGGCGGCTACCAATGTATTTAAATGATTCGGTAATGATAAGGCTAGGGGAAGAACAACAAGTGAATTACGTGTAGATCCACTAAAAATTAATGCTCTACCAGATTCAATATCAAGTTTGAACCATTTCCCAATTAATTTAGAAATAAACGGCATAATAATCATAAAGGCAATATAAATGGGAATGCCCCTTATAATCCAATCAATGGATGTAGACTTTCCTATTTGAGATGAAACAACAACAAAAAGAGTTAAGGCCATAAAAGGAACAGGTAACCACGCAGAAAGATTAATTAATTTATCCCCAGCAGATGATTTCTTTGCAAATAATTGGAGGGCAATAGCTAGTAGTAGTGGTATAATAATAAGTTCCAAAAATGCCTCTAAGAACGGCTGTGGGTCAACAATATTAGCTGCTTCATCACCAATGAATAACCATAAATACAAAGGTAGTAATAGCATTTGAGTGATGAAGAGAATGGGGGTAGAAATAAGCATAGCTTTTTCATTACCACGTCCAAGTGCCGTAAATACTTGGTGTAAGTAATACTAAATAAGACACCAAGTAATAAAGGTGGATGGTCTGGTAATAACATTGTTAACAGCCATACAATAATAGGGACAGCAATATAGTTGACAGTTAGTAGAGCCCAAATAAAACGACGGTTAGAAAATGATTCTTTTAAAGATGTAAAGGGGATTTGCGAAAACATGCTATACATTAATATAGCAATTACAAATGAAATTGTAACGTCTAACTGCTTTCCTAAAGTAGGTGTAAATAATACTACTACTGCTAGCAATGAAACAATTGCATATAGGAAAACTTGGTTATTTTCTAATTTTTCTCTTGCAATCATTGTTAGAATAACTCCTATTTTATTGATCATTTAGTAAGTGTTTAAAATTATACTAAATTAGCAAAATTCCAATACAGGGTACCATATCATATTAGTTAAAACTAGTTTGGAAAAACAAGAGAAAAAAGAAGGCAATACAATAAAATCAGCCCAAAATTAAATTGGCATAGCGCTAACTTTAACAATCATGTCTATTTTTATAAAAAAAAGCAGAAGATTTGAAAAAAATAATAGGCTTTAAAAAAAACAAGTTACCCTTCATTAGGCTAACTTGTTTGACGAACAAAGGAAGTGTTAATCATTTTTTTGAAAAGTACTAGGCATTACAACAAGCACAACTGTCCCTCGAGCACATAGAGTATCTTGTGCGTAAACTTCAGTTTCAACCTTCCATCTTTTCGGATGAATTTCTTCAACAGTTCCAATAGCTTTTAATGGGACATGTTGTGGTGTTGGCTTTAGAAATTCTACGTTAAGGTTAGCAGTTACAAATCGAGGTGGCTCTGCTCCATCACCAATTTCATGTCCATTTTTGCGATGCAAAGCAAGGGCAGCTGATCCCGATCCATGGCAATCAATTAATGATGCGATTAAACCACCGTAGATAAATCCAGGAATACCCATGTATTTTGATTCAGGTGTATAGATTGTAATAGTTTTTTTCACCTTGCCAACCAGTTCGAAGATGATGACCATCATTATTCAGTCGACCACATCCATAACACCAAGCAAAATCATCTGGATAAATATCTTGAATTGCTTTTTCTACTATTAAATCTTCCATTCTTTCCTCTCCCCAGTACTCTAGTATTTAATGTTTTCTAAACGATTGTTAATCATATAAGTATATGTAATTATTTTCAATTCATCAATAAAAATCTAAATATTCTTTCTATTAGAGGTGATGGCTTGGGGCTAATAATTCTCTTGTATATAAAGAACTTTAGTTGAATCTAAAAATCCTATTATAATAAATGGGTAATTTTCTTAGAGAAGCATACTTTTATATTGTAATACATTTATTAGAAACTTAATGTTTATTCCAGGAACCCAAAACAATTGGTCCTCGCACAAAAATGCAAAAATTTTATTTGTTGCGGATGGGGAAGTCTGGTATCAAAAAGAAGGGAAACTAATACAGCTAATAATTCGTATTTGTTTTTCTTTTTATTGTCTTGATTGAGCATTAAAGTAGTTAAGAATTATTTTATTAATTTTCAAATTTAACCGTTTTTAGTAATCACTTCTGGCTCGATGATCAAACTTACAATATTGGATTTGGCATGTGGGAATCGCAAATATGTATTTGTTATTTATAGAAGTGTCATAAGGTTTAATTGGATCGAACTAATTTAGACATAAAGCGTGTATGTGATACATAGAGTATTTTAAAAAAATCCAATATAAATAATTTGGATTATTACAAGTGATTTCATCTCACTATTAATAGTATACTTTTCAATGATACATAACTTCCTATAATTTATATTATGTAAACTAAAATTATTTGGCGTGGAGGAGGGCTTGAATACGTCAACTACCCATAAACTTTTTTTGTATATGGACAAGAACTTTTAGACACTGCCACAAACCCACCTTCTTTGCACGAGGATTTTAAAGCATTTTTGATTCTTTGGACAAGAACTTTTAGACACTTTATTTTTTTTATGAAGACAAGAACTTTTAGACATTTTATTGGATCTAAGTCAAGATTACGGACACACAAAAGTTAAGTTTTTGTTTTGTGGCAACCACCATTTATGGAGTGTTCCACATCCCGTGTAGCCAGTCAAAGTGAAAAGAGCCTTTGACAGACTACACGGGATGTAGAGCGAGAAATCCATGGAGGTTGCGCCCAAAAATATGAAGGGAAAGATTGCTTGAACCCCAAAGTTTTACGCTACAGCTCGACACATATTTTCGCATTCATCAGGCGTTAAAAAGCTATAGCACCGTGAATTCGTTTGCGATTGTACCAACCTTCAATGTATTGAAATAGTGCAATTCTAGCTGTTTCATAATTTTCATAGCGCGTTCGATAGACTTCTTCTTTTTTTTCAATGTTGCATGAAAAGATTCGATACAAGCGTTATCGTATGGGCAACCCTTACGGCTGAACGACGGAATCATTTCGTGCTTTTTTTAGTTTTTCTTGGAATGTTTCACTCGTATATTGCGTACCTAAATCGGTATGGATGATCAATCCTGAGGCTGGATTTTGTGCTTGTACAGCGTGATCCAATGCCTCAACAACCAGATCTACGGTCATTTTTCGACCGAATTTATACCCTACAATTTTCTTCGAATGTAAATCAAGAACCGACGCCAAGTAGCACCATCCATCACGAATCGTATGGATATACGTAATATCAGCTACCCATTTTTCATTAATCGTCGTTGTTTGAAAATCTTGTTCGAGTACGTTTTCACGTTCTTCCACGGGCTTTTGTGTTGGCGTCGGACGGTACTTTTTTTGTGATGTTCGAGCGAATGCCAGCTTTTTTCATGAGTCGTTGTACGCGTTTGATACTAACTTTCACGCCTTCTTTGAGTAATTGTGCATGTATTTTCGGCGCACCGTATCGACCATCACTATTTTTGTGAATGGCACAAATACGCTCCGTAATTTTTTTTGTTTTCAACTTCATAGACACTAGGTTTCTTGTGGAAAGACTGATAATACGTACTTTTGGGTACCTTTAAAACGCGACACATTAATTGAATAGGATAATGTTCGCTTTCGTTTTCAATATGGTCAATGAGTTCTTGTTCTGTTACTTTTTCGCGAATATGGTCATAGCCTTTTTTTAAAATTTCAATCTCCTGCTTTAACCGAAGATTTTCTTTTTGAATCGAAGAAACTTCCGCTGCAGTTAATTCTTCTGCACCTTCGATAGGAGAATGTAACTTAATCCATTTATAAATAGTTACTTCAGAAACACCATATTCGCTAGACAGTTGACTGACCGATGTACCAGAGTGATAAAGATCTACTACAGTTTGTTTAAATTCTTGATTGTATCGTTTTTGACTCATAAAACAGACACGTCCTCTCTTGGTTATAATAATACTTACTTAACCAGGATGTGTCCATGACTCCATTCTACATTCATATTTTTATGGACAGATGAAAACTCATAAAGTTTAAATTACTCTGTGTAAATGGTCACTTAAAGCAAATTAATAAGACACAAAAGTGTTGGTTTGGAATAAAGTTTGATTAAAAGTTTGTTGCAATCGTTGATTTTATAATAGAAGAAACCCACGCATTTTGAAAAAGTTTGATCAAAATGCGTGGGTTTTATTTAAATGCGAAGTTATTTTTATCAAACTATATTACAAATAATCGAACTTTATTATAAATGATCAATCTTTTTTTACAAACTACAACTCTTTTTTTCTTCCATCATTAGGATATTAATTTATTTAAGAAACATTTTTTTATCTCTTTACGAACAAATTCACATGTCCAATAACCTAAAAATGAATTTAAACTTCTGTATATTGTCCAATCTTTCTGAATTTCTCATAGCGATCTTCAATTAATTGTTCGCCATTTAGGAAATTCAATGCTTTTAGTGTGACGTTTATACATTCTTTTATATAAAATGCTTGCTTCGCAACATTGCGGTGTGCTCCACCAGTTATTTCAGGGATTATTCCATCAATAACGTCAAGCTCTTTTAAGTCAGTTGCTGTTATCCGCATTGCTTCTGCAGCTTGCTTCCCTAGGCTACCATCTCGCCATAAGATCGATGCAGCCCCTTCAGGCGAGATAACCGAATACGTTGAGTTCTCTAACATAAAGACGCGATTAGCTACCCCTAATGCAATGGCACCCCCACTTCCGCCTTCCCCAATAACAATACTAATAACTGGAACTGTTAGAATCGCCATTTCAGAGAGAGTTCTAGCAATGGCTTCACTTGGGCCGCGTTCCTCGGCTGCCTTACCCGGATAGGCTCCTTTTGTATCAATAAAACAAATAATTGGGCGCTTAAATTTCTCAGCTTGCTTCATTAAGCGTAATGCCTTACGATATCCTTCAGGGTGTGGCATACCAAAATTTCGTCGAATATTTTCTTTAGTTGATTTTCCGCGCTGATGTCCAACAATTGTTACGGGCTGTCCTTCAAAGAGAGCAATTCCTCCAAGAATAGCTGCATCATCACCAAATGTACGATCTCCGTGTAACTCAATAAAGTTTTCACACATAGCTTCTATATATTGTAAAGTTGTTGGTCGTTCTGGATGTCTAGCAACCTGTACACGATCCCATGGCTTCATATTGGCATAAATAGATTGTTCTAGCTGTGTTAGACGTGTTTCAAGCTTTTCGATTTCGCCTGTCATGTCTACATTTGCCTCTGTAGCAATCGTTTTTAATTCATCAATTTTTTTCTCGTAATTGTACTACTGGTTCTTCAAAAGCTAAATTTTTAGACATGTTGCACACCGCCTTTTGTATGCATTTTTACAAGCATTGCTACTTGGTTTCGTAAATCCTTCCGATGGAAAACTGCATCAAGCTGACCATGCGCTAGTAAAAACTCTGACTTTTGGAAATCATTTGGTAATTTTTCTCTTAATGTTTCTTCGATTACACGGCGACCAGCAAAGCCAATCAATGCTTGCGGTTCTGCAATATTAATATCTCCAACAGAAGCAAAGCTTGCTGAAACGCCACCGTATGTAGGGTGCGTCATGATTGAAATAAATAATAGTCCTTCTTCACTATGACGTTTTAATGCCACACTCGTTTTTACCATTTGCATTAATGATAGAATACCTTCTTGCATGCGCGCTCCACCACTAGCAGCAAAGATAATAACCGGTACACGTAATTCAATAGCTTTTTCAACGGCACGTGTGATTTTTTTCTCCTACAACGGAGCCCATTGAGCCCATACGGAAATGAGAATCCATAATGGCTACAACAATTTCTTCTCCATCAAGAGTACCTACCCCAGTCAGTACAGCTTCGCTTAATCCCGTTTGTTGTTTAGCCACTGAAACTTTTTCTACATAATCAGGGAAATTAAGTGGATTACTTGTTTGTAAATGATCATCCATTGAAACAAATGAACCTTCATCTAAGAGATATGCTACGCGCTCCTGTGCAGTCATTTTGAAATGATGGTCGCATTTTGTACACACTTTATGATTTTTTTCTAATTCCTTTGTTAACTGAATGTGACGGCATTCTGGACATTTTGTCATAAGTCCTTCTGGAAATCCCTTTTCCTGTCCGTCCTCTTTCTTTTTACTAAATAAGCTACGTATTACCATGTTTACTCCCCCTTTGATGTCTAAATGCCTTGTTCAGCATTCATCCACTGTTCGTAAGCTTTTAATGCTTCTTTTTCATAGCCAAGCTGCATCGATTTCAACATAGTTTGAATGATTAATGTTTCTTCTTCTGTTGAGTTTGATTTAAACGGTCACCGGCATCAACTGCTAACTGAAACCAGACTTTTAGTGAAAGACGATTTCCTGACGTGATGATTATTTCTCGTAAAACATCCCGACAATTAATCGGACTTTCTATCTCTAGCTTTACAAAAAAACTGCCCCACACTGGTAGTGTTCGCAGAGTCTCTGTACAACTTATAACGCGAATGGCTCCTTTTCATGAATTTGTCGCGTTAATTCGACATCCTTTTTGATTTTTCATCTTCTAATATAAACATCGACAATATTTCTACGAGCTGATGCTTTTGTAGAAGCTAGAAACGTACCTTCCCCATGTCTCGTTTCAATAAGACCTAATAACTCTAAACTTCGCAATGCCTCTCTCACAGAGGATCGCCCGACACCTAGACGTTCTGAAAGGACTCTTTCGGAAGGGTACTTTTCACCAGCCTGTATTTTTTCTATTTTAATAAGTTGTCGTAATTGTTGGACGATATCTAAAAACACTTTCTTTTGTTTGGTTTTTTTTATCCATACGATCAACTCCTCGGTCAATCTATTCGCCTTGGAATAATTATTACTGTCGCTTTCCTTTCGCGCAGATAAACAATGCATCCAAAGGCTTTATCTTCATTCAGTAGGTGTTTAGAAACCTACTAAAAAGAAACAAAATCCACCACCTTCAGATGATGGCGTCACTTACTGAATGAATTCAAAAGTGGTCTGGCCACTTTTGAAGTTGGCTTTATCTTACAAAATAATTATTTAAAAGTAAAGAGGAAACTGTATAAAAATTTATGCAATTTCTAAAATTACTTCAATTTCATATTCTTTTCGTCGTTTGTGTATGTTTTACTTTCACTTGAGGTCTATCAAAGCACTTTATTTTTACGGACAGATGAAAATTCATATTTATGCGGATTTACAACGTTAAGAAATATACACGATTTTATGCAAAGTGAAGAACAAACCAAACAAGTAAAAATACTGCTACTTCAACCGTTTACGCTACCTGTATAAAAAGACGTAGAAACAATGTTCATAAGAAAAGCCACGAAAATATTAATTTAACAACATTTCGTGGGCTTTTGGTGTGTTTCCAAGCTTGCGTTTGGGAACATTCTTTCAGCTACATATGTATATTTATTCTTTATATTTTTTTCAAAGAATAAATATACATATGTGTGTGAATCCATAAGCTTTCCTGTCTTTAAATCGTAAACTTTATAATCCATTGCCCACATACGGTCTTTGGTCACCGTAACCTCACAGTAATAAGGAATTGATTTGCCATAAGCATCAAGTTCAGGAATCTCATTGAAAGTAAATTGTTCGTCTGTATTAAGCATATTGAAAGTCGAATCAGCAGAACGACCAGATGTAGATATTTCTATCGTGCATTTACCATTAACAACATCGAAGTCTTTCGTTATTACATATTTTAAACTTGGAACAGTCATCCATAAAATTAGGAGTCCCATTAGAAAACCGCTCAGCATTTTAATAGTCGGCCAAAACTTAATTTCTCTCATTCTATACATAAGAATAAAAAAAATCGCACTGCCTATAACTAATAACGCACCTAAACTAAATAAAAAAATAATAAATAAAAACAATAACCCCCTCCCTACAATAAGTAATTACTATATTTCAATTATAAAAGTTTCAAAAGTCATCCTTATAACATTCCCAAACCGTCGTTGGGAATGTTATTCGGTTTAGTTATGTATACGTTTGCACTAAATCCCCTGTTAAAGAACTTAACTTTGTTAAAGTTTTTCTAATTGGTTCAATGGAGCATCACATACACTAACAAAAACATCCCCTTTAAAAATCCTTCCATCATATGTTGTGACCACTATTGTATGGTCACCAGAAGAAGCAGCTGATTGGACCCATGTAGTAGAACCATTAGCCACTAAATTATAAGTTTGTGTGTGACTACTCTGTTGAATTTGCACGGTTACATTTGTCCCTGTATTGTTTGTAACATGAAATTTATAGGCCTTCGAATCTGATGGTTGCGCCCAAGACATTTTATAGATACCATTTCCTTTAAAAATATCTGTATCAGAAATATTTAAATGGTTTTCTGTTCCTTGAAAATCTTCAACAACATCACTGATTAAGGCATCTGATTCAATAGTACTTTCATCAACATGCTCTATCATCTGGATTTCATAGGAAATATCTTTTTTGGGTAGTTCAGCGCTCTTGGAAGCTAATACATCTTCTAGCTCTTTTTTTCATGTTTTCGCTAGATCGTTCACTGGACTTAGGTATCGATATTTTTAGTATCGGTTCAGGTTCAATTAAAGGAAGATACACTTGCATGTCGTTATAATTTTTTTCTTGTATATAATCATATACAATACCTGAAACTATCGACATAAATTCCTCCTTCTCAACTTCTTGTAAACTTATTTTAGTAATATCGATGTTGAATTGGCTCAAATCTGTTTTGTTTACATTTTTCTCCAAATGCTTTTTCAGTTGTAATTCACTTTTAGTTTCATCCATTACAATAAAAATTGTTGAATCTGGGGTCTTTTGAAAACTAAATAAACCAAATTCATTCATCGCATTATCAAGGACAGATACAATACGGTTCCATCGCTTCTCATCATTATTATTTTCATTAGAAAAACTATCATAATTGTTGGCATATATATTAGTTACTAAGACGACTACAAAAACTATTACTAAAACAGGAACAAACTTTCTCATTACAAATCCTCCCCTCTAGATTTATCATACCAAATTAATCCATTATTTTATTGAACAATACTGCGCCGTTAGTTCAATAAGAAAAAAAGAGCTGTCTAAAACAGATCAATGATCTTCAAGTATAGCTCCTTCAGTGTTTAAATTACTTATCTGGTTCATCAATGCATCGCTTACGGCATACTATTCCCTTTTCTTAGCCGTTAAGTGCTTAGAAAAGAGGATAGTATTGTTTATAAAAATGCTTATTGGATTCGTTAAATATGTTAGCGCTTATATTCGGGCTGTTCTAAAATAATCGGATTCGGATTGCTAAGTACCATTGCACTGCTAACTCGCATAGTCTCGCAGGTTGCTCATCTCCATCGCCTTTGTGAAGTTCTTTCGCTAAAGTGATAGACTCCTGAAGTGCAGCGTGATGTAATGGTGTCCCTAAGCTAATGTAATGGTTCAAACTTTTGAGCATTTTACGAAAATCATTATCCCAGTTGATTCCGCCATTATCTAAAATTTCGTATGAGACTTTACCAGTAATACGAATAACCTCTCCTTGTACAGTTTGCGCATGTCCTTGCGAAGGAATTAGCAAATTCCAAAGTTCATTATGTTGAGCCTGCCAGCCCTTTGTACTTACTGTTATTGGAGACGTACCATCATGCGTTTTTCGCTTCTCTACTGGTGGAACATCAAATAGCTCATAAAGACGGGAAAGTGCCTCATCCGTTTCGATCAAATATTCTTTATTAAAACCTTCTCTGTGAAATTCAAAGTCTTTTCCAATTCGCTTAATAGAATTTTTCATTTCAGGCGTTACAGCTATACTTGCGCTCAGAAAAATCTCAGAAACTTCCACTAGATCAACAATATTTATATTTCTACATACTGCTAAAGCTTTGTCTAAAGGCGTCTCATTCATCATATTTACTGCGCTAATATTTGCGCCTTTAGAAACCAATGTGCGCACTGCATTTGGTTTAAAAAAAAGCGGCCGCAGCAAATAAAGGTGTTTCGTTTTGATAATCCAAGGCTTCTATATCTGCATCTAACTCAAGAAGTAATTCAATATTCCCTCGCCCACTTATTGCCTGATTATGTAAAGCCGATCTTTTGTATTTGTCTCTCGCATTTATATTTGCCCCCTGTTCCACGAGCCAGCGAACCAATTCATCCGGTACATTGAAAAAGCTTAAGGCTGTTGTTTTACTATAACCACCATATGCATCTAGCTCGCACTTTGTAAATACCTCTTGTAATGCCGCAATATCACCTGCTTCAATTAGTTCATTAAAATTTTTCGGTAACGTTTTTCTCTTCCTCGCCATATGTATTTTTGCTCCTTACATTAGATTTTTGAATATAGTTCATCACGTCATTCACCATATATATACCAATCTATATTTTACCATGTTATAATTTCTTTGCTATGAGAGTTAACAGTTAATTAAGAAAAGAGGTAATACTTATGCAACTGTTTTGCGAAAATGACTATAAAGAAGGTGGTATTACGCTTTTGGTAATCCAAGAAAAAGTAAAAGGACGTTTAAACATTCGGGTTTTTTCCTCCTCTCGGCGAGAAATATTAGAGTAATTACGCTTATGACAGTATCCGTGACCCAAATTAGGAATATGATTCATATTACTCTAATGGGCAGTTTAACGTGGAATAATTTGTACGTAATAGTGACGAGGTGACCGTTTATATGGGAAACACAATAACTTTATGTGACAATTGCGATGAAAAAAATTGTTGAGTCACTCTCTATGTCCAATGGCGCCACTAATGTGCTTCTCGATGCACTAGCATTAAGTGGGTCAGACTTAGCAGTAACAACTAGAGAGAAAGAGTTTATCGTTTGGTTGAATCAAAGAGATCAATCAGTTGTAGGTATTGGAACTGTGGGTTTTAGCATTAGTGAGATGCCTTGGACGAAAAGGGATTTTATCGAGCTAAAGATATTTTTGTTGTCTGTTATTGATGGTGCAATTAATAAATGCAGATGGGAAGATTTAAATTACACCCCAAATGAGTACATGGTAGTAAGGAATTTAAATCATTTATGCTTATTAATAACTAATTTTCATGAAGAATTTGTAGATGAGCGTTATTACACTTACTGGGTTACAGACGAGTCAGATGAGGAACCTACAATACCTATTGGTTTCCCAAAATGTTCGAACCATAAAGTTCTTCTATCTTGTCATGGTTGCCTAATATGTAATAATGGCATGTAGTCTTTCCTTACCAACAGTGAGCAACACATTGGTGTTGGTGGGTTTGGTTCAGTACGCCACGTCACATCATTAATATGATGGTCGCATTAATGAAGCCAACACAGAAGATACCATCATCGATCCAGCAATGTGTTCAGCAGTTTTTTTCCTCTTTACCACCTCATTAATCCCATATAGCGACTATGCTTTTATGTCTGTTAGTTTCTCGATTATTATTTTTGTATTTTCAAATGTTAGGATATATTTCTTGTAAAGGTCTGTATGGTAATCTTCCTATTCCCTCTTTCAACCCCAATCAAATATGAGGTTTGCAGTCAGAATCTTTCAGCTTATTCTTCCTGAGTGAGTATTTCAATTTCCGTATTTCTTTGATGTTGCTACCAACTAATTTGGCTAAACTATCCACAAAATCATTTCATGATAATAAAAAAGTTGATAAGGAGAAATACACCATATCAACTTTTTATCCTTTGTTAAGATATAGTATCAACTAGCTTAGTTTGTTCACTCTTATGAATTTTTTATGAATATTGGACAAATCTACATTAAACGATAATTAGCATTATTTAAACGAATAATCCCCTTTTGAACGATAAATTATAGGAACCATCCTATAATTAGAAAGTTGTGACCACGTTATTTATTTTATGTAAACTAAAATTATTTTGGCGTGGAGGAGGGGCTTGGATGCTTCTTTAAGATCAATCAAATTTATCCAACAGATCAAAAATCGTAAAACATTAGATTCGCGGGGTTTTACATGTCATCTTTAAAGATGTGTGGAGGCTCCCACCTACCCGCTTAAAATAGGTCTTGTATCCCTAAATAAAATTAAGTAAAAAAACAACCGATAAACCCTTATATAAAGATTCACCGGCTACATAAAAATATATATTGAACTGAAGAAAGCAATTCTACAAGAATGGATGAGAACGGCATTGTGTTTTAAACAATATTAATTCCTGCACTCGCATTACCAATAATAATATCAACTGCAGTTTCCCCTGGTACTGATGAAATATAAAATACCATTAATAAACGATCACCTGCAGTTACTGGTACTGGTGGAATAGTAGCCGATGCAAATACTAAAAGGCCTACGGGTATAGGTTCTGTAATAGATGGAACTAAAACAACGCTAGCACTTGTACCAGTAAAAGTATTACTACCTACAGGTGCATGAAAAATTTGAGCATGGATTGTCACAGATCCTGATTCTACTTGCCCCTCGAGTGCATTATATGAGGCTGAAATAGCAGTTATCTTCCCGTCACGTGGGACGGTGAAGGCTTCACTTAAAAGACCGGTTAAATTAATCGTATTATTTACAAGAGGTACAAGGTCTACAGTAGAACCAAACCCTATGAGACTAGCAAGTCTATTGCCAAGTATATTTTCAACGACTGTTTGTGTTCCAGAGGAGAAGGGAATTATTGAACCACCTTGATTTTCACCGCCATTCCCAATTTCTGAATTTATACAATTGATATCTGTGGCCATAAATGGTCCTAAGTTATTACAGTCATTTCTTGCTGATGAACTATTACAATTATTTTTGCACACAAATTTCCCTCCTTTTATCGCTAAAATATGTGGAAGAACGTAAGTGAGAAGGGCTATAAACTTGATAAATATTTAAGTTCAAATAATTTAGAACAACAAATTAAAAACACTACACAGATATTAATGAGGTACTTGATCTCATTTCCTCTTATCGTAAAAAAAAGGTGCATGATTTTAACCATGCTCCTCAATAATTTATAAGTGTTCTCACTTCACTAATCCTAGTAAAAAAACACCTATTCTACCTTTATATACACTGTCTCGTGTAGTTATAATTTTTCAAAATTTGTGGCTACATCCTCTTTAGAAATCACTTCACTTGTATATTTTTTTACATCCTGCGTTCCAACGCATGCATTTAGTCATTTACTTTTCCCTTACAAAAGAAAAAAACACCCAGAGTAAGCGAGCAGACTAGTCCAATTTGGAAAATGGATAGTTTGAACACTTACATAGAGTGTATTAAGTACCTCTATATAGATGGTTGAGGTTATGATAGATAATTAATGACGTTTTTTTTGTTTAGACAGCTTTTCATGCTTATGCTTGTAACGCCTCAATTGCTTGAGCTACTTGCTCTTCTGTTAAATTGTGACGCACGATGTAGCGGTTGCGCGCATGCTTTGTACATTCGATAGTACAGCCACCTAAATGCTTTGCTTCATTTTCTTCAGATGCGATGATTTGCTTGTTACAATCAGGGTTTGCACAGTTAATATAACGTTCACAAGGTTCACCGTCATAGTGATCTCGACCGATAATCACATGCTCTACTTGATTGATTGGCACCGTTAAACGCTCATCAAATACGTACATTTGACCGTCCCATAATTGGCCTTTCGTAACAGGGTCTTTTCCATATGTTGCAATACCGCCATGTAATTGACCGACATCGCCAAAGCCTTCACGCTTCATCCAGCCCGAAAACTTCTCACAACGAATCCCACCCGTGCAATATGTTAAAACATTTTTCCCTTCGAATAGCTCGCGGTTTGCACGTACCCATTCCGGTGTATCACGGAAGTTTTTTACATCTGGTCGAATCGCGCCACGAAAATGGCCGACATCGTATTCATACGTGTTACGCACATCTAATACTACTGTATTTTCATCTTGCATTTCAGCAAGGAATTGTTCTGGTGACAGGTAGCGACCTGTTAATTCATGTGGGTTTACGTCTTCTTCTAAGCCTAAGTTGACTAACTCAGGACGCGGGCGTACGTGCATTTTTTTGAATGCATGCCCATCTGCCGCATCAATTTTAAAGACAATGCCTTCAAATAATGAGTCTGCTTGCATGTTTGCCATGTATTGCTCTGTTTGCTCAATCGTACCTGAAACAGTACCGTTAATGCCCTCATTGGCTACTAAAATACGACCTTTTAAACCGATTTCTTTACACATGGCTAAGTGCGTTGCCGAAAACGCAGCTGGATCTTCAATCTTCGTGTAATGGTAATATAATAAAACTTGATAATTCATTGTTTCCACCTATCATTTCATATATTTGCAGGATATACCTGATAGTGTCTTTTACGACCTATTAACCATACAGGATATTCATTTAATATGCTATCGGTAATTAGACTGAAATAGGTATAAAAATTGTTTTCAAAGAATTTGCGAAGTGGTCAGCGAACCTTTTTTTATTTAAAAGTGTTATTCCACAATCTGGACCGTTTGTGGAATAAGAAAAAATCCTGCTGATACAGGATTTTTAATAAAACTTTATTAAAATAATCACTGTTTAATTTAAACTATCGAACTTTGTTTTAAATGATCAATCTTTTAATGTTAGCTAAACATTCCATTCTATAAGTAATACTGCCTGTGCTGCCTCCATCGAATAACAATAATAATATAATAAAAAACGAAATAAATATATTGATAAACGATAATAAATAGACTAATATCGTATTAAATCATATTTTCATTAAATCAGTGAGGTGCTTCAAATGAATGTTAAACTAAGTTCAACTTTTTTTCTTAAAGATCGTTGCTTTTCTTATAGGAATTGCGGTACTTGCAGTGTGTATATATTGGTTACCTCAAGCAGCTATACGAGATGCAAAAGTGCGTCCAGGAGATTACTCGATATACCCATTGTTAATATGTGCATATGGAGTATGCATTACGTTTTCTGTTGCGTTGTATCAAGCATATAAACTATTAAATTATATCAATATAAACAATGCTTTTTCAGAGTTATCCCTTAAATCCTTGAAGGTTATAAAAAAAATGTGCTTTTACAATTATTTTCTTCATTTTGTTTTTAATAGTTTACTTAAGGGTTTTTGCTATGTTCACGGGTGAAGACGCAGCGGGTCCGATAGCACTTGGTCTAATAGGGATTTTAGTAACAGCTATCATCGCTGCCATTATAGACGTACTTCAAAAGCCTATAAAAAATATTCTAGAAAAAATGTAGGTGTTTATTATGCAAGTATAACTACTTTCCCTACTGAATTATGACCCTTAAATGAGAAATGGTCGAAGCAGCTATAAAGGATTGAATTCGGTATCGTACCGAGCTCAATCCTTTTAATTTCTCTTTTATACGTTTGTGATTATAGTATTCAATACAGTTCAATTTCACGCTTATTACTCAACAATATGGCCCCTTTTCATGAATAAAGACACTTTTCTTATTACGGAAAAACTGCCTTTAATGGAATAACTAAACTTTTTTTTGTGGCTTTTAAGTGTGTTTTCTAACTTTCATTTGGGCACGTTATTTTGATTTTATTTGTATAATTAATTCATTTCTTCAGTTAAAAATCTCTCTCCAAAAGTTGTCAGTCTGACTTTAGTTAGATTAACAGAGTGAACTCTTTCATCGTTATATGTATCATCATCACCAAACCAATAAATTGTAACATCGGCAATATATGTTCTATCATGCATATACTCAATAAGATCTGCCCACATGTCTAAGTTTAAATTGTAATCTGTATGAACAGGTATATTTCCATTTTTGATTTCATGTAAGATATTAAGTATTATTTCTTTGTTTTCCAATTAACAACACCACCTTTCGAAATACTTAATGAATTCCAGTCTATAGTATATATAACCTTCCTAAAGCGTGTTTGGCAACAATTTTTACTCAATGAATGTTAATCAGGATAAACAGGATTTTTAATCAAATTTTATTAAAATAATCCATGTTTAAAATTATCGAACTTGGTTTTAAATGATCAATCCAATCCTATTCACCTCCTTTCAAGCGCCCTTTATTTTAGAATTTTTTTCTATCTATTCCTAATGCCTAAACCCCTCTGCCAAATCCTTTTTTTAACTTTAACAGTATGAATTACTTTACCTACTTCTTCCCCTCCAGTTTACATAAAATAAATAAAAATAGAAAAGGAGATAGTGAAGTGGACTCTAAACATTCAAACAATACATTTGATTTTATTGTTGTCGGGACGGGACCAGCTGGAGCAGTTATAGCTAAAACACTAACAGACGATAAAAAAAACCTCAGTCTTAGTCCTAGAGGCAGGAGAAAACAATGATAGAGATAAACCAATTCGAGATTCTAGATTCGCTCCTGAACTAGAAGAGCAATTTTTCGCAGAATATTTTTGGCAAGGTGAAGGAGTGCCTCAACCTGAAGTAGATGACAGAACATTTGAATGGACTACAGGGCGTCTTTCTGGGGGCGGGTCTTCAATTAATGGTGAACAGTATGTTAGACCTACACCACCTGTTTTAAAAGAATGGGAACGTCTTTTAGGTAACTTATGGTCCCCCGAACGAGCAAATCGTAGCTTTAAACAGTTAGAAAATTTTCATGGAGAAACAAGTAATCCTGAATTTCATGGCTTCAATGGACGTATAGATATCAGGCAAGCCCCTAAAAATCCACCAATGATAACGAAAAAAATTGGTGTCAGCGATCGAACGAGCAACAGGTTTTAAACAAATTCTTGACTATAATAACCCAAAAACCCCTATTGGTCCTTTTACTCAATGGCAACTATTTCAAAAGATTAATGGGGGTGAAAGCTCTTCTACCGCATTTTTATCTTCAGACATTATGACTCCTGGTGGATACGGGGTGAATGGACGTAAGTTAAGGGTTGTTTATAAATCAACCGGACTTCGTATTTTATTTAGGGAGAAAACAGCAATAGGTATTGAATATCTACAGGAAGGTAAAAAGGTCCAAGCTTTTGCCCGTAAAAAAAGTAATTATTTCAGCAGGTATAAACAGTGCGCAACTATTAATGTTATCTGGAATCGGACCTTCAAGTGACCTACATCAGGCCGGTATCCCCGTTATTTTTAACAATCCAAATGTAGGGAAACATTTAACTAATCATACCTTAAACACTGCTACATTTAGTGTGAATCCAAAAGATATTCCTCAGCTTCAAAACGATCCATTTGCCCTTTACACAGGAGGTGCCTTCTTACCAAATCCACTAAATAGGAGTAACAATCACCGCCGAGGAGTTCAACTCATTGGGATTGTTGCAGAAGAAAGTTTAAATATTGCTATTTTATTTTTACAACCGAAAAGTCGAGGATCCATTAAAATACAAAATAACGATCCTTTAAAAATTGTCCTTGCGGATGAAGGTTTCTTAGATAATGAATATGACCTAGAAGCAATAAAGGCTATTTACAGAGTTTATATTAAAGGCATTGCCGAAAAACTTTCAAAAATTGACCCGAATTATCAGCTTGTAAATCCAACATTAAAGACCATTGATAATGATGATGAACTTGAAAACTTTATTAAAGAAAATTTTGATCATAGTCACCATCAACAAAGCTCACTTCGTATGGCCCCTATTGATAAAGGTGGAGTTGTAGATCGGTATGGCAATGTACATGGCGTCAATAATTTAATGGTTGCTGATGCACAAATCATTCCTTTTACAGTAGATGGTAACACGTCTGCATCTGCATACCTTATTGGATATACCATTGCAAAACGTTTAATGGATGGTAACGTATAAGTCGTTTAGCTGATAATACGAACAATCCCTACTATTAACTCTGATTTGTTTGCATTTTCTAAAATCCTTTTTCAAGTGTGATTTAAGAATGCTTTTGCTATCTGAATAAGTATCGTGTTCCTGTAACAACCAGCTAAGTTCATCTCTCTAATGAATAATTTTTATGAATATTGGACAAATCTGCATTAAACCATAATTAGCATTATTTAAACGAATAATCCCCTTTTGAACGATAAATTATGAGAAGCCTCTGATAATATGTGACCAAGGTATTTATATTATGTAAACTAAAATTGCTTGGCATGAAGGAGGGTTTGGATACGTCAACTCCCCATATATAAATTAAAAAAAAGATGTTGCTTATGATTAATCTACTTTCTTATCAACAATGCACTAATGTTTCTTCAAATAACCCTGTTCTAATTTAGAACGGGGTTATAGTTTTGTTCAACTTCAGTTAATTAAATCATTTAATGGCTTGAATAATAGCTGAGACAATATAATTTTCTAAATTATAATTAGGCTCCCATTCACGGATATATTCTTTTGAATCATCTCTCGGTTCAATGATATTAATAAATACTTTGAACTTTTAACTACAAAATCACTTTTTAAACACTATAAAGCATAATATAACAAGTATATTTGATACGAATCATACATATATTGATTTAAGTATTTCATTAAAACAGAAGTCTATAATTATCCTAATGATGGAATTATAATATAAGCGAAAATTTTCTATAAAGATAGGATGATGACAATTATTGAAAAATCGCTTCTTGCTATGGCTATTTTGCGCGTATTGTCTGGAAGTATTGAAGTAAGTGCTGGATTGTTGATGCTAAAGTTTAATAGTTTAGAAAAAGCATTCTATATTAATACAATGCTTGCTTTGGTTGGTCCAACAGTTTTAATCGTAACGACTGCCATTGCATTATTTGGACTAGCTGATAAAATTCCTGTAACGAGAATCATTTGCCTATTTACGGGAATTACACTTATTATTATTAGCTCACATGTTAAGTAATAAAAAAAGAATTCCTAAAAAAATAATAAAATTCTTCAAAAAAAATGTTTTGTTTAAATATCCCCTTCAATTATTTCCGATAAGAAAAAAAATGGATTACCATTAAATTTGACTTCTTTGATACAATCCTTTACATTGGGGTCCCTTCTAGTCTCATTCCCCATAGAAAAACACCTCCGCGTTGATTTGGGTAAGGTACAATACCCGTTTTTCAACGAAAGGTGTTTTTAATTTGTTTCATTTTTTTAGGTCAGTGCAGTGCATAGTTCTACAAAAAAAAGCGTTTTTTTCTTGTTTCGGGGATATATATTCCTCAGCTGCTGGCTTAAGTTAAAATGTGACCACCTTCTACATGAAGAACAGTTCCAGTCACGAAACTATTTTGTAGCAAGTATAGTACGCTTTGTGCAACATCTTCAGCTTTTCCTATTCGTTTCACAGGGAGTTTATTTTCAACTGTATTATAGAAGTTATTACGTGCTTCTTCTGGCATTTTGCTACGGGAAGGTGTATCAATGATACCTGGTGAAACGATGTTTACTCGGATCGGAGCAAGTTCTAATGCCAAAGTCTGGCCTAAATTCGAAATAGCCGCATTGACTGCCCCTAGAATTGCTGAGCCAACCATAGATTTGTAGGCTACAACTCCAGAGAATAAAATGATTGAACCGTTTGGTAAAATTTTTGAAGCACCGTATTTCGCTGCATAATATTGTCCCCAGAATTTGTTTTCAAACAGTTTTCGGGCTTGGACTGTATCCGTTTGGAGGAATGAGCCGCCGGATGTTTCTGCCGCGCTTACCACAAGATGATCGAACTGACCGATCTTTTCAAAGAAAGACTGGACTTGCTGTTCTTGCGTTGTATCTAGAATATAAGCCGTTGCTCTAACTCCTAGTTGCTCTTTTGCATTCTGTAATTTTTCTTCGGAACGGCTGGCAATGATTACTTCTACCCCTTGAGCTATTAGCTGTTTAGCTGATTCCAAACCAATCCCAGAGCTTCCACCGATAATTACAACTTTTTTTATCTTTTAACATGTTTTTCTCTCCTTATAGGTTTACTTAATAGATTAAAAATTCAATACCTCTTGCAGGTGTAAATCAGGATCGGATACAAACTTTTCAACCTTCGGATTTTTGACTACATCATAATAGGAGAAACTCTTTACAGGTTTCATTCCGAGAATTTCAGGAGCATTCCATGTAATCGAAAACATATATCACAACCCGCCTTTTTCATACTCATCAGCCCCCCTAAAAAATAAACCATAAGCATATACTTCATCCATATACGTCTTCAAAAAGCCCGGAAATAGGTGTTTGGTAAACAATATCAGCCCATATAAATTTTTGTGTTCTTCTTCGATTTTTATCCGTTTTGAATAATTGTTGTTTTTTTTCACTAAAAAAACTGACCATTTTGTTCATCGATGTTTGGTTCAAATTCCCCTCTGCTGAAAAATACTTCTGATGACCGTTAATAATAAGTATTTTTTTCATCTTTATCTAGCTCCTTCAAATCTGCCGCCTAGCTGGTAACCGATAATCCTACTGCACTTAAGGTAAAATTCAAATCGTTTGTAACATCCGGAAGAATACCCATGATGGCGTACCAATAGCAAAAGCATTGATTAATAAAGCAATGAGTTAAACAACAGTAGCTTGTTTCGTTGATTTCTTGCAATAATTTTTATCACCTACTCAATAAGGGATGAAATAATAATGTACAAAGATATTATAAATATAGTAACTTCATTTACGGAAGTAGTGATATTTAATTCATAAAGTTTCTGAAAGTATACTATTGTGATAAGATAAGATAAATTAGTCAAAAAATTTTTGGGAGGATGTTTCATATGAGTGTTATTGAGCCAGTAGTGTTGACCAAAGGAGCACCAGGTGAGACTTGCCCCATTGCTAAAACGCTTGATGTGATTGGGACTAAATGGACTTTTTTTAATTATTCGCGATCTACTAATAGAAGGAACAATGCGGTTCAGTGACCTATTGAAATCAATGAATGGAATTAGCCCGAAAACACTTTCACTTCGTCTTAAGACACTAGAAGATCATGGGATATTGAATAAAAAGGTATTCCCGGAGGTTCCCCCTCGTGTGGAATATACGTTAACAGACAAAGGAAAACAATTGGAAGGTATTTTCATTGAATTAAAGAGATTTGGATTAAATTTATAAATCTATTTCTCAGGCTATGAACTATACAAACTACGCTATCACGGCATATTAATAGTAATGTAAAGCTATTTTAGCCTTACACCTCCGAATTTTGTTACTAAGGGGCACTCCTATCCCAAGTGACCCTTTTTATATTTTCTTTCCTCAGTGGAGGCGGATCTTATATTATTTGGTTTAAGCTTATCGAGATTCAGTTACATGTACCAATGCGCTTTTCGATCGTTCTCAAGCGCAAAATAAATGCCTTCCGTGTTTTACGGAAGGCTTGAAATTAAAAATTTACTTGTTTGTCAAAACAAATGGTCACAACTGCAATTTATAATTTATAAAGAGATATTACTTCATAATAAGAATTCTTCTATATAAGATATAAATGCTAAGAAATAGAACAGTTTATACTGTATCGACTTTTTATAAACAATGAATTAATATGATTTTATCTTATAACTTTAACCTTTCCTTCCTAATGTAAGTGATTCCCATGTTTACAAAATAAATATTGGCATTCTGGAAAGCCTCAAATAGACCCGCGTCATGTGTGATGATCTTTTTTTATATTTTTTTAAAAGAAGGCTTCCACTCTGACAAATCCTGATAAACAAACGTTATATTGTCACATATTTTATCTGCAATTTCGTACATATGTTTTATATTATTAGCCGTAAATAATATATATCCTTTGCGCCCTGTACTATCTAAAATAGTTGGTATGGTGTCGCCCTTTTTTTACTAATAGATCAACTAATACAATCTCGGATATGTTAGCTAACCCTTCATACTTGATTTCTTTTAAGCAACCTGGTTTTGGAATCAAGCTTAAAGACATAGCTTGACATTTTGAAGGTACACATCTAAATTCATCTATAGTCCTAGTAGCTAACGCATCATAATAGTATCCGAATTGAGATATGCCGGTTGTAAGTTCTATCATTTTCCAAATGTTTCCTCCACCTATCCTCACTTGAGACTCTATGACAATTGGCTTATTTACTTTGTCTAACTTTACCTCTGTATGAGTAATGCCATCTTCCAGTTGCATGTCGTCCAAAAATAGCATTACTTTCTCAATGATTAATTTTTTTTGAGATTCATCTATTGGTGCTGGCATAATAGTATAGTTTATTAAAAACGTATCTTCTTTAAATATTTCGACTGATATGGCTAGTATAGAATGTTTTTTGTTATAAGAAACGGCTTCAACCGTATAAACTACGTCACCCTCAACGTAATCTTCCACTAAAATAGGTAATTGAATACCGTTATCATTAATAAATCCCTCTATGTCATCTCCTATGTCTAGCTTAGATACACCTTTACCACCTGCGCCAATCGGAGGTTTTATTATAATACTATTTTTTTTATGCAAAAATTCACCAATATCTTTTATGTTGTTGCAAACCATCGAATCTATCGAATAGTTTTTGCCTGCTAGAAGTTCACGCATCATGTCTTTATTACGGGTTATCATATTGGCGTTGTAAGAAAATCCTTTAACATTAAGAATCTTTGCAATGATGCTAGCGGTATCCAAGGCTGCTTCGTTGAAAGATACAACCACATCAAACGGTTTCTCTTTGAACAATTCTTCGGCATAGTACACACTCACAGGTATGTTTGTTGTGTCTATTTCTTTTTTATAGAAACATTTTTCTAAGATAGTTCCATCGAAATATATGTGTTTAGTGTAAGACCCTATATACGAAACAGTATATCCCCTGTCTAAAGCATCTTGTATGGGTTTAGTCCAACCCCCTATAAATAAAACGTGTGGTATATTTTCTTTGTCAGTTCCTATTGATATCTTATCCATCATCATCATCTCCTCTAAATTGAACTCGAATATTCAAGGTTGGTTCCTTTTGATATGCCTCGCCTTAACAACACGATTAAACACAATGATGTTCCGAAGCCTCCTATAAATAAAGTTGTTTGAAGCCCAATTATAGAAACTAAAAATGCACTAGCAAAACTTCCTAATGCCCAAGCTCCCCAATTAAGTGTACGCTGTACAGCATTTACTCTGCCAGCATGTGACCTGGTGAGGCAAGTTGTCGAATGGTTGCAGCGTAAGGGCCAAATACACCTTCTCCCATACCATGTATGATACTTGCAGCTACGATACCATAAACAGTCCCTAAATATCCCATTATTGGTATAAAGGACAGACCGATAACTGATACAGCAGCGCTATAAATAAGCATTTTAGTATTATTAAATTGTTGACTTTTTTTGACGAGTATCGTATTGCCTATTAAAAATCCCACTGCTGCTGAACCTACAACAAAACCTATTTCAAGTTCAGATAGACCCATTACCTTATAAAGGAATATTACTAAAATGCTATTTAGTATGTACTTGAAAAAACCGTAAACAGCGCCACAGCTTACAATTGGTTCTAATACAGGGTGGCTTTTAAAATATATCAAGCCTTCATATATGTTTTTATGTATCGATTTTATATTTACGTTTTTTTAAAGAGCCTTCTGTATGGGGTTTAAACCTTGAAATAAATAATACACACAAAAAAAACAAACAAAATACGTTATTGCGTCAATAGTAAATAAGCCTGTTAATCCAACTAGAGTAATAACAATCCCTGCTAGCATAGGACCAATTACAATAGAAAGAGACTCTGAAAGGGCTAGTTGAGCATTTCCCTTTTTCAAGTTGTCTTTACCTGGTAATATTTCCGGTAAGAAAGAAGGGATTGCAATGTTGTAAAACGTGGTAAATATTCCGTTTAAAAACATGAGAATCACCAGTAAAGGGAACGTTATTATATTTGTTATAGTCAGTATGAATACTGATAAAAATAAAACACCTTGACATATACTACAAATTAGTAAAACCTTTTTTTCTAGGAAGGATGTCTATAAAAGCACCTGCTACTAATCCGAAAATTAGGTAAGGAATGAATATAATCCCACGAAGCAAGGAGCATTCGCCTCACTTGTTTCTAGCACCTCTAATGCAAAAAGAGGCAAAGCTACTACTGTAAACTGGGTACCTAACAAACTGATAGACTGTCCTAGCCAAAGCTTGTAAAAATTAAAATGTTTGTTATTTTTCATATGACACCTCTATTAATTCATATTTATAAAGAATTGATTAAATATCTTAATAATCCACCATTTTTTTCTTTCTATTTTCTGCACTTAATTTTTCCAATGTCTTTAAGCGTGCCTGAATTGAGGGTGGTTTCTTAATTTGTCTAAATTGTCATACTTACTCGAGCTTTATCTTTAAATTGTTGCAGCAAATCGATATCTCGACTGACAAGTGGGCTTCTAGTCTGAACTATTAGGAAGTTAGGAGGATCTTCTACCATAGAGGCGTCACTTTTTCCTTTTGCTCTATTGGTTGATAGGGGACATGTACTGGATGACATAAAAATGGTTACTTTCCCTTTGGTTTTGGCGCGATGGAGTTTTTTTTAATAAACTTGCAGCTCCGTTTTTAACATCGATCCAACTCCCTCATTCTCCTTTCGAAAAAGCAATACAGGCATTTCACGTACACTACAATAGGAACACCATAAAACACCAAGTTTAAGGATTTAGTGAATGATTATACCCAGAGAGAAAGCCCTTCCCTTTATTCAGAATTGTTTTTGGATTTTTATAGAATAATTCATTTTCATGACAGAACCTCCATTCATTGTGTGGACAATAATGACTCATTGCTAGATAAAGCTCGCTTTTCCAAATCCAGGAGCAGTGTTTTCATTTCTAGTCCACCCCGATAGCCAGTTAATGAGCCATTCTTCCCTATTACACGATGGCACGGTACAGTAATTAATATCGGATTAGCCCCAATAGCCGCGCCTACAGCACGAACAGCTGCAGGTTTGTTTATATCATTTGCAATGTCGGAATAGGATTTCGTCTGTCCATAAGGGATTGCACAAAGTGCATGCCAGACTGCTAACTGAAATGGCGTACCTACATTATGAAATGGAACAGTAAAGGTTTTCCGCTTTCCTTCTAGATACTGCGTGATTTCAGCGGCAAAGGGTTGAAGCATTTCATCATCTTCAATAAAAGGGCTTCCTGGAAAACGTTTCTTAGCCCATTCCAACAATTCCTCGATTGATTTGTTCTGTGAACCTACAAAGACAAGCCCCTTCGAGGTTGCAGCAATATAAAAATTCCAATCCTGAAAATCTAGTAAAGACCAATAAAGAGTTGGTTTACTCGTTGTTTCCATTGTACTTTTCCTCCGTTTTCTGATTTTGACGATACTGTGCTGGTGTCAGACCAGTTTTCTTTTTAAATAAAGTAATAAAATAAGGCGTATTAGTCATACCCACACAAATGGCGATATCTCCAATCGCTTTTTTTTGTCTCAATTAAATATTTTTTTAGCCGCGTGAACTCTAACTTGTTGTATATATTCAACAGGCGTAATGCCTTTAATCTTTTTAAATGTCCGATGCATATGATACGGACTTCCATGACATATATTTGCTAACGATTCGAGGGTTAATTTTTCTGTGAAATTTTTATCAATGTATCCAGTAATTAAATTAACCCACTCCCTATCAGGCAGATTTTCATTAGTAGGCTTGCAGCGTTTACAAGGGCGAAAATTTGCGCGGAGTGCTTGTTCTGCGTTATGAAAAATGCATACATTTTCTTTTTTTCGGAACACGAGATTTACAGGAGGGTTTACAGAATATCCCTGTCGACTTTACTGCATAGAAAAATTGATTATTGTACGCTGTATCATTATTAATAATTGCTTGCCACTTCTCATCCGTCATCATTTCTCCATCTATTAAAATCTGTTTATGACCGTTATTTATCCAATCTGTCATTTATCTCACCTCTCCTTTCAATATATTCTCTGGATTTAAATAGCAAGATATTGAATTTAAATTTTACTTAGAATCGTGAAAAATAATTCCAAGACCGTATCGTGCTCCAGAAGTAATCGTGCTTACTCCGTGCCGAATTGTATTTTTGTAATATCCTTTTTTTACCCAGAACAGGTCTATAGTTAGTAGGAAAGATCAGCGCACTACCTTGTTCTAAAGTAATGACGTGTCCTCTACTCTGAGCACGAGGAATTTGTTCCACTAATAGAGATTCTCCACCGCAGAAGTCTTGATCTCGTTGATTTAAAACAAATACGACTTGAAACGGGAAAAATAGGTCGCCATATAGATCTTGATGTAAACAATTAAACCCTCCTGTTTCATACTTTAATAGTAAGGGTGTCGGTCTAGTTTGTTCATATTTTTCACAGGTGTTCAAAAAATCTTGAAGATGATCTGGAAACTGTTCTGTTTTCTTTAAATAGCCTAACCATCGATTGGCTGTTTTGACCAATTCTAAATAAAAGGACTCTCTTAAACTTTGGATGATTTCAGGTAATGGATAGGAAAAATATTTGTACTCCCCATTCCCGAAGCGGTATCTCATCATATTGATTGTTGTTCGGTATGACTCTTCCTCACAATACAATTCTATGAAGTATTCACATTCCTCTTTTGTTAAAATCACTGGAAGTTTTGCAAATCCTTGCTCATCTAAATCATTTTGAATTGACTCCCAATTTAAGTTTGCGATACGTGTTTTAATATCTTGGATCACTTTTATTCACTCCTATTTAGCATTCTTGATAAATAACACTATAACCCCATCATTCTAAAAAAAATAAGGTGTTAAGAATGTAATAGCAAGATAACAAAATTAGTAAAGATTAAAGAATTCTAGTTAATAATTTGATTACTATACTTAAAGCTATGGGTTTATATGCAGGAGATAGTTCAGGAGTATCAGTGGTATTACCTGCTTTAATAGATTTAGTTATTTGTAATTTTGTTATTTGGATTGCTTACAGAATATTAAATAAAAAATCATCTTAATAATTTAAAATAGAAATGACCAGGTACTCAATTAATGAGCACCTGGTCATTTGTTTTTAAAGCTTAATTAACTTAGCCTGACCCAACGTTTTAGATTTTTAACTGTACACCCTCCTATTTATAACTGTTTTTATATACTTTAATTGGCGTAGGCGGTTTTATAGGAAGTATTATTGTTGTTCCACTGGAAAAGCGATATAGACGCGGAATTCTAATTCCAATTTTGTTAGCATAGGTGCAATTGGACTAACCTACGCAATATGGAAAAAATTAGGTTAGAACCAGGCATCGCATTTGGAATTGCTATGGTATTAATATCGCTTGGAATATTATTGTGGCATCTGTACGGCAGGAAACAATACCCCTTCATAGGCAAGGAAGAGTTCTAGGATTTTCACGTGTGCTTACACGTCTAGCAATGCCTTTAGGTGCATTAGTAGGAGGCGTTCTTTCTGATTATAATCCGGTTACAATCTTTATTTTGGCATCAGCTACCAAATTTATTGAAGTAATTATTGCGCTTGTCAGTCCGATACGCAAACTATCTTAGTTTTAATCATATATCCCCCTCCTAATTTTGGCGGGGGATTTAATTAAGCGTTCTTAATGTAAATTTAAACTAACTTAGCTATTTGAATCGTTTTCAAGTTAAATAACTCTTTTTGTATCAAAAAAATTCTCTTACTAAGTATGCTGATTGCGGAAAACCAAGTCCTAGCTGCCATGCCCCTACTCCTCTAAGTCTATAATCTACTACTAATTGTAATTTAGCTGCTCGTGCCTGGGCATTTTCAAACCATACAATATGACGGTTCCCATTTTCGTCCCAATATGTAAAAAAGGGTTGTTCATATTCAGTTGAATATTGAATTGGCACTTGATATCTTAATGCAAGCTGTATGGCTCCAGATACTGAAATTGCTCTTCCTCCTACTGAATTGCCATTGTCCATTCATACCCATACCTTGGTACCCCAAGAATAATTTTGTTTCTATTCACATGTTGAATAGCAAATTCAATGGTGTTACGTACTTCCCCAATCGGAGCTACGGGGCCAGGCTCAGTTGATGGCACGTGCCAGTCATAGGCCATGATAAATAGAAAATCAACAACTGACCCGATTCCGCCGAAATCATATCCTTTTAACCAAGGTATATCCTCACTGGTTTTAGCGGGAATGGCAATGGAAACAGAATATCCTTCAGGTTTTAAACGTTCACTTAATAAACGCAAAAATCCAGTATATAGGTCTCTTTCATCTTCCCTTACTCTTTCAAAATCAATATTAACTCCAGTATAGTTTTTTGTTTTCAGAAGTGTATAAATATTGTTAATTAGACGGTTTCGTTGCTCAGGAAAACTTAGTACTTGACGTGTAATTTCTGGGCTAAAGCTCCAGGAGTTAAATTAGTAATAGTGGCTACAGGCGCAACTCTATTGTTTCGTGCAATTTGAATAGCAAATTCGTCATCTAGCTGGCTTAGTTCACCCTCTTCAAGAATATGATATTCAAACATGGCCAAATACGTATTTATGGGCGCAAAAGTACGGATAATTAATTCATCTTGCTCAGGAGTAGTAGGATACATGTAGCTTAAATTCTCTGCTGGATATTTAGCGCGAGGCGGTAAATATAACCTCATACCAACCATTAATACATTTGATTGGAGACCGTTGTATAAACGTATTGTTTCAATTGAGAGAAAGCTCATTTTTGAAATAGAAAATAGAGAATCACCTGGTTGCACTGTATACATATTTGTTGGAATAAGTAAATCCTGTCCAGGCACTAGGCTATCTGTTATTAACTCGTTCGTTATGCGGATACTATCCATATTCACTTGAAATCTTGCCGCAATGGAAAATAACGAATCACCCATTTTAACCACATAAATAAACATTGAAAACCTCATTTCTCCATTATCATTAACTAAAATATATGTGTTGGCTGATTTGATTATCCTCAAATAAATGATCTTTTGAAACGTAACACCTACCATAATCCCATTTGTGAAATAGGCAAATACCCCATTCCAAAAGACTTTCCGAACATATAGTAGGCCTATGACTATTATTAGGAGGTATGAAAGTGACAAGAAATTATCCCAATATGCCACGTGAAATGAACCAGGTTATGGCGAATTCAGAGGACCCCAATACGGCGAATTTGGTCGCAATCCAATAGAAAGAATGTTTTTCCCAGGGTATGGTTTTGATGGCTATCCACCATTTAGGTCCCCTTCCTATGGCTATCCGCCTTATGGTTATCCTTCCTATGGCTACCCATCTTATGGTTATCCGCCATTTGGCTATCCACCATTCTGGTACCCACCAAACAGATATCCTCGCTAGGTAAAATCTTTAATCTTTTAGACAATGAATGATTTTTTTGTATGAGAATAGCCGGAACAATACAAACTGATAATAAAACTTACTTCGTTAACCCCATCCATTAGGAAATTTATGAAGGGAGTATTATTAGATGCCACTTATCAACGTATTTGGAGGAAAAACATTTGAAGTAGAGGAAGGAAAAAAATTAGTTTTAGCACTTGAAGATAATGGTATAGAAATATTTCATCTATGTGGTGGAAAAGCAAAATGTACTACTTGTAGAGTAGAGGTTTTAGCTGGAGAATATAAGGATATTTCGAAAATAGAAAAAAAACGCCTTTGCTATTAAAAATATTGATGAGAATTTATTTGAGGACTGCTTACGGCTATCTTGTCAGATTCGTGTCATAGGAGACATTACCGTTCGGCCCATTTTAACTTCTGAAAATACACAGGGCGATAGAGGCCCAAGACCAGCAGATTAACCTTACTTAAATTAGAAACGCGGAGTTAAAATGAAATCCGCGTTTTTAGTTCCTTGATTTTTTTTACTGCTTATTAAAATCTTTTTGAGCACCTTCATAGCTTTCCATAACGTTTTGATAGCCAGGAAGTTGGCTTGCAAGTAAAGCGCCAAAGCCTTCGATGTCGTTTCGCCAATCACGTTGTAATTCACTAGCAATACTAAACCAGTTCATCAACTGTACGCCACTATGAGCCATACGCATTATCGCCGCATTTGCAACTTGTTTACTGAAAGTTCCCGACGCATCCGTAGCGACAAATACTTCGTAGCCTGCGTTCAGAGCCGATAATGCAGGAAAAGCAACACAAACATCTGTGACAACTCCGGCAATAATTAGTTGCTTTTTACCAGTCAATTTAACTGCAGTGACAAAATCCTCGTTATCCCATGCATTGATTTGACCAGGGCGAGCAATCTTAGGTGCATCTGGAAATAATCCAACAAGCCCTTGCATAAGTGGTCCATTTGGTCCGTTTTCAAAGCTTGTAGTTAATATGACAGGTAGATCAAAAAAACTTAGCGGTATTAGCAAGAGCAAGGACGTTATTTTTAAATTCATCAACACCATAGTCCCTTACTAAACCAGAAATCAATCCAGTCTGGTGATCAACTAAAAGTAATGCTGCATTATCTTTTGATAAACGTGGATACAGATCATCCATTTTTATTTCCCTCCTTTATTTTTCATCCCAAAAGCAAGTGGAATCCGTACTTAGTATTGTTAAATGTGTAATATGTATTCATACCCAATTCCCCATCTAATAATTCTTCGTTTGTAATGGGCGTTCTTGTAGATTATAGAAAGGCATTGGAAAGGTTAGATTCCAATGCCAATTTTTATTTATATTTTATTAATGGAGTATACTACTCTGATGAGGAAACTAATTCTCTGTCGTTGCAGTTATTTATTTACCCACGACCTGCTTGGAAAGAAGGGTATAAGGTCATCCCACCATCGGCAAATAGGGTAATCCCTGTTACATAACTAGCTTGTGAGGAAGCAAGCCATACTGCTACAGCAGCAATTTCTTCTGGTTTTCCTATATACCCCATCGGAACCATGCTTTCTACATCAGCACGTTTTGCTGGATCTGCAAATTTTTCAGCATTTATAGGCGTATTGATCGCTCCAGGTCCGATGTTATTGACACGAATTCCTTTTGGAGCATATTCTAACGCTAAAGTTTCAGTCATTAATTTTATGCCCCCTTTACTAGCCGCATAATGCACGAACAAAGGCCAAGGAATTTGCTCATGAACACTGGACATATTGATAACAGAACCTTTAATATCATTTTCCACGAAGTATTTAATCGCTTCTCTACTTCCTAAAAATGCCCCTGTTAAATTCGTATTGATTACTTTATTCCAATCATCGAGCGGCATTTCATGTGAGGGTACAGGATTTTCTATACCAGCGTTATTAATCATCACATCGAGGGTTCCAAACTTATTTACAGCAGTCTGGACGAGGTTGATGACATCCCCTTCAACTGACACATCTCCTTCTACGGCAATGGCTTCCCCACCTGCTTTTTTCACTTCTTCAACAACCACATTTGCCTCTTTTTCATTTGAACGAAAATTAACGATAACTTTTGCCTTTTCCTCGCCAAAGCGTAATGCCATTGCTTTTCCTAATCCTGTTGAAGCACCTGTAATAACAATAACTTTTCCTTCTAAATCTGGATACATATAAAATTCTCCTCCCTATGCTTTCGCCATCCCTAGCATAATTCCAGCAGCGACTATAAAGATAATCCCAATGAAAATTGCTATAAGTTGTCGTTTGGTTTTTTTCTCACCTATAATAAAAATTCCGCCTAAAGTTGAAATCACGATCCCCATTTGAGAAAGAGAAAAACTTGTGGCAACTCCTACACGTGGCTGTGAGATAAATAAAAACATATTCCCTGCAGCCCAAACTAAACCTGGAATAATATTACGAATCGCATATTTATTGAATGGTTTGTGTTTAAATGTTAATAGAATTCCACCTATGACCATTCCGATTGCTTGCGGTAATAGAGCCGACCATCCATTTACATCAAATAAGCGGATAACCACCACATAGACTAAATAACCAAAAGTAGAAACGAGTAAAATTAAAATTCCTTTTCTTAAATTTTTCCCTTGCTCTTCTTTTTTTCTCCTCTGGATTTGGCAGCGATGTAAGAACGATACCAATCAAAATACTGATCAATGCAAGGATACCTAAGATAACGGATATTGTAGTCGACCATTCATGGAAGACAATGACTCCAAATAATGTTGTTGCAACCAATTGTAGACCTGTTGAAATGGGCATTGTTTTAGAAACGCCCATTAAATCAATGCTTTTTAATTGATTTGCCTGCCCTAATGCCAAAAAGGCTGATACAATTCCGACTCCCAAAACTACAGGTGTCAACACAGGTTTAACAACAAAATAAACTCCTATAGAGAAGAGAAGTGCTCCAATTGTTGTTCCAAGCACTTGGCTATAGGGACCACCACCAAGCTTGACATTAAAGAGCACAATACTTCCCCAAAAAAAGAGCTGGTAAAATCGCTAGGAGGATATCCATCTTTTGCTCCCCTATCTATAGTAAATTTTTTTTCTGTAACCGTGTGGGAACACTGAAAATAATAGCATCAGCACATACTGTTACTTTTAGAACATCTTTCGTTGCTTCAACATGTAATTCCACTCGCGCTTTTAATAATATCTGCTAATTTACACTTTCTAATAATTTCACTTTATTAGATGAATTTTTTAGATAAAAATCTCATTACTTATCAAAGCAACATAATTAATATGGAACGAAACAAAACTTTTATACCATTGATATAAAAACTGCTAAAAAAAAGAATCCATTTGAACATTTGTTCATAATGAATTCTATATTTTGTAGATAATATTTTGAAAATCCCCTTTAAAAACTGCACCTCCAATGCGATATAGTATCTAACAATAGGGATGTTCATACTAAACGAGTTTTTTATCCTTGGAGTTATAGTAGTAATTAATCATCTAAAAGTTAAATGGGAACTTCGAAATAAGTCCTTTTATGGTTCGGATGTTCAGACATTACCTAGATAGCTACGTGTTATGTTTTGGAGAACAATTTTTCCATTCTTACTGTATTTTTCGAATAACTCTGTCAGGAGAAAAACAAATCGTTTATACTCTTCATCATTTTTTTTCGGAGCATAGGACGCTGACAAATTCCTTCCCAAAAAAACCTTCATAATCAAAAAGTAAATCATTTTGATATTTTTTTAAACTCATACTTTCCATCGTTAAAAAAAGCTGTTAAATACTTCTGAAGTTTCCTCCATCCCACCGCTAAATCCTTTGAAATTTGAACAGGTCTTTTGGCAAATCTCTGCATTCTCTTTAATAATTGGACTAGTTAAATCTCTGCTATTCCAAACAAGAGCAACATTTGCCTTTTGTTTTAAAATCCGTTGACATTCGATTTTGAATGCTTTTTTTTATCAAACCAATGAAATGCTTGGGCGACCGTTACTAAATCTACGCTATTCTCTTTTAAAGTGGTATTTTCAGCAGTTGCATTTATTGATATAAATCGAGAATGTATGTTTAATGATTGCTCAGCCACATTTCTCATATCATTATTCGGCTCAACGCCAATAACATGTAATCCTCTTTCAAGCAGCTGGTGGCTAAATATTCCTGTACCTGAACCAATATCGGCCACAATCCGATCACTATTCAGTTGGTTAGCTGAAAACAAATAATCAATATATTCATTAGGATAACTAGGTCGATATTTCGCATATATATCGGCCTTGTCTGTAAAATTTCCTGTTGTTTTCAAAATACTACCTTCTTTCCTACGTTATTATGCTCAAAAATAAGAATCGAATAATTAATTTCTTTTTCAATCTCAAAGTCTATAACTAATAGTTCAGCCAAATGGATCTGCCTTTAGTCCATTACGAATTCCCGTTCATTTACTGTATATTCTTTGATAAATGACCTGTTTCCCATTACTAAAATTAGGTTATATGCTTTGAAAGGCCATAGACTACTTATTTCTATCATTTTTCCTATTTACGAATATCAATCCACCAACGATCTTTTGCATTCATGTTTTCAGATCCATTAAAACTACTGTAATCGCCGAAAACATTAAGGAAGATAGAATCTAGCTTATCCTCGTCTACAAAATAACCTAAGTTCATGTTAATCGTTTGTTCGGGTTGGATATTTCCTATATTGTAAAAAGCTTTTCCCTTTCCATGAGGTGCTAGATAATCAACCTCACCCGTCATAATACTTTTTTTCGTCAATTCCATCTTCTCCAGCATAGTGCCATGCATTATTTTTATTTTTAAGCACTTGTATAGTTGGACGCATATAGATTTCTTCTGTTGCCTCTTTACCAATGTTTTTCACTCTTGTAGTTAGGTAGACAAATTTAGGAGCCACTAATTTTGAGTCTACTAATTCATAAATTGAATCTTTACCATTACCAACTTTATATATATCCCGTCTATACGGTAACAATATCTTTTTCTGATCTAAAGCTTTATACCTACTTAAGCTTCTTAGGCCAACTCCATTAAAGTTATTTTGTTTAAAATCTGTGATTGAATCAAAGATTTCAACTTTTTCGATAACAAATTCAAGATTGTCTAATCTGCTTATTTGATCTATGGTTACTGGAACCTTTTCTCCTACACTAAATAGTTGTTTGCTGTCTTTTTTTCAAAGGAATAACGCTAAATTCGATTGGTTCATCCTCTTCACTATAAAGAGGATCATCGAAATCTGCTATAAATGATGCCATTTCTTTTGATGTGGCTCAAGTGAAATGTTTTCCATGACCTTCATCATAAGTTCTTCACTTACATCATTGCCAAATTCAACGTCTACCATAATCCCCTCTTCTTCAAATAAAAGATAGACCTTTCTATCAAATACTAAACTTTTGTTTCCAGTATCTTTTTTGACAATCACTGCTTTCTTACCATTTATCTCTTTTTCTTCATAGCTTTTTGTGTATAGAGTTTGAAAATTGGAATTTTTACCTACTCTCCAAAGATAGAACGAAAACCCGCCCATTGCGTAGTTATCTTTAAATGAATATTTCAAAGGAGCATTTTTGTCTTCTACCATATTTTCTGGTAAATAATTTACTTTTAGTTTATACCAATTGTCCTTCTTTTTTTGAGGTATTATCTGACACTGAGACATTTACTTCGTAATTTTGTTTTTGAACAATCATATCGTAGACTTTAACTGCACCAAAAGCAGTTGTTGGTATACCAAACATTAAGCAGCAGCGGCGATTAAAATGCGATTCTTTTTACGTTTTTGCAGTGACTGTTTATTGTTCAACTTAATTTCCTCCATAAACATTTTCTTTTTGTGCATGTAGGTATGTGAAAATTTATGTTGTTCATTTTGATGATCAAAATCGTCTAAAGCGATTTTCTCAGCAATGTCATACATATTTTTGGAGTTCTTTGAATTCGTCATTTTCTATACCTCCTATCATATTCTGTACTCGTTTTCGAGCTCGTTCAAATTGCTTGCGGGCATTGACTTCAGTGATCCCCATTATTTTTGAAATTTCCTGATACGTTAAGTTATAGAAGATTTTGTATTTAAAAATCTGTCTGTAAGAGTCATTTAACTCTCTAAGCAATGTATCAATTTGTACCTCACATATTGAACGCTGCTCCCACTCTTCAATATTTTCATCTGCTACTTCTGGCGATTCTTTTTGATATTCATCTAAAAACATTTCATGTCGTTTATTTTTCCGGTAGCCATCAATTGATTTGTTTTTCGCAATTCTCAATATGTAACGTTTAAGCTCTTCAGTGTTCAAGCTGTAGATTTTTTCCATATTCTGATAGAGAATAATAAACGTCTCTTGAACTATATCTTCAGCTTGCTGAATATTATTTAAAATGGAATAAGCTACATAATAAATTTTTTGTTCATACAACTCGTATAGTTCTACCATTTTTTCATAATCCTTATTTTTAGTTTTCATATATTCCCTCCTCTCACTCTATATAACGAATGGATGCTATACTTTGTGACACGTTCTCCAATTAGAAAGCCAAGTTGTATCCAACAAGAGCTTAACCATTTATAGTTTTGAAGATATAAATGTGGAAAGTCGTTGTTAGATTGATGAAAACAACAGTATAAATTATCTCCAAAATATTAGTTCAATCATAGAGGCAGGGTATAACTGCCTATTGTCGCATGTTTTTAATAAATAATGAAAAATAAACAGAAAACCCGAACTATACGAAACACTCAATTAGAGTTTCACGGAATAGTTCGGGTTTTCTTTTTATTGTCTTACAAAGTCTATCAAATCCTTATCCTTCATTTTGAACAAGAACTTCTGGACTACTTAACATGTTAAGAAATCCGATTGATTATTTATATTTAGTCAATTGAATTTTTGGATAACGATCAGCTATTTTTTTCATTGAAGCTGCTGCATCATCTTTCACGTATTGATTGAAGAATTCAAGACTAACCTCATTAATGATTTGATGAACATATTGTGGATCTTCTCCTTTTGATTGTAAAAGTTTTAAGAATAAAGAAGTATCCGTAAAGCTGGCATGACTTGTGTTTGGAATGGTCAATGAATAGCCTCCACCCTTTAAAGCAAGCGCTTGTCGTCTATCAAACTCTTTAAATAGGGTTGTTGCTAAATCATTTTTCTCTGAATTCTTTGCCTCAGTCATATATTTCTCCATTTCATCGGCATTCATCATTAAAAAAAGGTTTGCCTACCCCTTGCTTTGGTGCATCGTCTCCAAATAAGCCTCCATCCATATTAATACTAGCTTTTACTCGATCATCGCGCAGCAACATTTGCATAGCAGTAGCTCCACCATAAGAGTGACCAAACATGCCGATTTTCCTCATATCCATAGAATGATATAATTCTTCGTTCTTTGTTTGGTTAAACTTTTCAAGCTGGTCTAGTACGAAGGTTACATCATCTGTCCATACTGCTATATGTTTATCGAGAGCAGGCATACCGTCATCTAATTGAGGAGAATTTAGAACTGTACGTCCATCAGGAAATACAGTAGCTGCAGCATCATATGTATGATCTATGCCGACAACGATATAGCCATGGCTCACTAATTCTTCTACTTGAAAGGTATTTTGATATCGATATAAATTCATCCCATGTGAAAACAGTAATACTGGCCAACCAGATTCATTCTTGACTAATTGTGCATCTTGATAGGAATGTGTTTGAATTTTATTCAAATGCTGGAGGGCAAACTGTGGTAAAGGTAAAGCTGTCTGTAGACCAGCCGCTAGCTCTTTTGAATGAGCAGTATAAGGAGCTGTTAACTCATTCTTGTTAACTTCTGCAGGATACCAAATTTGAATCATTAATTCCCTATGATCATCCGGATCTTTTGTGTATTCATCAAGCCTGTTTTTATCAACTAGATGGAGGCTGGTTGTTCCGATTTTATATGGTCCTGATGGCTCTGGAAACGAAAACATTGGGGCAATGATAGGTAATTCAAATACTACATATAACCAAAGGATATATAAGAACCCCTTTACTATTCGTGCTAGCCAAGATGTGGAGATGTTATTTTTCCAAAAAAAAGAGAAATTGAATACATGGCAGTAAGAGTAGTAAATATGCAGGTAATATTTGCCATCTATAGCCCTCAATAAGCATGTGAAGTCCTGTTATCATCCCAGCACAAATTAATAAGAAAATATTCAATCTATTCCTAGATTTACTAAAAAACAGGAACCTCCCCAGGAGAATGGAGTTTATGCTGATTACAAGTAAATCGAAAAAAATTCATGTTGCTTCCCCTTCCCTTATGAAATTGATTAAGCATTGTTAGTAGTCTAGCACTTTAACCTTAAAATCCCCTGTTAATTACCTTACTATTTTATTAATTTATAACGCATTCTCCTATAGCCGAAAATTTAGGAGCTAATAAATGATGTTACAAGAAATATACTTTGTACATTTACAAGCCTTTCGTTATGTAAGTGCAATATTTTCAATGGTGTTCCATTAGAATTTACAATTTTGACGGAAAGTTTATAATGTATGAACGTCAGGGATATCATTATTATGTACAAAATGCGACACAGACTTGGTTTAATGCAGCAACAGGTTCTTTAGCTAAAGCCGGAAGTGCACTTTTAAAAGCGAGAATAACTTAAAAACAGGTGAGCTTGTTAAGGAGAAAAAGAATTTTGTTTCTGCAATGACTGCAATGGTGACGTATAATACTCCAATCATTGGACCTATCCTTTATACAGCTGTCCCACTTGTAGGCACGAAAGAAATTATTGTTTATATCAGTGAAACAGGAAAAGACAATACTTGGCATTATCGTTATCGTATAGTGGTTGCTAGAGATGGTAGTTATACAATTTCCAAATGGTATGTACAATAAATTTGGAATAGTCAATTTTATTCATGTTGTACCTACTAGAAATCGTGTAGATTGAAATTGAATATCAAGAGGTGGAACATGAAAAAAAAATTGATTTTTTATAGTTTGTTTTGTATCGTAATGCTGCTTATTCTATTATTTTATCAAAAATACCCTTTGTCTGAAGCGATAATGCGTGCAATCATTTTTACAGCTGTTTATATAGGTGTGCATATTTTATCGGAGAAAATAAAATAATTTTCTTAACACTCTTGCTTTGTATATAGAGCTTTCACGGAGTATTTTCTAGAAATTACCCAATTAATTAACATGATATACCACAAGTGGTGTTAATCCCATTTGTGGTTTTTAATTTGGTTATATTTTGTTCTAGCCATTTCGTGACCGTAACATTCACGAGTCATTTTCTCTCAATTGTAAGACTTCTTCTTTTGTTCTGCTAATAAATAATTGAAGAATCAGAAAATCCTGCTATTTTTACAAGAATAGAGCTACAGACATAGATACTGATCAATCTTTTTTTCAAAATCGATTCTTTTTATTGACGTTTGTGGGATTTTTATAATCAAACCCCATTTCAAAGCAACAGCTGTCGCTGCGTTAGCACTACGCCTAAGATCATCGCATTCATGCGATAACGGCTAATTGACCTGTATCACGAAGGTCTAAGGACAAAGCCGAATCCTTATCAATTACCTGAGGCATAATTGATAAGGAATTTTTCATGGGGTTTGCAACTATCCCTTGCCATCATACTGAACCTAAAATACTCCTTACATTTTATATTTAAAATCCCGTATTCATTAGAAAATACGGGATTTTGCATGTTGTTGAAATACTATTATGTCAATGAAATCAAGGTGACAAATTAAAAAGTATAGCCCTTTTTCAAAACGAGGGAGTTGATCGTATTTTCTTCTGGTATTTTACGCAAATGTAAAGTGATAACTTGAAGTCTTAGCCATCACTATATTGCTAAATATGTAGTTTAGGTAACATTTCCCTATACAAAAGCAGTGTTAGCTATAAGTGATTATGTATTGTTACAAAGTAGTTTTATGCACAAAATGTAGGTAAACAGCTATAGAATTGTATCACTATTCTATCCATTTAATGATTTTTGAAGGAAGAAAATATTTAAAGTTATACACTATTGCA